>CAWADI010000013.1:0-135317 GCA_963780765.1 uncultured Alphaproteobacteria bacterium | reverse complement strand
AGGTTCAGCACAACGTTTCGATCATCAAGCCGGGCGCCAGCTTCCGCGAGTTGGCGGAAAAAGCCTGGCAGATACCTGCACGTTTCGTTGATCAGCGCTATACATCGATCATGCATGGCGTCGGCATGCATGGCGAGACGCCGTTTATTGCCCATGCCATGGACTTCGCAAGCTACGGACGTGACGGGACGCTTTTCCCCGGCATGGTGGTGAGTGTCGAGAGCTATATCGGCGAGAAGGGCGGTGCCGAAGGGGTGAAGCTCGAAGAGGAAGTCCTGATCACCGACACCGGCACCGAACTGATCTCCCGCTTTCCGTTCGAGGACGATCTGCTGGGCGCCGCCATCTAGATGCGGACATCGTTGACCATCGATCTGCGACATACCGCACTGCTCCTCGTCGATCTGCAGGACGAACAGCGGCACGACCCGCGTTACTCAGTCGCGGGCTTCGACGCCGTCGTCGGCAACGCCCGGCGCATCCTCCTTGCGGCACGCGAGCGCAGGGTTCCAGTTTTCCATGCCGCCTATCGGCGCGATTTCCAAACGCACCCATCACGGCCGTTCGAGCCTAAGGCTGAGAACGGTGCGCCGGCCTTTAGCGACAAGGCGAGCCCGCTCACCGCGATCTGCAAAGAGGTGGAACCGGTCGCCGGCGAACCCGTCATCCACAAGAACGATGCCAGCGCCTTCTGCGAAGGCAAACTGCAGCCGCTGCTTGCCGCAAAGGCAACCGAGTGGCTGATCGTTTCAGGCGTGTGGACGGAAGCATGCGTCGCAGCATCGGTGCGTGATGCGATGGCCCATGGCCTGCGCGTCCTGCTGGTGAAGGATGCTTGCGGAAGCGCAACCGAAGCCATGCACCAAACCGGCATTCTCAATCTGGCGAACCGGCTCTATGGCGGAGCGGTGGCCGACACCGCGGAACTTCCTGCAGCTGTTCAGCGGCGAACCTGCGAGCGTCTGGATCGCCGAGCGGCCGGTCCCAATCTTTTTCAGCTACGCGGACGCGATCAAACATTATGATCAACTGTGGATCGGTGCCCAGAAACAGTGGTAGCCCGCAACATCAGTTCATGCATCCGGAGCGCGCAAAGTCGGCTTCGACGCCTCGGGTCCTTACCCAAGAGCAGGATGAAGACAGGTCCGTAAGTAACGAGAGCAGCGGGACGAGAACAGTGGGTATGAAATAAGCAGCACCCAGATTCAGTTTGCGATAAGTCCGGTTGTGAAGCCGCGGTAAAAGGCAAAGAGCAAATCTGCGCTGCCCACAAGATTGAATATCCAGACCAGGATAAGCCCAAACCCTCGCGGCCCAACCAAGAGTGCAACAAGGGCCAGAAGTGCTGTGGCGATGTCGCCATAGGCGGCGGGCACGGCAAAAGCTCCTAAATCCGTCGAGACGACACCAGGCAAGAGGAACGACAAGCCAGCAAATCGGAAGCTGTGCAGAAGAAGAATGGGCTTGAGCGCCTCCGCTTGCGGCATCGCCCGAAGTGACGGCCAAACATAGCTCCGCGCGACGATTGCCCAAACGATAGTGCTGAGGACGACGCTGGCTTGAAAGATCAGTGCGGAAGACAACTTTCCCTGCCGATCAAGAACCCGACCGAATTTGCCTTTCATCCATGAGAGCTAGGCGGGCGCGCGCTGCTATGAGCATCCCGGCCGTGGCGGAAAACGCAGCGACGATCGAGGCTACGCCAAAAGCTACGGCACCGATGAGCAGGAGCTTGCGGCGGCCGATGTGGTCGCCAAGCGTCCCATGGTGATGAGCGATCCAGCGACTAGAAGCCGTAAGTGTCCACGATCCACAGCAATTGCGAGCTGGTGGGCTTGAGATCGGGGCGCTTATGTGCGGTACCGCGAGGTTCAGCACCGTCAAGTCCATCGAGTAGAGCAGGCATGGCAGTGCGATTACTGCGAGGGCCGATCCATTCCCGCTGCGTAGCTTCAGGTCGATTGGCGACGAAGTTCATGGGGAGCCGAAGCGCTCATAGCGGCCCGTCGGGAGACGGCGCAGGCCGATGTCCTTCAGTTGCTCGTCCGACAGCGTCTTGAGCGCCTGGCGCGTTGCCCGCTCCCTGCGCCAAGAGCGCCAGGCGGCAACGAAGGCAAGAAATCTGAAGCGTGGCGACGATTCGGTGCGGCGGATTCTTTCGATGGACATCGCGATCTCTCCTTCTCGGTGGAGGTGACTGCGGATGTAATAGTAAGTCCGCCGCGGAAGTAATCAGACTTCCGCGAAAAATGTGCAGAGCTGAGCTGGCCGTTAGTTTTCGCCTGTCTCTTTTCAATCGGGTTTCAATCGGGCCGCTAGTGCGGCTGCGACAGTTTCCCCGTTGGCTATATGAAAGATAGCTGTTGGGCAACCAATCATCACGCGCACGTTGTGGGCGAAGAGTAGGGCGAGACCGGCCTCTCCAGCTCGCTCCTTCCAGCCGCCTGATGAACAAAACAGGCATCAACTGACGATGATCTCTGCACATTTTTGAGAAGTATGATCATTTGCCGCGATGGCTGATGATGATAATTCCCCAGCCACAACGGGACGGCAGAGCGAGGACGAGATGCGACGTAGGCGGTTCGTTCAACTGGACGAATGGCTCGGCACGCCAAACGGGGGCTGCTTTGCAAGACGCAAAGGCACTGAAATGTCTGGCGAAGAAAGGCTGACCCGGCTACAGACAGGCGGCTGGCCACGGCCCCTGCACAACTCGGAAAAGACATCCGCGCTCACCGGCAGAAATATCGCCGAAATCGTGGAACTCCTGGAGTGTAAGTTGGCCGGGTTCGGCTTCCGATCGGTCAAAGTCGGCCCCTTCATAAGGGTCAAAGACGGCACGGTTTCCATCGACCTGATGGACCGCGGCGATGTGTTGTGTCGCATTGAACTCGAGTATGGGTCAGGCGAATGGGATGATCTTGATCTGATCCAACGCTCCATCTGACCGCTTTGACCTAAAGGAGGGTCGTTGCTTCACGTCATCGTCAATGATCCCGCCGGGGACCAATGTTCAAGGGCATGGAAGCGGACGTTCTGGCAATAGCGGAGCAGACAACGCCGAAGCTGAACCGAAAAGGCAACATTAACGTCTCCGGAAGCACATGTCCGCGCAGGAAGCCTGTGGAGTCATCGGTTCGGAGGCGATCTGTGATCTGGATTCGTAATGTGGAAAGCAATCAGCGCCGTAGGATTAGGTCTTGGACTCTTGATGCTGTGGCCGCAACGGCCCGCAGGTCGAATACAAAATCCAGCGCAGAAGCGCCGAACGCCACTGTCATTGAGAAGAACATAGTGCTTCCGCTTGCAAACAACATCGGGGTTAAAATCTTGTACGGTTTCGTCCTGCGCAGACATCTAGTCTTGCAAGACTTGATCACAACTACATCGAGCGTCACGTCTATCAGCCAGATGGGCGACCAGTGATCGCGACCTCCGCAACCCCCGCTGCCCCCGGAACGACCCCCGCCGCGAAGGCCCTGCTATCTTGCGGCATCGTCGCCGGTCCGTTGTTCATCGTCGTGGCCCTGCTTCACGCCGTCACTCGGCTGGATTCAGATCGCTAGCCACCGTGGCGCGACTACGCAACTTTTCCCATGACCCTGTAATTGCGTCCGGCACGCCGCATTCCAGCCGCCTGAAGGACAAAGCAGGCGTCAGGACGCTGAGCTCTGCACATTTTCCGCAGAAGTCTGATCATCCGAGGAGGTCTAACGTTGCTAAACCAAGCGCCGACGACAAAGCCGGCGAGGCGTTCGAGGCCGACGCGATGCCGAGCCTCAAGCTGATCGCCGCCATCCAAAGCCCAGGTAACAGGAGACGCGAAATGACCAACGCTCCAGTGACAGCAAAGACGACTGAAAACGCCACCGCGAGGCCAGAAAGGGACGTGGCTCCATATGGCATGCACACCCTGTCGCCGCATCTCGTTTGTTCCGGCGCGGCGGAGGCTATCGACTTCTACAAGAGAGCTTTCGACGCGGTCGAGATGATCCGCGTCCCCGGCAAGGACGGCAAGCTCGTACATGCCGCGATCCAGATCTGCGGTTCCTCCGTCATGCTCGTCAACGAGGCCCCGGAGTGGGGTGCTCTATCGCCAAAGTCGCTCAACGGGACGCCGGTGACGATCCATCTCTACGTCAGTGACGTCGATGCATTCGTCGAGCGCGCGGTCAAGGCTGGCGCTACGGTGAAGATGCCGGTCGCCGACATGTTCTGGGGCGACCGCTACGGCACCATCGAGGATCCGTTCGGCCACAGCTGGTCGGTTGCAACGCACATTCACGACCTGAGCGAGCAGGAGTTACGAGAAGCGGCGCGGCGCGCGATGCCCCACTGAACCCGCGGCCCGACACCAAAATCCGACTCCTAGCGTGACCTCTTGGCCTCGATTTTCTATCTGGATGCGTGTGCTTAGGAGATAACGCTCGCTGGCCTGATCCACAACGGTCGCGGCGCCGACCGCGGGCAGATCGACTTCTACGACCAGCCCTCGATCATCGGCGCGGCCGCAGACGCAATTGCAAACTACTTTGCCCGCAATCTCTGATCACCAATCCACGAGAGGATAGGGAAAATTTCACAAACAGAACTCAAAGGAGACAATTCGATGACCGAGGAACGTCCGAAGATTGCCGCCCTCGTCGCCGACGCGTTTCAGGAGGAAGAGTATTTCTTTCCCAAGGTCGCCCTCAACGAGGCCGGCTACCAGGTCGAGGTTGTATCCTCACGCAAGGAGCCGGTCGAGATCTACAGTTATTTCGCGAGGACCGGTCTGTTGGATGTCGAGCGTGCAATAACGGAAGCGCGCCCTGAGGACTATGTCGGCGTCCTCATCCCAGGTGGTGCAAAAAGCCCCGCCTTGCTTGCCGAAGATCCTCGCATTACCGAGTTCGTTCAAGCGGTCAACGCCCGAGGTGGCGTCATCGCCTGCATCTGCCGGGGGTCGCTGCTGGCCACCCGCTCCAAGGTCGTTGCCGGGCGTCGCGTGACGGGGTTTAATGACGGCGCAACTTACCCCGACCTCGTCGTACAGCCAGATGCTGAGGCCGCAGGCGCAACGTGGATGCAGGATGCGCCGGTCGTGGTCGATCGCAACCTCGTAACTTCGGCGTACCCGCGCCATTCCGCGGCTTTCTCTGCAGCTATCGTGGAGGCGTTGCGCACGGACCACTGGGGGTCTCGAGATGTGCGGGCGCGGCGCTGAAGACTCCACGGCTGGCGCCGGCGGCTGCATGCGCCGTAGGGAGAATTCAGGGCCCCTGAAGCGCAATGCCGTGGCATCCGCGTTCTCGAACGAGATAGCGCATTGCAGATCACATGGTGGCGCTCCTCACGTTAACCTGAACCAAGCTGGTCAGAACTGAGGCGAGCGGAAGAGAAGGAGGTTGATGCCTACGGTTCGCCCGGATCCTGCTCCCCGGAGCTATGCGCCTTCGGTTTCACTCTTGCGCCGCACCGCCGGCGGGCCATCCACCGCGCCGGAGAGAACGACGCTCGACGAGATCGAAGTATGGCTCCTCACGGATGCTTTGCGCGAGGACGACCAGTTGCCGCTTTTCGAGTCGTTGGTCTGGCGCCTTGTCGCAGCAGGGCTGCCACTCGACCGGGCGAGTCTGCATGTCGGCACTTTGCACCCGCAACTGTTCGGCTTCGCCTGGAACTGGAACCGGACGGATGGTCTCTGCGACGAAATCAAGGTTACGGAAGCCGCGCTCCAGACGGAAGCCTATCGGCGAAACCCGCTTTTCCGTGTGATTGAATATGGCGAGTCGTTCCGTGCGAGCCCGCAGGACCGGGAAACGGCGGAGCGGTTCCCGCTGATGGCCGAGCTCGCGAGACAGGGCATCAGCGAGTATCTCGCGGTGCCACTACGCGCTGGCGGCTCTTATCACAACGCAGCTACGGCCGCGACGAGGCAGGCAAGTGGCTTCTCCGATCGACAACGTGGAGATCTGAGCCACATTCTCAGGCTGTTCTCGCTGCATGTCGAGCGCCACATCGCGCTCCGCATCGCTGGCAATGTGCTCGAGACCTATCTCGGCGCGGCGGCCGGCAGACGGGTGCTTCAAGGCTCGATCAAGCGCGGCGCCGGCGTGTCGATCCGTGCCGTCATCTGGGTGTCGGACCTGCGCGGGTTCACCAATCTCTCAGATCGGCTCGACGAACACGACATGATCGAGCTGTTGAATGCCTATTTCGAGCGGCTGGCCGGCGCGGTCATGGCGCATGACGGCGAGGTGCTAAAATTCATCGGCGATGGTCTCCTGGCTGTGTTTCCTTATGCCGCTTTCGGGGGCGAGCGAGAAGCAGCCCTCGCCTCGCTTGCTGCGGCCGAAGAGGCGATCGAGGCTGTCGAACGCCTCAACGTGGCGCCGAGTGAGCTCGCGAGCATCGAGGGTTGGCGGCCACTCAAGACCGGCATCGCCCTGCACGACGGCGAGGTGTTCTTCGGCAATGTCGGCGCGCCCGATCGCCTCGACTTCACGGTGATCGGCAGTGCCGTCAATGCAGCGAGCCGCGTCGAGAGCTTAAGCAAATCGCTTGGGCGTTCGATACTCATTACCGAACCGGTGGCTTGTCGGCTCGATTGTCCGCTTGACTACCTCGGGGCCCAGACTTTGCGTGGACTGGCTGAGCAAGTGTCGATCTACAGTCCAAGAAAATGAACTACTAGACGTTTTGGAGTGCGGCACAGAAATCGCGCATGCGTCCAGCACGACAGCGCCTTGCCCTTCTCTTGATTGCGGTTCTGCGGACGGCGATCCGCGTTGACTGCACAGAAGGAGCTACGGGTGCAGATGAATATCCTGACCGTCAATTTGCTGTTCACCACGCTCGTCTTCGGGATAGCGGCCAAGCTCTATCTGATGCCGAAACTTGTGGACCTTGAGCCAAGTTCTGTCGTGCTACCAATTCTTCTGCTGCATGCTTTGAGGCATCTCGGGCTGATGTTCCTTGCTCCGGGCGCCGTGTATCCCAGTATCCCTCAGCAGTTTGCGTATCCTGCTGCCGCTGGTGACTTGCTCGCCGCAGTGCTGGCGCTTGTTGCGATCCCGTCGGTGGTTCGCCGGTCCCGGTTCGCGCGACCTCTCGTCGCGCTATTTAACACCGTCGGCACGCTCGATCTTATTGTCGCGATCTCGCTTGCCACCATCAACAACGCAGCGCCATATATGGGGCCCGCCTATTGGATACCGGCCTTCTGGGTCCCGGCGCTGCTCGTTACGCACTATGTTGTGTTCATCATTCTGGGGAAACGTTGGCGCGGGCCGCTTTGACCTGCCGGGGCGCTGAAATCTTACAAAATCGCCCGCGGGTCGCCCCGGGCAATGCGGCGCTGACACGCCAATCCTTTTCAATGTTGAGCAATCTAGCTCAGGTCTTCTCGATGTCTGCCTCACCGCTGGTTTTGGCCCACGGCTACCTTAGACGAGCAACACCACTGGAGCGAAGTTATGATATTGACCACAGCGCTCCTCCGCTACCACCAAAACATGCAATTAAATCAATCTATTAACAGAATTGAGCGGCCAAATCCGGCGTTGAATGCGTTAAGTTGTCGGTGTGCTGCACCGCGCCCGAATCGCGCGCCAATCTCGCTCCAGCTCGATTAGCCGACGATGCATGGCAGGCGTATCGGAGCCATGCTCGATGGCTGCCACTATTCGGTCGATACGCCGGTTTTGTTTCGCTTAGGGAGTTTTGGACGGCGGCTCGGTTGCGCAGTATTTCGGTCCGAAGCCGCTTAGTCCGAGCGGCGTGCCTATAGGCGCGGCGAAGCTTCGCGCTCGACTTCCGTTCGTTCGGAAGATTGCGATCTATCGTGACATCTACAACTTTGGTGAGAGGGACGCGGAAACCCAGACCGTACTCAAGAGCTTCGAAGATTTCGTATCGCTCTGCGAAGAGCGAGAACGAGCGACCAAAGAGCCGTGTCGCATCATCGCAAGCTACTAGCCTTGAGAGAACTGAAGTGATATCGCAAGGTTTTCAGTCAACAGATAACGACTGCCAAACTCGTCAGCTATGTGCTGTTCAAGATTTAATAGTGACGCTTGGCATCCGCCGTACAGACCTGCATCCAAATTTGGAATATCGCGCTGCTCAATCTTGTTTCGCAAACCAAGCAGGAATTCGAGATTCTTCCGTTCAGGCGGATGGTTACCACCAAAGTACTGCTTTAGGCACTCCGCCAAATCCCAGTGTTTCGGTTCTCCATCAATCCGTACGTAGCGGTCGCCTTTCTTGCTCTTACCAACTTTCTTGTACCAAGGATTTGCTCGACGCCGGTAGAACACAGCGTGAAAGAACGCCGTCCATGCGACAACAACCAAGATTATGAAATGTGGCGTTCTGAATCGTGCCCCTGGCCGATTATATACTTCAACAGCGGCAATGGCTGCCGATTGGCACTTCTCGATATTTGTTCGAACTGAGCGGGTAAAGCCTTTAGGCATCGATCCCCTATGGTAACCTCTGGGAATTCAGGCTCTTGGCCAACTTTCGGAGTGCTCCACTTCGGCAGAAATTAGTGTCCACACTCACACCAGGCTGGGCTGTTCGGGGTGTGAAGTGACACCAAGCCACCGAATCATTGTTCGGTAAAGGTGGTTGCGGCCCCCGCAACCACTTTTTACGAACAAGCCGCATCGACTTAATGATGCGAAGTGGCGTTTTACTTTGCCCCTTGTGGGCGCGGGTAGTGCAGTCTCCAAACTGCGTTGGGCAGGCAATGCTTCTTAACCTGAGCATCGCTAAACTACTCAGCGCGCTCCTCTTGTAAGGATCAGATCGCAGGTATCCTGGTGACGCGGCAGCCATGTCCGCTCCTGAAGGTAAACCTGCCGCGCCGTCGCGAAGCCGCGTCTTCTCAGTTTGACCCAGAGCGGACAGGATCGGAAATGATCTCCAGTTGCTCCAGCGCAATTCAGTGAATCGCGCGAGGGAAAGCGGGGACGTGTGGTGCGTCATGCTGATTGATTGCCGCCGTTTTACGAAGACGCCCATGCCCCGGCTGGCGGCATACGGATTCGGTGTCAATCAATGCTATTCCTGAATATGCCCGGCTCCCTTGAGGAGCTTTTCCTGGAAGGCCGCAATATTGTCCAAGGTGGTCTTGGCATCCTGTTTACCGGTGATCGCCAGGTCATATTGCTCCTGGCCCTGGACGAGCAGTTCGAAGAACTCCGGAATGTGCCAGGTGTCCTTCTGCCATTCGAGCCCCGGCGCCCAGGTACGGTTCCAGGGACGATAGCCCACATATTTCGGATCGTTATAGACCGACTTGATCGCACTCTGGCCGCCTGCTGCAGCAAATTGATGCTGCACTTCTGGCGAGAGCCACCATTTGACGAAATCGACCGCTTCCTTGATTTGCGTATCGGTGGTCCAGGTCATAAGCACAAAAGGCTGGCCGCCGATGTTTGACCAACGGATGATCTTGCCGTCGGAACCGCGCAGGCCAGGCATCTGGGCGAAAGCGACCTTGTCGGCTACTTTCGAGGTTTGCGGGTTGATCGTGTTTTCGCCAAAGCCGATCCACTGCACTATCATGGCTACTTTGCCTTCGCGGAACAGCTCGTCGGTCTTGAAAACGTCCATGCCGCCAGTCTTCACCACCGGCGGCATATATTTCGTCAGCCGCAGATAGTGATCAAGAGCCTTGACCGCTTCAGGTGAATTGACAACGCCTTCGGCATGGCCCTTGGGCGCCTGGGTTTCGTCCCAGATATTGCCGCCATACTGCCAGATGAAGCCGTTGATCTGCATGGTATTCATGTCGTAGGCCTTGCCAGCCTGATAGGCGATTCCATAGAAATCGTCATCGAGCGTCTGGCCGGCGAGCTTGTCGCCCTTCTTGCGCATGAAAAACTCGCCCATCTTCTCCCACGCGTCCCAATCGGCATCGTCCATCTCTTCGGGCGTGCACGGCAGTTTCTGATTGTACTTCGCCTGGAAGTTTTTCTGCTCTTCCTCATGGCAAAGAACATCGGTGCGAAAGTAAGTGATGAGGATGTCCGGCATCTGCGGGAAGCCGTAATAGTTCTCCGACTTGTAGGGATAGGTTGCATAGGCCTGCAGCGGAGCCGGATGCATGTCGGCGAGTGCTGCCTTCAAGCCAGGGTCGGCAGCGATCAGATCATTAATCTTGCGGTAATAGCCACCCTCGATGAAGGCCCCGAGCCATTGCGAGTCGGACACCGCCATGTTGTATTTCTTCTCGCCTGAAGTGAGCGAGGCATTGAGACGGGTGTAATAGTCCGGCCACGGAATAAAATCGATGTCGAGTTTTATCGTGTTTCCCGAAGGCGCTTTGTAATTTTTGTCGAAGAGGTCCTTCATGATGCGTGTCGGCGGCCAGTCCGGAACCGCCATTTTGAGGACTATCTCTTCCGCCGATACCGGGGCAATTACGGCCCCCATCGACACGAAGCCTGCGACGGCTGCCGCGCTGGCGAAGGCCGTCAGTCTATAGTGCCATGACATTCTCTTTCCTCCCAATGTTAGTACTAGAAGATGCGCCAGCGGCGTGAGACGGTCGAGCATCCTTTCGGCACGATCAAGGCCCGAATGGGAGCCACCCACTTCCTGATGAAGACGCTGCCACGGGTTGCCGCCGAGATGGCACTGCACGTGCTGGCCTACAATCTCACGCGTGTCGTGAACATTATGGGCGTCCAACCGCTTATGGCGGTGATGAGGGCATAGTCGGCGCAGACATGCGTCCGTCTGCTGTTGCAGAACCGCCCAAGACGGCCGGATTCCCCTTCAGGAGCACTCGCAGACCGAGAGAGCCGCCAAACCCGGAAAGTGACCGCGCATGGCCGCCTCGCAAAGGTCACGACGCGTCTATGCTTCCGCCAGAGCGTTTTCACACGGCCAAGACCCATTCCGGAAGTCCGGTTCGATGGACCATTCGACTAGGCACTCATATAATTCCGTACGTTCCGTTTTCTGGAGCAATCGACGTAAGTGGCCGAAACTCGCGTCCAGCGCCGCCTTGCCGCCATTCTCGCCGCGGACGTCGTTGGTTACAGCCGCCTCATGGAGCGGGACGAGTCTGGCACGCTGGCCGTGCTCAAGGCCCGGCGAAACGAGGTGTTGGAGCCCCTGGTTGTCCTCCACCAGGGCCGCATCTTCAAAGTCGCCGGCGACGGTGTGCTTGTCGAATTCGGCAGTGCGGTCAATGCGGTGCAATGCGCAGTCGAGCTGCAGCGCGGCATGGCCGCCGCCAACGCCGATCTGCCAGAAGCTCGCCACATCGTGTTGCGCATCGGTGTCAACCTGGGTGACGTCATGGTCGAGGGCAGTGATCTCTATGGTGACGGCGTCAACATCTCGGCCCGTCTTGAAAATATCGCGGAACCGGGCAGCGTGCTGGTTTCCGGCATGGCTTTCGATTCTGTCAGGAACAAGGTCAATGCCGGCTTCGAAGATTTGGGCACTCAGACCCTGAAGAACATTGCCGAGCCGGTACGCGTCTACCGTGTCACCGGCACGCCGCGTGTGCCGGTCGCAACGCCCGAAGCAGCAACCGACAAGCCCTCGATCGCCGTGCTGCCGTTTGCCAACCTAAGCGGCGATCCCGAGCAGGAGTATTTCGCCGATGGAATGGTCGAAGACATCATCACCGCCCTGTCGCGTTTCAAAGAGTTGTTCGTCATCGCGCGCAATTCGAGCTTCGTCTACAAGGGGCGGAGCGTCGATATCGCACAAGTGGCGAAGGAGCTAGGTGTCCGCTACGTACTCGAAGGCAGCGTGCGCAAGGTAGGCAGCCGTGTGCGCATCAATGGCCAGCTCATCGATGCTGCCACGCGCGCCCATCTTTGGGCGGACCGGTTTGATGGCGCGCCGGAGGACGTCTTCGATCTGCAGGACAAGATCACCGACACCGTCGTCGGAATCATCGAACCACAGATCCGCAAGGCAGAGATCAGGCGCTCGCGGCGCAAGAGACCTGAGAATCTCGACGCATACGATCTCTATCTGCGCGCGTTGCCTCATCTCTACGCGATGCACCCGGATGACAATGCTCGGGCGCTTGAGTTCCTTACTCAGGCCATTGTGCTCGATCCCGGGTTCGCCCCTGCCTTGGCTTTTGCCGCTTGGTGCTATGAGCAACGTCTCACTCGAGGCTGGAATACGCGGTGCGAGGACGATGCCGACAATGCCCTCAAACTTGCTCGTGCCGCGCTGCAACAGGAAAGCGATGATGCTAACGCGATAGGGATTGCGGGCTTTGTGCTGCTGATGGTCGGGCATGAATACGAGGCGGGCTTGTCGGCGATCCGGCGCGCCACTGACCTTAACCCCAACAATGTGTTGGTACTGTCACATGCTGGATTTGCCTATTGCATGGCCGGAGATCTGCAGGAGGCCGTTACGTGCTTCCAGCGTGCGCGGCGCCTGAGTCCGGTCGACCCAGGTGCGTTCTTCTTTCTCACAGGCGAGGCGAAAGCGCTGTTACTTTCCGGTCGATACTCAGATGCCGCCGAGGTTGCCCGGCGCTCGGCTGCAATCTACGATGGTTGGGACACGACGTATTGGTACCTGGCCGCAGCATATGGGCATCTGGGCCGAGCCGACGAAGCGAATAAGGCGATCGCGAAGATCTTGTCGCTGTCACCAGGCGTCACCGTCTCCCGTATCCGCCAGCTTCCGATCCCTGACGAGGCGCGCCTTGCGATCTTGCTCGATGGCCTGCGCAAGGCAGGATTGCCGGAGTGAAATTGGTTCCGGAGGCGAATGTCCGTTGCTGTGAAGGTTTTCGGATGCCGGCCACTCGCAAACGAAGCCGCGTGCTCCGGTGGCCGGCGTACGAAAACCTCCAAAGGAGGAAACCGCGGGAAAGAGGGCGCCGCTCGCCTTGCGCTATCGAGACTTAAGCGCTGCGCCTGATCTCAAAGAACTGTCGTCCTCGAACGCGTGCACAACTTGGACGTTTACGGCACGGAATTTGCTCATGGGGAAAGTAACTTTCGCCTCCCATGTGATTTCAAGGAGTTAGGCGTGGTAAAAATATCACTTGTGACAACTTCCAGTTTATGAGCCTCACAAACGACCTTGGGGGACAGGCCAAGGCGAAAAAACTTTGTTTCGATCTGCGCATCTTACCGATGACGATCACCGCATCTCCAATTGCACACCTGTCTCACAATTCAACACCCACCCTTGGTAGCCTTGTCGGGTCTTCGACGCAATCTTGCGGACCGTCATATCTTCCGATCATGTGCCGGCGCAGGGCTCGCTGCCTCGTCGGTCATGGGGATGCTTCGTCTTGAGAGAGGTTTGCGAACTCCTCATCGTCACATCAGAACACGCCACCCAGTCGCGCTATCCTACTGGCTGTGTCGCCCCCAGCAGCGCTCTACCGCGCGAGCGGTTTAGTCCCGTGGCACGAATGCGAAGTGGCGAGCAAAGCTACTTATGGCTGCTTCTCGATGTAAAGCAGACAGACTTTGCCGCCGCTTAAGTGAACGGCCGACTTTGACCGAGGCCGTGTGAAAACGCGATTGCTCGGTTCCGCTTGGACGGCCTGAACTGGTGCGCTACGGCCGAAAGCGATCAGGCGGCAATTGCTCTCATCAGCGGCTTGACGCCGATGATGTTGATCATGCGCTTCATGTTGTAGGCGAGCACCTGCAAGCTCATTTCCGTACTGACCCTTTCGAGCGTCTTGGTCAGGAAATGGGTGCTGCCCATCCAGGCCTTGAGCGTGCCGAAAGGATGTTCGACGGTCTGGCGGCGGATGGACGTGGCGTCGGGTAAGCGATCGAGTTTGGCCTGCATCTTGTCGAGGACGCCTTCGTGCTCCCAGCGCTTCAGGCGCTTGTGCTTATCGGGTGTGCACCTGGGTTTGAGCGCACAGGCCGAACATGCGGTGAGGTTGCGATAGTGGTCGATATTGTCGCGGCGGTCTGAGCGCACCTTTCCCCTGGTCAGGTGCTTGCCGGCCGGGCATTTGTAGCGGTCCTTCCCAGCGTCGTAGATGAAGTCCGCCACGGTGAAGAGGCCGCGCTTGGCGTTGCCGGACGTCTGCGTCTTGGGGATGCAAGGCAGCACGCCGGTTCCCTCGCAGGCCAGCACCTCGTCACCGTTATAGTAGCCGCGATCAGCCAGAACGGTGATCTGCTCGCTTCCGATTGCACGAGGTCAGTTGCGCCCGTCCCCCGAACACCGCGGGTGTTGAGAAAAAAAGCCCCGGCCGGCATCCCCTCCCGCCGGGGCTTTCCTTCGCTCGGAACCTAAGCTGGGTTGGTGCGTTGTTTCGCCCGATCTCACACTCACGTCGTCCCAAAACACGTATTTGCGTGAGATCAGCGCCCCGGCCGGGTATCCATCCGCGCCGGGGCGGCTTATTTCGTTGGCTCGGTCGGCTTCTGATTTCAAATGGGCTGTTAGTTAGAGAGCAGTTCAAAAAACGCCACAAAAACGTAGCGCTAAACACTGCACAGGCGTAGCCTTGTTTGGGGGGACGGCACATGAAACTCCCGCTGCATTGTTTGCTCTGCTCGCGCGGTTTGCTGCGCGGCGATGGCCATTGGGGCGAGGAGCATAAGCTCAGCCTCGCAGCAAGCGGAAGGCAAAGCTTCTCGCTGCCGCCGAAGCAGCCTGAGACTATCATTTTTCGTCATCAGCCTGGGTCGGATCAGAAGCGGTAGCTAGCGACATGTGGGACGTCACATCTTGGCTTGCCAGTCTAGGGCTTGAGAAATACGCGGCGACGTTCGCGGCGAACGAGATCGACGCAGCTGCCGTTCCCGACCTTACCGACGATCACCTGAAGGAGCTGGGCCTGCCGCTAGGCGCTCGGCTCAAGCTCCTGAAGGCGATCAAGGCGCTCAACTCGACCAGTGAGGTGTCAGCGCCGGCACCGCGCGGCGAGGCCGAGCGACGGCAGTTGACGGTGATGTTCGTCGACCTGGTGGGCTCGACGGAGCTGTCGCTGAAGCTGGACCCCGAGGAGCTGCGGGATCTGTTGCGCGCTTACCAGGACGCGACAGCGCGGGAGGTTGGCCGCTATGGCGGGCTCGTGGCCAAGTTCATGGGTGATGGGGTGCTGGTCTACTTCGGCTACCCCCAGGCCCACGAGGACGACGCGGTGCGCGCGATTTACGCCGGGCTTGCAGTGGTGCGCGCCGTTAAGCGCCTGGGGAAGCGCATACTGGCGGCTCACGGCGTACGGCTGCGGGCGCGGGTGGGCATCGCGACCGGAGTGGTCGTGGTCGGCGACCTGGTGGGCGCCGGGGGGGCAGAGGTAGGGGCGGTGACGGGGGAGACCCCGAACCTCGCGTTCCGGCTCCAGGGCCTCGCCCGCTCGGGCGAAGTGGTGGCGGCGGATCGGACGCGATCCTTGGCCGGGGAAGCCTTCACCTACGAGGCGCCGGAGGAACGGTCGCTCAAGGGCTTCCCCGAGCCCGTGAAACTCTGGCGGGTGCTGGGGCCGAGCGGGGCGGAGAGCCGGTTCGAGGCCCTGCACGGGCGCTGGCTGACGCCGCTGGTGGGTCGCGAACAGGAACTTGCGCTGCTGCTGGAGCGCTGGCGCCGGGCCAAGGAGAGCGAAGGCCAGGTGGTGCTGGTATCTGGCGAGGCCGGGATCGGCAAGTCGCGCATCACCGAGGTTCTGCGCGAGCGCCTGATGGCGGACGATCACATCCGACTGCGTTTCCAGTGCTCGCCCTACCACACCAACAGCGCGCTCTATCCGATCATCGAGCATCTGGAGCGGGCTGCTGGGTTCGAGCGGGACGACGGGCCCGAGGTCCGCCTCACCAAGCTGGAGGCCCTGATGGGCCTGGCGGGTGCGAACTTTGCCGAGGCAGTGCCGTTGATCGCCGCCTTGCTGGGGGTTCCCACCGGCGATCGTTACCCGCCGCTCGCGATGAGCCCGGAGCGGCAGAAGGACCGGACGCTGGCGACCTTGGCCGACCAGGCGATCGGCCTCTCCGCGACCAAGCCGGTGCTGATGATCGTCGAGGACGCCCACTGGATCGACCCGACGACCCAGGAGTTGGTGGACCTGACGATCGGCCGTGCCGAGGGAGCCCGGCTCCTGGTGGTGGTGACGGGCCGTCCCGAGTACCGCCCCAACTGGCTCGGGCGGCCCAATGCGACGACGGTGGTGTTGAACCGGCTGAGTAAGCGGCAGGGCGCCGAGCTGGTCGAGGGCGTGACGGGTGGGATCTCGCTGCCGTCCGAGGTGCTGGACCAAGTGGTGGCCAAGACCGATGGGGTGCCGCTGTTCGTCGAGGAGCTCACCCGGATGGTAATGGAGTTCCGGGATCCTGCGCGAGCAGGACGGCCGCTACGTGCTGGATGGCCCCCTGCCGCCGCTGGCGATCCCGGCGACCCTGCACGACAGCCTAATGGCCCGGCTCGATCGGCTCGCCCCGGCGAAGGAGGTCGCCCAGGCCGGCGCCGCCATCGGCCGGACGTTCCGGCACGATCTTCTGGCGGCGGTCCTCACGCGCTCCGACGCGGACCTGCGCGCCGCGCTCGAACAGCTGATGGACGCCAGCCTGGTGTTCCGCCGGGGCACGGGCACCGACGCGACCTACACGTTCAAGCACGCCCTCGTCCAGGACGCTGCCCATGGCAGCCTGCTCAAGAGCCAGCGCCAGCGCCTCCATGCCCGCATTGCGGCTGTGCTGGAAAACCAGTTCCCGGAGGAGGCCGCCACCGCACCCGAGGTCGTCGCGCAGCACTACGCGGAGGGTGGCCTCGATGAATCTGCGGTGGAGTGGTGGACAAGGGCTGGAAGGCAGGCGTTCGAGCGATCCATGAACGTCGAGGCGATCGCAAGCCTGGGAAAGGCCCTTGCCACCCTTGACGCGCGCTCCGATCGGGTCGGAACTCAAGAGTTAGAGCTCGATATCCTGATCGCCCTTGGCGCGGCCCTGACGGCCGTTCAGGGATATGCGTCTGCCGAGACGCAGCGGATCGTTAGGCGGGCCAGGGAAGTATGCCGAGGTGTTCGGGACTTGGACCGCGTCATCCCAGTCCTCTACGGGGAATGGTCTACTCTTCTCGGTCTGGGGCAGTATGACGACGCCGACAATGTCGCCAAAGAATTGGCGCAATTTCTTGTGGAAACATCGTCTAATCAGTTTAATTACATTCACAATTTTATGCTCGCGTATACACACATGATGCGCGGACATCTAAAAGATTCCGATCATTTTTCCGAATTGGCTCAAAGTCAATACGTCTGTGATGATGGATACGACGTTGCGTTTAAATTGACAGAACATCCGGGAGCGTTGATACATGCAAATTGGATGCAGACGAAATTATGTCTTGGGCAATATGATATGGCATACAAGAGTATGCTAATATCGATAGAACAAACAACTCAATCAAGACATGTTAATTCCATAGGATATACGAAATTGGTCGCTGCCTGCCATCTATTGGAGCGTGGTCTATTTGATGAAGCCCTCAAGGCATGTGATGATGCAATAAATTATGCGGTTGAAAACTCATTGACGACTTGGCGGGCCGGCAGCCTGATTGTCAAGGGCTTGGTGGTGAGTAGGCTGGATCGGAATGCCAATGGCGTAGAGATGGCTCGACAGGGGCTGTCTGACTGGTTAGCGACAGGAACCAAATTCCAAGCGGCTCAAATGCTGTCGTACTTTGTGCAGGCCTGCCTCTTCGGAGGACGGATCGATGAGGCGGAGGCTGCCCTGCATGCCGCATTTGAGATTGCCAATGAGACTGGGGAGAAGTGGTATTCGGCCGAACTTTATCGGCTGCAGGGCGAGGCCCGGCTCGCTCAACGGCCGGCGCTCTCTTCTCAGGCAGAGGCTTGCTACCAGCGCGCGCTCAATCTGTCTCGTGAACAGCACGCAAAGACCTTCGAGCTCCGCGCCGCGATGAGCCTCGCGCGGCTGTGGGCGGAGCGGGGTGAGCGGCAGCGGGCGCACGACCTGCTGGCACCCATCTACGGTTGGTTTACGGAGGGCCTCGGCGCCCGCGACCTAGTCGAGGCCAAGGCGCTGCTTGACGTGCTTCGCTAAGCAATCAGATCAGACTGCGATTGCCGCAGCGGGAACCAATACCGCTTGATCAGACGGATCGGACCCTATGACCGCTTTGAGTCACAGGACTAAACCGCTCTCGCGGTAGTGTGGAGCGGCTCAGCAGCTCCGTGACTTTGCGGCTCGGATCGCGTTCATGCACGAGCCTGCAATGGCTCCCGGAGGTGCGAGAGACGGAAAATCCGGCGCGCTCAAGAGCGCGCACCACCTGCTTGGCAGTCAGTGCCGGTAGCCGACCGGTCATGCAGCCAGAGTGATGGTGACCTCACGTATGCGAGGAAGATCGTTGGCTGGAATGGGCTCACCGCGAGCAAGGCAATCGGCGATAACCAGCCGGATGGCATCCTCCGCCATAACTAATGCCTCGGTCTCGTCGGCGCCATAGGTCACGACTTCTGGAAAGGCGGGGACGCGCACGGTAAAACCGCCGTCTTCCTCAGGCTCGAGTACAACTGCGAATTTGCGGGTCCGATCCACTTCAATATGCCATTTCATTTCATGCGGGCGTTTGGTCAAATGGTACGGGATAATGGGGGGCTGTCAACGATCTGCTCCGATCGCCCTACAAAAGGAAGGCGAACTCGCTGCGCAGGTGGCGCAAGCACCGCACACCTTGGCGATGGGCTGGTCGCCGGTCGTCAGGTCGATGATGCTCAGGCGAACGCGGGCTGTGGCCAGAAATCCATACCCCACCGCTGCGGGACTTGCCTTGCAAGCCAGTTCAGCCTGCTGCCGGCATCGACCGGCCCGCCAATGAATGCCCCGTAAAGACAGCGGTTCAGCAGGAGGTCGCCCTTCCCGGGCCAACACTTCTCCTCATCATGGATGGCTCCAATTACTGCCCCGGTCATGTCGAGGGCACCGTGTATTTGAGCACCCTGGCGCAGGAAAAACGCACCCTGGACAACGGCGCGGTTGATTTGCAATGCACCCATGTCGGGCTGATTCAGCGAGGCCGCAGTGCAGTCCAAGTCGCCGCCGATCCGGCTCCCATCAGCCGAATCTCGCCATCGATGCGCGCTCCCCGCAAGGCAACGTTGCCGCGCACCTCGATGTCATCGGCGTTTATTGCAACGTCGTCGGGATGCTCCAATCTGATCCCGGTTCCATCGAGACTGGCACTCAGCCGGGCACCAACCAGATTGATGCCGCCGCTCACCTGTGCGCCGCGCAAATAGACACCGCGCGCCTGAAGCCCCTCGGCTTCCAAAGCAGAATTGCGCGGCCACTCGATCGATGCTCCGTCGCCTTCGAAACTGCCTCCAAGTCGAGAACCAACAAGGCGTACCGCACCCGAGATCATCGAACCCCGCACATAAAGCCCTCCGCGCGCCTCAAGCGCATCGGCCTGAAGCCCAGGCAGTGCAGAGCCATCGAGGAACAGATTGTCTATGATCGCTGCGCGCAGGATCAACGCAGCCTCAAACCGGCAATCTTTAAGTCCGATATCGCGTGGAATTCTGCAGCCTTCCAGATCAAGAACACCCTTGATCCACGCACCGCTGATTCTCACACCCTTCCCATGAGGCCGGCAGGTATCATCGCCGCCGAGGAGCAGAAAACGCACAAAGCTGCCGCGCACAATACGTGCGGGGTCTTCATGCTCTGGTCTAGACCCATCTCCGAGTCGGTCGAAATCACCATCCTTCAGCTGGGCTCTGACCATTTCCTCGGCCGGATGCAGCGGTTCGAAGTCCGCAATCGTGCGCTCACCCAGTCTAATCTGCGAACAGTTGCTTCAGTCGCTTCGTATCGTCGGCACTCCACGCCTCGGGCTGGGTAACTTCGATCCACGCATCGATGTAGCTCGCCGGCGCAAAGTTGTGCCCGTAGCCCATCGGGATGGCAGTGGCCATGGGCAGGTCAAAGCCCGCTTGCAGGAAAGTCACGATGGGAAGCCACCGCAGATAGGGCGAGACATCGGGACCGCGTTCTCCGACCAGCCAGTCAGGCTTGCGGTACAACAGTTCCGAGGCGAAAAATGTCATCGGGTCGCTGGCATGTTGAATGTACACAAATCGCATCGGTCCCCACCGTTTCTCCTCGCCGGTCAACGAGCTTCTTTGCCCGGTGAATCGCAACATCGAACCGTCCCGAAATGCGGGAAGCCACATCGGCGAGTCGGGATTTCGGAATGCGAGTCGCCCGCGACCAGACGGTGCTCGGAAAAGGCGGGCCGCTCCATAGCCCACCCTGAATCGGATCCTCGAAAACCGTAAACAGGTCGGCGCTGGCCGCGGATCCAAGCGCTCCCAGGCTCAATCCGTGTACATACAGCTTCGGCCGGCCGGCCCTGGGGAGGGTCTTCCAGTGGAAGTAGATTTTGTCAAAAAGGACTGTCGCCGAGTCACGCGAGCGTTCGGGGTCCACCAGGATCGTCAGCCAGCTGGGCAAATAAGAATACTGCATGCTGACGATCGCCGTATCGCCCGCATGCAGGAATTCCAGCGTGTCGACGGCACCCGGATCGAGCCAGCCCGTGCCGGTCGGTGTGGCGACGACGAGCGTGGATCGATCGAATCCCCCGACTCGGATGAGCTCCTGGAGAGCAAGCTCGGCCCGCGCTTCCAGTGTGTCTCTCGAGTTCAGGCCGACATAAACCCGAAGCGGCTCAAGAACTTCCTTGCCCCAGAACTGGCTAATCTGCTGCCTGGTTGGCCCGGCCGCGACGAAACCTTTTCCAAAACGTCCAATCGTATCCCAGCCAATCATAGACCCGGCGCTGCCGGAAGCGGTGGCCGCCGTGGGC
This sequence comes from uncultured Alphaproteobacteria bacterium, assembly GCA_963780765.1. Lineage (GTDB taxonomy): Bacteria > Pseudomonadota > Alphaproteobacteria > Rhizobiales > Aestuariivirgaceae > CAWHQZ01. Next base: position 114,524 of record CAWADI010000013.1, on the reverse strand, counting down.
TGTTCGACGCCTTCATCAATTATCCTGTCCAGCCTCACAAAGAGGGCATCCGCCGCATCCAGAGCAAGTCTGCCGATGACATCATTGAGGATCAAAGACAGCCCGACGACTACGATAACAGCGCTCGACAACTGCGACACACGTCGCGGCACAACCTTGCTGATCTTGCGATCGACATACCTCCAGCAACTGCGCAGGCCGCGCGCCATGGCAACCAGCAGGACACCGGTCAACACTGCAATCACGCCGACACGCCAGGGGTAGGCGCTGATGACGGGTTCCATCTCCATCAGCTGGCGGATGGAGTTCTGCCATGCAGCGGCGTACCAAAGAAAAACCCCCATGACGATTACAATGCAGACAGCTGTAATCTGCTTGCTCACCCGCTCGAGCCTGGCACCTGGTCGGGGGAGTTCCAGGTAACGCCACACCCACACGAGTAACACGCCGACACCGTAACCGACCGCCAGCGCCAGTCCGGACAGCAATCCCTGAACTGCGAAATGGCGTGGCAACAGCGACGGAGTGAGAGATGCGGCGAAAAAAAGAGTCGCGATCACCAGGCCCCAATACGAAAATGACGCCCCATACCGTGCCGGCCACGATTGCGAGACAGACGAAAGCAAATCCGTGTAGCGACCTTCCTTCCTGAAGAAGCTATCGGCGCTCGATCCAATTCGCTCCTTGGCCTTCCTGGGCGTCATTTCTGAACTTCCTTACCCCGTGCGCGATTGCCTTTCCTCGAAAGGTAGGACACGCTGGGCGTTGTGTCCTGGCGGCTGCAGGGGATTTTCGGACTGCGAAGTGCAGAAGGGAACTGAAACATAATTCACTGGCCAGTATTTGCACTCGCCGTGGCGCTCGCTGTGGTTGTCCCCCGTTCTTCTCCGGCTGCAATCGTGCCCTTGTCGGGCATAGACGGTTCGGAGCTGAAGTCCAGCATTGTTACGAAAGTGCATCAGCGCCATCGCCAGTGTCGGCGGGCTTATGTTTGGCAGTGGGGAAGGACGATCAACCATCGCCATATCGGCAGCAGATGGCGCCCCGAGCCCTGTGGACGTGGAAGCCGGAATCGTCCGAGCAACTGGAACCGCCGCGGCTGCTTCAACATCGGACCGCTCTGGTATTGCCCGTGATGGATCGTCCCGCGCTCGACCTAGCGGATTCACACATCGCAGTTGGCTGGCCTTCGCATGGCAACCCAGGGCCGTGGCTCACCGAGCCTGAGCCCTCTCGGTTTTGTCGGCCAACATAACCCGGGTGAGATATGCGCCATGAGTAGCGCCGATGCCGCCGGCGATCGGCCGCGTGTTTGGGTTGCACGGGGCGCAGGCTTTCTCGGGTTTTGGGTGATCCTTACGGGCTTTAACCCCGCTGATCTCCTAGTCGGAGTCCTGGCAGCGGCGATTGCAACCTGGGCAAGCCTGCGGCTGCTGCCGCCTGGGCTATGGAGCTTGCGCCCCATTGCGCTGGCTCGTTTTGGCCTGCGCTTTCTGGGTCACTCGATTGTTGCGGGCGTGGATGTGGCACGGCGTGTGTTCGATCCGCGGCTGCCGTTGCGGCCCGGATACATAGTCTATCGACCGCATCTCGCACCGGGCATCATGCAAAATGCGTTTTGCACGGAGACAAGCATGATTCCGGGCACGCTTCCATCGGGCAGCGACGAAAACGGCGCGCTCGTCATCCACTGCCTGGATATCGATCAGCTGGTGGTAGTGCAATTGACGCTGGAGGAAGAGTTGTTCGCGAAAGCGTTGGGGGCCTGGCCAAACAATGGCTGATTTCATGACGGCAGCTGCCGCCTTCGTAGTGTTGATAGTGGCGCTGGGCATAATGCGAATTCTCCATGGGCCGGCAACGGCTGACCGAATGATGGGCGCACAGCTTCTCGGCAGCGGAGGCATCGCGGCACTACTGCTGCGCGGTTCGGCGTCCGGGACGCCTGGTGTTACGGATGCTGTGCTCGTTCTGGCGCTGCTCGCCGCTTTCGCCTCCGTCGCATTCGTGGTGAAGGTCTCGCGCAAGAACATGGGGACGACGGACGCCGGATGAGCAGCCTGACCAACATCTTCACCGTCATTGCGGTCACGGCCGGCGCCTTCTTCTTTCTCGCCGGCACGGTGGGACTGTTGCGCTTTCCCGATACGCTCACCCGCCTGCATGCACTCACCAAGGCCGACAACCTCGGTCTGGGTCTGGTTGTACTCGGCCTGTTGCCGCGTGCAGAAGGGCGTCTCGGTGGCCTGAAGCTCGTCACCATCTGGCTGCTCGTCCAGTTATCCAGCGCGATCGTCTCACAACTTCTTGCTGGCATGGTGCGACAAGAGGGGCCCCGACTGTGAGGGTTGCATTGGCGCTCACGCAATCGCCGCTGGCGTTTGGATTACAGCGGAAACAGCCAAGGCACCATGACGACGCGTACAAACCATTGAGAATGCCGACGATTCCAGACTAGTTTTCGTTGATGCGTTATTTCCCGGTGCTCGTGTTTGCTCTGTTCTCGCCGGCCGCCTTCGCCCAGGACTGCGTTGTCCTGTTGCACGGGCTGTCGCGGACGGAATCGTCGTTTCTTCTAATGGAAGAGACGTTGAATGCTTTTGATTTCCAGGTCGTCAATGAATCCTATCCCTCGACCGATGCTCCGATCGAACAGCTTATCGCCTATGTCGATGCGTCGGTGGCGGTGTGCAGCAGGGCCGGCCAAATCCATTTCGTCACCCATTCCATGGGCGGCATTCTGGTGCGGGCTTGGCTTACGCAGAACCGGCCCGCGCATCTTGGTCGCGTCGTAATGCTCGGGCCGCCCAATAGGGGTTCGGAATTGGTGGACGCGTTCGGCGACCTGAAGATCTTCGAGTTCTTCAACGGCCCTGCCGGCCTGCAGCTGGGCACGGGACCGGACAGCCTTCCCAACAGCGTGGGCGCTGCGGACTTCGAGCTCGGCATCATAGCCGGCGACCGGTCGGCCAATCCGATCCTGTCGGGCATGTTCAATGGGCCGAACGACGGCAAGGTTTCGGTGGAAAGCACAAAACTCGAAGGCATGGACGATCATATCGTCCTGCCGACGACCCATACGCTCATGATGAATAATCCGTTGGTCATCGCGCAGGTGCTGAATTTCCTTCGCCACGGGCGTTTCGATCACGAGCTGACGCTTCGCGATCTCCTCCGGCGCCTTCTCAAGAATTGAGAAAGACTACTCGAGAAGAGACCATGCTTCGCTATTTCATCATCCTTGGCGTGATCGTCGCCGGCGCTGTCATCGCCCTGTCTTTCTACCAGCCGCCGATGCGGTTGATGCCGGCGCCTGCGAAATATCTCGACGAAGAGAGTAATGCTTTTGCGGTCAATCCGTCGTCGCCGCCCGATCCGCAGATAGCGCTTTTCTACGCGACGAACCGCCTGCCGATCGGTTCGCGCGACGACCGGCTTTATGCGGTGATTCCGGGTCGTGATCTCCATACCGGCGTGGCGACGATCCGGATCGGCGAGGAGGGCACTACGTGGGACAAGATCTACGCATGGTCCACCCGCGCCAGCGACGATCCACGGCCCTTTCTCAACCTTGAATCCCTGAACGAACACGCGACGATTGAGAGCGGAGAGCCATTGACGCCGGAAGCAAAGGCATGGTTTGCGCAGATCAATGAGTCGCTAGAACGCAGCCGCGACAAGGACATTATCGTTTATGTCCATGGCGCCAACACGACCGTCGAGCGGGCTGCCGGTCAGGCTGCGCAGCTCCACCACTTCACCGGGCGAAATTCCATCGTGGTGTTGTTCGTCTGGCCAACCGCCGAGAATTTCCTGCGCTATTCCAGGGATATGGTCACCGCCTTCGGCGCGGCGCCGCATCTGGCGGAAATGATCGAATTGCTGGCGGAAAACACCGATGCGAAGAAAATCGACGTGATCACCTACAGCGCCGGGGCCACTGTGGGCAGTGACGGGCTGGCCATGGTCGGTCGCGACGCGAAGCAGCCGGGCGCAATTGCGCCCCGGCTCGGTGAGGTCTATCACGCCGCTCCCGATGCCGATTTCCGCGACTTCGTGGACGACATGCGCGACTATGCCGATCAGGCGCAGCGGGTGACGGTCGCCGTAAACCTGGGTGACAGCGCCCTAAGACTTTCCCAGGTGATTAATCGCGCCTCGCGCGCCGGGCGGCCCGACATGAGGGAACTCACCCCCGAAGCGACGCGCTGGCTGCTGGATGCCACGACGAACTATGGCCTCGAAGTGCTGCGGGTGCGCCCGGAGAACATTCCCGGCCTGTCAAACTGGTCGCATACATTCTGGTACGAGGATCCGTGGGTCAGCAGCGACGTGCTGATCACGCTCCTCTATCACCTGCCTGCGGACGAACGCGGGCTGGCGGTGGGCGAGGCGTCCACCGGCGCCCGCTACTGGACGTTCATGCCCGACTATCCGGACCAGCTGTCGAAATTGATGACGCGGCTTCGGCAAGAGGGGCAGGCTCTGCCTGCATCGTCCCCCTAGATCCTGTTGTGGAACTATCGCTTTGCCGATGGACCCGAGACATCGCCAGGCAGCGGCGGGGCTTGAACCCACTTCGCGATGTTGCTGAGTTGCCAGCCCACTCCCACCACGGCCAGGATCAGAGTGAGCAGCCTCGGCAGAAAACCACCGCCGGCATGGTCGAACAGCGCGACATTCGGCATTATCAAATGTGCGCCGGCCATGACCATGGAAGCGCCGCCGATAGCGGATGCGCCAACGACGAAGGAGTCGAAGAAATACGGCACGATGAAGCCACCGATGACGCCACAGACTGCCGCCAGAATGAGGCCGAAGAAGCCGCCGACCCAACCATCCAGCCCGAAAAGAGCTGCGATCGATAGGCCGATCAGGACGCCGCCGGAAATACCGAGCAGAACGCGCCGATACGGCTCGAGAGCATAGGACAACAATCCAAGAAGCACCGCACCGGCAATTCCAAGGACAATAGCAGTTGCCCCAACGGCACCCGTCAACCATCTGCCCAGCAGCAGGCCGATTTCAAGGCCGAGCAGACCATAGAGCACGGGCAGCCACGCGTAGAACAGAAACAGGCCGAACGACAGGATCGCCAGGCCGGCCAGGATCATCAGTATGCCACCCAGGAAGGACATGTTTCACCTCCGTGAACTGCTAAACGCTTCAGTTCAGTTCAGCTGCGTCAGGTCAGCATTGCTGCAAAGCAGCCGGAAGGGCAGTCGGTTTCTGGCGGGTGTTCCTTTCGTGACAGAATGCTGACAACGCCAGATTACCCTCGCATCCAAAGCTACATGAATGCCCCGTAACAGTCGAGCGGGCCGAGCCTCCTGCGATCACGGATCAGCAGACCGAACGCCACCGGATGCCCGAACAGCCGCAAGGCTCAGCACTCCGCCAACAGCACGTCGAGATCGGCGGTCGAGCGGTGCCCGAGGTCATTCGCGTGCGCGTCGAGGAAGGCGTCGGCTGCTTGTCGCCCTTCCCCACGCAGCATTTCCAGGAAAGCCAACTCGGCATTCAGTTTCGAGGAATGACCAAGGTTCGTCATCATGTCGGTCATGATCCGGTGGGTCCGCATCACCGCCCAGCGCGCACCTTCGCCCGACCCCGGATCGGCGACTTGGCGGAGAAGGGCGATCATGCGCAGCTCCTTCATCAGGGCAGCGTTGAAGGACACCTCGTTCAGGCGATTGAGGATCTCGCCCGCCGAGCGCGGCGTGCCGGGGCGCTCGCGGGGATTGATCTGCACCAGGATCGTATCCTGGGCCTCGCTCTCGCGTATCAGCGGGGTGATCGTCGGGTTGCCCGCGTAGCCGCCATCCCAGTAAGCGTCGCCATCGATCTCGACTGCCTGGAACATCGTTGGCAGGCAGGCCGAGGCGAGCAGAACGTCCGAAGTGATATCGGGATTGCGGAAGATGCGACCGCGGCCCGTGCGGACATTGGTCGCCGTTACGAACAGCTTGATAGGGGACCGGGCCAGCCGCGCAAAATCGATACTTTCGTCAAGGATGGACTGCAGTGGATTGAAGCCACGCGGATTGAGTTCGTAGGGCGAAAAGAGCCGCGACATCAGGTCGAGTCCGATGAAGACGGGCGAGGAGTTGAGGCTCCAGCGGCCGAGCAGACGGTCAAGGGGCGTGCGCTGCAAGGGGCTGAAAGTGGCAGCCTGCGCGACGCGCTTCCAATAGGCATCAAGCGCTGCACGCGCGCCCGGCGCCCCGCCCTCGGTCCACCCATCGGCAACCACCGCAGCGTTCATGGCACCGGCGGACGTCCCGGAAATGGCTTCAATGCGCAGCCACGACTCCTCGAGCAGGCGGTCGAGCACGCCCCACGTGAAGGCGCCGTGGGCGCCCCCGCCTTGCAATGCCAGATCGATGAGAAGCGGGCGTTTTGCTGTGGCCGTGGAGGACGACTTCGACATTCATTTGGACGGTTGTGTCGTGCCGGCTTTGGACGACAAAGGAACGGAATTAGGAGAGCTTACCGCAGTGCAACTTGCGTGGCTAGGAAACTGCTGCAACGCAACTTGGCGCGGGATAGCCGTGGGTTGACTGCACGCGCCGTTACATCACGCAAGAGCCCATATCGCCGATGGCAATCACGATGGCGGCACCGGCGATGAAAAACAGGATCCGCCGGATGAGATTAACGTCATATTCATGGTGGCGCTTCATGCCAAACTCCTCACTGCCTGCATGTCGGCAGGTTTGTGCGACATTAGCAGTCACAAGCGCGGCCGCCACCCACGCTAAGACGCATCACACCGACAGCAGAGTCGCGCCTCCGCAAAGCATTCGGTTTTAGCGCTTGGCGTGGGGATGACGGTCTTGTCGAAGCTCGAGGAAAATGATCGCGGCTTTTCGCTGGCTCACATCAATTCATTATGCCACGGCGCGATTGAGGGCGCACTTTGACCAGAGATCGGAAAGTGCGGCAACCAGCCTGTCGATGTCGGCATCCGAATGCAATGGCGACGGCGTGATGCGCAGGCGCTCGGTGCCCCGCGGCACCGTCGGGTAGTTGATCGGCTGAAGATAGATGCCGTAACGCTCGATCAGCGTGTCGCTGAGCCATTTGCATTTGACGGGATTACCCACCATCACCGGGATGATGTGACTTTCGTTCCTGAGGCAGGGAATGCCGATGGCATCGAGTCGCCGGCGCACCTTGGCCACGCGATCACGCTGCCGGGTGCGCTCGAGCTCGCTGACTTTGAGGTGCTTGACGGAAGCGAGCGCTGCCGCGGCCACCGCCGGGGGCAGGGCAGTGGTGAAGATGAAGCCCGATGCGAAGCTGCGGAGGAAGTCGCACAGCGCCGCCGAGCCTGTGATGTAGCCACCGATGACGCCGAAAGCCTTGCCCAGTGTTCCCTCGATCAGCGTCAGCCGGTGCATCACACCCTCACGCTCGGCGATGCCGCCGCCGCGCGGGCCATAGAGACCCACCGCGTGCACCTCGTCGACATAGGTCATGGCGCCGTATCGCTCGGCGAGGTCGCAAATTTCCCGGATCGGTGCGATATCTCCGTCCATCGAGTAGACCGAACTCGAAGGCGATGAGTTTCGGCCTGGCGGGATCGATCCCTTTGAGCAGCCGCTCCAGGTCGGCAACATCGTTGTGCCTGAAGATCTGCTTCTCGGCACGGGCGTGGCGGATGCCCTCGATCATCGAGGCGTGATTCCCGGCATCCGACAGGACGACGCAGCCGGGCAGGCCTGAAGCCAACGTGCTCAGTGCCGCCCAGTTCGCCACATAGCCCGAGGTGAAGAGCAGGGCAGCCTCCTTGCCATGCAGGTCAGCGAGCTCCCGCTCCAGCAGCACGTGATAGTGATTGGTGCCGGCAATGTTGCGCGTACCGCCTGCGCCCGCGCCGCAGCGGTCGATCGCTTCGTGCATTGCCGCGATGACCGCGGGATGCTGTCCCATGCCGAGATAGTCGTTGGAGCACCAGAAGGTAATCTCCGAGGTCTTGCCGTCGGCATGATAGGCGGCGCGCGGAAAGCGCCCGGCCTTTCGTTCGAGATCGGCGAAGACCCGGTACCGGCCTTCGGCGCGCAAGCCGTCGAGCTGCTCCTGGAAGAAAGCCTCGTAGTTCATCGTCCCTCCCGGGTTCCCGTCCGGCACTTTCTAACCCGTCCTGACCGTTTCAGCCTATCAAATTGATGCCCGCGGCAATTTTGCCATTCGGCGCTGCGCATCCAGCGAAATCGATTGCCGAGACGTGCGGAAAGTCACAGACGCAGGTGACGAGACCGCGCAAGGTTCTTGGCCTCCCGGCTGATTGTGGATCCCGGAAACAAGGCCGGGGCGAACAACGAGAGGATGCCATGCCGATCACTCGTCGTGACTTCAACCGGCTTTCTGACAATGTCGGCGGTCGCGTCGTGCCTTTCAGTCCGCGCCGCCTCGGCACAGGCGGCCCCCGGCCCCCGCATGAAGCTGGAAGAGTTCATCCTCGACCCGCAGCGCGTGAGCGCCCTCAAGCTTGGCGTCCGGACGATGAAGAGCCGGCTGCCATCCGATCCGACCAGCTGGTTCTTCCAGGCGGCGGTGCATGCGGTCTCGGAAGAGGCGGTAGCGGAAGCGGCGGTCGGAGATCCAGCCGTCGCTCAAGTGGATCAGGCCAAGTTCTGGAACAAATGTCCGCATTTCGGTCAAGCGTCTGCAGATTTCCTGCTTTGGCACCGGGGATACGTCTACTACTTCGAGCGTATTCTGCGGGCGGCTTCCGGCGATCCCGCGCTCAGCCTTCCCTACTGGAACTATGCCGAACCGGCACAACGCGCCTTTCCGGCGATTTTCGCCGATCCGGAGGCGGACCCGGCGAACAACCCGACCAACCCGCTCTTCGATGCCCGCCGCGAGCAGGCCTTCATGTTCGGGCTTTATCAGCTCACGGCCGGTGCGGTCTCCACGACCCGTGCGTTTCAGGAGAACCGCTTTTTCGGCCCGGACGACATCACGGGATTTGCCGGAGGGGTAGCGGACAGCGACGGTGACACGAAGGGCCGGGTGGAGATCAGTCCGCATGACCTCATGCATGTGGCTGTCGGAGGCCTGGTCGTTGACGCGCAGGGAAATCAGACCGGCGGCCTCATGACTTCACCGGACACTGCCGGATTCGACCCCGTCTTCTGGGTGCACCACACCAACATCGACCGGCTTTGGACAATCTGGGAGTGCGACAGTCAGCGCCAGTGGGGCGTTGTTCCGGCAACCGCATGGCTGGATGAAGCTCCCTGGTTCTTCGCCGACCATGACGGGTCGATCGCCAATCACAGCAGGCGTTTCTACCTGGATCGAAGAAACTTCATCTTCACCTATGACTTCCGACACGCCCGGATGCATGCCATTGGCGGCACGGGATCCGATCGACACGCCTGTTGCATTGGTGGCAAATCAGCCGAACACACCCGAGATCGAGATCTTTCGTCGAACGGGATGCCTCGCCGCCTATTCCCGTGAACGTGGCCGTGGGCCCTGACCGGCAGGTTCAACCTATCGGTATCGCTCGATACCTTACCCGCGGCGCGAAACCGATCCCTGAAATCCCGGATCGAGGACGCCGATCCCGCGAAGCCGGTTCGGGTCATGCTCGACGTATCAGGGATCGAGATGGAAGGAGTGCCGACGGCGGGCTACGACGTGCATGTGAACCTGCGCGCCGGTGAGACCCCATCCCGGGAGAGCCCGAGCTACGTCGGGACGCTTTCCCTCTTTCGCGCCGGCCATGCCCATCAGGCGGACCACCCGGGATGGACGCAGAGGTTTGAGATCACCGATGCCGTTCGACGCGACAACGGCGCCCAGGACATCGTCGTGTCGCTGGCGCCTTTTGACCTCTATGAGCCGGTCGGCGCCCAGCCCCGGTTACGCCGGAGCGACCAGATCAAGATCGGCGCGGTCCGCATCGTGCTGCTCGAGGGACAAACATCGCCTTGAAGCGGCTTGCAGCCACCGAAGACCGTCATTCGCGGACTTGCCTCAACGCTAAGGTTTCTGCTCCTTCCTACAGTTTCCTGAAAGCTTCTGCGGCTCTGGCCACCGCATCGCGATCCAGTTCGAAACCCAGGCCCGGCAGGTCCGAGATTGCGAGCGCGCCGTCCCTGGGAAGGAGGTTCGGGCGGGCCACGATGTCTTCGGCCAGAAGCTGCCACATGATCTGGTTGCCGTCGTCCATGTTTCCCAGGGTCGCTGCCACCTGATTGGACGCACAGGTGGTAATGCCGGTCTCGAAGACGCCGTGCAGGCAGATGTTGACGCCGGCGGCCTCGGCCACTGCGGCCGCCTTGCGGAAGCGCACGACGCCGCAGGTCTCGTGCAGGCCCAGCACGATCACATCCGCGGCACGATTGCGGCAGAGTTCGAAGATGTCGTCGGCGGAGTAGGCCGTCTGGTCGGCGGCGATCGGGATGTCCGTCACCTGGCGCAGCCGTGAAAGTCCTTCCGAGCCCAGGCGCCCGGGCACCGGCTGCTCGATGAATTCGGGATCGAAGGGCTTGAGTTTCTCGAACATGCGCCGCGCCGTCAGCATGTCCCACACCTCGTTGGCATCGAGCCGCAGCCGAACCCTGCTGCCGACGGCCTTGCGCATTTCGGAGACGATGGCAATGTCGAGCCCATCGCCCCGGCCCACTTTCACATAGAGAACCTTGAAGCCGGCCTCTGCGAGTTCGCGCGCATGGGCGGCGAGCTCGGGCGGTGTGTCGCCCTGGACGAAGCCGAAATATTCGACCGTGTCGCGCACCGCGCCGCCGAGCAGTTTATGCAGCGGCAGGCCGGCGGCCTTGCCGATGGCATCCCACAGCGCCAGCTCGATGCCGGCCAGCGCCTGTGAGAAATAGCGCGGTGCGCTGCCCGTGCCTTTCGAGTTGAAGCCGTACTGGTAGTAGTCCCAGATCGTGCGGTTGCCGTCATAGACGGATTTGCCGATAAAGTGCGGAATGGCGTCCGCAAGGATCGCGTGCACCGGCGCGACGACCGGGCTTGCCACCAACTCGCCGATGCCGACGATGCCGGCATCGGTCTCGACTTCGATGAGAATGACGGGTGCGCCGTGGTTGACCCCTTGCGCCCAGTGGTAGGGCTGTTTGAAGGCGCAGTGGAGCGGCGTGGTCCTGATGTTCCGGATCTTCATGACTGCTCCTTCTTCAGCGTGAAATATTGAGCCGCCGCTCCATGTAGCGGACGGCGATCGACAGCGGGTAGCTCATGGCGAAATAGATGCCGGCGACGAGAACGAAGACGGCCATCGCGATCAGTACGGCCAACAGGAAGGACACCGCCGCTATCTGCGAGGTGGTGTGGAAAATTCCTGGCCCGACCCAGTCTGGCCCAAGCCGGCTCAACGAGCGTACTCTTGCCCTGGGGGCAGTTCAGGAGCGCGCCATGCCCAGCGACACGGAACTTCTCAAACGCCTTTACGACCGTTTCAACGCCCGCGACATGGAAGCGGCGCTGGCAACCATGCACCGAGACGTCGTGTGGGCAAACGGCTTGGAGGGCGGGCATGTCTACGGACACGCCGGCGTTCGCGACTACTGGACGCGACAATGGGTGATGATCAACTCCCACGCGGAGCCAGTCGGCTTCTCGATCGGCGCGGATGGAACGGCGAATGTCGAGGTCAACCTGACCGCGCGCGATCTCAAAGGCAACTTGCTGTTCGACAAGATGGCCAGCCATATTTTTCGGATAGAGGACGGCCTGATCCGACGCTTCGATATCCGCTAGTTTCGTGTCGGCAAATTCAAACTGAGACACTACCCGTAGGTCGGTCTTGTCAACCTGCTACGAGATCCAGCTTACCCCGCTGGCGACGGCGATGTGTCCGAAAGCCTTGCCGATCGCCGCGAGGATCAAGAATACACGGAGATCCGTTCGCAGGAGTCCGGCAACCACCGTGATGGCATCTCCAGCTGTCGGAATCCAGCACATCAGGATGAGCCAGATACCGTAGCGCCTGAATTGTTCCGATGTTCTCTGCAGTCCGGTTGGCGAAATCGGGAACCAGCTTCGCCCGGTGAACCGCGCCAAGTTCCATCCGACCAGATAGTTGGCTGAGGCACCCAGTACGTTGCCAACGATGGCAGCGGCGATGAGCCGCGCCGGTGCTCCTGTTTCCGTCGCCAGCATCCCTGCCATGGCCATTTCGGATGAGCCCGGCAAAAACGGAAGCATGGTGCCGGCGACCAGCGAGGTGGCGAACAGGCCGACGTAGGGAAGGGCGGGATGATGACCCGCCGCGGTCATCGCGACTGCGCCGAGGAGAATCGCTGCAAGGATCAGCAGGAGCGAGGCGAGCTGGAGGCGCAGGAAACCGCGCCGATAGGCATGACCAAGGGCCGGCATGGGACGCTACTCATTAGCTGTACAGGGACCCCCTTGATGAAACGTTAAGCGAAAGCGGCCCAGTGCGCAAGGTTCCTAGGCGGCCGTGAGCGCGGCGCCATGGTAAGCGTTGCTGATCAGCTCACGGATCGCGCTCAACTCGAGAGGGCGCGGATTCCAGTAGGGATTCGCACAGGCCGCTGCGGCGGCGCGATCGATGCCTTCCTCGGGCATCCCGAGATCGCGAAGCGAAAGAGGTCCGAGGAGTCTCTCTTTCAGCCGCTGCAGTCCCCGAACGGCGTTGTCCTCGCCGAGCGCGCGGGCGACCGCAATCATCGCCTGCGGTGCGGCGCCGGAGTTGTAGGCGAGCGCGTATGGCAAGATCACGCTATGCATTTCCGCGTGCGGGAGATTGAAACTGCCGCCGATGACATGGCAGAGCTTGTGATGCAGCGCCATGGAAACCGAGCCGAGACACATGCCGCACAACCAGGCGCCGCACTGTGCCAGCGATCGCGTTTCAAGATTACGGGAGTCCGCCACGATCAGGGGCAGGCTGGCGGCCAGGGACCTTATGCCGCCCTCCGCTAGGAGCGCGACGACCGGATTGCCGTCACGCGCATATAGCGCTTCGACCGCGTGGGCGATCGCGTTCATGCCGCTCGCGCCCGAAATCCGGGGTGGCAGACCGAGGGTGAGCTCAACGTCATAGATCACGGTTTCCGGCAACACCTTCGGGCTTCGCTGGGTTGTCTTGGTGCCTGCTTTCGTCTCGCCGAGGATGTCGGTCATCTCCGAACCCGCATAGGTGGTCGGGATTGCCACCTGCGGCAGGTCGGTTCGAAGGGCGATCGCCTTACCGAGACCGATCGTCGAACCACCGCCGATGGCGACAATGGCATCGACGTTGCTCTCGCGAACCCGCTGCATTGCAGCCTCGGTGACCTCGACCGGGGTGTGCATGACCGCGCCGGGGAACGTTCCGACCGCAAGGTCCCCCAGATGCCCGACTATCATGTCCGCGAAACTGCGGCGACTCGCCGTCAACAGGACGAGGGCGCGTCGGCGGCCGAGCTCCGTTACCGCTGAGGCGACTTCGGCAACACGCCCGGCCCCGAACAGAACCCGTGCCGGCTTCGGCTCGTAGCGAAAGGGTCGGATCATCGCGTCAGGGTCGATCGCGCATCACCGTGCCCTTCATCAGTGATAGGCGTCGCCTTCGCGTACCTTGCCGCGAAACAGCCAGTAAACCAATCCGATATAGCCGAGAATGACCGGCAACAACAGCAGGACGCCGATCAGCATGAAGACCTGGCTCGCCGGCACGGCCGCCGTTTGCCACACCGTGAGGGATGGCGGCACGAGGTAAGGGAAGCGCGAGATGATCAGCCCGAGATAGCCGAGAAGAAACAGAGCTATCGCCGTGAAGAACGGCAGGTACTCGCGCCCGCGATCGAGCCACTTCCAGCCAAACCAGGCAACGATGCCGGTGACCACCGGCACTGGCCACAGAAACAGGAAGTTCGGGAGACTGAACCAGCGTTCGGCGATGCTTTCGATCGTGAGTGGCGTCCAGATGCTGACTACGGCCATGAAGGCGAGCACAGCCGGGATCAGCCGCTTGGCGAGCTCGCGCGCACGGTTGGCGACATCGCCCTCCGTCTTCATCACCAGCCAGGTCGCACCGAGCAGGGCATAGCCCGTGACCACGCCGAGGCCGCAAACGAAGGCGAACGGCGTTGCCCAATCGAGCGGCCCACCAGCGAACTCGCCGTTGGCGACGGCAATGCCCTGAATGAGCCCGCCGAGGATCATTCCCTGAAAGAAGCCAGCGAGCGTGGAACCGAGCCAAAACGCGGCATTCCACCAATTCTTGCTGGTGCGCGCGACCGAGCGGAATTCGAAGGCAACGCCGCGGAATACCAGCGCCAACAGCATCATGATCACCGGCAGGTACATGGCGGGCATCACCACTGCGTACGCCTGAGGGAAGGCGACCCACAGACCGCCTCCGCCGAGGACGAGCCAGGTCTCGTTGCCGTCCCAGAACGGCGCGACCGAACTCACCATCAAGTCGCGCTGACGGTCGCTTCGGAAGGCGGGAAAGAGGATGCCGACCCCGAGATCGAAACCGTCGAGAATGACGTACATGGCGACCGCAATTCCGATCAGCGCGGCCCAGATCACGGGCAGATACCATTCCATCGTTACGCTCCGACCGGTGCCTACCGGCCCGTGGTGAGTGCTTCACGCCCGGCCTCTTCCGCAGCGGACAGTGGGCGTGTCGGCGTGCCGCGCCGGGGTGGTTCAACCGAATGCCCGGTGGGTCCCATGGCGATCAATCGGTTGATGTAATAGATGCCCATGGAGAAGACGATGCCGTAGACGAGGAAGAACAGGAGCAGGCTGAAAGCGATGCTGCCGCCTGGTACCGGCGAGATCGAGTCAGCCGTGCGCAGAATTCCCTGGGCGAGCCATGGCTGGCGGCCGCTCTCGGTGACCGTCCAGCCTGCGATCACCGCGACAAAGCCAGCCCACCAAACGTTGGCGGCGGGCTTCAGATACCAGCCGGTGTCAAACAGTCGCCCGCGCCACCACAGCCAGGCGCCTGCCCACCCGGTCCCAACCATGCAGAAGCCGATCAGGATCATCAGGCGGAAGGCGAAAAAGACCAGTGGCACCGGCGGACGTTCATTGGGCGGTACACTATCGAGGCCGGGGTACAGGCCGTGCGGATCGTGGGTGATCAGCAGCGACGCCGCTCTGGGGATGGCGAGGGCCAGATCATTCGTTTCGGTTCTCTCGTTCGGCCAGGCGATGACATAAAAGTCGCCGGGCTTCGTGCTGTCCCAGTGCGCCTCCAACGCCGCGACCTTGACCGGCTGGTGCTTCGCGGTGTTGAGGCCGTGCAGATCGCCAAGAAGAACCTGCAAGGGGGCTACGATGGCGATGAAGCCGACTCCCATACGCACCATGGTGCGTGCCTGCTCGAGATGTCTGCCCGCCAGCAGATAACGGGCGCCGACCGCCAGCACGACGAACGCGGTCGTCAGGTACGCCGCGGTCAGCATGTGTGCGAAGCGGTAGGGAAAGCTTGGATTGAAGATAATGGTGATCCAGTCGATGGGCAGCGCGATGCCGTCCTTGAGCTCGTGGCCCGCCGGCGTTTGCATCCAGCTGTTGGCGGACAGAATCCAAAAAGCCGATAGGGCAGTGCCCAGGGCGACGATGATCGTGGAGGCGACGTGCAGCCAGGGGGGAACGCGGTTCCAACCGAAGAGCATCACACCGAGGAAGGTCGCTTCGAGGAAGAACGCGGTCAGCACCTCATAGCCGATCAGCGGTCCGACGACGTTGCCGACCACCACCGAGAACCGGCTCCAATTGGTGCCGAATTGGTACGAGAGGACGATCCCCGATACGACGCCCATGGCAAACGACACGGCGAAAATCTTGGTCCAGAACCGGGCGAGCAGGTGATAGCGCTCGGTCGCTGTCCTGAGCCAAAGAACCTCGAGGGTGGCGATGTACGCCGACAGCCCGATGGTGAAGCTCGGGAAAATGATGTGGAAGGCGATCGTGAAGGCGAACTGAATACGAGCCAGGAGGACGGGATCGAGATCCACTTTACAACTCCCCGGTCGCCGCTACCGATCAGACGACGTCAGCATTTGTCACGCTAGCTCCCTCGCGCCGGTGCGTCCAGTGCGATGGGGCGGCCGTGCGCAAGCGGAAGCATCCGATGAGGCGGGTCTCCACGGATGTGGGCGGGTGAGGGCAGCCTACACTGCCTTGCGCAAGTGACGGATGTCATCCCGCCATGCTGCGACCAGGGTGTCGCCTTCCGGATCAGCGCCGTCGTCCCGAACGCGGCGCTTGCGGAACGCGAGTTCGTGCTGGGCGTTCACGAGCGCTGCCGAGGCACGTGGATGCATGAGGCGGATGCGGCGCGTGCGCAGCATGCGATCCCTGACGATGTCCTGATACTCGTCCGGGCTCACGGTCAGCCCAACCTCACCCGCCAGCTCCTCGCGGATCACCCGGCGTTCCCACACGCCGCTGCGCCAGAGGGCGAGTGCAGCGATCAGCAGGAACGGAACGAATATGATGAGTTGGCTCAAACTCACGCTAGCGAAGGCCTCGACAAAACCGATGTCCGGGAGCTGCCCGCCGCCGGGGGGCTGCTGGCCAGAGAGCACTGCCAACAATGGCAGCGCATTATTGAGCATGTGCGCCGCAATGGCGAGGGCGAGCCCGACCAGCGGCACGAGGATCCGCAGCCAGCTTCGCCGTGTCTGCATCGCAAAGCCGAGAAAACCTCCGAAGATGGCGGTGAACATCGCGTGTCCGCCGAGCCCGAAGAGGGCATAACGGCCGGCAAGCTGCAAGGCAAAGGGCGCCACGCCGAACTTTGCGTAGCCCTGGGCCACGTAGAGCGCCGCCTCGAACCAGTTGAACCCCACGCCGACCAGCGCACCGTAGACGAGGCCGTCACGCACGTTGTCGAACTCGGCGCGCAGCAACCAGAACAGCAACAGCACGCCCAGCGCCTTGGCAAGCTCCTCGACGATCGGCGCGGAAATCGGCGCCGCAATCATTAGCGATGCTTCCGGACCCAGGACCTCGATAATCCCGGGGTTTCGGGCGACCCACGCATCGACCATCAGAAAGAAGGTGGTGTTGAAAGGAATGGCGATCGCCGTTGCGATGCAGCCGCCCCACAGGAACGCGGCAGCGAACAGCCAGGGAGTCTCGCGTTCACGCCGATCGAGAAACCACAGCACCGCGAGCGGTATCGGCGCCAGCAGGCTCGAGAGAACGAGCGCCCGAAAGAACACCGCGCCGACGTCGGATCGGATCCCGGTAAACACGCTCAGTTGAACGAGGGCGGCGAACGCCAGCACCAGCAACAGCGCCGCGCTGACCACCATGCAAATGCTGCGCCGGCGCAGCGGCGAGCCCATCAGGAGGCGGTCGTAGCGCGAATGCAATGGCAAAGACCGACCTCCCCGCTGCCGTTTAACTCACTACTGCATTTTCCGGCGAAGTGGAAACACCCATGGATGGGGCGCCGGGCGCTCCTAGCTTCCGCCGATCGACACCATAAGTCCGCGGCATTGGAAGTCCCGGCCGTCGATGCGCATACTCCGGCCAATCATGAAATATCCCCTCCTGTTGCACTTTTGCGCTCGACGGCGAACAGCTCGACCGCCTTCTCACGACCGCGCAGTCGGGCCTCGCCCAGGCTTATCGCGGAGTAGCCGGGACGCAGATCCATCTGCCGCAACAGATCGCCCGAGACGAGCAAGGCGCGGCCAAGCTCCTTGCAAAGCTCCTGGATCCGCGCCGCCGTGTTGACGGTGTCGCCGAAATAGACAATCTCGCGCTTGTCATCGCCGCATTCGCCGGCGACGATCGGCCCGCCATGCAGGCTCACCCGAAATCCGGGAGCCAGACCGAAGTCGCGCTCATAGGCGGGAGCGTTGCGCGCCATTCGGTCACAGATGGCGTAATAACAGTGGAGGCAGCGGACGTTCCTGCGGGCACCTTCCAGGGGCCAGGTGACGACGACCTCATCGCCGATATATTCGTGCGTGTCGCCCCCGTAGCGCGCCGTCTCCTGCGCCACATCGAAGAAGAAACGCGAGATCATCGAATAGGCGCCGATACCTCCAAATCTCTCGGCCAGCGCCGTTGAACCACTGACGTCGATGAACATGAAGATTCGCTGCTCGCTGAGCGGCCGGTGATAGCGCCCGAGCAGGATGTTGCTAAGGACGCGCCCGCCAACCAGGGTCCGCACAAGGAGGACGAACTGCAACACCATGGCGACAGCGAGCGCGTATGTGGTGTCCCTCGAAAACTCTGCCAACCGTGCCTCAGCGGCAAAGCGCTCCGGAAACAGAAGCGCAGCCCCGATCACATAGGCAATGACGATCAGGACGGTAGTGATCAGGGCCTTGGTGAGAAAGACCACGGCGAAGGGTGCACGTCGCAGCGGCTCGCTCGCCGGTCCCGGCGCGACGAAGATCTCGAAACCGAAAACCAGCAGGACAATGAGCGAACCCTGGGCCGCAAATTTCAGGGCCTCGGAGGCGGAAGGGGAATCGCTGATGAACGGCATGTAAGCGATGCCGGCCGCCGCGCCAGCCCCGACCAGATACGCCAGAAGGCGCAGCCGTCTGGTGGTCCGCTCCTCCATGTCGCTTTTGTAGCACGGTGGGCAGGGACTGTTGCTGAAATCGCCGGCGCGGTGAGCGTGGTTCATCCCATCTTCCATGCGGAAAAGTCGTCGATGAATTTGACCAGCTCATCAACGACGGCGGCGTGAAACCGCGCACCCTGGTCGGGGGAGGCCAGCGAGGGATCACCCAACGTTCCGGAGGCGGAGAGATCAGAAAAGTCGTGATACGTCGAGACGGGCGATGAGCCCAGAAGATCGGTCGTGAGATAGGGTGAGCCCGGATCGGGATAGTTGGTGACGGCCGCGCCGGCATCGACCAGATCGGCCCGCAGGTGCTGCATCATGGCGGTCTCAAACTCGCAGGCATGCCCCATGCCGCCCGTATCCGACCGCCGGAGAGCGGCAACCGCGTCACCAGCCAGCTGGAAATAGGTAACGCACGCTATGCGGGCGCGCCCATGAAAGCGATGCCCGAGAGTCGCAGCAAGAACATCCAGTATGCCGCTGTTTCCGCCATGGCCGTTGACGATCAGAATGCGGCGGAAGCGGTGCGCCACGAGGCTCTCGACGATGTCCTCGAGGAGCGCCAGGAGTGTGGCCGCCTTGAGCGTCACGGTGCCTTCGAAACGCATGTGATGGGCGGAGAGACCGTACCAGGCCGGCGGCAGTACCGCGACCCGGCCGGCAAGCCGCCGCGCCGCCGCCTCGACCACGGAACTTGCGAGAATAGTGTCGGTGCCGAGCGGCATGTGGCGACCATGCTGCTCGACGGAACCGAGCGGCAGGACCACGACCGTGCGGTCGCGATCCAGCGCCTCGATCCCGGGCACGCTGAGCTCTTCGTAGCGCATGCCGGTCCTCTCCCGAAAACAGTTGTTATGGGCGATTGTCTGTTCGTACACTCGCACCCCGGAACGGTCTGTCAATCGTCCATTGGCCCGCCGTTCGTACCAACTGTTGAGCGGGGCGCCGCTCACTGGAAACATAAGCGACAGGGAGTTCCCACGATGCGTCTCAAGGCAGTCTTCGCTGCATGGGCGATGGCCGGAGTGATTCTGGCCAGCCCAACGGCAAACGCGGAAACCACCACGCTCGATTTCGTGGTGTGGAACTATTCCATCGACACGATCCAGGACAACATCAAGAAATTCGAGGCGGAAAATCCGGACATCAAGGTCAATCTCACCGACTATACGTGGCCGGACTACCAGGACAGTCTCATTCTCAGGTTCCGCTCCGACACCCCGACCGATGTGATCTACGGCGGGCAGGACTGGCTGCCCGCCTGGGCGGCGGCCGGCTTCGTCGCGCCGCTCGATGCGGCCGCTCCAGCCGATACCCTGGCCGATCTCCAGAAGGACATCGCCGGCTTCTCGCTCACCGACATGACGTACAAGGGCAAGCTCTACGGCCTGCCTTATTACGCCGACACGATATCGTTCGTATACAACAAGAAAATTCTCGCCGACAACGGCATTGCCGTGCCGACGACGTGGGAGGAAGTAACGGCGGCGGCGGAGAAGCTGAAGGCCGGCGGCATGGAGCGTCCGATCCTCTATGAATACAACCAGGAGCTGCCCAACTTCTTCGACGCCTTCGTGGCGCAGGTATACGGCCGCGGCGGCGACCTGTTCGATGCCGACGGCAAGGCGGTGTTCGACGATCCGAACAACGAAGGCTACAAGCAGCTGCAATGGCTCGCCGATGCCTTCGCCAAGGGCCTGGTGCAGCCGGAAACCCATGAATCGAAAATCATCCCGGCCATGAATACCGGCAAACATGCCTTCACCATCGTCTTCAACTATGTGCTGGCGGCAATGAACAACAAGGCCGATCAGCCGCTGGCCGGGCAATTCGCGCTGGCGCCGATGCCGGGAACCACCCACAGCACCCTGGGCTTCACGAAGTTCTATGCGATCACCGCCAAGACGGCGGCCGACAAGAAACGCGCCGAAGCTTCCTGGAAGTTCATAAACTTCATGGCCGGCAAACCCTATCTGGTTGCCAAGCGATGGGCGGCCGAAAAGGGACTGGGATTCGGCCAGCTGCCGCTGTTCCAGGATCCGGAAGTCATCGCCTCGTGGGAGAAATGGATCGACGTGCCCACGCTCAGCACCCAGGTCGCCGGCGCCAAGGGCGGCACGTGGAAGGAATGGACCGCCGTGTGGACGGCCTACTTCCGTCCGCTGCTCGCCAAGGCGATGGTCGGCGAGGCCAGCGTCGATGAGACGATGAAGGCCGGCGCCGAGCGCTGGAACTCGATGCGGGAAAAAATGGGCGGATAACCTGAATTCAAACTTCTTGCGTCATGGCCGGGCTTGACCCGGCCATCCTTTCCGAGCCACTCCACCGCGGATCCGCCAATAGCATGAAGCAAACGTGCATGACTCTGCGCGGCGCTGTATGGGCTGGAATAGGATGGCCGGGTCAAGCCCGGCCATGACGGTTGGTTGTTCGAATGTGGAGAATCAAACGCTATCCCGCCCTCTGGCTGCTGCCGGCGCTGTTGCCGGTAGCCTTGCTCACGCTCTATCCGATCGCCGATGCTTTGTGGACCAGCCTGCACCAGGTGATGCTGCTGTTTCCCGGCGAGCCGTTTGTCGGACTGGACAATTACCGCGCCGTGGTCACCGGAGAATATTTCGGCATCGCGCTGTGGAATTCCCTGCTGTTCGTATTCTTCACGGCGCCGCTGGTGGTAGCGGGGGGAATTGCGACGGCGCTCTTCCTGCAAAGAAGATTCTTCGGGGCAGCCATCGTCCGCTCGGTGGTGCTGTTGCCGTGGGTATTGCCGGGGGCAATCAGCGCAGTGCTGTGGGTATGGGTATTTCACCCGAGTTTTGGGGTGATCAACGAAGGTCTCCGAGCGCTGGGTCTGACAGGCGGTTCGATCCCGTGGCTGAGTCATCCGAAGCTGGTTTTCGTCGCCATCGTCATCGCCCATTCGTGGACGCAGATTCCATTCGCGGTGGTGCTGATCATGGCCGCGCTCGCCCAGATCAACAGCGAAACCCTCGAGGCCGCGGAAATGGACGGCGCCTCCTCCGGGCAGCGGTTCGTCTACGTGGTTTTCCCGCAGATCAAGGCAATGGTGGTCGTCCTCATCGTCTACAACGCGCTGACGGCGTTCACGAGCTACGACCTCGTATATTCCATGACCGGGGGCGGTCCCGGAACGGCGACCACGCTGCTGGCATTCCAGATCTGGCGTGAAAGCTTTTCCATGTATGACTTCGGCGCCGGCTCGGCCGTCGCCTTCATCGTGGTGCTGATTTCCGGCGCCATGATCCTCGCCATCACCAGGGCGATGCCTTCGGATCTGTTCGAGGAAGCGTGAAGTGCGCCGGCGCCCGCAATCCGTTTGCGACCCTCGCCGGTTCGCTGATCATCCTGCTCTTTACCGGCGGGCCGGTTCTGCTCGTGCTGCTCGGCAGCCTGATCCCCGACCGCGTCCTGTTCGATCCCAACCGCGGCCTCCTGGACGAAGGCCTGAGCCTCGACAACTATCGCTACATCTTCACCGGCAAGCTTCCGGCGGCCTATCTTCAGGAAGGGGCCAACCGCGCGATGATTTCCGAGGCGGCGCGCCAGGTGCCGCTATCCTTGTGGAACTCGGCGCAAATTGCGCTGATCGTCGCCGCGCTCAATCTCATCCTCGGGGCACCGGCGGCGTTCCTGTTCGCGCTCTACTCGTTTCCGGCGAAGAAACCGAGTTTCCTGTTCCTGATCCTGAGCCCGCTGGTGCCGACCATAGCGCTCGTCACGCCCATCTACATGATGATTCAGGAAGCAGGCCTGCTCGGCAGCAAGATCGGCATCATTTTCGTTCATACGGTGCGGGCCATTCCGTTCACCGTCCTCATCCTGTCGGTGTTCTTCCGCAAGATACCAACCGAGCTGTTCGAAGCAGCCACCATGGACGGGTGCAACCGCCGGCAGAGCTTCCTGTGGATCGCCTGTCCCGCCGCGCTGCCCTCCATCGTCGCCACCGGCTTGTTCGCATTCATGCTGTCCTACGCCGAGTTCATGTTCTCGATGGTGTTGTCCGGCGAGGCCCGCAGCCGGCCCGTTTCCGTGGTGATGACGGCGCTGGCGCGCAACACCGATGTATCGTGGGGCCTGCTCAACAGCGCAATTTTCATCGCCCTCGTTCCAACCCTGGTGCTGGTGGTTCTGGTATGGCGCTTCGTCGTCGAAGGCATACTGCGCGGCGCCGTGAAAGCGTGAGTTGTGAAGGCAAGCAAGCATACGGAGGTCCTGCAGTGGCCAAGCCGTTCACCGAATGGAAAGTCCTGCCCCACGGCAAGCTGACTGCCGTTGACGACGACATCCTCACCGTCGTCGGCGAGATACCGATGCCGGTTGGCAATCTGGAGCGGCGGATGACCGTGGCGCGGCTCGGCGATCGGCGGCTCGTCATTTTCAGCGCTATCGCGCTTGCCGAAGCAGACATGCGCGCGCTGGAGGATTTCGGCACGCCTGCCTACCTGATCGTCCCGAGCGATCACCACCGGCTCGACGCGAAAATCTGGAAAGACCGCTATCCGGCGATGCAGGTCATCGCGCCCCCGGGCGCACGCGACAATGTCGCCAAGGCCGTCGCTGTCGATGCGACGCATGGCGACTTCGGCGATCCCGGCGTCGCGCTCGTCGCCGTCCCCGGAACGCGCGGGCGCGAAGCTGCGCTGGAAGTCAGGGGAGCGAACGGCACGACGCTGGTTCTGAACGACATCGTCGGCAACATCCGCAACGCAGCGGGCTTCGGCGGCTGGTTCCTGCGCCTGATGCGCTTCGCCGGCAATGAACCGCACATACCATTGCCCATAAGGGTGATGTTGATCAGCGACAAGGCTGCCGTTGCGGCGCAACTGAGACAGTGGGCCGAGTTGCCGTCGCTGAAACGGATCCTGGTCTCGCACGGCGCGGTGATCGAAAACGATCCGCCGGAAGCATTGCGCAAACTGGCGGCGTCGCTCGAATAGTCGCGATCCCGCCCAACCATGACAGCGATCGGTGACGCCGCTCTTGTCAAGCTTCAGCGGGACACCTTTCAATATTTCCTGAAAGAGGTGAATCCGCGCAACGGCCTGGTGCGCGACAACACGCGCACGAGGGCACCATGCAGTATCACCGCAGTGGGGCTTGGGCTTGCCTGCTATGCAGTGGGAGCGGAGTGCGGCTTCGTCGCGCGGCAAGAAGCTGCGCGGCGCACCCTCGCGACGCTGCGGTTTTTCTGGAACAGCGAACAGAGCAGCGAGCGGGACGCGACGGGCTACAGGGGCTTCTACTATCACTTTCTGGACATGCGAACGGGGCGCCGGACTTGGCGCTCGGAACTCTCAACCATCGATACGACCTTCCTGGTGGCGGGCATGCTCGCGGCCGCCGCCTATTTCGACCGCGACAACCCGGCCGAGCATGAAATCCGGGAACTTGCCGACGCCATGTACCGCCGTGTCGACTGGCAATGGGCGCTCAACGGCGGGGCCACCGTTTCACACGGCTGGAAGCCCGAGCGGGGTTTCCTGAAATACCGCTGGGACGGCTACAACGAGGCGCTTCTGCTCTATGTCCTGGCGCTCGGCTCTCCGACCCATCCGGTCTCTCCGGAGAGCTATCGCGCCTGGAGCGCGACCTATCGCTGGCGAGGGCTCTATGGCCTTGAATTCCTCTATGCCGGACCGCTATTCGTCCATCAGCTGGCGCACGTGTGGATCGACTTTCGCGGCATTCAGGACGAGTTCATGCGGGGCAGGGGCATCGACTATTTCGAGAACAGCCGCCGCGCCACCCACGCGCACCGGCAATACGCCATTCGCAATCCCCGACGCTTCAAGGGCTACAACGAAAACTGCTGGGGGATTACCGCAAGTGACGGCCCGGGGCCGGCGACGCTGGAAATCGACGGCGTGCGCCGGCGCTTTTATGACTACAAGGCGCGCAGCATTCCCCATGGTCCGGACGACGGCACCATCGCGCCGTGGGCCGTCGTGGCATCCCTGCCTTTCGCTCCGGAGATCGTGCTGCCGGCAATCGGCTACATGGATGAAACGTATCCGGACATGATGAGCAAATACGGTTTCAAGTGCAGCTTCAATCCGACCTTCGTCGCTGCGAAACGCGGCTGGCATTCCAAAGGCTATTACGGGCTCGACCAGGGGCCGATCGTGCTGATGATCGAAAACTATCGCAGCGGCTTGCTGTGGCGCCTGATGCGACAGTGTCCCTATCTCGTTACCGGCCTCAGCCGCGCCGGCTTCCGCAGCGGCTGGTTGTCAAAGGGACGCGCAGGAACGGATCGGCAAGGCGCCCGGCGGGAAGTCCCTCGATGATCGCCGCGGCGTATTGCTCGAACGCGCCGCCGTTGTGGTTCAATTCTGTAGACAGCGGCTGAAGTTGTCCGGTTTATGTAGCACATGAATTGACCGCTTTTTGTTGTTGTGCCTGTGGGAACGGTGGGAAAGCCTTTTCGGCTTTTCCACGGTTTCCACAGGCCTCCGGCGGCGGCGCAAGCGGCAGACCCTTCCACGGGAGGGTAACGGTCGTTGCTTCGATGTCTTCGCTCCGCCATCTGACGAGGCAGCGCGGGCCCTGGAAGATGGCGAGTTCGCCATCGGGATATTCGTGAACGCGCACTTTGGCGCGCACGTAATGAGCCCGTCCGGGATGAGCCGGGATTTGCAATCGCTTGCCGTTCCAGGCCACCGTGTTGTCAGGCGCCACGGTGCGCTCCTCCTGGACGGCAAGCACATCGCGCCACTGCTCATGCGCCGCCGGCACGAAAGCCGAGCCGGCCTCAACGGGCGCATCCGCAAAGCGGCCGTTGTGCCTGGCGATATAGGTATCCTTCAAGAACCGGTTGGCTGCCTCGACATCGGTGATGCCAGCCAGCTTCAGCTCCTTCGGCAACCGGTCCTGGAGGGTGCGGAACATCCGCTCGCTGCGCCCGCGTGCTTCCGGCGAATAGGCCGGTATGTGCTCAATGCCGAGCTGCGCCAGCGCCCGCCCCACCTGGGTCAAGGCATCCCTGGCGACCTTGCCACCCGCTTCCGGGGTGTGAAAATAGTGACTGCCGCGATCCGTATAGAGCGAGCAGAACAGGCCCTTGGCGGCAATCGTCTCGGCAAGCCCCAGAAAGCTCGACATCGTGCCTTCCTCCTCGACCAGAATCGCCGAATAGAATCTCGCTCGTGGCATCATCCAGGCTCACCACCAGATCGAGCGGCCCAAGGCCCTCCAGCCACACATGTCGCGAGCCATCCTGGTGCAGCATCATGCCGATCATCGGCCGGCGCGGGCGCTTGCGCCGGTGCGCGCCGCGCCGCGGCGCCTTGGCCACAAGCTTACGCCCCTGCAGAAACGTCTTGGTCCACGTATAGCCCCAGCGAAAACTGTGGTTGCGCTGCAAGTGCTCGTGGAAATGCTTGGCGGTGAAGCCCTGATAGCGCTCACGATAGAGCCGCTCAACTTCCTCCGCCTGCTGATCCGGAACCGCCCAACCCGAGCGCCGCCCCAGCCGCCAATCGACAAGCCCCTCATCGCCTTCCATCTCAAAGCGGTCAACATAGCGCCGGAACGTTCGCTCGCTCATCCCCAGAACCTCCGCCGCTTCCACCTGGTTCAGCGAACCAGCCTCCCACCTCGACAGCACATCCCTCATCTTCAGCATCCTCAGCCCCTGTAGCTGCTCCGTCCGCCGCATCAGCCCCTCCCAAAAGAGGCCAATAAAACCGGACAAATGATCTGCTACCTAGACCGGACAACTCGTGTGCTATCTACACGTTGTGGTTCAATTCTCGCCATGCCGCCGGTGCCGATCTATAGTTCCTCCCTGAACGTAGAGAAAGGCAGCTCTAGAGCATGTTCCGGAAAAGTGTGCACACCTTTCCGATCAGAACATGTTTCATGAATTTGATCCTGCGCGTTTTCTTATCGGCGAAGTGACTCCACTTCGCCGGAAAACGCTGTAGGGGGAGGGAAGAAGGATGCCCGTAACGCATGAGCCCTGGCTCGTGGCTCTGTCGATCGCCGTGGCCATCCAGGGCGCTTACGTGGGTCTTGGCCTGGCGGTGCAGGTCGCTGCCGCGGTCGGGGTCCGCCGCCGCGTCATACTCGCAGGCGCGGCCCTGTCGCTCGGCGTCGCCATATGGTCGATGCACTTCGTCGCCATGCTGGCTGCACACCTGCCGTTTCGCGTCGACTACCTTGTGCTGCCGACGCTCCTCTCGTTTCTCGTCTGCGTCATCGTGGTGGGCGTCGCAGTCTTCGCTGCCAGCGCCGGGACGCTCACCTTGCCGCGCCTCGCAGCTGCAGCTGTGTTCATGGGGCTGGGCATCGTGGCCATGCACTACATCGGCATGTGGGCGCTCCACGCGAGCGCTCACATGACGCACGACGTAACGCTTGTCGTGGCGAGCGTGGCGATCGCTGTGGCGGCGTCGGGCCTCGCTCTCCTGCTCGCCGGCGGCCGGCGCGGTCGTCCGCCGCTGATTGTATCTGCAACAGCGCTCGGCGGCGCCATTGCGGGCATGCACTACACCGCCATGGCGGCCCTCAGCGTGACGCCGCATGGCAACGCCATCATCACCGCGCCCAGCCTCTCCACCGACCTGCTCGCCATTGTCGTCGCCGTGGTCGCGTTCGGCGTGTCGGGCATATTTCTGCTCACCCTTGTCCGGGAACGGCCTGCCGGGAGCATACTTGCGGCCGCTCGAACGAGCCGTAGCCCGTCAAGTCCTGCATCACCGGAGCAGCTCCTTCTCCACCATCAGCCCGCAGCGGAGCGACGGTTGCCCGTGATCCGCGATGGCATCACCCAATTCCTGCCCGTCAAGAATGTCGTCGCAGTCCACGCCAACGCGCACTACACATATATATTTGACGGAACCTCCAAGCTCTTCTGTCCGCTGCCGATCAGCCAGGTGGAAGCCCGGCTGGATCATGCTCACTTCATCCGCGTGCACCGCAGCCACATCGTCAACCTGGAGCGGGTCGTGGGATTGAAGCGGGACCGCGATCACGGCCTTATCGAGCTGGCCGGATATGATCCATACGTCGTCCCGGTCAGCCGAAGCCGCTTCGGAGGGCTGAAGGCCCAGCTGAGTCTTCATGCCATGTGAAGCTCCACAGCAAGGTCAGTGCTGCTGACGCAGTTCGTGCAGGATTATCGCCGTTCGTGCCGTGTCGCACCAACTGGTGAACGCAGGGTTGTCCGGCATAAATCAAAAACGGCCATTATCAGCTTCCGATCGGAGCAAGCCATGATCCCTCCCGCTTTCGATTACCATCGACCCAAATCCGTCAGGGAAGCCGTCGCACTGCTGGCCCGCCTCGGCGCCGATGCCCGCCCGCTTGGCGGCGGCCACAGCCTGATCCCGCTCATGAAGCTCAGGCTGGCGACACCCTCCCACCTTGTCGATCTTGCCGGGATCAGCGGCCTCAAACGCATCCGGGCCGACGGCAGCGACATCGTCATCGGCGCCATGGTCACCCAGCACGAGGTGATCGGTTCCGATCTTCTTGCCGCGAAGGTGCCGCTTCTGCGCGAGGCCGCGCTTCAGATCGCCGACCCGCAGGTGCGTTACGCCGGAACCCTCGGCGGCAACGTCGCGAACGGCGACCCCGGCAACGACATGCCGGCGGTGATGATCGCCCTGAATGCGACGTACGAGTTGACCGGCAAGTCTGGCGAGCGGCGCGTGGCGGCGCGCTCCTTCTACAAGGGCGCCTATGCGACCGCCCTGAAGCGCGGAGAGATTCTGACCGCCATCCGCATCCCGACTCCTCCCGCAGGACATGGCTACGCCTACGAGAAACTGAAACGCAAGATCGGCGACTATGCGACTGCCGCGGCGGCCGTCGTGCTCAGCCTGAAGGGCGGGAAGATCGGCGCCTGCGCCATCGGTCTCACCAACGTCGCCGACACGCCGCTATTCGCCAGGGAAGCAGGCAAGATCATCGTCGGATCGACGCTTGACGCGGCGACCGTAAAGCAGGCCGTCGCCGCTGCGGAGGCGATCACCGCGCCCGCCGCCGACCGGCGGGGAACGCCTGCCTATCGCACCCGAATGGCGGGAGTGATGCTCGCACGTGCCCTCGCGCGCGCCAGGTCGCGCGCCGTCCTGACCGGAGAAATCGCATGGCCAAGGTCCAGATTGCATTGAAAGTGAACGGCAAGCCGGTCGAGGCGCTGGTCGAGCCGCGCACGCTGCTCATCCATTTCCTGCGCGAGCAGCTTCGCCTCACCGGGCCGCATGTCGGCTGCGAGACGTCACATTGCGGGGCCTGCACCGTCGATCTCGACGGCAAGTCGGTGAAGTCCTGCACGGTGTTCGCCGTGCAGGCGAACGGCGCCGAGGTGCTCACCATCGAAGGCTTGGCTGCCGCGGACGGCACGCTGCATCCGCTGCAGAACGCATTCCGGGAGCATCACGGCCTGCAGTGCGGCTTCTGCACGCCGGGCATGATCACCCGCGCCTGGCGATTGCTGAAGGAGAACCCGAACCCGACGGAGGCAGGAGATCAGGCTCGGCATCTCGGGCAATCTCTGCCGCTGCACCGGCTACCAGAATATCGTGACGGCGATCCAGGCCGCGGCAGGCGAACTTGCCGGCGGCAAGGTCAAGGAGGCTGCGGAATGAACGCGATCACTGAGACGGCGGAAGCCCGCGCCGAGAAGCTGCAGGGCATCGGCTGCAAGCGCAAGCGTGTCGAGGATGTGCGCTTCGTTCAGGGCAGGGGCAACTACGTCGATGACCTGGTGCTGCCGAACATGCTGCACGGCGACATCGTCCGCTCCCCCTACGCGCATGCGCGGATCAAAAGCATCGATACGTCGAAGGCTCTGAAAGTTCCGGGTGTCCTGGCGGTGATCACCGCCACGGAGCTGAAGGGCGTGAACCTTGCCTGGATGCCGACGCTCGCCGGCGACGTGCAGATGGTGCTCGCCGACGGCAAGGTGCTGTTCCAGAACCAGGAGGTAGCCTTCGTGGTGGCGACGGACCGCTATGCCGCCGCCGACGGGGTCGAAGCGGTGGAAGTCGACTATGAAGAACTGCCGGTCAACATCGACCCACTGAAGGCGATGGCGCCAGACGCTCCCGTGATCCGCGAAGACCTTCAAGGCAAGACCGACGGCGCGCACGGCAAGCGCAAGCATCACAACCATATCTTCTCCTGGGAAGCGGGCGACAGGGCGGCGACCGACGCGGCCTTCGAGAAGGCCGAGGTGACCATCAAGGAATTCATCGCCTATCCGCGCGTTCATCCGTGCCCGCTCGAGACGTGCCAGTGCGTCGCCTCCTTCGACAAGGTCAAGGGTGAGCTGACTTTGTGGGGCACCTTCCAGGCGCCGCACGTCATCCGCACGGTCGGCTCGCTGATCTCGAAGATTCCGGAGCACAAGATCCATGTGATCGCGCCCGATATCGGCGGCGGCTTCGGCAACAAGGTTGGCGCCTATTCCGGCTACATCTGCGCGATCGTCGCGTCGATCGTGACCGGCCAGCCGGTGAAATGGACCGAGGACCGCATCGAAAACCTCTCGACGACGGCCTTTGCCCGCGACTTCCACATGACGGCGGAGATCGCCGCCACGCGCGACGGCAGGATCACCGGACTCAGGGTCTACACGATCGCCGATCACGGCGCCTTCGATGCCTGCGCCAACGCCAGCAAGTGGCCGGCCGGGCTCTTCAGCATCGTGTCGGGGTCGTACGATATCCCGGCGGCCTATTGTCTGGTCGACGGGGTCTATACCAACAAGGCGCCGGGCGGCGTCGCCTATCGCTGCTCCTTCCGCGTGACCGAAGCTGCCTATTGCATCGAGCGCGCGATGGATATCCTGGCGCAGAAGCTCGGGATGGATCCGGCCGAGCTCAGGATGAAGAACCTGATCCGCCGCGAGCAGTTCCCTTACAACTCGGCTTTCGGCTGGCAATACGATTCCGGCGACTACCAGGCTGCCCTGCAGAAGGCGATGGACAAGGTCGAGCTACCGCCAGCTGCGCGGCGAGCAGAAGACCCGGCAGGAGGCGTTCAGGCGCGGCGAGACCCGCGAGCTGATGGGCATCGGCGTCGCCTTCTTCACCGAGATCGTCGGCGCCGGGCCGTCGCGCGCCTGCGACATTCTCGGCATCGCCATGTTCGAACTCGGCCGAGATCCGCATTCATCCGACCGGCACCGGCATCTGCCGGCTCGGCACCAAGAGCCAGGGCCAGGGCCACGAAACGACATACGCACAGATCATCGCGACCGAGCTGGGGCTCGCGGCCGATGGGATCATGGTGGAGGATGGCAACACCGACACCGCACCCTACGGTCTCGGCACCTACGGCTCGCGCTCAATCGCCGGTCTCCGGCGCAGCGACCGCCATGGCCTGCCGCAAGATCAAGGCGAAGGCGCAGATGATCGCGGCCTACGTGCTCGAAGTGCATGACGACGACCTCGAGTGGGACGTCGACCGCTTCCGCGTGAAGGGCAATCCGGAGCGTTTCAAGACCATGACCGAGCTCGCCTGGGCCGCCTATCACGAGGTGCCGCCCGGCATGGAGCCGGGGCTCGAGGCGGTGAACTACTATGACCCGCCGAACTTCACCTTTCCGTTCGGCGCCTATATCTGCGTGGTCGACGTTGACGTGGATACCGGCGAGACCAGGGTCAAGCGCTTCTATGCGCTCGATGACTGCGGCACGCGCATCAACCCGATGATCATCGAGGGGCAGATCCACGGTGGCCTGACGGAAGCCTTCGGCATCGCCATGGGCCAGGAGCTGCACTATGACGCAGATCGGCAACATCACCTCGGCGTCGCTGATGGACTACTTCCTGCCGACCGCGGTCGAGACCCCGAAATGGGAGACCGACTGGACGACGACGCCTTCGCCGCATCATCCGATCGGCGCCAAAGGCGTGGGCGAAAGCCCGAACGTTGGCGGAGTGCCATGCTTCTCCAATGCGGTGAACGATGCCTTCGCCTTCCTCGGCTCCACCCACATCCAGATGCCGCATGACGCCTGGCGCACCTGGGAGGCGGCAGAGAGGCTGGGTCTGCATACCTAGCCGGACCAGCCACGCGCTATCGCGTGTACGGCTCGAAGAGGATGCCGGGTTTGACGGCTGCTCATTGCGGCACGCGTTCGATGACCCGCGAGGAAATCTCCGACCGCCTTGCCGAGGCGGGCTACATCGCCGACCGCGATCTTGCCACCGCGCTGTGGCTGATGGACTATCTCAAACGCCCGCTCCTGGTCGAGGGCGAAGCCGGGGTCGGCAAGACGGAGGTCGGCAAAGCGCTCGCCCAGGTGCACGGAGCCGAGCTCATTCGCCTGCAATGTTACGAGGGGCTGGATCAGAATGCCGCCCTCTATGAATGGAACTATCAGCGCCAGCTGCTGGCCATCAAGGCGCGCGAAGGCGCGGGCCATGATCCGGATCGCACCGAGGCCGAGATTTTCTCGGAAAGATACCTGCTCGAGCGGCCGCTGCTTGCGGCGATCCGGCGGGCACGGCCGCCGGTGCTGCTCATCGATGAGGTCGATCGGGCCGATGAGGAGTTCGAGGCGTTTCTGCTCGAGGTTCTTTCCGATTTCCAGGTGTCGATTCCCGAGCTTGGGACGATCACGGCCGTTTCCATCCCGCGCGTCGTGCTCACCTCCAATGCCACCCGCGAGCTGTCCGATGCGCTGCGTCGCCGCTGCCTCTATCATCATCTCGATTTCCCGGAGGTGGACCGCGAGGCGCGCATTCTCATGACGCGCCTTCCCGGCATCGATGCAAGCCTTGCCCAGCAGGTCGCGCGCATGGTGTCGGCAATCCGCAAGGAGGACCTGCGCAAGGCCCCCGGGATTGCCGAGACGCTCGACTGGGCAGCGACGCTGGCCGGACTCGAGGTGCACGATCTCCGGCAGGACCCGGAAGCGGTCCATGAGACGCTGATCTGCCTCCTGAAGACGCACGAAGATCGCTCGCGGATGACCCGCGAGGTGATGGAGCGTCTGCTCGGCAAGGTCGCCTGAGAGGACCACGCGATGATAGCGCTCGCAGGACGGCCCGCTCCCACCCTCGGGGAGGCGATGCGCCTGAAGCTTGCCGGTTTCGTGCGCACGCTGCGGGATAACGGCTTCACGATCGGCCTGGCCGAGACGCGTGACGCGCTGTCGATCCTGACCTCGCCCGCCTCGCAGCGTGCCTCGTCGCTGAAGCCAGCGCTGCGGGCGCTCTTTTCGGCGGACCGTTCGGACTTTGAGCGCTTTGATGAGATATTCGCTGCCTTTTGGGAGAGCCGGCACATCCGCACGCGCCTGAAGTCGTCGGGTCGAGGCGATGACCCGAAACCTGCCGCGCCATCGCGCCGACAACGTGGACTTCAAGGGCTGCCGGAGCGCCGAGCAGCGTGGATCGGTCCCGGGGCGAGGCGGGACATTCCAGCCGAAGGAGAGGCGCGCCGCGAGGGCGCATCGCGCGCCGAAGCGCTGGCATCCGTCGATCTCCGCCATATCGTCGATCCCGACGAAATCGTTCGAACGCACGCGCTTGCCGCGCGCCTTGCCCACCAGATGCGGGCTCGCCTCGTGCGGCGATACGAGGTTCGCAGGCGCGGCCAACGCCTCGATCTGAGACGCAGCATTCATAGAAGCGTCGCCCATGGCGGCACGCCGGTCGAACTGGTCTGGCGGCGTCGCCGGGAAAAGCCATTGCGGCTTGTCATGCTTCTCGACGCATCGGGCTCGATGAGTCTCTACACCGCCTTTTTCGTGCGCTTCCTGCACGGAGCCGTCGATGCCTTCCGCGAGGCAGAGGCATTCGTCTTCCACACGCGGCTGGCGCATGTTTCGCCGTCGCTTCGCGACCGCAACGTGAGCCGCGCAGTGGACCGGTTGTCGCTGATGGCACAGGGAATCGGCGGCGGCACGAGGATCGGCGAAAGCCTCGCAACCTTCAACCAGTGGCATGCGAAGCGGGTGATCAACTCCCGCACCGTGGTGATGATCGTCTCCGACGGTTACGACACGGGCGAGCCGCAAAGGCTGGCGGAGGAGATGCGGCGCCTGCGGCGGCGCTGCCGGCGGATCGTCTGGCTGAACCCGCTGATCGGCTGGCGCGACTATGCGCCTGAAGCACGCGGAATGCAGGCGGCGCTGCCCTACGTCGATCTCTTTGCACCCGCCCACAATCTGGAAAGCCTGGCGGCGCTCGAGCCCTATCTTGCCCGGATCTGACGCCATGAACCGCGCGGCCGATATCCTCGAAACGATCTCCGAACTGAAGGCGAAGGGAACGTCTTTCGCCGTGGCAACCGTTGTCCGCACCGTGTCGGCCACCGCGGCCAAGGCCGGGGCGAAGGCAATCATTCTCCCGGACGGCTCGGTGAGCGAGGGGTGGATCGGCGGCGGCTGTGCCCGCGCGGCGGTGGTCAAGGCCGGGCGCGAGGCGATCGCCGACGGGCGGTCGCGCCTCGTCTGCGTCGAGCCGCCCGACCTGCTGCAGGCCAGGGGCGTTGCAGCGGGAGACGAGCGCGAGGGGGTCCGCTTCGCCAACAATCTGTGCCCAAGTCAGGGCACGATGGACATCTTCGTAGAGCCGGTGCTGCCGCCGCCCGAAATCGTCATATGCGGGTCGAGCCCCGTTGCCGTAGCGCTGGCCGATCTCGGCCGCCGGCTGGGTTTCGCCGTCACCGCCTGTGCGCCTGCTGGCGAGCAGTCGGCATTCGGCGAAGTCGACCGGCGGCTCGAGGGTTACACGCTTCCTCCGACGGGCGAGGGGGCACGCTTCATTGTCGTTTCCACGCAGGGGCGCGGCGATGAGGCGGCGCTGCAAGCGGCCCTCGCCGTTGATGCCGACCTCGTCGCCTTCGTCGGCAGCCGCAGGAAGGCCGGGGCGCTCAAGGCGAAACTCCGCGAGCAGGGCGTGGACCCGGACCGGCTGGCCAGGGTCAAGGCTCCTGCCGGGCTCGATCTCGGCGCCATCACGCCGGAGGAGATCGCGCTGTCGATCCTCGCCGAAATTGTTGCCCACCGGCGCAAGACGCAGCGCGCCGCTGCTCTCGTACTGAAGTAGAGCAGACCTCAGCCGTCTTTTCCCTTGGTCGGGTACAGAACGCGCAAATGTGCGAGAGCCGGCGGATCGACCGACCGGGTTTCGAGATTGAAGCGCTCCTCGAGATTTTCGGCGCCCGTGAACGCATCGAGCGCGCGGCGCACTTCGGCATCCCAGCCGCCGGCCATATCGCCATGGTAGTGGCCGGTGCGCCGCATCATTGCCTTCAGTTCCTTGAGCAGGGGTCCCTCGATGGGCAGCTTCTCCCCCGGCGGGCTTGATCCGAAATAGAGGTTTTGCAGAGCAAGAAGGCGAGCCAGCTCGCCGACCGGATCGCGGTGATCGTCGACCCTGAGGTCTACCAGGACATCATTGAAGCCTAGATAGCCTCCCTTCGAGCGGGCAACCAAAAGTGCTGCCGATTGCCGTCCGCGGCGATCACCGCCCGCGGCTTCACCCGCGCGCAGTGCCTGCCACAGACGGTCAGCGAGCGCGCCGGTCGCGGTTGAAAACGACGCCGCCATGGCCGCGACGGTCTCCCCGCCGCTGAGCAGATTTCCCTGGATCGCAAAGTTGGGGCCGACAGTATGGCCTGCCCAGGCAGGGCAGCCGGAGCCGGTATGCGCCGCCGAGCCGCCGCGGGCGTCGACCAGGCCGACCTGACGCCGGTCCGGATCGTTGTCATCGGCGAGCAGCCTCGCGACCGCTTCCTCCGCCGACCGGCCGTCGCGCATCATTGCCAGGCCGCGCGGGCCGAAGCTGGCGTTGGCGAAGGATTGCGTGGCCACAGCGCCGGCTCCGGCACTTGCCCAGGGAACCACCGCGCCGACGGCGAGGAATTTCGAAGCCACCGCCACGCCCACATCTCCCGCTCTGGTATCGAACGCGGCGATCGAAAATGTAGAGACGGATTTCGAGCAGGTTGAGCCGGGCATGGGATCCTCGTTCAAGCGGCGGCGCCGTTCGCAGGCTTACTGCAAGGCGCGCCGGGCTGCACATTGACTAGCAGGCAGCGCTACAGGACAATCGATCAACGCGTACAGGGAGGTTGGCATGACAAACGAGTTAACACGGCGCAGGTTCATAGCGGCTTCATCAACCGTCATCGCCAGCCTCGTCGTAGCCCCCGGTGTGGCGCAGCCGGCAGAGCAGATCGAGCAAATTACCTGGGCGCTGCCCGCCGTCAACGACACGATGTTTGTTCCGCGCGCCTGGAGCACCTATGTCGGTGCGATCATGTCGCTGGTCCAGGAGGGCCCACTCGCCTTCGGCGATGATCTCGCACTGGTTCCGGGTGTCGCTACCGCGGAACAGACCGATGCGACCACCTACAAATACCGCATCCGTCAGCGGTGTCACCTTCGGTGACGGCAGTCCACTTACTCCCGACGACATCGTCGCAACGATGAAGTTCCACATGAACCCCGAACTCGGCCTCGCAGCTTGCGGCGTTCTACAGCGCCGTAGCCTCGGTCGAGGCGACTGGTCCGGACGAGGTGACGGTCAAGCTCAAGGCGCCGAACGTCCAGTTTCAATATACCGCCGGCTCACATGGCGGGGTTCATCTTCCAGAAAAAGCAGCTCGAGGAACACCCCAAGGATATCGGCTCGCCCGAGGTCCTGCCGCTCGGCACGGGCCCCTACAGGCTCGTCGAATTCGCGCCCGCCGACCGCGCCGTGCTCGAGGCCCGCGACGACTACTGGGGGCCGAAGCCGGTCGTCAAGAAGATCATCGTCACCGCCATCCCGGACCGCCAGACGCGGCTGCTCGCCATGCAGAACGGCGATATCGACGGCACCTTCGATCTTGCGATCTCCGACATCGATCAGTGGAAGGCGCTCGGCAACGTCGATGTCATCACCGCGCCTTCGCTCGGCATGTTCGCGCTGACTATGGATCAGTCGGCGTCACCCTTCGACGACATCCACGTGCGCAAGGCCATCGCCCATGCAATCGACCGCGATGGGCTGGTCAAGGCGCTCCTCAAGGGCAACGGCGAGGCGGCAACCGCGCTCAATCCGCCGGAGATGTGGTCGGGGGTGCTGCCGGCGGACGAAGTCAGGTCCTTTTACGGGACCCTGCCCAGCTATCCGTTCGATCTCGAAAAGGCCAAGGCCGAGCTGAAACTGTCGGCCCATCCCGACGGCTTCGACCTCTCGATCCCGGCCTCGACCGTCAGACCCCTACATGGTCAACATCCTGCAGAGCGTTACCGAGAACCTGAAGCAGATCGGCATCAACGCCACGGTGCAGGAGATCGACCACAACCAGTGGCTCGCCGGCTTCTTCCGGCACGAGAACCTCGGCACCCAGATCATGAGCTACTACCCGGATTTCGCCGACCCGGCGAACTATCCCTATCTCTTCTTCCACAGCGCCAACGCGGCGAAGGACGGGATGAATGGATCCAACTTCAAGAACGCCGAGGTCGATGCGGCACTTGACGTCGCCAACCAGCAGTCGGATCCGAAGGTGCGCGCCGAAGCCCTCAAGAAGGTTTTCGCGCTCGCCAACGAAGCCGTCGCGGTCGCGCCGATCTTCTGGCCGGCGTCGGCGATGGCAATCAACAACAAGTACAAACTCACCGGCTACAGCGCCTTCTGGTACAATATCCCGTGGGCGATCCGCGGCTTCGGCTTGAAGTAGGTGCCGCGGGTCCGCAGCTTTCGTAATTTCCTGTTGCTGACATGAAGGCGGAGACGACCGACCCTGGTCCGGAAACCGCCCTGATGCGGGCGGTCACCCGTCTCGACCAGCTCCGCTTTCCTCAGCATCTCTCCTTTGAGAGAGGCGGCAGCGCTGTTGTTGCGGCCGTAGGGCCCGCTACCCACGAGCCGAACGAAAGTGTTCAGAGCCGCATCTGGCGCTTTTCACTCGACGGTTCGGCAAGCCAACTTACTCACGGGCCGAACGCCGACGACCTGCCGCGGTGTTCGCCGGTCGATGACAGGCTCGCCTTCACTTCCGACCGGCTCCTCAAAGACAAAATGGCGCTTTTCATCCTCGATGGAGGGCAGCCGCGCTCGCTCGGCGATGTTCCGGGAACGGTCGAAGACCTGCGCTGGCTGGCGGACGGCACCGCGCTGATTGCACTGGCGGCCGACCGCGGTCTTGACGGCGCAGCGACGAACGGAGCGACGCGTCTGTGGTGGGACTCACCGGAAGATCCCGCAGTCACCAACCAAAAGCCGCGCCGGCGGCTGTTCAAAGTGGCGGCAGCGGACGGTGCAACGGTGGAGGTCGGCCCCGCCGGCTATTCCATATGGGAGTTCGACCTCCTCCGGAATGGCGCAGCGATCGCGGTCGTCTCGACGGACGCCAGCGAGCGCGGCTGGTACCATGCGCGCCTTGCGCTTCTCGATTTCAGAAAGCGTTCGGCCCGGATCATCCACGAGCCGCGCTGGCAACTTCAATCGCCGGCAGTGTCGCCCTCCGGCAGGCATGTAGCGTTCCTCGAGGGCTGGTCGAGTGATCGGGGCCTGGTCGCAAGCGAGATTCACATCCTCGACCTGAAGACCGGCAAGCTCTCGAAGCTTGCCGCCGCCGAGGCCGCCAACGTGACGACGGTGGCAGTGGCGCGACGAGAAGTCCCTGTGGTTCGCCGGCTGGTCGAGGCTGGGATCCACCTATGGCGTCATCGGCATCGATGGCAAAGTCGCCTGGCATCGATATGAAGACGCGATTGTCGGCACCAACAGCTTTGCCGCGAGCCTCACTCCCGCGCCGGACAGGCTGGGCTTTGCCGCCGTGCGCGAGACCGTCGGCGAGCCTCCCGAAATCGAATTCACGAGCAGCGCCGAAGACGCGATGGCAACCTGTCACGCGGCTGAACCAAGACGTGCGCGCTGATTTTCCGGGCTACCCGGAGGTGCGTCCCTTGCGCTGGCGAGGACCCGGAAGACTGGAACTGGAGGGGCTCGTGCTCCTGCCGCCCGAACGTCGCGGGCCTCTGCCGATGGTCGTGGACATCCATGGCGGTCCGAGCTGGGCGGCCAAATATGCCTTCAATCCCGGCTACAGCGTGCCGCTCGCCGCCGCCGGTTACGCCGTATTCCTCCCCAACTATCGCGGCAACGCCGGATGGGGCCAGGCTTTCGCGAAGATGAACATCGGCGATCCGGCGGGAGCCGAATTCACCGACATTCTCCGTGGCATCGATCGCTGTGTGGCCGATGGATTGGCCGATCCCGATCGGCTTGGCGTGACCGGGGCGAGCTACGGGGGGTACCTGACCGCGTGGGCAGTCGCCACCACCAGCCGTTTCAAGGCGGCTGTCATGGTAAGCGGCATCGCCAACCAGTGGAGCTCACACTATTCCTGCAATCACGATTTTTCGGAGTTCATCGTCGGCGGGCCGCTCAGCACCGATCGGTACCGCGCGATCGCCATCGATCGCTCGCCAGTGTTTCGCCTTCGCAAACCGACGGCTGCCACCCTGATCATTCACGGCAGCGAAGATCGTTGCACGCCGCTTGGCCAGGCGCATGAGTTCTACGCGGCGCTGCTTGAGCGGGGTGCGCCGGCCGAACTCGTGGTCTATCCGCGAGAGGGGCACGGGCTTCGCGAACGCGGGCACGTGGGCGATGCGTGGCAGCGCACGGTGGCCTGGTTCGACCGGTGGCTCAGGCCCGGGGAATGACGCGCGGCGGCCTGATCGGGTACATCCTGCAGCGCCTCGCCCTCGCGGTGCCGCTTCTTGTGCTCATCTCCTTCGGTGTCTTCGCCCTGGTCAAGCTCGCGCCTGGCGACCCGGTCCGCGCACTCATCGGATCGCGGCCGGCCAATGCCGAGACCATCGCCGCGATCCGCGACGAGTTTCACCTGAACGATCCGTTTTTCGTCCAATACGGCAAATGGCTCGGGCAGGTTGTGCGAGGAGACCTGGGGCGTTCGATCACCGGCAACCGTCCGGTGACCCGAATGATTGGCGATCGGCTGGGCGTTACCGTCTATCTGAGCTTTATGGGCACGTTCCTCGTCCTGACGCTCGGTGTGGCTCTGGGAATGGTTGCCGCATTCCGGCGCGGCTCGACGCTCGATCGCGGCGTGGTGATGCTCGGCGTGTTCGGCATCAGCTCACCGCCCTTCGTAACCGGCATCTTTCTCCTTTATATCTTCGGTGTCGTCCTCGGCTGGTTTCCGACGTTCGGCCCCGGTCGCGGCTTCCTCGACCGTGCCTGGCACCTTGTACTTCCGGCCTTTGCCCTTGCCCTTTCAGTGATGGCGGTTGTGACCAAGATCACCCGGGCGTCGGTCGTGGAGGAACTCGACAAGGATTATGTCGTCTTTGCCCGCGCCCGCGGGCTGAGCAGATCGCGCATTGCCGTCGCCTACGTGCTGCGGAACGCTCTGATCCCTGTCGTCACCGCAGCCGGGATTATCGTCGTCGCCATCGTGGCCGGCGCAATCTATGTAGAGGTGACATTCGCGCTCCCGGGACTAGGCTCGCTTACCGTCGAGGCCGTCCAAAAGCGCGACCTCCCGCTCGTCCAGGGCACGACTCTGTTCTTCGCCGCGCTGGTTGTGACCATCAACCTGGCGATCGACGTGCTCTATGTCCTGATCGATCCCCGCATCCGCTTCGGAAAGGTTGAGTCATGACGATGCCGGCCGGACTGCCGGTACGTGCGGCGGGCGGGCTACGGCGCGCGCCCATCGTCCTGATCCTCGCTGGCTTCATCATCGCAGTCGTGACCGCGTGCGCCCTTTTTGGTGAAAGGATTGCGCCCAGCTCGCCACATACCCAGCGGCTCGGTATCGGGGATACGCCGCCGTCGGCGGAATTCATCGCCGGGACCGACCTCCTTGGCCGTGATGTAATCTCGCGGGTGATCGTGGGCGCCCGGACCGCACTGATCGGACCGATGGTGATTGCCATCAGCGCCTTCGCGATCGCCACGCTCCTCGGCCTGGTGGCCGGCTATCTTGGCGGCTTCTTCGATTCGGCAATCATGCGCTGGGTGGATTTCATGCTGGCCCTGCCGGGTCCGCTCATCGCCATCGTCGTTGTGGGCGTCGTCGGTGGCGGCTACTGGACGGCGGTTCTCGTGCTGGTCATCCTCTTTACCGCGCCCGACACCCGCATCGTCCGCAGCGCCGTTCTCGAACAGCGGCCGCTGCCCTACATCGACGCGGCCCGCGCGCTCGGCATCTCCAAGACGCGAATCCTGTTCGTACACATTCTTCCCAATGTCCTGCCGATCATCCTCGCCTATGTGGTCCTCGATTTTGCCTTTGCGCTGGTCAACCTGTCCGGCCTGTCATTTCTCGGCCTCGGCGTCGAACCGGGCACGCCGGACTGGGGCCGCATGCTGTTCGAGAACCGCAATATCCTATTCTCCAATCCCGTCGCTTTGCTTCTTCCCGCAGCATCGATCATTTTGACCGCGGTCAGCATGAACCTGATCGGCGACTGGCTGTTCGAGCGGCTGGCGAGGTGACGCTTGGTTGCGAAGCCGGGCGATGGCCCGCTGCTGTCGGTTCGTGGCCTCACCATCGAGGCAGGGCGCCGCACCATTACGACCGGTATCGATCTCGACGTGAACCGCGGCGAGTTGATCGCCATCGTCGGCGAGTCCGGGTCAGGCAAGTCGATGACGGCGCGGGCGATTGCGCGGCTGTTGCCGCCCGGCGTCGAGGCGAGGGGCGAGGTCCGCTTCGACGGCGTCGACCTGCTCGCCCTCCCCGAGCAGGAAATGCGGCTGATGCTCGGGAACCGGATTTCGCTCGTGCTCCAGGATCCGTTCACGATGATGAACCCGCTCCTCAAATGCGGGAGGCACATCGAGGAGATGATTGCAGAGACGGAGTTCTTCTCTTCTGCCGCGCGGGCCGGGGAGGTCGAGCGGCGCCTGCGTGAAGTGGGCATTGCCGACCCCGATGTCGCGCACCGCATGCCCTTCCAGCTTTCCGGCGGCATGTGCCAGCGCGTGGCGCTGGCGGCCGCACTGGCCCGCGATCCCGAGCTGCTGATTGCCGATGAGCCCTCGACCGCGCTTGACGTCACGACCCAGGCCGAGATCATCAAGCTTCTCAAGCGCGTCCAGCAAGCACGCGGCATGAGCATTATCCTCATCACTCACGATCTCAGGCTCGCCTTCTCCACCTGCGAGCGAATTTACGTTCTGTACGCCGGATCCATCATGGAAGCCGGGGACACCGCCGGCGTCGAACGGGACCCGTTCCATCCCTATACGCTCGGGCTCTTGCTTTCCGAGCCGCCGGCGGAAAAGCGCGTGCAGCGGCTGATCGCAATCCGCGGGTCGGTTCCCCGGCCGGATGAGGTCGCCGGCCGCTGCAGCTTTGCCGACCGGTGCGACTGGGCTGCAGAACAGTGCCGAAGCGGAAAGCCTCCCCTTGCGGAGTCGCGCGCCCGGACGCTTCACGGCCTGCATCCGCCGGGGCGAGATCGAAGGGGAGATGCGCGCCTTGCGCAGCCGCGCGCTCGTGGCGTCCAGCGCTGCGCCCAGTGCCTCTGCTCCGCCCGTCGCCGCTCGTCTCGGCAACGGGCGTGATCAAGACGTTCGCCGGTCGGCGTGGCCGTTCCGTAGAGGCGTTGAAGGGCGTTTCAATCGAAGTGCGACCAGGAGAAAGTGTCGGCCTGGTTGGCGAATCCGGGTCTGGCAAGACCACCCTTGGACGTTGTCTGGTCGGCCTGGAGACGGCGACCGCCGGCACAATCCGGATTGCCGGCATTGACGCTTCGGATTTCCGAAAAATGGCGCCCGCTGAGCGGATGCAGATCCGGCGGACCATTCAGATGGTCTTCCAGGATCCGTATTCGACCCTCAATCCACGGCACTCGGTGCGCCGCAGCCTGACCGAGGCGCTGCGCACAGTGGAAGAGACGAGAGACAGCGAAGTCCGTGTCCGTTCCTTGCTCGAGCGACGTCGGATTGCCTGAGGAATATGCCGAGCGGTGGCCGGCTTCGCTTTCCGGTGGCGAGCGCCAGCGAGTTGCTGTTGCGCGTTCGCTGGCTGTCGGACCGAAAGTTCTTGGTCTGCGACGAGCCCGTGTCGGCGCTCGATGTTTCGGTTCAAGCCCAAATTCTGAATCTGTTCAAAAGACTGCAGGACGAGCACGGCCTCTCCTATATCTTCATCACCCATGATCTTGCCGTCGTCCGCCAGGTGGTGGACCGCCTCTACGTTCTGTACCTCGGCGAAATCGTCGAGAGCGGTGCTACCGAGGAGGTTATGAGCCGGCCTCAACACCCCTATACCCGGCGCTTGCTGGATTCGATCCCGTGCTCCGCCGTGTAAGTTCCCATTCGCAAGGGCGCGTGTCGCGCCTGCAAACGCGATCAAGCGGCAGACCAAATTCTGAGACAGAATGTGGGAGCATCAGCTCCACAGCAGGAGGCCCGCCATGAACGCCGCAACCATCGCCGCCCGTTGTGATCCCGCCCATGAAACGCACCGCCGCGTGCTCGACTACTATGTGAAGCAGTCCGCATTCAGCGCTCCCGGCCGCCACGCCGCACTCTTTGACGCCCTGCCGTCCGATCCGAAAGGCATCGCCAGCGCGATCCAGCAGCTCGTGATCTACGAGCACGTCGCCGAGTCCTTCTACGGATGCCCGCTTGCCGAAGCGCGCCGCGCCGAGAGCCACATTCGCCCGATGGAGAAGATCATCGATGCGCTGCTGGCCCTCGACCACCGGCCACTCGATACAGCGCGTTCGCCGGAAAGGCGCCTGGTCGGAATCTGTCGCCACTTCATGCTGCTCGCGATCGCGATGTTCCGCCACCATGACGCGCCGGCGCGGGGCCGGGTCGGCTTCGGCGCCTACTTCAATCCGGGAAAATTCGAAGACCACTGGCTGTGCGAATACTGGAAGGCTGATCAACGCCGCTGGGCGCTACTGGACGCGCAGTTCGATGAAGTCTTCGTCCGCAACCTGGCAATCGGTCACGACGTCCTCGATGTGCCGCGTGACCAGTTCCTCACCGCACCGGAGGCCTGGCGCAGGTGCCGCAACGGTGAGCTCGATCCGCAGCTGTTCGGCATCGTGTTCTCGGGTTTGCGCGGCCAGTGGTTCATCGCCGCCAGCCTCATTCGTGATCTGGCGGCACTCAATGGCTGCGAAGTCCTGCCCTGGGATGTCTGGGGGGCGCAACCGGCCGTCGATGCCCGGTTGTCAGCCGACCAGCTGGCATTTTTCGATGAAATCGCCCTGTTGACAGCCGGGCCGGATGTGAATTTCGATACGCTCCGGCAGCGCTTCTCCGGCGATGCGCGTTTGCGCCTGCCCGGGACCGTATTCAACGCGCTGCGGCAGCGCGAAGAGAAGGTCTTCGAAACATGAGAGACTGCGCGACCTAGGACCATGCGATCGTCGCCGATCGAGAAGGCACTCTGGTTCATTGAGAGCCACCTTACCTGCAACCTTACTCTCGACGAGGTGGCGGGCGTGTGCGGCATCTCGCGCTTCCAGCTGTCGCGCCTTTTCTCCCACGCTGTGGGAACCACGATGTCGGCCTATGTGCGCGGGCGGCGGCTCACCGGCGCTGCGCGCACGCTTGCCGATGGCGCTTGTGACATCCTCGCCGTGGCGCTCCAAGCCGGTTACGGCTCGCATGAAGCCTTCTCGCGCGGCTTCCGCGACCAGTTCGGCCTCACCCCGGCAGAGGTGCGAACGCGAGGTCATCTCGGCGGCCTGGCGCTGGTCGAACCGATGCGGGAGGATCCTGTAGTTTGTGTCCGCCTGCCACCGCCCCGGATCGAGGCGCGTGGGCCGCTGCTCATCGCCGGAATTGGCCGCCGCTTTGCCTGCGACGAATTCGCCGGCATCCCGGCGCTATGGCACGAACTCCATCCGCATCTCGGCGAAATCCCGGGCCAGAAGGGAGATGTCGCCTATGGGGTGGTGGCTGCCGACACGGCGGCCGGGCACTCGTACTTT
Source organism: uncultured Alphaproteobacteria bacterium (assembly GCA_963780765.1). GTDB lineage: Bacteria > Pseudomonadota > Alphaproteobacteria > Rhizobiales > Aestuariivirgaceae > CAWHQZ01. The sequence goes on along the minus strand of CAWADI010000013.1, from coordinate 70,059 downwards.
TATCTCGCCGGCGTCGAGGTATCGGACGTTTCCGGTCTCGACAGCGGTCTTCACGAGTGTTGAGCTTCCAGCCCAGCGCTGGGCCGTTTGCTCCCAGCAAGGACACATCACGACGATTGCCAGCGCCATCAATGCAGTGTTCGGGCAGGCGCTTCCCGCCGCCGGAGCTCACCCCCAAAGAGGGGCACGATGTCCTCGAAAGGTATGGAGCGAACTTCGACCCGCAGACCGGCAGGGGGGGCTTCGATATATGTGTGCCCGTGGAATGAACTAACCGCCAATTTCGCCGCCGTCGTCCTTGGTTATGGCGACCACGGAGGGCCGCGGCGGCATGGCATCGGCGAAGTCCGGCCAGCGCGTCAACGGCTCGGCAAAGGTCGTACCCTCGGCCGGATGCTGCACGGCAACGAATAGCGTCTTGTTGTCCGGCGTGAAGGCCGTTCCCGCCATCTCGGCGTCGGCCGGACAGCGGAAGAAGAATTTCGTCGTCGCCCGGGCATCACCGGCCGTATCGCACGCCCAAACTCCGTCACCGGTCTTGAACTTCGGTCTGCGAGCTGCCCTGGTCGGAGGAGATCCACAGGCGGCCCTTGCCATCGATGGCGAGGCCGTCGGGCGCGGCAAACCAGCCGTGCTTGCTGGTCTCCTTGCCATAGAGCGTCGACCCCCAGGTCGGATCGCCGGCGATGATGAAATGTGACCACGTAAACTCGGTCGCCGCGTGATCGGCGTCCTTGCCTTCGCCGGGAGGGCTCATTTCGATGATGTGCCCAGCGGTGTTGTCGAACCGCGGATTTGCGCTCATCGACCTGGTCGATCTTGCGCCGGTTGTTGTTGGTCATTGCGGCGTAGACCTTGCCGGTGACGGGATTGGGTTCGATGTCCTCCGGGCGGTCCATCGGCGTCGCTTCGAGAAGATCGGCGGCGCGGCGCGCCTCGATTATGACATCGGCCTGGCTTGCGAAGCCATTAGCGGCGGTGAGCGGACCCTCGCCATGGCGCAGAGCCAGCCACTGCAGCTTGCCGTCTTCGAGAAACTTCGCGACGTAGAGGGTGCCGTCATCCAGGAGGTTCATGTTGGCGGCGCGGTCGCTCGGATTGAACTTCCCGGCAGTGACGAACTTGTACAGGTAGTCGAAGCGCTCGTCGTCTCCGGAGTAGAGGACAACGCGTCCATCCTTGTTGACGATCGTCGTGGCGCCCTCGTGCTTGAGGCGGCCCAGTGCGGTGCGCTTCACGGGCGTCGAAGCGGGGTCGTACGGATCGATTTCGACGATCCAGCCGAACCGGTTCGGCTCATTCGGCTCCTTGGCGACGTTGAAGCGGTCGTGGAATTTCCACCAGGCGTATTCACCGTCCTTGCTGATGCCATAACGCTTGTAGGCGGCTGCCTGCGGGCCCTCTTTGGGCACGGCGCCGAAATAGTAGTTGAAGTTCTCTTCGGCTGTCAGGACCGTATTCCAGGGTGTCTGGCCGCCGGCACAGTTGTTGAGGGTGCCGAGCACGGTCGTGCCGGAGGGATCGGCGCCGGTCTTGAGGCGTTCGTGACCAGCGGCCGGGCCGGCGATGCTCATCTTCGTGTTGGCGGAGATCCGCCGGGCATCGAGGGCTGTCGGTCACCACGCGCCATTTGCCCGCCTCCCGGCGGATCTCGACGACGCTGTGTCCCGTGCGCGGCCATCTCCACCTCGACCTGGTCCTTGGTGATCTTGTCGGCCCTGTCGTCTTCGGTCATGCCCGGGAACATCAGCTCCGGATTCGTGTACTCGTGATTGACGCAGAGCAAGCCGGATTCCGAGCTGCCTGAGCCCGCCGGCAGCGGCATGTAGGCGATGAAGTCGCAGTTGTAGCCGAACTGCTTCTCCTGCGCTGCGGCGCTCTGCTTTGCCAGGTCGAAGGCCGGCGAATCCTTGCCGATCTGGTCGCCCCAGCGGACCAAAACGTTCGCCGAGTAGCCCTTGGCCACATGGTGCTTCTCGTCGATGCCGTGCTCGAGCTCCTCGAAGGTGAGCGTCGAGGCGATTTTCGGCTCCTCTTCCGCCATAGCCGATCGGACACCGGGCAGCGCGGTGCCGAACAGGCCGGCTGCTGCGCCGGCTGCCGCACCCTGGAGCAGTTGGCGCCGGCCGAAGCGTGCCTCGAGAATTTCACCTATGGACCGGGAAGTGGTCGGGTTGGAACCAAGATCATCCCGATCTTTGACGGCAATCGGTGGATAGCGATCGAGCAGACGCATCATCGGACTCCCAGTTTGTTCGCTAGAGGAGAGGGTAGGGCAGGATTCCGGCAAAACCATGCAACTGTCCGGTGACTGTTGCATGACAACATTGCTGTCGGCTCCGTTGCCATGAGCAGCCACGACGTCTGACTGACACATTTGACATGTGATAAGAATGGCCGGCGACACACAGGCGATATGTTCTCCCGCCAAGGTCCAACCAGGAGCGCAGCCGTCAGCGACCTCCGCGAAGGCGGTTCGCCGTCGCAAATTCGAAGGAGGCAAGGAACCCATGAACCGATTTTCCAGTTTCGCCGGCCTGGCGATGTTCGTCCTGGCCGCGGTCCCCGCCAACGCCGATGTCCCCGTCACCTTGATGGAAGGGCTCGGCAATCACCATCATCCCATCGCCGCGGTCAGTGCGGAGGGGCAGAAGTTCTTCGATCAGGGCCTCATTCTCACCTTCGGCTTCAACCACGCCGAGGCGATCCGCTTCTTCGAGAAGGCCCATGAGCTCGATCCGAAGTCGCCGATGCCGCTGTGGGGCAAGGCGCTGGCGCTCGGGCCCAACTACAACATCGATGTCGATCCGGTAAGCGAAAAGCTCGCCGCGGAGACGATCGACGCCGCCCGCAAGCTGGCAGCGAACGCGCCCGAACGCGAGCGGGCGTATATCGATGCGCTGGCCGTGCGCTACAGCAGCGCCGAGAACCCCGACCTCAAAAAACTTGCCCGCGACTATGCTCATGCGATGAGCGAACTCGTTCGGCGATATCCGGACGATCTCGACGCAGCGACCCTTTATGCCGAAAGCCTGATGAACCTCAGGCCGTGGCAGTTGTGGACGCTCGATCACAAGCCGGCAGAGGATACGCTAAAGATCGTCAGCATTCTCGAATCCGTGCTGGCGCGCGATCCCGATCATCCGGGCGCCAATCACCTCTACATTCACGCCGTCGAAGCCTCCGGCCATGCCGAATGGGCGTTGCCGTCCGCCCGGCGGCTGGACGGAATAACGCCGGCGGCGGGTCACCTCGTGCACATGCCGTCACACATCTACATGCTGGTCGGCGACTATGAAGCGGCAGCCGCGAGCAACAAGCTCGCCTCCCATACGGACCACCAATACATCGAGAAGGGCCAGGTGAAGGGCGTCTATCCGATGCTCTATTACCATCACAACGTTCACTTCAACGCGGCTGCGAACATCATGCTCGGCCGGCATGGCGAGGCCAAGGAGGCGGCGGCGCAACTGGCCGCCAGCGTTTCCCGTCATGCGACCGACATCCCGGAAATGCAGACTTTCATCACCGAATATTTCGGGCCGTACCCGCTGTTCGTCGCCCTGCGCTTCGGCGACTGGCCGGCGGTACTGGCGAGCCCTCAGCCGGCCAGCACGCTGCCGATCTCCAACGGCTTTTGGCATTACGCCCGGGGCGTGGCCTTTGTGGCCTCGGGAGACATCGCCAGCGCGGAAGCCCAGCGGGCCAGCCTCGCAAAGCTCCGCGAGACCCTGCCCGAGGGCAGCATGTACGGGCTCAATGCGGGAGCCGACGTTCTCGGCGTCGCCGTTGCTGTTCTCGACGGCCGCATTGCAGCGGCCAAGGGTGACCGGAAGGCAGCCATCGGGCATTTCGAAACCGCTGTCCGCCTGCAGGACAAGATCGCCTATAACGAGCCCGCCGACTGGTACTACCCGGTGCGCGAGACGCTGGGCGCGACGCTGCTGCTGGACGGGCAGGCGGCCAAGGCAGAGGAAGTGTTCCGCGCCGATCTCGAGCGAACGCGGCGCAATGCCCGCTCGCTGTTCGGCCTCTGGCAAAGCCTCATCGCCCAGAGAAAGGCCGCCGATGCGGAGCTCGTGCGCCGCCGGTTCGAGAAGGAATGGGCGAAGAGTGAGCTGGAGCTGAAGATCGAGGCGCTGTAGCTACGGCTGATACCGGCTTTCGCCGCTTATCGCATGAGCACATCATCATCGGCGCTACCGATCCACAAACACCAAAGTTCTCCATCCAAATCCAACCACCGTCATGGCCGGGCTTGACCCGGCCATCCTCTTCACAGCGGTAGTTGTGTAATGTCGCTTCATCGAATCGGCGCGTTCATGGCCCACATGACGCCGAACGGGTCGCGAAGCTGACCGTAGCGGTCGCCCCAGAACATATCCTGCAGCGGCATCACAACTTCCGCTCCGGCCTTCACCGCGCGATCCCACCAGGTCTGGATGTCCTCGACCATCAGCGTGATGTTGAAGCTCTCGGGGGCCTTCAGAGGGTGGCCATATTCGGGAAAGGGATCGCTGAGCATCACCGAGCTGCCGTTGATATGGAGGTGGATATGCATGGTACGCCCCTTGTCATCGACCGGATGGCGGCCGACCTCCTCCGCCGCGAAGGCCTTGGCATAGAAGGCAGCGGCTTTGGTGGCTCCATTGACGGTAAGGTAAGGCACTATGCCCCCGAGAACCGGGGCGTTTTCAGTTGCCGAGATTGGCGGTTCGCTTTTGGTGGCGGTTTTTGCCATGCTCCTTGCTCCTTGTGATAGTTGGGTTGCTCGGACGCTAGTCGAAGAACCGGGCCTGAAATCGACAGGTTTGAGAAAAGAATGCGATTGCCGAGTAGAGGTGAGAGCGCATGGTCGATCCGATCGTGAACTTTTTCACGCGCGTGTTCCAGGCGATCGGCCGGGGCATCGGCCTCGCCATCGGTGTCCTGCTGTGGCCGTTCATGTGGCTCGGACGCTGGTACACGCAGCGCGGATGGATCCTGAAATTTGTGCTGGGTGTCATCCTGCTCGGCATCATCGGTCTCTATGGCTATTTTTTCTGGTCGACCCAGCGCTGGACCAATTTCAACCCCGACTACGCCGCCGCCTATCGCGCCGCCGCACAGCCTGGATCAACCGGCAGCCAGGCGCCCTCCGGGGCCGGAATCATCACCTCGCAGGAGGGGGCAGCAGCCGCAAGCCGCCGCGACACAAACCTGCCGCCGGTCAATGATCGTCAGCGCGACGGCCGATCTGGTCGACTTCAATGTCAATCAGAATGCGTGGATCTCGTCGATGATCCTCTACAAGCTCGGGCTGTTCGGGCTCGACTGGGACAACACGCCGTTCTTCGACAACAAGGCTTCCTTCCAGCGCGGCGTAAACCAGGCGGTGCGCCGCACGACGATCGAGCTCGTCGATACGCTGGGCCGGGTACGCGGCACTTCGCAGATCGATGCCGATCTGCAAAGCGCGCGGGGCAATCTGCAGTTCGACGAGTATACTTGGTATTTCGGCGTGAGCCCGTTCGGGCCCAAAACGCCGACCCCCAGCTTCTATCGTGCGGCAACCCGGAATCTGCAGGCGTTCAATGACCGGCTGGAAAAGTGTCAGGCAGTATTCGACGCCCGCGCCGACAATCTTCTGCAGTTCATCGATCGCGTCGCCAACGACATCGGCGGAACCTCCGCCGTCCTGCGCGACCGTTCCGAGAAATACGACAGCGGTTGGTTCGACACGCGCGCCGACGACCGCTTCTGGTTCGCCTACGGGCAGCTTTACGGCTACTACGGCATCCTGACGGCCGCGCGCGAGGACTTCCAGGACGTGATCAAGCAGCGCGGGCTCGAGCAGCTATGGTCGGCGCTCGAGGATCAATTGCGGGCCGCGCTCAACATCCAGCCTTTCATCATCTCCAACGGCTCGGAGTCCGGGTGGCTGATGCCGTCGCACCTGGCGACGATGGGCTTCTATGTCCTGCGGGTGCGTTCCAACCTGATCGAGATACGGCTGGTGCTGGACCGGTGATATGCGGGGTGCCCCCGATGTGCGAGTAGCCAACAACGTCCGCCGCCTGCAGTTTTGCAGCGGATACACCCTTCTCACGTCATGGCCGGACCGCCGCATCAGCGGCGTGATCCGGCCATCCTCTTCGGGCGATCCAAAAAGGATTCGCGGATCAAGTCCGCGAATGACGATGTTTTTGAGGTTCAACGATTCTACAGAGCCTTGTGGATCGGATCGACCCAGCGAACCTCTTCGACCTTCTCCGCAGGCTCGATGTCCAGGTTCACCACGATGGCTTCGTTGTCGCTGCGCACCACGACGCACTCGAGGGAGTCCTCGGGGGAGGCGTTGATCTCCTGGTGGGGAACGTAGGGCGGCACGAAAATGAAATCTCCCGGTCCCGCCTCGGCGACGTATTCGAGCCGCTCACCCCAGCGCATCCGGGCTCTTCCCTTCAGGACGTAAATCACGCTCTCGAGCGAACCGTGGTGGTGGGCGCCGGTCTTGGCGTTCGGGTGGATGTTGACGGTGCCTGCCCAGATCTTTTGCGCGCCCGCCCGGGCAAAGTTGATCGCCGCGGCGCGGTTCATGCCGGGGGTCTGCGGGGTGTTGGGGTCGAGCTGGTTTGCGGGAATGACCTTGACCCCGTGCAATTTCCAGTCGACCGCACCCGGCAGCGGTTCCTGGTCGCGATGGCCATTGGTCATGTGCTTCAACTTTCCAAGATGCACGCATTCTGGATCGGCTGAAAAGCCAATGCAAACGCCATCTCTCCTCACTCCGGCACGACGCTGTGTCCCTAGCTATCCAGAAGGAGGAGATGTTCGCGCGGAAAATTCGGAGACCAAGGTCGATCCTTGCTGCGGGCGAGGTGCGAACTCGACGGCGGAGATGAGCCCGATGGCCGCCGCCAATGCGACGGCGAGCAGCGTGCCAGCCAGACGCGCCGGGGGAAATCTCCCTTGCCTGCGGAACTCGACAAGTTTCATGAGTTCAAACTGAGCGTCCGCAGTATCGGCCGCGCGCTGCAATGCACGAAAATCCCGTTGACTCAATGCCATGCCCGTGACGACTCGTTCTCGCTTCAATAGTGAGTAGAAACGAACGAGCGCGGCTAAGGTTCCAATGTCAGGATCGAGGATCTGCAACGCATGAAACTTCTCGTTTTTCAGCACCTTGCCTGCGAGCATCCTGGCATCTTCCGCAAGTTTCTCGCGGAGGACGGAATCGTCTGGCAAGCAGTCAAGCTCGACGAGGGTGATGAGATCCCTTCGCTCGACGGCTTTGACGCGCTGTGGGTGATGGGCGGGCCGATGGACGTTTGGGACGTCGAGGAGCATCCCTGGCTGATGGCGGAAAAAGCAGCGATCCGCCACTGGGTGAGGGATATACAGCGGCCGTTTCTGGGCGTGTGCCTTGGCCATCAGCTGCTTGCCGATGCACTGGGCGGCACCTGCGGGCCCCAGCGTCCGGCAGAAGTCGGCATCTGCGAAATCGAACTCACCGAAGCCGGAAGGAGCGACCCGTTGTTCGCGGGCATGGCAGCCAGGCAGCAATGCCTTCAGTGGCACTCGGCCCGGGTGGCGCAGCCTCCCGAAGATGCCGTGGTGCTTGCTTCCTCGGCGGTATGCGGCGTGCAGGCGATGCGGGTCGGGCAGCAAGCCTGGTCGATGCAGTATCACGTCGAGCTCGAGCCCGAGACGATTTCGGACTGGGGCGAGGTTCCTGCCTATGCCCAGGCCCTCGAAGCCGCGAAGGGACCGGGCGCGCTGGCCCGCATGGACGAAGCAGCGACAACCGCTCATGGAACAGTTCAACCGCGATGCGCGGCGGCTCTATTCCAACTTCATGCGGCTGGCAGACTCGCGATCGATACCGATCGAACCGAGGTAACCGGTCAAGGTGTGTACCAGATGGGCGAGGTGTAGGCCCGCTCCTGCAGGGACATCGGGGTTTCCTTGAGCGGAGTCGTGCCGAAGAACTTCGCGTCGTAGGCAGTCCAGCGCGGCGTCGGGATTTCGAGAACGCGGGCGTAATAGAAAGCCCTGAGCGATGGATCGAAGTCGGGGTCCTTCCAGACGGTGATCAGTTCCGGGTCTCCGATGGTGTTGGTCCAGGTCGCGTTGGCGACGTCGACCGTGTTGCCCACGGGCGGCAGCTTGCCGTCGGCGCCGGGTGTTCGACCGTCGGACCAGGCCACATCGTAGATCTTTTCCTGGGTGTTGCCGGCCTTGTCGACCCAGCCCTTGATGATCTGGATGCGGTCGAGGTTGGCGCCTATCGGGTCTCTCAGCGCTGCCACCAGAAAGGTAGCGGCCTTACCCTCCGGAGCTGCCTTGAGATCGCCGCCCATCGGCACGCCCTTGGTGTATCCGACTTCGGCGGGGCTGCGGGTATTGGCGTCGGCCGCCTCGAAGTCGAAGCCGCCGAAGAAGCGCACCACCATGCGGGGGCCGGTGGTGGCATAGGTCTCGCGGCGCTCCATGGCGTCCCACAGGGCCTCGCGGGTGTTCTCGGTCGCCCACACGGCCGCATAGCCGGAGGCGGTCTGCTCCCAATCCATGATGCGCGTGTCGCCGGCCTTCGCCTGCACGAAGACTTCCGTCAGCCGCTCCGGGTTGGGTTCGGCAGCCGACGTCTTGCCGAAGAAGTTGTCCTCCTCGACCGCCGCCAGGCCGGTGTGGGCATCGGTCGAGCCGATGAGGCCGAACTTGTACGGATTGGTGCCGAGCTCGGGCTCCAGCTTGATGCCGTTCTTCAAGGCCGAGCGCAGGTATTCGAACTCCAGCATTTCCGGCTTCTTCAGTACGCTCAGATCGAGGTTGCCCTTGTCCCAGATCTCGAAACCGGCGAACTCGTCGTTGGGCGAGAGCACGGGATGGGTTTCGCCGTCGCCCTTGATCTGGGTGGCCTCGTACAGCCGTTCCCAACGGGCCCTGGTCTCGGCGTATTCACGATCGAGCGGCTTGCCGGTGAACGACTCGATGACCGGGAACATGAGGCCGTTGGAAAGGTTGCCGTTGTGGGCGATGGCCAACACGTTGCCGCCGGTCTTCTCTTCGTAGGCCGCCATCCACTTCCACAGGTCGCGCGGATTGTCGCTGCCCGGCGGATATACGGTGAACGGCTCGACCTGGCTCGCCTTGTCGCTGTTGTCGCGGAAAATGACATTGCGATGGAGGTTGTTGCCGCCGGTGTTGGAGGTCCACTCATAGCCGATGAAGGCGGTGAAGCGGCCGGGATCGTTGGCCTCTTCCGCGGCTTCGATGGTGTCCTGCCACGCAGACTTATAGAGCTTTGTTCCCGGACTATACTTGAGCGCGTCGGGAAAGGTGCCCTGGCTGAACGCGACGATGATCTGGACCGCCGCTTCGGCGCCCTGCCCGGACTGCATCAGGTCATACCACTTGCGCCCGGTGGGATCGGCAAGAAGCTCGGGCTTACCCGCAATCAGGTCCGGAATGAGCCCCATGTTGTCGGAATGGTCTGCGACCACGAGGAAGTCGAGCGGCCGAGACAGTTTCACGGGCTGTCCGGACGAAGCCATGAGCTCCTCGCCTTTGGCCAGCCGATAGGCTTCGCGCGGGCTGATCCGCGCGCCGAAAGCGCCCGCGTCCATGGACTTGGCGGTATGGAGGTGGGTGTCGCCAAAATACGGGCGTGTCGGAAAGTTGCGCCCTGCATAGGGAGAATAGGATCGCGCTTTGAAAACCTTTTCGGCCTTGGCCTTGTCGAGCGTGCCGGTATCGGCTGGCGCTTCCTGCGCGTACGACAGCGGCGACAGGAAGGTCGCCATAGCCAGTGCCAGAAGGATTTGCTTACTGAGGTTGATCATCACCAGTCTCCACTCACCACACGCTCGAGTTTCTAAGCGCTCCCCGATTTAATGTAAGCTACCGTAACAATCGCGCCATGAGGGTCAAAGAGGGCAGGATGAAGGCGACACTGTGAGACTTCCGAGGAGACGGCGACCCAATCGCCGCCAGCCATTACATTCGGAACGTCACACGATTCCCGTCAGGTATCCGCCTCCGGCTATGGCAATAATCACGCCGGCAGTGCGTATGGCGGCGGAACCCAGAGGCCAGCGCGCCAGCAGGCCGAAACCGATGCCCAGCAGGTGGAGAAGGCCGGTCGCAATCACGAAGCCCAACGCATAGGCGAGCGCGTTGGAAGCCGTCGGCATTTCCACACCGTGGGCATGCCCGTGGAAGATGGCGAACGCTCCCACGATCACCGCGGCGATCCAAAGCGGCGGTCGCGCCGCCAGCGCGACCATGAGCCCGAGCACGACCGCCGACAGGGCGATGCCGGTTTCGACGGACGGAAGCGGAACGCCAAGAATGCCGAGCCCGCCGCCGGCGGCCATGACCAGAGGAAAGATTATCGGCAGCAGCCAGATCGCGGGCGCGCCGAGAAACGCGCCCCACAGGCCTACGGCCACCATGGCGATGACATGGTCGATGCCAAAAATCGGATGGGCAAAACCGCTCGCAAAACCACCGGCGAGGTCTTCGCCGGTGTGGGCAAGGGCCGGCTCGATCAGTGCTGAAGCGATAACAGCGCAGAGAAAGATTGAAACCAGAAAGCTACTGCGAACGAACATTGTTAGAATCCTCCTGGATCGCGCGCTGCTAGGCGACTACTGCTCTGTTCCGTCATGTTTGCTTCTCTAACAGCGAACGCCGTTGATGTCACCTGAGTGACGTCAACTTGCTGGCACGGTTGCAGCGTACTCTTTCAGAGCGCTGGCAAGGCGCCATGAGACCCGACCCGCATAAAACCTCACTGCCGCGCCATCACAATGCGCCCAGCCTTTTCGTCAGTAGCATGAACGAGCCAGTGTGATGCTCGACTTGGCGCAATGTGCCGGTAGGCGTCGTAGTTCACACTTCCACTGACCCCGCGCTACGGGCAGCATTAAGTGGCGTACCGCCTCACGAATACTACTTCATATTATGTCGCACATCGCAGCGGGACGCGTTCGTCGATCGCTGTCTGGACAATCCGAGTGAGAAGGCCGTCGATGCGATGTCGACAGCCAAAAATAGGTCAAACCCTGTTCCGGAAGAGTGTGCACACTTCTCCGATAAGAAGAACATTCTCCAAGTAGTTCACCTTGTGCATTTCCTTATCGGAGAAAGCTGCCTCGGGGCGAGACCCGAGGGTGTTTCATTTCGCCGAAGTGCTGTAGAACACCCCCCGAAAGATATCGAGTGCTGCCCGTTGCAGCTGACTACTGGCTCTACATCGTTCTTGCAAGCACCTCGGAAGTCTCAAGTCTCGATGGACTACTCTACGGCGGCTTTGGCGAATTCCACCTGCTTGACGCCCTCCGGCATGGCCGCCTTGAAGTGAAAGTCCTCGAGCTCGCCACCGAGGCTCCAGGCATCGAGCTGCGCCATGAACTGCGGCTGGTGTTCCGTGGTGACGTAGTCGATCACGAAGCGGCGGGGGACAGGCGACGCGTCGGCTTCGATCCACATCTGCCAATCGGCTCCGTCGCTTTCGAACGAGATGAGGTGGCACTGCACGCCGTCAACCGTACGAAGCCCAATATACTCGGAGGAGATGAGGTTTTCGCCAAGCGCCTTGCTCACATCGGAATAAAGCACATCGGCGAGTGGAATCTGGAACTCATATTTGTCGATCAGCTCATCAAGCAGTTTGTCTGTATCGCCAGCGAATTCGAGCGCCATGACTTCATTGTCGCTTTTCCGCCATACCGTGAGCTTTGAGCCATCATACCAAATGGAGGCGGCGCTGCCCGTATCGTCGAGCGAATTGGCTTGAATGCGGTTGGGCCGCGCAAGCATCAGTTCGACCTCGCGAGCCGTTTTGACCTTGATCCCGCCCTTCTGCACCACGTCGAAGAAAGTGCGCGCGCGAAACGAAATGATTTTCTCCTTCGATAGGTAGTCCGACATTCCCTGTAGAACCGCCATCGCCTTTTCGTCGCGGCCGCCGGTCTGGCTGTCTTGCGCCAGCGTCGGGCCTGTCAACGACCAAGCCGCGGTAGCGAGAAAAGCAGTCGTGCAAACGATTTGCATCGACTGGGATACTGTTATCTGGTGGGCCATCGCACTTTTCCTCCTGGGCGATCAATTCTTAGCGTCGTCGTGACACCCGGCGGCCCGTGCGGCGCGCGGTCCGCCGTGCCGTACCCCGCACGCCGACTGCTCCGTATCCAACGCCGTATCCAACGCCTCCGTAGTATGCGCCTCCACCGTGACAACAATAAGAGTCATAAGGCGGAAGGGGATGGGCATGGCAGCAATGCACGCGAATCAGGTCGGATGTCGTTAAATCCGGCAAAGCAAACGTCGGCTGCATGCTCGCAGTGTTAACCATCGGTGCTGCGAGAACCTCCTCGGGCAGCGCGACCGCAATTGCCAGCGCGAGGGTCAACCCACGCAAGACGCACATTGCCTGCCGCGGTGGGCAAGCCAGAACCGACTCGATTTGACTTCTTCATGTGAGCACTCCCACCGGACTACCTACTCGAAAGCGACGCCGCCCGCGAAAAGCAAAGATCTTTAAGACGAAGCTAAGGTGATGTTCAGATGTGTCAAAAATGTGAACCTCAGATGATCTTCATAATCAGCAACCACCGATCTTCGGCGCTGCGCTCTTTTCGCGTCGTTGTGGGGTTGTGAAACTCCTGATAAATTCACAGCTTGGGGACAAGCGCTAGCGCTGAGGCGATGCTCCGAAATGGAGAGGCAGCGCTTTGTCACGACGGTGGACTCGGCGGTGCGCGCAACGGACGGAGACAGGGGAAGTCGAATGTTTGCCAGTGCCGCTTCACTGAAGCCGATCATTCGGCTCGTCTTATGCGTAGCGACGCTGGCACTCGCAGCCTGCGGGACTACCTCTCTGGAGTTGATGCGCAATCCGGTTCCGGAGCCGCTCGTTGTCGAGGCCGGAGTTCCGGGATATTCCCACATTCGTTTCTGGGGCGACAACGCCGAGGGACTGTCTCCGGACGCAGTTCAGCTTCGCCTGCGGCAATTGCAGGAAGCGTCGAAATCGGACTTTACGGTGTCCGCGAGGAACCTGCATTTTCTCACGGTCTCCGGGGGCGGCAGCAATGGCGCCTATGGCGCGGGGCTATTGGTCGGGTGGACGGCCTCGAAGAAACGCCCCCATTTCGATCTCGTTACCGGCATCAGCACCGGATCGCTGATTGCGCCGTTTGCCTTTCTGGGCCCGTCCTATGATGAAAAGCTGACGGAATGCTACACAACGATCACAGGCAAGGACATCTACAAGAACAAAAACATACTCGCCGCCGTCACCGGCGAGTTGGTGGCGGACGTGGCGCCATTGCGTCATCTGGTAGCCAAATACGTCGACGAAGCGCTCGTTACAGCCATCGCCGCAGAACACGCCAAAGGCCGGAGGCTATTGATCGGAACGACTAACATTGATGCCGAACGCCCCGTCATCTGGGACATTGGATCGATCGCATCCAGCGAGGAGCCGGGGCGCCTGGCGCTCATCCGGGAAATCCTCGTGGCATCGGCATCCATTCCCGGCCTTTTCCTCCTGTCAGCCTAAAGGTGACGGCAGACGGCAAGCAGTATGACGAAATGCACGTCGATGGCGGCACCACCAACCAGGTCTTCCTCATGCCTTCGAACGTGTCGTCGCGGAAAACCGATCAGGCGACCGGCGTAAAGCGAAAGCGTACCGTGTATATCATCCGCAACGGCAAGGTTGGTCCGGAGTGGAGCGCCGTAAAGCCGAAGCTTGCGTCCATCGCCGGCAAATCCGTGTCGGTGCTCATCAAGACCCAGGGCATCGGCGACCTCTATCGCATCTACACCGACACCAAGCGTGACGGCGTCGGTTTCAACGCAATCTGGGTACCGGACAGTTTTTCGATGAAGGAACCCGCCCCGTTCGATCCGACGTATATGAAGGCGCTGTACGAGCTAGGCTACAATACCGGCAAAGACGGCATCCCGTGGTCGAAGGTCCCACCGAACTACACCGAATAAGCAGGCAGTGACGAGAGAGGAACGCCCGTTGGAAACACTCTTCACGAACCTGTTCGAGAGTATGGGGGCCAGTGCTTTGGCGCTTGCGGCCCTTGCGTTCATCGTCGGCATTGCCATTGGAGCGGCCGTAGTGCGGTGGCGACGCTGAAGACAAATCGTCGTCTCGCCGCGGGGCGTGCGTTGCTAAGAAAGGACAGTCATGAGGTTCGGATCCATATTGCGTACCTTGCGCAGCGTCGGTCTGATGTTGGCCGGTATCGGTGCGATGACATTCTCAGCGGCACTCGCCGCCGAGGTGGAAAACGGGCCGGTGGCCTCGGCAAGACAGCTTTTGGGTGGAGCGGCGCAGGGCGCCAACTATCAGGTCGACGACACCGTGGTGAGCGATGGACTGCTGCGCTCATATTCGATCAGCACACCCTATGGCCAGTTCACCGTTCATGGCGATGGGTTCCTCGCCCAACGGCTCAGGGAGCTTGCCGCCGTGGCTGTGCTCGAGCGGGAGAGCAAATCGGATGCGTTCGGCAATGCCATGGCGAAAGCGCTGGGGCGCCTGTCAAAATCGTCGGCAGTCTTCTTAACAACCCGGTGGGGACCGTAGGCAAGACGATCTCCGGCGTCGGGCAAATGTTCGGCAGGATCGCGGCGAGTGCTGCGCATCCCGGCTCGGATCCGGGAGGCGCGGCGGACGCGCTGCTCGGTGTATCGGCGGCGCGGCGCCAGATCGCCGCCGACCTCGGCGTCGATCCCTATACCGACTTCGAGCCGCTCGACCACAATCTCGAACAGATGGCCAAGGCATCGGCGCTTGGCGGCTTGGCGGTAAAGGTTGGCTTCGCGGCCATTCCGGGCGGCGCCGGCACCGTAGTTTCGGCGGCATCGACCAGCCAGAGCCTTCAGGAGCTAATTCGCGACAACACACCGGCGCAACTCATCGACATCAACACGGCGCGGCTGAAGAAACTCGGTGTCTCACCGAAAGCCATCAGCGCGTTTCTGGGCAACAAGCATTTCACTCCGGCAGACCAGACGGCGATCGTCGGTTCGCTGGCGACCGTGCGGGGTGTCAAAAATGCTTCCGCCTTCGTTTTGCGCGCAGCGCAGGCGCAACGCCGGGATCTCGCCTTGTTTCTACGCCGCCGGGCGGAGATGACTGCGGCCTATCAGAAGGAGACAGGAGCGCTGGCGACCTTCGTGACCATTCGCGGCTTTCCCATGAATGAGCTTAAGGATGGCCGGATATCCTGCTCCTGGCGCCGATCGATTCGCTGGCGTGGACCGCGGAGGTCGCGGGAACTGCCGCGGCAGTCACCGCTGATCTGCGCAAGCTCAAGGCGAAGCCGAACCCGATCCTGGCGATCAGCGGCTCGCCAACCCCGGCTGCGGTTAGGGGTTTCGAAGAACTCGGATGGGACGTCAAGACAGGTCTCAAGCTGTAACAACACGCGCACGGCATCGCTTCCAGATTCATTGTTGAACCACTTACCTGTCACGCGCTCGATACG
Organism: uncultured Alphaproteobacteria bacterium; assembly: GCA_963780765.1. Lineage (GTDB taxonomy): Bacteria > Pseudomonadota > Alphaproteobacteria > Rhizobiales > Aestuariivirgaceae > CAWHQZ01. The sequence goes on along the minus strand of CAWADI010000013.1, from coordinate 54,562 downwards.
GCCGAGGGCGGATAACGAAACATGCCTTACGAGAGCGACACGACCTGGCCTTCGTGGATCGACCGGTCGGCGGCGAGGACGATCTTCAGGCTCTTGACGGCGTCGTTCATATGATCGGTGAGATCGATGTCCTTGTCGATTGCGTCGAGCAGGTAGCGCTGCTCGCGCTCGCACAAGGCATCGTGGTCGGGCTCATCGGTCATGTCGATGCGTTCGTCCGGCTTCGACATGTCGGCGTAGTGCCGCAGGATCTGGTTGGTCTTGGTGTGGGCGTTGATGTCGTCGGAGCGCACGTTGCCCGCCGTCTCCGCCATGACGATGGATACCGAGCCCTTGGGTCCGATCACATCCTTCACGAAAAACGCAGTCTCGCTCATCATCGGCCCCCAGCCGGCTTCGTACCAACCGACCGATCCATCGGCGAACATGACCTGCAGCATGCCGTAGTTGTTGACCGGCACCTCGCCGGTCAGCTTGGCGCCGATGGCATGGACCTTGACAGGCTTGGCGCGCGTCATCTGGCACATGACATCGACGTAGTGCACGCCGCAATCGACGATGGGGGGAAGGAATCCATCAGCCGCTTGTGCCATTCCCAGGTCTCACCGTTCGACTGCTGGTTGAGATTCATGCGGAACACCAGAGGTGTGCCGAGCTCGCGGGCTACCTCGATGAACTTGATCCACGAAGGATGCTGGCGAAGGATGTAGCCGACGACAAGCTTCTTGCCGGTTCTCCTTGCAGTGGCGACGACATTTTCGGCGTTCGCCGCGCTGTCGGCCAACGGTTTCTCGACGAATACGTGGGCGCCTGCCTCCATCGCCTTGATGGCGAAGTCGGCATGGGTGTCAGGCAGGGTGTTGATCGAGACCACGTCCGGCTTCAACTCGGCCAGCGCCTTGTCGAAGTTGTCGAACTTCCTGGCACCCTTGAGCGGTTCGGGAAGTTTGCGCTGGGCGATGCGGCGTTCGCACACTCCGACCACCTCGAAGCCGGGAATTCGCGTATAGGCCAGGGCATGGCTCATGCCCATGTTGCCCAATCCCACCACCAGTACTCTCTTGGCCATCTCCGCTCTCCCTTGAGTTGCCTCGCTGGTTATACTCTCAAAAGTCCTGAAGCGTCAGTTCGCGGGCCATGACGATGTTGCCGGCCGAAAGGCCGCAATCCACGGGCAGCGCTGCGCCGGTGATCGCTGCTGCAGCATCGGATGCCAGAAAACCGACAGCGTTCGCAACATCGATCGGATCGACGATCCGGCCGAGCGGATACCAGCGCACGAGGCGGGCCAGAACCTGCGGATCGTGCGCGGCGCGGCGCTCCCACAGCGGCGTGCGCACGGTGCCGGGCAACACGATGTTGGCGCGAATGCCGAACCGGCCATATTCCAGGGCCAGCGACCGGGTCAGTGAGATCATGCCGGCCTTGGCGGCGCTGTAGGCGGGATCGCCGAGTGCGCTGAGGCCGTTGACCGAGCCGACGGCGATGATCGAGCCGCTTGCCTTCGCCTGCATCGCCGGCGCCACCGCATGGGCGCAGTAGTAGGCGCCGTTGAGGTTGCCGTTGACATCCTGACGCCAGGCGGCCGGGTCCGTATCGGCGAACGTCGGATGCTCGGAAAAGCCGGCGTTGTTGACGAGAATATCGATCGGCCCGAGCCTGACCGCGAGATCTTCGAAGGCGGCGGCGACCGCATCGCTATCGCCGACGTCGGCTACGGCGGACGCGGTCTTGCTGCCTTGCTTGCGGAGTTCCTCAGCAAAGCTCTCGACCTTTGCATCCTTGTCGATCGGCAGCGATAGCGGCGCCGTGTGAAGCGAAATAGCGGCACAGCGCCTGGCCGATGCCGCCTGCCGCACCGGTGATCGCCACCACCTTGCCCGCAAACATCATCGCTTCCGTCCCACCAGCCGCAGCGCCTCGCCGATCCAGGCGACATTGGCATCGCGCAGATGGCCCCAGTTGTAGAAGGCGATCTCATCAACGCCATTGTCGGCGAGCGCTTCGACCGCGGCAAGGAACTCGCCAAGCTGCGTGAAGTCCGGCCAGGCGGGCCGCAGGATGCCGCGCAGCTTGCCGCGGCCCTTCAGCCTGCGCTTGACATCGTGGAGATCGGCCTTCACCCGGGCCGCACCCGGTTCGTAGAAGCACGCCTCGATGATGCCCGCGGCCTCTGCCAAGCCGCCGAGATCGCTGCCTTCATACCAGGCACCTGCTGTGGGCCGGGCCACCGATGGGATGACGGCCACATTCACGTCGGCCCGCACCGCTGCTCTGATCTCGGCCACCAGCGAGGTAACTACGGTACAGCGCCAGTCAAGAAAGGCGCGAAGCTCGGGATCGCCACGCAGGTCAGCGAGCCAGAAGGCCTCCGCCATGTCCGCCGGGAAGTCGACGTCGCTTGCCAGATAGGAGTTGATATCTTCCGCAACCCGAGCCTTGAGACGGCACGGCATTGAGGCCAGCCTGCGATGCTGCGTCCGACACAATGGTCGCAGAAGCACAGACCGAGGAGACTGTCGAGCCAGCGGTTGGGCGCGTTGAGCGCGAATTCGTGGTGAAAGCCATGAACGTAGGGAAGGAAACCCGGCGTTTCGAGTGAGAGGCCGGAAACCGCATAGCTATCGGTCACGTCGCGGGTGAGGGCCAGCGCATAGGCGCGAGCATCTGGCGCGGAGGGACAGAGGCTGTAGATGTAGCGATCGCCGAATGCGTTGGCGACGGCAGACTCCGGATGGGCGCTCGCCAGCAGCGTGTTGTGCAGGAGCACGAGCCAGACATTGACAGCGGTATTCCCGCTCGCCGTGAGTTCGCGCAGGACATCGCGGTCGGCAAGCATGGTGTTGACGACGGGCTTGATCGCGCCGTAGCGGCCAGGATCGGGTTTGAAATAGACAGTGCCGTCTTCGGGAAAATAGACCTTTCCCTGGCGCCCGTGCGGGCGCAGGAACTTGCCGGCATGGTAGCTGCCGGCAATGGTTACGGTGTCGAGCCCGAGCTTGCGGAACCGGCCGACGGCGCTTTCGACACCCTCTTCCGCCAGATCCCAGGGATAGGCATAGATGGCCTTGTAGGTCATCGCGGCGCCCAACGGCCGGCCGCGTCTTCGACCCATCCCTGACGTGCTCCGACGGGGAGAGGGGTTCACGGCGACTTACAGCACGGCGCGGATCGCCTCGACATCGACCGACTTGTAATCGTCGGAAAGCTGAAAGCCGTCGGCGTCGGCCTTGACCTTCGCGGCATCGAAGCTGTTGGCGACATCGACGAGATCGTTCTTGACCACGTCTTCGACCTTGAAATCGCCGGTGATCTGCCCGATCTGGCGGCCGACATCGAAAAACATCTGCCAGCTTTCCATGAGGTGGTAACCCCACTTCTTGCGCTCGTCCATGCGGCCAGCGAACACGTTGGCAAGCTGCATCATCGATTCGGTGGCGACCGGCGGCGTCATCTGCGACGACAATCCGGGAAATTGCTCCATCACGATCTGCGTGGCCGCACGCGGGTTTAGCTTGCCGAACTCGAGGCCCGCCGCCCAGCCCTGGAAATAGCGCCCGTACATTTCCTTCTTCACCGCGTCCTCGAAATCCGCCTTGCGGATGACGAAGCTGTTGGCGGGCAGCTTCGAGAAGTTGCGGCCGAGGATGTAGTCGAAGTCCAGGCCCTGGCCCTTCCACTGGGCGCGCAAGCCTTCCCAGGTCAGCGCCGAATCGCCCTTGCCCTGGGCGAGCGCGGTCCCCCAGGTGGGCCAGCCGGCATCGACATACTTCACCTTGCTGATGTTGACGCCCGCCGCCTTGAGCATCGGGTCGGCGATCGACTGCCAGCCGGCGCTGCCGAGCACCACGGTCTTGCCTTCCAGCGCCTTGAGGTCGGGCGGCGCCTCGCCCTTGCGGAATGCAAAGTCGAATACGTCGCTGCCGCCCATGTGGAACACCGACACGAGCGGGATGCCCTGGGCAAGCGCCAGTGAAAACACGCCGGGCGAGGGGAAGCCGACATCGGCCTGGTTCTGATCGACCAGCTTCACCGTGGCCGTCGCATCGGATGGTCCCGGCTCGAGCGTGGTTTCGATAGCACCGAAGTATCCGTACTTCTTGCCCACCCAATAGGGATAGTCGTCGAGCACCTCGATCGTGCCGCGCGGCGAAACCCAGCGGACCAACTCCGCGGCCCGGGCGTTGCGGATGCCTGTAAGACCGCCGATCGACGCAGCCGACACTCCTGCGGCAGTCAGCGTCAGAAGCCGTCGCCGGCCGATCGTCATGGCACCAATCCTGTCGTTATCCATCACTCACTTCCTCCCATGGTTGCGACTTGCAATTCCTCACGCCTCCCAGCCCGCCCATCGCTTGCCGAGCCAGAAAAAGAACACGTAGATCGATATGCCGAGAATAGCCAGAATCAGAATGATGGCGAAGAACTGCGGCATGCGGATCAACGCCGAATAGTAGGTAAGGCGGTTGCCGAGACCTTCCGCGCCGCCTACCATCTCCGCGCCGATGGTCGTCAGGAGCCCGAAGATCGAGCCCACCATGAGGCCGACAATGATCATCGGCATGGCCATCGGGATGCGGATCTTGGTGAAGATCTGAAAGGTGCTGGCGCCGAACGAGCGCGCCAGTGCGATCTTCGCGAGATCGACGCGACGGAAACCGGTCGCCGAATTGATCATCACCATGGGACCGCTGGCCAGCGCCACCGCGATGATGCGCGGCTCGCTGCCGAAGCCGAAACGCAGGATGAGCAGCGGCACCAGGGCCAGCATCGGCGTCGTGACCAGCAGCAGGATGTAGGGCGTGACCACTTTCTCGACGAACGGGAACTGGGTGATTACGGCTGCGAGCACGAAACCGATGGAACCGCCGATCGCAAATCCTACGAACAGCTCGTAGAGGGTGATCAGCAGGTGCGGCCACAGGAACTTCCATTCGGTGAAGAGTGCGGTGACGATCTGGGTCGGCTTCGGAAGCACGTAGTGAGGGACCTTGAATGTGGCGAGCAGAAACTCCGTGCCCCCGATGATGACGACTGCCACCAGAATGATGACGAATATTTCCAGCTTGGTGCGGTGTCCCCCCACGCCCAGAGCCACCATGCTCGATAGGCCCACGCCGCCGGCAGCGGCCGCCTGCTTCTTGTTGAAGTCGGGGATGCGGTCGGTAGCTGCGCTGTCCACGCTTGGACTCCTCAAGTCTTTTCTAATTCACAATAGTCGGCGGTTCAGGTGATGGCGAGCCCCGGCGCGGGCCCGCGGCCATGCTCTATTCGCGACTTGACCTTCAACACCCGTTCGATGAATTCGGGCCGGGTCTGGATCTCGACCGGCCGCGGGCGGGGAATATCCACTTCATAGATGGAAGTGATGCGTCCCGGCCGCGCCGACATGACTACCACACGGTCGGCAAGGAAAATCGCCTCCGATATCGAATGGGTAACGAACGCGATGGTCTTGCGAGTCTCCATCCAGATCTCCTGAATGAGAAGATTCATTTCATCGCGCGTAAATGCGTCGAGGGCGCCGAACGGTTCGTCCATCAGCAGAACCGAGGGGTCGACCGACAGGCTGCGCACGATCGAAGCGCGCTGCTGCATGCCCCCCGACAGCTCGCGTGGAAATTTGGTCTCGAAGCCGGTGAGTCCGACACGCTCCAGAAGCCGGGCGATCCGCTGACGATCGGGCGGGATGCGCTTCAGCTCAAACGGCAGGCGGATATTGCCCTCCAGGGTGCGCCAGGGCAGCAGGTTGGCATCCTGGAAGATCATCGCGATCTCGGGGTGCGGCCGGGTGATGGGCTCATCGCCGAGCCGGATTTGGCCGCTGGTCAGCTCGTGAAGGCCGCCCATCGTCCACAGCAGCGTCGTCTTGCCACAGCCCGAAGGCCCGAGGATGCACAGGAACTCGCCCTCGCGCACCTCGAGCGAGACATCCTCCAGCGCATGCACCGATCCGGTGGCCGTCTGGTAGTGCTTGCTGGCGGCGGCAACCGTCATCTTGACCGGCGCGGACACCTCAGTCTTGCGGGCCGCGCGCACCCTGGTCTCATTCATCATCATAAAAGCATGTTACAGAACCACGGGTTCCGCAAGGCTGCCGCTCTTGCGCAATCATCGAATCGAGAGGAGACAGAGGCCCCGTGACCGCTCGAGCCTGCGCCTGCCGTAGTGTTCGACATCGGCAACGTGCTGCTGCGATGGGATCCGCGCAACCTCTACCGCAAGATTTTCAGCGAACCAGACCGTATGGAGTGGTTTCTGAAGAACGTATGCGACGGCCCGTGGAACGAAGAGCAGGATCGGGGCCGGCCGTGGGCCGAGGCGATCGCCGAACGCTGCGGCAGGTTTCCCGAATGGCAAGCCGAGATACGGGCTTTCGATGAGCGCTGGCTGGAGATGCTGGGCGGCGAGATCACCGAAAACGTGCAGGTCCTCGAAAGTCTCGGGAAGGCGGGAGTGCCGAGGTTCGCGATCACGAACTTCTCGGCGGAAAAGTTCGCCGTCGCGCGTGAGCGCCACCGGTTCTTCGATCATTTCGACGGCATCGTCGTCTCCGGCGAGGAACGGCTGCTCAAGCCCGATCCCAGGATCTTCCATCTCTTCCTGCGCAGATACGGGCTGGATGCGCAAAACTGCATCTTCATCGACGACAACGAAGTCAACATCGGCGCCGCCGGCAGGATCGGGATGCGGACGGTTCACTACACGGCGAAGCTGGACCTGTGCGCAGCTCTCAGGGCGCACGGGCTTGAGTGGGAGTAGATGACAAGGCCGGCGAAAGTACTACGTACCGGTGGCGAGAATGATGTCGAAGACTCCCTTGAGATGCCTACCGTCCTGCTTCAATCTGATGGCGAGGGTAGGCTTCCGGCTGGCGAAAGGATCCTTGGCGATAAAGGGGTCATCGTGAAAGTAGAGCTGCGTAGTGAGCGGGACGTGCAGAGCTTCCATGGCCCGGAAGTGAATGTGGGCGGGCCGCGTTTGTCCGGCGAAATGCTCCAGTCCCGGAAGTCCAGGCGGGATCGGATAGCGGCCCGGCATGACGGTTTCGATTTCGTAGCGGCCCCGCTCATCGGTATTCAGCATTCCACGCAGATGAAAGGAAGTGACCTCGGTGTAGTTGCCGGGCACGTTCGTGTCATAGTGTCCGGCGCTATTGGCCTGCCAAACCTCGATGAGCGCCCGCGACAGGACCGTCCTGCAGTCGGAACTGTAGACGGTGCCGGAAACGGTCAACCGTTCACCAGGCTCGTCGTCGGAAGCGAGGTTGGTGCGAAACGGCGCCCCGAAGCGGTAGAAGGGCCCCAGGATATCGGGAGGCGTAACACCGCACTCCTGGGCGCTGGCGACCGCCGGACCAGCCAGCATGGCGCCGCCGAAAGCAGCCACCGCTTCCCGACAGAAAATTCGGCGCGAAACGTTCGCTGATCGATCATGCCTGCTCGGACATATGGTCTTCCTCCTCACCATTGAAACTGCTTCGCCGCCACCGAGACAGTCGGCAATCCTTTGAACAGAATAGTCTGGATGATGCGAGTCCAATCCGAGAGGCTGACGAAATGAACGAAAAACTCGTTCCCCAAGGTCCGGCAGGGATAGCGTTTGACAGACCGACTCTGATTTCCGCCGCAACCGCTCCCCGCTTCCTGTGGGGCGATGCAGAGGCCGGCTATGTGTCGGACTGGATTTATGGTTCCTCGTCCGACATCCACATGATGGCGTTCGAGATGAACATCGGCGCCCGGTTCGGAAACTCGCCCGATTTCAAGACCTATTACAACTGCGCCGAGACCTATCACTGCCTCAAGGGCGAATTCACCTTCCATTGCCCGGAAAGCGGGGAAGTGCATGTCCTGAAAAAGGGCGACACGTTGTATTTCCCGCCTGACACGTGGCACTGGGGATACAATTTCGGCAGCGAGTCCTGCCGCATCCTCGAATGCCTGACGCCACGTACCGAGGAAGCCGTCGAGGCCTACGCGAAAAAGCAGCCACCGCTTGCCGAGATCCGGCTAAGCCAGCCCGGAACGGTCCACGGCTTTGCGCCCGGCAAACCGGGAGGCAAAGAACGGGCGTCACTGGTGAGGGCCGGAGACTACCGCTTCGAGATCGTGGGCGAGAAGCGCCCGGTGCGCGTCGGGCTTGTTTGTTCCACCAACATGCTGACCGTCGGCATCGTCGACCTTCATCCGGGACAGGAGGGGGAGCTGATTTCACACCCTTCCGACAAGGTGATTTATTGCCTGGAAGGCCAGGCGAACATCTTTCTGCCGGACGTCAGCCCCAACTGGTGGCAAATGAATTCGGGCGACGCCGGGTTCATTCCCGCCAGGAGCCGGCACGCTTTCTTCAATACCTCCGACGGCATGGGCAAGCTGCTGTTCGGCGTGGCGCCGCGCTATCGGTGATCGGTGGCCAGGAAGGTCTTCTGCACGGAACAATCTGCTGCGAGAGCCGTTTCATGCGAAGCGCCGGACGACCGGCGCATGACAGGAATGGAGCGATGAAATGGCCAAGAGGAAGGTACAGCCGGAAGCCTTGGCGACTTTTGCGGAATCGGCACGCGCCAAAGAAAAAGTTCCCGATGAAACCACTCTGACTGCGACCAGGCATACGGCGCCCTTGCCGACGAATTCGAAGAAGAAAGACAAGGCTGCAACGAAGGTGCATTGCTGCGAAGGCGCAACGGGAAGAGGACGAAGGCGCCGACGAAGCCATCGATAAGTTGCCCGATCGCATCGTAGAAAGTCGCCGTCGATAAGCTGGAGCATGGGCACAGCCATGTGCTCAGGGCGAAGTTTTGGGAAGTGCTAAGCGAGCGGCGGCCTGATTGGAGCGAGGACAGGGCAATTGCTGCCATTCGCCGATCATCGTAGGCTTCCCAGAATGGCGAACGGCTTTCTCATAGCTGCCTTCATCATTGCTGGGCTGTATTTCGGGCGCGCCGTTTTCGAGCCGCTCGCCGTTGCGACGTTGCTTAGCCTCATCCTGACGCCGGTAATCCTGCGCCTGCGGGCGTGGGGGCTGGGGAGGGCGCCGTCGGTTCTGCTCACGGTGCTCGTCGCCCTGTCCGCTCTGGGAGCGCTCGGCTACAGCATGAGCGTTCAGATCGCCGACCTCGCAGACGACCTGCCGCGCTACGAGGCCAACCTTCGCCAGAAAGCGCGGGCACTGCAGGGTGCGGATCTCTCCGCCGGAGCGCTCAACGAAGCTTCCGGGACACTCGAGAGACTGCAAAAAGAAATCACCACCCTGGAGCAGCTGGCCGGATTCGCAACGAGGGCCGCCGACCGGCGAGAAGCCGCTACTGGTTGAGGTCCGGCCGCCCGAGCCGGGCATTCTCGAGTCCTATCGCTCCCTCGTACAGCCGCTGATTTCGCCGCTGGCGACCACCGGACTGGTGATCATGTTCCTGATCTTCATCCTGCTGCAACGCGAGGACCTTCGTGACCGGGTACTGCGGCTCGCCGGGACCCGCGATTTGCAGCGCACCACCACGGCCATGAACGACGCCGCCGTGCGCCTCAGTCACTTTTTTCTTTTGCAGACGACGGTGAATGCTTCCTTTGGCCTCGTGGTCGGCGTGGGGCTGTGGATTATCGGTGTGCCAAGTCCGGTGCTGTGGGGAATTCTCGCGGCGCTGATGCGGTTTGTTCCTTACATCGGCTCGTTCATCGCGGCTGCATTCCCGATCGCACTCGCTGCCGCGGTCGATCCTGGCTGGACGATGGCGCTGTCGACGGCGGGGCTGTTCCTGGTTTTGGAGCCGCTCGTCGGCCAGGTCGTAGAGCCCATGCTCTACGGCCACAGCACCGGATTGTCGCCGGCTGCCGTCGTGATCGCCACGCTGTTCTGGACGCTGTTGTGGGGACCGATCGGGCTGCTGCTCGCGATGCCCCTGACGCTTTGCCTGGTGGTGCTCGGCAAGCATATCGAGGCTCTGTCTTTCATGTACGTCGCACTTGGGGATGAACCGGCGCTGGCGCCCGCAGAAGGCTTCTACCAGCGCATGCTGGTCGGCGACGCCACTGAGGCGGCCGAGCAGGCAGAAGAGCAGCTGAAAACGCAAGGCGCTCTCGACCTACTACGACACCGTACCAATGGCAGCACTTGCCCTCGCACAGGCAGATGCGGCCGAAGGCAAGCTCAGCCGGGAAAAGCAACTGGAGATGCGCGATGCCATCGAGGAGGTCGTCGACAACCTTGACGACTATGCCGATGAGAGGCCCGGCACCGCCACGGACGATGGCGATGCCGGTGCCGCGGAGAAAGACGTTGCGCCTCATTCCGCAACCGTCCCGGTCCTGGGCAAGGAGGATTTGGCGCCCGGCTGGCAAATACCCTTCCCGGTGCTCTGCATCGCCAGCCGCAGCCCGCTCGATCAATGCGCCTGCATAATGCTGGCGCAATTGTTGAAGAAGCACGGCGTGAATGCCGAGGCGCCGCAATTTTCCGACGTGACGTCCTCGCGAGGGTTGGAACTCGACGGCCGCGACGTGCGCCTCGTGTGCCTGTCCTACTTCGGTCAGACATCCAAGCCGGCGCATGTTCGATATCTCATCCGCCGGCTGAAGCGCCTCATGCCGAAGGCAAGATTTCTGGCCGGCTTCTGGCTGCTGGAAAAGGATGCCGCGAAAGTGGAAGGCTGGCGAACGGCTGTCGGCGCAGACTACGTGGCGACTTCGCTTGCCGAAGCGACGGCGCTGTGCGTACACGAGGCGATGCAGCCCGGTGCGCCTATCGCAACTTCCGCCGTGGAACGCCGGGTAGCCAGGGAAAGCCGTGCCGAGGCGGCCGTTCCTGCCCGTCAAGCGGTCAAGGCCTAGAAAATGTCCGCGCCAACGATCGGGCGCTTCTGACTTGCGGCCCGGTTGACCGTGCGGCCCCCTGCCGACGACAGAAGGAATGATCGAATCCATTGCAAACGCACTCGACGGCAAGACAGGCGCCGTGCTTGCGGGACTGTTGCTGCTGATGCTGGTCGAACGCCTGGCGCCGGCCGCACGGCCCCTGGCGGCGGGTTTGCGGCGCCAGGCGCAGCGGACCTATCGCCTAGCCCGGAATCTCGGGCTCGGTGCGATCAATGCCATCGTTTCGTGGCTGATAGTCGTCCCGGTGTCGGCGGTGGCAGCCCACTGGGCACTTGGCTGGCGGCCGTCCTTGCTCGCCGGCAACGCCGGTATGGTGTTCGACCTCTTGGTGCTCGATCTGTGGATATACTGGTGGCACCGGGCAAACCATGAAGTGCCGTTTTTATGGCGCTTCCACCTCGTCCATCATCTCGATGAATTCCTCGACGCCACCAGCGCGCTGCGCTTTCATGCCGGCGAGGTACTGTTGTCGGCCATGGCGCGGGCAGGGGTCATCTACGTCCTCGCCATTCCGCTGACGAGCGTCGTCATTTTCGAGACGCTGCTCGCCGTGTTCACGATGTTCCACCATTCGAATGTCAAGCTGCCGCCGCGGCTGGAACATGTTCTTTCGCTGGTGGTCGTCACGCCGTCCATACACTGGGTGCATCACCACGCCGTCCGGAGCGATACCGACTCGAACTACGCTTCCGTGCTGTCGCTGTGGGACAAGGTCTTCGCCAGCCGCAGCCCGACGTCGCGGACCGCGGACATGGAGATCGGCGTAGAACGCAGACGGGACCTGCCGTTTCTTCGCCTTGTTGCGGAGCCGTTGCGCGAGGACCGCGACGGCTGAATTCATCCTGGCGGTGACAACAAGCTTTTATGGCGCACCGCCAGCGACCGGTCGGCCGAGAATCACTGCGCGAACCAACGGCGAATGATTGTCTCGGGGATGGGGCGATTCACCCGCGGGTGAATTCTGCCGAAGAGTTCCAGCATACCCCATACGGTTTATAACCATTTGAAATCATTGACTGAAATTTTGGCCGTGCCGGTTACATTCTGCAATACCTTTTGATTTTGCCCGCCGGGGCGCCACTGGTACCAATTTGCGCAGGGGAATGCGTAGCGGATTGTGAGTTCAGCGAGGCGGTGGAGACACCACTGCAGAAGTGTTTCGTGCGCGGCATCGGGACCGTGCGAGGGGACGAGGGTGAGAGCTGACTTGGCAGTAGCGGGGATCGCAGCACATGGGAGCCCACCGGGCGAGGTGCCGGAGGCAACGGCGCGTTGCAATCACAAACTTCCCCGGGTTCACGGCGAATTCAGCACCCTTGCCGAAGCTCTCGACTACGCGGCTCGCGGTGAAACAGGACTGAATTTCTATTCCTCGCGGGGCGATCTCAAATCCTCATTGCCTTATTCCCAGCTGCGTGAGCGGGCTCTCGAGACGGCGCGCAGTCTTCTCGGGCTCGGGCTCGAGCGCGGCGATCGCATCGCAGTCGTGGCGGAGACCACACCCGAGTTTCTGGCGGTGTTCTTCGGCTGCCAATATGCAGGCTTGATACCCTGCCCGGTGCCCTACGCCATGCACGTCGGAGGCAAGGAGGCTTACATCCAGCGGATCGCCGGCATGCTGCGGAACTCCCGGGCGGCCGTCGTAGTGGCGCCGGAAGATCTGATTGAGCATATGCGACGTGCGGCGGAACAAGCCGGCGTCGCAACTGCGTGCACTTTCGCCGAACTCGCGAACACGCGGGCGACGACTGCCGATCCTGTGGCGTTCAACGCCGCTGAGCCTGCCTACATCCAGTACTCGTCGGGCTCGACTTCCGAGCCCAAGGGCGTACTCGTAATGCAGCGCGCGATTGTCGCCAATGCCCGCGGCATCATAGGGGTCCTGAACCTCACCCAGGACGACCGTGCCTTCTCATGGCTGCCGCTCTATCACGACATGGGCCTCGTCGGGTTCTGCATCGCGCCGATGATGACGCAGACGAGCGTCGACTATCTTCCCACCCCCGCCTTCACCCGCCGGCCGGCGCTGTGGCTCAAGCTCATGTCCGACAACCGGTTGACGATTACCTATTCGCCTTCCTTCGGCTACGAACTGGCGGGTCATCGCATCAACGGCGATGCCGCCAAGCTCGATCTGTCGCGGCTGCGCGTGGCCGGCATCGGCGCCGACATGGTACGGCCGGACATCGTAGAGCAGTTCTGCAAGCGCATGGCAGTGGCCGGATTCGATCCGCGAGCCATCCTGGCGAGCTACGGCATGGCGGAATCGACGCTCGCAATCACAATCGCCCGGCTGGACGAAGGGCTGAAGGTCGATGTGATCGATCGCGTCCAGTGCAAGATGGGGCGGAAAGCGGTTCGCGCTGCGGAGCACCTGCGGCTCAATTCGGAAAAAGTGTGCACCTTCGTAGTCTGTGGCGCGCCGCTGGCGGGGCACGAGCTCAAAGTGGTGGATGACGAAGGGCGCGTGCTGGGTGAACGGGAGATCGGCCGGATCCGGGTTCGTGGGCCGAGCGTCATGACCGGTTATTTTGCCGATGCTGAAGCGACCCGCGCGGTGATGCGGGACGACGGTTTCATGGACACCGGCGACATGGGCTATCTGATCGGCGGCGAGATCGTCATTACCGGGCGGGCCAAGGACCTGATCCTGCACAACGGCCGAAACATCTGGCCACAGGACGTCGAATGGACAGCCGAATGCGTCGCCTGGTTGCGCGGCGGCGACGCGGCCGCGTTCGCGGTCGAGACCCCGGAAGGCGAGGAACGGCTCGTGGTCCTGATTTAATGCCGGCTTACCGAGCGCGACGACATGGAAGTATTGCGCCGGGCCGTTATGGCGGCGGTGCACCGGTCGGCCGGAATCGAGTGCCACGTCGTACTCGTCCCTCCGCGCAGCCTTCCCTTCACATCGTCCGGAAAATTGTCGCGGGCGGCCGCCAAGGCGCGCTATCTTTCCGGAGCGATCGCGGAGATCGGCCTGCCTCTTGGTGCCGAGTATGACCGACCCCGGCTGGCGGCAGTGAACTGACATCTCCGTAATTTAACTTCGCCGGAAAATGCTATAAGCGAGATCGCAGCCATGCGGCCCGTTGTCGTCACCGGTATTTCAGGGTTTGTCGGCCGCCATGTCGCCGCCGCGCTGCTCGAGCGCGGCCGCGCGGTGCGTGGTCTGACCAGAAGCCGGAAGACGATCGAGGGGTCGTTTCCCCAGGGAGTTGAGCTGATCGAGGGCGACATCGCAAGCCGCGATGCCACGGCCGCTGTCACCCGGGATGCCGAGGCCGTCATCCATTGCGCCGGACTGATCAAGGCCGGCTCGCGCCATGAATTCTTCGCGACCAACGGCCTAGGCACCGAGCGGCTCATCGAGGCGGCGGGCGAGGCCGGTGTTCAGCGGTTCGTTCACGTTTCGTCGCTCGCGGCGCGCAACCCGGAGGTCTCCCACTACGCCGCCAGCAAGCGTGAGGGCGAGAGCGTGCTTGAGCGCCAAGGGCAGCACCTGTCGTGGATTATCGTCCGCCCGCCGGCCGTTTATGGACCGGGTGACCGCAGTACGCTGCCGCTGATCCGGGCGCTGAGCCGGCGCACGGCGTGGCTGCCGGGAACCGCAGCGGCCCGGTTTTCGCTGATCCATGTTGCCGATCTTGCCGATGCGCTGGCGATCCTGGCGACAACCCTCACGCCCGCTGCCGCGCGTTATGAAATCGATGACGGCAGGTACGGCGGCTATGGCTGGCCGGACGTCGCCGCTGCGGCCACGCTGGTCAACGGATACCCGACCCGTGTTGCCTTGATACCAAGGTCGGCACTGGTTCTGCCGGCGTTAGTGTCATGGCTCGCCGCGCGGCTCGCCGGCGGTGCGCCGCTGGTTTCTCCGGGCAAGCTCGCCGAGCTCTACCATCCCGACTGGGTGGCGCGCGGGTCCCGGCTGGAGAAGGACAGCGCCTGGCGCCCGCAGCGCAGTCTGGACGCGGGCTTGCGCGAAACCATGGCGTGGTACCGCAGGCAGGGCTGGCTTCCGCCGCCAGCCGCAAGCTCCGATGCTCTACAGCGTTTTCCGGCGAAGTGGCATCACTTCGCCGACATGAAAACGCGCAGGATCAAATACTTGGAGCATGTTCTTATCGGAAAAGTGTGCACACTTTTCCGGAACATGCTCTAGTGCACCGCGGGGAGTTGCGACCATGAACGCGCGTGACCGGATCTTCGAACAGCTGTCGGTGTTGCTGCGGCCGTTCAACCGTGGCGGAGCCGAAATTACTCCACGCACTGATTTTGCAACCGATCTCAACATCGATTCGGTTGCGGTAATGGACTTCGTGATGGAGATCGAAGATCATTTTGATATCGAAATTCCGCTCAACGTGCTGTCGGAAATCCACACCATGGACGATCTGGTAAGCTTCGTCGAAAAGCGGAGCAAACGCAGCGAGGTGGCATGAAGGACCTGCTCGACAAACACCAGCCGATCGCCGACCGCTTCGAACGCATGCTGGCGATGGGGGTCAATGCAGTCGGCGTCGTCAACAGCCGTGTTCTGTCGCCGACGCGGGCGATCATCGCGGGACGCGAAACGATCCTCGCCGGCACAAACAACTATATGGGCATTACCTTCGAACCCGAGTGCGTAGCCGCCGGCAAGGCGGCGCTCGACGAGTTCGGCACTGGCACCACAGGCTCGCGGATCGCCAACGGCACATATGCCATGCACGAGGCGCTCGAGCAGGAGCTTGCCCGGTTCCTGGCCCGCCGGCACTGCATCGTGTTCACGACCGGCTATCAGGCGAATCTCGGCACGCTGGCCGGTCTCGCGGGACCCAAGGATACCATCCTGCTCGACGCCGATTCCCATTCCTCGATCTATGACGGCTGCACACTTTCGGGCGCCAAGCTGGTGCGCTTCCGGCACAACGACGCCGACGACCTCGACAAGAGGCTGGCGCGCCTGGAGGGCGAGGAAGGCGGTCGGCTCGTTGTCCTCGAAGGCATCTATTCAATGCTCGGCGACCGCGCCCCGCTGGCTGATTTCGTCGCCGTGAAGAAGCGGCGCGGCTTCCAGCTGCTGGTTGACGAAGCCCATTCCTTCGGTGTGCTGGGTTCAAACGGCCGCGGGCTTGCCGACGAGGCAGGGCTGGAGGATGACGTGGACTTTGTCGTCGGCACCTTCTCGAAGAGCATCGGGGCGATCGGCGGCTTCGCAGCCGGCAATCATCCCCTGTTCGACACCATTCGCTATGCCTCGCGGCCTTATATGTTCACGGCGTCGCCCTCACCGTCGGCGGTTGCTACCGCGCGGGCGGCACTCGGCAAACTTGCTGCCGAGCCGCAGCGGCGGGAACGCATCATGCACAATTCACGCCGCCTGTTCGAAGGATTCCGGGCCCTCGGACTGAACCTTGGATGCGATGCCGTGAGCCCGGTCGTGGCGGTGAAGTGCGCCGACGAGGCCGCGACGATCGCGATGTGGAATGCGCTGCTGAAGGCGGGCGTCTACGTGAACATCGGGCTGCCGCCGGGAACCCCCGGCAAGCTGTGCCTCCTGCGCTGCTCGGTATCGGCGGCACACACGGATGCCGATATCGACCGCATCATCGCGCTGTTCGCCGAAGTCGTTGCCGCAGAGCAGCGTGGCCAGCGCGTCGCCGCGCAGTAGTCCAGGAGAAATGTGGAGGGGCTATTCCTCTCGTTCGATGACGATGGTCACCGTTTTGCGCAAAGCCGTTGATCCCTTCACTTGCATCTTGCGCACCGAATGGAGGGAATTGAACGTCTTGACGAACACAGTGCATTGATTGGGCACAAATGGAATGGTTTCCAGGATGTCGACCGCACTCCAAGGGACCACCCGGTTCGTCCAGTTGAAGGCGTATTGGGTGTCGCGCGGCCGATTGACGTCGAGCCCGCCCCCGAACTCCGGATTCCACTCGCCGTCCCTGGCCATCGAAAGAACAAGCGTGATGATCTTTTTCGGCGTGTCGGTGTGAGGCGCGACCTCGCCGCCGTCGGCCTTGAGAACGGAAAATTCGAACCGGCTGCGCAGTCGCGGCGCGACGGATGGCAGCCTGCCATGCTTTGCCGCTCCCAGCACGCGGCCGAGCCGTTGCCAGACCGGCTCGAAACACTCGTCCACGTCCAGGTCGATCTTGTTGGCCTTCAGGAACTCCACCGTGGCACGAATGAACTCGTCACTCTTGAGCCACGCATGAAAGCGCTTCCACGGTTCGCACTCCTGGATGAACCTGCCGTAGTTCTCTGCCTGGAACTTCTCCGAGAGGGTCAGCTTGTATTCGTATTTCGGATGCGTTCCGAACAGTGCGGTGTCCGGATAAGCGTCCGCGAGTTCGTTGTAGAGATCTGGCTGGAGCGCCGGCCGGAGAACCAGCAGCGGATAGGGGTCATACCGGACGTGGGTGGCCGAGAAATGCAGCATTTTCAAGTTGCCCGCTCTTTGAGAATCCTTGCCCTTGGCAACGCCTACACCAAGTCCAGATCGCGCGAAAGGCCCGGTTTTGAACGGGGCGGAGGGGTTCAGTCCAGCTCGAAGGATTCCTTGTAGTCCACCTTCAGCGCCGGATTCTGATCCGCTTTGCGCAGGAAGTAGTTGCCGCAAACAAGCACATCGATCTCCGTGCCCATGAAACAGCGGAACGCGTCTTCGGGGCTGCCGACGATCGGCTCGCCACGAACATTGAAGCTCGTGTTGACCAGAACCGGGCATCCGGTAGCCTGCTTGAAGGCGCTGATCAGAGCGTGATAGCGGGGGTTCGTTTCCTTGTGCACGGTCTGGACCCGTGCCGAATAGTCGATGTGCGTCACCGCCGGAATGTCCGAGCGAACTACATTGAGCTTGTCGATGCCAAAGAGGCTGGTTTCTTCGTCGGTCATCTTGCGCCGCCGGCGTTCCACGACGTCGGCAACGAGCAGCATGTAAGGGCTATCGCAATCGAGCGTGAACCAGTCGGCTACATCCTCGCGCAGCACCGAGGGCGCGAACGGCCTGAACGACTCGCGATATTTCACCTTGAGGTTGAGAACCTTCTGCATGGAGGGTGATCGTGCGTCACCCAAGATCGAGCGGTTGCCGAGAGCGCGCGGACCGAACTCCGCCCGCCCCTGAAACCAACCGATCGCCTTGCTGTCCTTGAGTGCCTCGACCGTCTCGGCGATAATGGAGTCATCGCCAAGCCGCGTGAAACGCGCACCGCTACTGGTCAGCGCCTGCTCGATCTGCTGATCGTCGTATTCCGGCCCGAGATAGGCTCCTGACATGGCATCCGGAGTGTTGCGGACGGCGCGCGGCAGCTGCAGCTGGTCGTGCGATGCGGCAAGCGCGGCGCCGAGAGCGCCGCCGGCGTCGCCTGAAGCCGGCTGAATCCAGATGTTTTCGAAATGGCCGTCCTTCAGGACCTTGCCGTTAGCCACACAGTTCAGCGCCACGCCGCCCGCAAGGCAGAGATTCTTCTGCCCTGTTTCGTTTGCGAAGTGTTTGGCCATCCGCCGCACCACGAGTTCCGTTACCGCCTGCACGGAAGCGGCAAGGTCCATGTGGCGCTGCGTGAGAAGCTGATCCGGGCGGCGCGCCGGGCCGCCGAACAGCGCGTCGAACTCACCGTTGGTCATCCTGAGGCCGGTGGCGTAGTCGAAGTATTTCTGGTCAAGCCAGAACGACCCGTCCTCGCGGACATCGATCAGGTGGTCGAGGATCGTCTGGAGATACTTGGGTTCGCCATAGGGCGCCAGCCCCATGACCTTGTATTCGCCCGAGTTCACCTTGAAGCCGGTGTAGTAGGTGAATGCCGAGTAGAGCAGCCCCAGGGAATGGGGAAAGTGTATCTCTCGCTGGATCGTGATCTTGTTGTCGCAGCCGAATCCCGCCGATGCGGTGGCCCATTCGCCGACGCCATCCATGGTGAGAATCAGCGGCTTCGCGAAATGGAGAAGGATAGAAGGCGCTGGCCGCGTGGCTCAGGTGGTGCTCGGAGAACAACAGACGCTCCGCCCATTTGATGCCCTTGTCGATGGCCTTCATCTCGCTGGCGAGCATGCGTTTGAGGAAGAGCTTCTCCTTGAGCCACAGCGGCATGGCCCTCAGGAATGAGGGGAAGCCCCTGGGCGCATTGGCCACATAGGTCTCGATCAGCCGCTCGAATTTGATGAACGGTTTCTCGTAGAACACGACATGGTCGACTTGCCCCGGCTGCAGCGAGCCTGCGGCGAGACAGTAGCGAACGGCATTGCGCGGAAAACCGGCGTCATGCTTGCGCCGCGTGAACCGCTCTTCCTGCGCCGCGGCCACGATGTTGCCATCGACGACCAGCGCGGCGGCGCTGTCGTGATAATACGCCGAGACGCCGAGGATGCGCATCGAATGCGATCAGAAGATCGTATAGATGAACGGCGCCACCGCCGATCCCTGGGAGAGCACGACAAGCCCGCCGAACAGCAATGCCATGATGATGATCGGCGCCATCCAGAATTTTTTGCGAACCTTCATGAAGGCCCAGAGTTCCTGCAGAAATCCCATGGCTACCCCCTAGAATTGATTTCTCATGTTGCTCAGTCGATCGGCATCCGGCGAGCGGGCTATCCAATAGGAACCAGCATTGGGGTTCCGCTTCAGCCGGAGAAGATCCCTGCCCAGAATACGCATGATGATACCGGTAGGCAGAAACACGACAAAAAACAGCAACCCCATGACGATGGGATTGACGATACGGTGCAGCAGCAGCCCGAACTTCAACCACAGGAGGTTTATCGGCCGCAGCATTTGTGGCGACGCGACGGCAGCTATTAGGAAACCGAGGGCAGCTGCCAGGAGAGCGGCGGACCAAAATGTCTGACCTCCCCGCCATAAGAGCCATAAGCCGATCAGGGAAAACACCGCGGCGAAGGTAAGGCCGAACGATCTCTCGGACGGCGGCTTTACGCTGTCTCTCGAAAGCTCCTCATGATGAGCGATTTGCGCCATTGTCCCCTCGGTCAAGCGCCCCGCAGCAATCGTTCTGGGCGAGACGAGGGTCAAGGATATAGTCGAGCAATTCCTGGATGACTACACCCGAAATCAGCTGGATTTGATCGATTTCTACGTACCCCTAACAAAACCGAATTTCGAGAAACCCTTCACGGCGGCGATCTCCCAGTGAAGACGGCGGCGTGCGAGATCGTCGGCAATGTCGGACTCTTGATCAATCAAAATCGACGATGATCTTGAAACGATCAGTACCCACTGTTAGCAAAGGCCACGAATTAGCCAACTTCGCCCAAAACTAAGGCATTTCGTATGTATCCTCACTTTTTGGGAATAGGCGCTCAAAAAGCTGGTACGACCTGGCTCCATGCAAATCTGAGCCTGCATCCGAATATCTGGATGCCGCCCCTCAAAGAAATCCACTATCTCGACCATCGTCGAGCGTCGCTCAGGTACCGGCTCTTCAGCAGCGCAGACCAGGCACGAAAGGCGCGCTCCTATCTGATGCAGCAAATCCGCGCCCTGCCATTCGGAGGCAAGCTGGACGATCTAAAATGGGCCGCGCGATTCTGCTTAGCGCCTCGCACCGACGCCTGGTATGCGTCTGTATTTCCGAACATTCCCGGTAAGCGGGCGGGGGAGATTTGCCCGGGTTATGCACGGCTAAGAGGCAATGATGTTCGGCGGGTCCATGCGCTCATGCCCGACGCAAAGATCATCTATCTTCTCCGAAATCCGATTGACCGGGCGTGGTCATACGCTGCCCAACACTTCAGAAATCCGAAATGGAAAGGGCGGTATGGAAACACGATCACTTTGGCCGATGTGCCGGAAGCCGAGTTGCACGCGTTCCTCGACAAAGACGCGGCAGGACACAGCGACTATATATCCGCACTGACGGATTGGGAGAGATACTATGGCCCCGACAGGTTGTTCGTTGGTTTCTTTGACGAACTCAAGAGGGATCCGAAAGACTTGTTCAAGCGCATTCTTCGCTTCTTGGCCGTCGATGACTCCGATGATGTCATTCCTGCGACCGTAGGTGTTCCACGCAATCCGGGTCGCGACTCGATCATGCCCGCCACAATCCGGAATTATCTTGTTGAGCTGCATCGTGACCAATTAGTTGAACTCCACGCACGTTTTGCCAATTCCTGGACACTTTCTTGGATCGGGTCACTGCAGCGATAGAGGCCGCGCGAAGTGGTTCCAAGGACGCAAAGCTTCGCCAATCGAATTCGCCCCATGAAAATTTTTGTCTTCCGCTGCATTGCATTCGTGCTCGCGATTATTGTTGTTCTCCTTTCGGCGGAGTTGGTTCTGCGCCTTGTCCCCTCACTAATTGGCGTGCCATTGCTCGCCCACTTTCCAGCACCTTTACGCCATCACGTCGCGGAGAGGCTGAATTATGGCAGCATCAACGACTACACGGTCATTGAGACAGCGCAACGAGTTGATCACGGCCCGCCCCTTTATCATCCAGCACCAAACAGCGTGTTCGTTATTGCAAGGGATGCTGCTGATCTAAGAGCGGGTGCAGTTGAGATCACAAGAAGGGACGCAAGGGGATTTTGCAACCCACCGGAAAAGGACCAAATCCAATACGCGGACATTGTCGTAGTTGGCGATTCGTTCACAGCGTGTACCGCAGTCGATGCGAAGGACACCAGCGCGAATTATCTTGGGGAGATGGGCCCCTACATCACGTACAATCTTGGCGTCGGGGGAGTGGGTCTCTTCGAATATGTGGAACTGCTCAGGCGGTACGGTCTCGCCCTCAAGCCCCGCGCTGTTGTGCTGAACATCTATGAAGGAAATGATCTCAGGGATGCGGTCCGTTACTACAATTTCCTACGTTCGGGCCGCGACCGGAGGGCTGGTGAAAACGCTCTTAATCACGCTCTTTCTTACAGCTACTCGGCCTCGATGATTTATGCAGCGAGAGAGTGGCTGTTCCGCGATCAAATCAAACTACTCTTCGATCGAGATAGAAATCACAACTATCGTTAAAGCACTGGTAGAGCTGACTAATACAAGGTGCAAAGTTGCAGAGGAGTTCGACTCCGCCTTGCGCGGGACGCCATGCTACTGGGCTTGTTCCCCATTCACCGCCAGGCCCCGGCGCTTCGCATTCAGCTCGTTTCGCGACTGGATTGCCACAGGTTATTGACCTGCTCTTGCAGGTCTGAGCAGCCTCAATCCGTCGCGGATCGGTGGATCGGTCTATTCGTTTCTCTTAGCTTCTCTAAATTCTCGTTCGCCCGCCGCGCGGCGGCTTGGCAGCACGTCGCATTTGGGGATGGCCAGCTCTGATCCGGAAGACACCAAGAAGCGGCGTTAGCTTTGGTCATTCACGCGGAAACGCGGCCCATGACTTGAAACACCCTGCCCTGATTCAATTGGTATACATGGTCGGCGGCACTGACCCAAGCCGGCTGGTGAGAAATCGCCAGAACCGTCAGGCCGGTTCGGTTGGAAACCTTGCGCAGGTTTCCGCAAATGGCCGCCTCGGTTTCGGGATCGAGAGCGCTCGTTGCCTCATCCAGAATCAGCAATCGCGGCCGATGGATCAGCGCCCGCGCGATGGCGATCCGTTGCCGCTGTCCGCCGGACAATAAGGCACCACGTTCCCCCACCACGCTGTGCAACCCGTCTGGCAGCTTGGTCACGAATTCCCATGCACCCGAGGCCTCGAGAGCCTGGCGGGCTTCGGCCTCGCCTAAGCCAGACTCGCCAAGCGTCAGATTTCGCAGGATCGTATCGTGGAAAAGGATCACTTCCTGCGGAACATACCCGACCGCCTGGCGCCACTTCGTCACGTTGACTTCGTGCAGCGGAACCTCGTCAATCCGTATCTCGCCCCCGCTCGGCAGGTAGAGCGCCAACAGAAGATCGGCTATCGTAGTTTTTCCCGCCCCGGAGGGGCCAGTGATCGCCGTCATGGTTCCGGCAGGTATTGTGAGAGAAACGCCCTGTAGCACCGCCGTTCTCCCGTAACTAAACGAGACGCGGTCGAATACGCAGCCCTTTGTCAGGCTCGGCTCCCGCGTGCCTTTGAATACCTCGCGTGCCTTGTGGGCCTCGACGATCATCTCACTGATTGCGGCGTAGGCGCTCTCGCTTTGCAGGACGACCTGATACTGCTGCTGCACCTTTCCGATGAGCATCACCGTGCGCCCCATCAGGAACAGCATCAATAGCGCCTCCGTAGCCGGTACTGTGGTTAGGGTGAGAGCACCCACGAAGCCTACGACCACAATGATCAGCAAGATCGGCTCTTGAATGCTCCTCATCAGCTGGCGACTGAAAACCAGTTTCCGCAGAATCCGATTCAGCTGAGTGATGTCGGTGGAAAAAAGCTTCCCGAATGCTTCCTGGCGAGCCATTGCCTTGAGCGGCTTGATGCCAACCAGCGCGTCGCTTAGGCTGGAAACCAGGCTCTTCATGCGCTTGGTTTGCTTTCGGCCAGCTCGTTTGGTGATCCGTACGAGCCCGCCCAGGCAAAGTATGATGACGCCACCTACAACGAGCGACGCCAGAGCAAGCTGCCATGACAGGATGAGGGCCACGCCGAGGTAGACGGCTGACTGGCAGGCGAGGGCGATCAACGTCGCCACTGCCATGAATGCCTCACCGGCCCGGTTGGCCTCACCGCTGATGGCATTCGCGAACTTGCCGACCGGCTGCCTGACGAAATAAGGCCAGTGCGCCTCCAGCAGAGATTCGATGAGGGTGAGCCGCAGCAGATTAGTGACCTCTGCGACAGAGTTGCCCACGTAGCGAAGGATGATCAGCGAAAGAGCGGATTTTGCGAGAATTGCAAGAACGACGACGGGACCCAGGACAAAAAGGCTCGGCGGCAGTCCGATTTGTTGAAGGGTCATCAAAACTGCTTCAGAGAAGGCTGACTTTGGCCGGGTTGCATCGCTGGTCGCCACCTCCAGGAGCGGCAAAAGCACCGCAATTCCAAATCCCTCGACGAGGCTGGCGCCAACCATGCTTGCTACGACCAGAATCTGGCGGCGGAAGGGAATGGTTCGAAAGACGCCCAGTGGATTGCGGCGCTGCGCCTGGGATGACGACTTTGCTTTCATGCCTCAGATTTCTACCCGTTCGGCGGTTAAGGGCAAGCCGACAAACTGCAAGCCGTTTAGCCTGCCATCCGCTACCCACAGGGGGCCGCATTACTCTCCAGATTGGACTAGACCGTGTAGCCTGCGACGAAGCACCTGTACTGGCACGAGCTTCGTTCTCTTACGAGCGAGAATGGGACGCCAAGGCACGCGGCTAGCACGCGCGCATCCGCGTCGCCACTAACGACGAAAGTTGGGGCAACGTCAGTGGACCTTTGCGACAGCCTTGCCGCTAAGGGGCTGATACGGTAGAAGGAACCGAAGAAAACGGATCGGCACAATAGCTAACTCATCTTCGCTGAACTTCAACAACCTAGCTCGGGCTCTTCGACTTAAGCCCTACTATCAAGAGCAGCGCTCGGCTGCTTTTGGGGAAAAGTGGGCGATGATTGAAATCACGGCTCTCGCCGACGGACAGCTCGCTGTTGGATATCGGTTGCAATATTGGTCAGTTCACGACGAAGGCTGCTCAGCGCGGCATGTTTGCCATCGGCCTAGATGCTTCGCAGCAATTCGTCTCGAGAGCGGCTCGACTAAATTCGCACCAATCCGGACTGGCGTTTGGCTGGCTCGATATCAATCCCGACACCATCAAGGGCCTGCCAGCAGCGGACGTCACTCTCTGCCTATCCGTTCATCACTACTGGTACCAGCGTTTCGGCAGCGCGCCCGCTTGGAAAATGATAGAGGTCATTCTTCGGAAGACAGGGAAGCTTTTTTTCGAACCAGCCAGCTCGCATGTCCGCTACAAGGCTCACAAGCCTGATTTTATTGACTGTGATGCCGATTCCATCGACAGGTACGTACTCAGGAACTTTGAGAGGCTCTCAACATCGAATCGGAAAATAGAGAGACTGGGATCGACTGCCTCGATCAACACAGAAACTTTCCGACTTCTCTATCTAATAAGCTGAACCTTTCATGAAGCGAAGCGGTGAACTTGTTCATCTTTATAAGGCTAGTTTTTCGGCGATGCTCAACGCTGAATTGAGGTTTTTTGGTATCGGACGGCACCGGATACCGTCACGTGAGTTCATAAGATATCGCCGCTGGCTCATTGCAGCGGATGTCAGGTCCGAATTCATTAGAGCTCGGCCTGAACTGGCAAAATTACGCATTGTATTTGCGTCGCGTTTCTTGCGGGTTCCCCTTGTCGAGGTTGCACGACGCTTTGGCTATACACTAGAGCTTCCAGTAGCCGCCGAAGCAATCGTCCTCAACACCCATATAAGGGCGTTCTATCCCGCGCTTGGGATTACGCTCAAAATCCCTGGATCAACGAGGCCGCAAAGTCTGCATCGGATCCAGCATGAGATATCTTCTCGCCAAAATCTTGTCCCCGGAAACTCCATGCGAGCACCAGTTCTGATCAGAAGCAGTGTCGATGCTGGGGCTGCCTTCCTAGCAGAGGAGTTGGTAACACCTCACGCGACACTGCCAAGCCACCTAGACCCGGTCAAGATTGCTACTGATCTAGTTGACTTCCATCAAAAAAACGGCATCACAACTCGACGGCTGGCCGAGTTTTCAGAGCTTTCGTTGGCGTGGCGGAATGTTCAAAGTTACCTCTCACAACAAGATCTTCCTATGTCCCAACCTCTCCAACTCCATCTCGAAAGGTTGTTGGGCGCGGAATGCAGCCAACTTGAAGCTTTTGTATGCCTTTGCCATGGCGACATGACGACTGAGAACCTCCTCACCGAACTCAGGCACCACATTCATCACGGATTGGGAGTGGGCTGGCGAAGCCCCCTTGTTTGTAGACGGGGTCAGGCTCGCCGTCCAATTGGTGGGTTTTTCCGATGCATTTATGGAAGCGATTCGATCCAGTGGATTGCCCACTCCGCCTGACCTGCTGGGCCTGACGGATCAATTCCTGCTCGCAGCAGTAGTTGTCGCAGATCGACGTATTTCGCGGCAGGGTCATTCTTCCACATCCTTGGACGCGACGAGCGACTCAAAACGCCTTAGAGCAAAGATTGAAAAATTCATTGCCTTTATGGAGCAATTGATGCTCGTTCCTGTTACCAATTGCAGACTGCAGCAACGGGAGAGCCCGTCCCCAATCTTGGACAGCCCGTACAATGCTTATCCCTCGACACTGTAGCGTCTGGCAAATCGATTCATGTATTCCCACAGTGCATTGGGAATTGGATCGTCTGGCACCATTCGGGCATCCGGGCGTTCTTCTGTTCTTGATAACATTGCCATCATCGGGGTGATGCAGGTATTTGTGGGCAAGGGTTAGCAGATCAAACACCACAACCATTTCAGCAAGCCGGACGCGCCCCATCAGAAATTGTCCTGCTACTTGCGTCCATCGTGCGCTCTTCATTCACCCGGTAACCGAAACCCTGCGGAAACGATCGCTCAATGCAGTCTTCCATCCACGCGATCGTGTCTTCGGTGCAGTAATCGATATAACCGCCTACTTTGCCTTGTCTCACTTTGTAGCCCTCGGGATTCCCGCTCATGTTTCCAAAGCGCTGACCTTCGGTCTGGTATTCTCCGCTCTGCTCGCGGGCGCGCATGTGCTCAAATGACGCCTCCTCGACAGCTCTCTCCAACGCGACCGCATCAATCGGAAGTCCGAAATGGCAAATCACCGTTTCGAGTCCCATAACGGTATTGACACATAAGTCTTCGTAGCGAACTGTGCAGACGTTCGGAAGCACCGTTCGCACGCGAGCCCATCGCGAGTAGAAGGAGCAAATGCGAGCAAGTCCAACAGGATCCCGTGCGTATGCTTCGAGATCGCGGAAGCTTTCCTTGTCACGCGAGAAGATGACGCGCTTATCGGCATTCATTCGGAATCGAACATGATGCCAAGCAGAGACCAGCGTGTCGCGGGGATCGCGAGCAATCAGAACGACCGGCACTCTTTCATAGGCTGGATGATATTCGGCGCGCGTTTTACTCGTCTCAAAAAACCTGTCGTGAGTGAAAGCAATACGAGGGATACTCGGATTAAGTTTGGAATAGTTATCGAACGTGATTAGGCCGCACTGAGGAAGACGGTAAATGTCCTTGAGATAATATGAAAGAAGCGCCCGCATCCATGTGCGTCCACTCTTCGGATATGATACTACGATGATGTTAGCGCGGTTCAGCTTGGAAAATTTGTAACGATTATGCAGCCATTGTTCTACGGAACGCCGAACTTGTGGAGGTAGCGGACGTAGCAGCATCCGTGTTTGGTCGCGCGCAACATTCCAAATACTTATCATAGCGTTCTCGTGGAGTCCGTCTCGAATAGGGATGTCTTGGCGGATTGTTCGCGTGAGTAGCTTGCGGTTTCTTAGGCTTCTTACCACGAAAGCATGGACCGCCTCTTCCATTTAAATCTGCCTCCGATGCTGCATATTGCCGATCGCGCGGCTTGGCAACCGCCATCTTCGCTTTCGACTTTTTCCGCGTCATGGCCGTAGCGGTCTCAGGCCGCTACGGACGCGGGCGTCAAAGAGTTTCGGCGCGAAAGACGAGCGTTGCCGCAATCGCCGAGAAGACAAGGATCGGCAGTCCAGGCCGCCATCCAGGCCGGCACCAGCCCGATCTCCCCCAAGCGTCAGGGTAATGCCGTCGAGCATGAAGAAACTGAATCCGAGGCCCACGCCGAGAGCGAAGAACAGTGCAATTCCACTGCCGCGCCGGAAGCGCGTCGCCAGCGGCACGCAGATGGCAAGCATGAGGAACGCCGACAGAAAAAGGGCGAGGCGCTTGTTCCACCACGTGCTGAAGACGTAGGCGGGCCGAATCCCGAAACCGTTGTTGTCGATGAAGTACCGCAGATCGGCCGAGGTCATTTCCTCGGGATCGCCTGACCGCGCGCCGGCGGCGGCGGGACGCATCGAACCGCTGTAGATCAGGCGCTCGACGCGGCTTGGCGGCAGGTTGGAGCGGTAATAAACCACCGCATTGCTCAGCTGCCAGCGACCGTTCAGAAGATCCGCCTGGTCGGCGAGGATTTGCTCGGTCAGCAGGCCGTTGGCGTCGCGCCGGAAGATGACAAGATCGTCGAGCCGGGTGGCGGCGGCATTGGACTCCTTGGCGCGGATGATATCGGTGCCGGCCCGCATCCAGATCGGGTCACGCTCTCCCAGTTTCATTTTCTTTTGGGCGTAATCGCCGATGCCCCACTCATGCAGGACCGGAGCCACGCGTGGAAGGACCTGATCGCTGATCATGAAATGGAGGCCGCCCAGGAACAGGCCGAGCGGCAGCAGTGCCGCAATGATTCGCAGCGACGAAGCTCCCGCCCCCCAGATGGCCGAAAGCTCGTTGCGATAGTTCAGTTCCGAAAGCGCGAGCAGAATGGCGAGCAGGGAGCTGACGGGCAGATAGGTGGACAAGCGCCAGCGGCAGCTTGAGCGCAAAATAGTAGAAGATGGCTCCGATATCGTTCTGCTTCAGCTCCAGGACGTCCTTGGCGTAGGTCACGGCATCGAGGGTTGCAGCAAATATCGAGATGCCGCCCAGGATGAGAAAAAAGCGCGCCAGAATCATCCGGGTGAGAAGCCAGCCGATGATCTTCATGTGCCGGCCGCCGCGACCGGAAGGAACCGACGCCGGATCGCTCCGGCAATGTCGGACATCCGGTCAAACACCGGATCAAAGCGATCGGCTCCGGACCTGGTAGGCAGTAACCCAGAAACGCCATGTCGAGAACGCGAGCAACAGCGCGAAGGGGAGCCACAACGTGAGCAGGGGCGAATACCCGTGGCCTGGGTCATGACCGCGCCCTGCTCGACGATTTCGTGATAGGCGATCAGGATGGCAAGAGCGACGGCGAACCGATAGCTGCGGAGGTTGCGGCGCTTGCCGATGCCGAACGGCAGGGCCAGAACGGGAAGGATGATGAGGCTCGCGATGTTGACGAGCCGCCGGTGCAGCTCGGCCGTCATGCTGTTGACGGTCGCCTCCTTAGGCGGCGTGATGGCGTTGCGAAAAGAGCTCGGGGAGCGTCAGCTCGCGCTC
Source organism: uncultured Alphaproteobacteria bacterium (assembly GCA_963780765.1). GTDB lineage: Bacteria > Pseudomonadota > Alphaproteobacteria > Rhizobiales > Aestuariivirgaceae > CAWHQZ01. Next base: position 25,613 of record CAWADI010000013.1, on the reverse strand, counting down.
ATCGTTGCCACGCTGCCGATCGAGCTTTCTGTTGAGCTGGCCCAGCGGCATGTCCGCGCTGTCGAACTCGCCGGCCAGAGCGGCCACGGGCGGCGCGCGCGAGGAAAAATCCGGCCACACGGGCAGGGCCAGCCGATGGCCGTGCTCGAGGTGAAGCACGGGCCGCTTGCTGCCGACCTCGGAAATGAGCCTGCCACTTTGCGCGGTCAACGTCTCGCTGCCGTTGGCTGCGCGCTCGTCGAACAGGAACATGCGGTCGAAGGTGGAGTCGGCACGCGACAGATGGTCGAGAATGAAGGTGCGGCTGCCGGACTGCATGAACACCCCTTCCTCGGCCAGATAAAACACCTCGACGGTCTTTACGACTGAAAATTGCCGCCCGATAGGCGTAGCGGGCATGGGGCTGCAACCAGCCGAAGATCGCGAGCGAGACCAGAGTGAGGGCAAACGCCAGAACCATCACCGGCCACAAAAGACGGGACAGGCCAACCCCGGAAGACATGAAGGCGTCGATCTCACCGTCACGCGACATCTTGTTGAAGCCGAACAGCAAGCCCAGAAACAGCGCCACCGGAATGGCCAGCCCCAGGTAGTGGGGAAGGAGATAGGCGAGCAGTTCGAAGATGACGCCGAATGAATTGCGCTTGCCGAGCGTCACATCCAGCAGGTTGACCATGCGCTCGGCGAGGAGAACCAGCAGGCCGATGCCCATCGCGGTCAGGATCGGCTTGCTGATCTGCCGCAGAATGTAGCGGTCGAGGATCGCCATCGATCGGCTTATAGGCACCTTGCGGCCTTGCGGCCAACCCAATTTATGGCCGCGGCACGGGCACGCCGGGAGGCAGTTGCCGATGTTAAGTGTCTTTTTTTGGGCACCGCGGCGGCCGACTCCGGTTCGGTAGATGTCGAAATTAGTTCATGGCGCCGCAAACACCATCTTGACGACTGATGGGGCCTGCTATCCACTGCCGCGGATGATCAAGACTCTCGCCGTAGTTCTCATCTCGCTTTCTGTAGCTGTCCCTCAGGCGTTCGGCGGCGACCGGCTGAGTGCCCGCGAAATCCGCAGCGTGGTGCCTGGCAATTGGTCCGGTAACTACAAGAAAGCTTCGCTCGTGCTTTCAATCGCCGCCGACGGGACTGTCAAAGGTCGCTACGCCGGCATAGCGGCCACTGGTAGTTGGACCACTGTAAGGACCCCCAGGGGCGACAAGATCTGCCTGACCTTCTCGGCGGTTATCAGCGATACGAAATGCGGCGAGTTGTTTCGCAACGGCAACAACGCGCTTTATGGCTATCTCAACCGTGGCAAGCCGCGCCTCTGGCTCAAGCGCAGCTGAGATGTTGCCCGGTCAGAAGTCGAGATCGCAGACCCCTGCTTTAGTTGTTGCTGTTCCAGACCTGGGTTGACCTGGTCACCATGGAGTTGGCGCCGGGATCGAAGCTCCTGGTTGCCATTTCGGTGATCCAGGCCTTGTCCTCGCGGCGTATGGCAAAGAGATTCCACGCCGCCGTCGCCTCATGGCAAAGGCTTTGCGACGCGGAGGGAACGCCGACGACATGGACCTTGCCATGAGCGCCGTCGATGGATGCTTGCTGGTGGCGATGGTTGTGCCCGTACAGCACCAGCTCCGCTCCTGTGTCCTCGAGGATCCGCACCAGAGCCGGGCCGTCGAGGAGAGCTTTGCGCCTTGGTGCAAGTCCGGCCAGCGGCGGATGGTGCAGCAGCAGGACGCGATAGAATCCACGCTCGCGCGTTTGCTTCAGGGCGGCGTCGAGGCGTGTGAGCTGTGTCTTGCCGAGCATGCCGGAGGCGATCCCGGGCGCCGTCGGAACTGCCGTCGAGACGCCGATGATCGCGACGTTGCGGCGGAACCTGATGTACGGAAATCGCTCGGCGAGGCAAGCAAACGTATCCGTGGCCGGGCGGGCATCGCCGGTGAAGTACTCACTCCACAGACCGAATGATTCGCCCCAGCCCATCGGCACGTAGGCATCATGATTTCCGGGAACGAGTGAGACGCGATCGGGGCTCCCCAACTCGTCGAGCCAGCGCCGGGCGTTGCGATACTCGGCGGCCAGCGCGATGTTGATGAGGTCGCCGGTGACGGCGATGTGATCGGGGTCATGAGATTTGATGTCACGAACCACCAGCTCGAGAATGCGGGCCTGATGGATTGTGCGCCGCTTCCAGTACCACGACAAATAGCCGGTCAGCCGCTTGCTCATGAGGTCCTGCCAGCGGGAGCTCGGCAATGGTGCAAGATGCGGATCGGACAGATGCGCAAGTCTGAACATGATTGGCCTGCATGGTCGGGGCGCCCGCTCGGTTATGCACGCTACCTGCCGGTGGCGACGGTTTTCATCCAATGGACTTTTCGTAGACGCGATAGGTTTTGTAGGGAAGGCCGCCGACAGCTTCCACAATACGGCGCAGCGGCATGTTGTCTTGAAGGATCCACGAAAGCTCGCCGCGCGGGCAGCCGCGCGAAGTGTGATAGGTGCGAACGGTGTCGATAAGCGCAAACGCCAGCATGGCGCTCACGATCGAGCCGCGGTAGCGGGCCTTGACGCCCATCAGCGGCACGCGCGCGCCGGCGTGTCTGCCGATCTTGAGACGCCACAGAAACTTGGCCCAGCCGAAGGGCAGGAGCCGCCCGTCCAGATCGCCGATCATGCCATTGATGTCGGGCAGGGTGACGATCATGGCGGCAGGATCTCCGTCCAGGGACGCGATCGCCACGTGCTCGCCGGTGACAAGCATCCTCAGAAGACTGCCGAGATTGTCGATTTCCTCTTGCGTCATGGGCACAAAGTTCCAGTTCGCGGACCAGGCATCGTTGAAGATGTCGATGATGATCCGCAGATCGCGCGACAAGTGCCGTTTGGACAATGGCCGGATGACCAGCTTCCCGGACGACTTGTTCTTGGCAATCATCGCAGCTGCAGCGCGGGGAATGGGCGCGCGCAAATCATATTCGTAGGCGATGAGATCCTTCGCCGGAAGATAGCCCGCCGCCAGCACGTGACCGGCGTAGTAGGGTCTGGCATGTCCCATCATGATGAAGGGCGGCTTGTCAAAGCCGTCCACCAGCAACCCGGACTCATCGTTGATCGAAAAGCTGAACGGCCCCTCGATGCGCTTCATGCCGCGCTCGGTGAGCCAGGACTCCGCGCTGGCGAAGAGTTTGGCGAACACGCGCGCATCATCGAAAGCATCGAGAAATCCGAACTGTCCCGTGGCATTCCCGTAGCGCTGGAGGTGGAGCTTGTCGATCTGCGCCGAGATCCGGCCCACGGTTTTGCCCCCTTGCCGGGCGCAGAAAAGCTGCGCCTCGGCATGGCGGAAGTACGGATTCTTGCGGGCATCGAGATGCAGACGGCGCTCGAGGTGCAGCGGGGGGACCCAATTGGGGTCATCTCTGAAAATGGCGTGGGGTACCGTGATGAATTGGTTCAGGTCCTGCCGCGAGCACACTGGAATGATATCAATGTCCATCATCTGCCTCGCTGCCGCTCGCCAAACCGTGCCGCAGTATCAAATACTTGGAGCATGTTCTTGCCGGAAAAGTGTGTACACTTTTCCCGAACATGCTCCAGGCAAACTTGCTCTATGAGAAGCGGGCAATTGAGATACCGCCGGGCAGCGAAAAAGACAACTCGCCGCAGGTTTCCTGAGGGGCCGGCGTGAGAGAAGCCGTCGCGATCAGGCTCCCGAAGAGCCTCCTGCATCGGCTGTTCCGCTTCCGGCGGGGCATGACGCTTGGCGTGCGGGTCATGGTGATGGCTGCCGATGAGCGCGTCCTGCTGGTGCGCCACACCTATTCGAAAGGCTGGAATTTTCCCGGCGGCGGGGTCGAGCGCGGCGAGGAAGCGCTTGCCGCACTCAGGCGGGAGGTGATCGAGGAGTCGGGAGTGCGGCTGCTCGGCGAGCCGCAGCTATTCGGCGTCTACGCCAACGAGAGAAATTTTCGCGGCGACCATATCGTGTTCTATGTAGCGCGCGAGTTCGAACGCGGCGCATTCGCGCCAACGGCTGAAATTGCCGATGCCCGGTTCTTTGCACCCCGGGACATTCCGCCGGACACCACCGCAGGGACTTTGCGGCGCATCGCCGAGGTGACGGACGGCCGCTCTCCGGACGGCCACTGGTGACACTCGGGACGGCCGATGGACAGCGGCGGCGCGAAGTGATATCAGCGCCGTCGCGAATATCGAGGGCCAGCGAGGCCAAGATCGAGTCTGTCTGTCTGCGGATTGCGACGACGTACCGGACGCGCGCCATGCGGCGCGCGACTGAAGCGCTCCCTCGCCACTCAGCCGACTGCTGTGCCTTGCGTTTCGGGAGCTTTGCGTCAAGCCCCTGAACCGATGCGAGTTCCAAATGACCGCCCCGTTTGAAATCGCCTGCGAGCAGCCGCACCATTCCGTCCAGCTCGAGTTTTTGCTCGACGAAGTATTCGGCCTCGCGCGTCGCGCCAAGGTTTCCTATCGTCTTCGCGAGGCCGAACAGCCGGTAAGCGGTCTTTCGCTCGTGGCTACGGAGCCGGACGGCATCGCTGGTCGGCGCGATCAGCTTCTGGCGCCTGTGCATTGGCGATGAGGGCACGCCGGCCCTTTTGCTGGGACCGCTTGCTGTTTCGCCGCGGCGCCAGGGCATCGGCATCGGGCGGATGCTCATGGCCACTGGTCTGGCGAAGGCGAAGGCCCTTGGCCATGAGCTGGTGCTGCTGGTGGGCGATGAACCCTACTACGGCCGGCTGGGTTTCCGTCCCGTTCCCGCGGGGCAGATGATGCTTCCCGGCCCCGTTGATCCGGCGAGGTTTCTGTACCTCGAGCTTCAACCGGGATCGCTAAGCAAGGCGAAAGGGCTGGTCCTGCCGCCGCACCGCCACCACGAACGCGTCTGCCCGCAGAGCTAGCGACCTTCGCGAAACCACGTCAGGCTTGCAAGTCCGAGAAGCAGCGCAAGGCCGATGAGCGTGCCGAACAATGGAAGCTCGCTGATGGAGCGTACGCGATAGGCGCCATTCTCCCGCAACGCCAACCAACCTGCGCCGGCCAGGGTTCGGCCTTTGCCCTGCTTGACGATGCGCGGCAGCAGCGGGTTCTGAGGGTTTCTGCCAAGCCAATACGATTCCGCCGCGGGTCTCGGCAACCAGCGGGGCGAGCTTGCGATCGCTGGCGATCAGTTCCTCCAGTTCCCGGGTGCCTGCCTCACCCAGCGCCGACGTCGAGGTGAGCTTGCCGTCTCTCAGCCGGTGTATGCCGTTCTCAGAGCTTGCCAGGGTACCCCGCCAGAGACCGGGCGCTTCCTCCGCAAGGGTAACCGTCTCGCTGGCCCCGGACGGCTTGGTGACGGTCACCGGCGCCGCCTCATCCGCCATGGTACGCCGTTCGATAAGCAGATTGCGGCCGGCCTGGCTGCCGAGCAGCGCTTCCTCTTCGAGGTCCGGCTCCTTCATCAGCCAATGCGCAAGGCGGCGCAGAAGCTCGGTCTGCGGGCCGCCTCCCTCAAAGCCGCGCGCCCACAACCAAGCCTGATCCGAGAGCAGCAAAGCGACCCGCCCTTTGCCCTGGCGCGACAGCAGCAGGAGCGGCTTGTCGTCAGGGCCGGCCATGACGATATCTCCGGACGTTTTCGGAAGCACCTCGGCAAGGCGGAACCAGCGGCCCCAAGCGGGCGGCTCGGATTCGGTTCCGGGCAGGCTCGCGGGTCACCGGATGACGCTTCCCCTGTTCGGTGATCCCGGGAGTGAACGGCTGGGCGGCGACGGCTCCGGAGGGCGCGGCCGGCAACACGGCATTGAGAGGCGTGTCGTAGAGGCTCAACGGTGAAGCATAGTCCGGTCCCGATGCAACGAGCACCGCTCCGCCGTTCTCCACGTAGTCGACGACGTTGGTCAGATAGGCAGACGGCAGGATGCCGCGCCGCTGGTAGCGGTCGAAAATGATCAGGTCAAACTCATCAAGCTTCTCCACGAACAACTCGCGGGTCGGAAAAGCGATCAGGGAAAGTTCCTTCACCGGCGTGCCGTCCTGCTTCTCGGGCGGGCGCAGGATTGTGAAGTGCACGAGATCGACGGAAGCATCCGCTTTGAGCAGGTTCCGCCAGGTTCGCTCTCCTGGATGCGGCTCGCCCGAGACCAGCAGCACCTGAAGGCGGTCGCGGATGCCCTCCGTGACCACCACCGTGCGATTGTTCTGCAGAGCAATTTCTCCCGGCAGCGCCTCGACGGCAATCTCGGTGTAGTTCCGGCCGCCATGCTTGATTTCGATATCGACCGCAATTTGCTCTCCGGGGCGAGCGGTGAGGGCGGTGGCCTGCTCATCATCATGGATGATGGTGAGCCGATAGGGAGCACTGCTCAGGCCCGTGCCCTGGTCCTCGACACGAAGCTCCATCCTTTGCGGCTGCCCGACGATGCCGAAGCGTGGAGATTTGTCGACGATCAGACGCCGGTCCGTCTCCTGGCGGTCGCCCGTAAGGAGCGCGTGCAAGGGGCCGTCATAGCCGCCGTCGCGCAGACTTGCCGGCACATCGTGGATCTGTCCGTCGCTCAGCATGAGCGCGCCCGCATAGCGCTCGGGGGGAATATCCGAAAGGGCATCGCTGAGGGCCGCGAACGCGCGCGTGCCATCGTCGTCGCTGCTGCTGCCTGGGGAAACGACGGCTGTTCGCAATTCGGTGTCGGGCAGCGATTGCACGATTTCGGCGATCCTGCGAGCCGCTTCGGTCGTCACCTCCGTTCGACCGCTGACTTCCTGGCTGAGACTGCGGTCCACCACCAGCACCGCAATATCCGACAACGGCTCGCGGTCCTCTTCACGGATGATGGGATTGAGGAGCGCGAGGGCCAGACACATCAAAGCCAGGGCGCGAAGGATGCTGCCACGCGCACCCGCATATAGCGCGATGGCGACCGGCAAGGCCGCGATGGCGAGCAAGGAATAGACGAGCGCGGCCGGAAGGTGGGGTGAGAAAACGAAGGTGAACTCCATTCAGCCTGCCCTATGTTCTTTGCGGAAGAGCGTACACTTTCCGGAACGTGCTCTATTGGCCGAGTCGCTCGAGCAGGGCCGGCACGTGAACCTGGTCGGACTTGTAGTTGCCGGTCAGCGCGTAAATCACGACGTTGATGCCTGCCCGGTAGGCGAACTCGCGCTGGCGCTCGTCGCCCGGCGAGACCGGCAGCAACGCCACCCCGTCGGCGTCGGTGGCCCAGGCTGCTGCGTAGTCGTTCGAGCCGATGATGATCGAGGTAACCCCGTCGGCGCTGGTCCCCTGATCACTTTGGCTCTCAACCCACAGCTGCCCCTGATCGGAGCGGCCGGGAAAGGCGTCGAGCAGGTAAAAAGCCTTGGTCAGCACGTGACCATCAGGCACGGGTTCGAGCGGAGGGATGTCGAGGCGAGCCAGGATCCTGCGCAGTGCGCTCGTTTCTGCCGACACGCCGCCGGGATTGAATATGCGCGCCCGCCGCGTCGCGCGTATCAAAGAAGATGGTGCCGCCGTTCCTCATGAACGCTCCGATCTTGGCAATCGCCTCATCCGAGGGGTCAGGCTGCGCGGCGCTGATGGCCCAATACAAGAGCGGGAAGAACACGATATCATCCCGTTCGATGTCGACGGCAATCGGTTCCGCCGGCTCGACGGCAGTCCGCGCCTCAAGCATCAGTCCAAGGCCCTGCAGACCGCTGTGGGTAAGCTCGTCTACCGGTTCCTCGCCCGTGCGGACATACGCGAGGCGAGTCGCTTCCGTTGCGGTGATGGCGAACGCATCGTCAGACGGCGCCCTGGTCTGCGGTCTGGGCATGAGCGGCAGGCGCCCGACGCCGCGAGCCCGATCGCTGCCAACAGCAACATGCTGATCGCGGCGCCGCGTCGCAGTCGCTGCCAGGCCCCGGATAGGGTCATGGCGGCAAGGGTGTCGGCAACGAACAGGAGCACGGCCAATGCGAGCAGATAGCCGGCCAGCGGCCTGGCAGCACGCGCCTCATAGGCGACCCGCTCGATGCGTCCAGGCAACTGGCCGATCTGCTTGAAGGTTTTCTCGTCGACGGCGAGATTGAGAGCGCGAGTGGCCCCGGCTCGCGTGTACAAACCCGCCGGATGGCGCTCCGACGGCTTGGCCGTCGTCGATATCCTGTGCCGCAATGGGCTGGGCATCAACCGGCATGCCTGAAAGCTCACCGTAACCGGTAAGGGCGCGCAGGGGGACAAAGGCCTGCCTTTCGCTGGCCGCGCCGAGACTGCTGGCAGGGGGGCCGGCGCCGCGCGACAGATCAAGAATGCGACGAAGCATCTGCTCGAACAGACCGGAAAGCGGCAGATTCGACCAGTCGGAATTTGCGGTCACGTGAAAAAGAACAACCAGACCACGGCCGCGCTTGGCCGCGGTGATAAGCGGGGTGCCATCGTCCAGCTCAGCCCACGTGCGCTCGGGGAGCTCCGCGGAAGGCTCGGCCAGCACCTGTCTTCTGATCTTGATGTCGGGATCGACGGTGAGCCCGGCAAAAGGTGATGAAGCCTGAAAACCGGCAAGGCCTTGCGGCGCCTCCCAGCTCAGCGCACTTCCAAGCTCCCGTCCTCCGGCACGCAGCTCCACGGGGACGAGGTCGTCATGACCGCCGGCGAGCCGCGGCCCGGCAAAACGCAAGCAGCACCCCGCCGCCTTCCACCCAATCGGCGACGATCTGGCGGGTATCGGCAGGCAGAATCCCGACGTCGGCAAGAATAAGCAGCGACAGCCCGCCGGCAACAAGGTCCCGAAACCCCGCCGCGCCGTCGTGCGGTTCGCGCACCTCCGCGTAGGGCTCGAAGGCCCGGGTCGCGTAATATAGCGGCGACAGCAGCGGCTGCTCCAGCTCGAGCGAAGCGCCCGTCGCGATGCCCACTACCTTGCGGCGCCAGCGGTCATCCATCAGCTGTACGGCGCCGGCCGAATTTTCGCCGGCAAGTTCGACGCGTGCAAGCTCGTTACGCAGCTCGAGCGGCAAGTCGAGCGTGACAACCTGTCTGACGTCGGCTGCGGCGAAATTCATCGGGCGCTCCGCGAGCGTCCTGCCGTTGCCGGCCTTGGCGCGAACCGTCAAACTGCTTGCGACGCCCGAAGCAGATCGCAGGGCCGTGACCTTCATGCCATCGCTTTCGAGGCGGGGAGCAAGCAGCGCTGCTTCCTGCGAGCCTCCGTCAGGCAAGACAGCTTCCACGGTTGCCTGCCCTGCAGCGAGCTCCGTCAGGCCCCTCGCAAAGGCTGCCGCGGTGCCATTGTCGATGCCGTCACTGAGCCACACGACGTGAAGGCCAGGCATGGCGGAAAAGGCAGGTTTCAGGCGATCGAGCAATGCCAGGCGATCGGTGTCGAGGGCGCGCGGCTCGATGGTGGCTACCTTCTCCCGAACCTGGGCGGCGGTGGACAGTTCGAGACCTTCCGGTCGTATGCGCCGGGTTGTCGTTGCGATCGCCACCGGCCGGCTCCGGCGCTCGGCCCGACTGAGCAGCTCCCGAAGATAGCTCTGGCGCAGCTTCCAGCTCCGCGCCGCCTGCCAGCCATCATCAATGACAAGCAATATTGGCCGATCCTCCGGGCCGGCCGCGGTCTCGCCAAGGATGGGGCGCGCAACCGCGAGGATGACAAGCCCGGCAAGCGCCAGGCGAAGCAGGATCAGCCACCACGGAGTACGGTCAGGCTGTTCCTCCTTCGACACAAGCTCGAGCAGCAGCCGGTACGGCGGGAAATCGATGCGTTGCGGCCGGGGAGGAGTGAAGCGCAGCAGCCACCAGATGATCGGCAGCGCCAGCAGCGCCCAAAGAGCCTGGGGAAAGGCGAAGCTCAGCGCTTGCAAAAGTCCGGTCATGCCACCGCCGCCTTGGACAACCCGATGGCGCGCCGGTCTCGGCGAAATCAAAGCGTGCAGCGCCAACAGCAGCCGGTGTGGCGGCTGGTCGGTGTGATGCACGGTAAAGGTCCAGCCAATCCTGCGCGCCAGGTCCTTAACCGCGTCCCGATGGCGGTGGTAGGTCAGCTGATAGTCGTCGCGAAGCGTCTCGACGCGGCCGAAAACGATCCGATGGCTGCCGCCCATGTCTGCAAACTCGATGCGGCCGCGATAGGGAAATGACTCCTCTGCCGGGTCCGCAATCTGCACCAGGTGACCCGTTTGCACCTGACTTGAAATCGGTGTCAGCCTTGCGGCGAGTGTGCTCACCGGCTCGAGGAAATCGCTGACCAGAACGGCTGCAGAAAAGCGGCTCAACTTCAGATTGGCCGGTATCCCTGCGGCTTCGCCCGCCGCGAGGCTCGATGCGATGCGATTGAGGGTGGCGTTGGTATGACCTGCCGCAAAGGCAGCGCCGATGAGACCGATGCGCTCGCCGGCATGTGTGGGCGAGCACGGCCAGGGCCATGGCAACGAGCTTGGCACGCTCACTCTTGGTGACTTGCGCAAGGTGGGACTTGAACGACATACCGCGTCCCGCATCGGCAAACAGCCATAGCGTATTGACGGCCGACCATTCGTTCTCGCGTATCAGAACCTTGTGAGAGCGCGCGGATTTTCGCCAATCGATGCGATTGACCGGGTCGCCGCTGGTGTAGAGGCGGTATTGCCAGAAGTCGTCGCCCGCTCCCGCCGTGCGGCGGCCATGGGAGCCGTAGATGATGGTCTGGGCGATACGCTGCGCTGCGATGAGGAGTGCCGGCGCCGCAGCAGACAGCCGATCCGCTTCGCCGCGCAACCTAAGCGATGACGAGAGTTCGGCTTTCGAGCTCCTGTGAGCGACAGCCATGAATGAATGCTAGCGCAGAGGTTTCGTGACACGCTCGATGACGTCGTCGAGCGTTATGCCCTCGGCCCGGGAGGTGAAGGTAACCGCCATGCGATGGCGCATTACGGGCGTGGCCAGCGCCAGCACATCATCGACCGAAGGCGACAGGCGGCCATCGAGCAGCGCGCGAGCCTTGACGCCAAGCATCAGAGACTGGCTGGCGCGCGGCGAGGGGCCCCAGGCCACGTTCGTGTTGATGAAGTCATCCGTTGTCTCGCCCGGCCGGGCGCTCCTCACCAGCGTACAGGATCGCGTTCGAAACGCTCTCGCCGACGGGAATCATGCGCACGAGATGCTGAGCCGACATCAGCTCTTTGCCGGACAGCACCGCTTCCACCGCATCCTCGCCGGTCCCGGTTGTCGAAAAGAGCATGCGGCGCTCGGCCTCGAGGCTTGGATAGGGGACGTCGATCTCCATCAGAAAGCGGTCAAGCTGCGCCTCCGGAAGCGGATAGGTGCCTTCCTGCTCGATCGGGTTCTGAGTGGCGAGAACATGGAAAGGGGCCGGCAGATCGTGGCGAACGCCGGCAACCGTGACGTGTTTTTCCTGCATTGATTGCAGAAGCGCGGATTGCGTGCGCGGACTGGCGCGATTGATCTCGTCGGCCATGAGAAGCTGACAGAAAATAGGGCCCTGGACGAAGCGGAAATGGCGGCGCCGCTCGTCTGTCTCCTCAAGCACCTCGGCGCCCAGGATATCGGCAGGCATCAGATCAGGAGTAAACTGCACGCGCCGCTCGGAAAGCCCGAGGACCAGCCCAAGGCTGGCAGCGAGTTTCGTCTTGGCAAGACCAGGCGCGCCGACCAGCAATGCATGGCCGCCGGCAAGGATCGTCGTCAAGGTCAGCTCAATTACGTTCTCCTGGCCAAATATCACCTTGCCGATCGCATTGCGAACCGACGCCAGGCGAGCGCCCGTTCTCTCCAGATCCTGGACGTATCTTCTTGTCGGTCTCGTTGATTGGCAGCATACGTGGCACTTGGGTGCGTCCTTTCGCTGATGGCGATCGTAAGACTTGGAATTAACGTGATTTACCGCTTTGGCCGCAGATACTGTGCTGCAAAGGGTGACCGCAGTGAGGCACCGATCTCAACAGCACGAGGTTGAGTAAGCCGGAGCAAAGCACCAGCGAGATTACCACATGGATCGCGAGCCGATCAAATCCAAGTTGCCGGGAAATGTGGAGAACCCGCTGCGCGGCCTCAAGGAGGTTGGCAGCCATAGCCAGCGGGCTGCCGCCCGTTCATCTGTGGAACCCGCCGTTCTGCGGCGACATCGACATGCGAATCGCGCAGGACGGGACCTGGTTCTTCATGAACTCCCCGATCGGCCGCAAGCCGCTGGTCAAGCTGTTTTCATCAATTCTCCGGCGCGACGAGGATGGCAGGTATTATCTGGTCACTCCGGTGGAGAAGTGCGGGATCGTGGTGGACGATGCGCCGCTGGTGGTCATTCAGATGAGTGTGAAAGGCCGCGGCCATGAGCAGGCCGTTCATTTCCTGACCCAGGTGGACGACGAAGTGACGGTTGACGGCGATCATCCGCTGCGGTTCGAGAGGGAAGCAGGCACGGGCGGGCTCAAACCCTATGTACTGGTGCGCGGGCGGCTCGAAGCCCTCGTCAATCGCCCGACCTTTTACGAGCTGGTGGCAAAGGGCACCGTTGTCGAAACAGACGGTGCGGCGTGGTTCGGAATCTGGTCGTCGGGCAGGTTCTGGCGCATGGCACTCGCCCGCGACATCGGACTGGACCCATGAGGGAGCCGCGCTTCGATGAAGAGGAAGTGAGGCGCCGGGCCGGAGACTACCTATTGGCCACGGCGCCGGCGGCCCACAAGCGTGGCGATGATGACCTCAATTCGCAACCAGGCAAAACTAGCAGCGGCGGAACCGATACGCGCCGCGGCGGTGCTGTTTCCCATTGTCGCGCGGCGTCCGGAGGTCACCGTGCTATTGACGCAGCGCACCGAACATCTGGCGGTGCACGCCGGCCAGATTGCCTTTCCCGGCGGTCGGGTCGATGATGCCGATGCCAACGTGGTTGCCACCGCGTTGCGCGAGGCACAGGAAGAAACCGGACTGTGTCGCGAAGTTCATTGAGCCGCTCGGCTTTCTTGAGACCTATTTGACGCGCAGCAATTTTCGTGTGGTGCCCGTCGTTGCCCTGGTGAGGCCCGGCTTCCACTTGTCACCGGCGAGGGACGAAGTCGCTGGCGTCTTTGAGGTGCCGCTGCGGTTTCTCATGACACCGCGAAATCATGCGATTCACTCGCGACAGTTGCTTGGCGAGGAACGGCGCTTCTACGCGATCGCGTTTGGCGACCACTATATCTGGGGCGCGACCGCGGGCATGCTCATGAATTTCTATGATCGGATGTACGGTCATGACCGGGAAACATGAGGTCGCAGCGGTGCCCTCCCTGCGACGGCAGAAATGGCTGAACGATCCGGCACTGCAGAGCCTGCTGGATTTGCTCAACCAGCGCGGCGAAGCCCGGGTGGCGGGTGGAGCGGTCAGAAATGCACTTCTCGGCCTGCCGATAGCCGAAGTCGATATTGCAACAAACCTCGATCCTCCGGTCGTAACCGACCTTGCAAGAGGGCAGGGACTTCCGGTCTATCCGACCGGCATCGGCCATGGCACCGTCACGGTGGGAGTCGGCGGCCGCAGATTCGAGGTGACCACGCTGCGCATCGACGCTGAAGCCTTCGGAAGGCGGGCGCGGGTTGAATTCATCGACGACTGGCGGGCCGACGCGTTGCGCCGCGACTTCACGATGAATGCGCTGTTCTGCGACAGCGGCGGCCGCGTCTACGACTTCGTCGGAGGTTATCGCGACCTCAGGCAGCGTAAAGTGCGATTTGTCGGCGAGCCGCGCCGGCGCATTCTCGAGGACCATCTGCGCATTTTGCGCTTCTTCCGATTTCATGCCTGGTACGGGCGGGGGGCGCCTGATGCCGAGGCGCTTCGGCAGTGCGCGCGCATGCGAAAGCTCCTGAGCAAGCTCTCCGCAGAACGAGTGCGCGGCGAGCTGTTTCGGCTGCTGGTTGCGCCTGGAGCACAGGCCGCCGTGAAGGCGATGATCGACGTGCACATCCTGCAAGCCGTGCTCGGCGGCAGTCTGCGCTTCGACGCCTTCAAACGCATGGCTGAAATCGATGCAGCCCATCACCTGGCGCCCGACCACCTCTTGCGGGTGGAATGTCTCACCGGCTGCACGGAAGCGCTCGCCGGGAAGCTGAAACTCAGCAATGCCGAAATGGCGCGCCTGAAGTTGCTGCGCGGAGTAGTTCCACCTACCCCCCGGTTGCGGCCGCGCGAGCGCCGGGTGGTACACTACCAACTCGGGGCCCAGACCTTCAGCGATGCCGTGCGGCTGGCCTGGGCCGGCGACAAGGCCGGAACCGGGGACCGGCCCTGGCTGCAGCCTCTATCGCTTCGGTGCGGCCGGCAAGCGGCCGGTTTTTCCGGTGCGGGGCGAAGATCTGATCGCCAGCGGCATGACGCCTGGTCCCGACATCGGACGCGCGCTGCGGATGCTCGAGGATTGGTGGCTGGCCAAGGACTTTCCGGACAAGCGGGCGGTGCTGGAGCGCCTCGGATGTTGTTCAAGCGAGCTTGCCATCGGGCCAAGCGGCCGTCGTGGATGAACCCGGCGATCGCGCCCGAAGAGTTACCTGACCAGCGACGAGGAAGACGAATGCAGGAAATCATTGTGCTTAGAACCGAAGGAAAGGGTGCGCCGCCGGCCCGAAACTGAGATACCTTCACCCGACAAGCTGCTTGCCGGCGAATACCGAACCGTAACCTACAATCAGTGGACCGGCGAAGGCGAACGCCTGTTCTGCGGCACCTGGGAGTGCACTCCCGGTAAGGTCAAAATCGACTATACCGAATGGGAGTTTTGTCACCTGCTTGCCGGTGAAGCCGTGCTCACGAACGAAGCCGGCCAGACCTGGAGGCTCAAGGCGGGTGACGGATTCATCATCCCGCCAGGGTTCAAGGGCACATGGCAGACGGTGAGCAAGCTGCGCAAGCAGTACGTGATCCTGACTCAGAAGTAATCTCTTGCAGTCGAGCGCGGGTTGATGGCGGTGGAGAAAGGTCCGGTTCTCATTACGGGCGGTGCCCGCCGCCTCGGCCGGGCCATGGCCCTGGACCTTGCGGCCTCGGGATGGCCGGTGGTCGTGCATCATGATACCTCTGGCAGCGAGGCCGTCGAAGTGGTTCAGCGGATCCGCAACAACGGCGGCGAAGCAAGCCAGGTTCAGGGCGATCTGTCGGATCCCGCGACCTTATCCCGCATCGTCACCGAGGCGGCGCGGCTGAAGGGATTTCTGTCGTGCCTCATCAACAACGCCTCCTGTTTCGAACCCGATGAGATCGGCGGCATCAGCGATGCCAGCTGGCGCCGCCATCTCGATACCAACCTCAAGGCGCCGGTTTTCCTGGCGCAGGCCTTCGCGGCCCAATTGCCGGGCGACAAGGAAGGCAACATCGTAAACATCATTGACCAAAGGGTATGGAAGCTCAATCCACGCTTCTTTTCCTATACTACCAGCAAGTCCGCGCTGTGGACGGTCACCCGCACGCTCGCGCAGGCTCTGGCACCCAGAATCCGGGTCAACGCGATCGGACCGGGACCGGCTTTGGCGGCGGCGCGAATGAGCAGGGAGGAGTTCGAGCACCAGTCACGTTCGACGTTGCTCGGACGCGGGACCTCTCCCCAGGAGATCTGCGAAGCCGTGCGCTATATCCTGTCGGCACCGGCCATGACCGGGCAGATGATCGTGCTGGACGGTGGCCAGCACCTGGCCTGGCAGACGCCCGATATCGTGGATGTACAAGAGTAACCCATCAATCGCATGGCCAGAGCGCGCAAGATCACCCATCACGTGGCCAGCGGAAAGAGCCGGCTTCGCCACGTTTTCGTCAGGGACCTCAGGGTCGAGGCGCGGCTGGGCATCCATGACCGGGAAAGAACGAATGCCCAGCGCATTATCGTTAATATCGATCTTTCGGTCAAAGAAGGCGATGACCCGGTTTCGGACGACATCAAGAACGTTGTCAGCTACGAGATCGTTGTACAAAAAGTTGAGCGCATCATAGCGCAAGGACACGTAAATTTGGTTGAAACACTGGCGGAGCTGATCGCCCGGGAATGCCTCAGGGACAAACGCGTGATGGCGGCGCGAGTGCGCATCGAGAAGCCGGACATCATCGCCAATGCCCGGAGCGTCGGCATCGAGATCGAGCGCCTCCGCTAGTCATTGAGATTGGGGCTGGCTTGCGGTGCAGGCAGTGGCCATATGTGTGGTGACTCGGATATGACGGAAACCGACAGCAAGCACGGGACGATTCCGGAACCGTTGCGCGAGCAGCGCCGCGGGCCCGAGGTGATCGGAGATTTCGTCCGGCGCCTTCCGGGTCGCCCCGGCGTCTACCGGATGATCGACGAAAAGGGCGACGTCATCTATGTCGGCAAGGCGCGCAGTCTCAGAAACCGGGTGCAGAACTACGTGCGCATGGGCGGTCATACCAACCGTATCGCAGCCATGATCGCGCTGACGGCCAATATGGAGTTTGTGACCACGACTACCGAGGCCGAGGCCCTGCTGCTGGAAGCCAACCTGATCAAGAAGTTCAAACCGCGCTTCAATGTCGTGCTGCGTGACGACAAATCGTTTCCCTATATTCTGCTCGCAACCGGGCACGAGTTCGCGCAACTCGTGAAGCATCGCGGCGCGCGGTCGCGAAAGGGCCACTACTACGGTCCATTCGCCTCTGCCGGCGCGGTAAATCGCACCATCAACGCACTCCAGAAGGCGTTTCTGCTGCGTTCGTGCTCCGACGCCGTATTCGAGAACCGAACGCGGCCATGCCTTCTCTATCAGATCAAACGCTGCTCAGCACCATGCACGGGAGAGATCGGCAAGGCGGAGTACGATGCGCTGCTGCGCGAGGCCAATGCGTTCCTGGCGGGCAAGAGCCGCGCGGTCAAGGAGGACCTGGGCAAGGCAATGCAGGAGGCTTCCGGCCGGCTCGATTTCGAGCAGGCGGCCCGCTACCGGGACCGCATTGCGGCCCTGAGCTTCGTGACCTCCGTGCAGGGGATCAATCCGGAGACAGTCGACGAGGCCGACGTGTTCGCGCTCGCGCAACAGGGCGGTCAGAACTGCGTGCAGGTGTTCTTCTTCCGAGCCGGCCAGAATTGGGGCAACCGCGCCTATTTCCCACGCGCCGACAAGACCCTCGGCGGCGGCGAAGTGCTGGCGGCTTTCCTGACCCAGTTCTACGACGACAAGCCTTTGCCGGCCTGCATCCTGCTGTCGCACGCCATCCAGGAACAGGAACTTCTGAGAGAGGCGTTTTCGATCCGGGCCGGCCGGAAGGTGGAAATCCTCGTTCCCCAGCGAGGCGAAAAGCACACGCTCGTCAACTACGCGGAAACCAACGCGCGTGAGGCGTTGGCCAGGAACATGGCGGAGACGCAATCACAGAAGACGATCCTCGAAAGCGTAGCCAGATTCTTCGGCCTCGACGCGGCTCCGCGGCAGGATCGAGGTATACGACAATTCCCATCTCCAGGGCGCCGATCCCATCGGCGTCATGATCGTGGCGGGGCCAACCGGCTTCATGAAAGCGCATTACCGGAAGTTCAACATGCGCAGCGAAGCCGGGGCGCTCGGCGACGACTTTGGCATGATGCGCGAGATGCTGACGCGCCGGTTTTCGCGCCTGCTCAAGGAGGAGGGGGAGGCAGAGGGTGCTACGGGAGATGACGATCAGGTTCCGCGCCGGCCCGACCTGTTGCTGATCGACGGCGGTGAGGGACAGGTAGCCGCAGCGAAATCGGTGCTGGAGGATCTCGGATTGGGCGAACTGGTGATCGCCGGCGTGGCAAAGGGGCCGGACCGCAACGCCGGCCGCGAGCATATTCACATGCCCGGAAAGCCATCCGCGATGCTCGATCCGCGCGATCCGGTTCTCTATTATGTGCAGCGCCTGCGCGACGAGGCACATCGGTTCGCGGTGAGCGGCCACCGGGCGCGGCGAAGCAAGGCGATCGGCGCCAATCCGCTGGACGAGATTGCCGGGATTGGTCCGGGGCGCAAGAAAGCGCTGCTGTTGGCATTCGGATCGGCAAAGGCCGTAAGCCGGGCGAGCGTCACCGATCTCGAGAAGGTCGAAGGCATCAGTCGGCCGCTGGCCACGACGATCTATGAATTCTTCCATGAGCGCATGGAGTAGGCGAGGTACCTGATGGAAAGACAGCTGGAAGCGCCCGCTACGATGGCTTTGCGTCTGCCCAACATCCTGACCTACGGGCGGATCCTCGCAGTGCCGGTCGTCACGTGGTGCCTGCTGTGGGGCGGCGATGGGGCGCATTGGATTGCCCTGGCGGTGTTCATCCTCGCGGCGCTGACGGATTTCTTCGACGGCTATCTCGCCCGGCGCTGGCACAGTACAATCTTCGCTCGGCCGAATGCTCGATCCGATTGCCGACAAGCTTCTGGTGGCGGCCACGCTCCTCGCCCTTGTCGGCGACCGCACCATTTATGGAGTTCACACCTGGGCCGGCGTCATCATCCTTTGCCGCGAGGTTCTGGTCTCGGGCTTGCGGGAGTACCTCGCTGAGCTGCGGGTGTCGGTGCCGGTGACCCAGCTCGCCAAATGGAAAACGGGTCTGCAGCTCACCGCAATCGGATTTCTGATCGCGGGTCCGGCGGGCGACAAGGTGTTTCCATATACGACGTGGGTCGGGCTGACCGGCCTGTGGATCGCGGCAGGTCTCACGCTCTATACCGGCTACGACTATTTTCGGGCCGGTCTCGCCCACGTGGTGGACGAGGAGCCATGAGGATTCTCTACTTCGCCTGGGTCCGGCAGCGAGTCGGCGCCGGTGAAGAAACCGTGGAAATTCCGCCCGGCGTTGCGACGGTCGCAGACCTGATCGACTGGCTCAGGGGGCGCGGCGAGGGTTATGACCACGCCTTTTCCGACCTGCGTCTCATCCGTGCCGCCGTCAACCAGACGCATGTGAAGCTCGATCACGCGCTCGCAGGCGCCACCGAGGTCGCGTTTTTCCCTCCGGTTACCGGAGGCTAGAACGAACCTCACTTGTCAGCGCCATGGCTGGCGGCCGCACCACCTACGCCGCCGCCTTCTTGGGCTGAACGGCATCCAGGTAGTCGTCGCGCAGCGTCCGGGTGATGTCACCCACCTCAAACTGATAGGGGCCGATCTCCGACACTGGAGTTACTTCCGCTGCCGTGCCGACGATAAAACATTGCTCGAACCCGGACATTTCTTCCGGAAGGATCGCGCGCTCGATGATCCTGAGCTGGCGTTTCTCGGCGAGTCCGATGACGGTGCGGCGGGTGATGCCATCGAGAAAACAGTCCGGCGTCGGGGTGTGCAGCTCACCGTTGCTGACAAAGAAGATGTTCGCTCCGGTCGTCTCGGCAACCTGACCGCGCCAGTCGAGCATCAGTGCGTCGGCATAGCCCCGGCGTTCCGCTTCATGCTTGGACAGCGTGCAGATCATGTACAAGCCAACCGCCTTGGCCTTGGCCGGAGCGGTGCGCGGGTCGGGCCTGCGGTATTTCGCCATGTCGAGGCGAATGCCCTTGGCGGCCTGGGCCGGGTCGAAGTAGGCCGGCCATTCCCAGACGGCAATCGCGACATTGATCCTGCTCGCTTGCGCCGACACGCCCATCATTTCGGAACCGCGCCAGGCAATGGGTCGCACATAGGCATCGTCGAACCCCTGTTTGGCGAGCGTGGCGCGGCAGGCGTCGTCGATTTCGGCCATCGTGTAGGGAAGCTTCATGTCGAGCATTTCGGCAGACGCGAAAAGTCTTGCGGTGTGCTCACGGAGCTTGAATATTTCTCCTCCGTAAGCCCGCTCGCCCTCGAATACGGCACTGGCATAGTGAAGGGCGTGGGTAAGCACATGAACCTTGGCATCCTGCCATGGGATGAACTCGCCGTTCATCCAGATGAAGCCCTCACGCTGGTCGAAAGGAATGACAGTCACGAACCGGAACTCCTTTGCAGAGCTGCAACCCTTGGGCTTATAAGCCCTCTGGGCGGCCCCTTGCCGCGAAATTTTCTTTCTTGCAGCTCTCGCGTCTTGATAACAGAACGGCTGAATTATGTCAATATGACTGACCTAAATTTCAACCCGATGCGCGAGGACGACAAGGGGTTGGCGGAGCTGGTCGAACTTCTCTTCTTTGCGTATCGAGATTTCGTATCCGATCCCGATGCAATACTGGCACGCATCGGATTCGGGCGCGCCCATCATCGGGTAATCCATTTTGTCGGTCGCCGGCCGGGCATGCCGGTGGCCGAGCTGCTCGCCATTCTCAAGATCACGAAACAATCACTGGGACGAGTGCTGCGCGAACTGATCGAAAGAGGGTTCATCAGGCAGGAGGAGGGGTCCAGCGATCGCCGCCAGCGTCTACTCTACCTGACGCCCAGGGGTGATGATTTGAAATCGCAGCTGATCGCCCCGCAGATCCGCCGGTTTCGGCGGGCGCTGCCTGGATCCGGGAGCGGGGCCGAGCAGTTTCGCAACGTCCTGCTCGGCATGATCGATGTGGAGGGCCAGCGACAGCTGCAGTCGCTGTCCGGCCCGAGCGAAAAGAGGTGCACCCTGGCAGCACCCAGTGATTCAGCATCCCATATCCTGCTCGTTGATGACGATCGCCGCATCCGCGAGCTTGTGGCATCCTACCTGGCTGGGCACGGCTTTCGTGTCACGGCGGCCGCCAGCGCCGATGAGGCGCGCCAGCGAATGCGTGGTCTCGCTTTCGACCTGGTCGTGCTCGACATCATGATGAAGGGACAGACCGGCATTGAATTCGCGCAAGTGGTGCGGCGCGAGGCCAACGCGGTTCCGATCCTGATGCTGTCGGCGCTTGCCCAGACCGAAGACCGCATCAAGGGGCTTTCGGCAGGAGGCGATGATTATCTCTCCAAGCCGTTCGAACCGATGGAACTCCTGTTGCGAATTCAGAGCATCCTTCGCCGGCATCGGCGTGCGCCGCCGGCTGGCAACGAAATCAGTTTTGGGCGCTGCAAATTCAACCCGGCGCGTGGCGAGCTGCGTCGTGACGGCGCCATCGTGAAACTGACCAGCCGGGAGCGGGATCTCCTGCGAACGTTTACCGAGCATGCGGGCAAAGCCGTAGCAAGAAGCGACCTCATGCGTCCCGGCGGGCAGGAAAACGCCCGGACGATCGACGTCCAGATCAACCGCCTCAGACGAAAAATTGAGACGGATCCCGGAACTCCGGTATACCTGCAGACCGTGCGTGGTGAAGGTTATACCCTTTATGTTGACTGAACAGCACGTGCCCGGTGCCATGCAAATTGCGACCGACATCGAGGAAGGCGCTGCACCTGAGCCGAAGCCCGGCAGCGTCCGTGACAAAGGCAACACGCCCTATCGAACGGTGCTGCGGTACTTCAACCGCTTTCTCGAACAGCACCTTCCCGATCGGCTCTATCCTCGCTCGCTGATCATCGTCATCGCGCCGATGGTGGCGCTGCAGACGATCATGATGTACGTCATTCTGGAAAGGCACTGGGACCGGGTCACCAGCGCTCTGTCGCGAACCATCGCCCGTGAGGTGACCTTCGTAACCGCGCTTTACGACGCCTCGCCCAAGACGCCGCAGGCCACGAAGCAGCTTATCGAGACTGCAAATCGGTCGCTCGACATGGTGTTCTCGATCGAGAACGCGAACGACCTGCCAGCCGCCAGCGCCAAGCCGATGTTCGCCTTCGCCGATACGAAGCTTAGCCGATATCTGCGGCAGCGACTGGAAACGCCGATTCTGGTGAACACCATCGGACAGACCGGGGTCATCGATGTGCGCATCAAACTCGACGACGAGCGTGTGCTGCGCTTGCTGGTCCAGGAGGGACGCGCCTACGCCTCGAGCACGCCGATCTTCATTTTCTGGCTCGTCGGTTCCTCGCTCGTGCTGCTGGCGGTGGCAATCGTGTTCCTGCGCAAGCAGATCAAACCCGTTTTGGACCTTGCCAGCGCAGCACAGAACTTCGGTCTCGGCCGGGAGGTGAAGGGTTTTCGGCCGCGCGGCGCTGCCGAGGTGCAAACCGCGGCCTTGGCCTTCCTCGACATGAAGAACCGTATCGAAAAACATGTCGAGCAACGCACCGCCATGCTGGCGGGGGTCTCGCACGATTTGCGCACCATCCTCACCCGCTTCAAGCTTGGACTGGCCTTTCTCAGCAAGAGCGCCAAGGTAACAGCGCTCAAGCGCGACGTGGATGAAATGCAGCGGATGCTCGAAGGCTACATGGCGTTCGCCCGCGGCGATGGCGGCGAAAAGAGCGTCGTATGCGACATGTCGGCCATGCTGGGGCTCGTTGCCCGCGACGCAAGACGCAGCGGCAGCAAGATCGAGCTCGACGTCGCACGCGATCTCGAAGCGGCGGTCAAGCCTGATGCGTTTCAGCGCTGTGTGGCCAACCTGGTGGTGAATGCAGCGCGTTATGGCTCGCGGGTCCGTCTGTCGGCGTCGCGGGCAAACGGTGAGCTGAGCGTCCTCGTCGACGACGACGGTCCCGGCATTCCTGCCGACAAGCGTGAGGATGTGTTCCGGCCGTTCCTGAGACTTGATGATGCCCGCAATCTCGACGAGAGCGGCACTGGCCTAGGCCTTTCCATCGCGCGCGACATTGCCCGCGCCCATGGCGGGGACGTAGCCCTGTCGGAAAGTCCGCTTGGCGGATTGCGTGCCCAGATCAGGATCCCGGCGTAAGCTTCTCCAGCCATGATGGAAACCTGATACGACCCTAGAAGAGCCGGGCGCCGTTCGGAACCGGCCGGTCGACTGCGATGAGCACAACATTGCCGGCAGGGTCGGGGAAGCCAAGCGTGAGCACCTCGGACATGAACCTGCCGATCTGCCGCGGCGGGAAGTTCACCACACAGGCAACCTGCCGGCCGGTGAGACTTTCCGGAGTGTAGTTGTCGACGATCTGTGCCGAGGATCGGCGGATGCCGAGGGCGGGGCCCAAGTCGATCCTCAACTTGAATGCAGGCTTGCGCGCCTCCGGAAAGGGCTGAACCTCGACAATCGTGCCGGCGCGAATGTCAACCTTGAGGAAATCGTCGAAGGATAGAAGGTTCGCAGTTTCAGGGTCCGGCATCATGCGTCCCGGTCTGAAGGCGGGCGATGGCGGTTCCAGAACTCAGCCGCCGCGCGGCCGGCGCCGCGTGCGAGCCTGATTAGAGAACCGAGCGTTTCGACGGACGATTGCGCATCGCGCAGGCGTCTGTCGAGTGCCGCCATCGTCATGGTGAGTGCCGGGTCATCGTCTTCTGCCCACACTTGCAAGACCCGCCAATAAGCGCGGAGAAGCGCGATTTTCTTCATGCCGCGCCAGTGAAAATCGTCTTCGGCGCCCGCCGCAGCCAACATCCAGCCAACCGTGCGGTTGGCAGCAGAGAACAGCTCCATCCCTTCGCTGGGATCGACCACCGGCGAGCGAAGAATGCTCGCCACCACTTCGCGGTAGGGACCCATGATCTCCAGGCGGCGCAAGACGACGTCGAACAGGCGGTCGTGGGCCTCGCCGGACGGCGGCTGCCTGGCGAAATTGAGCAGCATCGAACTATCGATATCGCTCGAAAAGTCACAGAGGATCGAGGCCTTGGAAGGCGCGAAATGCCTGAGTTCGGAAAGAGAAAGATTGGCCTCCCGGGATATCGCCTCGAGAGTCACCAGATGCCACGGCAGGCGCAAGGCCAGCAGGAAGGCGGCTTGGCGAATGCGGTGGCGACAGGAAAGGCTCATTCCCTCTGCCTGCCACAAGCATTCAGTGCAGGCAAACCCTAGAGCACGCTCCAACCAAAGTGCGTTCCTTTTGCGCTGATCTTCAGGTACGCAGCGCTGCGGTACCGAGTTCGGTTTGCAATATCGTGGGTCTCAGGTTTGAAATCCAGGGTGGAGGGCGCAATTGTCGGTCGAGCGTGAAAATCTCAGCACCAGTTTGCTGAAAAACTATTTTGAGAAAAAGAGCTGGCAATGAGCACCAATGTTTCATGGGCAAGCGCAGATTGATGCAGGTGTGGCCAATCAATTCCTGCGACGTCTTCGGGGCCGATCGCTTCGCAAAATAGGACTTCCGCCCCGACGACTACGAAACGCACGTCCGGCGCGAGGCGGACAGCAATCATATCTTTAGCCGCCTGCTCCCCCCAGACGGACACCCGCGTCGTAGCGCTGCCGCCACGATGTCGGTGAGGCCGTAGTCGATGCTGATCTCGACCTTGATCTCAGGATACTTCGCGGAGGACTTCGTCAATTTCGGCCTGAAAACCGATTGGAAGGCATTATCGCCGGCAGTAATCCGGATGGTGCCGGCAGGCTTCCCGCGAAGCTCCCTCACGGCCGCTAACCTGCATTTCTCACGCTATTGAAGCGTAGAGAGTAGTTTTTGGCGAGAGGGCTGGGTCGGGAACGGTAGACGTGCTGGAGCGCGCGGGCGCTCTGGCGTCTGGTTGGAGGCGATTTTTGGAAGAGCTATTTCAGTGGGCCTTTGGTGCTGCGGCGATGATGCGCGCTGCCGCGGCGCGTCTCAGGCGGGCGAGGCGCGGGCTTGCGCGGCGGCGATCAGACGACGGGCGGCATACGCCCATGCGGCAGCGGTGGGGCAGCCAGAAGCCATAGCGATCTTGATGCGTCGAACGCTAATTCGCACCAGCGCCCGATCTTCTGACGAATTGTCTGGCTCAGCGCCGATTGCGAGACGCCCAGCCCAAGCTGCCGCTTTCGTGGAAACTCCGCTCCCGTCCCACGGCGACCCGGGCCCGGAGATCAGGGGAATTTCCGCGCTGCATTTATCGGCCCCGCCCCGCCTATGGGTCTTTGCGGATTATAGCGGCTAGTCGCGAGTCGGCCACGCCCTAAATACTCCCTAAATACTTATTGAAGCGACGCGGTGACCTCGCCTACCGCGGTCGATTGCCAGCAACTGTTGAGGAGGAGACGTTGATGATCGCGCGCAGGCGCCTGCACGCCGGCATGGCGGCCTGGCTGCGCTGACAGCAACAGGGCGCGCCGGGCGCCGAGACGCCGGCCCTGATGGTTCCGGCAAGAGGAAGGGATGCAGAAATGGAAATCAAACGAAGCGGTTCCAGCCGTCGGGCAAGGGGCAGGCCGATTACTTCACCGGCACAGTGCGGATCGACCCGCTGTTCCAGGCACCCGCGCCGGCACGGGTCGGGCTCAACGTCACCTTCGAGCCGGGCGCCCGCACGGCCTGGCACACGCATCCGCTCGGCCAAACTCTGATTGTGACGTCCGGCTGCGGCCGGGCTCAGCGCGGGGGTGGGCCGGTCGAGGAAATTCGGCCGGGGGATGTGATCTGGTTTTCTCCCGGCGAAAAGCACTGGCACGGCGCGACGCCGACCACGGCCATGACGCACATCGCGATCCAAGAAAAGCTCGATGGCAAGACCGCCCAATGGATGGAACAAGTCAGCGACGAGCAGTACCGGCAAGTAAGGCCGCTTCCTCGGCAACCATTCTATGAACTGAGCCCTTGGGCAATACACTCGAATATGCAGAGCAGGCCGATTTTAAAGTCGAGGGTGCGTGCGCCGGTCGGCGGCAGCGTTCGAAGAACCCTTCCTTGTTGATCATCGGCGGCAGCATATCGAAGTTGGCACGACCCTGCCACAGCATGTTGCTCCAGGCTGAGCCGAGAGTCCTATCAAAGAGCTCGTCCCCCAAA
>CAWADI010000012.1:0-39968 GCA_963780765.1 uncultured Alphaproteobacteria bacterium | reverse complement strand
TCATCCCCGCAATCGCGGAGAGATTGTCATCCGCGCGAGAGCGGCTTGCGGCCGGCGAGGCGAAGAAAAAGCAGTCGGCCAGCCACCAGCATGTCGTAAAGCCTGCGAGCGTGCCTGTTCGATCCAAACAGCCGTCGCAGCATGCCGTTTCGGAAGCGGTTGTGGTGGGCGGCCTCGGCCAGCCTCAGGATGGCCTTTTCGCCGGCATACCACTTGCCATTGACGTGGAGGACCATGTCCCGGTTCAGGTCGAATCCCGCCTTCCAGGCCGCGCACACCTCCACATGCGGCTCGCGGGCGGAGATCAGCCTAAGACCGGGAAACGCCCGGGACAGTGCCGCGAAATCCGCGTAACGCCGGCAAAACGGGCACTCTCCGTCATAGATCAGAAAAACTGCATCGGCCTGGACGCCATCGGTCATGAGCGGACTACCACTTGGTCTCCCATCGCTCCCGCTGTCCAGTGAACATACCGCAGCGTCATGCAGGTCCGATGTCGCCGTGCTTCCGCGGACACAATCCTGCGGCTCGGGCAATCCCATCGTGGCCATGATCTGTTGAAGCCTCGGCTTCGTTTCGGGTCCCTCTGCCCTCATCTGTTCAAAGCGCCGGAGGGGATTGGGATTGGCACTTATTCTCGTTGCCTATCACAAACCCCGGCCGCGGGTCGCGGAAATCGGCAGCCGCGGCGATGTCGGTGCCGATTACATCTCCGGTCCAGCCGCCTGTACTTCCAGCATGCTGTCCCTCGCGGCTGTCATGACCGCTGTGGCAAACACTATTCGCGAAGGTTCCTTAGGCAGACTTTCGAAACACACCGAATCAAACGCGGCGACCGCTCCTCAGAGAAGCCTGAGGAGCGGTCGCCGGAAGAGTTGCTACAGAGGATGACCAGTTCGCCAGTCTTTGTCAGCCGCCGTTCCCATCCCCGAACCAATTGAGCAGGAAGTTCACCTTGCCTCGGACAATGTCGATGCTATCGAGGCCGGCTTCTCCCCTGATATCAAAACTGCGCCCATCGTCAGCATAGAAGGTGGTGGAGAATTCCTCCTCTCCGGTGAGTTCGACGTGCAGCCATTCAACCCCGAGCGACACATTATCCCAGACGGCCCACTCGCCACCGATACCGGCGACCCAGCCAAACTGAGTGAAGTCACCATCGCCTTGGCTGTCGCCGAAGAAGCAGCCTTCGTCGCACGAAGCTCACGTCGCCGTCCTCGCTGAAGACTTGCGCTTCCGTCAAGCTCCATCCTGGCAGCCGCGACGCCACCTGTCAGGTAACCGAGAAAGCGTCCCTCGTCACCAAACGCCCAGCCAGCGCGGAGGCGGAAGGTCGTCAACCAGTCAAGCTCGCCTTCGATATTGATGTTACCTGTCCCCTCTTTATTAAAGAGGTCAGCTACCCTCATCATCAGTCGTGGAAATACTCGAAGCTTGCCTTTTTAGCTGGCGTGACTATCATCAACCCAGGTCCAGTCCCATTCAAAACCGAGCACCCACTGGCCGTATTGTCTGTTGGCGCCCACCTGAAGGCCATAGACGAGGCTATCGCCGTTCTCGTCCTCATCTGAGACCTTACAACCGCCGTTATCATCATCATCATCTTCGCTATCACTAGTGGCGCAATTCCTACCGAATGAAACAAAGTCACCGTCCAAGTGGAGGACGTCCCGAGATCGACGATCAGATGTCGTCTTCTATCGGCAAATCGCAGAGGCTCACCCCAGGTCCCCGCCTTCGACTTCACCTTCATCTCCCCTGATGTCCGCGATGGTGCCGCAGCCACCATTGTTGCCGTGCTCGGCCCAGCCCCAGCCCACATTTCCACCAATATAGAAACCATCCCAAGTGAACAACGGCGGCGGGGGTTCGACGATATCCGCAGCACTGGCAGCACCAGCAAAAGCTACCGCCGCTGCCGCGATCGTTGAGGTCATAAGTAGAGACTTGAATTTCATGGTCGTGCTCCCGCTCCCGATGGAAAAAGTTCAGTGGTTGGCAATTTGCCTGATCGGGTTTGCAAGTAAAGGAGCAATATCGGGTGGCCGAGGTTTTTCTGATCAATGTGACCAAATTGCAACAAACAGCCGCTTTCACCCGCGCCGGACTACTTTCTCAAGTAGCTGAAATCATTTAATAATCTGATCGAATAAGAAAATGCAGCCGTGGCCAAGCTCGGCCGCATGGCTTGGCGGGCGGATGCCGATTGCATCGACCTTCGTACTGAATTTGCAAGGTAGCGGCCTTGAACTCAGAGAGAATCGCGATCGTTTTTCCACGGACGCTCAGTGCCGGCGGCTAGTACCGGGAATCACTGATGAATGAGACACATGAGACCCAACATGCGACAGCAGAATTTCCCTCCCCCTTGTGGGGAGGGACTGAGGGTGGGGTCGCGAGGTCCCGCCATTCCAAGGCGCGACAAGAATTGCAAGACATTCCAACCCCCACCCCTATCCCCTCCCCACAAGGGGGAGGGGGAACTGAGCAGGACGTTTCCGTGTCACCGAATGGCGATACCGGGTACTAGCGGCTTGGAGGATACAAAGAGGCGGCTCCGGGGGCCGCCCCCTTTCTGCGCATTGTCATGGCCCACATAGGCCAGTGAGGCGCCGGAAATCATCGGAATGCGCACCAGTCGCGTGAACGCTTCCGACAGTTCTTTTGGAGAGGCGTCGCTCTCATTGCCCATGACCCGCAACCGGACCGCGGCGCGGGTGGCGGAAATCCGTCCATAGCGTGCCAAATGACATCACCAGCCCAGCCACGTGCCAACTCCAGGAAGTTGCAGGCTTTTCATCACCGGAACGGCAAACAGCGAGCCCGCAGATGCGCGCAGCGATTCGTGCGAACCTACCACTCGGAGTTCCAAAGGCTCTCGCCGTTGTCCAGTGAACACACGGCAGCTTCGTGCAGATCCGGCATCGCACCCCCGGCGACGCAATCTTTTGGCTCGGGCAAGCCCATGCTGGTCAGCAACTGCTGAACGGTCGGTGTCTGCCGGAGTTCGGCAGCCAAATTCACCTGTTCAATGCGCCGGAGCGGATTGGGATTGGTGGTCGTTCATCCATGGATCATGCCAGAACGTCGACCGAGTGGCGGCGAGATCGACGGTGGGGTCGATCAGCAACGCGGGGCGGCGGTTATTCATGGTCACGGGCAGGTAGGCATAGACCCTGACGTCATCGACCTGCAGCTTCTCCCTGTACATGCGGGCAACCTGCCATGCCAATTGCTGCACGAGATCGGGATAGAGCGAGACCTTAAGGTACTGCCACCGTGACATGTATCGTGGCAAGTTCGGTATGCGGATTGTGCCTTGCTCAGGTATATGCACTGCGAGATACACGCCGGGAGTTTCGCGATCCGTCAATTTCATGCGCCAGGCGAACCGATGGCCTTCGTTCGTCCACTCCACCCAGCCGGGGTAGAGGACATGGCGCAGCGGGAAAAGAGCCTGGAACAGCAGCCAGGTGGCGCAGAAAGCGACGAGCATTCGATTGCCGAACGACTTCGGCTCAAGCGAGAGCTGCTCGGGAGCCGCTGAGGGCGCTGCAAGCGCCGGCCACGGGGCCAATGCACGCCGCGGCCAATCGGCCGCAAAGAACAGCGTGCTAACGGCCATCGTCATCCACGGGAATATGCCGATATTGAACACGAAATGATTGATGACGTGAAAGACGCAGTAGATCAGAAACACCGGCAGCCTTGTGCGCCGGAAGAACAGCAGCGGGGCACCGACGACATGCAGAATGATGATCCCGTAGGCGCCGAGGGCGATGATGAGGTCGCTTTCCCAGAGAGGTCCGAGAAACTGCATGTCCTGTCTTTGCAGCAGCCAGGTTCTCAAGGGCTCCAGCTGAAGCCAGTCGGAGTTGATTTTGACCAGGCCGGCATAGATCAGGATGATCTCGATCTGCACCTTGAACAGGAGCAGATAGATCCTGGGCGCATGCTCGCCGGATGTCCTGAAGAACAGAAATCGGTCGATCGAGAAAGCCCGGTGCGCGGGGCTGACCGAAAGCAGGACCAGGGTGATGATCAGCATGTAATAATGATTGAGATAGCCTTCCGGTTGCAGAAGAAAGCCATAGGTGACGAGGAGCAGGCTTACGAGACTGAAGAACCGGAAGAAAAAGCCGACTGCCACCGCTATGCCGGAAAGGAAAAGGACATAGGGCAGGTAGACCGCCAGCTCGGGAGCTTCCTGGACCCAGTGAAAGAACTGATATCTGAAAGAGAAGGCAAGCTCCCCGCCGCTGGGATAAAAGAAGTGCTGCCCCTTGCGTACGGCGTCAACGGCAACCAGAAGCCCGATGGCGATCCGCACGCACTGCCATGGAGGCCGTGTCGACCGGAGCGAACAGATAGCTCCAGGAAAGGAACCGGCGGAGGCTCTCAAGTCGCCGGCGAACCGCTACGCCGACGTTAGTTGCCCCCGCAGCCGTGGGCCAGCGATCAGAGACAATAGCTTTCTGAACTTGTGGTCATGGTTCGGCGCCATCCAGATATTCAGCGGCTCAATTCGTTCACCCGATTTCCCGACTCACCATGTCGCTGCTCAGATCGAAATCCTGCCGCCAAGCTTCTACCACTGGGAATTCCAAAGGCTCTCGCCGCTGTCCAGTGAACACACGGCAGCTTCATGCAGATCCGGCATCGCACCCCCGGCAACGCAATCTTTTGGCTCGGGCAAGCCCATGCTGGTCAGCAACTGCGTAACGGTCGGTGTCTGCCGGAGTTCGGCCATGTCCACCTGTTCAATGCGCCGGAGAGGATTGGGATTGGTGGTCGTCATCCATGGATCATGCCAGATCGTCGACCGAGTGGCGGCGAGATCGACGGTGGGATTTATCGCCAACGCGAGGCGGCGGTTATTCATGCTCATGGGCAGGTAGGCATAGACCCTGACGTCATCGACCTGCAGCTTCTCCCTGTACATGCGCGCGACCTGCCATGCCAATTGCTGCACGAGATCGGGATATTGTGAGACCTTAAGGTATTGCCGCCGTGACATGTATCGTCCCAAGTTCGGTACGCGAATTGTGCCTTGCTCAGGTATATGCACTGCGAGAAGCACGCCGGGAGTTTCGCGATCCGTCAATTTCATGCGCCAGGCGAACCGATGGCCTTCGTTCGTCCACTCCACCCAGCCGGGGTAGAGGACATGGCGCAGCGGGAAAAGAGCCTGGAACAGCAGCCAGGTGGCGCAGAAAGCGACGAGCATTCGATTGCCGAACGACTTCGGCTCAAGCGAAAGCTGCTCGGGAGCCGCTGAGGGCGCTGCAAGCGCCGGCCACGGGGCCAATGCACGCCGCGGCCAGTCGGCCGCGAAGAACAGCGTGCTAACAGCCATCGTCATCCACGGGAATATGCCGATATTGAACACGAAATGATTGATGACGTGAAAGACGCAGTAGATCAGAAACACCGGCAGCCGTGTGCGCCGGAAGAACAGCAGCGGGGCACCGACGACATGCAGAATGATGATCCCGTAGGCGCCGAGGGCGACGATGAGGTCGCTTTCCCAGAGAGGTCCGAGAAACTGCATGTCCTGTCTTCGCAGCAGCCAGGTTCTCAAAGGCTCCAGCTGAAGCCAGTCGGAGTTGATTTTGACCAGGCCGGCATAGATCAGGATGATCTCGATCTGCACCTTGAACAGGAGCAGATAGATCCTGGGCGCATGCTCACCGGAAGTCCTGAAGAACAGAAATCGGTCGATCGAAAAAGCCCGGTGCGCGGGGCTGACCGAAAGCAGGACCAGGGTGATGATCAGCATGTAATAGTGATTGAGATAGTTTTCCGGTTGCAGAAGAAAGCCATAGGAGACCAGGAGCAGGCTTACGAGACTGAAGAACCGGAAGAAAAAGCCGACTGCCACCGCTATGCCGGAAAGGAAAAGGACATAGGGCAGGTAGACCGCCAGCTCGGGAGCTTCCTGGACCCAGTGAAAGAACTGATACCTGAAAGAGAAAGCAAGCTCCCCGCCGCTGGGATAAAAGAAGTGCTGCCCCTTGCGTACGGCGTCAACGGCAACCAGAAGCCCGATGGCGATCCGCACCACTGCCATGGAGGCCGTGTCGACCGGAGCGAACAGATAGCTCCAGGAAAGGAGCCGGCGGAGGCTCTCGAGTCGCCGGCGAACCGCTACGCCGACGTTATTGACCCCCGTAGCCGTGGGCCAGCGATCAGAGACAATGCTTTCCTGACTTGTGGTCATGGTTCGGCGTTGCTTCGGATAACATCGGCCCGACTGCCTTGGGCCGCGTAATTTCTACCCCCTGATACAACCGGTCTCCATCATAGACATGCGCTTGATTCATTCACCCGATTTCTTGCACCACCGGAAATCACGGAGAGCCGTTCAAGCTATTGAAATATAACAAAATCGGAATCAGCAGGTGTTGCCGAACCGCAACAGGCACGAAAAATCTCGCGGTTTTCCGCCATTTTTTCTTGGTGAGCGGAGAAAAGTGTAGTTATCATCCAGCGTTTGCAGTGAGTAGCGTTGAGTAACTTGAGTGCGTAAGCAACTTCTTCTGGCGAGGATCGCGACAGCGGTCCTGTTACTCGGTACGTCGGCCGCAGCCTACGCTGCCGGCATGACAGCGGCGGCCGGCGTCCGCTACGGTTTTGGCTGCACCAACTCAGAACTCGGTGACTTTTCGGATAGCGATCGGGCGCGCAGCTTCCGCGCCGATCTACGCTCGCAGTCCGGAGTCTTCTGACCCGGCCCGATCAGCACAGAGTGCAGGGCGGCTGCGGGGAGCCGCCCTTTTTTTACCAGACTTCGCTCCACCGTTTGTTCCAGCGGATGGGTGCCCGCGATACTCGCTCGTCTTTTCGCGCGCCTCCATTTTGCCTTCCTCGGGCTTGGCCCGAGGAACCAGACGGCGGTACTCATGACGCTCGGCTTGCGCCGCTGGACCCTCGGCTCAAGGCCGAGGGAGGCACGGAAAGGAGGCTCATGAGCAGGCAGGCCGTCCCCTACGAAAATACGCAGGAACGAATAGCTTACCGACCGAGCGCCGGCAGGCGCAGCTCGTAGACCAAAAGGGCCGCGGCGGCGGCAATGTTGAGCGACGACATGCCCGGCATCATTGGAATGCGGACCAGACGTGTACATGCCTTGGACACAGCCGAGGAGAGTCCATCGCTCTCGTTGCCCATGACCAAGAGGACCGGGCCACGGCGCGGGTGGCGAAAGTCGGTTGCCCGCGGCAACATCGGCGCCAAGGATGTCGCCGGCCCAGTGGGCCGCCAATTCGACAAAGCGTTCGGTCAACAATTTCATCAGCGGAACGGCGAACAGCGAGCCTGCCGAAGCCCGAATCGCTTCCGGCGAATAAGGATCACAGCAGGAACCGATCAGGACGGTCATCCGGACACCGGCGGCCTCGGATGTTCTGACGATCGCGCCCAGGTTGCGCGGATCACGAACCCGGTCGAGGGCGAGGACGACATCGCCGGGCTGCAATTCCTCCGGCAAGGCGGTCAACCAGCGCTGCCTCGCTACCAGCAACAAATCCTGGGGATTGTCCTTGCCGGTGATGCGCGACAGCAGGGCCTTCGGCACCGCCACAACCTGCGCCCCGCCGGATCTCGCCTGTTCAACGAGACTCCGCAGAGCCTCGTCGAACTCACGCCCGGCGGCCAGCAGTGCGTTGCGCGCCACGAACCCCCGCCCCAAGGCCTTGGCTGCGAATTCTGAACCTTCGGCGAGGAAGAGGCCTGTGTCCTCCCTGCCCCTCCGCTGCGCAAGCGACCGGGTGAGCTTGATGAGCGGATTGTGCGGACTGGAGATTTCTTCGATTCGTGGGGCCACCTGAGACGAAGCCCGTCATACGTTCAGCAGCAGAAACTCGCGTTCCCAGGAACTGATGACCTTGCGAAAGTGCTGCATCTCCTCGTTCTTCACATCCTGATAGGCTTCGGCAAAGCGCTCGCCCAAGACTTCCTTGAACGACTTCGTGTAGTAGAGCTTGTTCAGCGCTTCCTCGAGATTGATCGGCAGGGTGTGGGCATAGCGATAGGCCGAGCCCTCGACCGGATCGGACGGCTTGATGTGCTCCTTCATGCCGAGATAGCCGCAGGCAAGCGAGGCGGCGATCGCGAGGTAAGGGTTCGAAATCGGCGCCCGGCACCCGGTTTTCCACCCTTAGGTTTGCCGCATCGGATGAGGGCACGCGGAGGGAAACGGTGCGGTTGTCGATTGCCCAGTGCACGTTGGTGGGCGCGTCTGATTCGGGCACCAAGCGCCGGTAGGAATTGACGTTCGGGGCCATCAGCGGCAGGGCAGCCGCCATGTAGCGCTGCAGTCCGCCGATGTGCTGGAGGAACGCCTTGGAGTGCTTGCCGCCCCGTCCGGCGAAGATGTTGCGGCCGGTCCTGGCGTCGAGGACCGACTGATGGATGTGCATGGAGGAGCCGGGCTCGCTGGCGTGCGGCTTGGCCATGAACGTCGCATACATGTCGTGTTTCAGGGCCGCCTGACGAACGGTGCGCTTGAACAGGAACACCTGGTCGGCAAGCTCGAGCGGATCACCATGATTGAAGTTGATCTCGAGCTGGGCCGGGCCGCTCTCGTGGGAAAGCGTATCGATATCGAGCTCCTGGACCTCGCAGTAGTCGTAGATGTCCTCGACGATCGGATCGAAATCATTGGCGGCGTCGATGCCGTAGGCCTGGCCGCCAGGCTCCTTGCGGCCCGAACGGCCGACCGCCGCCTCGACCGGATAGTCGGGATCCGAGATTCTTCTTGATGAGGTAGAATTCCAGTTCCGGCGCCACCACCGGGCGCCAGCCTTCGGCGCGATAACGCTCGAGTACGCGGCGCAGAACATAACGCGGCGAGATGTCCACCGGATCATCGTTGAGATGAAAGGCGTCGCAGATGACCTGGGCAGTCGGCTCGGTGTACCAGGGCACGGTCCTGACCGTGTCCGGGTCGGGCTTCATATAGATGTCGATGGCCGAATCGCTCACCGCCGAGGTCTCCCATACGTAGCGGCCGGTAATCGTCAGCGCGAAAACCTCTTCCGGGATGCGCAGGCCATCGGACCGGCTTCCTTTCAGGAACTTGGCGGGGGGCAGGATTTTGCCGCGGGCGGTGCCCGACATGTCGGCGACAAGGCATTCGACCTCGGAAATGCGCCGGGCCGCGAACCATTCTTCGAACTTTTGACTTGACATGATAAGCCGCAACTTTGGGGATTGGCGGGCCTTGCTTTGCGGCCACGAGCGCCAATCTACGCCCTCGGCACATTTAAGGAAATGGCTTCGGAAACAATGGGTGAACGAAATTTAGCGCGTATTTACAATGGCTTACATGGCTAAGCCGAGCGAAAGCCTTTCCTGGTACCGGGCGACCGCGAGGCCTTATTCCGCCTATCCGAAGCTCGACGGCGACAGCACGGCAGACGTCTGCATCATCGGGGCGGGCTACACCGGGCTCTCGGCTGCCCTGGAGCTGGCGCGGGCCGGCAGGCGGGTCATCGTGCTCGAGGCCGAAACGGTCGGCTACGGAGGCTCAGGGCGCAACGGCGGGCAGATCTGCACGGGATTTTCTCCCGGCCAGGGTGTCGTCGCCGCGCAAGTCGGGCGTGACGATGCGCGAAAGTGCTTCCGGCTCGCCGAAGAGGCCAAGGGGCTGATCGAAGACCGGATCAGGGTCCACGCCATCGAGTGCGACCTGAACTGGGGGTATCTCCATTGCGCCACGAAGGAAAGCAAGCTGCGGCACCTGCAGGAAATGCAGGAGGAATGGGTGAACGAGGGCTACCGCGACCTGCAACTCCTGACCAAGGCGGAACTCGAGGAGAAGCTCGGCACGCGGGCCTATTTCGGGGCGTTGCGCGAGAGCCGGGCGGGGCACTTTCACCCGCTCGACTATTGCAACGGACTTGCCCGGGCGGCAGCCCAGGCGGGCGCCCGCATTCATGAGCAGACGCGCGTGACGCGCTGCGATGCGGAAGGGGAGCCCAGGGCGTGGACGGCAACCGGCGTGGTCACGGCGAAATACATGATCGTCGCCTGCAACGCCTACATCGACCGGCTGGTCTCCAAGCTCTATCACGCCATGATGCCGGTAACGAGCTTCGTCGTGGCGACGGAGAAGCTCGGAAACGAACGCGCCCGGGCGCTCATCCGGGACAACGAGGCCGTGGCCGACACGAACTGGGTCCTCGACTATTTCCGGCGCACCGCCGATGACCGGTTGCTGTTCGGCGGGCGCGCCGCCTACTCCAATCTCGAGCCGTCCGATCTCGCGGCCAGCATCAAGGCGCGGCTCGAGCGGATCTTCCCGCAGCTTGTCGGATGTCGGCATCGAATATGCCTGGGGCGGCTACATCGCCATCACCTACAACCGCCTTCCCGATATGGGACGCATCGGCAAGTCAACCTACTACGCGCACGGCTATTCGGGACAGGGCGTGGCGCTCGCCAACCTCTATGGCAAGCTCATGGCGGAAGTGATCCGCGGACAGTCGGAGCGCTTCGATCTGCTGAGCCGTTTCCGGCATCTGCCTTTTCCGGGCGGTCACCTGCGGCTGCCGATCCTGGTCGCCGCCATGGCATGGTACCGACTTCGCGACGCGCTGGGGTGATCCCTTGTTCCTTTGACACTTCCCATCGGGGAGAGGGCAGCGTGAGGGGCGGAAATCTCCATGTGGCAGAGCCTTCATCGCACTCGGCAAGGATGGCGCGATCCCCCTCACCCTGCTCAGCGGCTTCGCCGCTTCGCTTCCCTCTCCCCTGCGGGGCGAGGGTTTTCTTTCTTGACCCTCTCCCCATCGGGGAGAGGGCAGGGTGAGGGGGCACAGCAAAAGTGAAACGGCAACGCATCAACTCCGCCCGCCAGCTCCGCCGCGCCCAGACCGAAGCCGAGGGCATCCTGTGGTCGAGGCTTCGGAGCGGCAGGCTCTCCGGACTGAAGTTTCGCCGCCAGCACGCCATTGCGCCGTTCATCGTCGACTTCGCTGTCTGAGTTGCAGACTGATTGTCGAGCTCGACGGCAGCCAGCATGCGGAGCGATCGCTTCAGGATGAGGAGCGCACCGAATTCCTGTCGAGCAAGGGCTTCCGGGTCGTCCGATTCTGGAACAGGGAAGTGCTGACGAATCTCGAAGGTGTGCTCGCGACGATCCTTGCCGAGTGCGATGAACTCTCTGCCACGATGTGACTCTGCCCCCTCACCCTGCTCAGCGGCTTCGCCGCTTCGCTTCCCTCTCCCCTGCGGGGCGAGGGTTCTTCCTCTTGACCGCCGGCTCCGCCGCGCCCAGACCGAAGCCGAGGGCATCCTGTGGTCGAGGCTTCTCTCTGCCACGTAGTCATTCCCACCCCTCACCCTGCTCAGCGGCTTCGCCGCTTCGCTTCCCTCTCCCCTGCGGGGCGAGGGTTTTTTATCGTGGGAGTTTGTGGGGCCGGGCGCCTTTCCGCCACGCCCTGAGGCAGATGTATTCGAGCGCCACGGTTGCCGCGGCCAGGGCGGTGATCTCGGCGTGATCATAGGGAGGCGATACCTCCACCACGTCCATGCCGACGAAGTCGACCTCCTTCAGCTCGCGCAGGATCGACAACGCCTGATGCGAGGAAAGCCCGCCCGGCACCGGCGTACCGGTGCCGGGGGCGAACGCCGGATCGAGGCAATCGATATCGAAGGTCAGATAGGCGGGGCCCTTGCCGACCG
The DNA here is from genome assembly GCA_963780765.1 of uncultured Alphaproteobacteria bacterium. Lineage (GTDB taxonomy): Bacteria > Pseudomonadota > Alphaproteobacteria > Rhizobiales > Aestuariivirgaceae > CAWHQZ01. The sequence continues at coordinate 28,280 of CAWADI010000012.1, read as the reverse complement.
CCTGCCTGACCGCGCTGGCGATCTCCGGCGCTTGTGCGGGCGTGGACCTCATCGGCGTAGAGGATGTTGAAGCCGTGCGTGCGCTCGCCGTGGTAGGTGGTGCGGATGCCCACCTGGATGGAACGCTTCGGGTCGATGATGCCGTCGCGGGCCGCCAGGTTGAACATGGTGCCATGGTCGGTGCGGCCGCCTTCATCGGGCTCGACGTCGCGGTGAGCGTCGAAATGCACCAGCGCCAGGGAGCCATGTTTGCGGGCATGCGCCTTCAGCAGCGGAAAACTGACGAAGTGATCGCCGCCGAAGCTGACGAGCGAGGCACCGGCGTCGATGATCCCGGCCGCATGGTCCTCGATGCGCCGGGCGATCTCTTCCTTGCGGGCGCCCCAATCGAAATAGCAGTCGCCGTAGTCGACGACGGCGAGGTGATCGAACGGGTCGAAGAACCACGGCCACAGCGGCCCCCAGGCAAGCTGCGCCGATGCCTTGCGGATGGACTCAGGCCCGAAACGCGTGCCGGGGCGATTGGAAGCGGCCTGATCGAACGGGATGCCGGTGACGGCGATGTCGACGTCCGCCAGCTCGCGGGTGTACCTGCCGCCGCATGAACGAAAGCGCGCCGGCATAGCTCGGCTCGATCTCGGTGCCGGCAAGGTCGCGGCGGCGAAACGCGGCGTCTCCCGGCAGGGACCGCGGCGGCCTCTTTCCGGCCATGCAGCTACTCCGTCAGCACCAGGGTATCTTCGGGCGCCCAGGAAACCCAGATATCCTGACCCTGGGTCAAGGCGCCGCTGCCGCGGCGGCGGCTTTCGTTCTGGACATTGATCGAAAGCTCGATGCCGTCTTTTGCCGTCACCACGACATGGCTGGTATCGCCGTAATAGGCCACGTCACGCACCTTGCCGCTGAGCGAGATCAGGTTTTTGGCAGTGGGCTCCTTGGCGGTGAGCTTCAGCTTTTCGGGGCGCACCGCCAGCATCACATCGCCCCTGGCCTCCAGGCTCTGCGGAATCTCGATCTGGCCGACGCCCTTGGCGGTGCAGACCACCGATTTGCCCTTGGCGCCTTTCACCCGCGCCGCAATCAGATTGACCTTGCCGATGAAGTCGGCAACGAAACGGTTGGCCGGATGCTCGTAGAGTTCGCTGGGCGAGGCGATCTGGCTGACCCGCCCCGCATCCATCACCGCGATCCGGTTGGCCATCGAGAGCGCCTCGTCCTGATCATGGGTCACGATGATGAAGGTGATGCCGACGGTCTGCTGCAGCCGGGTGAGCTCGAGCTGCATCTGCTCGCGCAGCTTGGCATCGAGGGCGGAAAGCGGCTCATCGAGGAGCAGCACCTTGGGCCGCTTGACCAGGGCGCGGGCCAGCGCGACGCGCTGGCGCTGACCTCCCGACAACTGGTCCGGCTTGCGTTCCGCCAACGGGTCGAGCTTCACCATGGCGAGCGCTTCCTGGGCGCGCCGGCGCGTCTCCTCGCGCGGCGTGCCTACCACCTTCAGTCCGTACTCGACGTTGTCGCGGACACTCATGTGCGGGAAGACCGCATAGGACTGGAACACCATATTGACCGGACGACGGTTCGGCGGCGTCAGCGCCATGTCCTGGCCGTCGATAATGATCTCGCCCGCGGTCGGCGTCTCGAGTCCGGCAAGCATGCGCAGGAGCGTTGTCTTGCCGCAACCCGAGGGCCCCAGCAGCGCGAAGAACTCGTTGGCGGCGATGTCGAATGAGACATCGTCGACGGCGGCCACCGGGCCGAACCGCTTGCTGAGATTTCGGATCGCGACAATCGGCTGGTTCAACGGCTGTTCTCCCTATGGGCGGGCCCGCCGGCCGGGGGCCTGCAGCTTCATGGCAAGGACGGTGGCGACTACAGTGATAACGATGAGCGCTGTCGATGCAGCATTGATTTCCGGCGACACGCCGCGGCGGACGAGCGAATAGACCTTGACCGGAAAGGTCACCGTTTCAGGGCCCGAGGTGAAGAACGTGATCACGAAGTCGTCCAGCGACAGCGTGAAGGCGAGCAGCGCGCCGGCGATCAGGCCGGGCTGCATGAATGGAAGGATCACATGGCGAAAGGTCTGCCATTCGCTGGCGCCCAGGTCCTTCGAGGCTTCCTCGAGCTGCCGGTTGAAGCCAGCCATCCGGGCCCGGACCACGACGGCGACAAAGGGAAAACAAAACGCCACGTGGGCGATGATGATGGTCGACAGGTTGAGCGGCCAGGGGAGCTTCACCACGGCGTCCCACCAGCCAAGCCAGGCGAAAAACATCAACAGGGAGATGCCCATGCAGATTTCCGGAATGACGATCGGCAGCGCGAGAAACCCCTCGTAGGCGGACTTGCCGGGAAAGCGAAACCGCCACATCAGCAGCGCCGCCATGGCGCCGATGACCGTGGAAATGACGGTGGCGATGATGGCGATGACGATCGAGTTGGTGAAGGCCTCGATGAGCGCGGCGTTCTCCCAGGCCTTGCGGTAGTTGCCGAGAGTGAAGCCGCGCCAGACCACGTTGCGCTTGTCGGTATTGAACGAGAAGGCGATGAGGGTGACGATCGGCGCATAGAGCAGAACGAGAATGCCGGCAAACAGCAGCCTGAGCCAAAGCCGCCGGCCGTACTCGAGCGGCCCGGGGCCGGCGGCCAGCAATCGCTGCGAAGGTTTCGCGTCCGTCACTCCGTGCATCTCAGACACCGACGCCCTTGCTGCGGGCAGCGAACAGCGCCCGGATCGCCAGCGCTCCGAAGGTGACGTACATGAGCAGAAACGAGAGCGCGGCGCCGAAGGGCCAGTCATTGGCGGCCTTGAACTGACGCTCGATGACATTGCCGATCATCGCGGCATTGGTGCCGCCCAGAAGGTCGGGCGTGAGGAAGGCGCCGAGACAGGGAATGAACACGAGGATGAGGCCGGAAATGATGCCCGGCATGGTGAGCGGAACCGTTACGCTGAAGAAGGTTCGGGTCTGCGAGGCGCCGAGATCGAGGCTCGCCTCGAGATACGAGCGATCCAGGCGCTCGATCGTGGCGTAGAGCGGCAGCACCATGAAGGGCATGTAGACGTAGACGAGCCCGGCAATGACGGCGCCATTGTTGTAGAGCATTTCAAACGGGGAGAAACCGACCCCGGTCGCCGTGGCGAGCCCGGAAGTGTTCCACAGCCACTCGAGACCGAGATTTACGTAACCCTCGCTGCGCAAGCACGGCGATGAGCGCGTAGGTGCGAATGAGCAGGTTGATCCAGAAAGGCAGGATGACGAGGAGCAGGAGCAGCGGCTTCCATCTCTCGGGCGCAAAACAGATGCCGAAGGCGATCGGGTAGGCCACCACGAGACAAAGCGCGGTGGCAAGCACGCTCACCCAAATCGACTTCCAGATGATCTGCAGATATACCGCATCGAAACTGCGCAGATAGTTGGCCAGCGTGCCGGTGACCGCATGCTCGGTGATCGACGTTTTTTCGCCGAACGACATCAGCCAGACGAGGCCCAGCGGGATCAGAAAAAATGCCAGCAGCCACACGCTGCCGGGGGCGGCCAAAATCCAGAACACGGCCGGATTTTTGCGCCAGCTATCCACGCTTCAGCATACCCCACCAATCCCTGACACCATGTCAGCGAAAGCTGGTATCTCGGGTCGCGATCTCCGCAAGCGCAACGAAAAAGCCGATCGTCATCCCCGCGCCAAGCGGGGATCCAATAGGGTGCTGCAGCATCATCATCGATGCCAATCTTCGTCGACGCGGCGATTGGTCGGGAGCGACAGCATAGCGGTCCTTGAAGCGAGTTGCCGCTCACCATTGGATCCCCGCTTTGCGCGGGGATGACGGTTTGGATGGGGCGGCGCGCCGGGGCAACGGATGTGGCGCGCATTCGCATCAAAGACGTATGAATCCGCTAGCGTTTTGCACCGGAATGACTTCAGCATACCCCTGCCCGTTCCGTCATACGCGGACTTGATCCGCGTATCCTTTTCCATCCAGCCAGCATTTGGGAAAAGGATGGCCGGGTCAAGCCCGGCCAGGACGAGTTGCGTTGAGTCGCGTGCTTCAGGCTGCCTGGATGCGGGTCCAGGCCTCATCGCGCACTTTTGTTCCTTCCTCACCGATATAGATGGCCGGCTCGCACTTGGCGACGACCTCCTCGGTCGGGAAGATGGCCGGATTTTCCCGGTACTCGGCCGGCATCTTCGCCTTGGCTGCCGCGTTCGCCGTCGCGTACTGGATCGTCTCGGCAATCTTGGCCCCGACGTCGGCATCGAGGATGAAGTTCATGAAGGCGTGGGCGTTTTCAGGATGCGGCGCGCCCTTGGGGATGGCCAGGGTGTCCTGCCACAGCAGACTGCCTTCGGTCGGCACCGCATAGGTCAGGTCCTTGTCCTCCTTCATCACCTGCAGAATGTCGCCGTTCCATTCCTGGGCAATGTCGACCTCCTTCGAGGCGAGCAAGTCCTGCCCGTTGTCATCGGCATAGACCTTGATGTTCTTCTTGCCGGCGATGAGCAGCTCCTCCGCCTTCTTGATCTCCGCGGGATCGACGGAATTGAACGAGAAGCCGAGGTATTTGAGGGCAGCAGCCGATGACGTTCTGCGGCATCGCCCAGAAGCGACATGCGGCCGGCGTATTTGTCGTCGTCGAAGAGCGTCTTCCACGAATCGATGGCCCCTTCCACCTTGCTCACGCGATAGCCGACACCCAGGGTGCCCCACATGTAGGGCATCGAATGCTTGCGGCCCGGATCGAAGGTCGCGTCCTGGAACGGCTTGTCGATGTTGGCCATGTTCGGGATCTTGGAGTGGTCGATCGGCATCACCATGCCGGCGATGAGCATGCGCTCGAGGTTGTCGTTGGTCGGCACGATCACGTCGTAGCCGGGATTGCCGGCCTTCAGCTTGGCGAACAACTCGTCATTGTCGGCGAAGAAATCCATCTTGACCTCGATGCCGGTGGCGGCATTGAAGTCGGCAAGCGTGGTCTCGCCGATGTAGGTGTCCCAGTTGTAAAAGTTGAGCTTCTTTTCCTCCTCCGCGAAGGAGAAGCGCGGCATCAGTGAAAGCCCGGCGACCAGCGCGCTCGATCCGGCAAGGAAGGAGCGGCGGCTTGTCCGGAGACGTCGAAGATTGCTGTGCATGTCTTTGGTCCTTTGGTTGCTTGAACCGCCATTCCCTGCCGGGGCCAACGGTCTTCCATTTGTCCCTTGCTTGTTGCGCAATGGCGCCGGTTGGGACATCCGGCGCCTTCGCTCAAATCATCTCCGTTTTGACATCCTGCCAGGTAAGGTCAAGCGCCAGGCGCGCCAGCCTCATCCACTCGTCGATCTCGCTTTTCTCGATGCAGAACGGCGGCGCGAACACCATGGTATCCCAGCACGCGCGCATGATGAGACCGTTGTTGATGCAGTGATCCCGGCAGATGACGCCGACCCGCCCCGAATCGGAGAACCGGGCGCGCGTATCCTTGTTGCGGGTAAGCTCGAGGGCGCCGAGGAAGCCCACGAGCCGCACCTCGCCAACGATGGGATGGTCGGCCAGCGAACGCAAGCCTTCCTCGAGATAGGGCGCCAGCTTCCGAACGCGCTCGATCAATTTCTCATCTTCGAGAATGCGGATGTTTTCGAGCGCCACCGCGCATGCCGTCGGGTGGCCGGAATAGGTATAGCCATGATAAAACTCGCCACCCCGGTCAAAGAATTCGGCGGCGATCTCCCCGGACACCGCCATGGCGCCGATCGGCAGGTAGCCCGACGACAATCCCTTGGCCATGACGACGATGTCGGGATTGAAGCCCATGGTCTCGAACCCCCACCAGCTGCCGGTGCGGCCGAAGCCGCAGATTACTTCGTCGGCAACCAGCAGGATGCCATACTTCCTGCAGATGCGCTCCACCTCCGGCCAGTAGTTCGGCGGCGGAACGATCACGCCGCCCGATCCCTGGATCGGCTCGCCGACGAAGGCTGCGACGTTGTCGGGACCGACTTCGAGGATCTTCCTCTCCACGTCGGCGGCAGCATGCAGGCCAAACTCTTCCGGGCTCATCTCGCCCCCGAAGTCGTACCAGTGCGGCTGCTGCACGTGCTCGAACCCGGCAAGCGGCATGCCACCCTGCCCGTGCATTCCTTCCATGCCGCCCAGCGAGGCGGCAATCATCGTCGAGCCGTGATAGCCACGCCGCCTGCCGATGAACACGTTGCGGTACTTCTTGCCCTTGAGCGACCAGTAGTGGCGCACGAAGCGCACCATGGTGTCGTTGGCCTCCGAGCCCGAATTGACGAAGAACACCTGCCGGAAGCGATCGGGCAGCAGGCCGGCGATCCGCGCGGCGAGCTCGCTCGCCGGCGCCGTGGAGGTCTTGAAGAACGTGTTGTAGTACGGGAGCTCGAGCATCTGGCGGTACGCCGCTTCCGCGAGCTCCTTGCGGCCATAGCCGATGTTGACGCACCACAGCCCCGACATCGCATCGAGGAGCTTGTTGCCGTGGCCGTCCCATAGCCAGACGCCTTTTCCATGGGTGATGATGCGCGGGCCGCCGCCGGCATGAAAGCTCTTGTGGTCGGTGAAGGGATGAAAATGATGGTCGATGTCATTGCGAACCAGCTCGGCGATATCGACGTTTCTGAAATGCTTGTTCATTCGGCTACTGCTCCCGTGGGCTCTAGATCAACGGATGCGGGCGGCGACGCCCGCCTGGTGCGAGGCGGAAGCGAGCTTAAGGATTGAAACCGATCCGGGCGCACTGCAGCAGCATGTGGTCATGCAGGGTGCGTGACCACACCGAGCAAAGCCGTCCGGTCCTGGTAATGCTGTGGGACATGGTGTGCTTAACGCGGCCAAATTTCGCATTTTACCTCGCGGTTCGGCAAGAGGCCGGCCAAATGATATTTTGTTCATCCTTACCCACTGGCGCCGGGAGTGTTGCGCAAAGCGGATACGGCGCCGACGAGAGGATGCCCGACTGGTGAACATCGATTGGATCTCCGGAAGGGAGCTACCCCTTATTTGCTTTCCTCGGCCCTGAGCCGAGGACCCAGGGGCCGAGAGGGCAGACTCGCTATCCCACGTTCTCTGGGTCCTCGGGTCAAGCCCGAGGAAGGCAGAAAGGTTAGGGAGATGACTTGCCGGCGCCGGCAAACGCGGCAGCCATGAGGCGTTTGGTATAGTCCTTGATCGGGTGGTCGAAAATGGCCTCCGTAGCGCCCTCCTCGACTACCTTGCCGTCCTTCATCACCATGATGTGATCGGCCATCGCGCGCACGACGGCGAGATCATGGCTGATGAACAGGTAGGCCAGATTGTGGGCCCGCTGGAGCGAGCGCAGAAGCTCGACGATCTGTTTCTGCACCTGGCGATCGAGCGCCGAGGTCGGCTCATCCAGAACGACGACCTTCGGCTTCAGGATCATGGCGCGGGCGATCGCGATGCGCTGGCGCTGGCCGCCCGAAAACTCATGCGGGTAGCGGTTGCGCAGGGCAGGATCGAGTTGCACTTCCGCCATCACCGCGGCGGCGCGCCGGTCACGTTCGCCGGCCGACAACGCCGGCTCATGGACCAGCAGGCCTTCGCTGACGATCTGACCGGCCGTCAGACGCGGCGAGAGTGAACCGAACGGGTCCTGAAGGACGATCTGGATGTCCTTGCGCAAGGGGCGCATCGCCTCCCGGCCGGCCTGGCGAAATGTCCTTGCCGGCGAATCTGATTACGCCCTCGGAGGGCAGCAGACGCAGGAGCGCGCGGGCGAACGTCGACTTTCCCGAGCCCGATTCTCCGACAATGCCGATGGTCTGACCCTCGCGCAGGGAAACGCTGACCTGGTCGACCGCCCGCAATTCGAGCGAGGGTGGCGCGAAGAATCCCCCGCCAAGCGCGAACGTCACGTTCACCCGCCTGCCCTCCAATATTGCCGGGGAGCCCCGTGGCGGCGGCGCCTTGCGGCCTTCGGGCTCGGCAGCCAGCAGCGCGCGCGTGTAGGGATGCCGGGGGTCACGAAAAATCTGGCCGGTATCGCCATGCTCGACCACCTCGCCATAGCGCATCACGTAGACGCGGTCGGCGATGCGGCGGACGATGCCGAGATCATGGGTAATGAAGACCAGCCCCATGCCGATCCTGTTCTGCAGATCGGCGAGAAGGGCCAGGATTTCCGCCTGGATGGTGACGTCGAGGGCCGTCGTCGGCTCATCGGCGATCAGGAGATCGGGATCGTTGGCGATGGCCATGGCGATCATGATCCGCTGCCGCTGGCCGCCGGAAAGCTCATGGGGATAGCTGCGCAGGCGCCGCTCCGCATCCGGAATGCGCACCAGCCGCAGAAGCTCGAGCGCGCGCTCGCGCGCCTCCGCCGCGCCCAGTCCCTGATGATGGATGATCGGCTCCATGATCTGGTCGCCGACCCGATACAGGGGATCGAGCGACGTCATCGGCTCCTGGAAGATCATGGTGATCTTCCGCCCCCTGATCCTGTTGAGCTCCGCCGGGCTGAGCGCCAGCAGATTTACCCCGCGATAGGCAGCGCTCCCGCGCGCCCTGCCGTTGCTGGCGAGGAGGCCCATGACGGCCATCATCAACTGGCTCTTGCCCGAACCGGACTCGCCGACGATGGCGACGGTTTCACCCGCGGTCACGTGCAGGCTGGCGCTGCGGACCGCGCGGACCACCCCGTCGTTGGTCGCAAACTCCACGTCGATGTCCTCGACGGCAAGAAGCCTGTCGCCACCGGACATGGGCCTACCTGTCCCTGGGATCGAAGGCGTCGCGCAAGCCATCGCCGATGAAGTTGAGCGCAAACAGGGTCGAGGTCAGGAAGAGCGAGGGAAACAGCAGCAACCAGTTGGCGGTGCCGATGTTCTTGGCGCCCTGGGCGATGAGCACGCCCCAGCTCGACATCGGCTCCTGCACGCCGAGGCCGAGAAAAGACAGGAAGCTCTCGAGGATGATGACCTGCGGGACGAGCAGCGTCATGTAGATGACGACCGGACCCAGGGTGTTGGGAACGATGTGACGCCACAGGATGCCGGCGGTGCCGACGCCCAGGGCCTCGGCCGCCTGAACATATTCCTGCCGCTTGATCGACAGCGTCTGGCCGCGAACGATGCGCGCCATGTCGAGCCACAGGACCGCACCGACGGCCAGAAACATCAGGACGAAGTTGCGGCCGAAAAAAACGACCAGCATGATGACGAAAAAGATGAACGGGAGCGCATAGAGGATGTCGACGATGCGCATCATCACCTCGTCGATCCTGCCGCCGGCGAAACCCGACATCGCCCCATAGAGAACTCCGATCGCCACCGCCACGAGGCCGGCAAGCAGGCCGATGGCGAGCGAAACCCGGCCGGCGATCAGGGTACGCGTCAACAGATCGCGCCCCGAGTTGTCGGTGCCGAACAGAAAGTAGAGCTGCTCGATATCGGCGCTGATGGTGATCGTCGTGCCGGCGGCGGACTTGCTGTCGATCCGGGCGTTTTCGAATACGCTCGACCGGTCCAGGTAGCGGGCCACCCGGTCATCGATCGGCTTTGCCGAGCCGGCGACGACGACAATTCGGCCGCCCTCCTGCCGCCACTCGATGAGCTCCAGCCGGGCCCGGCTCATCGCATCCTTGACGGCCTGGTCGAGCATCTCCGGACGGGGGTACGCGGTCAGGCTGGGCGGCGTGCGGACGTAGTCCGGATAGATGGTGGAGAACGAGTGCGAGGTGAACGAGGGCCCGGCCAGGCACACGACCACCATGATGACGAGATAGACGACGCTGGCGGTCGCGGCGCGATTCTGCTTCAGCCGCAACCATGCATCGGCCCACAGCGATCGTCCGGCGCGCCGGGGCTGCCAGGTCAGTCATAGCGCACCCGCGGATCGACCGCCGCGTAAAGCAGATCGACGATGAGGTTGAACAGGATGGTGAAGATGGCGATGACCACCACGGTGCCCATGACCAGGGTATAGTCGCGGTTGAGCGCCGCCTCGACGAAGTAGCGGCCGACACCCGGGATGGCGAAGATCGTCTCGACGATGACCGAACCGGTGAGCAGCGCCGCCGCGGCGGGGCCGGCGTAGGAGACGATCGGCAGGATGGCGCCGCGCAGGGCGTGCCGGAACACCACCGAAAACTCCGACAGCCCCAGCGCCCTGGCGGTACGGATGTGGTGGGAGCGCAGGGCTTCGATCATGGAACCGCGCATCAGGCGGGCTACGATGGCGATCTGCGGCAGGGCGAGGGTGATGATCGGTCCGATCTTGTTGCGCAGACTGCCATCGCCCCAGCCGCCGACCGGCGTCCAGGCCAGCGTCAGCGCAAACAGCAACTGAAACAGCGGCGCGATCACGAAGTTGGGGATGGTCGAGCCTGCGGTTGCGGCCGCGATGACGCTGTAATCGCCGAGACGGTTCTGATGGAGCGCGGCGTAGATGCCCATGAGACCGCCGAGCACCAGCGCCAGGACCAGGGCGGAGGCGCCGAGCTGGATCGACACCGGCAGCCCGGTTCGGAACAGCTCGGCGACGGTAAAGTCAGGGAGGTTGTAGCTCGGACCGAAGTCGCCGCGGAGCAGATTTGCCAAATACAGCAGGTACTGCTTCCACAGCGGCTCATCGAGGTGAAACACGCGCTCGAGATTGGCCTTGATGAACGGATTGAGGCCCTTCTCCTGGTTGAAGGGCCCGCCGGGAGCGACGCGCATCAGGAAGAAGGAAATCGTGACGATGATGAACAGCGTGGGAATTGCGGTCAGAAACCGGCGAACCACATAGCGCAGCATCGACGTCCCCGTAGTGCCCGGCAACATGCCGCTCCCTCCGGCGGGAGCGGCATGGGTGCGGTGAGGAACTACTCCTTGCTCATGAAGCGGGTGGGATGTCTGTCCATGACGTTTGCCTCCCAGCCCTTGACCTTGGACGAGACGATGTTGTGGAAGCTGTAATAGAGCAGCGGCACTACGCACAGGTCGCGCGCGACGCCGATTGCCTCGGCATCCGACAGGCTCTTCATGCGGGCACCGGCATCGGTCGCCGCGGCAGCGGCGGCGAGCAGATCGTCGTATTCCTTGTTGGAGTATTCCGAGTAGTTGTTGCCGGTGCCGGTCTTGCACAGGGCCAGGAAGTTCTCGGGATCCTTGTAGTCGGCAATCCAGCCGACGCGCGCCACGTCAAAGTCGCCGTGCTGCTCGAGATGGCCAAAGTGGGTCTTGGTGTCGGTGTTGAGAAGTGACACCTCGACGCCCAGGGGCTTCAGCTGTTCCTGAATGGCGACCGCAGTGTTCTTGTGGTTCTCGGAAGTGTTGTAGCGGATTTCCATCTTGAGCGGCTTGTCGGGGCCATAGCCGAGCTCGGTCAGCAGCTTTTTGGCCTCGTCTTCACGATCGAGCTGGGACTTTTCGCTGTAATCCGTGGTGCGGGTTTCGTAGCCGCCGATGCCCGGCGGGACAAACGAGTAGGCCGGGATCATCGTGTTCTGCCAGACCTTTTCGGCCAGGTGCTCACGATCGATGGCCATCGAGAGGGCATGGCGGAGTTTCACGTTGTCCCACGGCGCTTTCGGTATCTTGAAGGCGTAGTAATAGGTTCCGAGATAGGGACCGACCTTGATCTGATCGCCGAACTTCGTCTTGAGATCGGCCAGCTGCTCGGTCGGAAAATCGTCATTCATGTCGAGCTCGCCTGCCTCGAAGCGCTTGATCGCCGTCGAACGGTCTTCGGTCGGGATATAGTTGACCGTGTCGATCTTCACGTTCGCGGCATCGTAGAAGTTCGGGTTCTTGACCAGCTTGATGTGATCGTTGGGAACGAACTCGGCCAGCGTATAAGGTCCGTTGGACACCAGGTTACCGGGCTTGATGAAATCGGCGCCCATTTTCTCGACGTTGGCCTTGCTCACCGCATAGGTCGCCTGGTGCGTCAGCATTTCCAGGAAATACGGCGTTGGGGCGTTGAGGGTGACCTCGAAGGTCAGATCGTCCACCGCCTTGACGCCCAGCTCGTCCGGCTTCTTCTCGCCCTTGGTAATCGCCTCGGCATTGACGACCGGAGCAAGCATGTAGGCGTATTCAGCGGCGGTCGCCGGATCGGTCAGCCGCCGCCAGGCGAACACGAAGTCGTTTGCTGTGACCGGTGAGCCATCCGACCACTTGCCGTCGGCGCGCAGCTTGAAGGTATATACCTTGCCGTCTCCGGACACCGTCCAGCTTTCCGCAGCCCCCGGGATCACGTCCGACCTGACATCTTCGGTCGTCAGGCCAAGGAACAGATCGCGCAGGATATGGGCTTCGTACACGGTCGAAGTCTTGTGGGGATCAAGCGATTCTGGATCGGCCGAGTTGCCTCGGTTCAATACAACCTCGGCGCCGGCCAGGCCCGTGCTCGCAAAGAGCAGGGCAGAACCGGCGATGAGGTTCCGGAACACGTTCTGCATGAAGTTCCTCCCTTGCCTCAGAATGACGTATCGCGAGGCGCATTATTGTAAGGCGCCGCAGCGACTATAACATCGGTCGCCAGCCGAGTCCTGCCCGCAGGCGTGCGGCCGGCTCGTCTTTGCGGCCGGAATGCTCTACCTTCGCGGCCCGCAAGGGGCAACGTTCGCAGAACGGAATCAGGGCGGCCGGGCAGCCATGGACCTCGAATACGAGTACAACGTTCGCGCTCGCGTGCCCGAGCATCCACGCCATTTCGCCCAGTGGGAAGAGGACGCGGCAAGTTACCGGCGCAGCGCCCGGGCCGACTACGATCTTCACTACGGTGCGCGCCCGCGCAACCGGGTCGATGTGTTCTGGTCCGAACAAGGCGAGGGTTCGGCTCTCGCCCTGTTCATTCACGGCGGCTACTGGCGATCGTTCGACAAGACCGTGTTCAGCCATCTCGCCAGGGGGCTCAACAAGTTCGGGATCACGGTGGCGATTCCCTCCTATACGCTATGCCCGACGGTGCGGGTCGGCGAGATCATCGAGGAGCTGCGCCAGGCGGTAATCTTCCTGCGCAACCGGTTCAAGCGGCGGCTGTTCGTGTTCGGGCATTCGGCCGGCGGCCATCTGGCGGCGTGCATGGCGGCGACCAAGTGGGAACTGTTCGGCCAGCAGGCCGACCTCGTTCCGGCTGCCGTGGCGATCAGCGGCGTTTTCGACCTGCGGCCGCTGGTGGCGACATCGATCAATGCCGATCTGCGGCTCGACGAAGGCACGGCGCGGGTGTGGAGCCCCCTGCTGTGGCCAAGCCCACAGGACAAGACCTTCGAAGCCTGGGTAGGCCGGCAGGATACCGACGAATTCCTGCGGCAAAGCAGGAGCATCGTGCCGGTCTGGAAGGCGGCGGGCATCAAAGCCCACTATCTCGAGATCGCCGGACATGACCACTTCAGCGTGGTGCACCCGCTGGCCGACCCGGAGAGCGAACTGGCGGCGAGGCTGGCCAATCTCGCGGCGACATGCAAATGAGCGATCGCCCATGACCGACGATCGCAGGCCCCAATGGGGCGAACGCACGACCGCAGTACATGCCGGCGAAGCCGTGGACCCCGTTACGCGCGCCTCGGCGCCAAACATCGTCATGTCGGCGACGTTCGCACCCGAAGAGGTGACGGGCTTTTCGGCCCGCAATCGCGGCAACTACGAAGGTTTCGTGTACGCGCGCGTGTCCAACCCCACGGTGCGGCAACTGGAAGACAAGCTCGCCGCACTGGAGGGCGCGGAAGCGGCCCAATGCTACGCCTCAGGGATGGCGGCGAGCCATGCTCTCCTCGCCGGTCGGTTGGGCCGCGGCGATCACCTGGTCATCTCCGACACCAACTACGTCGCAACTGCCGAGCTGGTGCGCGATTCCCTGCCGCGGTTCGGAATCGATGTGTCGCTGGTCGATACCTCCGATGTCCAACAGGTGGTCCGGGCCATCCGGAGCACGACCAGGATGGTGTGGATGGAAACGCCCGCCAATCCCATCCTGAAACTCGCGGATATCCGCGCAGTATCCGATGTCGCTCACGGCCGCGGCGTTCGCGATGTGGTGGTCGACTCGACTTTCGCTTCCCCCATCGCGACGAGGCCGCTCGAGCTCGGCGCCGACTTCGTCGTCCATTCGCTCACCAAATACATCGGCGGCCATGGCGATGCCATGGGTGGAGCGGTGCTCGGACGCCGATCCGAGCTCGACGCTCTCAACCTCGAGGCGACGGTGCATTACGGCGGCGTATTGTCGCCGTTCAATGCCTGGCTCATCCTCAGGGGCGCAGCCACGCTGCCGCTGCGCATGAAGGCGCACGAGGAAACGGCCATGCGGGTCGCAGAATTTCTCGAAGGCCACCGCGGTGTCAGCCGGGTGGTCTATCCGGGCCTGCCGTCACATCCCCAGCATGAGCTGGCGCGGCGGCAGATGCGGAACTTCGCCGGCATGATGACCTTGCAGACCCGCGCCCCCGGGGCGGAGGTCGCCCGACGCATGGTGGAGCGGCTGAAAGTGATCCACTACGCGGTGTCGCTCGGCCACCATCGCAGTCTGATCTACTGGATTCCAACCCCCGCCCTCATGGCATCCACCTTCCGGCACGAGGGCACAGCACTCGCTGCCTACAAGGCGTTCGCCGGAGAAGGCATTTTCCGCTTCTCGGTCGGTATCGAGGACGCCGATGACATCTGCGCCGACCTTGATCGGGTGCTGTAGACCATTGCCACTTGGATGGAAGCGCTGACAGAAACCCTCGCCCCGCAGGGGAGAGGGAAGCGAAGCGGCGAAGCCGCCGAGCAGGGTGAGGGGGAAAGCGCCCGCCAGGCTGCATGACGTGTGTCACTATTAACCCGTGCTCCGGATTGTGCTTTCCGTTTCGACTAACTGGAACGAGGCCCGCCCCTCACCCTGCCCTCTCCCGATGGGGAGAGGGTTCAACAGTGTCGTCACGCATTTGCCGGCTCCTGCGCCATGCGATCGTCGTGCGCCTTCTTCTGGCGCAGAAAGCTCCGCACCCCGAGCGGCAGGCAGGCGATGTAGAGGGCAGCAAAAATCGTGAGCATTTCCCAGGTAAAGGAGATGAGCAGGAGAACGACGAAAGCAGCGATGCCGAGCGCCGGCAGGACCATGTCGCGATGGATGCGCTTGCCGATAGCCTTGCCGGAAAAGGTCGGGATGCGGCTGACCATCAGGATCGCCACGGCGGCGATGTAGGGCAGGATGACGGTGGCAAACGGCTCGCCGCCCGGCGCGCCGAGGAGGAAGCCCACATACATGGGCGCCATCGCGAGCCCGGCGCCCGCCGGAGCCGGTGCGCCGGTAAAGAAATTGATGGCATAGGGCGGCTTGTCGGGCTGGTCGATGGCGACATTGAATCGCGCCAGCCGCAAGGCGCAGCAAATCGCCAGGCCGAGTGCCACGATCCAGCCCAGGTTTTTCAGTGCGTGCAGCGCCCACAGATGAATCAGCATTGCAGGTGCGACGCCGAAGTTCACGAAGTCGGCGAGTGAATTCGAGCTCGGCGCCAAACCGGGAGGAGCCTTTCAGAATGCGCGCCACCCGGCCATCGATGGCGTCAAGCACGATAGCGAGGATCACCGCGCCCACGGCGAGCTCGAAGCGTCCTTCGACGCCGAGCCTAATGGCGGTAACGCCGCTGCACAGGGCGAGCAAGGTGATGAAATTGGGCAGCAGATACCGGATGTGGATGCTCTTGAAGCGGGGCAGCCGGTCAACGCCGTCATCAAGATGCCCTGGAGGAAGGTGAACCATCAATTGCACCTCGCTCAGCTACGCCGTGCCGGACGCTCGGGTTCCGTCGAGGACAGGTCCGCGAGCACGGTCTCGCCCGCAATCGCCCGCTGACCCGCGGCAACGAGCGCTGCCTTGCCCGGAGGAAGATAGACATCGACCCGGCTGCCGAAGCGAATGATACCAAAGCGCTGGCCGGCCTGCAGCCCATCCCCCTCGCTTCACGAATTTTACGATACGGCGCGCCACCAGGCCGGCGATCTGGACGACACCGATGCGCTGGCCGCCGGCCATCTCGAAGGTAAGGGCCTGGCGCTCGTTGTCATCGCTCGCCTTGTCCAGTTCGGCGTTCAGGAACTTCCCCGGCACGTAGGCGATGCGAGCGATGCGACCGTCGACCGGGCTGCGGTTGATGTGGACATCGAAAACGTTCATGAAAATCGAGATGCGCTGCCTGACACCGCTGCCGAGGTCGAGCTCGGCCGGCGGAGCTACGTCACTCACGGCGCTGATCCGACCGTCGGCCGGGGCGATGACCAAGCCTTCGCGCAGTGGCGTGACGCGTTCCGGATCGCGAAAAAAATAGCCGCACCAGATGGTGAGCACCGCTCCGACCAATGCCAGGGCAGTGAACCCGAGATAGTAGAGAACGAGCGTCGCCGCAAGGAACAGTGCCACAAACCGATAGCCTTCGCGATGAATGGGCACGATCGCCGACCGAATAGAGTCAAGCATGCCTTCTCATAGCGGGCGGAATCGGGACGTGCAAAGGTTTGCGCCTGCTTGGTATCAACTTGAGAAGGACCAGGCCTGAGCGTATCTCTTTGTGCGTGCCGGTTTTGCGGCCAGTTTTCGGCCCCGCGATACTCGTTCGATAATTCGAGGGAGGGAAAACGTGCCAAGCAGGCGAGAACTTCTGAAGGGCGCGGGAAGCGGGGCTATGATCCTCGGATCCGCCGCACTGGCCGCAGGTTTCGGTCCGCCAACGCTGGCGGCGGGCGCGCCGACCACCCCGGGCGTGCCGGCGGGCGCCGCTGCGAGCGCGGTGCTCGAAGCCCTGCCCGGCAAGAAACCTCTCATCAAGCTGAGCTATCGGCCGCCCAACTACGAAACTCCGCTCGAGTACTTCACGCAGCCGGTGACGCCCAACGATGTCTTCTATGTTCGCTACCACAACTCCGTCATTCCCCAGGTTGACGTTGCAACCTGGAATCTCTCGGTCGGAGGAGACGCCGCGCAAGCGCCAGCCCGGTACACGCTGAGCAGTCTCAAGAGCAGCTTCGAGCACGTCGAGCTTTTTGCCGTCAACCAGTGCTCCGGCAACCGCCGCGGCCTCTCCCGTCCGCACGTGCAGGGCATCCAGTGGGGCTACGGAGCGATGGGCAATGCTCGCTGGAAAGGCGTGCGCCTGAAGGACGTGCTCGAGAAGTCCGGGGCCAGGAAGGAAGCGCTCGAGGTCGCCTTCAACGGGGCCGATGCCGGCGTCGCCGACAAGACGCCCGACTTCATCAAGAGCATCCCGATCTGGCGGGCGCTCGACGAGAACACGCTGCTCGCCTGGGAGATGAACGGCGAGCCGCTGCCGCACTGGAACGGCTTTCCGCTCAGGCTCGTGGTGCCGGGCTGGACGGGAACCTACTGGGTCAAGCATTTGACGGCGATCGAGATTCGCGCGGAACCCCTCGGCGGGTTTTGGATGAACCCGGCCTACCGGGTTCCGAAGGGCAAGTTCGCGCTCGTCGATCGCTTCCTCTCCCAGGAGACCGACGCGAATACCCCAATCACCGAAATGGTGGTGAATTCGCTGATCACCAATCTCGCAGACGGCGCCGCGATCAGCGCCGGTCAGCCGCTCGAGATGAAGGGCCTGGCGTGGGACGGCGGATACGGCATTGCGACCGTCGAAGTATCGACGGATGCCGGGCAGAGCTGGCGGCCGGCCACGCTTGGCGAGGATCTCGGCCGGTTCTCGTTCCGGCCCTGGAGCTACCGTCTTTCGCCGTCAGCAGGTACACACGCGGTCATGGTCAAGGCCACCAATGGGTTGGGGGCGAGCCAGCCAGCCATGCCCATCTTCAATCCTGCCGGCTATCACCATAACGCCGTGCAGAAGCTGTCCATCGTGGCCGCATGAGGCGGATGACATGATGCGCGCCCTCATTGTGCTGACCGGCCTGCTCCTTCCTTTCCAGGCGACCGCCGGCGAGGAGAACATCGCGCTCGCCGAAGGCGCCGGCAAGGATGTGGTCGAGGCGAACTGCGCGGCCTGTCACAGCCTCGACTACATCGAGATGAACTCGGGCTTTCTGGACCGGGGAAAATGGGATGCCACAGTTAAGAAGATGATCGACCGCTTTGGAGCCCCTATCGGGGAAGCCGAAGTCCCGGCCATCGTCGACTATCTGACGACCAACTACGGGCCTTAAAGCGATGATCGCAGCCGGCGCTCGCTCCGCGCCATCGGCATCGGGCATTTCGCCGTTCTCGCTGCTCGCGGCCAGTCTGCGGCGGGCTTCCTCGGCCTCGCGCTGGCGGTTCCACATTTCGAAATAGACGCCCTGCCGGCTCAGAAGAGCGGCGTGCCGCCCACGTTCAACGATGCGCCCGGCCTCCATGACCAGAATCTCGTCGGCGTCCACGACCGTTGACAGACGGTGGGCGATGACAATGGTGGTTCGGCCCTCAGCCACCGTCCTCAGCGCCGCCTGAATGTCCTGCTCGGTCCTCGAGTCGAGGGCCGAGGTCGCCTCATCGAGAATGAGAATGGGCGGACCCTTGAGAATGGTGCGGGCGATCGACACCCGCTGTTTCTCGCCACCCGACAGCTTGAGGCCGCGCTCGCCGACCATGGTGTCGTAGCCGTCCGGCAGGCTGCCGACGAAATCGTGAATCTGCGCGAGCTTCGCCGCCTCGACGATCTCCGCATCGCCGGCGTCGGGCCGCCCGTACCGGATATTGTAGGCAAGGGTGTCGTTGAAGAGCACGGTGTCCTGGGGCACCATGCCGATGGCGGCGCGCAGGGATTGCTGGGTTACCTGCGTGATGTCCTCGCCGTCGATGCGAATGGCGCCGCCGGTAGCGTCGTAGAACCGGTACAGCAGCCGCGAAATGGTTGACTTGCCGGCGCCTGAAGGACCGACGAGGGCGACGGTGTGCCCCGGGGATACGCGGAACGAAAGATCGCGGATGATCGGCCGCCGCGGATCGTAGGCGAAACTCACGCGATCGAAGATGATTTCGCCGGCAGCGACCGCCAGGGCCGGGCGCCCGGCTTGTCCTTGATATCGACCTCGACGGCGAGGAGGTCGAACATCTGCTCGATATCGATGAGACCCTGCTTGATGTCGCGGTAGACCGAGCCCAGAAAGTTCAACGGCATGTAGAGCTGGATCATCAGCGCGTTGACCATCACGAAATCGCCGACCGTCGCCCGGCCGGCACCGACGTCGAGCGCCGACAGAACCATGATGAGCGCCAGGCCGATGGAGAAAGCGACCGCCTGCCCGGCGTTGAGCACGGCGAGCGAAGTCCATGTCTTGATCGCAGCGGCCTCGTATCTCGCCATCGACCGGTCGAAACGGCTCGCCTCGTGTTCCTCATTGCCGAAGTATTTTACGGTTTCGAAGTTCAGCAGACTGTCGATGGCCTTGCTGTTGGCGTCATTGTCGGCGTCGTTCATCACGCGCCGAATATTGATGCGCCACTCGGTGGCCCAGTAGGTGAAGCCGACATAGATCGCGATCGTGACCGCGATCACCAGTGCATACACCACCCCGAAGTTCCACCACAGGATAGCGGCCACGAAGACGATCTCGAGGATCGTTGGAAAGGTGTTGAACAGCGCGTAGCGCAGGATCGTGTCGATTCCCCGGGTGCCGCGTTCAATGACCCGCGACAGCCGGCCGGTCCGCCTTTCGAGGTGAAACTTCAGCGACAACGCATGGAGATGGCGAAAGGTCTTGATCGATAACTCGCGGACGGCCGCCTGGCCGACCTTGGCGAACAGCGCATCCCGCAGCTGGGCAAAGACCACCATCATGATGCGGCCGATGCCGTAGGCGAGCACCAGAGTGACCGGCCCGGCCAGAAGCAGTGCCGCGACCGCGCGCTTGACCGCCGGACGCCGGCGCCGGGGTGAGAGAGTCTACGGCGTATTTGAAGGCAAACGGGGTTGCGACCGTGACTACCTTGGATGCGACAAGGGCGAGGAGCGCCAGAACGATGCGCGTCTTGAGATCGTAGCGCCCGGCCGGCCACAGATAGGGCAAAACGGCGCGCAAGGTCGCCAGAGCGTCGCCGTCACCGCCGCCGCGACCCGCGGCATCTGCCTTCAAGGCCAAACGCTTCATGATGCTCCAACCAACGAAAACGGCGGCGGCTCACACCGCCACCGGTATCGTCCACCAAGCCGAAGCTATCAACCCGATGTAGTGCTGCCGGCCACCCCGGGCAAGGGCTCCTTGCGCTTGGGATCAATGACTTCGGGAGCGATCACGCCCGGCGTCGAGAAGATCTGGCCGGGGTAGATGAGATCCGGATTGCGGATCTGTTCCTTGTTGGCCTGATAAATGATCGTGTACTGAAGGCCGCGGCCGTAAAGGACCCGTGATATGCGCCACAGGCTGTTGCCGGGCTGAATCACGATCTTGCCAATGCGCGGCTGTCCGGCTTCGGGCGCGGCGCCGGGTCGCGGCCGCCGTTTCGGCCGCTGCAACGGATTGCTGTGCTGCAGCCTCGGTTGAGCCCGCTGCCGCAGGCTCGACTCCCTCGGCCGGAGCCAGGGTCGACGCTTGCGTATCGGCTGTTTGCTGCAACTTGCTTGTCTTGGTGGCGGTGGAGGCGGGCGCGGACCCGGCATCCGGCGCCTGAGTGCTAGCGCTCGCCGCCAGCTCTTCTTCCGCCGCCGGAGCGGCAGGCGGCGGTTCCGGCGTCGCAGCGACTGCTTCCGGTGCAGCACCGGTGACCGGCTCGGGGGCCGCCGCGACGGTTTCTGGTGACTCACTACCGGCCGCCGGTTCCTTGGCAGGCGGCGTCGCAATTTCTTCCGCCGCCGGAGCCGCGGTCCGAGCCGGCGCTAGCGGTTCAGGCGTCACCACAGCCACCTCTGCTTCAGCACCGGCGACTGGCTCGGAAGCCGGCGCGGACGCCGGCGGTTCAGGCGTCACCGCAGCCACCTCTGCTTCAGCACCGGCGACTGGCTCCGAAGCCAGGCGCGGACGGCCGGAGTGCGCGGCAGCTCAGCGACGGCGTCATCTGCTGCAGGCGCGCTTGCGCCGCTCGCTGTCCGGTCTTCGGCCTTCGTCGCCGGCGTCGAACTTTCCGTTACCGGCTCCTGGGTGACGCCTGCCACCGCCGGCGCTTCGGCGGCGGCGCTCTTGCCTGCCTGTTGCGTGGCGGCGGTTGGAGCGGAGGCGGGTTCCGCCGAGGCTGAAGCCGCGGGCGCCTGCTGCTCGATCAGCGCCGCGACGGCGGCAGGCTCGGCGCGGACAAAGGGCAACTCCAGCCGCTCGGAGACCGAGCCATTGGCGTTCAGCTTGTCGACCCTCAGGTTGTGCGTCCCGGGCTTGATGTTCTCCTTGCCCGCGAACTGCCAGCTTCCACTTCGCTTCGCTCTCGCATCGCCGACATGGTTGTTGTCCACGTAGAGCCGGACCGTCGCGCCTCCGGCAGCAGTACCGGAGAACATGATGTCGCCCTGATCGTTGTAGTTGACGGCGCGGAGATTGAGCGGGAGCTTCACCACGGGCCCGGTATCCGGTGGTGACGGCTCCGCGGGCGCTTGTTCGCCTGCATCCGGACTCACGGCGGCAACCTCGGTCTGTCCGCCCTCTTCGACAGCGGGCTCCTTCGCGGGGGGCTCGGCGGCAACAACTTCAGCCGGCTCGGCCGGAGTGGCCTCGACGATCGCCTCACTCGACTCGGCCGGCGCGGTTTCGGAGGTCGTCTCGGCCGGCTTGGCCGGAGCTGCTTCCGCGGTCGCTTCAGTCGGCTCGGTCGGCTTGGCCGGAGCGGCTTCGGCGGTTGCTTCGGTCGGCTCGGCCGGCACGGGTTCGGCGGCCGCCTTCGGTTGCTGGAGCACCCGCGAGGCCTGGTTCTGCTCGCTCAACACCACCAACGCCTGGTCGGTGCCCCGTTCCGGAACCTTGAGGGCAACGGACTGTTCGGAAAAGACCGGTGCGGCGTCCACCTGCTGCATGCGCAGCGTGACCTGATAGTCGCCGACCGGCAAAGGTTCCGTGGGCACCAGCACCCAGGCGCCAAACGCGTCGGTCTTGGCCGATCCGATCGACTTGTCGTTGAAAAGTATCGCGACCTCCGAATTGGGCAGACCGCGGCCGGCCATGACGGCGGTGCCATCGGACTCCACCCGGATCGTATCGAAACTGGGTTTTGAATCATCCGGCGCCGGTTCCGCAGATGCAGGCGGCGTGGGCTCGGCACCAAGGGGCTGTTCCGGAGCAACGGCCGCCGTCTGCGTCTCGGGCGGCGCGGCTGCGCCTGCGGCGGGAGCATCCGCCGACGTCGCATCCTGCTTTTCCGACGTGACCGACGCGGGGCCGGTGGACGCGGCATCCGCCGAGCCGGCGGACACCTGAGCGCCCGGCGCCGAAACCGGCCGGTCCTTCCACTTGTCGGAAGTAACGCCCAGCAAGGCCGCCAGGGTCGCTAGCGCCGCGCCGGAAAATAGTATGAGCGGATTAGCCATGATCTGCCACCGATATGGGAACGCGCCTCCGAAGAGGGCATTGTATGTCGCAATCCCGTCCCTTCGGCCCTTGGATTACGCACACCATGGTCGGGCGGCCAGCCAGTAAGGGCAATCGTTCGACAAGAACTCTGATCGCTTGATTCTGCCACAAAAAACAGTTGCAGGGCAAAAATATTGTGCTGAATCAACATATGAGCACGGCCAACCCTGTGAAGAGGGATATCTGCGTCTTTTGCGGGTCGGGATCCGGGGTTAACCCTGTCTATGCAGAGGCGGCGCGGGCGCTGGGGGCGGAACTGGCCGGGCGCGGCATCGGTCTCGTGTACGGCGGAGGTTCCAACGGCCTGATGGGGGAGGTGGCGCGGGCAGTGAAAGCCGGCGGGGGCAGAGTGACAGGCATCATTCCCGAGTTTCTGGGCGCCAAGGAGCGAATGTTCACCGAGGCCAACGAGCTTGTCGTTACGGCCACGATGCATGAGCGAAAAATGACGATGTTCGAACGTGCCGACGGATTCGTGGCGCTGCCCGGGGGGCTTGGGACGCTCGAGGAGCTTTCCGAAGTGGGCACGTGGGCGCAGCTCGACCGGCATCGGAAACCCATCGTTCTGTGCAACATTGCAGGCTACTGGGATCCCCTGCTCTCGCTCATTCAGCACATGCGCAACGAGGAGTTCATCCGGCCCGGCCTCGAACTCAGGCTCGAGGTCGTCACGCGCGTCGACGATGCTGTTTCCAGGGTGCTCGAGCGCCTGCTCACCGAGCGGCAGGTGGTGCCGGTCAAGCCGATCCGGCAGCAGATGTAGAATACTCGATGCTCAGAGCAGGTTCCGGAAAAGTGTACGCACTTTTCCGATTAGAACCTGCTCCAGCTTATATTCGGAGCATTTTCTATACGGCGAAGTGTGTCCACTTCGCCTGAAAATGCTCTAGCCGGCGCAGTCGCGGCTGAGCTTGTAGACAATCGAATCGCTGAGGGCCTGAAAGGAGGCATCGACGATGTTCGGCGACACCCCCACCGTGAACCAGTGGCTGCCTTTGCCATCGCGGCTTTCGATGAGGACCCGGGTCGTGGCACCGGTGCCGCTGTTGAGGATGCGGACCTTGTAATCGACCAGCTCCAGGTCATCGATGAAGCTCTGATATTTGCCGAGATCCTTGCGCAGCGCCACGTCCAGTGCATTGACCGGACCATTTCCTTCGCCGGCGGAAAGAATGGTCTCGCCATCAACCCGCACCTTCACCACCGCCTCCGACACGGTGATGAGCTGGCCCAGCGCGTTGTGCCGCTGCTCGACCATGACGCGGTAGCTTTCGACGTCGAAATAGTGCGGCACGCCGTCGAGCAGCCGCCGGGCAAGCAGCTCGAAGGATGCGTCAGCTGCTTCGTATGCGTAGCCCACGGCCTCGCGCTCCTTGACCTCGCGCAAGAGCTCGTCGAGCCTGGCGTCGTCCTTTTTCACTTCGATCCCGACCCGGGCAAGCTCGGCAATGAGATTGGATTTGCCCGCCTGGTCGGAGACGAGCAACCGGCGGCGGTTGCCGACCTTCTCGGGAACGACGTGCTCGTAGGTTTCCGGCTCCTTGAGAATCGCCGAGGCGTGAATGCCGGCCTTGGTAGCGAAGGCGCTGGCCCCGACGTAGGGGGCCTGCGTGTACGGCCGGCGGTTCAGCAGCTCGTCGAAGGTCCGCGAGACATGGGTCAAGCCCGCAAGCTGGTGGTCGGAAACGCCGATCTCAAATCGATCACGGAAGGCACTCTTGAACTTCAGGGTCGGAATGAGGGTAACGAGATTGGCGTTGCCGCACCGCTCGCCGATGCCGTTGAGCGTTCCCTGGATGTGGCGGACGCCACCCATGACCGCCGCCAGCGAGTTGGCGACCGCCTGGCCCGTATCGTCGTGAGCGTGGATGCCGAGATGGCTGCCGGGCACCGACCGCGCGACCTCGCGAACGATTGCCTCGACTTCCTGAGGCATGGTGCCGCCATTGGTGTCGCACAGCACGACCCAGCGCGCCCCGCTGTCGTAAGCAGCCCTGGCGCAGGCCAGCGCATAGGCCGGGTTGGCCTTGTAGCCATCGAAGAAGTGCTCGCAGTCCACGAGGACTTCCTTCCCCGCTCCTCTGGCTGCCGCAACCGACTGGCGGATCGACGCCAGGTTCTCTTCGTTGGTCGTGCCCAGCGCCAGCCGCACGTGATAGTCCCACGACTTGGCAACAAAACAGATGGCCGCGGCGTGGGCCCTGAGCAGTTCCTGCAGGCCGGCATCATTCGACACCGATCGGCCGGGGCGCTTCACCATGCCGAAGGCAGTGAAAATCGCCTGCATGGAACGCTCTTCGGCGAACAGCGCGGTGTCGGTCGGATTGGCGCCGGGATATCCGCCTTCGATGTAATCAATGCCCAGACCGTCGAGCATGCCCGCGATCACCAGCTTGTCGTCGAGGGAATAATCGACGCCGGGTGTCTGCTGGCCGTCGCGAAGCGTCGTGTCGAAAAGATACAGGCGTTCGCGGCTCATCGTTTGAGCTCCCACGTGGTCGTACCGTCCTTGTTGTCCTTGAGCACCACACCCATCGCGGCAAGCCGGTCGCGGATACGGTCGCTTTCCGCCCAGTTCCTGGCACTGCGGGCCGCCAGCCGGGCAGCGATCAACTCCTCGATCTGCTTCGTGTCAGCGGATCGGGCGCGCGGATCCGCGAGATTGCCGACAAACCCGAAGACTCGCAGGCTTGCCAGCACGGCGGCGCGCTTGCCGGCCCTGTCCAGCTCGTGGAGCTTGCCGATCGCCTCGGGCGTATTCAGATCATCCAGCAACGCAGCGGCCACCTCTTCATGGAGGCCGGCCGCAACGCCGGCGGCATCCTGCCGGAGGCAAAGAAACCAGCGAGCGTTCGCGACGACTCCTCGAGGCCCTTCACTGTCCAGTCCATGGGCTGGCGATAGTGAGACCGCAGCATGTTGAAGCGCACGACCTCGCCCGGCCAGTCCTTGAGCACCTCGTTCAGGGTGACGAAGTTGCCAAGACTTTTCGACATCTTGCCGCCTTCGACCTGCAGGAATCCGTTGTGCATCCAGACCTCGGCCATGACCGGCAAGCCGAACGCGCAGCGCGACTGGGCAATCTCGTTCTCGTGATGCGGGAAAATGAGGTCAATGCCGCCGCCATGAATATCGAAACGTTCGCCCAAGTGCTGCCACGCCATGGCCGAGCACTCGATGTGCCAGCCGGGCCGGCCGCGTCCCCAGGGACTGTCCCAGCCGGGCAGTTCGGGCGGCGACGGCTTCCAGAGCACGAAGTCCATCGCGTCCTTCTTGTAGGGCGCCACCTCGACGCGGGCGCCGGCGATCATGTCGGCGAGGGAGCGGCCGGAAAACTTGCCATAGTCGGGCATGCTCGGCACATGGAAGAGGACGTGGCCCGCCGACTCGTATGCATGGCCGCGGGCCAAGAGCTTCTCGATGAGGGTAACCATGGCGGCGATGTGATCGGTGGCGCGCGGCTCAGCGCTCGGCGCCAGCACGCCGAGGGCTGCAATATCGTCGTGGAACTGCTTCGTCGTTCGCTCGGTGAGCTCGCGGATCGCCGTTCCCTCCTCCGCGGCGCGTGCGTTGATCTTGTCGTCGACATCGGTGATGTTGCGCACGTAGACGACGTGCTCATCGCCGTAGATATGGCGCAGCAACCGGAACAGAAGATCGAACACCACGATCGGGCGGGCGTTGCCGATGTGCGCGTAGTCGTAGACCGTGGGCCCGCAAACATACATGCCGACCCGCTCCCGGTTGAGCGGGCGGAAGTCCTCCTTGCGGCGGCTGAGCGAGTTATAAAGTCTTAGCGTCACGGAACACCGGGGCTCGCCGGCCCGGAGATCGCTTCATCAAGAGTTTGAGGAAAAGCGGCCGCCCGCCAGCGCTTATCGAACTAGCTGATAATAATACAGCCGCATGGGCGGGCTGCGGTGGCGGCAGATCTGAGCATCGCCGCACAATGGCCAAAGCCTCCCTCAGCGTCAAGCCCGGCCCCCGGTGCATGACTCACCAAACGTTAACGCCAGTGCTGAAGGCGGCAGCGATCCGCTATTTTTCGAGAAACCCGGCTAACGGCATGCCCGCGACATCACCGACAACATTCTTGCCGCCGACATCTTTTGCCCGCGCCGCCGCCTGGATGGCCTTGTGGATCTGCGCAACGCTCGCCATGACGGTCGCGGGACGCGAGCTTTCCCGCGAACTGCAGGTTCTCGAGATCGTCGCGCTGCGGACAATTCTCGGCTTTGCGCTGCTGGCGCCGTTTGTCGTGTGGTCGCGAGGCACGGTGTTCCGGACTGCGGACGCATTCCTCCATCTGGGCCGCAACGTCGTTCACTTCGGCGCCCAGTACCTGTGGTTTGTCGCCGTCGCGTTGCTGCCGCTGGCGCAAGTGGTCGCGATCGAGTTCACGATGCCGATCTGGACGGCGATCCTTGCCGCGCTGATTCTCGGCGAACGCCTCACCCAGACGCGGGTTCTCGCCATCGCCCTGGGGTTCGCCGGCGTGCTGGTCATCGTACGCCCCGGCGCGCAACCCATTGACGCCGGTGCGCTGGCAGCGCTCGCCTCGGCGATGGGCTTCAGCCTGTCGGTCACGCTGGTGAAGCGTCTCACCAGCACCAACAGCGCTCTCACCATCCTGGTTCACATGTTCGCTGTGCAATCCGTCCTTTCAGGACTCCTGATTGCGTGCCTCGCCGCCACCGCGCCGAATTTCTTCACCTGGGTGTGGCCGTCCGAAGCGCTCTATCCCTTCGTCGCGGTGCGTCGCGATCGCAGGGACGGCCGGACATTTTTTCCTCGCCCGGGCCACGGCGGCAATCGATGCGACTCTCATTGCCCCCATGGATTTTCTTCGCGTGCCGCTGACCGCGCTCCTCGGCTTTGGTCTCTACGGAGAACCGCTCACCGCAGCCATCGCGATGGGCGCCGCTCTCATCCTGTTCGGCAACCTGCTCAACAGCCGCAAGGAGCGCGCGTAGGTGACCGCTCACGAGGGGCGCACGAATACGACGGGCTTCGTGCTCATCGCGCTCGCCGCGCTGTGCTGGTCGACGGCGGGACTGTTCGTCCGCTACATCGAGGCCGAAGCGCTGACGATGCTGTTCTGGCGCGGCATCTTCGCCGGCGCTGCGGTGTTCAGCTTTTTTTTCATCGCGCACGGCAGCAATTCGCTCGCGGTGCTGCGCTCGCTGCGCTGGCCGGCGCTCGGCGTCGCCGCGGCGTCGGCTACGGCGATGGTGTCCGGCATTACCGCGCTGCGCCACACGACGGTCGCCGAAGCGCTCATCATCTATGCCACGGCGCCCTTCGTCACGGCCGCCCTCGCAAGAATATTCATCGGCGAACAGGCGCCGACGTCCACCCTCGCGGCGGCGGCGGTCGCGCTGACCGGCGTAGCGCTGGCCCTGGCCGGCTCCGACCTCAGCGGCAATCTTGCCGGCAACCTCTCTTCTGCGGCATGTCAGCGGGAATGGCGGTCATGACCGTCATCATGCGGAAGTACCCGGACGTTCCGATGGTGCCCGCACTGGGTTTATCGGCGTGGCTGACATCGCTCTATTGCGTGGCCTTCGGCGCTTCGTTCAGGATCTCCGGCAGCGACTTCGTTGCAGCCGCGCTCTTCGGCATCGTCCAGAATGCCGGCGGTCTCATCCTCTACGCGATCGGATCGCGACGCATCCCGGCAGCGCAGGCGACCCTCATCGCCTCGCTGGAGATGCCGCTCGCCCCTTTCTGGGTCTGGCTGGTATTCGCCGAAACACCCAGCATTCTGACCCTCATTGGCGGTTGTTCGTGATTGCCGCCGTGTTCGGCCATATGACGTGGGAAATGCGCGTAAAGCTCCGCGCCTTGGGCTGAGCGGG
>CAWADI010000011.1:0-13510 GCA_963780765.1 uncultured Alphaproteobacteria bacterium | reverse complement strand
CCGCCTTCTCACGGCGCACACCCGGAACGGACATTCGACCCCGTTGGTGCGATTTTGCGGGGCTGATAAAATGGGAGTACGACGGACGAGCAAGAGGAGACGAAATGGCCATCACCGGCGGATGTCATTGTGGCGCGATTCGCTACGAAGCGGACGGCGAGGCGCTTACGCACGCGCTATGTCATTGTACGGATTGTCGGCGCAGCGCCGGCGCACCAATGGTCGGCTGGACGATGTACCGGCTCGATGCGGTCAAAGTGACAAGGGGCGCGCCGAAGGTTTATGTTCCTCGGAACATGGCCGAAGGCATTTCTGCCCTGATTGTGGCACCGGCGTCTTCTACACCAATGCGGAAGTGCTGCCTGGGATCATCGACATCCAGAGCGCGACCTATGACGATCCGACGTCGTCCCGGCGCGGGCGCACATCCAGGTCGCCGACCGCATCGGATGGATGGAGCGCGCGCACGAATTGCCTGTGTTTGAGCGCTATCCGCCGCAGGAATAGAGGCTGGTAATCTCGACCGACCCTGGAAAGCACGGGACCGCGGCGAACGTCGAACGTCGATACAGTTGCTGTGCCGTGCGATCAAGGCAACGTACCGCAACTCCGTCGTCGTGAGGAGGAATCCGATGGGCTTCGAACGCCACGCATGAGCCGGCCGCCAGACAGGCGGCAAATTTGCGCATGCAAATTTAATGACTGGCTGGTGGGTCAGCTGCATGCGTTTGTTAGGCCGCAGAGATCGTATTGATCGTGAGCTGATACCGTCGGAATCTTCTGGTGAGAACTCCTCAGTTCCAGTATTTGGGTTAACGTGGGGCTCCTCTTCGAGCCGAGAGTGCGCGCCCTTGCCAAGGCCATGCCGAAATCATCGACACGGAAAAACAAGAGGAGGCCGTTGCCGGGCGTCGCGTGATCGGGGCTCATCAAGGAGGATGCTCGAGGGTGCCCGTCGCCTTGCTGACCGCGGGCCTCGTTGCAGGATTGAA
Organism: uncultured Alphaproteobacteria bacterium; assembly: GCA_963780765.1. Lineage (GTDB taxonomy): Bacteria > Pseudomonadota > Alphaproteobacteria > Rhizobiales > Aestuariivirgaceae > CAWHQZ01. The sequence continues at coordinate 12,518 of CAWADI010000011.1, read as the reverse complement.
GGATGAAGATGCATATCTGGTCCGCAACCTGCCGGGATACGAAGCCTATCGCAGCAACGTGCGTTCGCGGCTGGTACCTGTCTGGTGACTCGGTGCTCGACCCACACAGCACCATTTGAGTCCAGATATGCTCCGATTTCTGCACATTTCCCGTGGAACTCTGGATAATTCCGCGGCCGCGGTGATGATGAGATACGGCCCACGCCAAAAGCGAGGGACGGATGCCACACAACCGGATCCTTCCACCGGCGGAGTGGCTCGGCGCGGGAAAAAGCCGGCCATTGACGTACGGCTCGCAACAACCTCCGCGAAGCCTCGACCCTCGGCGGATCACCTTCGCCGCGCGCGGGCGACTTCAGCCTGCCATTCGGCAGCCGATTGGAGAGAAGACACATGATCACTGGAATGCATGCAATCATCTATAGCCGCAATGCTGCGGGGGACCGCGCCTTCTTTCGCGACGTGCTGGGGCTTTCCTCGGTTGATGCGGGCGATGGCTGGCTGATCTTCGCGCTACCCCCATCTGAAATCGCCTGCCATCCCGATGAGCGGAACGGAAGACATGAGCTCTACTTGATGTGTAACGACATCTCGGCTGAAGTTGCGCGCCTACTGAAGATGAACATTCAGTGCAATACGGTGAGCGATGAAGGCTGGGGCCTCCTGACCACGATCCGCCTGCCGGGAGGTGGCGATCTCGGACTGTATGAACCACGTCATCCGCGGCCCGATGGAGTTGAGCTCGAGGAGAAGATCGCGCAGCGGCGCCGGATAGAGAATTGAGACGCCGAAGAAAGCGGTGAAACTCCACCGACAGCGCCTCGGCATAGCGGCCAGCAAAATGGGCTGAACCAATGGCTGGCAAGACGTCCAAGAAGTCGGCGAAGGTCGCAAAGAAGGCCGCCGCCAAGCGGGCCGCTGCGAAGGCGGCAAAGCCGCGCAAGACAGCGCCGAAGTCGCAGTCCCGCAACGCCGCAAAGCCGGTCCTCCTCGCAGGCGGCAACCCTCAGATCGCGAAGGCCGACGGCGACGCCCCCGTGCAGGCCTACATCGCGGCCATGCCGGGCTGGAAACGCGACGTCGGGCGCCGCCTCGACGCGCTCATCGTGCGCACCGTCCCCGGCGTGCGCAAGGCAGTAAAGTGGAACTCGCCCTTCTACGGAGTCGAGGGCCAGGGCTGGTTCCTCAGCTTTCATTGCTTCACGAAGTACGTCAAAATGACTTTCTTCCGCGGCACGTCACTGCGTCCTCTCCCCCCCGGCGAGTCCAAGCACGAGGAAGTGCGCTACCTCGACATCCACGAGGACGACCAGCTCGACGAAGCTCAGTTCGCCGCTTGGGTGAAGCAAGCCAGCCAATTGCCCGGCGAACGAATGTGAGCGGCAAGTGCGATGCGTGCGCGGCGATTGCAGAGTCCGGACTGGGCGGGGGCATGTCCGCATAGGTCGAAAAGAAGCCCCCGCCAACAACCATGAAGAAGCGACAACCACCATGAAGAAGAGCGGCTCGAAGGAAGGAAAAGGGGGAGACTCTCCCTCTCAGCTGATAGATGCGAGAATCAAGGAGCTGAGTGATTGGCGGGGCGAGACGCTCGCTCGGGCCCGAATTCTCATCAAGCAGGCCGACCCCGAAGTGGTCGAGGAGTGGAAGTGGAGAGGGGTTCCGGTGTGGTCGCACGCCGGAATGATCTGCACCGGTGAGACGTACAAGAATGTCGTGAAGATGACCTTCGCCAAGGGCGCCTCGTTGGAGGACCCTTCAGGCCTCTTCAACTCCAGCCTCGAAGGCAACACCAAGCGTGCCATCGATTTCCATGAGGGCGACAAGATTGATGAAAAGGCGTTGAAGGCGCTCATTCGCGCCGCCGTGGCACTGAACACGTCGGTGCGAGCTACCGCTCGCCCCGTCCGCTCTCAGAAGAGACCAAAGAGCGCTTGAGGAGCGTCGTGAAACCGGCTAAATGACCTGCTCTCCGAAGCCGCAGATTCGAGGGGGTCTCAAGTGGCTCCCTTAGCGTCTGGCGCCAGGACCAGCTCCGCGTCATCGATGACGTAGCGGACATGACGGTAGTCGCGGATGAAGCTGATCCGGCCGTCCATCCACTCCAGCCACATCAGGTAGCTGGGCTTCATCGCCTGAGGACCCTCGTAGACCGCGATCACCTCGCGGCCATCGAGCCAGGCGGGGGCGAGCCGCACCGGGGCACTGCGCGCATAGATGCTGACTGCCCCTCCGCCGGCGCGCAACGGGTACGACGACTGGATCAGCCGCACGTCGTCGGCCAGCATGGCGCGCAACCCGTCCCAGTCGCGACCGTTGAACAGGGCGACATAGCGGGCCGCCGCGGGCGACGGCGGCCGCGGCGCGGCCTGGGCGGGCGCTTGGGCGTTGATGGCCTTCATTAGAGCCCGCCCGCGGGCGAGGTGGCCCTTCACCGCGTTTACCGTGAGGTCAAGCATGGCGGCGATCTCCTCCAGGGACTGGTCGAGCACGTCCTTGAGGATCACCACGCTTCGCTGCACGGTCGGAAGCTCCACGAACCGCGACACCGCGGTGTCGACCGCCTCCCGCCGCATCAGCACCTCCACAGGATCTGGGCTCTCCCGATCGGCGACCTCGTGGGCCGTCTCTATGGGCTCGGCCGCGCGGATCGCGCGGCTGCGAAGCAGGTCCAGCGCGCGGTTGTGGGCGATCCTGAACAGCCAGGCGCGGAGCGACGGAGCCTCCTGCAGCTCGTCCAGGGCGACGAAGGCCCGGGCGAAAGTGTCCTGCACCAGCGTGCGCGTGAGCCACTGGCCCGTCCGATAGTTGTGCAGGTCCGACCCGCAGATGCCGGCGGCCTCGACGGCAACGATCACCTCGCCTTCGCCCGCTCCATCCGGGGCTTCGATCTCCTTGAAGCGGAGGTCCTTGACACCATGCAGCCTAACTGCCGGCATGCGCATGGTTCAGTCCTCGAGGATCCGGGTGCGAGTCGCCGAGAGCGCGTTGGCATGCGCCTCGAAGCCCTCGTATCGCGCGAGCACGCGGGCGTTGCGCGCGAGTTCCGGATAGCCCCGCGCCGTGACGTGAGCGATCGAGGTTCGCTTCAGGAAATCGTGCACCGACAGGGCCGAGCCGGTCTTCGCCCAGCCGCCGGTCGGCAGCACATGGTTGGGGCCGATCACGAAGTTGCCGAGGGTCGCGGGAGTGTGCACCCCGAGCAGGATTTCTCCGGCGTGCTCGATGCGGCCGAGATAGCGCGTGCGGCTCCGTTGACAACAGCTCGAGATGTTCCGGTGCGTAGTCGTTGACGAAGGCGATCGCTTCGTCCTCGTCACGGGCCAGCACGACACCGCCCACCGGCCCCGCCGAGCACCGCGGAAGCGAAGGCTCTGCGCTGCGCCCCGAGGTTCTGGGCATATTGCGGTATGGCAGCCATCGCTTCCTCGGCCACCCGCCGGCTCCAGGTGACCACGTAGGCGGAGCTGTCGGGCCCATGTTCCGCCTCGATCAGGACATCCAGGGCGGCGAGACGGCCGTCGACGGTTTCGTCGGCAAGCACGATGATCTCGCTCGGTCCCGCCGGCGTGCCCGTATCGATGATCCCGGAAACGATCCTCTTGGCCGCAGCGACCCACGGGCTCCCCGGCCCGACGATTTTGGCGAAGGGCGCGATGGTCCCGGTGCCGAAGGCAGCGGCGGCCACCCCCTGGACGCCGCCGGCCTTGTACACTTCACTGACGCCGGCGAGCCGGGCGGCGACCAGTGTCGCTCCGTCCACCCTTCCGTCCGGGCCCGGCGGGGTCACGATGGCGACCCTCGGCACGCCCGCCACCCTCGCCGGCAGGGTGGTCATGAGCGCCACGCTGGGAAAGGCGCCTTTTCCCCGCGGGACGTAGCAGGCAACCGAAGGGACCGGCCGGTGGCGGTCGCCGGCAAATACCCCGGGATGGTTTTCACACATCCACAGTTCGGGCGGCATCTGCTTGTCGTGAAACCTGCCGATCGCGTCTGCGGCATACTCCATGGCGTGACGCACCTCGGCGTCGAGCGCCTGCTCGGCGGCCTCGAAATCAGCCGGTCGCGCTGCAATCGCGTCCGCCTCGGACGTCGGCCTTGTCGAACTCCCGGGCAAACCGGACCAGCGCCTCGTCGCCGTCCCGGCGCACCGCATCGATGATCTGCTGGGCGCCGATCGTGTAGGCGGATAGATCGGCCTCGGTGCGCTTCAGCAGGCGCCTGCGTTCATCCGGTGAGAGTTCGGCGAGCCGGTGCAGATTGACCTTGAACGACATGTCGCTTTCTCCTAGGGCCGCCTGCTGCCGCTCAGATCGTTGCAAGATAACCACCGTCGATGGGCAGGCACACGCCGGTCATGTAACTTGCCGCATCGGAAGCGAGAAAGACGGCCGCGCCGCCGACATCGTCCAGCCGGCCGAAGCGGGCGAGGGGGATCTTGGCAAGCATCGTCCGCTGCCAGTCGTCGTCGCGGTAGAACACGTCGGTGAGCTCGGTTCGAAAGTATCCGGGCGCCAGCGCATTAACCCGGATGCCGAGCGGCGCCCATTCCGCCGCCAGTCCTCGGGTCATGCCGAGGAGGCCGCTTTTCGAGGATCGTAGGGCACCGCCGTCGGTACTCCGACTTCGGATGTGAGCGAGCAGATGTTGAGCACCGAGCCTCCGTGACCGGCCCCGTGCATGGCGATTGCCGCCGACTGGGCGGCAAAGAACGCGCCTTTCATATTGGTGCCGATGATGCGGTCCCACAGCTCCTCGTCGACTTCGAGCGCCGGGCGCACCTCTTCGGTACCGGCGTTGTTGACGAGGCAATCGAGGCCGCCGAGCTCCCTTGCCGCCCGTTCGACACCAGCGCGGCATGCGTTCGCGTCGGAGACGTCCATCGCAATGGTGACCACGCGGCGCCCCAGTTTGGCGATCGCCGCCGCCGTGCCGGCGAGAGTTTCCACGCGCCTTGCCGCGATCGCCACATCAGCGCCCGCCGCTGCCAGTGCCTCGGCGATCGCCCGGCCAAGCCCGCGGCTTCCTCCGGTCACCAATGCCCGCCGTCCCGAGAGGTTGAAGGCAGATCCCGTGGCGCTCATCGGCTGACACTATGGAAACCACGGAAGCGCTGCAACGGCGGGTTGCGGAGCGGTTGGCCGGCTTTCTGGCCAAGCAGGGTTGCGCCAGTTCGCCAACTCATGCCCAACCGACACTATACCCCGGAAGCGCACGCCCACCGTGATGCGCTATGTGCCAGTTGCCGACAAAGTGTCCCACCCCCAGGGCAGCCATGTGCCGAGTAAGAGACCCGGGCTGGCCCAGTCGAAAATGGCCTATGAAACAGTCTCCGCCTCTCCTCTACCTGTGGCAATTATGACTTAGTTGTTTATGGAAGGGGCCTAACTGGCGTTGGGCAAGCCGGTGCAGAACCTCTTCATCGGAGAGTTTCAATGGCCAGTTCCTCCAGAACGGGCTCTATAGGGTCCGCAGGCTTCCACAGTTTTTTCACCCTCGTGTCGATATTGCGGCCGCCCGTTCGACCATGCAGCGGAAGGAAAATCCAGAAATGCCCTACGTACCCATGGAAACAAGATGTTGCACCAAATCCCACCGCGCCCAGTGCTCTTTGGCCTCAGCGCTGCGTGGCGCTGCTCGAGCAACAAACAGGCTGCGCGCCTCGCTATGAACGCCTGGCCCGTAATTCGTCGAAAGCAAGGGGAGATGGCGGAACCGAAATCGGCTTGCGGCGGTTGAGCGATCGAGCATTAACCATCAACCAGAAAGGAGACACTCATGACCTATGTCGATGGATTCGTTGCGGCGGTACCGACCGCCAATCGCGAAAAATACAGGAAACATGCGGAGGCAGCAGCCGTCGTGTTCAAGGAGCACGGCGCGCTGAAACTGGTCGAGTGCTGGGGAGACGATGTGCCGGAAGGCAAGGTGACGTCGTTCCCGATGGCGGTGAAGCGCAAGGACGACGAAACGGTCGTCTTTTCCTGGATCACGTGGCCGTCGCGCAAGGCTCGCGACGAGGGCATGAAGAAGGTCATGGCCGACCCGCGCCTGCAGCCGGAAAGCAATCCGATGCCGTTCGACGGCAAGCGCCTTATCTACGGCGGCTTCGAGGTGATTGTCGAGGCGTAGGGCACTCCTATGGGCAACGACAGAACTCTCGCGCCGGCCGGGGAGCTCGCAAGGAAGAACCGGGTTCGCCTTCCAAATGAGGACCGCGAATACCGCCGGGCGCGCGACGCGCTGCTGGTGGAAGAGATCGAGCTCAGGCGGCACATGGAACGCGTGGCAGCGCTGAGGCGCGCGCTGCCTGCGGGCGGCCTCGTGCCCGAGGACTATGTGTTCGAGGGCTCAGGCCCTGACGGCAAGCCAGCCAAGGTCAAGCTTTCGGAGCTGTTCGCCCCGGGCAAGGATACGCTCGTGACCTACAGCTTCATGTTCCCCCGCTATCCGCAGGATGACCGCCCCGGCCCTACCAGGGGTGTAACCGCGCGGCTCAAGCGGGAGGAGAGCCCATGCCCCTCGTGTACGGCCTTCCTCGACTCGCTCGACGGCGCCGCGGAGCACGTTGAAGCAGCGGGGTTCAATTTCGTGGTTATCGCCGAGGCAACGCTCGACCGGCTAACTGCCTTCGCCAGGGACCGGCAATGGAAAAGCCTCCGCCTGCTCTCGTCGGCCGGAAACAGCTTCAAGCGCGACTATCACGCCGAGACGCCCGAAGGATTTCAGATGCCCATGATCACTGTCTTCCACCGCTTGCCCGGCGGGATCCGGCATTTTTGGAGTTCTGAGCTGTTCTACCTCGATCCCGACCCCGGGCAGGATCCGCGCCACACCGGCACTATCGAGCCGCTGTGGAACATCTTTGACCTCACTCCCGAGGGCCGGCCATCGGACTGGCAGGAACAGCTGCAATACGACTGAGGCCTTGGGCCGATCTCACGCGGTTGGCTGGTCGAGGCGGCGCCGGAGCGTCTGTCTGGCTTGCAGACAATATTTTGAAGCTGGCAACGAATGGAGAATGGCTATGAAGCTCTATGGATTTGGTCCGACGCGTTCGCTTCGCGCCCTCTGGGGCCTCAAGGAACTCGGCGCAGATTTCGAGTTCGTGCCCGTCAACCTGTTGGCCGGGGAGCACCGCCGCCCCGAATTCCTTGCGCTCAATCCCGCTGGAAAGCTACCGGTTCTCGTTGATGGCGACAGCGTGATCCCGGAATCGGCGGCCATCGTTCTTTATTTGGCCGAGAAGTATCCGGAAAGGGGACTGCTGCCCACTGACCTCAAGGAGCGGGCGCAGGTCTATCGCTGGATCATGTTTGCGATGACGGAGCTCGAGCAGCCCTTGTGGCGCATCGCCAAGCACACATTCCTGCTTCCCGAGGAAAAGCGCCTGCCGCAGGACGTCGCGCTTGCCAGCGAGGACTTTGCCGCCATGGCGCTGCGTGCTTGAACGTCACATGGAAGGCCGCCAGTTCATCGTCGGCGACCGGATCACTGTCGCCGACTGCGTGACTGCCTATCTCATGGACTGGGCCAATGAGGATCATCTGATCGACGGTTTTCCGAACCTGCGCGCTTATCTCGATCGAATGTACACGCGCTCCACGGCGCCGCAACGAATTGCCGAGGCCTTCGCAAGCATTCAAGCGGCGGCGTGACGCTGGCCGATCCTCTCTCTTCGGTCAACCTTGAGAAGACCCGACATCTCGTTGCCGTGTCGGGTTTGTCTTCAATTGTGTTGATAAACATTTTGGCGAGGGGAAGTGAGAAGGGACTTTGGCGCGCAACATCGAAATCAAAAGCATGGCACCTGGATTCGATTCTTGCGTGGCGCTGCACGTTGCCGACTAAATCAACACAATCTCTTCAACAGCGGACATGTTTGCTGACAGCCGTTATCGCAGGTTAGTGCCAGAACCAGATATGGAGGTGTTATCCGGAAGCGGACGATCTATGCCGCCACCACGGCCGGGTCGATCGTGAACAGCTCCTGCGCGCGTCCGACGCCACGCAGCGCATAGCGGCCGACGGAGACGAGGGTTGCCCGCTCGGGTTCCGGTGCCGCCGTCACGAAATCGGACGACAGCACTACGCCGCGGTCGACCGACCGGCACATCGCGGCGATGCGGCTGGTCTCGTTGACGGCGGGTCCGACGACCGTGAAATCCAGACGATCGACGCTGCCGATGTTGCCGTAAAACACGTCGCCGATATGCAGGCCGAGGTAGACCGACGTGATGGGGCGCCCGTCCGCGGTCCGCCGGGTATTCAACGCCTGCTGACGATGCCGGAGGCCGGCCTCGGCCTGCAGTGCGCGACGGCATGCCTCCGCGGGATCGTCGGCGCGGAAGATCGCCAGCACGCCGTCGCCGATCAGCTTCAGCACTTCGCCGCCAGATTCCTGGATGGCGGAGATGACGGCATCAGCGTAGTCGTTCAGCAGGGGGATGATTTCGTCGGGCGGAGCGGTGTCGGTGATAGTGGTGTAGCCGCGCAGGTCGGAATACCAGAGAACGGCGTGGATCCGCTCGGCCACGCCGCGCGAGATGCGGCCGCTGAGCACGCGCTGACCGGCGTCGCGGCCTAGATAGACCTCGACTAGGGTGCCGGCAATGCGCGCCAGCGAGGCGCACTTGATCGCCAGCGCCAGCGACGGCACGAGCCGTCGCAGCGCAACCATGCCGGCATCGCTGAAGCCGTCGGGGTGCGAAGTCGTCCAGCTCGAATAGACACAATCCATTTCGCCCATGGCGCCCTCGCCGGCGAAGCGGTGGATCAGGGCAATGTAGTCGGTATGGCCTTCCTGCTTCAGCGTGGCGAGAAGCGGGAAGTCGATGGGTCCCCTCGCCCGATCCGCCGGCGAAGCTCGTTCGTGCCGGATGTCAAGAGGTGGTAGAAGGTGCCGCTCTGCCAGTTGGTGGCCGCTTCGCCCGCATTGCTGGGGCCGTATTCGACAATGGCACGTTCCTCGACACCGTCGTTGCGCCAGCGAAACGCGTGGCCCTCATAGACCGGATGAAGCGTGTCGATGACCGCCATGGTGCGCGACAGCGGAAGCCCGGCCTGACAGCACCGCTCGCAGAAGCCGTGCAGCAGTTCAGTCTCCGAGGCGCCGGCCAGGCCGCGTTCGATCAGCCAGGCGGCGACTTGCTCCACGTCGTTTTGGTTCATGCGTTACGCTTCCATAACCTAGAGGCGCCGTCCGGTCCGACGTTTGCGATTATGTCCGGCAGATAAAGCAACGCGATGGCGAGGAGATTCGCACGCTCGGCAGCTTGTCCGTAGTGCGTCAGTTGATCGCCGCCGGATTGGTGGACCAGTTCAGACTGAAAATGTGCCCGCTGATATTGTCCGAAACCGAGGTCGAGCCCGCGTTCGCGGATCTGCCTGATGTCCAGTTTGAACTATAAGACTACAAAGTGCTCGATGGACCATCGTCATACTGGACTGCCGGCCCGACGAAATGCCTCCGTACACAAATTTAACGAGGCGGTAATTCGAAGCGGCGCAGCGTATGGCCGCTAATGGATTGGTCCGGCCGTGCTCGTGCCCCGCCAGCAAGCGAAGCTGGCAAGGGGCGCCAAAGAACAGTTCAGCCGAGCATGGCGCGCCGCGCCGCTTCCCGCAACTCCGCTTCGCTCATGTCGCGTAGATGGGTAGCAACCGACCAGCTGTGGCCGAACGGATCCTCCATTTGGCCGTAGCGGTCGCCCCAGAACATGTCGTCGACGGGCATCTTCACGGTGGCGCCCGCCTTGACCGCGCGGTCGACGAACTGATCGACGTCATCGACGTAGAGATGGATGGTCACCGGCGTACCCTTGAGCGATTTCGGCGACAGCGCGCCCCATTGCGGCATTTCGTCGACCAGCATGACGGAGGAACCGCAAATCTGGATCGCGGCATGCATGAGCTTGCCGTCCTTGCCGGCGACGCGCACCATCTCGGTGGCGCCGAAGGCCTTCTTGTAGAACTCTATGGCGTCGGCCGCGCCGGCGCAAACCAAGTGCGGCGAGAGCGTGTGCATGCCGGCCGGGGCAGGACTTTCCTTTGGCTTCGCGGCCGTGTTTGTTGTCTTTGTCATCGTCGGAGCGTTCGTCATTTCACTCTCTCCTCTACAGGCTTCGCGAGGTGGGGTTATCATCATCGGCCGTCGCGGAATGATCAAACTTCTGCGGAAAATGTGCAGTGGGCGTGGCCTGTTGTCGCTGGAGCTCGAGGCCGAGGCAAGCAGAAGAGTAGCTGCCCGTTCCGGCCGCGACTGCTAAGGTTCAGCGATGAAACGTGGCTATGGCCTGGACATTCCGGAGTCCTGGCAGAAACAGTGCGGCCCGATCGGGCTGCACTGGTTGTCTATGATATGCAGGTCGGCATTGTTCGACAGGCGCCCAACGGCGCCGCTGTGCTAGCCAATGTCGGCCGGGTGTTGACCGCAGCTCGCGAAGCCGGTTTCCGCATCTTCTTTCTGAGGCACATGTCGCTGCCACTAGAGGTCGCAGGGTTGTGCAGGTGCGTATGGCCATGGCTTGGCAGCAAGTGCATAAGGTTGAGGATGTCAAGCCCTGGTTCCTGCGCGATTCCCCTGGCTTTGCCACCGCCGAGGAAGTAGCTCCTCGGCCGAGTGAGGCGATTTTCGACAAGATCGGCTTTTCCGCTTTCGACGGCACGCCGCTGGCGATCGCGCTGCGCGACTGCGGCCTCAATGCCATTGTCATCTGCGGCATCGCCCTGGAGATCGGCATCGACCTGACCGCACGGCATGCGATCGATCTCGGCTTCGTCCCGGTCGTAGTTGAGGATGCCTGCGGCTACGGCGATGAGTTGATCACCCAAACGATGACGCTGAGGGTGACACTGGCTTGAAAAATGAGTGCGGAAGACACAACACGGACCTCCTACTTTCGGCCATGTGTCATGAATTCCTACTGGCCGCCTGGATATTTCGATATCAGCACGACGCGGGTGGGATTAGGTCTGTGGCTTCGAGGATAAGGATCCGCCTAATACCTCTTTCGTCTCGGTGTATGGGCCATCGGTGCTGGACACTTTGTTATTCTTCGGTCGCAACGTGGTAACGTTCTGAAGGCTTCGGAAAGCTTCCCGTCCACCATTGCGCGGAGGACGTTGCGAACCGCACGTCAATAGCCGACTATTTCCACCGCCGAGCCACTCCGCCCGTGGATAAAGATTTGGTTGTGCGGCATTTGTACCTCGGTTTTGGCGTGCAGGTTGTCGCTGGGCGATATCATCATCGTGATCGGCGTCGGTTGTCGTCATCATGGCTTCCAGCGACTGAAAGGGAAGAATGTGCGCAGGCGATTATTCCTCAGGTAGAGCCCGCCCCACACCATGACGCCGAGATACGCTGTAAGCAGCACCGCTCACTCCGAGCGGAACAACGGTCGTGACGGGCCAGACTGGGGTGGTTCATGTCTCGATGCCCCACTCTTCGCAGAAGAAATACCGCGTCGGGTGAGCGGTGAAGCCCTTCACCTTCTTGTCGACCGGGGAGAAGATCGACCGCCACAAGGGCTGCACGATCGGTCCGTCCTCCTGCATGATCTTCTCGAGCTCACCGATGATCTCGGTCCGCGCCTTACGTCGAGAGTCCCTCGGCCTTGGTCAGGAGTTCATCGAACTGCTTGTTGGAATAGGCCGATTCGTTCCACGGCACGCCGGTGCGATAGGCGAGCGCCAGCACCATGAAGCCGAGCGGGCGGTGCGTCCATTCGGTAAAGCCGAACGGAACCTTGTCCCAAAGCTCCCAGAGCCCCTCCACTTGGCCCACCAGCGTCTCGACGGCGGCCTGTTCCCAGGTCGGATCGGGCTTGCAGACGATCTCAGGTCGAGGCCGTTGGCAAAACCCGCCTCGGCGAGAGCTTTCGCCGCCTCGAGAGAGGCCGGGAAGCCGAGCGTCGCTGCTGCTCCTCCGACCCGTAGTTGTCGATCATCCATGCGCATATATTGTGGATGGAGATGTAGGCGGCGATCGTGGGGCAGCCGGTCGACAGCGCCTCAAAAATCAATGCTGCATCGAGTTGGGTAAGGCCCGCTCCACCTACGTCGTCGCGCACATTGATGCCGCCGAGAAAAGGCGCGTCGAGATCGCGGAATGGCCATCTAAAAATAGATAAAAAAGTAGATAATCAAATGATGGTCCAGTTTGTCTTTCACGGTCATACCCATGCTTCAGTGAACATGGACGGATGATCGTGGACATCACCTAGAGGTCACCACGTGCAACCGGTCGAACCATTACCAGGCTTTGGCCTTGTCATTGTCGACCGCCATGTCGGCGACCAAGTATTCGTTTGCCGCGGTCGTCGCCAGGATCGACGTTCGCCGTTTTCAGGTAGGAGTATGCTGGCCACCTCCGTTTCGTCGCTCCTTGACCGCTTTCCCCAAGCGACCCTCGCCACTCAGGACCAAGCTCGCGATGTCGCACCGGCAACGACCGGATGACCGCCAGAGCGGCCGCATCCGGCTTCGACCGGCTTGCCCACACCCGGGATTTATGG
>CAWADI010000010.1:0-57945 GCA_963780765.1 uncultured Alphaproteobacteria bacterium | reverse complement strand
TGAAGAGAATCGAATGTGCCGCGAAACTCGTTTTCGGTAACGAAGCGCGACTGGAATCCGGTAATCGCATTGCTGGTGAGAATGGGAAATAGCCTCAGCAGAAGAGGCGCGCCAGTAGCCGCAGTGCCGACCAGCAGTTCTGCGACAAGGCCGATAGGAGGAGCATTAAACTTCTTGTAGCGGCCGGCAGAATTGAAGACGAAATTGCCGAGGCTGTAGACGACCCAAATTCCTCCGATGCGCTCGATTTCCTGAACGGTGTGGGCGCCGTGGCCAAGAATGAGATCGGCGCCGGCCTCGACGAGGGCAGCAGCGTCGCGCTCCTGGCGCGGGGTGCGCAGGCGGTAGTTTTCGCCCCAATGCGGGAATACGATGACAAAGGTGCTGGGCTCGGTATGTTTCAGCCGAGCAATCGCCGCGGCCAACAGGTCGTGATCAAGTGGACACAGCCCGCCGCAATCGCGGGCAGCATAGCAGGCGTAGCGGCGTTCATAGTTCACCCGCCGCTCGAAGGCACCGAACACGGCGATTTTCCTGCCCCCGGCATCGATCAGCAGCGGCCGCGCGGCGGTCTCGCTGTCGGATCCGGCGCCGAAGGCGTTCAAACCCGCCTCGGCAAGCACCGCGAGCGTCTGATCGAAGCCTGCAGCGCCATAGTCGAAGGTGTGATTGTTGGCGAGGCTGACCGTGCGAATGTTGTGCCTTGCGAGGCAGGCAGGGGTCTCCCCGATGTCGCCCCAGTGGATGTAGGGCTTCTTGCCCTCGAACGGCGAGCGCTCGATGTCGGTGAGCGGCGTTTCGAGATTGGCGACAACGAGATCGGCCGCCAGCAGCTTGTCGCGGAATTTGGCAATCGAATAGTCGTAGCCGTGATCCTCGAGGATATTTCTGCCCCCAGCCGCCTTGCACTTGGCCTGGTAACTCTCGCCGAACGCGGTATCGCCGACAAAGACGATACGAGTTACGCCGGACCGCGCGGGAATTTGCACGGGTGCAGGCCCACGATATGCCGTTTGTGGTCGCTCGGGCGGGGTTGCGTATGCCGCGGTCATGCCCCGACCTTCCGGGTGTCCGCCCGCCGGTGTCCTGAGGAATGAAAACCTGGAATTCGGACTGGCTGGCAATCGAAAAATTCCCCCGCGACATGGAACCTGCACGAGATCCCCTCGCATCGTGGCTGCTCACCTGCGTGGTTGTTTAAACAGAAGCAGCCCCAACTTCACAGACGCAGTTGCATACTCCAAACCTTGGAGCAAGTTCCTTGCCTGCCCCTGCAAAAGAAGTAAATACAACGGCTGGGATTGCCGGGGGCGGATCACGAGGCGGACTTGGGCTACGACATAGGCCAAAGAGGAAACGAGAGCAGCGAATGATCCGGATTGTGTCGCTGCTGGCTCTGCAAGGCAGGGGCGTTCTGCTCGATTGCCCCTGTGTTGCCATGAACCTGACCGTTGAAACGCCTCCGGCGGGCTTACGACTTGAACCGGCGCGTGTTCGCGTCCTTTCCGAACTGCTCGACGGGAGGTTGCCGGATGATATTGCCGCCAGGCTTGCCGAATCGGATCCGGCAACGGCGTCATGTCTCCTGGCTCTGATGCTGCAGAAGCTTGCCGGTCATGCGGTCGAACGGTATGCGGTGCGCAACAACGATGACAAGACGATCACCGCCGCGTTTGAGCTCCATTGGCCGCGCAGCGCCACGATAGCGGGACAATTGGCGGCGGGGCTTCTCAACTACCTCTACGGCACAACAGAGGTCTCCCGAAGCAATATCGCTGAGGGATTCAAGAGATATCAGGAAGTCTGCGCAGAGGGGCCGGCAATCGACGCCCGGTATCTGTTTGGCGAGGCAAGGAAACTCGGGATTCCGGTAGCCTACAAGAATGCAAGGACCTTGATCTTCGGCCAGGGTATTCACTTGCGAACCATGAAAAGCAAGTGGACCGACCGCACCGCCTGGCTTTCGGCGCGGCAAGCGCGGGACAAGACAGCGACCTTGGGATTGCTTGCTGCCGCGGGCCTGCCGGTACCAGGCCATGTCGAAGTGTCAGATGCCGCTGCGGCAGTTGCCACGGCAGAGCGGCTGGGATTTCCGGTCGTGGTGAAACCAGTGCGCACTGATATGGGAGTAGGTATCACGACCGAGATTACCGACAGTGCCGGAGTGGAACGTGCCTACGCCACAGCACGCCGCTTTGACCAGCGGGTGGCCGTCGAAAAGTTCATTCCAGGACATACCTTCAGGCTTCTGGTCATAGGAGGCCGATTCGTGGCCGCGAGCTTATTGGAGCCGACGAGGATCATCGGCAACGGCAAATCAACGGTTCTGGAGCTCGTAGATGAGATCAACAGGAATCCCGCTCGCGGTCTGGATTACCAGAAGCCCCTGACACGGCTGCTCCTCGATGCAGAGGCGGAGAAAATCCTTGAGAGTATGGCATTGACCAAGGATTCCGTTCTTGAGCGAGGACGCAGCATCAGTTTGCGCTCGACCAGCAACCTTTCACGCGGTGGCCTCAGCCGCAACGTCACTGAATACGTGCATGAAGAAAACCGCAGGCTTGCCGAGATATGTGCCGCACTGCTCCGCCTTGATATCACCGGAATAGATTTTCGCGCGACCGCTATCGACGTTCCATGGCAGTCGAGCGGTGGGGTTGTGATCGAAGTGAATCCTACGCCCGGGATCCGTTCGCATCACTGCCCAGCCATCGGCGAAGGGATCGACGTTGCCAGGACGATATTCTCGAACTTTTACCCGCCGGGGACCCCACGCCGCATCCCGGTGATCGCGGTGACCGGCACCAACGGCAAGACGACCACGACACGCATGATCGCCCACATTTGCCGTCAGTGCGGGCTTGTTACCGGACGGGCGACGACCGGCGAGCTGGCGATCGATGATCGTATCGTGGAAAAAGCAGATAGCGCCGGTCCGCGTTCGGCGCGGCATATTCTCTCCCTGCCGATCGTCGAGGTCGCGGTTCTTGAGACCGCCCGCGGCGCCATCATTAAGTACGGCCTCGGATACGAGCGCTGCGACGTCGCAGTCGTACTCAACATCGGGGCTGATCATATCGATGAACTGGGCATCCGGAGCCTGGACGAATTGGCGTCCGTCAAACATGCTCGTTGCGACAAGCGCCGATCGCGCGGTGGTGCTCAATGCCGACGATCCGCGTTGCCTCGCCATGGCGAAGGCATGTACCGCCGAGAAAATCGTTCTGTTTTCCACATCACCCGCCAACCCCGCGATCGACGATCACCTCGCCCGCGGCGGCATCGCCTACAACCTGGGCGTTGATGACGAAGGGCGCGAGGTAATCGTCCGATCGTCTCCGAAAGGACGCGAGGCGCTCGTCGCCGTTGCCTCCTTACCGATCACTTGCGCCGGGTTCGCGCGCCATAATGTTCAGAACGCCGTCGCCGCCCTGGCTGCCGCCGATCAGATCGGACTTGAGCGTCCGAAAATGTGCCAGGCTGCGCAAAGCTTCGGCCTCGAAGCTGTCTCCAACATCGGCCGTCTCAGCATGCATCGCGGCCTGCCCTTCGAAGTGCTCCTCGACTACGCTCATAATGCGCCTGCATTTTCGGCGATCGGCGAATTTGTGAGCCGATGGCATACTCGCGGGCGAAAGATATGCGTGTTCTCCATGCCCGGCATACGCAACAGCGATAAAACTGCACGAGCAGCGGCTGCGAAGCTTGCTCCCTATTTCGATGCATTCATCCCCTTCGATCAGGATAATCCGAAGTTCCGGCGCGAAGGCTTGAGCCAGGTGCTTCGCAGCGGCCTCCTGGACGCCGGAGTATCCCAGGAACGCATCAACCCCATCGAGCATGAGTCCAAAGCAATCGATATTGCCCTCGGCTCAGCCAGGGCTGGAGACCTGGTCGCGATCTTCCCGGTCGGTGATGTTGAAGCGGCCTGGCAGCACATTGTTACGTACCAGCCGCAGCCCGAACAGCTGCAGTAATGCGCCGCGGCTTTGGCGGCGGCTTGGCTTCGGAGTCCGATGAGCGAGCCTGTGATTAGGAAGATGCGGCCGGAAGACGTGAAGGCCGCGATGGCATTGCTGGAAGCGTGGAACATGGCGCCACGCCCCCCGTCCGACGACCAGCCGGAGGTCGAGCGCAGCGGGCTCGATGTGGCGAACTCCTTCGTAGCGGAGCGCGATGGACGTATCGTAGGGGTGTGCAGCTATATCCTAATGGACGAGGAGGGCTGGGCCGAGACCGCTAGCCTCGCGGTAGATCCGTCGCTCAGCGGACGCGGCGTGGGCTTCAAGCTCCAACAGGCTCGCCTCGACGAGATGCGTGCCCGCGGGATCCGAAAGGTGCGCACCGAGGCAGACCGGCCGGAGACTATCCGATGGTACGTAGAGCGTTTCGGATACCGGGTCGTCGGCAGCAACCCCAAGAAACACGACTTCAGCTTGCCTAACGTAGATACCTGGACGGTCCTCGAGCTCGATCTGTAAACCTCTTGGCCCGGTTTCCGTTTATTTGGCGAGCAGCCTGGTACGTTCGATCAGAGTCTTGGCTGCTATTTCCCAAGCGCCGAATTGGTCTTCGCGACGCACGCCGTTGATCGTCGGCCTGCGTTCTATATCAGAGGAAAAGTGCCAGGTGTTCCCGCCGGGATTGACCTCGAGGCAGAACAGCCGTCCGGTCTTGGCTTCGCGGCGAATGTCGCACCCCTGCAACGGGACCTGCGGCATGGCGAGATATATTTTCGACGCGAACTTCAGTACATCCTGGTCATAGCAATATTCAACCTCATGCTCGCCGGATATGGCGCTGCTCGTGACCCCGGCGGTTGCCGTCATCCATGTCGGATCGTCGAGGTCCGGCAGGGGTGTCAGTTGACGCCGCAGCAGAGCGTAAAGTGGAGCTCCAAAAAGCGTCAGTACCCGGTAGTCCTCGGAATGTTTCCCGGTGTCGATGAATTGCTGCACGATCGTCTGTCCGCGGCTGCCCGGGTGATCCTTCGAAAATTGCGCGCGCAGCCGGTATTTGATCGCTGAAGTTCTGACCAGTTCGACGCCGCGACCGAAGGTCGCGCTTCCGAACGCGGCGGGTTTCAGTATGGCGAAACGTCCCCATTCCTGCTCGCTCAGGGTGGTTTGGGGCTTGAGGATCGTCCATTTCGGGACGCGAATACCCTGCGCTGCCAGCATGCGCATCTGCTCGACTTTCGGGATTCGCTGACCGCAATAGGTGGCGCCACGCAAGACCTGCAAAAGTCTGAGCCGGGTCGGGCAAAAGACCAGCGTGGGGCGTTCAGCCAGGCTTCTGAGCTTTGAACTGGGCTGGGGCAAATCCGGCAGAATATGAACATGAACGTCACTGGCGAGCTTTCCTATGCGCTCTGCTATCTTGGAATAGTCGTCCGGATCCAGCCACTTATTCCGGTAAGACATCACCAGGTTGAACCCGGCTCCAGAAGCACTCGGCAGTACCGTCAGTCGATCCATCACGGGCTCCCTGAGGTCACTCGCCTGAACTGGTCACTTACTCTAGCTTCGCGACTGATTTACGCAAGCAGCTGACTTTGCGAACATGGAGAACCTTATTTTGGCGAAATCAGCCGCTGCTGTAGCAACGTGCAGGACTTGGATGAGGTCTTGTTCCAGGATCACCAAGTTTGAACCGCCGTCGGATGCAACTCGGTGAACTGCAATCGGTGCAGTTGTTGCGAGGTCGTGCCGGATAACTGCGTCATGCTCGGCAATTCATCGTCCGCGTCAAAGTGTACCGGGACGTCGCCGTGCGAAGCGAACGCGGTCTTGAAGATGAGTTTGGACCGTGATCCGCTTCCGGGCGCTGGCATGCCATCAGGTCAGCGAGTTCGAGCGCTCGCAGATGGCGGCCGTCAAACAGAACTCGATCAGGAATACGAGGCAGAGGTCGCACCATCTGCAGGAAATCTAGCAGTTTTGGGGACTAAGTGCAAGCCTTACGTTTCCGGCGAGGTCGAGAGGTGATGCACTTGGTTCCTTTCCGAGGTCAGTTGCCTCCGAACGCAGCCTGCGCGGCACCGGAGGGCACTGACCAGCCATGGCTGCGGGTCCAGAGTTCGCGCGCGACGGGAAGCGGGTTAATCTTCCGGTCGATCCACCAGGCTCGTTCATTGCCATGGTCGTGCAGCTCGCGATGGTGCAGGTTGCAGAGCGGCACGGTGAACTCGTCGCTGACCTTGCGGCCCAGGGCATTGGGCTGGGTGAAGGTCAAATGATGGGCATGGCTCGGCAGGCGGCCACAGATCAGGCAGGGTTGGATGGACACGAATTTCAGGTGGTCCGGGTTGCGCTGCCGCCTGGGTTCCGACCTTGGGAGCACGCTTTTGTCCACGGACTGCGATGGCTTCGGGTCTTCCGGCAGGAAATCGTAGTTCACCAGCAATGGCTTTGAGGATGGTGCAATCTGGCATGGGGGTTGCCGATGACCCGTTCGATCGATTCGGTTGGCTCGGTGATGGCTCTTGGCTGCCCTTGTAGAGGGAGAGGCCGAAGGCATTGCCGAAGGTCGACAGGGCCCGCTTGGTAGCATCGGTCTCGGCGGCCTTGGCGGCAAGCTCATGGGCTTGACCGGGCGTCTGGACGGTCGCCTCGCCGGCGCCCGAGCCTTCGCGAATGATAGGGGTCTCGCCGGCGCGAACAGTGATGCGCACCCGCGCCACGTAGGCGGCGGTAAAGCGGTTGACCAGCTGCTTGGTCCACACGCACTGGCAGGCCACCATCTCGCGGTCCCAGCCGTCAAAGCCGAAGATGCGGTTGGCCTCGGCCACCACATGCCAGCCCTCGAGGTAGTGAAGGGTGATGCCTTCCGCCTCGCGCGACTTGATGTGCTGGGGTTTGAGGGGGGCTTGCAGTCTGCGCAGTTGCTTATCGGCGAATCCCATGGCTACTTAGTCCTCACGGAAAGGATGATGCGGGTGTTGGCAAGCTCGGCTCCAGGGATGGCGCTGCCTGTCTTCAGGGCCTCCAGAATGCTGCGCCGGTCGAGCTTCGGCGGCTGTGGCAGCCAGAATGGCGGTGGGATGTCTGGCTCGTTGGTAATGACAATCGAGGGCGGCGCGGCCTTCGCGGAGACGGTGAAGTCGGGCTCCAGGATCTTGTCGATGCCGGCCTCTTCCATGGCGGCCAGGGCGACCTGCCGTTTCCTGACAGCGGTCGCCCCGATCCGGTCCATTCGCTCCTTCATGTCGTCGAGGCGGAGCTTCAGACCGTCGACCAATGCTTCGTCATCGAGTGCCGATCGCACGACGCAGCCGATGGCCTCTTTGAGGTCGGTTGCTCCTTCGAGCGTGTCGAACAGTGTTTGCTCGTCGAGATCAGGGTCGATCTCGAGCAGACGGCGACGAAGCTCGGTGAAGCGGGCAAGTTCCAGAACCACATTTTGGGTATGCATATGAGGTCTCTTAATTCTCGCTTTATTGGCTATTTTTATGACAGTAATGATCTACTGTCAACAAAATTTGAGTTGCTTCATTGCTGCATGGCGAGCAAATAAGGGCGGCACGCGCGCTGCTTGGCTGGACCCAGACGGAACTGGCCAATAGGGCTGGTGTTAGTGAGATGACTGTGAAGCGCCTCGAGTTGAAAGACGGTATTGTCGGGGGAACTGTGGAAACTGTGCTGCGCGTCCAGGAGGCGTTGGAGCAGGCTGGAATCATATTCATTGCGCCCGACTCGCAGGGAGGGCCCGGTGTTCGATTACCCAAATAGCGCAGGCGTTAATGTTGTCGGGGGTCCAGGGGAGGGCCCTGGCGTCCGGCTATGGAAGACCTTCAAATAGCTCCCAACGGGAACTCGATCGAAGCGAGGCTCAATTTTGCCAAGCTTGGCATTCATGTATCTGCGGAGTGCTGGCGTTGCCCATTACGAATCGTGCGCCGACTGGCCAAGGAGTTCCAGGGATCGATTTTGCCAAACGGATTTGTCGCAGCGCCGACTTGCGGCCGAGGCTTCGCGGATCGATTTTGCCAAACGGATTGTCGTTATCGACCGGCGCCGGAGTCGGACGCCAAGGCTTCGCGGATCGATTTTGCCAAACGGATTTGTCGTCTATCGACCGTGCGCAGCCGTAGCTCCAGACGGCCAAGCGGCTTCGGGGATCGATCTTTGCCAAACGGATTTAGTCGCTATTGACCGTGCGCGGCGTAGATCCTTGAGCCGCAACAGCATGGCAAGCATCCGTTCGAGTTTGCGATCGAGATGGACTTCGTAGCGGCTTAGCTTCTCAAGCTTGTCGGGATCGAGCGCCTCACCGAATGCGTGCTCGCGAATCGATGGACGGTTCGCCAGTTTATTCAGGCGGTTCTCGAACCGCGGCAGCATTGATCGTCTCGATGAACCAGCGTAGGCCCTACTCGGCACCGGAGTTCGTGTTCTCGTCCTGCACTCAGCAGTCCGGAGGGTCTTATCGTCTCGTCCCGGCGTTGGAAGCGACGGTGTCTTGCGCACTTCGGCTTTCGGTGACGTTTTCCACTAGCAGTGTCTCCAAGACGGCCACCAATCTCGGGTTGTCGGGTAGCTCTTTTAGAGCTGCTTCGTAGGCATCCTTGCGTCGGGACAGCAGAATTTCTAAGCGCTCCATTCGCTTGTTTCTACACGTCCTTTATTGCCGCGATTTCGCGTTCTGTTTCTGCGGGTGTGGATCGACAAATCGGTGACCTCGTACCGCGTCGGTGATCACCAAGATGCACCAGCGCCGTTTTCACCGTCTGCTTCGTATGGGTCCATCGTGTCCTGAGCCCGTGACGGTGAGCGGCAGCCTCGGCCAACCGGAGCCGCCGCTTGCGCCAAATGATGCCAGCTAATTCCTCAACCAGATGCTCCTCGGTAGGGCCCTGCGGCGAGTGCTCGGCCATGAGCGCGGCGAGGATGGCGCGGTACTCCTCCGCATCCTCCCAGGGCAGCACCGTGTAGCGCGATAACACGCCGTGGCGCATCGCGTTGAAACGGGTTGCTTCATAGGCATCTTCTGCTGCAATCAGTTCTTTCTTCGTGTGTTTCATTGCTGAACCTCGTAGCCGATGGCGAAATGAGTGGCGGTGCGCCGGATTCGACGGCGAGTAGTTCAGCTGATTAGCATATGTTCACTATTCGTTCTACTATTCGCGAGGCGCACTAAAATCGACTCGCAACATCTCGACCTCGCTGCCGGCGCCGGCCAAGGGGCGGGGGCGCGGATGATGAGGCAGGGCGCCTCGGCCGGCCTGCGCTAGGAAATTGTACGCTCATTGGCAGTTCCGCATAGCCAGCGCTCGCGGAGCGGTTCAATTCGGCAGGCTCGTGAACGCCGAAATCGCCTTCAGGCTCGCCTTGACGTGGATGACCGTCAGGCCGTCATGCGCCAGCGCCTCGCGCACCTTTCGCGCTCACGTCATCGCCGCGGGCGATCGTCACCACATGGGCGCCGAACGGACTTCGCCCAGGCCGTGAAGTCGGGGTTCTTCAGATCCGTGCCCGACACGCGCTTTGGAAAATGCATCTCCTGATGGGCGCGAATTGTTCCGTAGGTGCCGTTGTCCGAAATCACCACCTTGAACCTGGCGCCGTATTGGATGGCGGTGGCGATCTCCTGGCCGGTCATGAGAATGCCGCCGTCGCCGACGAAGACGATCGCCATGCGCTGGGGCTCCACGAGGCCGGAGGCAACCCCGAACGGCACGCCCGGCCCCATGGCGCCGCCGATGCAGCCGAGCAGGCGATTGTGCGGCCCCATGCGCCAGTGGCGGTGCACCCAGGTTGATATGTTCCCGGCATCGGTGATGATCACCGCATCCTTGGGCGCCTCTGCCGCGATCGCCGTCACCACCTCGCCGAAATCCACGCCGTCATCCGGTCCCGGGCGACGTGAAAGCCATGAAGCCTTGCACGAACGACGATACCTCCTCGGTCCAGGCTCGCCTGTCCATGGAAGTCTTGCGCGCCGCGAGGGCCTCGAGCAGCGCTGCGGGATCGGCAACGATGCCGAGGTCCGTGCGGAACACCGCGCCGATCGGCGCGCCGTCGGGATAGATGTGGATGAGCGGCTGTCTGGGCTCGGGTGCGGAGGGCAGGCTGTAATTCTGGCTCGCCGCGTCGCCGAGCCGCGTGCCGGCGGCGATGATGAGATCGGCAGTCGCCAGCAGGTCGCGGTGCTTGGCGGGATTGTCGAAGCTGAGGTGCCCGGCATATAGGGCCGAATGGTTGTCGAACACATCCTGGTTCTTCCAGGTTGTGGCGACGGGGATCTGATGCGCCTCGGCGAAGACCTTGAGGGCTTTGGCGCCGCGCTCCCCACGCATGACGCCGCCGGCGATGAGGAGCGGGCGCGCCGCCTTGTTGAGCAACGCCGAGACCGCCGCCACATCGCTTAAGGCCAGCGAGGGCGTCGCCAGCGGGAAGGGATGGGGCAGGGGTCCCTCGATGGCGTCGCTCAGCATGTCTTCCGGCAGCGCCACCACGACGGGACCCGGCGTTCCCGAAGCCGCGGCATGAAACGCCCTTGCCATCACCTCGCCGATCCGGCCGGCGTCGCTGACCTCCCACACGGCCTTGGCGATACGCCCGAAGAAGTGGCTGTAGTCGATCTCCTGGAAGGAGCCGCGGCCGCGCTCATGGCGCGCCACCTGGCCGATGAGCACCACCACCGGCACCGCGTCCTGCTGTGCCACGTGCACGGCGATCGAGCCGTTGGTAGCCCCCGGGCCGCGGCTCACCATGAAACACTGGGGCCGGCCGGTGATTTTGGCTTCGGCGACCGCCATGAATCCGGCACCCAACTCGTGCCGGCACACGATAGTCGTTATGCGGTTCGAATCATGCAGGGCGTCGAGCAGGGCGAGGTAGCTTTCGCCCGGTACGCAATAGACGCGGGTCAGCCCATGGGCTTCGAGCGAACGCACGATGGCGTCGGCGGCGCGAATTGTCATCGCTACCTATCCAAGTCAGGTTGAGTCCGCTGGGTCCTCGGGTCAAGCCCGAGGAAAGCAGAAGAGAGACGTTATTTGCCTTCCTCGGGCTTGACCCGAGGACCCAGAGAAACGAAACGTCTAGGCGTTAGATGAGTATCCTCGAAGCGGCAAGAGCCGCGATCGTCGGCAGAAACAGGCGCATCGTCCTGCCCGAGGGGAACGACCCGCGGATCTGCGCTGCCGCTGACCCCCTGGCATGGGCGCCCAGGCCATAGGCCCTATCCTGCAAGGCTTCGCCAGGCCCGTTTCCGACCTTTCCCGGGGCGCCACGGTTGACGACATGGTGGCCACCGCAACGCTCCTGCTCGCGATGTGCTGAGCGCTCACGCGATCTTCCACAGCGCGCGCACGACGCCGATAGCGGCAATGGCGATGAGCAGCAACAGCGTGGTGCGCCGGAAGCTCTCGGGCGTTGCTCCTGCAAACTGCCGGCTCCCGAGCCATATGCCGATGGCCAGGAGCGGCAGCGAAAGGAGCGCGGCGGACATGGCCTGGCCGGTGACTACCCCTTCGCGGGCAAGGAAAAACAACCCGGCGAGGTCGAGCAGGAAGAAATAGGCGACGACCGTTGCCCGAATGTGCGCCGGCTGGTCGCCGCTGGCAGTGAGCAGCAGCGCTACCGGAAGGCCGCCCATGGCGACGGATCCGTTGGCGACCCCGGAGACCACCCCCACCGCCGCCGTGCCTGCCGAATTTGCGCGCATCCTGAGCCTCATGTCGGCGATCAGCAGCGCTGCCGAAATCAGCACGAAAATCGCGATGCCGAGCTTGAGCGGCTCGCGCGGCGCATGGGCCAGCAGATGTGCGCCGACGGGCGTTCCGACCAGCGCACCTGCCATGAGCAGGCCGACCCGCTTCCAGGGCACGGCCCGCCAGACCGATGCGGCCTGGATGATGCTGGCCAGCACCTCGAGAATGAGGGCCACCACTACGGCTCGCGCCGGGTCCGTTACGAGCGCCCAGCTCGAGACAAGCAGTGCCGAAAAACCGAAACCCGAATAGCCGCGCGCCACCGCGCCGACGAACAGGCCCGCCACCATGACCGCGATGGCGAGCCCTGAGAGGTCGGCCCACCCGGAGAGCAGGAGGTCTCTCAAGCGGAAGCCGGCGCCTGCACATTCGTATGCCGGTATTTCTCCAGCAGCCGATGGGGGTATTTCAGGGCATCGCGGCGGAACGGGTCTCCCAGCTCCATTGTGCACATGACCTCGATCACCGTGGTCTTTCCTTCGTTCTGGGCCCGGCACGCCTTGGCGAGCTCCGTGCCGACGGCATCGAGGTCATGTACGGTCACCCCTTCTGCTCCCATTGCGCGGGCGACATCGGCAAAACTCGGGTTGTCGAGGTTTACGCCGACAAAGCGCGTGTCATAGAAATCGACCTGGTTCTTCTTCTCCGCACCCCACTGCTTGTTGTGGAAAACCACCGCCGTCACCGGAATTTTCTCGCGCACGCAGGTGAGGACCTCATTCATGCTCATCCCCCACGCGCCGTCGCCGACATAGGCGATCGCCGGCCGCTCCGGTGCCGCGACCTTGGCGCCCATGATCGCCGGCAGCGCATAGCCGCAGTTGCCGAAGCTCATCGCCGCGAACATCGAGTTCGGCTGGTTGAATCTCAGGTACGAGTTCGCCACCGAGCAGATATTGCCGATGTCGGTCGACACCATCGCTCCTTTGGGCAGCGCCTTCTCGAGCGCGCGCAGCATCTGGCGCGGGTGCATGTAGCGCGAGCCCTTTGAGACTTTGATCGACCAGGCGTCCGTCTCCTGCGTCCACTGGTCGAGCTCGGCCTCCCAGGCCTCTTTTTCCGCCCGGATCTTCTTCCGGCGGGTCTCGACGTTTGTGGCGCTGGCGAGCTTGCGGTTGGCGAGCTTGTATTGCAGTGCCTTCGCCGCCTCCCTGGCATCGCCGGCGATGCCGACCGAGATCTGCTTTACCAGGCCCAGCATGCGGTGATCGGTATCGATCTGAATGATCTTCGCCCTTTCGGGCCAGTAGTTGAGGCCATGCTGGGGCAGCGTGCCGAACGGTCCGAGCCGCGTTCCGAGCGCCAGCACCACGTCGGCCTCGGCGATGAGCTTCATGGCGGCTTTCGAGCCCTGGTAGCCGAGCGGGCCGCACCACAGGGGATGGTCCGCGGGGAAGGAATCGTTGTGCAGGTAGGAGTTGACGACCGGAGCTTGCAGCTGTTCCGCCAGCGCCACCGCTTCCTTGTAGCCGCCGGAAAACAGCACCCCGCCGCCCGCCACCATGACCGGGAAGGTCGCGTTGGCGAGGAGGTCAGCCGCTGCATTCAGGCTTTCCTCGCTGCCGGGCCCGCGGGTGATGTGCTTTGGCGGCGCAATCACGTAGTCCGCCTCGCCGTAGAAGTTGTCGCGCGGAATATTGAACTGGGTCGGTCCGCGTTCCGACATCGCCATATCGAAGCAGCGCGCCAGCAGCTCCGCGAGGCGCGGGTGCTTGGCGACATGCGCCTGATACCTGGTGATCCTGGAGAAGATCGGCAGCTGGTCGGTTTCCTGGAAGCCGCCGAGCCCGATGGTGTTGGAGCCGGTTTCGGGTGTCACGACCACGACCGGCGAGTGGGCCCAGTAGGCCGCCGCGGTGGAGGTCACGAAGTTGGTGATCCCGGGGCCGTTCTGGGCGATGCAAACGCCATGGCGGCCCGAGGCGCGCGCGTAGCCATCGGCCATATGCCCGGCGCCCTGTTCATGGGCGGTCGGGATGAAGCGGATGCCGGCGGCGGGAAAGAGGTCGAGCGCATCCATGTAGGCCGAGCCCACGATGCCGAACACATCCTTCACGCCGAAAGCCACCAGCGTTTCAACAAAGGCTTCGGATGCCGACATCCTCAAGGGTCATGGGTTCTTCCTCTCGATTGTTCTTTCGCACCCAACCAAAACGGTCATCCCCGCGTCAAGCGGGGACGACAACCTTTGTCACCGCGCGCCACGACGCCGTCATCCCCTCGAAAGAGGGAATCCGATGAGGCGGGTCAGCACAGGGTTGCATCGGTCGATCTCCGAGTGCGTTGGGAATCACTATTGGATCCCCTCTTGCGAGGGGATGACGATAGCGTTTTTGCCCGTCCAATGATTTCTCCGATGGCGCAGGTCACTTCAGCTCGATTTCGATGAAGGCATATTCGCCATCGTTGGCGTTGACGACGTCGTGCTCGACACCCTCCTTGCGGAAATAGGGCACGCCCCGCTTCATCTCGGCAACGGACTGACCGTCCTTCGTCACCAGTTTCACGCGCCCGTCCATCAGAGGCACCACGACATAGTCGTGGACATGGCGATGCCAGCCGGTATTGGCGCCGGGTGCAAAACGGTATTCGGTGACGATCACGCGTTCGTTGTCGATGTGAACGGTGGCCTTGGCGGTGCCGGTCATTGGCGTCACTCAGCTGCTGAGTACCTTGAGCGCATCGAAATGCTTGTAGCCGAGATCGTCGGCTACCGCCTTGTACGTCACCTTGCCGCGATAGACATTGAGACCGGCGCGCAGATGGGCGTCGTCCAGGAGCGCGCGCTTGTAGCCTTTATTGGCGATGGCGAGCGCGAAGGGCAGGGTTACGTTGTTGAGTGCGTAGGTCGAGGTGCGCGCCACCCCGCCCGGCATATTGGCGACGCAGTAGTGAATGACGTCGTCGACCACGTAGGTTGGATCGGCATGGGTGGTCGGCTTCGAGGTTTCCGCGCAGCCACCCTGGTCGATCGCCACATCGACCAACACCGTGCCGGGCTTCCACTGCTGGAGCATTTTTCGGGTCACCAGCTTGGGTGCCGCCGCGCCGGGTATCAGCACGCCACCGATGACGAGATCGGCGCCGGCGCATTCGTCTTCAATCGCCCCCTGGGTCGAGTAGAGGGTCTTGAGCTGCGTGCCAAAGCGCGCCACCAGTTCTTCCATCCGATCGGTTGACTTTTCCAGAACGGTCACGTCCGCGCCAAGCCCCAGCGCCATGGCCGCCGCATTGGTGCCAACCACCCCGCCGCCGAGAATGACGACCTTGGCCGGCGCTACACCCGGCACGCCGCCCAAGAGGACGCCGCGGCCGCCTTGCGCCTTCTCAAGACAGTGAGCGCCGGCCTGGATCGACATGCGTCCCGCCACCTGCGACATGGGCGCAAGCAACGGCAGGCCGCCGCGGTAGCTGGTGACCGTTTCGTAGGCGATGCAGACGGCTCCCGAGTTCACCAGGTCTTTGGTCTGCTCGGGATCCGGGGCCAGGTGCAGGTAGGTATAGAGAATTTGGCCCTCGCGCAGACGCTTGCGTTCCGCCCGTTGCGGCTCCTTCACCTTCACGATCATGTCGGCGCGGCCGAACACCTCTTCGGCCGTCTTGACGATGGCGGCTCCGGCTTTCTTGTAGTCGTCGTCCTTAACGCCGATGCCCGCCCCGGCATTGGTCTCGACGATCACCTTGTGGGCATGGCGAACCGCTTCGCGGACGCTGATCGGCGTCATGCCGACGCGATATTCGTGGTTTTTGATCTCCTTCGGCACGCCGATGAGCATGTGCCATCCTCCCGGTCCCTGATCGCGCCCTTGTACAGGAGCGGACGCGGGATAACTTGCCGTTCGGGTCGCTCTCGTCGCATGCTGTTGGTATATTTTTCGAGGAATCTGCAAATTGTTAGAACGAACGGACTCAAATTCGGCAAAACAGGCGAAGATTCCTGGGATCAAATCGAACAACCGGCAGGAGACGTGCGGTCGGTGGGGAACTGGATTACCATCCTTCCGAACGGCCAGGAAACAGGATGGGCGGCTCGGAAGATCAGGGAATGGTCGGCCTCGGTGCCAAACTTGTCGGCGCGAAGCAGGCTCTGGCGGCGATACGGCCTGGCAGTCGCATCTATCTCGGCACCGGCTGCGCCGCGCCGCGCAGCCTGATCGCCGCGCTGGAGACAATGGAACTCCGGCCCGCCCGATCTCGAGTTCGTCAGTTTCCTGACGACGTCGGCACTGCCCGACAAGACGGGTACCCCTGCAACCCGGTATCGCCACCGGACGTTTTTTGTCGGCAGCGACGTTCGGGGTCTCGCGGCGAGCGGGCGGCTCGATTACGTGCCCATCTGCCTGGAAGAAGTGCCGCACCTTCTTGCCAGCGGGCGGCTGCCGATCGATGTGGCGCTCCTGCAAGTCTCTTCGCCCGATGCGCGCGGCTTCGTCAGTCTCGGAGTGTCTGTGGATCTTGCCCCGGCCGTTCTGGGTGTCGCCCGCCAGGTAATTGCCGAGGTCAACCCGGCAATGCCGCGCACCCACGGCGAAAGCTTCGTCCATATCGACCGCTTCGACGCATTCGTAAGCGTCGACACGCCCGTGACGGAATACCGCCATCCGCCGGCAGGCGCCACGGCAGAGCGCGTCGCTCGTTATATCGCAGCCATCATCGACGACGGCTCGACCTTGCAGATCGGTCTGGGCCGCGTCCCCAACGAGGCGCTGCAGTATCTCAAGGATCGCCGCGACCTCGGCATCCACAGCGACGTCATCACCGATGGCATCGTGGGTCTTGTGGAAGCGGGCGTTGTGACGGGCCGGCGCAAGACGCTCCACCGCGACCGGATCATCACGAGCTACTGCCTGGGAACACGGCGGCTCTACGACTTCGTGCATGAAAATCCGCTCCTGAATTTTCTGCCGATCGATCAGGTCTGCGATCCGCGTGTGGTGGCTGCCAACTTCCGCATGGTCTCGATCACCCAGGCCTTTGCGGTCGACCTCACGGGACAGGTCTGTGTGGACCAGTTCGAGGGCGAGTTCTATGGCGGCGTGTCTACGCAGGCGGCTTTCCTTCGCGGCGCGGCTCGCTCACCGGGCGGCAAGCCCATCGTCTGTCTTGCATCGACGACCGAAGGTGGCGCCTCGCGGATCAAGCCCCTGCTCGAGACCGGCGATGGGGTGGGAATTGCACGGTCGGATGTCCACTACGTCGTCACCGAGTATGGCATTGCCTATCTGTTCGGGAAGTCGATCCGCGAGCGGGCGCTGGCGCTGATCGAGGTGGCCCATCCTGACCACCGGACGGCGCTGTTGGAAGCTGCCAGGCGGCTGGGCTACGTTCCGCGTGAGCAGTATCTGGCTTCCCAGGCTGCCTATCCTGTGCACGAGGAGCGCAGGATACAAACTTGGGAATGGCGCCGAAGTGCTGATCCGCCCGGCTCACGCCGCCGATGCCGATGCGCTGCGGGCGCTGTTCCACCTTCTCTCTCCCGACGACGTGTACACTCGATTTTTCCGGCGCGTGCGGTCGCTCTCCTATGAGGACCTGCAGACGCTGTGCAACGTAAACCACGAGACGCAGGTCGCCTTCCTCGCCGTGACGGGTCCGCGGGAGAGCGAGGTGATCGTGGGCAGCGCCTGCTACTTCCTGAATCCGACCACGAATCTCGCCGAGGTCGCCTACATGGTGGCGCCGCAATGGCAGGGGCTAGGCCTTGGAAGCGCCCTGCAGGCGCGTCTCCAGGAGTACGCTGTCGGCCGCGGCGTCCGCGGGTTTCGTCGCCGAGATCCTGCCGGGCAACACGCGTATGGTGCGCCTGGCCGCCCGGGCCTCCGGGCACGGCGACGACCTCGCGCGACCAGGACACGATCCACGTGACCACTCTGTTTGCCGACCGGGGTCCGGCCAGCGCAGGCAGCGGCGCAACCGACGGCCCGGGCCAAGGTTCGGGGCCGGAAATCATCGGCTGCGTGAACCTGCCTCTCGTCACCCTTGCAGGTAACCCTGCCGGCTCCATAGGTAACAATGCATGATCGATCTTTGGCTCAAGAGCCGGAACGGTGGGCATCATCCTTATTCCGTTCGTAGTGCTTTATGTGATCGCGGCGGCGATCGTTTGGGTGACACATCTCTCGCCGGCTCGCGTGTTCTTCGCCAGTTGCGTCGGCATCGCTGGCCCGTTCTTTGCGTCGGTCGCGGTCCTGTTCAGCCTGTTCGCGGTTTTCCTGGCCAACGAAGTATGGCAGCAGGGCGAACGGGCTCAGGCCGCCGTGGCGCGCGAAGCCGATGGCATCCGAACGATCCTCCGCCTGGCCGAGACGCTCGGGTGAGGCTGGCCTGCCGCTTCGGTCGGCCGCCGTGAACTATGCAGATACGGTCTTGACGCAGGAGTGGGCGGCGATGCGGCGGGGCGCGCCGGCCGGGCAGTCCCTCGACGCCGTTCGCGTCCTCGCCCAGGCGGTCGTGGAGCGAGATGTCGTAGCAGCCACCCCGGCGAGTGTTCATCAAGCGATGGTCGGCGCATTCGTCGAAATCCGCCACGCGCGCATGGAACGGGAAGCTGTGACTGCGCGCCACGGCGCTTCGCTGAACTGGCTCGGCATGGTCTTGCTAGGCGTGCTTACCCAGGTCGCGATTGCGGTCGTTCAGCTTGACCGGCTCCGGCCGCAGGCGCTTGCGCTTTTCGTATTCACCACGGCTTTCGCGATGACTGTCGTCCTTATCGGACTTCATGAGCAGCCCTTTTCGCGTCTGGCGATTGACGACGGGCCATTACGGTCCGCCATATCGACAGGAAGCCCGTAGCTCTCTCTTACGGTTCAGAAGGCAGAGGTCCAACTCAGGAGAGAGCGGTCGAGTTCACGGTTGATATTTGGTTCGAAGAATAGATAAATAGTTCGAATGAAACACCGTGATACCGATCGGATAGACAGAATCATCCTGTCCGAGTTGCAGCGGGATTGTCGCCTCCCGGTCGCCGAGCTGGCCGTCAGGGCAGGGCTTTCGCCATCGGCCTGCCATCGCCGCATGAAGCTGCTCGAGCAGCATGGCGCCATCGCCGGATATGGCGCCAATCTGAACGGCCAGGCGCTCGGCTTTTCGATCGAGTTTTTCGTCGAGGTTTCGCTCACCTCGCAGACCGAGGAGGCTTTCGAGCGCTTCGAGTTAGCCGTGGCGCGCGTACCCGAGATCCTCGAATGCCATCTGATGAGCGGCCAGTTCGATTATCTCCTGCGCATCGCGGCGGCCGACGCGGCCGACTATGAGCGCATCCACCGCCAGCGCATTTCAAGGCTGCCGGGCATCCAGCGCATCCAGTCTTCGCTGGCGCTCAGGACCGTCAAAGCCTGGTCAGGCTATCCCGTGTGAAAGTGTTCGTTTGCGCAGATAGACGGCGTCCATGCGCAGCATGAAGAGGCCGGCGGCGATGACCACCGCCGCGCCGCTCCACGTCCACGGATCCGGAAAATCGCCGAATACGAGCACCCCCCACAGCACCGCCCAGAACATGGCGGTATATTCGAACGGCGCCACGAAGCTCGGCTCGGCGACCTTGTAGGCATACGCAAACAGCGGCATGGCGACCGCGGCCATGATGCCCAGAAGCGTCATGAGCAGAAAATCCGGGACGCTCGGCCACATCCACGCCGACATCAGGAATTTCAGGCTCTTGTGATCGGGGACGCCGAAATGTCCGGCACCGAACACGAGGCTCAGGCCCACGGCCACAATGAGGAAGACGTTGTTCTGATGGAAGGCGATGACCGACGAGTTGACGTGTCCCAGGGGTCGCGCCATCGCCTGGCCGACGCCGTAGCCGAAGGCCGACCACAGGGCGAACAGGGCCGCCGGGTCGAACACCCCGGCTCCCGGCCGGATCATGAGAATGACCCCGGCGAACCCTGCGGCAATCGCCAGCCAGCGATACCAGCGAACCCGTTCGCCAAGAACGGGCGCCGCAAGGCCAGCGACGAAGAACGGCATCGTGAAATAGATCGCCACTGCGTCGGCAATGGCGATCGCCGCCACGGCGAGGGAGAAAGTCAGGTGCGCCGAGGAGAGCAGCAGGGCACGCAGGAAAACCAGGCCGATTCGCTTCGGCCACAAAGATGCGAAAGCGTTTTCCCTCCACAGCAGGCCCAGGAACAGCGGCAGCGACACCAGGCAGCGGATGGTCAGCACCTGGTGGACGGGGTAGCCTGCCGACAGCCACTTCATCAGGGCATCGAGGGTCGAGGCGATCCCCACTCCGACACAGATGAGCGAGCGCACCCGCGAGACGTCGGGAGCCGTTGGGATCGTTCATGAGCGCGGTTCGAAGCTCGGCGATCAGGTCGGCAAGCCGACGGATGCCGGGTTCGATACGCGATTCATCGATCGAAGAAAATCCGAGCCTGAAGAAGTTGCATGGCTGGGGTGCGGCGGCGAAATAGGCTGAGCCGGGCTCGATCGGCACCCCGCGCCGACCTCCCTCATGCGCCAGCAGTCCGCCGTCAAAGTCTCCTCGGTCCGCTGCACCCAGACACTGGCGCCCCGCCGGGGAGGTATTGCATCGAAGTCCGGCAGATACCGCCCGAGTGCGGCGCCCACGATTTCCCAGCGCTTGCGATAGGCGCGACGCAGCTTGCGGACGAAGCCGTCGTGATAGCCCTCGGAAAGAAACAGGGCGGCGGTGCGCTGCGTGTCGTTGGCCGGATTTCCGCCGGTCAGGCGGCGGAACGCGCGTGCTTCCTCGATCAGGCGTTTCGGGACCTACGAGAAAGCCCAGGCGGAGCCCCGGCAACAGGCTTCCTGAAAGTGATCCCGCATGAATGACGCGTCCCTCCGCATCGAGGGACATGAGCGCCTTGAGGCGGTTCCTCGTCATAGGCGGTTTCGAAATTGCAATCGAACTCGATGACGACAAAGTCGCGCTCCTTCGCCGCGGCGAGGAAGTGCCAGGCCGGCGCTCCGCCGGCATCACCGCCGCGGTCGGAATCTGGTGGCCGGGGGCCGCGAACGCCACCTCGAGGCGTGCCGGCAGCCGTTCGGGATCGAGCCCGCCCTTATCGACCGGGACGAACGACAGCTTGGCGCGCGCCAGGGCGAACAGACTTCGCACATCGGGAGGCCCCGGGTCTTCCATCGCAACCCGCGTGCCCCGCCTCAACGAGCAAGCCGCAGACCAGAAACAGAGCGCTCTGGGCGCCCGTGGTGACCAGAATCTGGCTTTCCGATGCAGAGATTCCGCGCCGCGGCAGGATGCGCCGCCGGAGCTGCTCGACGAGCAGCGGATCGTCGGCGACCGAGCTCGCGCCCGTGTGCGCTGCAAACCCGCGCTTGCCGAGCGCCTGCTTGGCGCACTCGCGCCATTCGGCGAGCGGAAAGAGTTTGTACTCTGCCTGCCCGCGCATGAACGGGCAAACGGTGCGCCCACTCGGGCAGGTTTATCGTCGTCGCGAACTGGGCAGGCTTCGCCCGCAGCCGGCTCCGCCACAATGCCGAATGGTCTCTGGCGCGCTTTGCCGGGGCAAGCCTCGGCTGCGGCAGCGGCAGCTTGTATTGCGGTGAAGCGGCAAGCGTCCTGCTGCTGACATAATAGCCGGAGCGCTCCCTGGCGATCAGGTAGCCGTCTTCGAGCAGTCCCTGATAGGCGAGCACGATCGTGTTGCGCGATACTCCGAGCTTCTCGGCCATCCGGCGCGGCGAGGGCACCGGAGTCGTTTCGCTGAGCGTGCCCTCGAGGATCGCCGCAGCGAGCGCTTCCCGGATCTGCGTCTTGAGACTCGAGGTTTCGTTCCTGCGGATGCGAGAGAGCCAGTCGCGCACGTAGGTGCCTCTGGATAGGAAGCGCCGGAAGGAAGTGAACCACGTCTGCCGATGCCTGCGATAGGCTGCGTCTTGAACCCTCTCCCGTCGGGGAGAGGGCAGGACGTGATCGTGGCGTTTACCTTCGCAATTGATGGCGGCAGAGGATTGGAAAACTCGTCGCGCCCCTCGCACGCAGTCCGAGGTCCAACTGGTCACCCATGTCTCCGGTCTAAGCATCGTGGTTACCTCATGTCTCCGGTCTGGCAAATGCGCGTGGGCCGCCTCATCCCTGCCCTCTCCCCGAAACGGGGAGAGGGTTCGCGTAAGCTCCGCGGACACGTCGTTCAGCGGGGTCAGTGGGTAAAAGCGCCATGCAGCCGCAGCTCAATCTCCATCTCAAGACGTGGGACGAGGTCAAAACCACCACCTGCTTCATGTGCGCCTGTCGGTGCGGCATCAAGGTGTACCTGAAGGATGGAACCGTAACCTACATCGAGGGCAATCGTGATCATCCGGTGAACAGGGGCGTCTTGTGCGGCAAGGGTGCGGCAGGGATCATGCAGCACTATTCGCCGGCCCGGCTGCAGGCGCCCCTGCTTCGGGTCGGTCCGCGCGGCTCGGGCGAGTTCCGCGAGATCGGCTGGGAAGAAGCGCTTGCGCACCGCCACCCTGTGGCTCTCCCAGGTGCGCAATGAAGATCCGAAAAAGCTCGCCTTTTTCACCGGACGCGACCAGAGCCAGGCGCTGACCGGATGGTGGGCGGCCCAGTTCGGCACCCCGAACTACGCCGCCCACGGCGGCTTCTGCTCGGTCAATATGGCGGCCGCCGGCCTCTATACGTTCGGCGGCTCGTTCTGGGAGTTCGGCGAGCCGGACTGGCAGCGCACCCGGTATTTCCTGCTGTTCGGCGTGGCCGAGGATCACGCCTCCAACCCGATCAAGATCGGGCTCGGCCACCTCAAGCGCCGCGGCGTCAAGGTCGTATCGGTCAATCCCGTCAGGACCGGCTACTCGGCGATCGCCGATGAGTGGCTGGGGATTCGTCCGGGTACGGACGGCCTGTTCGTCGCCGCCCTCATCCACGAGCTGCTCAGAACCGATTGCGTCGATTTCGACTATCTCGTGCGCTATACCAACGCCCATTGGCTGGTCATCGATGCTCCGGGCGCTCCGGAGGATGGACTTTTCGCGCGCGACCCCGACGGCAACCCGCTCGCCGCCGACGCGCTGGGCGGCCCACCGCTTGACGCCAATCTTCCCGGCATCTCGCCGCGGCTAACTGGAGAGGCAAGCCTCGGCGGGCGCCGGGCCCGGCCCGCGTTCGAGCTGCTGGCCCGGCGTTTCCTCGATACCGCGTGGGCGCCCGAAGCCGTGGCAGCCCGCTGCGGCATCAAGGCCGAAACCATCCGCCGCATCGCCGCCGAGCTGGCCGACGCCGCCTTCCGGCAGGAAATCGCCATCGATGTTCCGTGGACGGATTATGCCGGCCGGCGGCATGACCGCATGGTCGGCCGGCCGGTTTCCATGCACGCCATGCGCGGCATCTCGGCGCATTCCAACGGCTTTCACACCTGCCGCCTCATCCATGTGCTGCAGATTCTGCTCGGCACCATCGATGTGCCGGGCGGCTATCGCTACAAGGCGCCTTATCCGCGTCCCATACCTCCGGGCATCAAGCCCGCCGGCAAGCCGGGGCAGGTACATCCCAACGCGCCGCTCGCCGGTCCGCCGCTGGGGTTCGTCCAGGGTCCCGAAGACCTCATCATCGACGGTCGAGGGCCGGCCCTGCCGCATCGACAAGGCTTATTCATGGGAGGCGCCGCTCGCTGCCCATGGCCTCATGCACACGGTCATCGCCAACGCCGCGCGCCGCGATCCTTACGCCATCGATGTGCTGCTGCTGTACATGGCCAACATGAGCTGGAATTCGGCCATGAACATCGAGGCGACGGTTCGCGATCTCACCGCTCACGAGACGGGCGCGGCGGCGAATACGTCATCCCGAAGATCATCTATTCCGACGCCTACTACTCCGAGATGGTGGCCTACGCCGATCTCATCCTCCCCGATACCACCTACCTCGAGCGCTGGGATTGCATTTCGCTGCTCGACCGGCCGATCTCGGAGGCCGACGGACCCGCTGACGCCATCCGCCGGCCGGTGGTCGAGCCGCGGCGCGAGGTACGCGGCTTCCAGTCCGTGCTTCTCGATCTCGGCGCGAGGCTCGGGTTGCCCGGCATGGCCAACGCCGACGGCACGCCGCGCTATCCGGGCGGCTACGCCGACTACATCGTCAATCATGAACGCGCCCCGGGCCTGGGGCCGCTCGCCGGCTTTCGCGGCAGCGACGGCTCGAAATCGGGCAAGGGCGAGCCCAATCCCGATCAGCTGCAGCGCTACATCGACAACGGCTGCTATTGGTTCCACGAGCTTCCCGACCACATGAAGTTCTATCGCCACGCCAACCGGGACTATCTCGAGTGGGCGACCGAATTCGGCTTCCTGCCCAACGCCCGGCCCATCGTGTTCCAGCTCTATAGCGAGCACATGCAGAAGTTCCGCCTCGCCGCCCGCGGCCACGGCACCGTGCAGCCGCCCGACGTCCATCGCCCTCGCATCGAGGCGTATTTCGATCCGTTGCCGTTCTGGTATCCGCCCCTCGAAGACGAGCTGATCCCGGCTGCCGAGTTTCCGCTCCATGCCGTCACCCAGCGGCCCATGGCCATGTACCATTCGTGGGGATCGCAGAATGCGTGGCTGAGGCAGATCATCGGCCGCAACTGGCTCTATTTGTCGGATGAGCGCGCCGATGAACTGGGCGTCGCTGACGGCGACTGGGTATGGGTCGTCAGCCACCATGGCCGCATCAAGGTCGAAGCGAAGCGCATGAATGGGGTCAACCGCGACACCGTGTGGACATGGAACGCCATCGGCAAGCGGCCGGGCGCCTGGAATCTCGCTCCCGATGCTCCGGAATCGCGCCAGGGATTTCTGCTCAATCATCTGATCGGCGAGCTGTTGCCGGCACGCGAGGGCGGCTACCGCTATTCGAACTCCGATCCCGTCACCGGTCAGGCGGCCTGGTATGACCTGCGCGTCCGCATCGAGAAGGCGGAGGAGGGCAGCTCGCTCTCGTTGCCTCAGTCGGCACCCGTCGTCGTGCCGCCCGGCCTTGGCAGCAGGCCCGCCGTTGTAACGGGGGGCAGGGCGCCATGACCTCCTTGCCCGACACCTCTCAGGCCCGGCCAGAAGAAACTGGGGCTCGTCATCGATCTCGATACCTGCGTCGGCTGCCAGGCCTGCGCGACGAGTTGCAAGGAATGGAATACGCAAGGCTATTCCGCGCCGCTCACCGACCAGGATCCCTATGAGGCAAATCCTCTCGGCGTATGGCTCAACCGCGTCCATGGCTACGAGGTTGAGGAGGCGGGGGTCGCAACCAGCACCCACGTGGTGCACTTCCCCCGCTCCTGCCTCCATTGCGAGGAGCCGGCCTGCGTCACCGTGTGCCCGACCGGTGCATCCTACAAGCGCGCCGAGGACGGCATCGTGCTCGTCAATCCCGACACCTGCATCGGCTGCAAGCTCTGCTCCTGGGCCTGTCCATATGGCGCGCGCGAGTACGATTACGATCACGGCGTGATGAAGAAATGCACGCTGTGCATCGATCGCATCTACAATGACAATCTCGAGGCTGAGGATCGCATCCCG
Organism: uncultured Alphaproteobacteria bacterium; assembly: GCA_963780765.1. Taxonomy (GTDB): domain Bacteria; phylum Pseudomonadota; class Alphaproteobacteria; order Rhizobiales; family Aestuariivirgaceae; genus CAWHQZ01. Next base: position 32,741 of record CAWADI010000010.1, on the reverse strand, counting down.
GCCTGCGTGCGCGCCTGTCCCACCGGGGCTCGCCACTTCGGCGATCTCGGCGATCCGCAAAGCGATGTTTCGGCGTTGGTCAGGGAGCGCGGCGGCTACGATCTCCTGCCCGAAACCGGTTTCAAGCCGGTCAACAAGTATCTGCCGCCGCGCCCGCGCCGCGACGGGAACATCGCGACTCCGCCGCCCGCCGCCATCTCGTGGACCGACAAGCTGCTTGCCTGGGCCGACAAGAAGCTTTCGCGATAGTGGCGGTACAAAGCCCGTTGATCTTCATAGCTTTCCTCGGGCTTGTCCCGAGGACCCAGGCGACGCTGCTCGTTGCGCGCTTTGGCTCTACTGGCTCCTCGGGTCAAGCCCGAGGAAGGCATTAAGGTCATGCATCCCGCCTATTCCGTCATCATCTTCACCACAGCCTCCGGCGCGGGCTACGGCCTGCTGATCCTCGCCGCGCTTACGGCGCTGGCGCATGGGCCTGCCTCCAACCGGCCGTTCGGTGTCGCTTGCATTTTGCTGGCGCTTGGCCTGATCACGCTCGGACTCCTGTCCTCGACCTTGCATCTCGGCCACCCCGAGCGCGCCTGGCGCGCTTTCTCACAGTGGCGCTCCTCCTGGCTGTCGCGCGAGGGCGTTGCGGCGCTGGCCACCTATCCGGTGGCCCTTGTTTTTGCTGCGGGCTGGCTGGGGTTCGGCGCCGCCCCGCTGCTTGCATTCGCGGCTGTCGCGACGATCGTGCTGTGCGCGGCAACCCTCCTTTGCACGGCGATGATCTACGCTTCGCTCTCCGCCGTCCCGCAATGGCGCGACCGGCTGGTCGTGCCCGTCTATTTCATCATGGCCGTCGCTACCGGCGGCGTGCTGCTGACGGCGATGGCAACGTTCTTCGGCCTGGATGTGCCGGCCCTTCGCTATTTCACCCTTGCCGCCATCGTCGCAGCCGCGGTCTCGAAGCTCGTCTACTGGCGGCGCATCGACACGAAGCCCGACGCCTTCTCGATCGAACAGGCGACCGGCCTCGGACGGCTCGGGCAGGTGCGGCAGTGGGAAGTTCCCCACACCGCCGAAAACTTCATCATGAAGGAGATGGGCTACCGCGTGGCCCGCAGCCACGCCGCCAGGCTGCGCCGCTATGTCATCGCGTCCTTCTGCATCTGCGGCGCGGCCGTCATCGCGCAGGGACTGCTGGCGGGGTTTGCGGCCGCCGTTGTCGCGGCGCTGTCGATCGTCCTTGCCGCGCTCGCCGTCCTGATCGAGCGCTGGCTGTTCTTCGCCGAAGCGCGCCACGTGTCGCTCCTCTTCTACGGCACGAGAACCGCCTGAGCACCGCCCGCGATCTTCCCTGGGCTATCGGCCGTTAACCGCCCGTTAACCAGAACCATCGCTAATCGGGAGGCTGGGATGGTGCTGGATGGGTTGTGAGGGGTGATCGTGTCGGTCGCATTGCGCTCCCGTATTGCATTTCGCCTTCTCGGGCGCTCGTTCCTGGCCTTTGTTCTGGTCCCGGAACCCCCGTTGGAAGACTGGCTGGCTGAGCTCGACCTCAGCCTGCAACGCTCCCTCAGTTTCTTCGCCAACCGGCCGATCGTTCTCGATCTGTCGAAGCTGTCGCCGACCCGGGCGGAAACCGAAATCCTGATCGCCGATATTCTTGGCCGCAACCTGCGCCTCATTTCCGTCGACGGCATCGACCCGACATGGTTGTCGGCGAAGCTTGGGCCGCTGCCGGCGGGCGGTCAGCCCGTGGGCATGTTCGAACCAGGCGCGCCGGGATCAAGCGCCGGCAAGGGTTCAGGCGCCAAGTCGGGACGGGGCACCGCTCCCGGGCAACTGTCTGAAGCGGCGCCGCATGGCGCCTCGCTGCTCATCGACACGCCGGTTCGTTCGGGGCAGTCGGTCGTCTTCCCCGCTGGCGACGTGACCGTGATCGGGTCGGTGGCTTCGGGCGCCGAAATCGTGGCCGGCGGGTCGATCCATGTCTATGGGCCGCTGCGCGGCCGCGCCATTGCCGGCTCTGCCGGCAACACCCGGGCGCGCATCTTCTGCAGAAAATTCGAAGCGGAGATTCTCGTCATCGACGGACTCTACAAGACCGCCGAAGACATCGAAGCGGGTTTGCGCGGCGGGCCGGTCCAGGCGCGCCTCGATCGCGATGCGATGATCGTTGAAGCCCTGAACTGAAGAGCAAGGAGCAAGCGAATATGGCCAAGGTACTCGTCGTGACATCGGGCAAGGGCGGTGTCGGCAAGACGACGTCGACCGCTGCGCTGGGTGCCGCGCTGGCGATGCACGGCAAAAACGTGGTGGTCGTCGATTTCGATGTCGGCTTGCGCAACCTCGACCTCATCATGGGAGCCGAGCGCCGCGTCGTCTACGACCTGATCAATGTCGTGCAGGGTACCGCCAAGCTGCAGCAGGCCATCATCCGCGACAAGCGCATCGACAGGCTGTCGCTGCTCCCCGCCTCGCAGACCCGCGACAAGGACGCCTTGACCGAAAAAGGCGTAAGCCGGGTCATGCGCGAGCTGCGCGACAGCTTCGACTGGGTGCTCTGCGACAGTCCGGCCGGCATCGAGCGCGGCGCCGTTCTGGCCATGCGCCATGCCGACATCGCCGTCATCGTCACCAATCCCGAAGTCTCATCGGTCAGGGACTCGGACCGCATCATCGGCCTTCTCGACGCCAAGACCGAAAAAGCCGAAAGAGGCGAGCGCGTGGAGAAGCACCTGCTCATCTCGCGCTTCGATCAGGCCCGGGCGGGGCGCGGCGAGATGCTCGGCATTGACGACGTTCTCGACATCCTGTCGGTGCCGCTGCTGGGAATCATTCCCGAAAGCCAGCAGGTGCTGCGCGCTTCGAACCTCGGCCAGCCGATCACCGTCGCCAGCCCGCTATCGGCGCCGGCCCGCGCCTACGTCGATGCCGCGCGGCGGCTGATCGGCGAGACGATTCCGATGACCATCCCGAGCGAGCACCGCACTTTCCTCAACCGGCTGTTCGCCGGGAGGGCTGCATGAATCTGTTCGGGCTGCTGCGGCGGCGCAGTGGCACCGCCCCGGTAGCTCGCGAGCGATTGCAGGTGTTGCTGGCCCATGAACGCGCCGCCCGGAGCGGCACCGATCTGCTTGCCGTCCTGCGCGAGGACATCCTGGCGGTGATCGGGCGCCATGTCGCGGTCGGCCCCAACAACGTTCGCGTGAAAATAAATCGCCGCAAGGCCGTGTCGCTGCTCGAGATCGACGTCGAGCTGCCGGCCTGAGCGCACCGTTTGCCCCTTGCCCCGGAGGCTCTCCCCGCCGTCGAGGTAAGGATATAGAGGCAGCACCTGGGTCCCCTCTCCTTTCACTGACGGGGAGAGGGGATCCAAACTTCTTTCACGTAGGCGCTGGACAGACGCAACACATAAAGATATCTTTATGTGATTATGCATTACTTGGAGCGTGTTCTTATCGGAAAAGTGTGCGCACCTTTCCGGCACCATGCTCTAGGCGGGCTCTGATGACACGCACGGCTTTTCTCGACCTTCTCGGTTCCCGCCCCTGGCTGCTGGCCGACGGGGCCACCGGCACCAACTATTTCCAGATGGGCCTGACATCGGGGGATGCGCCGGAGCTGTGGAACTTCGAGCATCCCGAGCAGGGTGCGGGATCTGCATGGCCGGTTTATCGCGGCCGGCGCGGATATCATCCTCACCAACACCTTCGGCGGCAATCGCTATCGCCTGAAGCTCCATGACGCCCAGCACCGGGTGCGCGAAATCAACATCGCGGCGGCGCATCTGGCGCGGGCCGAAGCCGACGCGGCAGCCCGTCCGGTCATCGTGGCGGGTTCCATGGGCCCTACCGGCGAGATCTTCGCTCCCGTGGGCACCCTTCAGCACGCCGACGGCGCTTCCGCATTTGCCGAGCAGGCCGCGGCCCTGAAGGAGGGGGGCGTCGATGTCCTCTGGATCGAGACCCTGTCCGCGGAAGAGGAACTGCGCGCCGCCGTCGAGGGCGCGAGCCATGCCGGCCTTCCCATCGTCACCACCATGAGCTTCGATACCAACGGCCGGACGATGATGGGCATCACGCCCGGCTATTTCGGTCAGCTCACGGGCACTCTCGCCGCGACGCCGGCCGCCATCGGCGCCAATTGCGGCACCGGCGCGCCCGAGCTCGTGGCCACCGTTCTCGGCATTACTGCCGCGCGGCCCGATGCCGTCGTGGTCGCCAAGGGCAATTGCGGCATTCCGCAGTACGAGGACGGTCACATCCATTACGACGGCACGCCGGCGCTGATGGCCGACTATGCCCGCCTCGCCGTTGACGCCGGCGCCCGCATTATCGGCGGCTGCTGCGGCACGAGCCCCGACCACCTGCTTGCCATGCGCCGGGCGCTCGAGGAGCACACCAGGGGTGCCCGGCCGACGATCGAAATCGTGGAGGCCCGCCTCGGCGTGGTTTCGGCCCTCGCCAAGGGCCATGACCAGGCGGCCGCCGGGTCGGCCCGCCGCGAACGCCGGCGCGCCCGGGAATAAGTCCTCTACTGCCTGACGATCCGGGCGAGAGCGGCAAGGAACGTGTCGATCTCCGCAACCGTGTTGTAGTGGGCAAGACCCACGCGCAGCACCCCGCCGCTGTCGAGCAGGCCCAGCCGCCGCACCGGCTCGATCGCGTAGTTGTGTCCCGACCACACGAAGATGTTGTCCTTCGCCAGCGCCTCGGCAAGCGCTGCAGGATGGTGTCCTTGCAGCGTGAACGAAACCGTGGGCACCCGCCGGTGCAGCGCGTTCGCCGAAGTGATGCCGTGGATCGTGAGCCCGCGAAACTGCTTCAGCCCTTCGATGAGCCGCAGCGACAGGGTCTGCTCGTAGGCGGCAAACCGGCCGAAGGCGCTGGCGATCCGCGCCGCACGCGTGGCGCCCTGCGCCAAGCTCCTCGAAATATTCGATGGCGCCCAGCGTGCCGGCGATGCCCTCATGGCTCAGCGTGCCGGTTTCGAACTTCTGTCCCGGACCGTCGCCGGCCGGCCGCACCTTGTAGGCGAACGTCGCCTCGAGCGCCGCCTCGCTCCCCCACAGGATGCCCTGGTGCGGCCCGAACCACTTGTAGGCCGAAGTCACCAGGAAATCGCAGCCGAGCGACTGGACATTGATGGTGTAATGGGGCGCCAGCTGAACGGCGTCGACATAGACGAGAGCGCCCGCTGCCTTGGCCTTGGCCGCCATCGCCTTGATGTCGTTCACCGTGCCGGTCAGGTTCGAGGCGTAGCCAACCGCGAAGAGCTTCGTCCGCTCGCTGAGCACGCTGTCGAGCGCATTGTCGTCGAACTCGTAGCTGTCGGTGTTGAAGTCGACAAAACGCACCTTGAGGCTCTTCTCCTCCGCCAGCAGCAGCCACGGCGCGACGTTGGCGTCATGATCCATGCGCGACAGCACGATTTCGTCGCCCGCCTTCAGGCTTCGTCCGAGGCAGCGCGACATGTGCAGGGTCAGCGTCGTCATGTTCTGGCCGAATACGATGCCGCGCGCGTTTGCCGCGTTGTAGAAATCGGCAACCGCCGCGTGCGCCTCCTCGAACATCGCTCCCGCGGCGATCGAGCTCGGGAAACGGCCGCCCAGGTTGGCGTTGGCGGCGACCAGCGTGTCCTGCGTGCGCTTCAGAACCTGCGCCGGCACCTGGGTGCCCGCCGGATTGTCGAAGTAGATGCGCGCTCGTCCCTCGTCCTTGAGCGCAAGGGCGGGAAAGCGGGCGCGAACCTGATCGATGGGGAACTCATCGTGCGGCATGGCCTGCCTTGTAGCCCAGCCCCTTGCAGGTCGGAATCGCTTCCTTCAAGGTCGCCGCAGGACGGAGAAAATGCGCAAAAACGCCTAAATTCGCGCCATGACCCGACACGCAAATCAACATGGGAGCTTCCGCCGATGAGCGGTGATGAACTCGATCTCAGGTCGCTCAACGACGAGGAACTGACCCAGCAGATGCACGACGACCTCTACGACGGCCTCAAGGAGGAGGTCGAGCAGGGGGTCAACATCCTGCTCGAGCGCGGCTGGGCCCCCTACAAGGTGCTGACCGAGGCGCTGGTCGAGGGCATGCGCATCGTCGGCATCGATTTTCGCGACGGCATCCTGTTCGTGCCCGAAGTGCTCCTCGCCGCCAACGCCATGAAGGGCGGCATGGCGATCTTGCGGCCGCTGCTGATCGCCACCGGCGCTCCCCGGGTGGGCAAGATGGTCATCGGCACGGTCAAGGGCGATATCCACGATATCGGCAAGAACCTGGTCGGCATGATGATGGAAGGCGCCGGCTTCGAAGTGTTCGATCTCGGCATCAACAATTCGGTCGAGAAGTATCTGGCGGCCATCGAGCAGCACCAGCCCGACATCCTCGGCATGTCGGCGCTGCTGACGACCACCATGCCGTATATGAAGGTCGTCATCGATACGCTGAAGGAAAAGGGCATGCGCGACGACTATATCGTGTTGGTGGGCGGCGCGCCCCTCAACGAGGAGTTTGCCAAGGCGATCGGCGCGGATGCCTATTGCCGCGATGCCGCGGTGGCAGTCGAAACTGCGAAGAGCTATATGACGCGCAAGCACAACCAACTCGCGGCTTCATGAATTTTGTCAGCCTGAAGCCATCGGAAAGCTACGAGTTCAGCCGCGGCGCCGGCGAGGTGCTGCTCATTGCCTGCGGCGCGCTGGCGCGGGAGATCATCACGCTCATCGAGCTCAACGGCTGGCGGGCCTTCGATGTCAGCTGCCTGCCGGCGAAGCTTCACAACTACCCCGATCAGATTGCCCCGGCGGTCGAGGCCAGGATCGTTGCCGCGAAGGACAGATACAAGTCGATTTTCGTTCTCTACGGAGACTGCGGCACCGGCGGAGCGCTCGACAAGGTGCTCGCCAGGCACGGCGTGGAGCGGCTCGACGGGCCGCACTGTTACGCCTTCTTTTCCGGCAACGCAGATTTCGCCAGGCGGGCGGAAGACGAGATCACCGCCTTTTACCTGACCGACTACCTCGCCCGTCAGTTTGACAGGCTGATCTGGCAGGGCCTGGGAATGGACCGCCACCCCGGAGCTGCTGCCCATGTATTTCGGCAACTACACGAAGATCGTCTATCTCGCCCAGACGCGCGATGAAGAGATCGCCAAGCGCGCCATGGCCGCGGCGAAGAAGCTGGGGCTGGCCTACGAATACCGCTACGTGGGCTACGGCGAGCTTGAGGAGAACCTGCGCAAGCGCGCGTGACAAGCGATCAACCCTCTCCCCATCGGGGAGAGGGCAGGGTGAGGGGGTAGCACCAAACTCTCAAGGGTTTCCCTCGTTCACCACAGGACCAAGCGAACTGGAGTTTCGTCCGGTACAGTCGAACTTGCAGGCGGTCTCGCTGCACTTCCCCCTCACCCTGCTCCGCGGCTTTGCCGCTTCGCTTCCCTCTCCCCTGCGGGGCGAGGGTTTTTGTTGAACCCTCTACCGACGAGGGGAAGGAACAGAGGTCAGTGCGCCAGCACCTGGCTCAGGAACAGCCGGGTCCGCTCGCTCTTCGGATTGGCGAAGAATTCCTTCGGCGGCGATGTCTCGACGATCTGCCCGTGATCCATGAATACCATCGTATCGGCGACGGTCCTGGCGAAACCCATCTCGTGGGTCACGCAGATCATCGTCATGTGTTCCTCGGCAAGCTCGATCATGACGTCGAGAACTTCCTTGATCATTTCCGGATCGAGCGCCGAGGTCGGCTCGTCGAACAGCATCACCCGCGGCTCCATGCACAAGGCCCGGGCGATCGCCACCCGTTGCTGCTGGCCGCCCGACAGCTGGCTCGGATATTTGTTCGCCTGTTCCGAAATCCGCACCCGCGTCAGGTAGGCCATGGCAGTGTCCTCGGCGTCCTTGCGCGGAAGCTTGCGCACCCGCAGCGGCGCCAGGGTGAGGTTCTCGAGCACGGTCAGGTGCGGGAAGAGATTGAACTGCTGGAACACCATTCCGACCTCGCGCCGGACCTGGGCGACGTTCTTGAAGTCGGCGGTGAGTTCCACCCCTTCGACGAACACCTGGCCCTTCTGGTGTTTCTCGAGCTGGTTGATGCAGCGGATGACGGTCGACTTTCCCGACCCCGAGGGCCCGCAGATCACCATCCGCTCGCCCTTGCTTACCTTCAGCGACACATCCTTGAGTGCCTGGAAGGTTCCGAACCACTTGCTGACGTTGCGCAGCTCGATCACCGGCGACGAGGCTTCGGCACGGCTCGGTCGAGCGGCTGAGCGGTCATGCGCGCGACCGTGACAGTCTGCGCTTCGAGCGCATTCGCCGCCAGGGTGAGCGGATAGCACATGGCGAAGTAGGTCAGCGCGACCATTCCGTAGATCGGAAACGGCTGGAAGGTTGCGTTGGCGACGATCTGGCCGGCCCGGGTCAATTCGTTGAACCCGACGATCGAGGCAAGTGCTGTGCTCTTCACCAGCTGCACCAGGAAGCCGACGGTGGGCGGCACCGCGATGGAGAGCGCCTGGGGCAGGATGACGTAGCGCATCTGCGCCAGGAAACCCATGCCGAGGCTTGCGCTGGCGTCCCACTGTCCGCGCGGGATCGCATCGACGCAGCCGCGCCAGATCTCGGCCAGAAAGGCGGTGGCGTAGAGCGTCAGCGCCACGCCGGCTGCCAGCAGCGGCGAGACGTCGATGCCGAGCAGCGGCAAGCCGAAAAAGACCAGGAACAGCTGCAGCAGGAGCGGCGTTCCCTGCAGGACTTCGACATAAAGATGGACGAGCCGGCCGCCCAGGATCGGCCGCGCGTATCGCAACAAGCAGCAGGAGCATGGCGCCCGCCGTTCCGCCGATGAAGGCGATGGCCGAAAGCAGCAGCGTCCAGCGCGCCGCAAGCAGCAGAAATGGGATGATATCGGCGAGCGAGAGGCTGATCATGCATGCCGCCCAGCGAACAGCCGCCGCCCGGCGCGGGCAAACAGCCGGCGCAACAGGATGGCCATCGCCAGATATACCATTGCGATCACGAAATAGGTCTCGAAGGCGCGATAGGTGCGCGACTGGATGAAGTCGGCGACGTGGGTGAGGTCGGTGACTGCGATCTGCGACACGACGGCCGATTCGAGCATGGTGATGATGATCTGGCTGACCAGCGCCGGATAGACGTTGGCGAGAGCCTGCGGGAGGATGATGTAGAAGAATGCCATGGTTGGCGAGATGCCGAGCGCCAGGCCCGCTTCGCGCTGGCCTGGTGACACCGATTCGATGCCGGCGCGCACGATTTCGATCGCATAGGCGGTAAGGTTGATGGTCATGGCCAGGATCGCCGCGTTGCAGCGCGGTCAACCGCAACCCCAGGCTCGGCAGGCCGAAGAAAATAAAGAACAACTGGATGATGAAGGGTGTGTTGCGGATGAGCTCGACGTAGGCCCCCACCAGCGCGCGCGCCCACGCGCAGGCCCCATTTGGCCGTGGCTGCTCCGGCGATGCTCAGCGCGATGCCGAGCGTCGCGGCGATCGCCGTCAGCGCCAATGTGATCCCCGCTCCCTTGAGGAGCAGGACTCAGGTTTTCGGCCAGCGCGCTGAAATCGAGCTGGTAGCCCATCGCAGTTCAACGGACTGTCAACGGAAAGTCGCTTCAGGGAAGCGGCTGCTTCAGCCACTTCAGCGACAGTTCGTTGAGGCTTCCGTCCTTGCGCATGCCGGTGATGACTTCGTTCAGCTTGGTCTGCAGCCGGGTCTCGCCCTTCTTGACGCCCATGTGCGAGGGTGAGGTCAGCAGGTGGAATTTCTGTACCGGCTCGATGGCCGGCTTCTGCGCCAGTATGGTTGCGCCGACATCGTTGCCGACCACCATCAGCTGCGCCTGGCCCGACAGAAACGCGCTGATGACCCCGTTGTAGTCGTTATAGCGCTGAATGTCGGCTCCTTCGGGCGCCACCTTCGTCACTTCGGTGTCTTCGAGCGTGCCGCGATTGACGGCGATGGTCTTGCCCTTGAGGTCGGCCGGACCTTTCACGTCGACATCCCGCGGCCCCATCACCGCGATGTAGTAGGGGGCGTAGGGGTCGGTGAAGTCGACGACCTGGGCCCGCTCGTCGCTGTAGCCGATGCTCAGCAGCATATCGACCTTGCCCTCGGTCAGAAACGGAATGCGGTTCTGACCGGTGATCCCGACGAGTTCCGCCTTGGCTCCGACCGCCTTGGCGACGATGTCGGCCATTTCCGTGTCGTAGCCCTGGATCTTCATGTCCGAGCCGAGGGAGGCGAACGGCGGGAAATCCTCGAAGATGCCGATCTTTATCGACCCGGCCTTGGCGACGTCGTCGAGGACATCGGCCTTGGCCGCTGTCGAGCCGCCGATGATCAAGGCCAGCATTGCCGCCAGACATGGAATGAGCCTGAAATGCCGTGAAGCCGAACTTGTCATGTTTCCCTCGCGAGACGCCCGGATTGACGATCAATCGGGACTCTAGCGCCGATGAGATGCCAGTCAAAGGCAGTGCCCTTCTTCCCCTCCCCCTTGTGGGGAGGGCCAGGGTCGGGGTCACTCTGGTGGCGCCATGAAATCACCCTAACCCTCCCCACAAGGGCTACGGGATTCACGGATTTTTGCCTTGGCTAGCAATGGCATAACCTTCCAGTCGCGCGGCGAGTTGGTTCCAGCCGTTGCGCATCGTCTTTGGCCCCGGCGGTTTGTAGTAGCAGTTCCAGCCGCCGAGACGAGCGGCGATCCAGGCAACGAAGGCGAGAGAGCCTGGTGGGTGTCGATTTTTCTGCCTTTCCGTCTTGCCTTCGAGCTTTTGCGAGATGCGTTCGAGGGCGGGCGCGAAGGCATCATCGATGACGTCGCTGGCAGGACGCGGACTTCCGTCCCGGGCGTCAACGAGCTGGCTGGTGCGAATGGCGCCGGCCAGTCCGATGGCAGCGAGATTGAACATGCGCTCGGCGTCGATCACTTGGCTGTCTTCGAGCGCGAGGCCATCGCTCTTGAGAGCGCGGAAGGTCTGCTCGATACGCCAGCGCAGCCGATACAACTGCACGACTTCGTTAGCCTGCGCGGCAGTGTCAACCGTATGCGTGGTGAGGAGGCGCCAGAGAAGGGCAGATCTTGCCGGGTAGCAGATTGATCTCGCGCGCCTCGACCAGGTTCAACTCGATCGCCGCAGGAAGGCTGGCCACAAGGCCGTTCTGCGGGCGGGCGATGCAGACCTTTCCGCTGCGCAACTCGACGGTGGCGGTACGCCCCTTGTCGCCCGGTCCGCGGAGCGCGACACGCACATTTCGGCTGTCCAGGGCCTTCGTTCCACTCAGCGCCCCGAACAGCCGTCCACCCTGCGCCAAGCCGCGATCCTGGGCCGCGCGCACGATCAGATTGAGACCCGCCGGCAGTGGACGAACAGCTCGTAAATGTCGCTTTCCCGATCCGCCACCATGGTGACCGAACAGGCCTCGCGCAAGCGCGCCGCTGCCGCCTCACAAGCCGTCAGCCAGCGCGCCGATTCTTTCTCTTCCAACGGCCGCGCGCGGCGCGCCTTGGCGAGCTGCTGCGGCCAGTCCAGTCGCCGCGTCAACGAGCCCCACCATAGCTTCGGTTTCAACATCGACCGCGATCACCGGATGGATGAAAAAATCGAGCGTCTTGCCGTCCCCCGCCGGCCCGAAGCCGCGTCGCTTCTCCGCACAGCCGGCGAAGTTGACCTCGCTCGTGTCTTCGACCGCCAGCACCCTGCGACCCACACACTGCTTTGCCGTTCGGTGCGCCAGCGTCTCGACGATCCGATCCACCGACACATACGGCGAGAACAGAAAGCGATGCACCGCCATCTCGCCCGCGCGAGTCTCGCCGATCTTGTGAATAACCAAGGAACCTGTCGCCGCAACCCGGTTGATCAACCATTCAGCGCGCTCCGCCACCCGTACATCTCCAAACATCATCCAAGGCCCCCTCCCGAATTCATCCCGAAGGCCTTAAATCATATGCATGTTCGTTTGAAATATGACTTTCGCATGAACGCCGTAGCCCACAAGGGAGGGAAGCCGACCTGGCCACCAGTTGCAAATGATTTGCAACTGCAATAGTGTCCCGATCGCTTGCGCCAGGAGTTCGCACATGACTCGCAATATTCGAACGAAAGCCGCGCGCCTCATCTCGCGCCGCAATTTCCTGACGGCCACCGGGGCAGCCGGCGGACTGGGAGTGGGGGGAGCGCTGGCCGCGTCGGCAGGCGTGCAGGCCGCCGCAACCGGGCACGCCAGCCACGCCTACGGCCATGGCGACGCCAACGCGCCGCTCGGCGGCAACATCACCGTTGGCCAGGTCGATCACGGCCGCAACGGCTTCGATCCGCACAAGCTTCTCAATGACTGGGACGGAGGAACGGTTGAAACGCTGCCCGATGGTACGAGGCTGCGCAGCTATGAGATCGTTGCCGCCGATCAGGAGATCGAGATCGCGCCCGGCATCTTCTTCCCGGCATGGACCTACAACGGCCGCGTTCCGGGCCCGACCCTGAGGGCCACCGAAGGCGACACTGCTGCGCATCACAGTTTCACAATGGCGCCAGCCATCCCCACTCGATGCATTTCCACGGCATCCACAACGCGCGTTTCGACGGCGTTCCGGGACAGGGAGTGGTCGCCCCCGGCGAGGACTTTACCTACGAGTTCAGGGCAAAGCCGTTCGGTTGCCACCTCTATCACTGCCATGTGGCTCCCCTCAGGCAGCATATTCACAAGGGCATGTACGGCGCCTTCATCGTCGATCCGGACCCCTTGCGCCATCCGGACCGGGAATTGCAGGCCCGCGCACGCCTGCTCGGCACTCCGGAGAACGCCAAGCTGGCAGGAATTCGTGCTGGTCATGAACGGCTTCGATACGAATTTCGACGGCGAGAACGAGTTCTATGCGGTCAACACGATTGCCTTTGCGTATGCCATGGCGCCCATCCGCATCGAGCGGACGCGCCCGGTGCGCATCTATCTCGTCAACGTCACCGAGTTCGATCCGATCAATTCATTGCATCTCCATGCCAATTTCTTCGATTTCTACGATCACGGCACGACCCTCGATCCGACGCTGCGCACCATCGACACGGTAATGATGTGCCAGGCCCAGCGCGGCATCCTCGAATTCACCTTCGCCGATCATGAGCCCGGGCTGTACATGTTCCATGCCCACCAGTCGGAGCTCGCCGAGCTTGGCTGGATGGCGCATTTCGAGGTCGTTGAGACCATTGCATGAAGGGCTCCCCGCTCCTCGCCGCCATCCCGCTTCTGCTGGTGGCGCTTGCTGATTGCCGGGTTCGTCTTCTGGCGGCCGTTCGATTTCCTGTCGGCAGGCGTGCCGCCGGCCGAAGAGCTGGTGGTTGAGCGGGTGGTGCTCGACGAGAACGGCATCCATGCCTACGTGCGCGCCCAGGGCTCGGTGCCGCTATCGATCGCCCAGGTCCAGGTCGACAGCGCCTATCGCGTCTTCACCATCACGCCTGCCGGTCCGTTGGCCCGCCTGGCAACCGCCCGCCTCGATATTTCCTACCCCTGGGTCGCCGGCGAAGCGCACACGCTGCGCATCCTGACCAGCACCGGACCTCGTTCGATCACACGATCGAGGTGGCGGCGGCGACCCCGCGCATGTCCGCGTCGAGCCTCGCCACGCTGGCGCTCGTCGGCCTCATGGTGGGCGTCGTGCCGGTGGCCATCGGCCTTGCCTTCCATCCCGCCATGCGCGGCGCCGGGCCCGGCGTGTGGCGCTTCCTTCTTGGTTTGACCGTCGGCCTGCTGGCGTTTCTGCTTTTTGACACCGTCAGCGAGGGTCTCGAGGTGGCCGAAGGCGCCATCGGAGGGCTTGGCGCCACCTCGCTCTTCTGGTCGGCGGCGGTGCTCTCTCTGATTGTCCTTCTCGCCGCCGGCCGCCGGCAGGGCCGCACGCCCGAGGGCATGGCGCTGGCGTTCTTCATCGCCATCGGCATCGGGCTGCACAACCTTGGGGAAGGGTTGGCCATCGGGACTTCGCTTGCCACCGGCAAGGTGGCGCTCGCTTCCTACCTGGTGCTCGGGCTTCGGCATTCACAACATCACCGAAGGGTTGGGCATTGCCGCGCCTGTCGCCTCGATCCCGATGGGAGCCGCGACCTTCGTGGCGCTGGCCGCGATTGCCGGCCTGCCGGCGGTTGCAGGCGCGCTCCTCGGCACCTTCGCCTATGCGCCGCACCTGGCGGCGCTCGCCTTCGGCGTCGCGGCCGGCGCGATCCTGCAGGTGATCATCGAGGTAAGCCTCTATCTGGCGCGCCGCAGCGGCAGCTGGGCCGGCGTCCTCGACGGGTCCGCGGTCGCGGGCATTGGCGCAGGCCTCGTCATCATGTATGCAACGACCCTCCTGATACAGGCCTGAAAAAGCAAGCGCAAAGTGCCGCACTTGGCGATAAAGTATGCTCCAGCATTGATTCTGGTGCATTTTCTCGTCGGCGAAGTGATCCCACTTCGCCGGATGACGTTTGCGATGGAACGGGTTGCCGCGTTCAACGGCGCGATCATGCCGGAGCGCGACGTCAGGATTTCCTTCCGGGATATCGGTTTCACGACCGGCGATGGCGCGTTCGACTCCGCCCGCAGCGTTGCCGGAAAGCCATTCCTGTTCAGGGAGCATGTCGAGCGTCTGTTCCGCTCGCTCGCCTATCTTCGCATCGATCCCGGCATGTCGGCGGAGAAGATGCTGAGCCTCACCCATGAGGTTTTCGAGCGCAATCTGCCGCTGCTCGACGAGCACGACGACTACTGGGTGACCCAATGGGTGTCGCGCGGCGTGCGCACGATCGGCCGCACCGGCGTCGGCGGCGGAGCCACCGTCATCATCGAATGCGAGCCGTTGCCGTTCAAGGCCCGCGCCCGCGGCATGCGCGACGGTCTGGAAGTCGTTACCCCCGGCGGCGTTCGCCGCACTCCGCCCGAGGCGATCAGCCCGAGATTGAAATCGCTGAGCTACGGCAATCTGTCGGCTGGCGACGTCGAGGTCCAGGCGCTGAAGCCCGGCGCCACCTGCGTGCTGCTCGACACCCGTGGCTGCCTGTGCGAGGGCCTCGGCTCGAACATCTTCATCGTCAGGAACGGCGAGGTGCTGACGCCGCACGAGCGCTTCGTTCTCGCCGGCCTGTCGCGCCAGACGGTGATCGACATTGCCCGCGAGCAATCAATTCCGTTGCGCGAAGCCGATATCGATCTCTATGACGCCTACAGCGCTGACGAAGCGTTCATTACCTCCACCAGCTGGTGTCTCGTTCCGGTCCGGACGATCAACGGCAAGGCGCCTGCCGCCGGCGCCTGGGGCCCGGTCACCCGGAAACTCTCCGAAGGCTACAAGGCCCGGCTATCCGGCTTCGACTACGTCGCGCAGTACACGCGCCACAACGAATGAGCCCATTGACGATACTTGTCATGGCCGGGACGCCCGACCCGGCCATCCTCTTGGGCGCTGGCGACTGCGAAAGAGGGCGCGGGTCAAGCCCGCGCATGACGAGCGATTGAGAGTGCAACTTACCCCGCAAGCCACTGCGGGCGTTGATAGTCGCCGTCGCTGATCTCGTAGTAGTCGCCCTTGTCGGCGCAGAAGACGTGCCCTTCGAGCCTCAAGTTCGTGTCGCCATCCAGCGTGCCGGCGGCAATCGCCACGTAATCGCGGCCTTTGCCCTGCCAGAACAGGGTCGAGCCGCAGTTGCCGCAGAAGCCGCGCTCCGCCGTTGCCGACGACGCGTACCACTTCAATCCGGCGTCTTTCACCACCCGGAAATGCTCGAGCTTGGCCGCGGTCGCCGCCATGAAATGGCCGGTCTGCTTTCGGCATTGCGTGCAGTGACAGCCAATGACATTGCGCAAGGGTCCGCTCACCTCGTAGCGCACGCCGCCGCACAGGCAGGAGCCTTTGTGAATTCCGTTGTTCAATTTTGCTCCGTGCTGACCAGGGGCCGCCTCTTGCCGGTCCCGGGATGGCTTTTTCGAGGCCGCCGGCAAAGGCGACCAGCGCGGCGACGCGCTCATCGACCGGAGGGTGAGTCGAAAACCAGCCGCGCCCCGGGCTCAGCGCAGGGCTTTCGATGAAGAACGCGTGCATGCGCGATGGCATGGCTTCGATGGCCGCGCTCGCCTCGATGCGCCGCAGCGCCGAGATCATGGCATCGGGATCCTGGGTCAGCTCGGCGGCGCCGGCGTCGGCCAGAAACTCGCGCGTGCGCGACAGCGCGAACCGGATGAGCAGCGAGAACCCCCACGAAATGGCGATCACCGCGAGCGCGATGAGGATGATGACCATCGCCCCGCCGCCGCCCCGTTCCCGGTCCGAATCGTAGTGCTTGCGCGGCGAATAGCCGAACGGGAAATCGAGACGGCGGAAGGCGAGGTCGCCGATGAAGGCGATGATGCCGGCGAAGATGACGGCGATCACCATCATCTGGGTGTCCCTGTTGCGGATGTGGGTCAGTTCATGGGCGAGGACCGCATCGAGCTCCCGGTCGGGAAGCTTGTCGAGCAGGCCGCGCGTGACGGCGACGGAATAGTTGCCTCGCCTGAGGCCCGACGCAAAGGCATTGGTGGCTTCGGTCTCGATGATCTTGAGCTTCGGCATGGCTAGGCCGCGGGAGATGCATAGGTTCTCGAGCGCGTTGTAGAGACGCGGCTCGGCGCTGCGCTCGATGCCTTTCGCGCGCGTCGCGAAATCGATCATGCGCTGATGGAACGCGAAAGCGATCACGAACCAGACCAGGCAACCGACAAGGCCGACCGGCCATGCGAGGCGCATGCGCTGCAGAGCTGCAGCCCAGATTTCCTCCACCGTCCCGCCGAAGGTCAGCGCCTCGAAGATCAGCACCAGGGAAAGAAGCACCGCGTGGATCAGCAGCACGAAAGCCGCCAGCAGGAAGACCGACTTCAGCCGGTTCTTCCGGATGTGGGAATAAAGTCCGTAGGCCCTGAACATTTTCAAACCTCTGATGCCCCTCCCCATGGGGAGAGGGTAGGGTGAGGTCGCCGGAACATCCTTTCATCACCAATTCGTGCAGGGGCGGCTGCTACCATCCGTTGGCGATCGTTCCAGACGCGGATGACCGGGCTCTTGCCCTACCCTGCCCTCTCCACAAGGGGAGAGGGATTGTGACGAGCATCGCTAGAATTTGACCGGCGGTGGCGCTGCATCGAACTCCTCGCGTTTCTCCGCGCCGACGTCGAAGAACTCCTGCGGATGGAACCCAAGCGAGCTCGCCACCAGCGTGGCCGGGAAGCTCTCGCGCTTGGCGTTGTATTCCGCCGCCGCGCTGTTGAAGAACCGCCGCGCCGCGGCGAGCTTGTTCTCGATGTCGTCGAGCTGTTTCTGCAGCTCGAGAAAATTGATGTTGGCCTTGAGCTCAGGATAGTCCTCGGCGAGTGCGAACAGCCTGCCGAGAGCCTGCGACAGGACATTTTCGGCCTGCGCCTGCTGTGCTGCGCCCTGGGCGGAGACCGCCAGGTTGCGGGCCTTGATCACCGCGTCGAGGGTCGCGCGCTCGTGGCGTGGCATAACCCTTCACCGTCTCGACGAGATTGGGAACGAGGTCGTGGCGCTGCTTCAGCTGCACGTCGATGTCGGCGAACGACTGCCGGCACCGTTGCCGGAGGCTCACCAGCCCGTTGTAGATGCTCACCGCCCACAGCGCGAGAACCGCAATGAGGCCGACCGTTATCAGGCTACCCATGGACCCCTCCGACCTTCCCCCGGTGAGCGTGGCGCGCGGCGAGGAACGCCCGCATGTGAAATTGCGCCTGCGGCTGATTGTACGCATAGGCCGTGCCCACCGGGCAAGCCCGGCGTGCGAGACAGCCGCCGGTCATGCAGTTCGCTCCGTCAGGCGACTCGATATGGTCCGTGCACGCCTCGACGGCGTAGCTCTTGCCGTCGAAGGCGCTGACCGGACAGGCCGCAAGGCAGGGCTTCGTCGCGCAGGCCGCGCACGGGCTTGTGCTGCGCGGGACCGGAAAATCGAACACCACCGGAAACGTGAAGGCGGCGCGAAAGGCGTGCCACAGGCCGAAGTCGGGATGGATGTTGAGGCCGAGCGGCGAGCGGTGTGCCATGCCTGAGCGCCGCCCCCAGGTGAGGAAGGGCAGGGGAGGAGTATCGAATGGATAGAGGGCCCGGGCGCCGAGTGTCGCGGCGAGCGGATCCAGCACCGCGCGGCACCAGTCGTCGAGCGTATCCGAGCCTGCTCTTCGCTCGCGGGCGAAGCGGGCGAACATATCGGGTCCCGCATTGCCGATGAGGATCAGGAACCGGGCGGGCTGGGGAACTCCGTCGTCCGCGCCGGGCTGAAACCAGCCCAGCGGCACAAAACCCTCGGCGCGGATGGCATTGAGCACGGGATGCTCGAACATCATGCCACCGACATCTCACCTTCCTCGGGCTCGAGCCGAGGACCCAGGCGTATCGCTGTCTCACGGCTCGTGGAGCCGCCACTGGATCCTCGGCTCAAGGCCGAGGAAAGCAATCGAGCGAGTGGTGTCCGTTCAGCGCGCGCCACCGCGGATCGCCGGGCTCCATCATGGTGCGCGGCAGCTTGATGTCGTGGTTGGCGCGGATGATCCGGTCCTGCTCGCGCGATATGTGTTCGGGATAGTAGGTCGAAAGGATCTCGCGCTTGCGCGCCGTCGCCCGCTCGACGATGTCGGGTTTGCCCGCCTCATTCCATTCCTTGGGGCTCATCCGGTTGCCGAGCACGGGATAGATATATTCCTTTTGCATCAGGTTCAGGGTCTGGTCGTGACCGAGATAGTGGCCCGGGCCCTCGGTGCACACGTTGCCGATCACCTCTACCGACAGGGTTTCATCGTTGACTTCGATGCCGCGCACGTTGCGGTTGATCGAGCCCAGCATGTCGTTGTCGATCAGCAGGCTTTCGAGACAAAATCCGAGGAGCGAGGCATGCATGCCGGCCGCTTCATAGAGGAGGTTGATGCCGGTCATCGCGGCGAGGCCGGCCGTGACGCCCTTTTCGTAGCCGGCCTGGACGTCGGGAAGCTTCGCATCGCACATGCCGGCGGCCGAGCCTACCGTCAGGTCGTAGAAATGCCCCATCTGGGCACAGCCTGCGGTGATCAGCGCCTGCTCGCCCGACCCTCCCGACATGGCGCCGGTTCTCAGATCCGATACGAACGGCCAGGGCCCCCAGATCGCCGCGGCGCCCGGCACCACGCAGTTCACGTAGACGAGGCCGCCGAGGCACTCGGCGACCGCCTGCACGATCGTTCCCGCCAAGAGCCGCCGGCGCCGTAGCGCCTGCCTGGCCGGCCGACAGCAGCAGAACCGGCATGCCGCCGCGCACTGCCGTTTCCAGGCACCGGCAGGCATCTTCGGCAAACTTCATCGGCGGCACGACGAAGCAGTTCGACTGCGACACGAAAGGCCGCTCGCGCCATTTCTCTTCGCTGCCGGCGACGATATGCAGCATCTTGAGGACTTCCGCCACGTGCTCGGCCGCGACCATGCTCGTGCCGATATGCTTCGAAGTTCCCGCCATGCAGGCGTACATGGTGTTGATGTCGAGGTCGTGCCCGCTCACCATGTCGCGTGCCGTGATCGGCCGCTGATAGAAGTGGATGTGGTCGCAGGTATCGACGATGCGCGCTGCGTCGTAGAGGTCGGCCAGAACCGACTCGCGATAGCTTCGGCTCGCCGGTTCGACGATATGCACCGCCGCTCCCGCCGTGCCGAAATGCACCTTGTTCCCCCAGGGTTCCAGATCGTGTTTGGGATCGCGGGCGCAGAGCGGAAAACGGCGGGCGCAGCCGGCCAGAGTGTCCTCGACGAGCGCGCGCGGGATGCAGAGGCGCCCGTTGGCGTTCATGAAGCACCCGCGCGCCGTCATGACCTCGACGCAGCTGGGGATCGCCTGCCCGAGGCCCACGGTTTCGAGCAGCCGGAGAGCCGCCTCGTGGATGCGTTTGACGTCGGGCTCGCTGAGCGGCTTGTATTTTCCGCCCTCCATGCCTGGCCGAACGGCCGCTTCCTGGACCGGAATGGGCCGCGCTCGGAGCGCGCGCCGCGCTTCCCTTCCGCCCCGCCTGCGGCCGATTTCCTCCAGCACGCTCATTGCATCCGTCTTGTATATTACCGGGAGAGCCGCGTCACGGCTGCATTCGCGACTCCACTTGCGTCGGCCTCCATTCTATAGAAATCAGCCGGTTGCTGGTGATCGCAACCGTTGTAACCAGCCGGAGAGGGCGGGCAGATGAGTGAAACGGTTGTCGATGGCGGGCGGCGGCGATTGCGCGAAGGCGGGCGGCGGCGCGGTGCGGCAGGCGCTGGCCGGTCGGTTCCGCAGCTGCCGCGGCGAAAGGCGAGACGGCTCTTTCCACCCACCGAGCTCATCTCCCAGGACCAGGTTGAGGCCATTCACCTCGCTTCGTTGCGCGTTCTGGCCGAAATCGGCATGGACTTCCTGCTCCCCGAGGCCCGGCAGCTTCTGAAGTCCAGGGGCGCCGAAGTCGAGGGAGAGCGGGTGCGCTTTCCACCCGGCCTGATCGAGGAAGCGATTGCTTCGGCTCCGGCGCGCTTCACGCTGCACGCCCGCAATCCGGAGAACGATACCGAGATCGGCGGCGATACGATGGTGTTCGGGACGGTGGCCAGCCCGCCGAATTCCTCCGACGCGGATCAGGGACGAAGGCCCGGCAACCACACCGACTACCGGAATTTCCTGCGGCTTGCCCAATATTTCAACGCCATCGGGTTCATTTCGGGCTACCCGGTCGAGCCCATCGATCATCATGCCTCGGTCCGCCATCTCGAGGCGCTGCGTGACATGGCGGTGTTGACCGACAAGCCGATGCACGCCTATTCGCTCGGCCGCGAGCGCATCCGCGATGCCATCGAGATCGCGCGGATCGCGCGCGGTGTTTCCGCTGCCGAGCTCGAAGCCCAGCCCTCCCTTTTCTCGATCGTCAACACCAACTCGCCGCTGAAGCTCGACGTGCCCATGCTCGGCGGCATCATGGAGATGTCGGCGCGCAACCAGGTCATCTGCATCACGCCCTTCACGCTCGCCGGAGCGATGGCGCCGGTAACGGTCGCCGGCGCGCTCGTCGAACAGAACGCCGAAGCATTGGCCGGCATCGCCTTCACCCAGATGGTGCGCAAGGGCGCCCCGGTGATCTACGGCGGCTTCACCTCCAACGTCAACATGAAGTCCGGCGCGCCCGCCTTCGGCACGCCCGAATATATGAAAGCGGCGATCGTCGGCGGCCAGCTCGCCCGCCGCTATAATCTTCCCTATCGCACCTCCAACACCTGTGCGGCCAACACGGTCGATGCGCAAGCCGCCTATGAGAGCGTGTTTTCGCTGTGGGGCGTCACGATGGGGGGTGGCAACCTGATCATGCACGGCGCGGGATGGCTCGAGGGTGGCCTCGTAGCCTCGTTCGAGAAGTTTGTCCTCGACGTCGATCTCATTCAGATGGTGATGGAGTTCCTGAACCCCGTGGACATGAGCGAAGATGCCCTGGGACTGGACGCCATTCGCGAGGTGGGGCCGGGCGGCCACTTCTTCGGCGCCCGGCACACGCTCGCCCGCTATGAGAAGGCCTTCTATGCGCCGATCATCTCCGACTGGCGGAACTTCCAGCAGTGGCAGGCCGCCGGCAGTCCCGATGCCATGGTGAAGGCCAACCTGGTGTGGAAACAGGCGCTCGCCGACTACCAGGAGCCGCCGCTCGATCCTGCCGTCCGCGAGGAGCTCGATGCCTTCGTCGAGCGGCGCAAGCGCGAAGGCGGCGCCCCCACCGACTTCTCGCACTTCCCTTCCCTTGTGGGCGAGGAGCCAACGCAGTTTCCCTCCCCCTGTGGTGGTCCGCTGGACCCTCGCGCAAGGCCGAGGGAAGCAGAAATGGGAGTATTATGGCGGCGCCGCGCGGATGAAAATTCTGCCAAGGTCGGCAACTATGAACGGCAAGAATTGATCCGGGCCGACCGTTGAAAGACAAAGTGACCCTCGTCACCGGCGGAAACTCCGGCATCGGTTGGGGCATCGCCAGGCTTGCGGCCGAGGAAGGCGCAAAAGTGGTAATTGCAGCGCGCGATCGCGGCCGCGGCGAAAAGGCCATTCAAACGCTGAAGCAGAACGGGGCGGATGCCATCTTCCTCGCTGCCGATCTGCGCGAGGAAGTTCAGGTCAGGCAGCTCATCAAGCAGACTATTGCCGCGTTCGGATCGTTGCACGTGGTGGTCAACAATGCCGGCGCGGGTTTGAAGCGCTCTGGGGTCGCCGTGGAAGATGAGCCGGGCGTGCGCTGGGGCAAACTCCTGGCCGCCAACCTGACTACGACGTATCTGGTTTCGGCGCATGCGCTCCCCGAGTTGCGCCGGTCGGGGGGCGGGGCGATCGTCAACATCTCGTCAACGGCAGCGGTGCACGGCAACTACGGCATCTACGGAGCGGCCAAAGCCGGCGTCGAAGGCCTGACCCGCAGCATGGCCGTTGAAGGCGCGCCATACGGTATTCGCGTCAACTGTGTCAGCCCGGGCTGGATCAAGACCGACGCGACCTACCCTGAAGGCGAGCCGACACCCGAGGTTCGGGAACGTCGCGAAGCCTGGGAGCGCGAGGCCTCATTGTTGGGGCGCATGGGCCGGCCGGACGAGATTGCCAATGCCGTCGTGTTCCTGGCCTCGGATCAGGCGTCGTTCATCACCGGCGCAGTGCTGGTGGCGGATGGCGGCTTGACCGTTATTGATCCAACGGCCCGCCCGTGGCTGGACATGATGGGTAAGGACCCGTTCGCATCGCGCAATTGAAGTTCCCTTCCCCTTGTGGCTACAAGATTTACACATCTCTACGTCATGGCCGGGCTTGACCGGCCATCCTTTTACCGATTGAGCGTATCGTAAAGATCGTCCCAATTCGAATTTATTTTCTCGATCAGCTCGATTTTCCAAGCGCGTTTCCAATGCTTGATATTTTTTTCGCGCTGAATTGCATCGATGATCCGATCGTACCATTCGTAATAGACCAGGACGCGTGAGACCGAAACGCTCAGTGAAACCTTCAAGCACACCCTGCTTGTGCTCCCAGACCCGCCTCGGCATATCGGCGGATACTCCAACATAAAGCACTCCGTTGCGTCGGTTGGTCATGAAATACAGCGCAAATCGGACGGAAAGCCTTGTCGCCAAGCATCAATGAGAAACGGCCGCTGTCGAGTGCACGGTGGACCTTCCACCGGTCCCAGGACCTCTGAGGGCGTAGAGCGAAGCCGCAAGGCGCGATGGAAGCACGGGGGGCGATCGCGGGAGGCAATCGAGAGTCGGCGAGAAGTCAGAGCGGCGGTGTGGTTGCTTCGCTCGTTGCTCAGGGAGGCCCGCTGAAACGAAATGGCGAAGTTGGAAATGACTGCTGAGTTGACGCCGGCGAGCGACGCCTTGCCGGATCAACACCAACGTGACTTGCGGAGAGCCGAACGTCGATCACTTGACCGCGAGATCGATCGCCGGGCGCTGTCCGATACCGGCATGCTGATCCGCGAATATGCTCAGATCGGCGGTGACAGAGACATCGCCCCGGGACTTTCCGTAGACCTGAAGCCGCGCAACATGCTGCAACGTATGATCGTGCATCAAACCGCCGTTGCCTACACACTGGCGATGCGCCTTGCGGGGAAAGCGAATTCATGGGCGAAGCGCGCAGAGCAGGATTTTGGCATGGAAACGTCGCCCAGGCGCAGATGGAGAACATTGAGGCCGCGCGCCTTGCGAACAGCGCGGGGAAGCTCATGCTTGCAGTCACAAACGCAGCCGTTGCGCTCGAAAGGCTGCAACATGGGACCAGGCAAAGCGTCACCGTCAAACACTTGACGGTCTCACAAGGCGGGCAGGCAATTGTGGCCGCTGTGATCCGAAGACGACCTGGTAAGCGGCGCACCTAAGGATGACAGATGGGTCCACAGGCCGCCGAACGCCTAGCCCTCGTCGGCAGAGTTTGCTTTCCACCAGATTGTGTTGGAAAGCTATTTTGGGCCCCTGAGCGAGCAACATTGATTTAAGGACAGCCCCCACCGCGCAATGTTGATTTAAGAATTCGCTCATCTCGATTCGACAATTGCGTGTGAGCTGCGCCTCGTCGAGTTTTGCAACACAATCCGGTGGAAAGCAGACTCTGCCGGCGCTCAAATGAACAGCCGACTTTGACCCCCTTTCCGGACATGCGGTGCGAAAGCAAACCGTTGGATACCACCCCCCTCTGATCTGTTCCTTCACCCATGGCCCGCGCGACGAGCCCGCGCTAAGTTCATTCAAACTGGCTTCAGGAGGGCCGCCTCTTCGCAGTAATGGTTCGACTACGCCACCGTGTAGACTTGTTCAGAGCGCCAAGGCTCGTCGGGGCTTGTCGGGCGACGATCGTCTTCCTTTTGGCTGCGCTGGCCGCCTGTTTGGCGCCTTGGCCTTCGTTTGCTGCGGGACCTTTGCCGCGATCCATTCTGGTTCTGGAACAGTCCGACGTAAGGAGCCCGTTTTATGCGGCCATCTATGGGGGACTGCAGTCGGAGGTGAACGCCAGTGCCACTTCGCCGGTCACCATTTACGTCGAGAATCTCGATCTCAGCCGCTTCCCTAGCCCCGAATATGAGCAAAGCCTGAGGGCGCATCTGGAAGTGAAGTATAGAGATACGCCAATTGGCATCGTCGTCACCGTGGGACCGGTCGCCCTCAAATACGCGCTTCGACGGCGTGCCGAACTCTGGCCGGGTATCCCCATCGTCTTTGCCTTCGTCGACGAGGCGACAATCGCTGGGTCGAACCTTCCCGACGACGTCACCGGACGGATCACGCGCCTCAGGCTTCAGGACATGGTGGCAGTGGCTCGCGTCGTAGTAAAAGGCCTCAAGCGAGTGGCGATCGTCGGTGACCGTTTCGAGACCCAACCGATCTTCCGCCAATTTAAGGACGAACTTCCGGCTGTCGCCGCCGAGCTGGAAGTCATCGATCTGACCGGTCTACCAATGGCGGAGCTGCGGAAGCGGGTCGCGGCGCTCCCCAACGATGCTGCCATCCTTTACACGGCGCTGTTTTCGGAGGGTGCCAAAGTCTTTCGTCGTCCAGGTGATGCGCTGGCGATGATCGCCGAGGTGGCAAATCGGCCGATCGTGCTCTCGATTGAGACGCATCTCGACCGCGGCGGCATTGGCGGGTACTTCACACTTCCCGCTATCATCGGCAAAGAAGCCGCAGCGCAGGTGCTGCGCATCCTCGACGGCGAAAGCCCAGCGAGCATTCCTATCACGACCGGAGATTCCTTTCGGCCCATTTTCGACTGGCGACAGATGCAGCGATGGGGCGTCAGCGAAGGCGATCTGCCTCCTGGCAGCGAAATTCGAAATCGCGTTCTGACCATCTGGGAAGCATATCCGTTGGAGATTGCAGCGATAGCGGCCATGGTGCTCTTGCAAAGCGGTCTCATCGGCGTGCTGCTGTACGAAAATCGCCGCCGTCGCCGAGCCGAAGCGAGCGCCAGCAAGCTGGAATCCGATCTGGCGCATATGAATCGTGTGGCCACCGCCGGTGAGCTAGCGGCTTCGATTGCTCACGAGATCAAACAGCCTTTGGCGGCCATCGTTACGCACGGCGGCGCGGGTCTGAATTGGCTGAAGAAGAAGGTCCCCGATCTCGACGAAGTGCGGCTCGCCCTGCAGAGGATCGTCAGCGAGGGTCATCGCGCTGATGCAGTGATCAATAATATCCGTGCGATGTTTAGGAACGAGTCCACGCCACGGAGGCTGGTTGACGTCAATGAGCTCATTCAGCAAGTCCTAACACTCGTCACGCACAAAATAAGCTCGACCAATATTGCGCTCGAAACCGACTTTGCCAAGAAACCGGCGCCGCTGGTGCGGGCCGATCCGGTTCAATTGCAACAGGTTGTTCTGAATTTGATCATGAATGCAATCGAAGCCATGAGCTCGTCAGCGGACCGGGCTCGCGAGCTGCGGTTGAGAACCGAAATCGATCCTGCCGACACCGTGCTAATCACGATTGCGGATACGGGGCCCGGCATCGATCCGAAGGTGGCCGACAGCATCTTCAAGCCATTCTTCACGACGAAACCCAGCGGCATGGGGATGGGACTTTCGATTTGCA
Organism: uncultured Alphaproteobacteria bacterium; assembly: GCA_963780765.1. GTDB lineage: Bacteria > Pseudomonadota > Alphaproteobacteria > Rhizobiales > Aestuariivirgaceae > CAWHQZ01. The sequence continues at coordinate 6,624 of CAWADI010000010.1, read as the reverse complement.
AATCGATCATCGAGGCCCATGAGGGTCGGCTGACGGCAACACCGGGCGAGCCCTGCGGGACAGTATTTCAGATATACTTGCCGAATGCGGACACGAATGCCGACGAACGACCCGCCGACAGGAGCTCGACCAAATCGAGTTCGTCGACAAAATACTCTGATCCCTTGGCGGCGGAGCGAGGAGCAGAGCTGTGATGCTGTCAGGGCTCGGCATGCCGGCTGGGAGGACGAGCTACGATTCCTGCCAGCCCGACGTTAAGATTCCGCGCAAGATCGTAAAGGGCGGCTTATATCTGTGCGCGCCGAACTACTTGCCGGGCGCCGTGAGGTTGTCTGGAGGCAATGCAACGTCAACCACCTTCGCCCTCAATCACCAAGCCAGTCTGGAGGCGTTCGTCCAGGCGTTTCGCCAGACCTATCTTAAGACGCCGAGGAAACTCCGCGTCTCCTGAGACGGCTGTTCGGCACATTGCGGCCCGCATTTCTGCACATCGCGGCCGCAAATCGTCACCAGCCATCTTTTGACCAAGTTGAAGGTCTGAAAAGATGCAGGAATTCACCTCCGTGCATGCGTATCTCTAGAGGGCTTCGGCGATGTTGAGAAAACTTGTCCTGAGCGGCGTTGCGGTAATGGCGATCGGTGCTATCGCGGCTCTCCCCGTGCCGTTGTTTACGCCACCCCGCGAGGCCAAGGCGGCGGCGAACGTCAACCTGAGCATCGGCATCGGCACGTTCTATGACCGGCTCGACCCCTACGGCGACTGGATCTGGTACCGCGGCCGTTATGTGTGGGTGCCGGACCGCATCGGGCCGCGGTGGCGTCCCTACGCCCTGGGACACTGGGTCTACACCCGGCGCCATGGCTGGTACTGGGTCTCCGACGAGCCGTTCGGTTGGGCGGCCTATCACTACGGGCGCTGGAGCTATTCACCGAGGATCGGCTGGTTCTGGGTCCCAGGCCGTCGCTGGGCCCCAGCGTGGGTCGTTTGGCATAACACCGACCGCTACGTCGGTTGGGCGCCGCTGCCGCCCCGCTGGGATAACCGGGACTGGGATGACGACGACGATTTCGACATGGATGCATCGGCCTCGTTTAACGTCATGCCCGATGTGTACTGGCAGGTCGTCCCGTTCAGCGCTTTCCTATCGGTGAATGTCTCCGACCACGTTATCCGCGATCGCGAGCGTGTCTACGAGGTGGTTCGGCGCGGCAGACCCAGAGTGGTGCACGTTGAAAACAATATCGTGGTCAACAATTTCATCGACATCGATGTCATCGAAAAAAAGACCGAAAAGAAGGTCGTGGTGCACGAAGCCAAAGCAGTCAGTAATCCCGAAGCTGCCGGCAAGACCGAAGGCACCACCCTTGCGGTTTTCGATCCCGAAGTGAAGGATGAGCCGGTTCGCAAGCCGAAGAAGCTCAAGAAGCTTGAGGAGATCGAGAAAAAGAAAGAGGCGCTCAAGATCGAGGAACCTGCGCTCGACGAAGAACCGCCAGCAGCAAGCGAAGAAGAGCAGGCGAAGAAGAAAAAGAAGAGGGCGGTTGGAACCGCCGACGACGAGGAGCAGCCGGATATAGAAGCGGTTCCAACCGAAGAAGAGCCGGTAAAGAAGAAAAGGAAGAAAACGGTTGAAACAACCGAGGAAGGGCAACAGCCCGCTATAGGGGCGGTCACCACCGAAGAAGAGCCGGTAAAGAAAAAAAGGAAGAAGGCCGCTCTACAGGAGGGTGGGGAAACCGACGCGCGCCCGGAGGCCACCACCATCGAGGAGCAACCGCCAAAGCGGAAAAAGAAGAAATCCGTCGAAGAAAACCAGCAGCCCGTCACCACCGACGAGCAGCCGGTGAAGAAGAAAAAGAAGAAGCTCGCCGAGCAGCAGCAATCGGAGCAGGCTCCAGCCGATGAACCCAAGCCCGCCAAGAAGAAAAAGAAGGAGACGGCGGAATGTGATCCGTCTGCCCAGGAGTGTCCGACGGCCGATTGAGTGCGGAAAAGCCAAAACCAATGCCATCCCACCAACAGCCTTTACAGTCCTTCCGTTAAGGCGGATGCTGCTAGCAGACCCCGTTTTTGAACGGCTTGGGGCAGAGGGAAGGGTGGCTGCGATGTTCCAGAAATTGTTGGGCGCGGCACTCTGTTTGCTGGCGTTCGGCGTCGTCAGCAAGGCGAACGCTTCCACCATCCTTTTTCAATCAACACCAGACCTAACAATCCCCCAATATCACGATCAGTGTTCTATCTGCGCGCCAGCTAATCCTGCGCCGTTCATCGACCACCGATTGTTTGACACATTCACGCTCAACACGAATTCACAAATCGAGAATGTACTATTCAACATTTACACAGGCGCTTACCCCCTTGTAGACGTAAATATTTCAATTTGGAGCATCATTCCCGGATCAGGCTATGAGTTAGGTCCCGGCGGCAATCCTGGCCCCAATTCGCTTGGGCTGCCAGGGTCAATTTTGCTCAGTGAAACCTTCTCGCCAAGCGTTTACAGTCCACAATCATTGCAAATGGAAACTACAGTAAAACAATTTCTGTAGATCCGGTCGGGTGGTCATTGTTGTCCGGGACCTACTATGTTTCTTTCTTCAATCCTGTAGATTCTTTGATTATTTCTCCTACTTCGCTGGCACTTCGGGCGGAGCATACGACCCAGTCTATGGCTTTTTGCAGGACCAGTCGGCTGGTTTCATTCTCAGCGGTTCTGAACTTCCTCCAGTCCCACTCCCAGCAGCCCTCCCGCTCTTCGCCACCGGCCTTAGCATGATGGGTCTGCTCGGATGGCGCAGCAAGCGGAAGGCAAAGGCTCTCGCTGCTTCCTGAGGTGTGTGGGAGAAATCCCCCACCGGACGGATAAACAAGGCTATTCCTTTCTGAGGATGACAGAGCAGATTGGCAAACTGGGCCTCGGCAGGCTCCGTTGAACTCCCCGGGGAAACCCGAACAATTATCCTTTCGATCCCCCATGGTCGCGATCGCGCCGGGCTCAACGGCGGGCTGGTCATCGACATCATCCGCTATGCTAACGAGCTCCGACCGGCGGTGCCTTACTTCCAAGGGCTCGACAAGATTAAGTACGACGAGGAACTCCTCGAGCTCGCCACGCAGCTTGTCGCCCGCCAGGCGAAGCCGTTCAAGCCGGAGCAGTACAAGGACAGCTATGCGGTGGAGCTCGCGGCGCTCGTGAAAAAGAAGGCGCAGGGTCAGAAAATTGAAATCCTGCCCGCCGCCGAACTGGCGCCGACTAATGTCGTGAACATAATGGACGCGCTGAAAAAGAGCCTCAAAGCTGAAGCAGCGCCCACGGAGGGCAAAGCCAAAACCATAGCAAAGCGCGCAAGCAAGAGAGCCGGCTGATCTCGGCTTCGCTAGCGACTCCTGAAGCCCCGTGGCATCATGAAGCCCATAGATCAATTGACAGCTACGCCTGTGAATACCTTTGGGGCCGCGTTCAATCTCGTGATGTCTTACCGGCCTGCGGCGGCTGGATCCGGGCGACTATGCCAAGATAGCAGAGCGCATAGGAAAGCTCGCCAGCGACGTTCATGTTCATATTCTGCCGGATTCGCCCCAGCCCAGTTCAAAGCTCAGAAGCCTGGCTGAACGCCCCACGCTGGTCTTCTGCCCGACCCGGCTCAAACTTTTGAAGGTCTTGCGTGGCGCCACCTATTGCGGTCAGCGAATCCCGAAAGACGAGCAGATGCGCATGCTGGCAGCGCAGGGTATTCGCGTCCCGAAATGGACGTTCCTCAAGCCCCAAACCACCCTGAGCGAGCAGGAATGGGGACGTTTCATCATATTGAAGCCCGTCGCGTTCGGAAGAGCAACCGAAGGTCGCGGCATCGAACTGGTCAGAACTTCAGCGATCAAATACCGGCTGCGCGCGCAATTTTCGAAAGATCACCCAGGCAGCCACGGCCAGATGATCGTGCAGCAATTCATCGATACCGGGAAACACTCGGAGGACTACCGGGTACTGACGCTTTTCGGAGCGCCCCTCTACGCGCTGCGGCGGCGTCAACTGACACCCATGCCCGACCTCGACGATCCGACATGGACGATGGCAAGCGCCGGGGTAACGACCAACGCCAGCTCCGGCGAGCGTGAGGTTGAATATTGCTATGACAAGGATGTACTGAAGTTCGCGTCGAGAATATATCTCGCCATGCCGCAGGTCCCGCTGCAGGCGTGTGACATTCGCCGCGAACCCAAAACCGGACGGCTGTTTTGCCTCGAGGTCAATCCCGGCGGGAACACCTGGCACTTTTCCTCTAAGGCACAACGCATGTCGATGATAAACGGCGTGCGCCGTGAAGACCAACTCGGTGCTTGGGAAATAGCAGCCAAGACTCTGATCGAGCGTACTAGGCTGCTCGCCACATAAGCGAAAACTGGGTCAAAGAGTGAGTACAATACTTAAAGGCGGCCTTGGGGGGGTCCTAGAACACGGGACATTTGCTGTCTTGAAGCGGCAGGGGTCGATAGCTAGTATTGAGTGATCGGGAAAATGGATGCTGAGGCGACGCCGACGACGAATGCCTTCAAAGCCGGATAGTCGCGACAGCTACTATGACCGCGTCCAGCATTATAGCCCTGCGCGCGTCGCTCCATTCAATCTGGCGAACCAACGACTACCATCCGCGCGCAACACCGAACGGCGATTGCTGATCGATCGTCTGGATCTCGCTCCAGGAATGACTCTTGTCGATACCGGCTCCGGCGGAGGTTATCTAGTGGAAGGCTTGCCGCCGCTTCTGCGAGCCGGTGCAGTGATTATCTGCGTCGACACGGCAGAGAGTTTCGTCGCTTCGATCTCGCCGCAGTTTCAGCGTCTCGTTTGCGGTATGGACGCCATCGCGCTCAAGTCCAATTGCGTGGACCGCGCTTCGAATTTGGCGGGCATTCATCATCTGCGGCGCAAATCGGAGTTTTTTCGTGAGGCCTTCAGGATTCTGAAACCTGGTGGGCTTTTTGTGGTCGCAGATGTTCTGAAGGGCACTGCTCCAGACCAGTGGCTAAATGGGCCGGTGGATAGGTTCACCGACATCGGCCACGACGGAATGTTTCTCACTCAAGGAGAGTTCGCAAACCGGCTGAACGAGGCCGGTTTCCAAGATGTCGAAGAGAAGCACGAGGAATATGCTTGGCGTTTCCCGGACGAGGATGCTTTGTTCTCCTTTTGCAAAGATCTATTCCGAATGACCCGCGCGACTTTGACGGAAGTGGAACGCGAGTTGCGAACATGTCTGACCGTGCGGACGCATGAGAATGAGGTGCTGCTGGATTGGTGCTTGACGTATGCGACCGGTAGAAAACCGGCAGTGTGACGTCAACATCGAGACGCCGGACGGCGAATGCGATGCGTATTTCGCCGCCCCAACAAGCGGCGCGCACGCGGCCGTGCTCGTGTGGCCGGACATGATCATAACGGCGTGAGGATGCTCGTCAGCGACGAAGGGCGTGCATTTGGCCCTGCCTGCGAGAAATAGCCCTTGTTAGGGCGTGCACTCATTCAGTGTGCCAAGGTGCTGCATTCTTGCACCGCCGGATCTACTGCGCGATTGTGCAAAGAGTAATTGGATGAAGTTTCTGCGTAGCGCCTTGCTGCTTGCCGCCATCATCGTCCGGGCATTCCATGTGGAAACCGCGTCGGCTGCCGCCGGCGTCAATGTTGGTATCCTCAACTGCACCATCGAGGGCGGTGTGGATGGATCTTGTGGTCGTCCAAGGGAATGGAGTGCATTTTCCGTTCCGTGGGCGGCCCGCCGGAGTACTATGTCGGCTCGGTCAGGAAGTTCGGCCTCGACATTGGGGTGACCAATGTCGCCTTCGTGAGCTGGATGGTGTTCGCGCCCGGCGCGGTTGATCCTGATGCGCTGGCAGGCAGCTACGTCGGCGCTTCCGGGGAGGCAAGCGTGGGCCTCGGGCTCGGCGCCAATGTGCTCATCGGCGGACTCTACAGGTCCATCGCTCTGCAACCGGTGAGCGTGCAGGGCCAGACGGGTCTCAACCTTGCTGTCGCCATAACGCGGCTGGACCTCGAATTCGCCGAATAGCATCGCGGACCCAAACAAAATGATGCGCGGGGTCGTCTACTGCCGCGAAGATGAAATGATGCGAGCGGACAATCTATCACCCGCAGAGGCGCGCAAGCTCGCCTTGTTGATCGCGCAGTTGCCCGAGGTCTGGAAAAGAACGTAACCGGCTAAGGTCTATCTCCCATCGTGCTTCGACCCTGATTGCTCATCAATCGGATGCTCGTGGAGCCACCTCGTGTATCGGCTCCAGAGAACCGTCACCGCTGTCAGTGCCTCGTAAGAGGCACCCTTGCTGCGAAGGTATGCGCGCATGGCCCCGATGTGGCGGAACGGACGCGGCAGGTCTGCATCGTCGGCGTGACGGCGCATGATTGCAATGGGTCACCGGCCGGGTCGGCAGTTATCCGGGCGCGTTTCAGCCAGCGTTTGGTCATTACCCCCTCATCCCCATGCCCATATTGCTCGGTGTGTAGCAGGAGCACAACGGTGCTTCTCGTCCACTGGCGAGCCGAAATGAGACGCCCCGCCGCGCGGCCGGGGCGCTGGTCCTCACCTGGAAAGATTGCGTGGTCAGAGCCG
>CAWADI010000009.1:0-49828 GCA_963780765.1 uncultured Alphaproteobacteria bacterium | reverse complement strand
TGGCGCCCCCTAGGGGAATCGAACCCCTGTTTCAGCCGTGAGAGGGCCGCGTCCTGGGCCGCTAGACGAAGGGGGCGCTAGCAATGCGGCACCCTCTATAAGGATGCCGCTGCCTCAGTACAAGTGCTCGCCCTGGGCACTGCGGAGCGATCCGATCAGTTCGCGGAGCCGCCGGTTTCTTCCAGCCTGATCCGGCTCACGATCCGCCCCGCCCGCAGATCGATCACCACGAGCTCGCTTTCGGCCGGATGTTTCACGTGCACGACCAGGCGATTGCCGTCGAGTTCGAACTGGCCGACTTCCGCGCCGGGCCTGACCGCCAGGCCGATCGCCGCCTCGATCGGCGCGATCGCCGGCCTGGGCCGTGCCAGGCGGTAGCCGATGATGCCGAACACGGTCACCAGCGCGGCCATGAGCAGCGCGCCGAGCACGATCACGACCCATTTCAGAACCCTGACGTTGACCGGATCTTGCCCGCCTGCGGCAGCAGGCGCAGGTTCGTCCTGCAAAACGCGATCGTGCGATCCAGGCATATGGAAACCTCGAGCGAACTCACCATGACCGTCGGCGCGGCCGATGCCGGCGAACGCCTCGATCGCGTGCTGAGCCGGAGTTTTGTGGACGTGAGCCGCGCCCGCTTTCAAGCGCTCATCGCCGATGGCCGGGTGCGCGTGGACGGGGCGACCATAGTGGAGCCCCGCCATCGCGTCAAACCGGGGACCCGCATCGAAGTGCTTGTCCCTCCGCCTGTCGCCGCGCGGCCGCAGGGCGAGGCCATCCCGCTTGCCGTGGTCTATGAGGATGATGACCTCATCGTCATCGACAAGCCCGCCGGGCTTGTCGTTCATCCCGCTCCCGGCCACCGGGCAGGCACGCTGGTCAACGCCCTCATCGCCCATTGCGGTCAAAGTCTTTCCGGCATCGGCGGCGAGCGCCGGCCGGGCATCGTTCACCGGCTGGATCGCGATACATCGGGCCTGATGGTCGTCGCCAAGAACGACCGCGCGCACCAGAGCCTGAGCGAGCAGTTCGCCGAACATGGGCGGGACGGCCGTCTCGAACGGACCTATCAGGCGATCGTCTGGGGCAGGCCGGAGCGGGGGCAAGGCTCGATCAGCGCTCCGATCGGCCGCAAGCCCACCGACCGCCAGAAAATGGCCGTGCGCCGCGACCGGGGCCGGGCGGCGCGTCACCCACTACCGCGTCCTTGCAGCACGTTCGACCAGCCGGGCGCCCCGACACTGGTCGAATGCCGCCTTGAGACGGGCCGCACCCACCAGATCCGGGTCCACATGGCCCATGCGGGCCATCCCCTCCTTGGCGACCCGGTCTACGGGCAGAAGCCATGCGGCGAGCGCCCGCACGGCTGCGCGCCGCCGCCCAAGCGGCGCTCGCCGCGCTCGGACGACAGGCCCTTCATGCCGCAGTATTGGGCTTTCATCACCCGGTATCGGGCGAGGCGATGCGCTTTTCCGCGCCGCCGCCCAATGATTTCAGGAACTTAGTTCAAGCTCTTGAATCACATCATTAATTTCTATCCATGCTCGGCCCGTCCGGGAATTTTCTGGTAGGGATCTAAAATCGGCCCTTAATCGTAACTATATCAGTCACCGTTACAGCACTTTCGGGGAACCACTCATGGCCCGTACGTCCAGTTTACCGTCGATTTCGAGCGAAGCGGGGCTTGCCCGATATCTCCGCGAGATCCGGCAGTTCCCGATGCTTCAGCCGGAAGAAGAGTTCATGCTCGCCAAGAGCTGGCGCGAGCACGGCGACCGCCAGGCAGCCCACAAGCTGGTGACGAGCCATTTGCGGCTGGTCGCCAAGATTGCCATGGGTTACCGCGGCTACGGTCTGCCGATCTCCGAGGTCATATCGGAAGGCAACGTAGGCCTGATGCAGGCGGTGCGGCGGTTCGAGCCCGACAAGGGGTTCCGGCTCGCGACCTACGCCATGTGGTGGATCAAGGCCTCGATCCAGGAATTCATTCTGCGCTCGTGGAGCCTCGTCAAGATGGGCACCACCGCCAGCCAGAAGAAGCTGTTTTTCAACCTGCGCAAGATCAAGGGACAGATTCAGGCGCTCGAAGACGGCGACCTGCGCCCCGATCAGGTGAAGGAGATCGCCCGCCGCCTCGGCGTGCCGCAGGAAGACGTCGTGTCGATGAACCGGCGGCTGGCCGGCGATACCTCTCTCAACGCTCCCGTGCGCGCCGATGCCGACGGCGAGTGGCAGGATTGGCTGGTCGACGAAACTGCGGACCAGGAAACCTCTCTCGTCCAGAGCGAAGAAACCTCCAATCGCCTGACCATGCTCGATCAGGCGATGAAGAAGCTCAACGACCGCGAGCGCCGCGTCTTTCAGGCGCGCCGCCTCAGCGACGAGCCACTGACCCTCGAGGAGCTGTCGCAGGAGTTCAACGTGTCGCGCGAACGCATCCGGCAGATCGAGGTGAGAGCCTTCGAGAAGGTTCAGAAGGCTGTCACGGCGGCTGCCAGCGCAGCCATGATCGCCAAGCCCCGGCTAGCGTCTCCGGGCGCCCGGGTCTAGAAGCGGCCACAGCGCCCGCAACGTCTTCAGGATCGAGCGCTTCGGCGCTGGTTTGACGATTGCCTTCCCGCTTTGACTGCCGCGCTGCTTCTGAGCGGAGCCGGCCTCAATTCCCGTGTCGACCGGCGCCGCCCAGAAGATCTGCACCGCATAGAGGTGATTGCCTTTCTGGATCACGCCTGAGCTGACCATCTCGTAGTTGCGCCCGAGCAGATTCCGGCGATGTCCGCCCGAATCGAGCCACTGCTGAAAAAGCCGGCGCGCCTTGTCGCCGTCAACGGGCCCGTTGGCGCGGTCGCGCGCCGCGTTTTCGCCGCGCGCGGGAAAGCGATCGGCGTCGCCCGCGAAGGCTGCGAAGCGCGTGGTGAAACCCTGGCCCTTGCGCGACCGGTGGCCGACGAAGTCACCCAGCGCCATGTCGATGGCCTGGGCCCGCGCTGCCGACTTGAAAAGCGGACTCGCTGACAGCGGCTTTCGGCCCTGGCTCGCTCTCGCCGCATTTGCCAGGCCATCGATGGTGCCTTCCAGATCAGGCCGGATCACGATGCCGGCCGGCGGCCTGGCAACCAGGCTTTCGGCATCCTCGCGATAGCCTGCGGCCGCTTCCGGCTGCCAGGGCGCCAGAAGCGCCATGGTTAACCAACCCGAAAGGAGCGTGTTTCGTATCCGTGCGTCCATCGCCTGTGATCAATCGTCCGTACACCAAGGTCGGGAAATGAAGGCCCCGTTTACCGTTTCATACGTTGGGGCTGCTATGGCTTGCAAGGAGTCTTGCCCAGGGCAGGCCTGGACTCGAAAGCGGTGCGCCAACCCGCCCTCAAGCGGCGCAACCGCCCAGGGGGTTGGCTGGTGACGGTGTTGATAAGGCAGTGGCTGTCCAAAAATCGCTGGTCAGCATTGCTGATCGCCTTCTGCGTGGCCATCGCCGCCGCCGGCAGCATGACCGTCATGACGGTCACCAACAAGCTGGTCGCCGCCACCACGCTCGAATACGGCAAGGACTGGGCCGATTACCTGGTCGGGAACATGCCGGAATTTCCGGAGATGATGGCCGGTCAGAGGCCGTCGCTGCCATCGGTCACATTTCTCGAGCAGGCCAGGAACAGCGGCAAGATCTTCCGCTACCGGCTCTTCGATGGTTCCGGAAGGCTGCGCATCGTCTCCACCGAGCTCGCCAAGGCGTTTTCGTATTCCCATGGTCTCGGTTCCGAGGTGAACGATTTTGCCGTCCAGGCAAGCCGCCGCGAGCCGTTCGCGGTTGCACTGCAGGGTGACGGCCATGCCGAGCCGGCGCACTATTCCCTGGCCTATGTGCCAGTGCTCGACGGCGAGGCCCTGGTCGGATGGGTTGAAGTGGCATTTGATCATACCGAGCAGAACGGCGCGATCGTTGGCGCCGTCACCATCCTCTCTCTCGTGATGGCGCTGCTGCTGGCCATCGGCCCCGGACTCGGCTTCTGGTATCGAACGCGCCAGAAACTGGAGGTCGAGAAAACCCTCTCGTTCATGACGAGCCACGATTCCCTGACGAGGCTGCCGAACCGCGATGTTCTCGCCAGTCACCTCGCCGAGGCGTTGAAGGAATCCGCAAGGCGCAATGAGCAGACGGCGCTCGTGCAAATCGAGATCGCCCGCATGCAGGAGCTTACCGAGCACCTGGACCGCCGTACCATCGATGCGCTGGTGCTCGAACTCGCCCTGCGCCTGAAGAGCGAAGCGGGTCCGCTGGGCGTCGCCGCGCGCCTCAGCGAGAACGGTTTTGCCCTGCTCAAGACCAACATCCACGACGCCATGGAGGCAGCACAGTGTGCGAAAGCCACGCTGGCCGCCCTGACCAGACCTTTTGCCGCTGCCGCCCAGCCGCTGAGCATCGACGTGAATATCGGTCTTGCCCTGTCTCCGGCCGACGGCGGCACCGCCGACGAGCTGATGAAGAGCGCCGTAATCGCCCTCATGGAAGCGAGAGCCGCCGGGCGCAACTGCTATCGCTTCTTCGACGCCAGCACCGAGAGCACGTTGCGCCGCCGGCGCGATCTCGAAAGCATCGTGACGGAGGCCTGCGAGAAGAAGCTCTTTGCGCTTCACTATCAGCCGTATTTCGAGCTGGCCACGGAAAAGCTCCTCGGGTTTGAAGCGCTGATCCGTCTGACCAACCCGCAATACGGCGCGATTTCGCCCGTCGAGTTCATACCGGTTGCCGAAACCCTGGGTCTGATCGGCGAAATCGGCGCCTGGACCCTGGACCAGGCCTGCCGGACGGCCGCGACCTGGCCCGAACCCTTGAAGATCTCGGTCAACCTGTCGCCGCTGCAGTTTCGCAACGGCAGCATCATCGTCGGGATCCGCAAGAGCCTGCAGCGGGCGAAGTTTCCCGCCTATCGCCTTGAGCTCGAAGTGACGGAAGGCGTGCTGCTCGACAACATCGACTATGTCCAGGAACAGCTGCACGTGCTGCAGGAAACCGGAGTGGGCGTCGTGCTCGACGATTTCGGGGCCGGCTACTCAAGTCTCGGCTATTTGTGGCAGTTCCCGTTCAACAAGCTCAAGATCGACCAGTCGTTCGTCCGCGCCATCGACAGCAAGTCCAACGTCAAGAACATCCTGCGCGCCATCATGGGCCTGGGCCGGTCGCTGAGCCTGCCCCTTACCGCGGAAGGCATCGAAACGCGCGAACAGGCGGAGTTCCTGAAAAGCATCGGCTGCACCCAGGCGCAAGGCTACTATTTCGGCCGCCCGGTGCCGGAAATCGAGGTCGCGGCCATCATCATGCGCAACTACTCCGACGCCATCGCTACATTGGCGGCAACACCGGCGCCCCAAGAGCGGTTGCTCAAGGTCGTTTCCTAGAGATCAAATACCGCCAATGCGGTTCCGGCAGTATGTCTGTTGCACTTTCTTGCGGGCGGACGCCTACCCCATACAATCAACCGTCATGGCCGGGCTTGACCCGGCCATCTTCTTGCCGCGGACCAAGCTTCTGAAGACGCGTCAGATTTACGTGCGAAGAATGGCAAACGGTGGGAAAGCTGCCCGGAAAGGATGGCCGGGTCAAGCCATTCAGGTCAAGCCCGGCCATGACGGGAGAAATGTGTGCATGAGCGCGTCAGCTGCCATTCCCCGTCCCGAGGATGTGCTTGAAGCCGAGCGCCGCATTCGGCCCTATCTGCCGGCGACGCCGCTGTGGCCGTCACCGGCGCTCGCCGAGCTTCTCGGCGCCGACGTCCGGATCAAGGGCGAATTCGCCAGTGTTCTCTCCTCGTTCAAACTTCGCGGCGCGCTCAATCACCTCCTTGCCGACCCGGCCGCAAAAAACGCCTGCACGTCATCGACAGGCAACCATGGCCAGGCGGTCGCCTATGCAGCCCGGCTGCTCGGCAGGGCGGCGGAGATCTTCCTTCCCCGCGGTTGCCCGGAAACCAAGCAGGCCGCGATCGCCAGGTTCGGGGGCAGGCTGCATGTCGGCGGCGCCGATCTGGATGAGGCGAAGGTAGCCGCCAAGGCATTCGCGACGGCCCACGGCCTCGCGTTCATCGACGATGGTGAAAGCCCGCATGTCATCGCCGGCGCCGGCACGCTCGGACTGGAAATCGGCAGGGTCTTCCCGAGGCCGACTTCGTTTTCGCGCCGACGGGCTCCGCCTGTCTCGCCTCGGGCACGGCCCTGGGGCTAAAGGCAGCGGGCGCAAGCGCCCGCGTGATTGCGGTCGGCTCGGCACAGACGCCCTGCATGGTTCGCAGTTTTCACGCCCGCAAGGCCATCGAGCATCCTGTCACCACGATCTGCGACTGTCTCAATCAGCGCATCCCTCCGGAACTGTCTCTTGCGGCCATGATTGCCCATGTCGCCGATGCGCTCGAGGTCGACGACGAAGATTGCCTGTCGGCGATGCACACAGCGCTCACCCAGGCGCATGTGCTGGTTGAGCCGGGCACCGCGGCTGCCCTTGCCGGAGCGTGGGCGCGCCGGTCGGCCATCAAGGGCTCCACCGTGGTGCTTATCTTTTCCGGCGCCAACGTCGACATCGGCATGGTCAGGCGCGCGCTCGCTTCGCCCCAGCTCGGCGAATAAAGCCACTCATACCGTCAATAGTGGGAGAGCGCTCAATCGGCGAACGGATCCCGCATCAGGATCGTGTCGGCGCGCTCAGGCGAAGTAGAAAGCAGCGCCACCGGACATCCGACAAGCTCTTCGAGATAACGCACGTATTTGATCGCTTGGGCGGGCAAATCTGCCCATGATCGTGCTCCCCTCGTCGAGCCATCCCACCCCTCGACACGCTCGTATATGGGCTTCACCCGTTGTTGCAGCACTTCAGCAGCCGGCAGATAGTCAATGCGTTTGCCATCGAGCTCATAGGCGGTGCAGATGCTGATTTCGCCAAACCCGTCGAGAACATCGAGCTTGGTGAGGGCGACACCGTTGACGCCCGAGATTTTGCTCGCCTGCCGCGCCAGCACCGCATCGAACCACCCGCACCGCCTCTTGCGCCCTGTCACCGTTCCGAACTCCCTGCCACGCTCGCCGATGCGAGCCCCGATCTCGTTTTCCTGTTCGGTCGGAAACGGACCGGAGCCGACCCGCGTCGTATAGGCCTTCATGATGCCAAGGACGTATCCGATGGCGCCGGGCCCCAGGCCTGAGCCGCTCGCCGCCTGGGCAGCAACGGCATTCGAGGAGGTGACGAACGGATAGGTTCCATGATCGATGTCGAGCAACGTGCCCTGCGCTCCCTCGAACAAAATGCGCTTGCCCTCCCGGCGTGCCTCGTCGAGAAGCTGCCACACGGCATCGACATACGGCAGCACCCGCGGCGCAATGGCCGCCAGCGGAGCGATGACCTCATCTGCCTGCAGCTCGGGTTGCCCGAAACCGCGCCGCAACGCGTTGTGATGAGCGAGCAGCCTCTCCACCTTCGCACCGAGCGCGGAGGTTTCGGCAAGATCCTGGACGCGGATGGCGCGCCGGCCGACCTTGTCTTCATATGCCGGACCGATCCCCCGCCCCGTCGTGCCGATCCTGCCGTCGCCGGCCGCCGCCTCGCGCATCTGGTCGAGCTCGCGATGAATGGGGAGTATCAGAATGGCGTTCTCGGCGATCCTCAGATTGTCGCCGCCCGATATCGATGCCCTGAATTCGGAGCCGGTCGATTTCGTCGGCCAGCGCCCAGGGATCGATCACCACCCCGTTGCCGATTACCGAAAGCTTGCCGCGGCGCACCACTCCTGAAGGCAGCAGCGACAGCTTGTAGGTTGTGCCTTCGATGACGAGCGTGTGGCCGGCGTTGTGCCCGCCCTGGAAACGCACCACGATATCGGCGCGTTCCGACAGCCAATCGACGATCTTGCCTTTGCCTTCATCGCCCCATTGGGCGCCGATCACCGCTACATTTGCCATTCTCTCGGTCTTTCGCAGGCCCTTTAGTCGATGATCGCCAGCAGATCCTTGGCGTCCACCTGATGGCCGACTGCGACTGCCAGCTCGCGGACGGTTCCCGCGCGCTCGCTGACCACCGTGGTTTGCATCTTCATGGCTTCGAGGCTCAGGATCAGGTCGCCCTTTTTGACCTTTTCGCCGGGCTTGACGGCCACCGACACCACGAGGCCCGGCATTGGCGATCCGAGATGGGCGCCGTTGCCCGCGTCGGCCTTCGGGCGCGCCGCCTTCAGCGGCTTCCTGGATTTGTCTGCCACCCTCACTGGCCGCGGCTGGCCATTGAGCTCGAAATAGACCGTCACCATCCCTTCCTCGTCGGATTCGCTCACCGCCGAATAGCTCACCAGCAGGGTCTTGCCGCGGTCGATGTCGATGGCGAATTCCTCCTGCGGCTCCATGCCGTAGAAAAAGACGCCTGAGGGCAGGATGGAGAGATCGCTGTATGCCGCCTGCGTCCGGGCGAACTCCACGAACACCTTCGGGTAGAGAAGGTAAGAGGCGAATTCATCATCGGAGACGCTGCGCCCGCATTTCCTTTCGGCCGAGCTGCGCAAGGCCGCGAAGTCGGCAGGCGCCAGCACCTCGCCCGGTCTCGTTCGCAGCGGTTCCTCTCCCTTCAGGATCTTCTGCTGCAGGCGCTTCGGAAATCCCCCATAGGGCTGTCCCACTTCACCTTTGAAGAGCGAAACCACGCTTTCGGGAAATGCGATCTCCCGGTCCGGGTCTTCGACATCCGCCGCGGTCAGGCCGCTGGTGACCATCATCAGCGCCATGTCGCCGACGACCTTGGAGGTGGGCGTCACCTTCACAATGTCGCCGAACATGGCGTTCACAACACCGTAGGCTCGCGCAACCTCCGGCCACCGATCCTCGATGCCCAGCGCACGAGCCTGCTCGCGGAGGTTGGTGTATTGGCCGCCGGGCATTTCGTGGGCGTAGACATCGGCGGTTCCCGAGCGGACGTCGCTCTCAAAGCCCTCGTAGAGGGAGCGCACACCCCGCCAGTATTCGGCGACTGCATGCAGCGCCTCCCGGTTGAGGCCGGTGGCGCGGGCCGTGCCTTCCAGCGCCGCAGCAATCGATCCCATAGGCGGCTGCGAAGTGAGGCCGCTCATCGAGTCCATCGCCGCATCGATGGCGTCAACGCCCGCTTCGGCGGCGGCAAAGATGGTGGCGGAAGAAATACCGCTGGTGTCGTGGGTGTGCAGGTGGATCGGGATCGCGACCGCACCCTTGAGCGCTGCGACCAGCCGGCGCGCCGCTTCCGGCTTGAGGAGCCCCGCCATGTCCTTGATGCCGAGGATATGGGCGCCTTCAGCCTCGAGCTGGCGGGCGAGACCCACATAATATTCGAGGTCGTACTTGCGCCTTTCCGGATCGGCAATGTCGCCGGTGTAGCAGATGGCCGCTTCGAGGATCCTGCCCGACTTCAGCACGGCGGCCATCGCCACCTTCATGTTTTCGATCCAGTTCAGCGAATCGAAAACCCGGAAGATGTCGATGCCGGCCGCCGCCGCGCGGGCGACAAAGTACTCGACGACGTTATCGGGATAGTTCGTGTAGCCGACCGCGTTGGCGGAGCGCAGCAGCATCTGCAGGAGCTGGTTCGGCATGGCCGCCCGGAGCCGGCGCAGCCGCTCCCACGGACATTCCTTCAGAAACCGCATCGCAACATCGAAGGTCGCGCCGCCCCAGCATTCGACCGAGAACAGCTCCGGCAACAGCACGCCATAGGCCGGCGCGATCCTGACGATGTCATCGGTGCGCACGCGCGTGGCGAGCAGCGACTGGTGCGCATCGCGCATCGTGGTATCGGTGATGAGCAGACGGCTCTGCTCCTTCATCCAGCGGCTCACCGCTTCCGGGCCCTCGCGGTCGAGGAGCCCGCGCAACCCGGGCGGCGGCTTCATGCCGCGGGTGTCCGGGGCCTTCGGCGTCCGCAGGTGCTGCGGCCTGCGCCGGCCTTTGACTTCGTCGTTGCCGTTGACGATGACGCCGGCGATGAACGACAGGAGCCTCGTTGCCCGATCCTTGCGGGCCGGCAACTCGAAAAGCTCCGGCGTTTCGTCGATGAAAGATGTCGTGTAGTCCGCCGACAGGAACCGGGGATGTGAAATCAGGCCCTCGACGAACTGCAGGTTCGTGGACACGCCGCGGATGCGAAACTCGCGCAGCGCGCGGTCCATTCGGCGAACCGCCTCCAACGGCGTCGAACCCCAGGCCGTAACCTTCTCGAGAAGCGAATTGTAGTAGCGGGTTACCAGGGCGCCGGAATAGGCCGTGCCGCCATCGAGCCTGATGCCGAAGCCGGTCGCGCCGCGATAGGCCTTGATGCGGCCGTAGTCCGGAATGAAGTTGTTGAGTGGATCTTCGGTCGTTATCCGGCACTGCAGAGCATGGCCGTTGAGTCTGATGTCGTTCTGCGCCGGAACTCCGGTCTCCTCGGTCCCCACCCTGCCGCCCGTGGCGATCGCGATCTGCGCCTTCACGATATCGATGCCGGTTACGACTTCGGTCACGGTGTGCTCGACCTGGATGCGCGGATTCACTTCGATGAAGTAGAACCGGCCCGTATCCGCATCGAGCAGGAACTCGGCTGTGCCGGCGTTCTCATAGTTTGCCGCCCTGGCGATCCGCAACGCCGCCGCGCACAACTCGCCTCGTTGCCGGTCATCGAGGTAAGGGGCAGGCGCTCTTTCGACCACCTTCTGATGGCGCCGCTGAACGCTGCAGTCGCGCTCGAAGAGGTGAACGAGATTGCCATGCCGGTCACCCAGGAGCTGCACCTCGACATGCCGTGCCCGCTCCACCAGCTTTTCGAGGTAGATCTCATCCTTGCCGAAGGCGGCCCGCGCTTCCGCGCGCGCTGCATCGGCAAGCTCGACGAGCTGATCCTCGTTGCGGACCACGCGTATGCCGCGTCCGCCGCCGCCCCAGCTGGCCTTGAGCATCGCCGGATAGCCGATCGACCGCGCCAGCGATTTCATCGCTGCGGGGCCGGCCGGCAGCGGCCCGCTCGCCGGCATCACGGGCACGCCGGCGTCGAGCGCGAGGTTGCGGGCGCTGATCTTGTTGCCGAGCAGACGCATCGTCGCCGCGGCCGGTCCGATGAACAGGATGCCGGCCTGCCGGCAGGCCTCGGCGAATTCCGGGCTCTCCGCCAGGAATCCGTAGCCGGGGTGGATCGCCTCCACCCCGGCGCTCTTGGCGATCCGCAGGATGTCCTCGATGTCGAGGTAGGCTTGCACCGGTCCCCGCCCCTCGCCCACGAGATAGCTCTCATCCGCCTTGAACCGGTGCAGCGAGAACCGGTCCTCGGTGGAGTAGATGGCGACCGTGCGGATGCCCATCTCGGTAGCCGCCCGAAACACGCGGATTGCGATCTCGCCGCGGTTGGCGGCCATCAGCGATCCGATCGGTGTCTTCATGCCCGTCCTGCCCGGTCAGAATGCCAGGGTTCGGGCCTGGCGCACGTGCGGAAGCTCCTGGACGGCCGCAAGCGCGGCGGCCGGTATCGGCTCGTCGATTTCCACAAGCGCAATCGCATGGCCGCCCCGCGTCTCGCGCCCGAGATGGAATGTCGCGATGTTCACTCCGGCCCCACCCAGGATCGTGCCGAGGGCGCCGATGAACCCGGGCTTGTCCGCATTGGTCACATAGAGCATGTGCGGGCCGAACTCGGCCTCCATGTTGATGCCCTTGATCTGGATGATGCGAGGCTTGCCGTCGGAGAATACCGTGCCGGCGATCGACCGCTCGAACCCCTCGCCGATGACGGTAAAGCGGATATAGCTGTCATAGACGCCGCGCGCCGTCTGGCGGGTTTCGTCGACCTGGATGCCGCGCTCCCGCGCCACCATCGGGGCGGAAACCATATTGACGACGCCGAGCATCGGCTTGAGAAAGCCGGCCAGCGCCGCGGACGTCAATGCGCGCGTATTCAGTTCACCCACCGCACCCGCATATTCGATCGCCACCCCCTGCAGGGCGACCTCGGTCAACTGGCCGGCGAATGACCCCAGCTTGCCGGCAAGATCGATGAACGGCCTGAGCCGTGGCGCTTCCTCGGCCGTGATCGACGGCATGTTGAGTGCATTGGCAACCGCGCCGGCGATCAGATAGTCGGCCATCTGCTCGGCGATCTGAACGGCGACGTTTTCCTGGGCCTCCGCGGTAGCGGCACCGAGGTGCGGCGTGCACACCACCCCGGGATGACCAAAGAGCGGGTGGGCGGTCGCCGGCTCCGTCTCGAAGACGTCGAGTGCAGCGCCGGCGATGTGTCCGGCATCGAGCGCGGCCTTCAGCGCCATCTCATCGACAAGCCCGCCGCGTGCGCAGTTGATCAGGCGCGCTCCCCGCTTCATGCGCTTCAGGGCCCCGGCGTCGATGATGTTTCGCGTTTTCTCAGTGAGCGGCGTGTGCAAAGTCACGAAATCGGCGCGCCCCAACAGTTCCTCGAGGGTGACCTTCTCGACCCCGATTTCCACCGCCCGCTCGGGTGACAGATAGGGGTCGTGGGCGATCACCTTCATATGCAGGCCGTGGGCCCGGTCGGCGACGATCCCGCCGATGTTGCCGCAGCCGATGATGCCGACGGTCTTGTTGAAGAGCTCGACACCGAGGAAGCGCTCCTTCTCCCATCTGCCTGACTGCGTGGACGCGTTGGCCTCGGGAATTTGCCGCGCCAGGGCCAGCATCAGGGCGATCGTGTGCTCCGCCGTCGTCACCGCATTGCCGTATGGCGTGTTCATGACGATGATGCCGCGTGCAGTCGCCGAGCGCAGGTCGATGTTGTCGATGCCGATGCCGGCCCGGCCGATGACCCTCAGCCTGGCAGCGCGGCCGATGACCTTGCCGGACACCTTGGTGGCGGAGCGGACCACCAGGCCGTCATAGCCGCCGATCGACGACAGCAGCGCCTCCTTGTCGGCGCCGAGGTCCGGGCGATAGTCGACGGCGATGCCGCGCCTGCGAAAGACCTCCACTGCTCGTTCACTCAGGCGGTCCGATACGAGCACCTGTGCCGTCATGGTGTCCTCACGCGGCAGCGGCCTTGCATCGCCATGCCGTGGGCCCAGTCGAGCCAGGGCAGCAACGCCTCGATGTCCTGCTTTTGCACGGTGGCCCCGCACCAGATACGCAACCCCGGCGGCGAATCACGATGGGCCGCGATATCGAAGGCCACACCCTCATCGGCGAGATGCCGGGCAATTGTCTGCGCCACCTCGCGCCCGCCCTTCGCCGTCAGACAAACCGAGGTGTTCGATCTCACCTTAGGATCGCGCGCCAGGTGCTCGGCCCAGGCGCTTCGCCCGACCCAGTCCGAAACCGTCCTGGCGTTGGCATCTGCTCTGGCGATCAACGACCTGAGGCCGCCTTCGCGCTTCGCCCAGCCGAGCGCGGCGATCCAATCCTCCACGCACAGCATCGACGGCGTATTGATGGTTTCGCCTTCGAACAGGCCGGCGTTCAGCCTGCCACCGGCGGTCAGGCGGAAGATTTTCGGCACCGGCCAGGGCGGCGAATAGCTCTCCAGCCGCGCAACCGCACGCGGCGACAGCACGATCATGCCATGTGCGGCCTCGCCGCCGAGCGCCTTTTGCCAGGAGAAGGTAGCGACGTCGAGCTTCGTGTAGTCGAGCCGCTGGGCGAACATGGCAGAGGTGGCATCGCAGATCGCCAGTCCGCGGCGGTCCGCCGGGATCCAGTCGGCATGCGGCACCCGCACTCCCGAAGTCGTTCCGTTCCAGGCGAACACCAGATCGCGATCGCCGTCGACCTGGCTCAGGTCCGGCAGCTCACCGTACGGGGCAGAGAATATACGCACGTCTTCGAGCCTGAGCTGCTGGGTGACGTCTTTCGCCCACTGCTCGCCAAAGCTCTCCCATTGCAGGACATCGACGCCACGCGCCCCGAGCATGGTCCACAGGGCCAATTCGACTGCACCGGTATCGGAGCCCGGAACGATGCCGATCAGATGGCTCGCCGGCACCTCGAGCACCTCGCGCGTCAGGTCGATGGCGTGCCTGAGACGCGCCCTGGCTTCCGCCGACCGGTGAGCACGACCGACGAGAGCTTCATTGAGGAGACTGGAAGACCAGCCCGGGATCTTGGCACACGGGCCGGAAGAGAAAAAAGGTCTGCCGGGGCGCCGCCCCGGCTTGTCGCAGGTCGCCATTTCGCACCATCCTTGCAGATGGACGTCCCTCGTTGGGGAGGGATAGCCCGCGCCGTTTATAGGGCAGGCCGTTCAGGCGAACAAGGATACCCCGGCAATTTTGAGGCGAAGCACAATGCTCGGAAACGGAAGCTGCTGCGGGCTCAGAACTTGAACCGGATGCCGCCGGTCACCGCGTGATCGGTCACGTCCTCGTCGTCGATCGAAATGCCGCGAAAGCGGTAGCCGACGTCGAGATCGATGTTGCCCGTGAGCGTGAAGGCAGAACCTACCATCGCCGAATAGGCGAGCCCGGAATCGTCTTCCACCGCTCCATCGCCCTCGACCCAGCCCCAGCCGAGGCCGGCGCCGACGTAGGGTTTGATATTTTCGGTCAGCGGGATGTCGATGTAGGCATTGCCGAGCACGGTCGTAGCTTCGAGATCGACGGCATCCGTCTCGTACGGGCCGGACCAGTCAGCTCGGACGTCAGTGCGCAGATAGTCGTGCCACTGATAGCCGACGCCGAGCCCGGCCGTGAAAGCATCGTCGTCATCCCCGGCGTCCCATTCGAGAAATGACCAGCCGGCATCGCCGCGCACGTAGAACTTGCCCACATCCGACGCCACGCTGTCAGGCTCGATAAACTCTGCCGCTGTGACCCGGTGCGGCGCCGACAACGCAGCAACCATCGCCAGAACGGCCACCGTGGTTCGCAAACCCATCACCACCGATACTCCCACCTGAGCATAGTCGTATTTCGTAGCTTCAGATAGGTATTGAGCGCGGCAGAAGCCAGCCCGAAATGCGAAAGTTTGATGATCTGGTAAGTCGTTGTGGCGACTACTGTATCAGATTGAAACGGAGAGTGGAATTGACGTAGCGTCAACCGGTTGCGACCCGCGCTTCCTCCAGCGCCGCGCAGATCTCGTCAACCGCCTCGCCGACAAGCGCATCATCATCGCCCTGCGCCATCACTCTGATCAGCGGCTCGGTTCCGGAGCTGCGGATGACGAGGCGGCCGCGGTTGGCCAGCCGCCGTTCCACCGAGGCGATGGTTCCCTTCACCTTGGCGTTTTCGAGCGGCTGGCCGCTGCCGTAGCGGACGTTGCGAAGTATCTGTGGCAGCGGCGCAAAGAGCTTGCAAACCTCGCTCACCGGCTTGTCTGAGGCCTTGGCCGCCGCCAGAACCTGCAGCGCGGCAACGAGGCCGTCGCCGGTAGTCGCGAAATCGGAGATGACAATGTGGCCGGAAGGCTCGCCGCCCACGTTGCAGCCGTGCGAGCGCATATGCTCGACCACATACCGATCGCCCACCCGGGTACGATGGAGCTTGAGATTTTTGCTCTCGAGAAAGCGTTCCAGCCCGAGATTGGACATGACGGTCGCTACGACTCCGTCCCCCTGCAGGCGGCCTTCTCTGGCCCAGGTCGAGGCAACGAGCGCCATTACCTGATCGCCATTGATGATGCGCCCTTTCTCGTCGACGATGATGCACCGGTCGGCGTCGCCGTCGAGGGCGACGCCGATGTCGGCGCGCATCTCCCTGACCTTGTCGCAGACGCCTTCCGGATGGGTAGAGCCGCACTTCTCGTTGATGTTGAATCCGTTCGGCTGATCAGCCATCACGATGACTTCGGCGCCGAGCTCCCAGAGGGCTGCCGGGGCAACCTTGTAGGCAGCTCCGTTGGCGCAGTCGACAACCACGCGCACTCCCTCGAGCCTGAGGTCCTTGGGGAAGGTCCGCTTGGCGAATTCGATGTACCGCGCCTGGGCATCGTCGATGCGTTTGGCGCGGCCGAGCTGTTCCGGCCCGGCCAGCGGCGCCGGCGCTGCCTGCTGCACGCGCCGGGTGATCTCCTGTTCCTGATCGTCCGACAGCTTGTAGCCGTCGGGGCCGAACAGCTTGATGCCGTTGTCGGCAAACGGATTGTGCGATGCCGATATCATCACGCCGAGATCGGCCCGCAGCGAACGCGTCAGCATGGCCACCGCCGGCGTCGGGAGGGGTCCCAGGAAGAACACGTCGAGCCCGACCGAGAGGAAGCCGGCCGACAGCGCCTGCTCGACGAGATAGCCCGACAGGCGTGTATCCTTGCCGATCACCACCCGGTTGCGGTGCTGACCGCGCGTGAACAGCCCGCCCGCGGCCATGCCGATCCTGAGCACGGTCTCGGGGTCCATGGGCCAGCTGTTGGCAGCCCCGCGCACCCCGTCAGTTCCAAATAGATCCCGCGTCATCTGCCCTTTCCGCAATGTCTGCCGTGCGCCATCCCTGGAATCACTCCCATCAGAGCCCGGACGACTCCGGCTCGTGCGCAGCGCGCCAGACCTGCAGCGCATGAACCGTCTCCTTCACGTCATGGACCCTTACGATCTGCACCCCCTGGCTGGCGCCGGCGAGTGCCGCTCCGATGGACGCTGCGACGCGCTCATGCGCCGTCCGTTCTCCGGAAATCGCACCGAGGAACGCCTTGCGCGAGGCGCCGATCACCACCGGCACTCCCATACCATGGAAGACGGCGAGGCTCTTCAGGATCTCTGCGTTATGGTGGAAGGTTTTCCCGAAGCCGATGCCGGGATCAACCAGGAGTCTCGATTTCGGTAAACCGGCCCGCTCGGCCGCTGCCAGCAAGGCGCTGAGCTCGTCGTAGACGTCGAGCACGACATCGTCATAGACGGGATTGATCTGCATCGTCCTGGGATTGCCCTTGGCGTGCATCAGCACGACCGGCACGCCCAGTGAGGCCGCCAGCGTGGCGCTGCGTGCTTCGAACGTGAGCGCCGACACATCGTTGATGATGCGGGCGCCTGCCGCCACCGCCGAGGCCATGATCTGCGGTTTGCGCGTATCGATGGAGACAACGAGCCCTTCCCGGCTCAACTCCGCCACCACCGAGGCAACCCGTCGGTCCTCCTCATCCACCGCGACGCCATCGGAACCGGGGCGCGTGGATTCTCCGCCAACATCGAGAATGTCGGCTCCCGCTGCGGCGAGCCGCATGCCATGCTTGATGGCGCTGCGCTCCTCGAACGTGCGTCCGCCGTCGGAAAAGCTGTCCGGGGTCACGTTGATGACGCCCATCACCCGGGTCCTGGCGAAGTCGATGCCGGCGATGTCGGGCCGCCGGGCACTGATCGCATCGAGCCGATCCCGGATCGGCCGTTCGGTCGTCTTGCTGAGCACAGAGTAGCTGACAATCTCGCGGGCAGTCGCAGCCCCGGTGCGGTGGATGACTTCGACGATCGAAAAAGCGCCGCTGCCTCCCGCCAGCCTTCCGGCGATCCCGAGCCGCACCGCCTCGGCAGCGTCGGCTCCCCACAGGAAGCCGAGCGGGCGGAGATAGAAGCCGGTCATCAGGAGCTACGCAAAGTCACGCTATCGTGAGCAGGCCGCCCGCGGAGCTTCGCCCGCCGCAAGGCCCGCGCACCGCTGCGTCATGCCTGCGGCTGCGGCTCCATGTCGCCCGTGTTCTTGCGCCGCCCGGGGGCTCTGCCTGCAGTGGGGACGGAGGAAGCTGGCTCGGCCTGAGCCGCCTTCCTTTCCTCTCCGCGCAACGGCGGCTTGCCGTTCAGCAGGTCTTTGATTTCATCGCCGGTCAGGGTTTCATATTCAAGCAGCCCCTTGGCGAGCACTTCGAGCTCCTTGATCTTGCCTTTGAGGATTCTGGTCGCGAATCGGTGACCCTCCTCCACCAGGCGCTTGATCTCGTCATCGATGATCCGCGCCGTGGCCTCGGATACGTTCTGATTGCGGGCGACCGAGTGGCCGAGGAAGACCTCTTCCTGATTCTCGCCGTAAGCGACCGTGCCGAGCGACTTGGAATAGCCCCAGCGGGTCACCATGGCGCGCGCCAGCTTGGTCGCCTGCTCGATGTCCGATTGTGCACCCGAGGTGACGTTTTCCTCACCGAAGGTCAGCTCCTCGGCGACGCGTCCGCCCATCATGATGGCCAGTCGCGACGTCATGTGCTTGAGCTTCATCGAGTAGCGGTCGCCCTCCGGAAGCTGCAACACCATGCCGAGGGCGCGGCCCCGCGGGATGATGGTGGCCTTGTGCACCGGATCGGCCGAGGGCACGCTCAGCGCCACGATGGCGTGGCCGGCTTCATGATAGGCGGTCAGTGTCTTTTCCTCCTCCGACATCGCCATGGACCGGCGCTCGGAGCCCATCATTACCTTGTCCTTGGCATCCTCGAACTCATGCTGCGTCACCATGCGCTTGTTGCGCCGTGCCGCGAGCAGTGCGGCTTCGTTGACGAGGTTGGCCAGGTCGGCGCCGGAAAAACCAGGCGTGCCGCGGGCAATGATCCTGGCGTCGATGTCGGGCGCCAGCGGGATGTTGCGCATGTGAACTTTGAGGATCTGCTCGCGGCCGACGATGTCCGGATTGGGCACCACGATCTGCCGGTCAAAGCGGCCGGGACGCAACAGTGCCGGATCAAGAACGTCGGGGCGGTTGGTGGCGGCGATCAGAATGACGCCTTCGTTCGCCTCGAACCCGTCCATCTCGACGAGCAACTGGTTCAGGGTCTGCTCGCGCTCATCATTGCCCCCGCCGAGGCCCGCGCCGCGATGGCGCCCTACGGCATCGATTTCATCGATGAAGATGATGCATGGCGCATTCTTCTTTGCCTGATCGAACATGTCGCGCACGCGCGAGGCGCCCACGCCGACGAACATCTCCACGAAGTCCGACCCGGAAATGGTGAAGAACGGCACGTTGGCTTCCCCGGCGATGGCGCGCGCCAGCAGGGTCTTGCCGGTGCCGGGCGGACCGACGAGCAGCGCACCGCGCGGGATCTTGCCACCGAGCCGCTGGAACTTGTGCGGATCCTTGAGGAACTCGACGATCTCCTGCAGGTCCTCCTTTGCCTCGTCCACTCCGGCTACGTCTTCAAACGTAACGCGGCCCTGGCGCTCGGTGAGAAGCTTGGCCTTGGACTTGCCGAAACCCATCGCCTTGCCCGAACCCGCCTGCATCTGGCGCATGAAGAACACCCAGACGCCGATCATGAGAATGATCGGGAACCACGAAACCAGCAGGCTGGCGAGCAGCGACTCCTCCGAGGCCGGCCGGGCCTTGATATCGACGCCCTTGCCGCGCAGCTGGCTGATGAGGTTCGGATCATTGGGCGCGTAGGTCTGGAAGCTGCGCCCGTCGCTGAGTTGCCCGCTGATCACCTCACCGGAAATGGTGACGTTCTTCACCTCACCCGAATCCACCTTGGTGGTGAACTCGGAGTAGCTGATTTCCGATGATCCCGCCCGCTGGCTTTGGCTCTGGAACAGGTTGTAGAGCGCAAACAGCAAAAGAGCGATCACCACCCATACGGCAAAGTGACGGAAATTGACCACGTCGGTCCTCTTCAGTTGAACCGGGCCTTCGGCGAGGCCTCGGCGGCCCGCTCCCGGAAGTAAACTGTAACATAGGAACACCGGTTCGCCTTGCCAAGCTTAGCGAACCGTAAATGAAGGATCACCGCACCGGAAAAGAGGCCGGACTTCGGCCATTTCAGGTCCCACGAAACCGGGCCGGCAGTATCTGAGCTGCGGCACGAGAGCAATTTCTCCCGCACTCATGAGCGCCGGCAGGGTCTGGAACACGAAGTCCGGCAGCCGCGAAGGTCGCTTGATGCCGGGTCCCGGCCGCGCCTCCGACATCGGCACCAACTCCATGTCCGCCTGAGCCTCCGGAGCCAGGCGAACGGCGAACCGGCTGTCCCACAGGATGGTCTCGCCGGGATGAATGGTGAGCCGTGGCGTGCGCATCCGGCCAATCTCACGGCCGATGATGAAGCTCGCGTGACGCCGGCTCACCCGGCAGCCACCGAGCGTGCGCGAAGAGCCCTTGCCAGCGGCCAGCCACGCCACGGCGCGCTCCACCGCGGCAAGCTGCGGCTGCGGCGCCGGCCCGCCGGCGATTGCCAGCACGCGCAGCAGCACTCTGATCTGCAACTCCTCAGGAGCATCGAGGTACGACCTGACGTCGATGACGGCATGTCCCTCGGGCTGGTAGGCTACGCAATAGGCTTCGAGTGCGGCAGCTGCTTCATCCAGCGCCTGCCGGGCCCTGCCGAGGCGTCTTGCCGACAATGCCAGCGCTCTCGGGCGTGAGGCCGAGGGCGCTGAACGAACTCGCTGCCTTGCGAACCCGCACCCGCTCGAACGCCGTGTCGGAATTGCTGGGATCGCAGATGTACTCCTGTCCGACCGCATCGAGCATCGCCCGCAGACGCTCGCGCGGCATATCGAGCAGCGGCCGGAAGACGCGCATTCCGTGCAGAACCGTCTCGGCCGCCATGGCGCTCAACCCGTCCACCCCCGAGCCGCGGGCAAGCCGCATGAGCAGTGTCTCTGCCTGGTCGTCGAGCGTGTGCGCAGTCACCACACCCTGGGCGCGGTTGGCCGCGCACCACTCGGCCATGACGCGATAGCGGCCTTCCCTCGCCGCCGCCTGGATAGCCGACTTGCGCCGCGGCGGCGGCAGCGTCAGGACATAGGCCGGCAGCCCGAGCTCATTGGCCCACGCCGCGACGCGCGCTGCCTCCTACGCCGCTTCCGGGCGCAGGCCGTGATCAACCGTCAGTACACTGATTTTTGGCCGGCCGGTCCACTGGGCGGCCAGCCGCAGCAAGGCGACGGAGTCCGGGCCGCCCGATACCGCCAGCGCGACGTGCTCACAGGACCTGAGCGGCTGAAACAGCCGCTCCAGATCCCTCGCCGGCAGCAATTTCTCGGCCCGGTCAGCAACCTGCCTTCGCCAATTCATTTTGAGCCCTCTTCCGGGCTTCAGCCGCTTTGGGGAATTTGGCCTCGACCGTGGCATAGGCCGTACACGCCTGGTCCTTCTGACCCAGTTGTTTCAGCGACATGCCGAGCTTGAGCAGGCTGTCGGGTGCCTTGCGTCCAGCGGGGTAGCCTTCATAACCGGCCAGAAAAGCCTGGGCCGCCGACTTGTAGTTCGACTGTGCATAGTAGGTTTCGCCCAGCCAGTATTGCGCGTTTCCGGCAAGCTCGTGCTCCCGGTGCCGGCTGACGAATGTGCGAAAGCCGGCCTCCGCCTCGCCGAACCGCTTGCGCAGGAGGTTTTCATACGACTGCTCGTAGAGCTCTTCCGGTACGATGTTGTCCGGGATATTCGCCTCGCCAAGCGAAGCGGTTTCGACCTGCTCCGGCATCAGAGAGGCATCCTCGCCCGGCTGTATCTCCTCCAGCCTCGTTCCGTCGACGACGCCGCCCGGCAGCGTGCCAAGGGGTTTCGGGCCTGGCGCCGTTTCAATGGCGCCGCCGACGATCTCGCTGCTGCCTGCGTTACCCGGCTGATCGAGCCCGCCCGTCTGATTGCCGCCCAGATCAACCGGGTCTTCAATCACTTCGAGGCCGCTATCATCTTCGGCATTCGCGACGGCTTGCTGCTGATTTTGGGCCGGCTTCACCTTGGCTCCGGAGGCCTTCTTGCCGCCGCTCGAGCTGCCGCAAGCGAAGATCCTGGTCGTCCTGCAGGCGCTGCATCTGGGCGGAGAGCTGTCCCATCTGAATGGTAAGTTGCTCAAGCTGCCCGTAGAGCTGGCGCATCTGTTCTTCCATTGCGGACATCCTGACGGCCAGCGAGCCATCCTGCGCAGACGCAGGCAGCGCCGCCAGGCCCGCCGAAACGATCAGCGCTGCAGCGAATTGCCGTTTGGGCTTCATCCTGGAAGATCGAAACATGATTGCGCCGTCGTCCGGGTCACTCCTCCATCGGTTCGGGTTCGCTGCTTCCGGCAAGCGCCGGAGCCTGCTCAGCTCCCGAAGCCGACCCTTCTCCGCGAGCTTCTGCCCACGAAACGCGGTCAAAATAGGGCCAACGAGGCGTCCTGCGAAGCCGGGTTCGCCGGCTCGACCTCGCTACTGGCTGATCGCCCCGCCGGTGACGACGGTCACGGCCCTGCGGTTCTGTGACCAGCAGGATTCGGCATCGCACAGCGCCACCGGCCGTTCCTTGCCGAAGGCTATGGTGTTGACGCGCGCGGCTTCGATGCCCTGGGCGGAGAGGAACTCGCGCGTTACCGTCGCTCGTCTTGCCGAAAGCGCGATGTTGTACTCCCGGGTCCCCCGCTCGTCCGCGTGGCCCTCGATCTGCACCGTGACGTTGCCGTATTGCTTGAGCCACTCGGCCTGCTTGGTGAGCGTCTGCTGCGCTTCCGGCGTCAGCGTGCTCTGGTCCATCAGGAAGTAGATGCGGTCGCCGACGACGGTCTGAAACTCCGCTACCGAGCCCGGTGGAGCATGCCCTGCCCCGTTCTCGAGCGAGGCCGAATTCTTCTTGGTGCAGGCAGCCACCGCAAGCACAGCAAGGCAGATCAGCCACCGCCTTGAAAGGCGCCTTGTTCCGCATCGATCCCACTCCTCAAAGCGCGGCTAAAGCTACGACTCCGCGCGACAAAAGGCCCCTCCCGGGGTAAGCCAAATTCGCGGCACCTATCCCTGCAAATCAGGGCATTTGGATGGCAGTTCCCTCGGCCATCCGGGCGCCGAAAAACAAGTCCGCTCCGCCAGATCCCGCTCGTTCACCGCAGCAGCGGCGACCACGCCGGATCCGACGCAAATCCCGGTGTCGCAACCTGCCGTTCGTTGCGGCCGGTCAAGTCGAACCGAGTACAGCTTGGGCCCTCCGCCTTCCCCCGGCAAATCCCGGAAGAACATCAGAACGCGCCCATTGGGTGCCCACGTCGGACCCTCATTGTGAAAACCTTCGGTTAATATTCTCTCACCAGAGCCGTCGGGCCTGAGGACCCCGATGGCAAAGTTGCCGTTTACGAGTTTCGTGAAAGCGATGTAGTCGCCGCGCGGCGACCACACCGGTGTCGAATATCGTCCCGGGCCCCGGCTTATGCGCTGCTGGCCGGACCCGTCGGCATTCATCACATAAATCTGCTGGGTCCCGCCGCGGTCGGATTCGAAAACGATCTGGCGCCCGTCCGGCGAGTAGCAGGGAGCGGTGTCGATTGCCGTCGTGTTCGTGAGCTGCCGTGTGGTGCGGCTCGCCAGATCAAGCACGAAGATGTTGGCGTTCCCGCCCGACTGCAGGCTCATGATCACCTGTTGGCCATCGGGCGAGAAGCGCGGCGCGAACGTCATGTTCGGAAAGACGCCGACAATTTCCCGCTGCCTGGTTTCGATGTTGTAGCGGTAGACGCGCGGCGTATCGCCGGCGAACGACATGTAGGCGATTTCCTGGGATCCAGGTGAAAAGCGCGGCGTTATCACCAGGTCATCACCGCTGGTGAGCGTGCGCACATTCTCACCGTCCTGATCCATGATGGCCAGCCGCTTCACCCGCTGGTCCTGGGGGCCCAACTCATCGACAAAGACGACGCGCGAGTCGAAATAGCCTTGCTCTCCCGTGATCGCCTTGTAGACCGCATCGGCGATCTTGTGCGCCATGCGCCGCCAGCTTTTGGGAGTGGCTGCGAACTGCAGGCCGGCCATTTGCTGTTGGGCGAAGATGTCCCAGAGACGGAACTCGGCGCGCAGCCGGCCGTCGGGTTGCATCGTAACCTGTCCGGTGACCAGGGCCTGGGCCTGAATCGTCCGCCAGTCGCCGAACCGCGGCTCCCGGGAAAAATCTGCTGATCTGCTCCACGAAGGACTCGCGCGGCAGAGGCCGGAACAGTCCCGATCCCGCGAGGTCGGCGGAAATTACCGCGGTTATATCGTTTGCCGTCTGGGCGGCATCACCCGATGCCGGGATGAAATCCGGCAGAGCGATCGGCATCGGTTCGACCTGACCGCCCGTGATATCCAGCATGATCGCCCCTGTGCCGGAATAGCGAAAGCCAGGAGCATCAGGGCAGTGAAACAGGCGGCGGCTTTTCTCATTGCGGTGGCATCCATTGGCGTCAGTGGTCTGCGTTTCTCGGCGTAGGACGTTGCTCCTAGCCGGAAACATTTCTCGCGGATCGAAATTGAGAATGATGCTGTGCCAGCTCTCATACTTCTCCGGCGGCAGCCGGTCATACGGTTGACACCGCAACACCGCCCGCACCGCCGAGGCGGCCGCGACATCGAACAGCGGGTGCGCCTGATGGTTGACAACCTGCGGGGCACCGCTGACGCTGCCCGACCGGTCAAGCTCGATCTGCACGTGCACCTGCAGGCTTTCCGCCTCCGTGACGCCTACCGGCGGGTTCCAGCACTCGCGCACCTTTTGCTGCAACCAATCCAGTTCATCGGCAGACATGCGCGCGTCGCGACCCGGCGGCAAGATCGAAAGCTGTCCTGTTGCGGTGTTCCAGTCTCCAATTGTCGTTCGGGCGGAGAGGTCCGGTCCTCGTTCAGCTTGTTGAGCAGCGCCGCAACTTTCTCCACATCCAGTTGCTCCCGCTTTTTCTTCTTTTCCGGCGGCCGGGGTCGGGGTTTGGGTTTTACGACGGGCGCTTCAGCCTGTTTCTCCTGCTCTGCCGGCACTACCGCCTCTGATTGCGCGATGAGCTTTTCGAGCTCCCTGGAATCGGGCAGCGGGGTCTCGCGGCGGCGGCGGTTCGGACTTCTCCTCGCGCTGGGCTTTCACCACCTCCTCGGCAGGTTTCGATTGCGGCACCGGCTCTTCTTTCGGCTCGATCTTCGGCGGCGCCGGCTGCGCTACCTGCTTCGGTTCGGGCGCCTTTATGGTTGCCTGGCGTTGAGAAAGCTCTTCAATGGACACGATATCGACGGGAATCGACGGTGGTTCCTCGACTTGATATCGATCGGGGCTGGGCAGGACGATCACCGCTGCCAGAACGATCGCCGCATGGACGCCAAGCGATATGGGAAGGCTGTAGCGCATGCCTACGGTGCCTCTGGCATGCGTTCGCTGTCGGTCACCATTCCGATCTTCGTGAACCCTGCCGCGTTGAGCGCGCCCATGACCTTCATCACCCGGCCGTAGTCGACGCTCCTGTCGCCGCGGACAAAAATCCGCTCGTCATAGCCGTTCTCGGCAATGGCCTGCAGTTTCGGCACCAGCGCCTCCAGCTCCACTTCCGTCTCCTGCAGGAAGATCGTGCCGTCGGGTTTGACCGTAACCGTCAGGGGTTCGGTATCGCCTTGCATCTGCTTGGCCTTGGTATCGGGAAGCTCGACGGGCACGCCGACCGTCAGCAGCGGTGCCGCGATCATGAAGACGATGAGCAGCACCAGCATCACGTTGACGAACGGAGTGACGTTGATCTCCGAGTTAAGTCCCCGGTAGGAACGCCGCCGGCGCCGTGCCCCGCCTGCCGTGCTAGCTCCTCCCACTGCAGCGCCCATGACTGTCCCCGTTACGATTCGCTCGTCCAGCTGGCGCGAGATGATAGCCGAGAACTCATCGGCGAAGTTCTCGAATCGCGCGCCGATCCTGGCGATATCATTGGCGAATTTGTTGTAGAAAATTGTCGCAGGTATGGCTGCAAGAAGTCCCAGGGCCGTCGCAAAAAGTGCCTCGGCGAGGCCGGGGGCCACGACCGCAAGATTGGTGTTCTTTGAGACGGCGATCGCGCGAAACGAGTTCATGATGCCCCACACCGTGCCGAACAGGCCGATGAAGGGACCTGCCGAGCCGATGGTGGCGAGGAACATCAACCGCGCTTCCAGTCGCGCC
The DNA here is from genome assembly GCA_963780765.1 of uncultured Alphaproteobacteria bacterium. Lineage (GTDB taxonomy): Bacteria > Pseudomonadota > Alphaproteobacteria > Rhizobiales > Aestuariivirgaceae > CAWHQZ01. The sequence continues at coordinate 24,080 of CAWADI010000009.1, read as the reverse complement.
AACTCCTTTTGCAGCTGCACGTCCATGACCTTCTCAATGCGCTTCTGGACGCCCTGGAAGCCTGCCCTGGCCGAACTTCCCTGGCTCCGCTTCCACTCACGCATCGCCGCCATGAACAGCGTAGCCATGCCGACATTGCTGCGCGGGCCGAGAGTCAGGAAGAGATCCTCGAGTGACTGACCCGACCAAAAAGTCTGTTCGAACTTTTCCGTGGCTCGGGCGGCGCGGCGAATCGCGAAATACTTTTCAAGAATGATCGCCCAACACCAGATGGACGCCAGAATGAGGCCGATCATCACCAACTTGACGACAATGGTCGCCTGCCAGAAGAGATTGATCAGCCCGAAACTGCCCGGTTGGGCTAAACCCTGAGCAACTTCGATGTCCATCCTCGCCTCTTGAAGCCGCTACGCCCGGCGAACCGCTTGAACGAGTTCGAGCCTTTCATCGCAATGCCCCCAAGCACATTCCGCCATGGTGCTCGAGACACCAGGGTGGGCGATGAAAGCAGGCCAAACTTGTCGAAACTGCGGCGTCGCGGCGGGTCCCGCCGGCGCCGGTCCTGCCGCGACAGAACCAGCATAGCGTTAACGATGTATTACCGGCTCTCAGCGAGTGCGGCCGCCATCGCCGCCGGCACTCGCCGCGGCCGGCCGGCTTTGTCGACGAGCGCCAGCACCACGGCAGCGACGAACAGGCTTTCCTCGCCGCGAGTGATCTCCTGGCTGAGCTTGAGCCGGGCGCCCGAGGCGCTGCTGAGCCGGGTGCGGATTTCCAGCACGTCGCTGATCCGGGCCGGCTTGCGGAAATCGCACTCCAGGCGCCGGACGACGAAAATCGAGGCGATTGCCGCCGGCGCCGTCGCGCAGTTCGCCATGCTCGAAGCCGAGCAGCCGCAGCCAGTCTGATCTGCCTCGTTCGCAGAATTTGAGATAGTTGGCGTGATATACGAGGCCCGAGAAATCCGTGTCCTCATGGTAGACGCGCACCGGCAGCACATGGATGCCATTTTCGATCCGGCCGGAAAGGTCAGGCCAGGAATCAATCGTCGCTTTCATCGAGCGGAAGCAACCCCTGCAATATCTCGGGCCTTTGCGGAGCGGCAAGTCCGAGATGCTTGAAAGCGTGCACGGTAACGACGCGCCCGCGCGGCGTACGGTTCACGAAGCCCTGCTGGATGAGATAGGGTTCAATGATTTCCTCGATGGCATCCCGGGGCTCCGAGAGCGATGCCGCGATGGTGTCGATGCCGACCGGACCGCCGCCGAAGTTCACCGCGACGCAGGAAAGGTAGCGGTGATCGAGCGCATCGAGCCCCCGCAGATCGACGCCCAGGCTCTGCAGCGCCCGGTCTGCCACGCGCCGGTCAATGCTGCCGAGGCCCTCCACCGACATGAAATCCCGGACCCGGCGCAGCAGCCGGCCGGCGATCCGCGGCGTCCCGCGCGAACGGCGGGCGATCTCGACCGCCCCGTCCTCGGCGACTGCCACCCCCAGCACCCGTGCCCCGCGCTGGACGATGACGAGAAGCTCCGCTTCGCTATAGAAATCGAGCCGCACCGGTATCCCGAAGCGGTCGCGCAGCGGCGTCGTCAACAGGCCGGTGCGCGTAGTGGCGCCGATCAGCGTGAACTTTGCCAGATCAATGCGGACCGAACGTGCCGCAGGTCCCTCGCCGATGATCAGATCGAGTTGAAAATCCTCCATCGCCGGGTAGAGAATTTCCTCCACCGCCGGGTTGAGCCGGTGGATCTCGTCGATGAACAGGACATCGCGATTGTCGAGATTGGTGAGCAAGGCGGCGAGGTCGCCTGCCTTCGCAATCACCGGGCCGGAGGTCGAACGGAAGTTGACGCCGAGCTCCCGCGCCACGATCTGGGCCAGCGTCGTCTTGCCAAGTCCGGGCGGACCGGCGAACAGAACGTGATCGAGCGCCTCGCCCCGCGCCTTTGCCGCGTCGATGAATACCTGCAGGTTGCCTTTGGCCTTGGCCTGGCCGATGAACTCGCTGAGCCGCTGCGGCCGCAGATGGGAGTCAGGCCGGTCATCCTCGCGCATGTCGCCGGCAACCATCCGTTCGTTCATCGCACCAGTTCCTTGAGCGCCACCCGGATGAGCGCTTCCGTGGCGGCCTCATCGCCCGCCTTCTTCATCGCGGCGCTGACGGCAGCCCCCGCCTGCATGTGGCCGTAACCGAGATTGACAAGCGCCGAAACTGCGTCGGCCGCCGCGGTCGGTTTTCGTCCGTCGAGCTCGCCCTGCAGCCGGGCCAGCATGGGATCGCTCGGTGCAAAGGCCGGCGCCTTGTCTTTTAGCTCGACCACGATGCGTTCGGCGACCTTCCGGCCGACCCCCGGCGCGCGGCTGAGCATCGCGCGGTCCTGAAAAGCGATCGCGTTGGCGAGTTCCGATGCGGTCAGCGTCGAAAGGAGCGACAGCGCGACCTTGGTGCCCACGCCCTGCACGATCTGCAACAGCCTGAACCACTCGCGCTCGAGTTCGCTCGCAAATCCGACCAGCCGGATCAGGTCCTGACTGACGAGCATCTCGGTGAATATCTCGGCGGATTCGCCCGTGGGTGGCAACGTTGTCAGCGTCTTGGCTGAGCAATAGACATGATAGCCTACGCCCGCCACGTCGATGATGACCGAGTCCGGGCCATAGGAATTGATTCGGCCTTTGAGCTTGCCGATCATGATAGGCCATTAACATGGAAAGACCGACGCGGTCGTACGGGAAAATTAGAGGCGCGAGCGGCCCCGATGATGGGCATGACAGATGGCAATCGCCAGTGCGTCGGCGGCGTCGGCCGACACCGGGCGGGCGGCCGGGAGCAGGATCCGGATCATGTGGTGGATCTGGCTCTTTTCCGCATGGCCTGCGCCGGTCACCGACTTTTTGATCTGGTTGGGAGCGTATTCCCAGACCGATATGCCGAGCCCGGCGGGCACGAGCATCGTCACTCCGCGCGCCTGTCCGAGCTTCAACGTGGCGCGCGCGTCCCGGTTGACCAGGGTCTCTTCGATCGCTGCTTCATCCGGCCGGAAGGCGCCGATGATTCGGCTGAGTTCCGTATGGATGAACAGCAGCCGTTCGGCGAGCGGCAGTTCCGGGTCGGCCCTGACCACGCCGTCGGCCACGTGACGGATGCGGCTGCCCTCGCTGTCGATCACCCCCCACCCCGCGTTCCTGAGGCCAGGATCGAATCCGACGATCCGAATGCTGCGGCCAGGTTTCACGGGTTGAGCTTGGGGGCTCAATTCACAGATGGCTCCAGTTCAGGCGGCAGTCAACCTGGTCAGCATTTCTTCGGCAAGGTCCACGTTTGAATAGACGTGCTGCACGTCATCCTCGTCATCGAGCGCGCTGACCAGCTTCAGGAACATCGCTGCCTGTTCCTCCGCCAGCGCGACCGTGGTCAGCGGGCGGAACACGATTGACACCTGTTCGGCATCGCCCAGCTTGGTTGCCAGCGCCGATGCGACCTCGCCGACTTTTTCGGACGCGCACGTGACGACGTGGCTCTTGCTGTCGGACTGCACATCATCGGCGCCGGCCTCGATCGTCGTCTCAAACATTGCTTCTGCGGTCGCCGCCCCGGCCTTGTACTCGATCTCGCCCACTCGCGAGAACAGAAAGGCCACCGCGCCCGTTTCGGCGAGATTGCCACCGTATTTGATGAACAACGAGCGCACCACGCCGGCGGTGCGGTTGCGGTTGTCGGTCAGGGCTTCCACGATGATCGCCGCACCACCCGGGCCATAACCCTCGTAGCGTATCGCCTCGAAGTTTTCCGCATCCCCCCCTTCCGCCTTGCGGATCGCCCGATCGATGCTGTCTTTCGGCATGTTTTCCGCCCGGGCATTCTGAACGGCGAGGCGGAGCCGCGAGTTGGCGTTGGGATCGGCAAGCCCGGATCTTGCCGCCACCGTGATCTCGCGCGCCAGCTTGGCAAACAGCTTGGAGCGCAAGGCGTCCTGCTTGCCCTTGCGGTGCATGATGTTCTTGAATTGCGAGTGGCCCGCCATGCGCTTTCCTCTCTCGCCGGTGATCGTCAACAGCCCGCGGACTTATAGATTGGCACCCGGTGAAACACCATATCGCGCCCAGGCGAAATCTCGCGATTTAACGGCCCCTTAAGGGTTACGATTCATTCTCTCCCTGAAAGTTTGGGGGCTTTTGAAGATGAACGCCGATCCTTGGGACTTGTATCAGCATTCCCGCGCCGCTCAGGGGGTGACTGCCACGGCGGCCCACCAGGCGCTTCGTCGCGCCAGGGAGCTTGGCAGCGGTCCGGCGACACCTGCGAGCCTGAGCGAGATGTACCGGCTGACCTCGCTGGTGCACCGCATCGAAACACGCCTCGAGGCGGGCCAGGAAGCACTTGACCGCGGTGACGTAGACAGCGCCTGCCTCGAATGGGCGAGCGCCCTGGTGCTCACCGACAAGCTCGCGACCATCGAGAACCGGGCGAAGCTCGTCCACAACCGGCATCACCAGAAGTCCGGCAGAGCCGGCTGAAGACAGCCGCCGATCCGGATCGGCGCCGACCTCAGCGCCAATCCCGTCGCATCGTCGGTTTCGACCGCGATGCCGCACACCGTTGCCGGGCCCGTGGCGGGTTCCAGCCGCGCCGCCGGCACCTTGTGTACGAACCGGTTGAGCGGCTCGGTCTTTTCCATGCCGATCACCGAGTTGTAATCGCCGCACATGCCGAGGTCGGAAATATAAGCCGTGCCGCCGGGCAGTATCTGATCGTCGCCTGTCGGTACGTGGGTGTGGGTGCCGGCAATCAGGCTTGCCCGGCCGTCCACGAAGTGCGCCATGGCCATCTTCTCCGAGGTCGCTTCCGCATGCATGTCGATGATGATGGCATCAGCGCCGCGTCCGAGCGGGCACAGCTCGAGCTCGCGCGCCACCGCCGCAAACGGATCGTCGAGCACGGGCTCGATCAGCAGGCGTCCCATGACATTCATCACCAGCACCTGCCTGCCGGAAGGGCTGGCGAACAGTCCGATGCCCCGGCCAGGTACGGAAGCGGGAAAATTAAGCGGCCGCAGAAGCTCGCGTTCCCGCTCGATGAAGATCAGGCACTCGCGCTGGTCAAAGGCGTGATTGCCCAGGGTGACCACGTCCGCCCCGGCATCGCGCAGCTGCCGGTAGTTGTGCTCGCTGATGCCGAAACCGTGGGTCGCGTTTTCGCCGTTCACGATCACGAGATCAGGCTGGTAGCGGGCGCGCAACAGAGGTAGCTCGCGCGCGATCGCCGTCCGTCCGGAGCGGCCCACGACGTCGCCCAGAAATATCAACCGCATCGCCGGAAGCCTTGTTCCGTCAGAATAAAGTCGAGAGGCGCGTCATGGGCGCCGCGCGGGACCGCTTCCATCTCCTGAGCCGCATAGGCGACGCCGATCGCCACCACCTGCTTTTGCCGGCGCAGATCGTCGAGCGTGCGGTCGTAGTAGCCTCCGCCGTATCCCAGCCGATAGCCGCGCGAGTCGAAGGCCAGCATCGGAACCAGCAGCGCATCGGGCTCGACCACGTGCGCATCGTTGTCGGGCATCGGGATGTTCAATACCCCCCGGACGACGGCGTCGCCGGGAGCCCAGGCACGAAAGAGCAGCCGCTTGCCCCTGCCGGTGACAATCGGCAGGGCAGTGATGAATCCTTCGCTCGCCAGGCGAGCCAGAAGCGGCAGCGTGTCGATTTCGCTGCGATGCGGATGAAAGCCGGATATGGCGCTTGCTGGAGCAAGGGCGGCGAACGCCAGCCCGATCCTGGCCAGAGCAAGTGGCGCTGTATCGTGCAGGCTCGCGTGCGCCCTGGCCCGTTCGGCCGCGGCAATCGCGCGGGCCTGCCGCTTTTCGGTGGCAAGATGGTTGTCGGCGCCAGTCACTGTCGCGGATTTTCGGCGGGTCTGGAATAGCAATGTGGCGAAGCCGCCGTGGCCGTGAGAGGTGCGATCCCGGGTCCTACATGACGTAGGTGGGCGCCGTATGTCCGAAGCCACGGCCTCGGTCAGGGACAGCTCCCATTGAGATCGGTATAGGGCCCTGGGAATGTCTCTCACGCACCGGGCAGCCCGCCGAAAGCCTATGTAGAGTTATCGCTGCGCGAAATCCACTGCTTAGAGCTGACCGCAACCAATCGTTATTGTTAATCAGGCACTGTTTTCGGGGCAGCGCCCCCGCGTATCCAAGAGTATAAAGAGTATAACGAAAATGCGGCTGATTACCTGTTTCCTGCTTGGGTTTTTCATCCTGACAGCGGCAGGCCATGCCGCCGAACAGCCATCGTGGCGCGGCCGGTTGCAAGCGACAGACGGGTATTCGCCGCCGTCGATCGTTCGCCACAAGAGGTCAGAGGCGCCAGGCACCATCGTCGTCGATACATCCGCCCGCCGCCTGTTGCTGCTGCTTTCCCATGATCGGGCCATTCGCTACACCGTGGCCGTGGGCCGTTCCGGCTTTGACTGGCGGGGAACCGCCGAAGTCGGCCGGCGCGCTGAATGGCCGGAGTGGATACCGCCGAGAGAAATGACGAAACGCGCCGCCCGGATGCACCGCTTCCTGCCGTACAGCATCGACGGCGGCCCGCTCAACCCGCTGGGCGCGCGGGCGCTCTACCTGTTTCAGGATGGGCGCGACACGCTCATCCGCATTCATGGGACGAATGAGCCAAAGTCCATCGGCCGTTCCGTTTCGAGCGGCTGCATCCGCATGCGTAACGAGGACATCATCGATCTCTACGGGCGTGTCGCTGTCGGCACCGCGGTCGTGGTTTTGTGAGAGGCGCGCCTTCGCCTTCGGAAGTCTAGCCGCGCGCGACCATCTCGGCAGCGAGAGTCTCCAGGCGCATGGCGGCGTTGTTGAGCCGCTCGGCGATCTTGTCTTCAACCTCCCTGGCATCACTGGCAGCGCTGCTGCGGTTTTTGCGCAAGCCGGTGATCTCTTCCTGCAGCCCTTCGACGGTTCGCCGGGATTCGGCAAGTTGGTCGGCAACCATGAGCCCCGCCATCAGCAGCAGCCGGATATCGCCAACGGCTCCCACCCCCTGCCTGATTTTCGCTACTTCGGCATCAAGCGCATTCGCGAGGTCCCGGAGATGCGGTTCTTCGCCGTCCGCGCATTGCATTGTGTATGGCCGGCCATTGACCTCCACGACCACCTGCGCCATCCGCCGCACCCCTCCCGCAATATTGCTACGTAGCCCGCTTAGCCACCCAGTACGGAACGAATCTTGGCCATGGCCGTATCGAGCTTGGTAGCAGCCTGGCGGTGCCGGTCGGCAAGATCGTCCGCCTTCGACCGCACCGCGTGAACCTCGCCGGCGAGCCGGGCACGGTCGTCTCGCAACGCCTCGGCCTCGGCGCGCGTGCCGAGCGACTCCTGCCGATTTTCGTCGGCACGCGCCACCGCCGCCTCAAGCCGGCGCATGGCGTTCTCGAAACGCGCCAGAGCCTCATCGACTTTCGACAAATCCGCCATTTGTCACTCGAGTTTCGCCGAACGACCGGGAGGGGATGCCGGGACGCTCGACCCCATATAGCATTTTCCTCCGCGGTGGAATCACCTCACCGGCAGGAAATGCACAGAAACGTCGCACCGGCGCCAGCGGGGTGGCAACATTTGACTCGAAGTGGTCCGGTGCTATGTGTGGCGGCCATTCGAACCGCCGAATGCGTCCGCGGCCACTCACCAGAACCTCCGGCATTATGACAATCGACATCGCCACCCATACCCTGATGGCCAATTCGATCCGTGCACTGGCGATGGATGCCGTGCAGAAAGCCAACTCCGGCCACCCTGGCCTGCCGATGGGCGCAGCCGACGTGGCGACCGTGTTGTTCACCCGGTTCCTCAAGTTCGATCCGACGATGCCCCATTGGCCGGACCGCGATCGGTTCGTGCTCTCCGCCGGTCATGGCTCCATGCTCCTGTACGCCCTGCTCTATCTGCTCGGCTACGAGGACATGACCATCGACGAGCTGAAAGCCTTCCGGCAGTGGGGCTCGCGTACTGCCGGGCATCCGGAGTACGGACATGCTTCCGGCATTGAGACGACTACCGGGCCTCTTGGCCAGGGCCTTGCCAACGCCGTCGGCATGGCGATCGCCGAGAAGCACCTGGCAGCTGAATTCGGTTCCAACTTCGTCGACCACCGGACCTACGTGCTCGTGGGCGATGGCTGTTTGATGGAAGGCATCTCGCAAGAGGCGATTACCCTCGCCGGTCATCTCGGGCTGGCGAAGCTCACCGTGTTGTGGGACGACAACGGCGTTTCCATCGACGGCAAGGTATCGCTGGCGGACTCGACCGATCAGCTGCAGCGCTTCGCCGCGGCTGGATGGCAAACGGCGCGCGTGGATGGCCATGACGCTGACGCCGTCGCTTCCGCGTTGAGCGCAGCGCAATCGGCCGCCATGCCCTCGCTGATCGCCTGCCGAACCGTCATCGGCTATGGCGCTCCAAACAAGCAGGGGACTGCGGCTACGCATGGATCGCCACTCGGTTCGGAGGAGGTCCTGGCGGCGCGCGACCGTCTTGGCTGGCACCAGCCACCCTTCGTCGTCCCTGATCATGTCCTTGAGCAGTGGCGGCTGGCAGGTGCGCGGGGCGCTACGTTGCGCGAAACCTGGGAAAGGCGAATCGTGGCTTCGCCGGCTGCAGTACGCGACGAGTTTGCCCGCCGCGTCGACGGCATCCTGCCCGACCTCTTTCGATGCGACACTGCGCAACCACAAGCTGGAGTTGAGCAAGGCGCCTGCTGCGATCGCCACGCGCAACGCCTCGCAGAACGTGCTGGAAGCGGTCAACAGCGTGCTTCCTGAGACCATCGGCGGCTCCGCCGATCTGACCGGTTCCAACAACACCCAGACGAAAGACCTGAAGCCGTTTACGGCCCGTGACGCCACCGGGCGCTATATTCATTACGGTGTCCGTGAGCACGCAATGGCCGCGGCGATGAACGGCATGGCGCTGCATGGCGGTCTGATTCCCTACGGCGGTTCTTTTCTGACGTTCACGGATTACTGCCGCCCGGCAATTCGACTGTCCGCCATCATGCGGCAAAGGGTCATCTACGTCATGACCCACGACTCGATCGGTCTGGGAGAGGATGGTCCCACCCATCAGCCGATCGAGCATCTTGCCGCGCTGCGTGCCATCCCCAACCTGCTGGTCCTGCGACCCTGCGACGCGGTGGAAACCGCGGAATGCTGGGAGATCGCTCTCAAGAGCAGAAGCCAACCCAGCATACTTGCCCTGACCCGCCAGAAGCTCAAGCCGTCGCGCCTTGCCTTCGAAGGCAAGAATTTGTGCCAGCGCGGCGCCTACGAAATTCTGCCGGCCCCGAAAAAGGCCAGAGCGGTGATCTTCGCTTCCGGTTCAGAGATCGAGATCGCTGTCGCCGCGAAGCACCTGCTCGATAAACGCGATATAACTGCCCGCATCGTGTCCGTTCCCTGCATGAAGCTGTTCGAACAGCAGTCGGCGTCTTATCGCAACCAGATCCTCGGCACAGAAAAGATACGCGTGGCCGTGGAGGCCGGAGTGCGTCAGGGATGGGATCGTTTCATAGGTTCCGAGGGCACGTTCATCGGCATGTCGGATTTCGGTGCCAGTGCGCCTTTCGAGACCCTTTACCGGGAATTCGGCCTGACCCCGGAAGCAGTAGCAAAAGCCGTGCGAAAACTCGCTTAGAACGGCGGCGTGCCGCGAACTGCCACTTGAGAACAGAATGCGTGAGAGATCTTCGACCTTGCCTTCGTTCAAGACGATTGACGATGTGGAGTTCAAGAGCAAGCGGGTCGTCATCCGCGCCGATCTCAATGTCCCGGTCGAAAACGGAGAGGTCACGGACATCACCCGCATCGACCGGGTCGCTCCCACCATTCGCGAAATCGCCGACCGCGGAGCAGCCGCTCTGGTGATCGCCCACTTTGACCGGCCGAAGGGGAAAGTGGTCCCCGAAATGTCGCTGAGGCCGATCGCCCCGGTGCTGGCACGTTCGATCGGCCTGCCGGTGCAGTTTGTCTTCACCGACTGGCACGACGGCCGCGCACCCGCAGCGGCTGCCGCAGCCCGGCCGGGCACGGTCACGCTGTTCGAGAATACCCGCTACCACGAAGGCGAGGAGGCTAACGACAAGAGTTTCGCGAAGCTTCTGGGTTCGCTAGGCGACGTCTTTGTCAACGATGCCTTTTCCGCCGCCCACCGCGCCCATTCCTCCACCGAGGGCATCGCCCATTGCCTGCCGGCGGTGGCGGGGCGCGCCATGGAGGCCGAGCTCAAGGCCCTGGCGCGCGTGCTCGACAAGCCCGAACGTCCGCTGATCGCCATCGTCGGCGGGGCAAAGGTCTCTTCGAAGCTCGACCTCCTCGCCAATCTCACGGCCAGGGTCGATACGCTGGTCATCGGTGGCGGCATGGCAAACACCTTTCTCGCCGCACAAGGACGCAAGGTCGGCAAATCACTGTGCGAGCACGATCTTGCGGCGACCGCCAGGTCCATTTTGGCCCGCGCCGGTGAATCGGGTTGCGCCATTCTGCTACCTGACGATGTCGTGCTCACGCGTGAGTTCAAGTCCGGAAGCCCGGCTCGCGTGGCCCGGTCGGACGACGTGGGCAGCGATGAGATGATCGTCGATGTGGGACCACAAACCGTCTCCGCCATCGCAAGCGCGATGGATGACGCCGCGACACTGGTGTGGAACGGTCCGCTGGGCGCCTTTGAGCTGCCGCCGTTTGACAAGGCGACGATCGCGTGCGCCCGGCACGCCGCCGCCCGGACCAGGGACGGCAGGCTTGTGTCGGTAGCCGGCGGCGGCGACACGGTCGCTGCCCTGAACCGCGCCGGGGTAGCCAGTGACTTCACTTACGTGTCGACGGCGGGCGGGGCTTTTCTCGAATGGCTGGAAGGCAAGACACTTCCCGGCGTAAAGGCGCTACAGTCCGCTTCATAGCGCCGGATGGAGACAGGAGGAGTGCATGAGCGAACGACTGGAAGACATTGCCGAACAAATGGTGGCGCCGGGAAAAGGCATTCTCGCCGCCGATGAAAGTTCTGGCACGATCGAAAAGCGGTTCGATTCGATCGGCGTCGCCAACACCGAGGCCAATCGGCGCGATTATCGCGAGCTGATGTTCAGCGCTCACGAAGCCATGAGCAAATACATCTCCGGCGTCATCCTCTTCGAGGAAACCTTGCGGCAAAAGGCAAAGGCCGGCACGCCGCTGGTTGACATGATCGTCGCTGCGGGTTGCGTGCCGGGCATCAAGGTCGATACCGGAGCGAAACCACTGGCCCTCGCCACGGGCGAAAAAATTACCGAAGGGCTCGACGGTCTTCGCGAAAGGCTTACCGGGTTCAGGAAGCTGGGCGCCCGCTTCGCCAAGTGGCGCGCCGTCATCGATATCGCCGATGGGCTTCCGACGTGGGGCTGCATCAAGGCAAATGCCCATGCTCTGGCCCGCTATGCTGCTCTTTGCCAGGAACAGGTTATCGTGCCCATCGTCGAGCCCGAGGTCCTGATGGATGGCCCCGTTGCCGGACATGACATCGACCGCTGCTATGAGGTGTCCGAACTCGTGCTGCGAACCGTGTTCAACGAGCTTTACGATGCTCGGGTCAAACTTGAAGGCATCGTTCTGAAGCCCAGCATGGTGATTGCCGGCAAGAAGGCCAGGCAGGCGACACCCGAGGAGGTGGCGGAAAAAACCCTGCGCTGCCTCAAATCGACAGTGCCGGCCTCGGTGCCCGGCATCGCCTTTCTGTCGGGAGGCCAGAGCGACGAGCAGGCGACCCATCACCTGTCGCTGATGAGCGCCGTACCGGGCCTGCCCTGGAGGCTTACCTTTTCCTACGGCCGCGCCCTTCAGGCCGCAGTCCTGAAAGCCTGGGGCGGAAAGCCGGAAGCGGTTCCCGCCGCGCAGCGCGCCTTCGCGCATCGGGCGAGGATGAACGGCCTGGCTGCACTCGGCCGGTGGTCCAGGGACCTTGAGAAGGCTGCCTGATGCGGCTATGGCCGTGTCGAAGTGCCGGCTCTTCCTTGTTGTACCCGGTCTTCAGAACGCGGAGCAGGCTTCACGTCTTGTCCCGGCCGCCCTGGCGGAAGGAGATGCGGCGAGCCTGCTGGTCGGGGCTGGCGCAAAGCAGCGGGAGATTGCCGAGGCAGTGATGTCGTTCGTCAAGAGCACATGACGTCGCCCTTCTGCTCGAGGGCGATGCGAACCTTGCCGCAGAGCTTGGCGTCGATGGCGTTCAGCTGGCAACTGGCGCCGCCGGCCTTGCAGAGGCCCGCCGCATCGTCGGGCCGAGCGCCATCGTCGGTGTCGACTGCGGCTGCTCGCGTCATGCCGCCATGACGGCGGCAGAGGCGGGCGCCGACTATGTGGGATTTTCCGGCGTGCGCCGCGTTCGTGATGGCGAGAGCATCATCGCCTGGTGGGCGAGCCTCTTCGAAGTGCCTTGTGTCGCGCTTGATGCCCTGCCCGAGGAGGAAGCGCGGCAATTCGTGCTCGACGGCGCGGATTTCATTGCCGCTCCCGCAGTGATGTGGGAAAGCGAGACAGCTGCGGCTCGTACTGTGAGAAGCTTCAATTCGATGATAGACACGTGTGCCGCATGAACAGGATGCTTGCCGCAATCGGTCTGGCACTTGCGCTGAGCGCCAGCGATGGCTTCGCGCAATCCTTCGACGAGGCGGTGGCACTCTATACGGATGCCAAATACAAAGCCGCCTATGAAATCGCCAAGCCCCTCGCCGACAAGGGCGATGTTCGCGCCATGGCGATGGTCGGCACGATGCTCCAGAATGGCCTTGGCGTACGAAAGAACATCGGCGAAGCCGTGACCTGGCTCACCGCGGCAGCCGAGAAGGACTTTACCGGAGCACAGTTCTCGCTGGCGCTCATCTATCTCGACGGGTTGACGGGCAAACCGGATCTCGGGGCCGCCACGCGCTGGATGGAGCGCGCTGCCAATGGCGGCCATCCGCCGGCGCAGCACAACATGGGGCTGCTGGCGGCCGGCGCCAGCGGCACCACGCCCGACTGGTCAAGGGCCGCAGAGTGGTTCGGCAAGGCGGCCGACCAGGGGTTCGCCGAGGCACAGTACAATCTCGCCGTCATCTACTTTCGAGGGCAAAGGCGTGGCGCCGAACAAGATCAGGGCGGGGGAGTTTTTTCTCAAGGCCGCCATGCAGGGCATGGCCGACGCTGCACTCGAGTATGGCGTGATGGTTTTCCGCGGCGACGGCGTGGAGAAGAACGAGGCGATTGGCGCGCAATGGCTGCTGGTGGCGGCGCAACGCGGCAATGCCATCGCCCAGAACCGGGTAGCCCGAATCTATGCCACCGGGCGGGGACTGAAACTGGATCCGGTTGAGGCTGCCAAGTGGCATTTGCTGTCGCTGCAGGCCGGCCGCTCGGATGACTGGTTGGACCAGTTCGTGGGCAAGCTCACCGACAAGCAGCGCGGCGAGGCCAAGGCCCGCGCCGAGGCATGGACCACCGCCAACAGCGCCACGTCGCCAAAGCCTGCCAACAAGAGCTCAGGAGGCTGATTCTCCCGCGAGGCCTTGCAGCATTTCGGGCGAAGCGGAATCACCCTCGTCGTTGCCAGAGGGCAGGCTCGCCCAAGGAAAATGCCGCAGCATCACTTGGAGCAGGTTCTTTGTCGGAAAAGTGTGTACACTTTTCCGGAACCTGCTCTAGCCTGCCGGTGCGGAAGCGATTTCACTCGACCGGAAAATGTTATAGAGCGGGGCCGCTGCCTCGCGCACCCCGCAGCTGCATCGGTACATGGCCCAATCTCCCCTCCTGACAGTCATGATCAGCGCTGCCCGCAAGGCGGCCCGCGGCATCCAACGAGACTTCGGCGAGGTTGAGAACCTGCAGGTCTCCCGCAAGGGTCCGGGCGACTTTGTCACCAGCGCCGACAGGCGGACGGAGAAAGTCCTTCATGACGAGCTGGCGAAGGCGCGCCCGGAGTTTGGCTTTCTCGGCGAAGAGGGCGGCGAGACCAGAGGCAGCGATCCCGATCATCGCTGGGTAATCGATCCGATCGACGGGACAACGAACTTCATTCATGGCCTGCCGCTGCTGGCCATTTCCATTGCCCTCGAACGGAAGGGCGAACCCGTGGCGGGCCTCATCTACAACCCGATCATGGATGAGCTCTACACCGCCGAGAAGGGGCGCGGCGCGTTTCTCAACGAACGCCGCCGCCTGCGGGTTTCGGCGCGCGTGGATCTGGCGGACGCACTTGTCAGCTGCGGGGTGCCGCATCGCAGCGGCGAGGCGGCAAGGCACTATCTTCGCGAGCAGGAGGCTCTGACCGGCAAGGTTGCCGGTCTGCGCCGAACGGGCTCGGCGTGTCTCGATCTCGCCTTCGTCGCGGCCGGCCGCTTCGACGCGTTCTGGGAGCGCGAGCTCCACCCCTGGGACCTCGCTGCCGGCATCCTGCTCATCCGGGAGTCCGGCGGCCGCACCGGGGATATCGACGGCAGGGGCAATCCCACTGCAGACCGGCGCGATACTTGCCTCCAACTCGCATCTTCACGCCGCTATGGAAAAGTGCCTGCGGAGCGTCTGACGATGCCGGTGGCGACATCCGCTCCAGGGAACTCGGGACACGGGCCTCAGCCGCGAGCCGATCCGTGGCCGAAATGTCGGCAGGACATGGCTTTGCCACATCTTTCCCGGATATCGTTTGGCATCAATCCGCGCTATTCTCTGCTGCCAAGGGGCCCAGAAGACCAGAACCATGGCTGACACACCGGAACAGCGCTGTTCTCGATCTGCCGCGAGTCTATCTCATCCGAATGATGTTCTTCCTGCTGGTCGTCGCCATTCTCATCGCAATGCTGTTTCCCCAGATGAAGACGGCATTCATGAACAACCCCGGGCTCAACGGCTTCATCGGCATTGTCCTGCTGTTCGGAATTTTCCACGCCATTCGCCAGGTGATACGGCTCTTTCCCGAGGTCAACTGGGTCAACAGCTTCCGGATCGCCGATCCGGGGCTCGAGATCGCCTACGAACCGAAACTGCTGGCGCCCATGGCCGCGCTGCTGCGCGATCGCCAGGGAGAAACGGTGCTGTCGCCGCTTTCCATGCGCTCGCTCCTCGATTCTCTTGCCTCACGTCTTGACGAGAGCCGCGATCTTTCGCGCTACCTGATCGGCCTGCTGATTTTCCTCGGCCTGCTCGGAACGTTCTGGGGTCTTCTCGATACCGTGTCCTCGGTCGGGGCGGCGATCCAGGCGCTGGACGTGGCCTCGACCGAGCAGGGAACCGTATTCGAGGAACTGAAAACCGGCCTGCAGGCTCCGCTGCGCGGCATGGGAACGTCGTTCTCCTCCTCGCTCTTCGGTCTTGCCGCCTCGCTGGTGCTCGGGTTCCTCGATCTCCAGGCCAGTCAGTCCCAGAACCGCTTTTACAACGATCTTGAAAACTGGCTGTCGACCATCACCGACATCGAGGCAGGCGAAAAGGCCATCAGCCAGATGGCCGTGCCACAGTATCTGCGCCTCGACATGCGCGATCTTCAGCAGGGCATCGACCGCATCAACAAGACCCTGTCCGAGGCTCTGAATGAAGCCGCCGCGGCGCCGCCGCAGGTCGACGGCGGCCCTGATTCCGAATCGCTCGAGAAGCTCGCCGGCGCCGTCCAGGGCCTGGTGACCCAGATGCGCGAGGAGCAGAAGATCGTGCGCCAGTGGGCGCAATCGCAGACGGCGCAGCAGGATGAAATGAAGCGCATGATGGCCAAGCTCGGCAGCCCGGCTGCAGCGCACGAAGTCCGCGCCTCGCGCTCCCGCGCCAAGGAAGAATAGCGATGGCCAGCGTCGCCACTCGTCGCTCGCGGGCGAGCGAGCCCGGTTACTACTGGCCCGGCTTTGTCGATGCCATGGCCCAGCTGCTGCTGGTCATCACCTTCCTGCTGTCGGTGTTCATCATTGCCCAGTTTCTGGTGGCCCGCGAGATGTCGGGGCAGGATACGGCACTGGCCAAGTTGCGCTCGCAGATCGCCGAGCTGACCGAGTTGCTGGCCCTGGAAAAATCGGCCAGAGCCGACCTCGAGCTGTCGCTCGGCACCATATCGGACGACCTTGCGCGCCGCGAAAACCGACAACAGCAGGCTCCAGGCCCTGCTCGACCTCCAGACCCGCGAAGGCGCCAGCGCAGGCACGGCCGCTTCGATGCTGCAGTCTGCCCTTGACAAGGAACGGCAGGTATCCGCCGAAGCCCTGTCCCAGGTCGAAATCCTCAACCAGCAGCTGGCCGCCTTGCGCCGCCAGCTGGCGGCGCTTAACGCCATGCTCGAGGCTGCCGAAGCCAAGGACCGGGAAAGTCAGACCCAGATCGCCGACCTGGGCAAGCGGCTCAATTCGGCGCTCGCCCAGAAGGTCCAGGAACTCGCCCGCTTCCGTTCCGAGTTCTTCGGCCGCCTGCGCCAGATCCTGAGCCAGCGATCCGACATTCGGGTGGTCGGCGATCGCTTCGTGTTTCAGTCGGAGGTCCTGTTTCCGAAAGGCTCGGCCGAAATCAATCCCGAAGGCATTCAGGAAATGCAGAAGCTGGCGATTGCGCTGCGTGAGCTCGAGCAGGAAATTCCCGCCGATCTGGCGTGGGTGCTGCGCGTCGACGGTCACACCGACATCGATCCCATCGCCACCTCCAGCTTCCGGTCGAATTGGGATCTGTCGGCCGCCCGCTCCATCGCCGTGGTCAATTTTCTGGTCGGCAACGGCGTTTCGCCCCAGCATCTCGTGGCCGCCGGCTTCGGCGAATTCCAGCCGCTCGACAGCGCCGACACCGAAGATGCCAAGAGCCGCAATCGCCGCATCGAGCTAAAGCTGACCGAGCGCTGATTCTGCCGGTTGTGCCGGAGAAAGCCCGGCTTGTGAGGCGGGAAAAGCTCTTGTATAGAACGGCCCGCCATACAGCATTTTCCGGCGACGTGGAATCCCCGGAACATGCTCTAGAAAGCTCACCGCCAATGAAACCGAAAATCCATCCCAACTATCACATGATTACCGTCGTGATGACCGACGGCTCCAAGTTCGACACCCGCTCGACCTACGGCAAGCCCGGCGACACGCTGCACCTCGATATCGACGCCAAATCTCATCCCGCCTGGACGGGCGGCCAGCAGCAGATCGTGGATCGCGGCGGCCGTGTTTCCCGCTTCAAGCAGAAGTTCGGGTTTCTGACCAAATAGGATCAGGCTTCGCCGCGCCGGCCGAACACGGCCGCCACTCTGTCGAAGTGGCCGCTGACAACGTTTTCGGCGGGTTCTGTGGTCCTGGCTTCGTTCAGGATCCGGTCGAGTTTCTGGATCCGCTCGTGCAGCCGCAGACTCCGGCCCACGAGTGCCGTGAACGCCTCCGGGCAGTGATTCCTGGCCTCTCAGTCTGTGGCCCGCGCCTACCTCGGCAAGGCCGATCTTGTGTTTGTCGGACTTTGCTTCCGCGGCCGAAAGCTCTCCCGCATTGACGGCCCGCTGCAACAGCAGCCATGAGGCGAGTTGCATCAGCCGGGTGGTAAGGCGCATGCTTTCAGTGGCGTAGGCGATCGATCCGGTTCGATCGAGCAGCCGGGCATCGAGCCGGCCCTGACCGTCGAGATAATTGGCCGTCTCCTCCACAAGTCCCATGCCTTCCTTGAACAAGGCGCAGAACTGGTCGGACGCTGCAAAATGCTCGAGAAAATCGATTGCGCCGCCCTCGCGCCGTTGCTTGCCCGTTCCCGTCATGCAGGACCTCCCCTGACGCCTATAACGCAACATCGCCCATCAACCCGCCCGTGCCTTGTATGTGTGGGAGCTCCACGCTCCGCAACCTGACATCCTCGGCGGCAGCAGGCATCATGCTTTGACCGCTCCATGCGGTCAATATGATGCAAGCGGGGCCACCGGCTGAAGTCTGAGCAAGATCGAGGCCAGCCTCGAGTGCGCTGCGAAAAAAAGGAGCCGCGAAGCCGCGGCTCTTGAAGTTTAACAGGGAGGCGTCAAACAGAGTGGACAGGAGCCACTCGACAAATCCAGAAGCCTGGATTGCGTTAATGACCATACAAGCGGAGTTGTTACCGAATGGTTAACGACAACATCGTTCGACAACAATAATGCGGAAACTGCCGTCATGACTCTAACCCTGTATCTGCATCCCCTCGCCTCCTTCTGTCACAAGGTGCTGATTGCGCTTTATGAGAACGGCACGCCGTTTGCGGCACGAATGGTTGATTTTGGCGACGCCGGATCGAGTGCCGAACTTCTCGCCCGCTGGCCCGTCGGCAAGATCCCGGTGCTGCATGACGAGGCTCCGTGGGCGGACAATTCCCGAAACCAGCGTCATCATCGAATACCTGCAGCAGCACTTTCCCGGGCCGGTCCGCCTGCTGCCGGATGACCCGGAGGAGCGTCTGCAGGCCCGCCTGTGGGACCGTTTTTTTGATCTCTATGTCAGCGTGCCGATGCAAAAGATCGTCACCGACCGCCTACGCCCGCCACGAAAGAACGATCCATACGGCGTTGAGGAGGCGCGTTCGGCATTGGCAACCGCCTATGCAATGCTCGATGAGCACGTGGCAAAAGCTGATTGGGCGGCCGGCAAAAGCTTCACCGCGGCGGATTGTTCGGCCGCGCCTGCGCTCTTTTTTGCCTCCATCGTCCACCCCTTTGGAGGCCGGCAGCGAAACCTGTCAGCCTATTTCGAGCGCCTGGTCGCCCGGCAGTCGTTCACACGCGTCCTGGCGGAGGCGCGGCCCTATTTCCCCAACTTCCCGTACAACGAGGCGATACCCGGCCGCTTCCTCTAATAAGCGCTAGTGTTCAGGCCAATCGCGGATCGCATCAGCCGATTGGTACGTCAGCAACTGCGCGCCCCAGCCTCGCGATGGCAGACTCGCAGCCAACCTTGGATTGTACAGCGCAATGAGCGCTGTCGCGACAAGCGGCACCGCACTCAGTGCGTCTGTACGGACTGGCGTAAGCTCCTCGGTTGCGTTTCGATAGCGGCCGCGCCCGGCAGCCAGCTCAACCAGTTCCCGGAGGATCGAGAGCCGAGAACCGCTTGCCCGGGCCGTACCCAGAATGGCCTGCATGGCCAGTCGTGTCCGCACACCAGGCCTGCCAACCAGGAGTCCGCGCCCTTCTTCCTTGCCGGCGGATACGTCGAGCAGCAGCCCCACCAGGTCCACGCCGGCCAGGGACGCGCTCATCGGTTCAACCAGCCTGGGATTGCCGTCGATGTAGTACGGCGTTCCGTCGGAGTAGATGTAGTCGACCGAAAGCGCCCCGTGCCAGCGAAGCCTCTGTCCGATCCGCGTCAGGCCGCTCTGTACGCTCCGTCCTGCAAACACTTTCCTTGATTGCTTCACCGCCTCCGGCGCCACGTGCAATCTGCCTGTATCCATGAATGGCGATCATCTTCCCATGAGCGAATACGGCCTGCGCATGCTCCACGTCTCCGGACATGAACTCCTGGACAAGCAACTCACCCGCTATACCGCGGGACTGGGAAAAGGCTTGCTCGAGCTCGGCGCCGTTATGGACCATCCAGGTCCCGCGGCTTGCCGTCCCGATATCTGCCTTTAACAGGAAGGGAAACGATCGCTGCCGAAGCTGATCGAGCGACGCGACTTTTTCGGTTGCCGGCTGAGATATGCCGAGCTCGGCAAGAAGGCGGCTGAAGTTATATTTTCTGAATACGGCGTCATACGCATCGAAGCTCGGCAGCGCCACTGCGGCAAGAGCCGCGATACGACGAACCGCCTTAGCAAAGGCATAGCCCTGCTCGTGAATCGGCACGAGCACGTCAAATCGGCCGGTTGCCAGAATTGCCACGATTGCTTCGAGATATGCGAGCGGATCCTCGGCAATCGCGGGCACACGGTGCACCTTGCGAACGAAGCGGGAGAAGCGGCAAAAGCAGAGCGGGCTCGGATCGGCTACTTCAACTTCATGCCCCGACAGACCAAGAGCGGTTACCGCCTCGCGGGCGGAAGTGCTCTGACCTTCGCTGAGAAGGATGCGCATGAGTGAACCATTCCATTACTGTAGATGAGTTGGTTACCATTGGCAATCTTTGCCAAGATTGATAGGATGCTTAGCTCAACAGGAGAGTTGCCATGCCCACCCGAAACGTCAATCTCACGGCCGAGCAGGACGCCTTCGTCGAGAAGATGGTAAAGGCGGGCAAATACCAGAACGCCAGCGAAGCCATGCGGGATGCCGTGCGCGCCTTGCAGCAGCGGTGGAAGGAGGACCAGCTGAAGCTCGATATCTTGCGCAGGCAGTTGAGGGTCGGAATCGACGCGCTGGATCGCGGCGAATTCATTGAGATCGCCGATGCGGACCTCGACGCCTCCCTCGACAAGCCGGCATCGACTGGTGTGCGTTGATCGGTGCCGCGCTATCGGATCTCCGACCCGGCGAAAGCCGATATCGCTTCCATTCTGCGCGCCAGCGAAGCCAAGTTTGGGGCCGACGCCCGCGTCCGCTATCGCAGCCTTCTGGCGGCAGCGCTGCGACGGCTTGCGGCCGATCCACTGGGCATATCAACGGCCAGCCGGGCCGAACTTTTCGCCGGGCTTCGCAGTATGCACATCCGGCACAGCAGCAACCGAAGTCGCGATGCTTCGGTTGCAGAGCCGGTACATGTGATTTTCTATCGCGCACCAGAACCGGGTCTCATCGAGATCGTGCGCGTCCTGCATGAGCGGATGGATCCAAGTCGGTATGTCGGCTCTGGGAAAAAAGAACGATGAAGAGCGCGTAACCGATGCCGATCCCGACCCTCGGCAGGGCTGCTTCAAACCAAACGGGCGTCGGTGGTGATAAGCGCCAAAAGGCAACGCTCTCTCGCACTGCGAGAGTACGTCGCAAGATCAGCCAAGTCGTCGCCCCTCGACAACCCCTTCGGCCAAAAGTGTTACCTATGTCTCCACGGGATGCTCGGCCTTCGTTGGTCTTGGCAATCTCACGGGCCACATCCCGAGCGCCCTCGTAGATCGATCGGGGCACCTTACGTGCGGGCGTGTTCGGGCAACACCGCGGCTTCATGGGACAGGCGTCGCAGTCGTACTTGCTGGCGCGATAGAGGAGCGTTGCGCCGTCGTTCACCCGTGTGCCCGTGCAGCTGAGCATCTTGCCCGCCGGGCAGAAGTGGACATTCTTGTCGTGATCATAGGTGAAGGCCTCGCGTGAGAAAGTGCCGTCGGTGCGCGTATGTCGCCAGCCAGGCGCATCGGAGAGAGATCGAAGCGCTCCTTGGTGCGCTCGATCATCCGCTTGGCGGCGGTGACTTCGGCTTGGCGGATGGCGGTGGTGGCCTCAACATCGACAATGATCGCGTTGTCGAGATCGACCAGTAGTTGGCCGAATAGGCGAAGAAGGCTTGGCCACCGTGGAACTCTGGCGTCCTACAGGATCACTGTCTTGGCGGTTGAGGCAGCAGCACATGAATGTGCGGAATTGCCCTCGATATGATCAGTCATTGAGCTCACAAAGCGCCGACCGGTCCCGCAATGTGATCCGGCGGGAACCGGCAAGCTCGATTACGTGCGCTGCGGAAAGTTGCGACAGGCTTCGGGACACCGTTTCGATCGTGAGGCCCAGATAGTCAGCGATATCCTGTCGGGACATGAGGAGCTGAATAGTGTCTTTGGCCGGCCGCTGCGCCATGTCGAGTAAAAACGAAGCCACCCTCTCGCATGCGTTCTTCATCAGCAGCGAGGCATGGGCCTCGGAGTGCCGGAGCTGGTAAGCCGTGACCGACCAGAGACGGTATGCAACGTCACTGTTGCGCTCTGCACACTTCAGTACCCTGCTGCGTTTTGTAACCATGATCCGGGAATCCCCGAGCGCATCCGCGGAATTGCTATGCCTCTCACCGGGTTGCAGGCCAAATATTTCACCGGCAAAGGAAAAGCCGCCAATTTGGCGCCGGCCGTCGCTCAAGATCGTATATCTCCTTACCGCGCCATCCAGGACCTTGTAGACGTGGTCTGCTGGTTCACCCTCGCCGAAGATTTCCTCATTACGGCCAAATGTCATCACCGTGCCCCGTAGCTCATCGCATCCGAAAAGCGTGGGGCTGGTGCTAAGAGCGTGAGCGCTGCTTTCCTGACCAAACGCCAAGCTACCTCTCGGCAGGGTTGCTTCGATCTGTTGCATCTGGCTGTCCTTCTGAAGTCTCGATACAGCCGACGTTACTCTGGCAAGGTCCAGCCGCTCTATTGTGCTCAGAGACATTGTCCTTATGGACAATAAGGTTCCATCATTGGGTTAGGGCCTGTCTTCAGTTAGGGGATTCCCAAATCAAGCATTGAGTGATTCATGGGCGGTCGGCCTCAAGGAGGGGCCGACCGATGCGGCGCTATGCAATTCGCGATGACCAGTGGGAGCGGATCAAGGACTTTCTGCCGGGCCGCGAAGGCCACGTTGGCGGAACGGCAGAGGACAACCGGCTGTTTGTTGACGCGGCTGTCTACAGATTTAGAGCCGGCGTTCCGTGGCGCGACCTTCCCGAGCGCTTCGGCGACTGGAACATTGTTAGCATCGGGCCCGGCGGCCGGCTTTGTCCAGCGGCACGTCAAGCTCTTTGCCAGTCACCCCCATGGTATTCACGGCTGGTCGAGCGCCACGTCAGTGTTCGGACTCACGCAGCATGACGCCGTGCGCGGTCCGAAACGACTAACTAGCGGCGATCGAGAACATCCTGCGAGTATTGCCGGATACCAAACATATAGCAGTGGTGGTCGGGACTTCTCCCGATTGAACAATTCTGGCGGGACGAGATAGCCAAGGAGGTGCAAAGCTGCTTGGGAAACCGGATTGAATTACCTGGTACAACGAGTGTCGTTCGAAGCCATACTTGAAGCACGCTGCTACGCTTCCACCGCATTCTGCGATCTTCTGGGAGCTGATGTCAGTCGATGCGGCAGGTGTTGTGCACGAAGGCAACGCGGCACTGGCCAGACTTCATGCCGTCGCCAACGCCCCAATTTTCTCTTATGACGAGTGCTTCTTCGGTAACTAGATTGTTGGGGCCCGCGCCTCGGTGCTACGACGAAACCGCCAGACAGCCGCCGGAGTCGTCCGATCCTGGGTGGCGACAAGGCTAGCAACATCAAGATACAGCCCATAGGTTTTGCATTGCCTACAGTCGACTGGAGAGGAAATGCAGCGCTTGGGCAATCAGCGAGCCGTCTGCCGCCGGCAGCGATTCTCTTTGCCAACCGACTTCCTGGGAGCAATACCGTTGGCAGATTCTGATCAGCTGCGCAGTGGTGCTGCTTTCATATTCGCGCCGATCATCGCTCTGATGTATGAACGCCGGCGCCGGCGCAATGCGGAAGTTGAGGCGCGCCAGCGCCTGTTGGAGCTGGCGCACATGAACCGTCATGCGACGGCAGGTGAACTATCGGCATCAATCGCGCATGAACTTGGCCAACCACTTGGCGCAGTTCTCAGCAATGCTGAGACAGCAGAAGTGCTGCTCAATTCTCCGTCGCCAAACCTGGACGAGATCAAGCAAATCCTCACGGATATCATGACGCCACAACGAGCGGGCCAGTGAAACCATACGGCGGCTGCGGACTCTCCTTAAGAAAAGAACAGTCGAAGTCAAACGCATCAATCTCAATAAAGCGGTACGCGAAGTCCTTGAATTTCTTTCGGACCAGGCCGCCGCACAGAATGTCACGATGAGAAGTATGCTGGCCCCTCAGGCGCCCCAGTTCAGACGGTGATCGAATTCAGCTTCAGCAGGTAATAATGAATCTGGCCTTAAACGGAATGGAAGCACTGGCCGGTGCAGGCACTGGAGAGCGCAGAATTACCATTGATACGGCTCTGTCGGGAGAAGCGGCGGTCGAGGTTTCCATAGCGGATACTGGTCCCGGAATTCCGGTGGATAAGACCAACCAAGGTCTTCGAACCGTTCTTCACGACGAAAGAGCATGGCATGGGCATGGGGTTGTTCATTGTGCGCCAGATCGTCGAGGCTCACGGCGGCCGGATTTGGGCCGAGAACCAGCACGGAAGAGGCGCGATATTTCGCGTTAGTCTCCCGTT
>CAWADI010000008.1:0-41667 GCA_963780765.1 uncultured Alphaproteobacteria bacterium | reverse complement strand
CAATGGGCCGTGTGAAGCGATGCTTTTGAGGCCACAGGTTCGATACGCCGGCCGCAGCGCAAAGCCGCAGCCACCCTTTGCGGGATGCTCGCTCTATTCGCGACAGCAGACGCGCCATCACACCTCTTCGTTTTCTGCCCGGTGGTCAGTGTGCAGAATATCGCAACGAACCTCGAATTGCTTTCTCTCGCCGACCTCCGGCATGAAGCTCGCCTGTATTTGTTGTGGAACAGGTATGAAGACTTGGTTTTTCATCACTATGGTGCAAGTCTCGAACGATCCGCCACCTGACTGATCGCTAATCAGGCTTTGTGTTTGAAGGTCGTAGTAGAGGCCAAAATCGCCGGAGTGATGCTCGAAAACGAAGAGTGCCTTCTGCCCACCCCAAACGACGGATGTCCGATGCGGTTGGAGGAAGAAATCCCCTTTGTCCTGGTCGCCGCGGCCGCGTGCGGTCGCAGTACAAACGCCGCGTCGCCGAGGAGGCACACACGTCCGAACGCCATACGGGGCACCACCACGTCGAAGATGCTCTGGATAAACGGTTCCGGAGTGCGCTGGCCCAGCTCGACGACCGGACCGTCGGCCACGTTGACGTACCACACCCAGTTGAGCCTGCGTCGCCCCGATTCCGTTGCGGCACCGGATCCCGGGATGAAGTAGCAGAAGGGCGGCCTCCGCGACGCCAATCACTGGCTGGTGCTTCGGGGCAGAGAATTGGCTTTCGCTGGTTCGCATCTGCAAGAACCCCGGTCCGCTGCCGGGCGACAAAATCCTGACCTGGGTTCAGCCGCGCAACCTGCCTAAGGTCGATCTGGGTGTGCTCAAGTACGCGATGGCGCAGCTGATCGAGGCTGAGCCCGAGCCGAAGCGCAAGCGCGCCGCCCGCACCCGCGTGGCCCGGACGGTTCCTCCCGGGGACGGGAAGGGCTCAATTCCGCTGGGCTTTGAACCCTGATCAGGGCACCGGCGGCAAGCTTTATCTCAGAAGCCGAAGCCGAAGGTGATAACCGGCCCGCCGTAGTAGCGGCGCCGGTACGGGTAGTAGTATGGGTAGTAGTAGGGGTAATAGCCGTAAGAGGGGTAGTAGTAATCGTCATCGTAGTATCGATAGCGCCGGTGGTAGCGGCGATAAGGATAACGATGACGGTAATACCTCGCCTCTGTGACCGTAATACCTCCTGTGACTGACCTTTTCGACCAGACCGCTACTCATTCCGAATGTTGCTGAGTCTGCTTCGGTCAGCCCGGCGACGAGCGGGCTTGCTGAACTGGTCTGCGGCAGGAGCATGAAGCTGCCTATCGCCGCGGCAGCCAGCAGATATTTGAGGTTTCGCATTGCGCTCCTCTATGAAGTTGATCTCCATCGCCCTGGAAAACGCAATCACAATCGAAAGGTTCCTATAGCCGAGTTAAGGAGCGGTAAGCTCCTGCCGAGGAACCACCCGCTGGTGGCGAGCCTAGAATTAATGCCTCGGGCATACTGGGTTTGGCCGGGGACATGGCAATGGTTCGAAGCTAGGTAGGTCGATGTCGATGCTGGTCGGAAGTGCTCGCAACGGTGCACTCTAAGGCGGAGTCGCTCTAACTTCGCCGGGCTCCCGTGGCTACAAGCGGAACCCGATCGCTGACGCTGCGTTGATGCCTAACTTGGCAGCTCAGGACGGCCAACTAGAGCACCTTGCGGTTGATTTGAATCATAAATCTGTTGGCTCGGGGATTCGAGTGCGCCAACTACATCAAAAACGCAGGCTATGCGTGAAGTCAGCTGCAAGATGCTCTAGGAGCATAGAATGATCTCAAAAGCGGCCCGAACAGATGTCTTGCTTTTCCTCGCAGCGCTCGTAGCGGGAACAGCCGCTGCCCTTGCAGCGCCGGTGAGCCCGTCTGTGGAGAGTTGCGTAATTAACGCGACACGGGCGGCAGTCGCCAATCGCAATGACCGGGCAGCTCTCAACGGTCTCTACACGCAATATTTGGGTGATCGGTTTGCCCGGCAGGCCGCCAAGTCCGGGAACTGGGACAAATTCTCTCCCAAGGAGAAAGATCTACAGCGGTCCTGGGCAAGAGAGCGAACGCTGGCAGCAGTGCCGCGATTTCTTAAGTATGCTTCCGCCGACATCAAAGTTCAGCGTCAGAAGGGAAGGATAGTATACGGCAGAGCGACGCTCCCCGAAGGAAGATCTACGTCTCTCATCTGGTATCTCGCAGCTGGAGGTTGCGGTTTCTACGACCTCAACGCCGGAGGCGCTTCGCTCTCTCAGCTTGTCGGTAATTACCAGAAAGGGAGAAAGTAGCTGATCTGGCAAGCGGGCTACTGCAGCTGGGACGCCGGGAGGCGCGCAGTCACAATCACAGCCACTGCAATCGGCCTCAAGCTGCAATCGCCGCCAGTGCCACCGAGACGCCCTGTCAGCGCAACTGTCGAAGCGCGTTTTCACGCTGTTTCGCTACTTCTGGCTACGATGTGACTTCCGGCGCAATCCTGTGTCTAACCGGGAGCGAATAGATTGGGTACTTCATCGCATTCGAGTAAGTCGTGCTTCACTCTGCGGTCACGGGTCGGCCATCAGCGCAGGGACGGTCAGGCGGCAGGGCCGTGGAGGGACTACCACCCTTGGGTGGCATGCCGGAACGGAGATTATCGCGCCACGACCTGACTTTGGAGAATGAAGGCCCCGACATTGAGCGCCGCTTGGTTGTTGCGATTTGCGACTGCGGCTCCCGCCTTGTAGCCACGGGAACCCGGCGAGGTTTTAGCTACTCCGTACGAGCGCTACGAGTTAAGCCTTTGCTCCGTCAGCTCTTGCCGGCGTTGATGTGGAGATCAACTTGTTGGCGCGCTTGAACTGGTGGGCGTGGGCACCGCGCCGGGGAATCGCTAAATCGAATTTGCAAGGAAACCGACCCCAAGCCCGCTCTTTCCGGCAAAATCGACCTCTTTCACCCAACCGATCAGCCAATTGCATCATGAGGTTGGCAATAGTTCACGGACGACTTCTGCTTTCCCACCGAAAGCGGCCATTCTTTACCTGCCTCTGGATGTCGCAGAAGTGCCCCAAGACGACATTGCAAGCTTGCGCCGCGAGGTCCCCCCTCAACGCTGCCTTTGCTTCACTCACGAAAGAGGTCAAGCAGGAGCAGCGGTGGTGGAATAACTACATGATGTTCACCTACCCACCAAAGGTGAGGAAGTGGATACGAGCAAGGGGCGCTTCCGGCGGCTTAAGGTCTGCTCGGTACGTTTTGGGACTCTCTACTGCCTACCGTCAGGTGAGGAAACGCGCCGGTCCAATTGCGGTTCCACAATTCGGCAGTGGCCAGCGAGCCAAGGATAGTCCGCGCAGACTCGCACACCTATGAGTAGGTTGTTATGAGAAGGGACTGGAAAACGTCCCATTATTGGACTGTCACGCGCACCCGTGGACTGCCGCCGATCGCGCTTGCTGTCGTGATCTGATCCGCAGCAACGCCGAGCCTCTTCAGCTCGCTTGCTACGGTGGCCGCCCGCGCCATGGACATCCGTTCAATAGCCGGCTTGACCTTATCAGCGGCAAGCAGCACGAACATATCAATACTGCCATAGCCGGTGATCGTTACTCGGCACTGGCCGCCCTTCAGAGAATTGGCTACACCAGCCAGTTGCCTTGCTGCTCCACTCGGAAGTTCCGCGCGAGTTTCCTTGTAGCCCGTAATTTCAAGAGCGGCCGTATTCCTGCACGCACCTACCGCGGACACCCTTGCATCAGAGCGCTTTGTCCGCGTTCTCTGCTTTGCGTCCTTCGCGGACTTTAGTCGTGCTTCCAATCGCTCCTCAACGGAGATGCCAGCCACCTCGGTCTTTCTGCGCTCCTCCTCGGCGACTCCTGCCGCTTCCGCCTTCCTGCGCTCTTGCTCAGCGATCCGTGCCGCTTCTACCTTCCTCCGCTCTTCCTCGGCGATCAGAGTCGCTTCTGCCTTCTCGACGTTCCTGTTCCGTCGGTCCGGGCCGCCTCAGCCTTCCGGCGCTCCTCGGCGATCCGGGTCGCCTCCGCTTTCTTCCGCTCTTCCTCGGCGATCCGGGCCGCCTCGGCTTTCTTCTGCTCCTCCTCGGCGATGCGAGCCGTCTCGGCTTTCCTGCGCTCCTCGTCAGCGATCCGGGTCGCCTCCGCTTTCTTCCGCTCTTCCTCGGCGATGCGTGCTGCTTCGGCCTTCCTGCGCTGTTCCTCAGCGATCCGCGCCTCGGCTCTCTTCCGCTCTTCCTCGGCGATGCGCGCCGCTTCGACCTTCTTACGTTTCTCTTCGGCGATGCGTGCTGCTTCGGCCTTCCTGCGCTGTTCCTCAGCGATCCGCGCCTCGGCTTTCTTCCGCTCTTCCTCGGCGATGCGTGCTGCTTCGGCCTTCCTGCGCTGTTCCTCAGCGATCCGCGCCTCGGCTTTCTTCCGCTCTTCCTCGGCGTTCTTACGCTCCTCTTCCGCAATGCGCTCCGCCCTCGGCTTTCTTGACGTTCTTCCTCGGTGATGCGAGCCGCTTCGGCCTTCTTTCGCTCCCCTTCAGCAGCCGCAAGCCGTGCAGCCTCCTTGTTCTTCAGCATCTCGTTTCCACGAGATCCCTTAGCGGCGGTATGCCGGCTCCACCCGCCGTCAGGCCTCTTAAGTCGGAACAGCCCGTCTCTGCTTAGCGCAAAGCGCTTTTGACCTACGTCCGCGCTGGCGACCATTGCGGAGCTGAGAGCCCTGGGATCAAAATCGACGCCGTCCACAATAATTTCAGTGATGGTAAGACTGCGGACTCCGCGCTTACCCTCGCTCGATCCAGCATTGCTTGCGAATCCAATCCCGAGAAATCTCACCTTCTCGATGTTCGGGACAGTGAACTCAAAGCGCCCGCTGTAGTGCAGAAGACTCTCTCCCAAGGATTGCGGTGCAACGCCGAGGGGTGGATCGGGCGATTTCCCCAGCTGTGCCTCCCCGACAAGACGGTTGTCGGCCCACAGGCGAAACTTCGGCACACCTTCATAGGATTCTCCTTCGGCAACGACAACAACACGAGCATCCTTCGCCGCGGCGCCGGTATCTCCTAGAACACTGAAAGCAATCAGGGCTGCACCAAACACGTTCCGCATAAAAATCACGCTGAACACCATGACCTCACCTCATGTGTCCCTGCGCGTGTCCATTCCGCTCGCATTTGGCGCGCCGTCATGGAAGCTCAATGTGCCCTTGGTCCTTCCTTGGTATCCTACTCCTAGAAACGCGCCGTCAAATTTGCCGCACTCTCCGGTGACGTGAACTAAGTTTCCAGCGCGCCAGCTATGGGGTGCTCGTTTTCAGACGCCTTTCGAGCTTACGCCCCATGTGCTGAGAACGAGCGTGACATTCGCGTCACAATGCGATCGAACCTTATTTTGTCCTGGCGCGGGTACGCGATTTCGAGGATGCAGGCAATCCTCCCGTCCTCGGACAGACTTACCTTGGTATAGAAAATGCCTTCACCGCGATAACCGGATAACACTAGAAATTGACCCTTGATGCGTTCATACGTTATCTCATCCGGAATATCGTGACTGAGGTACTTCGTCTTAATATCGCCAACGGTCCAGCGAGAGGGGTTCTCCGCGCCCATGACTCGGAAATAAATCTCTGGCTCAGGCCCTGCGAATCTCACCGGCCCTTCTTCCTCATCGTGTATCTGCTTGAAAATGGAAACAGGATACTCAAGCTGACAGTTATAGGCGTCATCTACATAGCTACTCCACACGAGGTCCTGCCCATGTGCGGGCAGCGCGCAGCAGAATGCGGCTGCTGACAAAAACGAAAAAGCTCTGAACCTGCTCACCGGCGTGACAACTCCTGCCTCTAGACGCGACTTCCGTTCACTCTCGGCGAATCATTGCTGCTCTAAGTTCGGGTTGTCGGCCCGCGTGGAAAACGTGCAGAGCCCGCAAAGGTTCCCGGCCGTGATATACACAAGCACGTGAGACCATCAGCGCCCCCGCCGGCATCCCATCGGGCGATCCTGCTTCCGTCCAGCTCCCTCCCACTGCCATCGCTGCGGCCCTTGGCTCCAGCCATTTGATTGTTTTGATTGTTTTCAAATAGACCGCTGTGGTGGGGCAGGAGCACGACCGGACCATCCTATGGGATGCCTCATTGCCGACGCCAATCGTACCTGTGGTTTAAAACCCCGTAAGCAAACTGCTCTGGTCTTTTAGTAGTCGTCTGCAACTTTCCACCGCTTGGCGCGTTGTTTTGTTACCGGAACCTTCGGAAGCATAGCTTCAGCGGAGCACATGAAACATTGGAGTTTGATTGCCCTCGGGCTTGCGAGTGTGATCGCTTTCTCTCCGCTCGCAGCGGCGGCAACAATCACCAAGGGCTCCGATTTAGGGTCGGTCAGAAAGAAGCAGAACTTCAAGGCGCGAGAATATGATCGCGGCGGCGAGACGTTTCTGTATCAATCATCCGACTATTTCTACAATCGCAGGAGGGAGGCGTTACGGCGCAATCCGCAGAACGACTATTTCTTCAACTCCTTTGAATACTCGAGACCTCGCAACACCTACCGCAACTCCCGTCGCAGCATATTCGAATTATTTGATCCCCGCCCGACTTACCGCCGCCGCTCCTCTGAGGGCACAAGTGTCGTCGTGCGCTCGCCGGACGACGGCTTCCCGCCCTACCAGCCCCATAAGCTCATAGCGCTTGCCGCACCCGATCTGGTCGCCCCGGCGTTCTCCAGCGTGATCGCGTCGATCGTCTTCGACGAACTAAAGAGCGGCGGTAACCCGGTCCGTGTGACGAAAGCACAGCGCGATGCCATCGTGGCCTTCTATCGCCGCAACAACTTTGCACCGATTTGGGTGAGCCCCGAAGGGCTCAACGACAAGGCGAAGCGCACTTTGGCGCTGATGGCCAAGGCCGAAGACGAAGGACTCGATTCAACGGACTATCTGCCGCCCGTGCTGGGCTCGTTTGCTGACGATGGATCCGACGCCAAGGGCGACTTTGGCCAGCTCTCGCGACTTGAATTGGCGGTGTCTGCCATGGCGCTGCGTTATGCCAAGCATGCCTACAGCGGCCGGATCATTCCCAATAGGCTGAGCGGCTACCATGATATCGAGCCACCGGTGCTCGATCTTGTGGCGGCGCTGAAGGAAATGGCAGCGCGGCCACGGCCGGACGAGTATTTGGCCTCGCTCCATCCGCAAACACCTGCCTATGCGAAACTCAAAGCCGCCTATGCAGAATTTGAGGCCAACTCGGCCAGCGACACCGATGAACCTATTCCTGCCGGCACCCTGGTAAAACCGGGTATGCGCGATGGTCGCGTGCCGCTCGTCCGCCGGCGCATGATCAAGTTGGGGTTCCTTGATCCCGCTTCGTCCGCTGCGGCACCCTTCGCCCAGGATGACGGATCGCCGGCAGCGACGGCGGTTGCGTGGGAAGATGAAGACGTGTTGGACAAAGCGCTTTCGGAGGCCCTCAAGAAGTATCAGGCCAAGAACGGCGTAAAAGCGTCCGGGATGATCGGACCGGGGACGATTGCTGCACTCAACGCCATGGCCGACCAGCGCAGTTTGCTCAAACTGGTCCTCAACATGGAGCGTGCGCGCTGGCTACCGCGCAATCTGGGCGGCCGACATATCATCGTTAATGCAGCGGCCTTTGAGCTGCGCCTCGTCGAGAACGACAAGACGACCTGGCGCACCAATGTGATCGTCGGCAAGCCTGAAACCCAGACTGCGGTGTTCAGTGACGAGATGGAAATGGTCGTAATCAACCCCTACTGGCGTGTGCCGGGCTCGATCATCCGCACCGAGATGTTGCCCATTCTGCAGGAGGATCCGTCCTATCTCGACCGGCTGGATTACGAAGTCTTCACCTCTGACGGCCGGAGAATCAGATCACGGTCGGCCGACTGGTGGTCGATGGGATCGAAGGTTGCCTACAACGTCCGCCAACCGCCGGGTGGCGACAACGCATTGGGCCGCATCAAATTCCTGTTCCCCAACGAGCATAACATCTACATGCACGACACGCCCACCAAGAAATTGTTCAAAAAACCGATGCGTGCCTACAGCCATGGCTGCATCAGAGTCGAAAATCCTCGCGAACTCGCTGTTAGAGTCTTGGGTTTCAGCCGGGAGGAAGTCGACGCGCTCATCGACAGTGGCGAAAACCAGACCTTCAATCTCAAGCGCAAGATTCCGGTTCACATAAGCTATTTCACCGCCTGGCCCGATGCGACCGGAGAAATCGCTTACTACGCGGATATCTATGGCCGGGACGCCAGGCTCGAGAAGGCGTTCAGCGCCATCGCCGTTGCCGCGAAATGAGTTGAAATGCTTACTTTGACGAAGTTTCTGCTGACCGCGACGGGCAAGTAAACGTCACAAATGCGGTCGATAACAACTGAAGTTGCCCAACTCTCATCCAGTAGCGACTAGAGTCTGGCGGTTACGAGGATGTGATGGTGGAATCGTGCTCGGTCACCGTCGGCGCAGCACAAGGAAGTGACTGTGATCAGTTCGTTCGTCGCGATGTTTGCCACCCATGGTGGCCGCCCACCATGCGGCACCGGCACTCTCGGCTGTGTTGTCGCGGCGACACTGCCGTTCGGTGGCCCAATACGCAGTGGAGGGCACGTAGATTGCAAGAAACCCCGGCCGGAGCCGGGGGCACGTCTTTCGCAAAACCTAAACGGTTGTCGGGCCATGGCCGGCTGTCGGGCCACGCGCCATTGATGTCCTCAAGAAATGTCATTAGTTGCTTTTGCGCGGATCGTCGGCCGGATTGACGTAAACGATGCCCTGCGGTCCCATACCATGCAGCTGGATCAGCGTGTCCTCGTTGATCTTGACATAGTGGGACATGCCCTTGGGTACCTGCGAAAAGCTGCCAGCTTTGACCGCTTTTAGCTGCGTCTCATCGAACTTGTCGCCCGTTCCAATGTTGAATTGCCCGGAAATTACGGTGACGTTCTCGGTATTGGGATGGGTGTGCGGCATGATCTTGAAGCCCGCCGGAAATTTTAGCCGGGTCACGTAGGGTCCTTCCTTAGAGGGATCGCCACTAACGACCGCGACCTCTGCGCCCTTTTGCAGAGCCGCTGGAGCGTCCCATTTCAGTTGGTCTGGCGTTACGACTGTGTGCTGCTCTCCTGCTATGGCCATGAGAGGCAAGCACAGGCTGAATGCTCCACTTATCAAAGCAATGCGGTTCATTGATGCTCTCCATATGAGTTCTCTGCCCCGCGAATATCGCGGGAGACGGTGCAGTGCCTCCAGCAAAAGGATCGGAGGCGGTGACGAAAGTTTTAGGGTCTTGCGTTCTCAGTCGAGGATGTCTGTTCTGGACCTCGCCGATAATGCAGCATGCGCCCCAATCGGTTGGATTGCGAGCCACTTCCTCAGCGATGGCGAGGCAGTCTCCTCGCATAGGTTTGGTAGTGCCCAGTAAGTATGCGGCGTGATTTCTGAGAGTGGTGTGAGGAAAATCACACATGCAAGCGGCCGTCGATCCGTAAGAGAGGAGAGAGGCGACAAGCACCCCGTTCTTTCCGACCGGCGCAACATTGTGGTCATCGCCGATGAGGCGCACCGCAGCCAATACGATTTCATCGATGGTTTCGCGCGGCACATGCGCGACGCGCTACCCAACGCCTCGTTCATAGGATTTACCGGAACCCCCATCGAGAAGACCGATGCCAACACCCGAGCGGTGTTTGGAGACTACATCAGCGTTTATGACATCCAGCGGGCCGTCGTGGATGGGGCCACGGTTCCGATCTACTACGAGAGCCGGCTGGCGAAGCTGGAGCTCAAGGACTCCGAACGGCCGAGCATCGACGTGAACTTCGAAGAGGTGACCGAGGGCGAAGAGGTCGCGCGAAAGGAGAAGCTCAAGAGCAAATGGGCGCAGCTTGAAGCGGTCGTGGGCGCCGAAAGCCGAATCAAGCTGATCGCCCGTGATCTGGTGAACCATTTCGAGAAGCGACTGGAGGCCATGGACGGCAAGGCCATGGTCGTGGCATGAGCCGGCGCATCGCGGTGGAACTCTATCGCGAAATCGCTGCCCTTCGCGCCCGGCTGGCACAGCGAGAACGACGAGCAGGGCGCTCTCAAAGTGGTGATGACCGGCTCTGCCTCCGATCCGCTCGACTGGCAGAACCACATCCGCAACAAGCCGCGCCGCGAAGTCCTGGCGCAGAGATTCCGCGATCCGGCAGATCCGTTCAAAATTGTCATCGTGCGCGACATGTGGCTGACCGGTTTCGACGCACCGAGCCTTTCGACCATGTATGTGGACAAGCCCATGCGCGGGCACGGGCTCATGCAAGCCATCGCGCGGGTCAATCGGGTCTTCAAGGACAAGCCCGGCGGCCTGGTGGTCGATTACCTGGGGCTGGCTGACGAACTGAAACAGGCGCTCGCGACCTATACGGAGGCAGGCGGCACCGGCAAGACGGCGCTCGACCAAGCCGAGGCCGTGGCATTGATGCTGGCCAAGCATGAGATCTGTCTCGGCCTCTTCCATGGCTTCGATCGGTCGCACTGGTTAAGCGGCACGCCGGCACAGCGTCTCTCGCTTCTTCCTGCCGCCCAGGAGCACATCCTCGCTCAGGAGGATGGCAAGAACCGGCTGCTCTTGGCGGTGACAGAGCTTTCGCAGGCTTTTGCGCTTGCCGTGCCGCACGAAGAGGCGTTGCGGATCCGCGACGATGTGGGTTTCTTCCAGGCGGTCCGGGCAGTGCTGGCCAAGAGCACACCCGGCGATCGCAGGACCGACGAGGAACTCGATCATGCCATCCGGCAGATCATCTCCAAGGCGATGGTCTCCGGCGAGGTGATCGACATATTCGCCGCGGCCGGCCTGAAGAAGCCCGACATCTCGATCCTCTCGGACGAGTTTCTGGCCGAAGTGCGCGGCATGCCGCAGCGGAATCTCGCGGTCGAATTGCTTCGGAAGCTCCTGAGAGGCGAAATCAGGACCCGTGCCCGTCGTAACGTCGTTCAGGCCCGTTCGTTTGCCGAGTTGCTGGAGCAATCGCTGCGCCGATACCAAAATCGGGCCATCGAGACCGCAAAAGTCATCGAGGAACTGATCGAACTCGCCAAGGATATGCGTGAGGCAGCCGCGCGCGGCGAGAAGCTGGCGTTAAGCGAGGACGAAGTCGCCTTCTACGATGCCCTAGAAACAAACGACAGCGCTGTGAAGGTTCTGGGCGACGAAGCGCTGCGGAAGATCGCACGGGAGCTTGTCGCCACGGTACGGGCGAACGTTACCATCGACTGGACCGTGCGCGACAATGTCCGGGCGCAGCTTCGTGTGCTCGTGAAGCGCATCCTGCGCAAATACGGCTACCCTCCCGACAAACAGGAGAAGGCGACGCAGACGGTGCTGGAGCAGGCCGAGGTCTTGTCAGCGGAGTGGACGGCTTGATGCGCGGATTTTTGCGGTTGGAAATCTCGGCACAAAGATAATCTGTTGGTACCACTGCGGTACCATGAGCAGGAAACGCGATTCGAGGAGAACAATTTGTTCCGCTTCAAAGGTTTGGAATTGTTGGGAGAATGAGTGGTGCCCAGGGGCGGAATTGAACCACCGACACGCGGATTTTCAGTCCGCTGCTCTACCAACTGAGCTACCTGGGCGCCGATTGCGTGGAAGGAACTGCCGCTCCTTCCCGAGGCGAGGCGCGTTATAGGAAAGCACCTTTGCCTTGTCCAGCGTCCGGGGCCTTGAGCGCCTCGGCCAGTGCTGCCGGCTCGCTGCGCTCCTCGAGCTCGGCCCGGAATCTCGGTCAAGTGAAAGCGCAGCGTGTTGCGAAACATCGCGAAGTCGTGGCGCTTGATGGCCTCGTGCACCGGCAGGCTGTCGAAAACTTCGCGGGCCCGTGCCGCAGGGATGTTGCGCGCCGCCTTGGGTTCGCCCAGCGCGGCCTGCGCGAGATCGCGCCGCAGGCGGTCATGCGCCTGGGTCCAGAAGTCCCTGCCTTCCTCCGGCGGGGGCGGAAAACTCCCGAACACCTTGCTCCCGATGGCGAGCAGCCCGGCATCAAGCGCTCCCGGCACGCTGTGCGCCTCTTCCCGCACATAACCTTCCACCATCTCCGCCACCATCGAGAAGGAAGC
Organism: uncultured Alphaproteobacteria bacterium; assembly: GCA_963780765.1. Lineage (GTDB taxonomy): Bacteria > Pseudomonadota > Alphaproteobacteria > Rhizobiales > Aestuariivirgaceae > CAWHQZ01. The sequence goes on along the minus strand of CAWADI010000008.1, from coordinate 29,552 downwards.
GGGGTAGGAAAGCCAGCGCGAGCGTTCATAGGCCGCCAGGAACATGGGCTCCGACAGCAGCGCTGAGAACATCATGTTGGCCCGGGCCTGCGTATATTCCATGATCGATTTCTGGACGAGATAGGCGCTGCGCGTCTCCAGAAACTCGCGCGCCGAGCCGAGATCCGCAATGCGCTTGCGGGCCACAAGACCCTTCAAAGCGGCGAAGATGCGCATGGTCCAGTGCATTTTTCTTGCGAGGCGGCATTAACCTCGGGCGCGGGCCCAATGGCAGGCTTCACCGACACGGAAAATGCCCGCTGATTTCACTGCCGGGACATCCTTGTCGGCGAAGTATGATCGAGCCTCGCACTGGCCTATCTTGTCCGCAAGGAATTGCCCGCGTGGCAATGGTGTGTCGGCCAGCGAACGCGAGCTTCGCGGGCTACCTGGCTGGCAGACTCGTCGAGTTCAAGGTGCCGGTGGCTCGTCGTCTTTCTCGTGGAGATCCCGGAGGAGCCGCGACCGGCAAGCTACGGCGCATGGGGCTTGCCGTGCGAACTCCTCAGAGCAGGCCGGCGCCGCGTGCCCATTGGTACTTGGCGCCAAGCACCGCAACGGGAATCTCGGTCGAGTAGGGATAGGCCGGTATCCCATGGTCAAAAAGATACTCTGAAGCCTCCTCGACCTCGACATCGCCGGCGAGCGAGGCAACGACGGGCTTATGGGTCCCCTTCGCCTTCATCTCCTCGACGACCTCGGCAACGAGCTTGGCGAAAACCATCGGCGGCGTGATGATCGTGTGCCAGTAACCGAGAATGATGGCATGGATGCGGTCGTCCTCGAGGCCGAGCCGGATGGTGTTCTTGTAGGTGGTGGGCGGCTCACCCCCGGTGATGTCGACCGGATTGCCGGCCGCGCCGAAGGGCGGGATGAACTTGCGGAAGGCGGCATCGAGGTCGGCCGGCATCGCCATGAGCCTGAGGCCGTTATCGATGCAGGCATCGGCTAAGAGGACGCCCGACCCGCCGGCGCCGGTGATGATCACGACATTTTCGCCCTGGGGCGTCGGCAGCACGGGGATGGCGCGCGCGAATTCCAGCATGTCGCGCAAGCTGCGCGCCCGGATGACGCCGGACTGCCGCAGTACGTCCTCGTAGATCTTGTCGTTGCCGGCGAGCGCGCCCGTGTGCGAGCTGGCGGCTTTCGCGCCGGCCGACGTGCGGCCGGCCTTGAGGACGACGACCGGCTTCTTCTTCGTCACCCGTCGCGCGACTTCCGCGAAAGCACGACCGTCCTTCGAGATCCTCGCAGTGCTGCGCAATGATCTGCGTATTGTCGTCCTGCTCGAAGAACGTGAGAAGGTCGTCCTCGTCGAGATCGGCCTTGTTGCCGAGGCCGACGATCGCCGAGACTCCCATCTTCGCCGAGCGGCTGAAGCCGATGATGGCCATGCCGATGCCGCCCGACTGCGAGGAAAGCGCCGCCTGGCCCTTGACGTCATAGGCCGTGCAGAATGTCGCGCACAGGTTCCTGTGGGTATAGTAGAAGCCGTAAATGTTGGGCCCCATCAGGCGCACCCCGTATCTCCGCCCGATCTCCTGAATTTCCTTCTGCCCCTCCACATTGCCGGTCTCTGCGAAGCCGGACGGGATGAGAACGGCGCCCGGAATCTTCTTCTCGCCGCACTCCACAAGGGCCTGCGCCACGAACTTGGCGGGAATCGCGAACACTGCGACGTCGATTTCGCCGGGCACGTCCTTGACCGACTTATGCGCCTTGAGACCCATGATCTCGTCGGCTTTCGGATGAATCGGATAGATCTTCCCCCGGTAGCCGCCGTTGATCAGGTTCTTCATCACCGAATTGCCGATCTTGCCGTCCTCGGCGGAGGCGCCGATTACCGCCACCGCATCGGGTTTCATGATGCGGTTCATCTGCCGGACGATGTCCTCCTGCTTCGGCCGGTAGCGGCTCTCCTTCGGCGCGAAGTCCACGACGATGCGCACGTCGGCCGCGGTCGCGCCCTCGGCGGTTGCGAACACCGGATTGAGGTCCATCTCAACGATCTCGGGAAAGTCGCCGACCAGATCGCCGACCTTTTGGATGAGTCCGGCAAGCGAGTCCCGGTTCACCGGAGGGCCGCCGCGCACCCCCTTCAGCATCTCGGCGGCCTCAATGCCGTCGAGCATCGACAGGGCGTCCTCCTTGCTGGCTGGCGCGAGCCGGAAGGTGATGTCCTTCAGGACCTCGACGAGGACGCCGCCGAGACCGAACGCCACGAGCTTGCCGAAACTGGCATCTGTGACGGCTCCGACGATGACCTCTGTGCCGCCGGTCAGCATCTGCTGAACCAGGACACCCTCGATCCTCGCGCCGGCGTTGTATTTCCTGGCATTGGCGAGAACGGTCTCGTAACCCTTCGAGATCTCGTCGGCGTTCTTCAGACCGACCAGCACGCCGCCCGCTTCGGTCTTGTGCAGAATATCGGGTGAGACGATCTTGAGCACGACCGGATAACCCATGCCGTCCGCGAGCCTGGCGGCCTCCTTGGCCGAATGCGCGAGCGCTTCCTTCGGCACCGGGATGCCGTAGGCGTCGCAGACGAGCTTGCCTTCGGGCGCCGTGAGAGCGGTGCGGCCGCCGGCCTTCACTCCTTCGAGAACCTTCCGGACCGCGCCCTTGTCCGGCGTGGCGCTCTGTCCGGCCGGTTGCGTGGAGGCCTTTGTCTTCACTGCCCGGTCTGTCATCGCCGCCCCCTGCAAGCTTATTCGGCTGCTGCGCGCCGGACCTCGCCCAAGGCGCCGGAAGCCCTGATCTCGCCGATCCGGGAGTCATCGAACCGCAGTACGTCGCGCAGGATCTCCTCCGTGTGCTCGCCGAGCAGCGGAGAGCGCGTTACCTCGGTGGGGCTGTCCGACATCTTGATGGGGTTGCCGACTGTCAGATATTTGCCGCGCTTCGGATGGTCCACCTCGACGATCGTGCCCGTCTTGCGCAGGGACGGCTCCTCGGCGAGCTCCTTCATGGAGAGGATAGGCCCGCAGGGGATGTCGTACTTGTTGAGGATTTCCATGGCCTCGAACTTGTCCTTGCTCATTGTCCATTTCTCGATGGTAGCGAAGATCTCCATGAGACGCGGCAGGCGCGCCTCCGGCGTTGCGTAGTCCGGATCGGTGATCCACGTGTCTTTGCCGATCACTTGGCAGATCTTCTCCCACACCGGCGCCTGGGTGATGAAGTAGATGTAGGCGTTGGGATCGCTCTCCCAGCCCTTGCACTTGAGGATCCACCCCGGCTGACCGCCGCCCGACGCGTTGCCGGCACGCGGTACGGCCTCGCCGAACTTGCCATGGGGATACTGCGGATACTCCTTGAGCGGACCGTGGGCCAGGCGCTGCTGATCGCGCAGCTTGACGCGGCAGAGATTGAGCACGCCATCCTGCATCGCCGCCAGCACTTTCTGTCCCCTACCCGTCGTATTGCGCTGGTAAAGCGCGCAGACGATGCCGAGCGCCAGATGCAGGCCGGTGCCGCTGTCGCCGATCTGGGCTCCGGTCACCATGGGCGGGCCATCATCGAAACCCGTCGTCGAACGCAGCACCCCCGGCGCACTGGGCGACGTTCTCGTACACCTTGTAGTCCTCGTAGGGACCGGGACCGAAGCCTTTCACTGATGCGACGATCATGCGCGGATTGAGCGCCTGGATGCGCTCCCAGCTGAAGCCCATGCGATCGAGCACCCCCGGCGCAAAGTTCTCGACCAGCACATCGCAGGTCTTGACCAGCGCCTCGAGCACCTCCTTGCCCTTCGGGTTCTTGGTGTCGAGCGTGATCGACCGCTTGTTGTGGTTCAGCATAGTAAAATAGAGGCTGTCCACATCCGGAACGTCACGCAGCTGGCCGCGCGTGATGTCGCCGACGCCGGGCCGCTCGACCTTGATCACATCGGCGCCGAGCCACGCGAGAAGCTGTGTGCAGGTGGGGCCCGACTGCACGTGCGTGAAATCGAGAACCAGGACGCCATCCAATGCCTTGCCCATAGTAATCCTCTCGAGGTTTTGTATCGTTGTTTTCCTTGAACCGCGCGGGCCGGCGGCGGTCACTTGTACATGGTTTGCGCCTTGGTCCCCGGCGCGTATTCCCGCGGGTCCACCCAAATGTTGATGACGGCAGAGCGGCCGGTCTTGTGGATGGACTCGCGCGCCCGCCGCAGCGCCGGCCCGACCTGTGCTGGCTCACGCACTTCCTCTCCCCGGCCGCCGAGCATTTCGCCGAACTTGCCGAACGGCACGTCGCCTAAGAGGTTGCCGACATTGCCGCGTTGCTCGCCGTATTTGGCGATCTGGCCATAGCGGATCTGGTTCATGGCGGAGTTGTTGCCGATTACGGCAATGTAGGGCGCACCGAAGCGGTTTGCCGTCTCCATGTCGAAGGCGGTCATGCCGAAGGAGCCGTCGCCGTAATAGCAAAGCACTTCCTTTTGCGGGTGGGCGAGTTTCGCAGCGATCGCGAAGCCCGTGCCGACGCCAAGGCTGCCGAGTGCGCCCGGATCCATCCAGTGGCCGGGCCGGCGCGGCCGCACAGCCTGGGCCGAGATCGTCACGACATCGCCGCCGTCGCCGATATAGATCGTGTCCTCGGTGAGGAACTCGTTGATGTCCCAGGCGACGCGATAGGGGTGAATCGGCACGCTATCCGACTTGAATAGCGGCATCAGCTTCTCGGTGGCGCTCGTCTCCGCCTCCTGCAGCTGCTGCATCCATTGCTTCCTTGCCTGCCGCTTGCCGCCGTCGATCCGAGCAGTTGCAGCGTCGAGCACCGCGCCCAGGATCGCGCCGGGATGGCCGACGAGGCCGAGCGAGATGTCGCGGTTCTTGCCCACCGTCCGGTAGTCCATGTCGATCTGGACGAGCGTCGAGATCCTTGCTGATGCGCTTGCCGTATCCCATGCGGAAATCGAACGGCGTGCCGACGATGACGATCACATCGGCCTTTGAGAAAGCAAGCGAGCGCGTGCGATCGAAATGATGCGGGTCACCCGGCGGCAGCAGGCCGCGGCTCGCACCATTGAAGTAGCCTGGAATGTCGAGCCCGCGAAGCAGCGCGATCGCCTCTTCATGGCCGCGCGCCGTCCACACCTGCTGACCCAACAGGATGGCGGGCCGCTCGGACTTCAGCAGGATGTCGGCGAGCCTCTCGATGTCGCGTGGATCGCCGAGCGCCCTCGTCGAGGCGCGATAGTGGCCCGGAGCGGGAATGAAGGCCTTCGAGATATCGACCTCGCGGTCGAGCACGTCGCGCGGGATTTCGAGATAGGCCGGACCCGGAGCGCCGGCGAAGCATTCGCGGGCGGCCATGGCGATCATGTCGGCGACACGTTCCGTGGAGCGCACGCTTTCCGAGAATTTGGTGATCGGCCGCATCATGTCGACGTGCGGCAGGTCCTGGAGCGAACCCATCTTGTGCTGGGTGAGCGCGCCCTGGCCGCCGATATGCAGGACCGGACTCTCCGATCGGAAGGCCGTGGCAATTCCGGTGACGGCGTTCGTGCAGCCGGGCCCGGCAGTCGTCACCACACAGCCGAGCTTGCCGGTCTGACGCGCATAGCCGTCGGCGGCGTGGGCGGCGACCTGCTCGTGGCGCACATCGATAATGCGGATGCCCTCGTCGACACAGCCATCATAGATATCGATGATGTGGCCGCCGCACAGCGTGAAGATCGTATCCACGCCCTCGTTCTTCAGCGCCTTGGCCGCCAGGTGTCCGCCCGAAACGACGTTGGCGTCCCTTGTCTTCTGCTTCAGCGTGTCTTCGGCGGTCGTCGTCGCTGCCGACTTCGCCGCCAGAGTGGTCGTTGCCATGGACATTGCTCCCTAAGTCGAGTTCGTCCGCTCCTGAGATCGGCCTGTGACCGATTAGCCGAGAAAGTCTCCGTGCTTTTCGACGTGCGCGCGAAGTCCGAGGGTGTGCTCGCGCACGAGTCGCTCAGCCCGATCCGCGTCGCGCGCCACCAGCGCTTCGATGATGTTCATGTGATCGATGATCGAGCGCTCAGCGCGATTGTCCTGCCTGATCGTGACCTTGCGAATGGCGCGCATATGGATGAAGAGGTTCTCCGATATGTCGGCAATCAGCTTGCAGCCGCCCAGACGGATGATGGTCTGATGAAAGGCGATGTTCGCGTCCGAATATTCGCTGATATGCTCCGTGGGCTTCTCGTTCTCGAACTCCGAGAACAGCGACCTTAGCTTTCGCAGCTCCTGGTCCGTCGCTTGCTGGGTAGCGAGTCGCGCCGACATGCCCTCCAGCGCCGCCCAGACGGTGATCATCTCGAGCATCTCCTTCTTCGTTTTCTTGATGACGAAGACGCCGCGGCGGGGAACGGAGCGCACGAAACCTTCCTGCTCGAGAAGCGTGATGGCTTCGCGCACCGGTGTGCGGCTCACGGCGAGATCCTGCGACAACTGGCGCTCGTCCAGGCGGATTTCGTCCGGATGGTCATAGATATCCATCTCGGTAATCGCCTTCTTCAGCCTCTCGTAGGCCATGTTCCGGAAGCTGATGGTGGTATCGAGGGGCCGGACCCGAATCTTCGGGGGCGAACTCGCCTGCTGCGCGCGCACGTCTAATTCTCCTTCCGGCTAACACTCCACCTTGGCCCTGCGCCCGGCCTGTTCAATCTCGCATCTAAAATACTGTACACCATGTTCCAGAGCCCTTCCAAGCTTTTCGCGCCTTGCTACTCGGCAGGGTGGCCATGGGATGCGGCGGATCGGAGTCGGCTGAGGCCCGACGAAACCACCGGCCAGAACAGCATGAACACCGCCAGACCGCAGATCGAGCCGACCAGGGTGTTCGACCAGAAGATCGACAGGCTGCCGTCCGACAGCACCATGGCATTGCGGAAGTTGAACTCGGCCATGTCGCCCAGCACCAGCGCCAGCACCAGAGGGGCCAGCGGGTACTGAAGTTTCTTGAATGCGTAGCCGATGACGCCGAAGACCAGCATGACGCTTATGTCGAGCAATGCATTGTTCACGGTATAGGCGCCGATCGCGCAGACCGTGACGATCACCGGAGCGATGATGCTGAACGGGATGCGCAGGATCGCTGCAAAGATCGGCACCGTGGTCAGCACCACGATCAGCCCCACGACATTGCCGAGATACATGCTCGCGATCAGGCCCCAGACGAAGTCCGGCTGATCCTTGAACAGCATCGGCCCCGGCTCCAGGCCCCAGATGAGGAGCCCGCCCAGCAGCACGGCCGCGGTGGGCGAGCCGGGGATGCCCAATGTCAGCATCGGCAGCAGCGCACTCGTTCCGGCGGCGTGCGCCGCGGTTTCCGGCGCCACGACGCCCTCGAGCTCGCCGTGACCGAAATTCGCTCCCCGCCTGGAGAAGCGCTTGGCCAGGCCATAGCTCATGAACGAGGCAGGCGTCGCGCCACCCGGCGTGATGCCCATCCAGCAGCCGACGATGGCCCCGCGCAATGACGTCGCCCAGTACTTCGGCAGCCTGGCCCAGGTCTGCAGAACGATACGCGGATTGATCCTGGCGCTGCGGCCCTTGAACGAGAGGCCTTCCTCCATGGTCAGCAGGATCTCGCCAATGCCAAACAGCCCGATGACCGCGATGAGGAAGTCGAAACCGCGCAGCAGCTCGTACCAGCCAAAGGTCATGCGCAGCTGGCCGGTCGTCGGGTCCTGGCCGACGGCGGCGAGCGCGAAGCCCAGCATCATCGCTGCGATCGTCTTCGACGGCGGTTCCCTGCCCATGCCGACGAAGCTACAGAAAGCCAGGAGTTGGACGGCGAATAGCTCGGCCGGCCCGAACGCCAGCGCGAACGAAGCGATCAGCGGTGCGAGGAACGTGACGACGATGACCGCGAACAGCGCGCCGAAGAACGAGGAGGTGAAGGCGGCCGTCAGCGCCTCCCCGGCGCGCCCCTGTTGCGCCAGGGGATAGCCGTCGAAAGTCGTGGCCACCGACCATGGCTCGCCGGGAATGTTGAACAGGATCGAGGTGATGGCGCCGCCAAACAGCGCCCCCCAATAGATGCACGACAGCATGATGATCGCCGAGGTCGGCGACATGCTGAAGGTGAGCGGCAGCAGGATGGCGACCCCGTTGGCGCCGCCCAGTCCCGGCAACACGCCGATGAGGACTCCCAGCGTGATCCCGATGAACATGTACATGATGTTCGCCGGGTCGCCGAGGACGCCGAAGCCGGCAATCAACGAGCTCAATGCTTCCAACAGACTGTCCTCGTGCGGCGGTTAGCGGGATTCGGTCAGTAGCCGAGCAGGTCCTCGAGCGGCCCTTTGGGAAGCGGCAGCAGGAACCAGTGCTCGAAGACCAGGAACAAGGCGAACGGCACGGCGATGCTGACGATGATGATCATCGGCCACCGGAACCGGCCGAGCCAGTGCATGAATACGGCGATGAAGAGCGCGCTCGCAACGTAGATGCCGATGAAACCGATCAGGCCGACGTAGATCGCCGACGGCACGAGGACCTTCAGGACATCACGGAGCTGGCTGCGCCCGACGAAGGACCCGCCGTTCTTCATGCGCCTCAGGTCGAGGACGATCGTATAGAGGCTCGCCAGCACCATGAGCAGCCCGGTGTAGAAAGGGAAATAGCCGGGTTTCGGGCCGTCTTCGGCCCAGCCGATGCCCAGTCGCAAGCTGTCGGCGATCACCAGCCCGCCGACAGCGACCAGGAACAAGGCGACGGCAATGTCGGCCGACCGCTTCGACACCAGGCTGTCGCCGGTTTCGTCTTCACGCGCCATCCGAAGCCTCTTTTCGTGCGGACGCCGCTGGAGGATTCATCCTCCAGCGACGGAAAGCGGGGACCCTTGCGCTACCGCCGGGGTCCCCCTGTTTCGTCAGTTGGCGATGAAGCCCGCTTTGGTCATCAGGTCCTTGTGATTGGCGGCCGCCTTCGCCAGCCAGGCCTTGAACTCATCGCCCGTCATGAAACTCTGGTTGAAGGCGCCCTTGGCCATGAATTCCTTCCACTCGGGCGTCTCGCGAACCTTGCTGAACAGGTCGATGTAGAAGTCGACCGCTGCCTGTTCCACGCCGGCCGGCATGAAGATGCCGCGCAGCATCGTGTACTCGATGTTCAGGCCCGCTTCCTGGCAGGTCGGAATGTCGCTCCAGGCCATGGTGTCGGTGACCTTCTCGGTCAGCGCGATGCGCTTGCTGTCGAACACGCATAGCGCCCGCGTCTGGCCTGCTTTCCAGAAGGACACCTGCTCGATCGGGTTGTTCACCGTCGAATTGACGTGATTCCCGACCAGTGCCTTGGCGACGTCGCCGCCGCCTTTCTCCGAGATGTATTTGAGCTTGGCGCCGGTCGCCTGCTCGAGACCGACGGTAATGATCTGATCCTCCTGCTTGGAGCCGGTGCCGGCCATGGCGAACTGGCCGTTGGCGGCCTTGGCGGCGTCAACATATTCCTGTGCCGTCTTGTGGGGGGAGGAGGCGTTCACCCACAGCACGAACTCGTCGAGCGCGAGCATGGCGACCGGCGTCAAATCCTCCCAGCTGAAGGGAATCCCGGTAGCCAAGGGGGTCGTGAACAGGCTGGAGAGGGTGATGATGATCTTGTTCGGATCGCCAGCCGAGTCCTTCACGGCCAGGAAGCCTTCGCCACCCGATCCGCCGGCCTTGTTCACGACGACCAGCGACTGCTCCATGAGGTTGTGCTTTTGAATGACGCCCTGGATCATGCGGGCCATTTGGTCGGCGCCGCCTCCCGTGCCGGCGGGCACGATGAATTCCACGGTCTTGGTGGGCTTCCATTGGGCTTGTGCATCATCGATGCCGGAGAGACCGATCACGGCGGCAGCCAGTGCAGCCGGAATCAACGATTTGACTTGCAGCTTGTGCAACATGCGTTTCCTCCCTGTTTGTTAGGCGTCGGCTCTGATCCCGTCTGAGCCGATCGTCTTTTGTATTCTCATTTCATCGCGCTCCGCGTGCCCGGCAGCGAAAGTCTGCGGGATCGCGACGCTGGCATTTATCATACTGTGTACGCAATAGAACACAACGCCCGGCTGGCTGACCCACCAATTCCACATTGCGCGCTCCGAGCGCGCGTCACCAGGCTTCGCCGAAACGGAAAAATGGACCCTGATTTCAATGCCGGGACGTCCTTGTCGCCGAAGTATGCTCCTGCCTCGCACTGGCCTATCTTGTCCGTAAGGAGTTGCCCCGCGGACAATGCCCAACAGCTGGACCGTCATTTTCATCGCACTCGGCTATGTCGGCCTGCTGTTCGCGATCGCCAGCTACGGCGACCGACAGGCCAAGCGGCGAGTGGGCGGAACTCCGCGGCCCCTGATCTATGCCCTTTCGCTCGGGGTCTACTGCACCTCGTGGACCTTCTTCGGCAGCGTCGGCCTTTCGGCACTGACGGGCTATGAATTCCTGGCGATCTATCTGGGCCCCATCCTGGTCTGGGTAGCGGGCTGGCCACTTCTGCAGTGGGTCGTGACCTTTCCAAGCGCCAGAACATCACCTCGATCGCCGATTTTCTCGCCGCCCGCTACGGCAAGAACCAGGCGCTGGGCGCTGTCGTCGCGCTCATCGCCGTCGTCGGGGTCGTTCCCTATATCGCGCTGCAACTGAAGGCTGTGTCGCTGGCGCTCCAGACGATGCTGCCGCACCAGGACCCCAACGCGGTGCCCGCTGCCGCCGACGATCTCGCCCTCCTGGTGGCCATCGCCATGTCGGTGTTCGCCTCGCTGTTCGGAACGCGGCACATCGATACCACCGAGCACCAGGACGGCATGATCCTGGCGATTGCCGTCGAGTCGTTAGTAAAGCTCTTCGCCTTTCTGCTGGTCGGGATGTTCGTGACCTTTGCGATCCTCGGCGGGATTCCGGCGTTCCTGGATCGTATCCAGGAGACGCCGGCGATCGCCCGGTTGTTCACCGAAGCGCCGGACCTGAGCCGGTTTGCCACCATGACGGTGCTCGCAGCGATCGCCATCGTGTTGCTGCCGCGCCAGTTCCACGTCACCGTCGTCGAAAACAGCCACGTCAACGACGTGCGGCAGGCCAGGTGGCTGTTCCCGGTCTATCTCATCGCCATCAACGTCTTCGTCATCCCGATTGCGGTGGCGGGCATGGCAGTTCTGGGACACAGCGGCGTCGACGCCGACACTTTCGTGCTGGCCCTGCCGCTCGCCGCCGGTAACCGGTTCTTCGCGCTGATGGCCTTCATCGGCGGGTTGTCGGCGGCCACCGCGATGGTGATCGTCGAGACCGTGGCGCTGTCGATCATGGTCTGCAACAATCTCGTGCTGCCGGCCCTTCTCCGGGCCGGCGCGGCCAGATCGGCAACGCGACATGGGTCGGCTGCTGATCGCCATCCGGCGCGGCGCCATCGCCGTCATTCTGATCCTCGCCTACGCCTATTACGTGGCGATCGGCAGCAGCGCGGCGCTGGCCCAGATCGGACTCGTCTCCTTCGCTGCGGTGGCGCAGTTCGCACCGGCTTTCCTGGGCGGTCTTTTCTGGAGGAGAGCGACCGGCCTCGGCGCGACGGCCGGCATCCTCGCCGGATTCGCCCTGTGGAGCTATACCTTGCTGTTGCCGGCGCTGGCCGATGCCGGTTGGCTCAGCGCCTCTTTCATCGCTCATGGTCCCTGGGGTATCGAGTTTCTCCGGCCGCGCCACATGGCTGGTCTGGAGCTCGATGCGCTCTCCCATGGCGTGGTGTGGAGCCTGGCGTCGAACGTGCTGTGTTATATGGCGTTCTCGCTCATGCGCATGCCGGGCCCCGCCGAGGAGGTGCAGGCGGCATTGTTCGTGGCGCGGGAATCGAACCTGCCGCTGCCGGCCTTTCGCTCAGGCCGGACTCCCATCCGGCTCATGGAGCTGATCGATACGGTTGCACGATATGTCGGCCAGGATCGGGCCCGCAGGGCTTTCGCCGACTTCATGGCCACGCGCGGCCTGCCGGCCGCCGCCAATGCCGACACCCCGACGTTGCGCTTCGCCGAACATCTGCTCGCCAGCGCCGTCGGTGCGGCGTCGTCCCGGCTGATCCTGCGCCTGTTGCTGGAGCGCCACTCGCCCAACCGGCGCGTCACCATGCGCCTTCTCGACGATGCCTCGGCGGCCATCCAGCACAACCGTGATCTCCTGCAGTCGGCAATCGATCACGTCCCGCAGGGAATTGCATTCTTCGACAGCAGGCTGACGCTCGCCGGCTGGAACCGGCAATTCGTCGAGCTCCTGGGGTTTGCGCCGGAATCTGTAGCGGCCGGATCGCCTCTGCGGCAGCTGCTCGACGCCATCGCATTGCGGTCCGATCCGGCGCCTGGACGCAACCCCGGGGCCGGCGATGCGCTGCGCCGAATTGCGCTCACCCACGAGGCCTATCAGCAGCGGCTGGCCGATCCGTTTCGCGTGGTCGAAGTGCGGTCAACCATGACGCCGGATGGCGGCGTGGCGGCAAGCTTCGCCGACGTCACCGACCGGGTGGTCGCGGCGGAGGCCCTGGAGGCGCGGGTCAGGGAGCGCACCGCCGAGCTCGAAAAGGTGAACGCAGAGCTGCAGCGCGCCAAGGCTGCGGCGGAAGAAGCCAACCAGGGCAAGACCCGGTTCATCGCCGCGGCCAGCCACGATATACTGCAACCCCTCAATGCAGCGCGTCTCTTCGCCTCGAGCCTCGTCGAGCGCACGTCGCGAAGCCGCGGCGCCAAGCTGGCGCGCGACCTCGAATCGGCGCTCGAGTCGGTCGAGGAGATCCTGACCGCGCTGCTGGACATCTCGAGGCTCGATGCCGGAACCTTCAAACCCGACATCGCAGTCTTTTCACTAGGCCAGCTGATCGACACGCTCGTCCAGGAGCATGAGCCGGCGGCGCGGCGGAAACGCCTGGAGCTGCGAGCGGTGCGCTCCCGGGCATCGGTATTGTCGGACCGCGGTCTGGTCCGCCGGGTGCTGCAGAACTTCCTGGCCAACGCCATCAAGTATACGGACGCCGGCAAGGTGCTGATCGGTTGCCGTCGACGCGGCGCTTCTCTTGTTGTCGAGGTGCATGACTTCCGGGCGCGGCATCGCCGAGGACAAGCTTACGCTGATTTTCGAGGAGTTCGAGCGGCTCGACGCGCACCGATCAACCGTGCCGGGCCTGGGTCTTGGACTGTCGATCGTCGACCGGATTGCCCATCTCCTCGGACATGCGATTCACGTCCGCTCCGTTCCCGGACGCGGCTCAGTGTTTTCGATTGTGCTGCCGCTTGCCGCCGCGAGCCGCCGGGTTGCCAGGGCGCCCGAAAGGAGGTCGCCGCGCCTCCTGGCGGTTGACGGTTGTCGGGTCGCAGTGATCGATAACGACAGTGCGGTGCTCGAAGGCATGCGCAGCCTGCTCGAGGGCTGGGGTTGCGTGGTCAGCACCACGAATTCCGTCGAGACTCGCTCGGTTCCCTCGCCGTAACCCCGGTCAACCTCATCCTCGCCGATTATCATCTCGACGATGGCGACGGGCTCTCCCTGATCGCCGCCGTCCGTGAGAAGGCCGGCCGGCGCGTCCCGGCCGTACTGATCACCGCCGACCGTTCTCGCGGGCTCCAAACCCGCGCGGAGCGCACGGGAGTGATCTGCATGCAGAAACCGGTCAAGCCCTCCCAACTTCGGGCCGTCATGTCGCACCTGCTCGCGCGTCTTGGAAACGGTGGCATAAACCGCGCTACACGGCGTTATACGAAGCATCACCGTCGATACGGCCGGCGGCGATCACCGCCTGGGTTCGGCTGTCAACCTCGAGCTTCTGCAGGATCGCCGAGACGTGAGCCTTGATGGTGGCTTCGGAAGTGCCGAGCGCGTGGGCGATCTGCTTGTTGAGAAGCCCCTCCTTCAGCATCATCAGCACGCGCACCTGCTGGGTGTCAGCGTCGCCAGCCGTCGCGCCGCCTGGTCCGCCTCGGGCTCGCAGTCGGCAGCTTCGAAGCCGGCGGGAAGCCAGGTGCCGCCGCGGAGAATGTCGCTCACGGCCTCCCGGATGGTCTCAACCGGCGTGGATTTGGGAACGTAGCCGGCGGCACCAAGCTGCATGGCGCGCCGGATAATGCCGGCATCCTCGCTCGCCGAAACGACAGCCACCGGGAGATGCGGGTATTGCGCCCTGAGGTAAGCGAGGCCGGCGAGACCCTGCACCCCTGGCATGTGCAGGTCGAGGAGGATGAGATCGTGACCCCGGGCCTGCTCAATCACCCTGATCGCCGCGTCAAGATCGGCAGCTTCGTCGATGTGCGGCCTGCCCGGGATGACTGACAGGGCCTGCCGAAGCGCCGCGCGGAACAGCGGATGGTCGTCGGCAATCACAATGCTGTGCCGCGCCATGACGCAGGTTTTCCTCCCGCCGCGGTTCGAATCCCGCGGCATTATTGATTGTGACCGAGTCTAGCTTGGCCTGCCGCGAACTCCAAGACCGCAGCCTGGCATACGTCGAAAGTCGAATATGGGCCTTGGCCCGGTTTTGTTAGCCTCGCCTGTCCGGATTTCGAATCATGCCCCCAGGAGGCAGGTCGCCAAAGGAGGAAAGCAGCCATGGCTAGCTCGAATTCGGAAGGTCACTGGGCGAGCGACCAGCAGGCTCATGTAGATCGCATTGGCCATTTGGGCGTTTTTCTGCTTCGTCATCCATTTTTTCGTCAATTCGCTGAACGCGATCGTCATATTCGGTTTCCCGCTCGGCTTCTGGTTTGCAGCGCAGGGCTCGCTCGTCGCCTTTGTCGTGCTCCTGTTCTGGTTCGCCCGCAAGCAGGATGACATCGACCGCGAATATCGGCGTGGCGGAAGAGGACTGAGTGGCAATGGCAAACCAGGCCGAAATCAGCGGCGAGCAGGATTTCTCGCCAATCTCGGCAGGGTCTATGGCATCTATACCGGCGGCTTCCTCGCCTTCATCATCCTGGTCGCGATCCTTGAACAGCTGGGCGTGCCCGACCGGGTGTTGGGCTATTTGTTCGTAGGCTTCACCATCCTCGTCTACGCCATCATCGGCGTCCTGTCGCGCACCGCGCAAGTGTCGGAATATTATGTGGCGGGCCGCAAGGTCCCGGCCTTCTACAACGGCATGGCCACCGGCGCTGACTGGATGTCGGCTGCATCCTTCGTCGGCATGGCAGGCACGCTCTATGCCTTGGGCTATGATGGCCTTGCCTTCGTGCTCGGCTGGACTGGCGGCTATGTGCTGGTGTCGGTGCTGCTGGCGCCGTTCCTGCGCAAATTCGGCGCCTACACGGTGCCGGATTTCCTGTGCGGCCCGCTATGGCGGCAACCTTGCCCGCTTCCTCGGCGTCATCGTGCTCGTCTGCTGCTCCTTCACCTATGTGGTGGCGCAGATCTACGGCACCGGCATCATCGCCTCGCGCTTCCTCGGCCTTGACTTCACCATCGCGGTCTATGCGGGCCTCGCCGGCATCCTTCTCTGCTCGATGCTGGGCGGCATGCGCGCCGTCACCTGGACGCAGGTCGCCCAGTATATCGTGCTGATCATCGCCTATCTACGCCGGTGATCATCCTGTCGACCCAGAAATACGGGTTCCCGGTGCCGCAACTCATGTACGGCCAGGCCCTGCAGGACATCACGGCGCGCGAACAGGCAGATCATCGAGCAGGGCCTCAACGTCGGCAACACGCTGAAAGCCGCACATCACGCCCTTCCTGACCTATGACAGGCTCAACTTCTTCGCCCTGATCCTCTGCCTGATGGTGGGCACGGCCTCCCTGCCGCACATCCTGATGCGGTACTTCACGACACCTTCGGTGCGTGACGCGCGGAAGTCGGTGGCCTGGTCGCTGCTCTTCATCTTCCTGCTTTATTTCACGGCGCCTTCCTATGCCGCGTTCGCCAAGCTCGAAGTCTACACCAACGTCATCGGCCAGAGCCTCGATGCGCTGCCGGCCTGGATCAGCACCTATTCGCAGCCTCGACCTGGTCAAGATCTATGGCATTACGCTGAAGGGCCTTGGCGAGCGGCATTGGCTGCCGTCAAGGCGGCGATCGCCGCCGGCTTGCGCGGATGCTGGGGGCGTCGCCGCGCCCTGCAAGCGGCGGGCCAGGACGCCGTGCTCGCCTCCTGGTCGGCGCTGCCGACTCCGGTCAAGGCAGTGGTGTTCGAAGCCGTCAAGGCCAATCGCAGCGGTTGCCGCGCCCGACATCTTCATGCCGGCGATCCATGCTGCGGCCCAGCGGCCGGCAACACCACGGGCCTGCTTGGCCATTCCGGCCTCGTCCATCGACAACGACGTGATCGTGCTCTCCACCCCGGAGATCGCCGGCATGCCCTATGTGATCGCGGGCCTCGTGGCGGCGGGTGGTCTTGCCGCTGCCCTTTCGACAGCAGACGGACTGCTGCTCGCCATCGCCAACGCGCTCTCGCACGACATCTACTACAAGATGGTCGACACCAATGCGCCGACCAAGCCGCCGCCTGACGGTGGCGCGCATCCTGCTGTTCGCTGCGTCGCTGTGGCTGCGGCCTATGTGGCATCCACCAGGCCGTCGGACATCCTGGCGATGGTGTCGTGGGCCTTCTCGCTTGCGGCGGCGGGCCTCTTCCCGGCACTGGTCCTCGGCGTGTGGTGGAAACGCGCCAACAAGTGGGGCGCGGTTGCCGGCATCATCGTGGGCTTCGGCGTCTGCGCTCTACTATCTCGTGGATGACGCGCTATCATGCAGTTCGTTCTATGAAACGTGGAGCGGCTTGTCGGGCGCCGTCGGATGCCGCCGTCACCAAGTTCAACGAACTGAAGGCGGCCTGGGAAGGCGCGGCTCCGGAAGTCAAGGCGGCGGCCTGGAAGGCTCTCGACACCCATGCCCAGACGATCGCCAACTGGTTCGGCGTGCGCAACATTTCCTCGGCTCTCTTCGGACTGCCGGCAGGCTTTATCGCCATGATCGCCGTGAGCCTTCTCACCAAGGCGCCCGTCCAAGGCCATGCAGGACTTCATCGACGAAATCCGCAGGCCCAAGGGCAAGGAGCTTATGGAAGGCGGCAACCTGGTGAAAGAAATCCCGCACTGAGCTGTCCAGTTGGCACCGGTTCTCCGGTACCAATTCATACCAAAAAACGTCATGGCCGGGCTCGACCCGGCCATCTTCTTGCTGAACTCAACCGTTGGCAACCATCGAGGCCCGCACCAACCTTCGAGCGCACTCGTGATGGCCGCAAAGGATGGCCGGGTCGAGCCCGGCCATGACGATGTAATACGCGGGATGACGGATTGGTTTTTGCGTCACCCTGCATACTCAGGCGCAAACCGCGCTAGAGTGGCCGCATGAACCCGCTGATCGACCTTTGGTATTTCCACATTCCGAACTTCATTCTTGCAGCCGTCATGTACACGCTCATCGGCCGGCTGGTGCTGTCGTTCTTCGCCACGCCGGGTTGGCAGAACTACATCTGGCGCGCCTTCGTGAGGATTACCGATCCGGCAGTGCAGGCTGCCCGGTTCATAACGCCGGCCGCCGTTCCCCCGACCGTCGTCCTGGTATTCGCCGCGCTGTGGATCATGCTCGCGCGCGTGGCGCTGTTCGCAAGCCTGGCGGGCCTGGGGCTTCTTCCGACACTATCGCGCTCGGCCGGATAGTTCCCATGTCGCAACATAACATCACCATCATCGTCAGCCTGGCGATCCTCAACGGCTTGTTCTCGCCGGCGCTCATCGCCGTATTCGCGCTCCAGGCAATCTGGTACCCGGTGGTGTTTCCGCCCCTGTTGCCGCTGATGCTGATCGCGAGCTCGCTCATCGTTTCCACCTTGACGCTGATGATCGGCGGCGTCCCGGCGGCACTCTACGAGCGGCTGACGGGTACGGGTAAATCGTCGGCCGTTTCGGGCGCGATCTGGTTCGCGGGCGTTCTGCTCCTCACGCTGCCGGCCCTGCCCAATCTCCTGAAGACGATGGGGTTCGCCTGAGATGGGGGCGATCGAGCGCGCCGCTTATGTCTCGGTCGGCCGGGCCTGCGGCTTTGCCGGCCTGGCGATCATCTGTTTCATGGCGGGGCTAAGCTACCAGCCGCGGCTGGCGGCGTTTTTCGGAGCGGTCGGCAGTCTGATCGTCACCGGCGTGCTGCTGGCGCGGGCCGCCGCAGCGCGGCGCCGGCCCTACCGGAGGACGGAGACCTGGCTGATGCTCGCCGAGGGCGAGCGGCCGGAAGCCGGAATTGCCCAGCAGCTGATCGGCTCGGTGCTGCGCGAAGTCTATCTCTGGTATGCCCGCTGCGGCGCCTTCGCCACCGCCGTGTTTTCCGCCGCTTCCCTGGCGCTGTTGCTCCTCTTCCCGTGACGGGGTTGCATGATCGAGGTCACCGATCCCGCCACGGCGCTTCTTTCGCTGAGCGCGGTCGTCATCGACACCGAAACGACTTCGCTCGACGTCAGCCGGGCGCGGATCGTGCAGATCGGCGCCCTGAAGCTGAGCGAAGGACGCATCGACGAAAACCAGACCTTCGACGAACTCATCGACCCCGGCGAACCGGTGCCGGCCTCGTCGAAGGCCATCCACGGAATTACCGACGCGAAGCTCCGCGGCAAACCTCAATTTGCCGAAGTGGCGTCGCGCTACGCCGCCTTTGCCGGTCGTCAGCCGGTTCTGGGTTATTCCCTCGGTTTTGACCTGGCGGTACTGGCGCGTGAATATGCGCGCGCCGGTCTGGTCTTTGCGGCCCCTCGCTCGCTCGACGTGCGCAGCCTCGTGGACCTTGTGGCGCCGAACCTTCCCGATACGGCGCTCGAGACGGTTGCCGCCTGGTTGAATTTCTCCAGCGAGGGTCGCCACACTGCGCTCGGTGACGCGCGCATTACCGCCAGGGTCTTCCTGGAGATCGTTCCGCAGCTGCGCCGGCGGGAAATCAGGACCCTGGCCGAGGCCGAGGCGTCCTGTCGCCAGCATTCCGACCGAAACATTGCAGCGACGCAACCGGTCGGCGGCGTCGATGCCAGGTCGGTCACGGCGCTCGCCCGCGTTGACACCTGGCCCTACCGGCATCGGGTCCGCGATGTGATGCGGACACCGCCGCTGATCGTGCCTGCGGCGGCCGCATTGCACGAGGTACTGGCGCAGCTGCTCGCGCGCCGGGCGAGCTCGGCTTTCGTCGATCTCGGCAGCGCTCGTTATGGCATCATCACCGAGCGCGATGTTCTGCGCGCCCTGCACAGCTTCGGGCGGGACGCCCCCGCCAGCCCTGCCAGCGCCGCGGCCAGCGCGCCGCTCGAATTCGTCGCCGCCGACGCGTTCGTCTACAAGGCGATCGGCCGCATGCGGCGGCGGGAATTCCGCCACCTCGGCGTCCTCGATGCAGCAGGAAAACTGGTCGGGTCGTTGTCCCAGCGCGATCTGCTGAAGCTGCGCGCCGATGACGCGGTTGCGTTGACTGACGGTATCGACGAGGCGGCCGGTGTGGCGGCGCTGTTGACGGTGTGGCGAAATCTGACCGGCGCGGTCCGCTCGCTGATCACCGAAGAAGCAGACGCCCACGATGCCGCTGCCATCATCTCCGCCGAGGTGTGCGCGCTCACCCGGCGGGCCGCCGAAATGGCGGCCCGCGAGCTGCCGTTTGTAGCGCCGCCACAGTTCTGCCTCATGGTGCTCGGTTCCGCAGGCCGCGGCGAGAGCCTGCTCGCCATGGATCAGGACAACGCCATCGTGTTCGAGGAGAGTTCGGGCGGTGCTGGTTCCGATCGATGGCTGGAGAGCCTTGCCGGACACGTAAATGCAATCCTCGACGAGGTCGGCGTGCCTTTGTGCAAGGGCGGAGTCATGGCGCGCAATCCGTTGTGGCGGAAGTCTACCGCCGGGTGGCGCCGGCACATCGCCGCCGTGGCTGTCGCGCTCAAGCCCCGAGGATATTCCAATGCCGACATCTTCTTTGATGCCGTTCCTGTTTATGGCGAGGCCGGCGCTGGCCGAGGAACTGCGGCGCGATGCGATAATCGCCGCCGGTTCGTCCCCGGGCTTCCTGAAACTCATGTCCAGCAATGCTGCCCTGGTCGATTCGCCATTCGGCTGGTTCGGCCGCTGGCGCCTCGACGAGGGTCGGCTTGATTTGAAGAAGGACGGTCTGTTGCCGCTATTCTCCGTCGCCCGGGTACTTGCGCTCCGGCATGGCAGCCTGGAACGCTCGACGCCGGCGCGGCTCGAGGCGGCGCGCACCCGGGCGAACCTGCACCAGGAATTGATCGACAGGCTTATCGAGGCCCACCGGCTGGTCATCGGAGCCATCCTCCACCAGCAACTTGTGGACATCGAACGCGGCATACCGCCGTCCAACCGCGTGGACCCGAAGCAGCTGCCGGCGATGACCGAGGATCGGCTGCGCTGGGCGCTGGGCGAAGTAGCCAACGTCGGCGATCTTCTCGACGTCCCGCCCGGCTGACGGCTCGCGGAGGCGTGACGCCCGGTCAGTGCGTGGAGTGCCAGTCCGGGCCGACCTTTCAGTTGTCCAACAAACCGGGTATCAATTAGGCGAGGCAACAAAACAAGCAGGCGGGTTCCCATGTCGTTTCGAAGAATTGCTTTGGTAGTCGCCACAGTTGTCGCAGCCAGCCTGGCATCCGTCCCGGCACCGGATGCCAAGGCACATGTGACTGATATTTTTCTGTGCACACCGATTGGGCTCGTGCCCTGGTGTTCCCGGCCGAGGATTACCTGCGGCGAGGGTGCCCGCTATGTCGACAGGATCGGATTTCAGCAGGGTGCGTGCCGTTGACTGCAGCCGCCCAATCTTCCGCTACCAGGCCCGCAAGCACGGTGATTTGTGGATCGTGGGGATCGACGGCCGCAGCGGCCGTATCGTGAGCGCCCGACCCACTCGACCCCTCTAGCTCCATATTGCGGCGCGCTTGATCGCGTTCGCCCCGCTAAGTGGTACAGCTGGGTGGTCTCGAACCATCGACCTTCGGACCACAATCCGCCTCGGGACCATTTCAGGAGCTTTTACTGGCTTCTAAAGTCCGAACACCTTTTGGCCGAAACGCTGGAAATCACCTTGTTTTAACCCCAAACGTGCTTACTGTCTCTTACGTGGGGTTTCGGTCCATTACATGGTGCTGGTGATACCCCAGCGATACCCCAGGACCGTCGGATGGGAGGTCCGAGAGATGGCAAAGAAGGGCAAGAAGCTGACCGTCATTGGCGTCGAGCGCGTCAAACCGGGAGCCGTGCGCCGCGAAATCGGCGACACTGAGGCGGCCGGATTGCGACTCGTCGTCCAGCCGAGCGGCGTGAAAAGCTGGGTCTACCGCTACCGCTTCGGCAAGCCCTGCAAGTTGACCCTGGGGCGCGTGATCTACATCGCCAAGGGCGAGCCCGAACTCGAGCCCGTTCTCGGCGGCGGCCTTACGCTCATCGGCGCCAGAAAGGTGGCGCGGAACGCGGCGAACGATCTGGCGAAGGGTGTCGATCCTGCAACGGCGAAGAAGCCGAAGCCGGAACCGGCGCCGCCGACGGACGGCGACCTGTTCAAGGATGTCGTCGAGAAGTTCGCCAAGCGCTACCTGGCCGACAAGAAGTCGGGCGCCGAGACCAAGCGACTGCTGGTCAAGAACGTCGTGCCGGAGTGGGGCGCGAAAAAAATTCAGGACATCCGCAGGCGCGACGTGATCGAGTTGATCGACAAGTTGGGCGACCGCGGCCTGCATCAGGGGGCGACCAGATTTTCGCGGCCGCTCGCAAGCTGTACAATTGGGCAGACGAGCGCGGCATGTTCGGCGAGGAGCCGCCACCCTCACCCTTCCGCCGCATCAAGGCGCCGGCGAAGGAAGTGATCCGCGATAGGGTGCTGCGCGACGATGAAGTTTGCTGGTTCTGGCGTGCCTGCGACAAGGCCGGGTTTCCGTTCGGCGATTTGCACAAATTGCTGCTCTTGACCGGCGCCAGGCTCCGCGAGGTCGCCGAGATGACATGGGAGAGCTGGACCTCACGGCGAAGGTCTGGAACCTGCCGGGGTCACGAACAAAGAACGGGAAGCCGCACAGCATCCCATTAAACTCGCAGGCCCTGGCGATCATCGACGGCCTAAAGAAGGTCAAGAACAAGCCCGGCTTCTTGTTCTGCACGAACGGCGAATCGCCGGTGAGCGGTTTCAGCAAAGCAAAGCAGCATCTCGACGCGGCCATGACCGCCCTGGCGCGGGAGGAAACCGGCGACCCCGAGAAAATGATTCCCGGCTGGTGGGCGCACGATCTTCGACGCTCTTGCGCGACCGGCATGGCCCGGTTGAGCATCGGCTTGCCGGTGATCGAGAAGGCTTTGAATCACAAGATCGGCAGTCTGGCCGGAGTTGGCACCGTGGTCGCGAACTACGTCCACGAGGAATATGCCGACCCGAAACGCGCGGCCTTCGAGAAGTGGGGCGCTTTCGTCGAGCGACTGACCAGCGGCACCGGCGACAACGTGCGAGAGTTGCGCCGGCCAGCGTAAAGGTTATCCACAGTCACAACACAAAATCTTGTGTAATTCACCGACGCCCCATGCTATGAGTGGTGTGCCTCGGCTACCCCGCGCAAGCGGCCCTGAGGATTTGCCTCGTCGTTTCTCGCCCCTTGAAAGCGTAAGTATTCCGGCCCTCTCTCGCGAGAGCCACCCCGGATTCCGGCTGGATAGGCCACCCGAGAACGAAAGGATCATCATCCTTTCCGTTCAAACCCCAAACTTGGGGAGTGGCTTACCATGCCCTTAACTGACCCTGACTTTGTCTATTTCACCGCGAAACAAGTTCGCGTGCGCTTTGGCAACGTGAGCGATGTCACGCTGCACCGCTGGCTGAAAGACCCGGCCAAGGAGTTCCCGCGGCCGATCTATATCGGCGAGCGCCGCTACTGGAAGCTGGCGGACATCGAGGCCTTCGAGGAGCGGCTGCGTACAACGGGCGGCCGCCCAAGGCTCGCGGTTACCCGCCTAAGGCTCGCGGCCAGCAGACGACCGCGGGGGCCGAATGAGTTATGGCCTCCAGAAACGCGAAGCCGGCGCGGAGGGCACCGCACCGGGCTTCAAAACGTTTAGCAGTCAAGAACCGCGACGTTTCTAAGCGCCCCGTCAGCGCTTTTCAAGTGCCGGCCTTGGAACGGCGGCGCCGCGATGAGCGGAGGCGGCCATAGTGACCGCGCCCTTCTCAGTCCGGGTCGCCCAATTCATCCGCTTGCTCGGCAGCGATGTCGATGGCGAGGTCGTGGCGGCCACTCGGGCGCTCGGCAAGACGCTGCGCGCGGCCGGCATCGATTGGCATGATTTGGCGATCGCGGTCGAGAGCGGTTTCCGCGCGCAGCCGAGGCCGGTCAATCGACCATGGCAGGCGACGGCGCGCGAGTTGCTCCGCCGCGGCGGCAGGCTTCGCCCTCACGAACTTGACTTTTTACAATCGATGGCGACCTGGCCGACGCCGCCGACCGTCAGGCAGGCCGCCTGGCTTGCAGACATCGGTGAGGCTCTGGAGTTCGCGGCATGACCGAAGCGGACCCCAAGCTGTACGACCTCGACATCGAAGCGGCGCTTCTCGGCACGTTGCTGGCCGACAACTCGGTCTTTCCAACGGTGAGCGAGATTCTACAGCCGGAGGATTTCTTCGAGGGGCTGCACGCCCGGCTCTACGAGAGGGCGGGCGAGCTAATCTCCACCGGCAAGCGCGCCGACGTGCGGATCCTGAATAGGGCATTCGCCGACGACGAAACGCTCAAGGAGCTGCGCGGCAAGCAGTACCTCGCCCACCTGGCCGCCAGCGTCATGCCGGGCACGGTAATGAGGCAATACGCCGAGGACATCGCCGCCCTTGCCGAGCGCCGGCGGCTGCTCGACTGCGCGGCCGAGATTTGCGACATGGCGAGCAACGGCCGCTTCAACGGCGCGGGCGCATTCGCCAGCGCGATCGAGATTTTGCGCAGTCGCGGCGGCGCCAAGGCGAAGGCGCTCGGATCATCCCTACTCGGCGAGTGGGACGCCGGCGACGAATGGGACGGCGACGGCGAGTTTCGGCCGATCCCGCCGCGCGGCTGGCTGCTCGGCAACATCTTCTGCCGGGGATTCGTAAGCTCGCTGCTCGGCGACGGCGGAGCCGGCAAGACCGCGCTCCGCTATGCGCAATATCTGTCGCTGGCCACCGGCCGGTCGCTCACCGGCGAACATGTATTTGTAGCGCTGCCGCGTGCTGATCGTCTCGCTTGAGGATGGCATCGACGAACTGCGCCGCCGCATCCGGGCGGCGATGACTGCACCACAAGATCACGCAGGGCGGAAGTCGCCGGCTGGCTGTTTCTTGCCGCGCCCGAAGCGGAAGGCCGGCAAGCTCATGGTCACCGATGACAGTGCGGCCGCCCAATCGCGGCGAGCTGGCGGACACGCTGAAGCAGGTCATCGTCGACCGCAAGATCGACCTTGTCGGCGCTCGACCCGTTCGTCAAAACGCACTCGGTCGAGGAGAACTCGAACAGCGCCATCGACGATGTCATGAACATCCTGACCGAGCTGGCCTGCGAGCACGACATCGCCATCGACATTCCACACCACATTTCGAAAGGCCCGGCCGATCCCGGCAACGCCGACAAGGGCCGCGGCGCAAGCTCTCACGAAAGATGCCGGGCGGCTGGTCTACACACTCGCGCCGATGACGCTCGAGGAGGCGCAGGCGTTCGGGCTCACCGAGAAGGAGCGGCGCATCTCGTCCGCATGGACAGCGCCAAGGTCAACATCGCCCCGCCCATGGATGAGGCTCGCTGGTTCCGCCTTGTCAGCGTCGCGCTCGGCAACGCGACCGAGCTCTATCCGAACGGCGATGAGGTCCAGACCGTCGAGCCGTGGACGCCGCCGATATCTGGGCAGGCCTCAGCTATCACCTGCTCAACATCATACTCGACGACATCGACGCCGGCCTGCCGGACGGCAACCTCTACAGCGACAGTGGGCCGGCAACGGATCGAGCAGCGTGGCGAGTCATCATCAACCACGCGCCGAACAAGAGCGAAACGCCGCGCGCCAGATCATCAAGGCCTGGGTAAAGACCGGCCTGCTGTTCAAGGACGAATACGACCATCCAACGAGACGTGAGAAGGCCAAAGGCCTTCGCGTAGACAACAGCAAAAGGCCGTCATGAAATCTGCCCGAATGAAACAATTCCGTTCGGGCACCATTCGGGCAAAGCGTGCTGCCCGAATAAGCTGGTGCCCTAACGATAGAGTTGTCGGGCATTGGGTGCCCGATATTCTATCTGCATTCGGGCACCATACGGGCACCCGGGCGATAGTCGGGCAGGTCTCCTTCGCTGTGCGACCGAAAATGAAGACCCTTTTTGGGCATGCGGAAGCCGTCGCGCCGCTAGGATTTACACCGCCCCGTGTGGTCATAACAGAAGGAAGCAGAGCATGATCGACGTTCAGGAAAAGAGAATGACCATCCCCGCGACTATCCCCGCACCGACCCCCACTGACATCGAGGAGGTGCTGGCTGGCATGATGGATGGCACCGGCGCCTTTGTCCGTTGGGTGAGGCTGGATGAGGATGACCCCGAAGCGGAGGACCGCATGGCCTATACGATGTGGTGGTGCGATGTAATTGGGCTCGATACCGTGCCGCGGGAATGTTGTGGCGGTGGCGCTACGCCGTCAGAGGCCGCAGCAGCGGCATGGATTCAAGCATGTCTCGGCCCATGGTGGTATGAGCGGCACTCCGATAATCGCCAACGCAATCTGAGCAAGGAGGAATATCTGAGTGTCCCGCGTCGTGTACCGGAAGGCTTTTGCTTCGAGCTTTTAGCGGTGCCGGGGCTCGGTTTTAAGGAGACGCGAGCCCTCATCGGCGCGGACAATCTCGTGGGGGGTATCACGCGCTCCGTGTGAACGAGCTTTCAGGAGCGACGCGCCAGCGCAACAATCTAAACGACCATTTTCTCTCTGAGGGGGCCGACCTATGAAACAGCGCGGGAGAAAATCAGCAGCCGCGAGGCTGTCACGAACGAGAGCCTCGGCTTCGCTCCTGGACAGGGCGTCGAGCTTTTTCTCCTCAAGGTAGACCCGGCACAAGTATTTCATCGGCTTCTCTTCGTCACGGATGAAGGCTTCTTGCCTCTGTGGTCGCTCGGCCCGGTTCGCAATCGACAACTGTGCCTTTGCCCAGTGGAACCGCCCATTGGCCAGCCCAGGGCTTTTCTTCGTCGCCCTTCTCGGCAACTCGAATGGATTGTGCTTCGGATACGCAGTCCGACGCTCTCATGCGGAATCATGCCTTGCAGCGCGATTTGCGACCGTGTACGAGGCTTGGGGTATCGTCAGGGGTATCGGGCGAACCCAGAATGCAATTGAGCAGCGATACTGGCGAGGTCCGCGCCGGAAGCGGTGCCGAAGCCCTGGCAAAGCGTGGCAGCAAGGTCAGGCTGCTCTCGCTCGACGACCTGGACAAGCGCACTCGTGCCGCTCAGTTTGCTCGGGAGACCCGGGACGCCATCTGCTCGGACCTCGGAGGAGACCTCAGCACCCTGCAATCGATCTTGGTGGACAACCTGGCGGCGACCGCCTGCATGTTGAGCGACTTGCGTGTCCGATGGTTGCGCGGCGAGGACATCGACGTTGGGGTCGTAAGCACCTTGAGTAATACTTTCAACCGAGGCGCCCAGATGCTCGGGCTCGCACGCCAGCCGAAGGACGCCCAGGACCTCACGAGCTATCTTGCCGCCGCCCAGGCTGGGGAGACTGCCGGCGAGCCTATCGACGATCTCGACCTTTCTGCCGTTGAGCGCCCTGGTCCAGCCGACGATGGCGCCGACACCGCTCCGGCAGTGGGGGTGCCAGCCGCTAGCTCTCCACCAGTGGCAGGTTCCCAATGATAGCGCGCCGCCAACATCACCGGCGGCCGCGCCTTCAGAAGACGGCGACCTGGTCGAGCTTTGGGCTGGTTCGCGCGCCACTCAAAGGAGCAGAAGCTATGACCGTCCGCATCTATGCCTGCCGCTGCTCAACAAGAAAGGTCACCAACGAGCGGGTTAACGCGGCCCGCTCTAGATGGGCCGGTGCTGGTTGCGTCGACTGTGCAACCGCTGCTGGACGGTGCGCGAGTGTTGCTGGCGAAGGGCGCGACCGGCCAGGTGGAGCTGTGGGGGGTGGAACCATTTGCGCGCATGTCGGGCACATCGAGGGCGCTCCTTGAGCCGTACCGCGCAACGGCAAGCGGCCTTCCTAGACGGCACGAAGTGGAAGCCATCCGATACCGCTTATGAACTGCGGGCAGCACGGGCGGCCGTCGGGCAGGACTGCCAGCACCGCCAATGTGGTTCCGTGCGGTACCGCCGCGCCCGAGGGTCTGGAACTAGTCGTAGAAAACTTCGGCAAGGAGCGCGACGGCAAGCATGGTGCGGTGATCCAGGAAACGCTAGCAATCCTGTGCAGGCGCTTCGCTCAGGACGACAGGGCCCAAGGCTATCGCAAGGACGGTCTCGGTGGCCAAGTTCGAGATGGGGGAGGAGCCCGAGCAGAGCGAAGCTCGGCTCCTGCGTCAACGTCTGGTCAGCGATGTCGTCGAGCGGCTTTTGGCCAGGATCGGTTAGGGGGCGCGTGGCGCTGAAAGGCGATCTTCGTCGCTATCCAACAAGCACATGGACGACGTCCCCGATGAGTTTGGGTGAGGCTGCAAGACGTTCAGTTCCTGCATCCCAGCCCGATGAAGCGCATAGAGTATCCTCCTAGCATCGTTTCGGCTCAGCGGAACGGGATTTGTCGTGGGCTCAGGGGAATTTCCGCTTTCGACGGCAGACGTGTCATTTAACAGCCCATTGAGCCTCGCCTTGGCCACGACTGCACTAACTGCGGCCGATGCATTGCCCCTTCGCATCGCTAGCAGGCGGGCGTCTTCAAGTTGTCTCGTGAGGACTTCAATCGTAGTCACCAATTCGGCTGACGCCCGTTCCTGAAGTTCTGCAACACGGGCCTTGACGTTGACATTTGCTGATAATCGGCTCGCGGCCGATCGATCGCCCCTATAGCCCAGCCGAAAATAGGCGTCTGTTTGTGACGACCCCTTTGCCAGTTCTTGGGCAAACTTCTCGTGACGTTGGTTTTCGAGCTGAGCCATCTCTGCCGACTTCAAAAATATATTGGGGCAAGCCCCAACGAATGACCTATTACCTCAAATCAAGGTCTGATGCATCGCATGGCTTCGGCGCAATGGATTGTCGTGCTTCGCAAGCAAAGGGAAGGGAGACCCGGAGGATTGCCCGCGAGCTGCACTGCAGCCGGGGGAGCAGTTTCTAAGGTGCTCTCGGCTACAGTGTTTCGAAGGTTGCAGCGGTGTGCTGGCGGGCGAGCGTTTGCACCTCTGATATTACTCGCGGCCGCCCGCCTGGGTTGCCGCTTTGACCTGCCCGGAAGCTCGTGACGTTGGCGCAGCGTGTCATGCCTGAAATTGCCCTGTTCTCAGGCTCCTTCGCAAGCCCATACGATTGGAACGAACTGACCAGAATCGGTCACCATGAAGCCCAATTGCTGGAATGCGACGGCGTTCCTTGATCCATATCAAATAGTGGGAGTGCTCACGGCCTGAATGCGATCAGGTACCGAATGGTCAGGAACAAGAGCCGGCGGCTTTAGGCCCATGCCGACCAGCGTCTCAGCACGACTTTTCCTTGTGCCCCACTCCCGCACCTTCACATCATGGGGCAGCCAGTGCGTTGAATACCGATAGGCTTCTTGTGCAGCACGCGATTCCGATATGCCGTGCGACGAGGGAGCAGGCGAGCCCGCAGGCTCGCCCACTCTGTGATGATGTGACCCTAGTGTTAGCTGCTGCTCAGTTAATCTTCCTTATCGCCTTTCTGCAAAAGACGCTCTTCACCTTCGTCTCTCATTTCGCGAAACGCAACTATCGCCACGAGCCCCAGTCGCTGTTTCTGATCTGCACTAAGCGTTTCATAGAGCGGCTGCCACGCATCTGCGAGCCGCTTGAGCTCGGCCGCTCTTTGAGTCAGAGCGTCAGAGCGTCGATTGAGGAATGCGATTGGATCACGGTCGCGCACAGCTTCGATGACGTTCTTGTCGCGTAACTCATCAGCCCGCGCTTGCATGCTGGCGGCCCGTGCTTGCCGCCCGTCCGCCCTCGAGCGAATGGCCTCTTCAACGGCTTTCCAGTGCTTTTCTTGTTCAGGCGTCAGCTGCAAAGAGAATTTGACTATTGCAATCCGCGCATCCGTCAAGGAATCCATTTCGGCAGCGCTCAGCCGCTCCCGTTGAGGCTCGGCAGAAGCGACTTGAACCTGGCCCAAGAAGGAAGGCCCGGTGATGATCATCGCAGCTAGCACAACATATGCAAGTTTAGACATGACAAACCTCCACACAATCGATTGCGTTAGAAGAAATGCGTTAGAGCAATTGCAGACCAGAAGAACTTGATCTGTATCAAAGATAGTGCTTTGGGAGCTGGACCCGAAACGTCGGCCGCTCGCTCGCTTCCGCACCTGTTCGCGCATCGCTCAATCGCGCCGTGGGGCCGAGCGCCGAAAGAACACCAGCAGAAATATGCCAGCGATTCCGGTCTCCCTTGCCTTACGCCGGGCTTGCTACGG
>CAWADI010000007.1:0-233549 GCA_963780765.1 uncultured Alphaproteobacteria bacterium | reverse complement strand
GAAAAGTGTACACACTTTTCCCAGACAAACTCATGCTCCATCTATTTGATCCTGCGCATTTTCTCATAGAACGGCGTTCTATGCAGCCTCGGAGACAGCGGCCGATGCCTGCTAAAATCGGGCCCAGTCTCTTATTCGTTGACCGGCGCCACCCTCAGCCAATCGATCTCCATGGCATGCACGAAGGGCATATAGTCACGGTAGTGCCCCACCTTGAATTTGGTCACTGACGGCTTGCGGGGATTGGGCTCATAACCGATTTTGCCCGTTACCCGCACAATGAATTGCTCTCCGGCATAGACTTCAATGACGGCTTTGCCCGAGCGACCCGCCTCGACGCGGTAGCTCATCTCGACCCACTGCCCGAGGGCTGAGGGCAGGATGGGGTTCGCACCGTATTCGGTGTGGAGATCCGCCGTGCAGGGTTTGCCTTCATCCGTGGGTTTCGTCCACTCGCAGTACTGCGCCGGGCCGTCGCTCCATACGTCTTTCGAACCGTCCGGGTTCGGCGCCGACGCCACCTTGCAGCGGCAGTGCTCGTCCTGCACGGTGACGTGGAGCACCCCGTCATCGAAGCGCTGCGCTAAGAACGGGCTCGGGCCCTCCCCTTTCTCGAATTGACTCTCATAGGAGTCGCTCAACGGCTCCTGCTTCCACTGGGCGGTGACCCAGCGTATCGAATTCGTTCGGTCCTCGATCTTCGCGGGCATGCGGAACCGTAAGGAATAGCGATGAGGCTTGTCGGCTTCATGTTGGTGGGGTTTCTGAAATCGCAACTCCTGGCGCTGTATGCACAGATTTTCTTCGCCGGCGGCGAGGGCGCGGCGCATGACCTCCTCGGTGCAGTAAGGATTTTTCAGGGGCTTTTTCTCCAGCGGCCGCGGCAGACCCGGCGGTTCCGGCAGGCCGGGTCCACGAGCAGTCTCGCCGCCCTTGTCATAGTAGACGAAGGCGGGCGAAGCGGCGGGCGGGCGGCATTCATTAGGGGACTTGTAGCGACAGACATTTCCCCCGAGCGAGGCCTCATTGACGGTGATCCGTACGATACCATCGCCGCCCTGGCCCGGATCGGGAAGAAACTCGATCGGCGCCTCCTTCATGTCGATCTGGCAAGGGCACCAGTATCGCCAGTTCAGTTCGCGGCCGTCGAATTCATCCTTGAGCGATGTTTGAGCCGCGGCAGGCGCGGCGGGAAGTCCGCCGATCAACAGGGCGACCGAGAGGAGCGCTGAAGCAGTGCCGCATGTCGATCATTTAACGCGGAAGTTAAGTCAACTGAAAGGGATCAAGGAACATTTAGGCCCTCCGCCTGCGTAGGCGCGCCGGCCCGTATTTCAAGGGCAGCGGTTGAGTAACTTATCATCATTCGGGAAACCGCCCAGGAAGCCTTATAAAGAGCCATGGGACTCAGTCGAGGCGCAACTCATTGTTTGGTGTCCGGAACGGAACCCCTAGATTTTGGCGCACCCGACAGGATTCGAACCTGTGACCTCTGCCTTCGGAGGGCGAGGGACTGGATTATGACGTTCGCCGCCGTACAGGCCCATCTTATTAACCCTTGAAAATCAGCTATTTAGCGTACATATGGGTTCATGGGCGTTTCCCGGCGTTCGGAATAGTGGTGGTGACCGGGTGGTGACCGAGAAAAAAGAGGGTGGAAATGGCTGACGGTGACCGGACTGCGAAACTGACTGATGAGAAGGTGAAGTTGCAAAAGCTGGAAGGCGGTCGGTACATCGTTTAGGATACCCGCCTGAGCGGCTTCGGCCTTCGGGTGGAGCCTTCCGGGCACAAATCATTCATTGTGCGCTACCGCGCCAACGGCGGCGGCAGGAACGCCCCACGGCGGCAGATGAAACTGAAAGTCGGCCCTAGCGAGGGCCTGACAGCAGATAAGGCCCGCAGGCTCGCAAAGCGGATTCTGGCCGACGTGGCGCATGGCAAAGACCCGCAAATGGACTTGAGCGCCAGGCGTGGTCAAAAGACCGTCGCCGAACTGTGCGACCTCTACTTTGAAGAAGGCGCTGGCACCAAGAAACCATCTACGCTCGCAACCGATCGGGGCCGCGTTACCCGGCACATCAAGCCGCTTCTGGGTCGGAAGCCCGTCGCCGACGTGACGCAGGCCGATGTCGAGCGCTTCATGCGCGACGTGGCGAACGGCAGCTTAAGGCCGATATCAAGACGAAGAAGAGAGGGCGTGCCATCGTCGAAGGCGGCAAGGGCACCGCAAGCCGTACCGTCGGCTTGCTCGGCGGCATCTTCGCCTTCGCTGTCCGCCACAATTGCGCGCGGACAATCCGGTACGCGGCGTGAAGCGATATCCCGACAGTAGGGGCGAGCGGTTCTTATCGGCCAAAGAGCTGGCAACACTGGCGAGACGTTACGTCCTTGGAGGCCGCCGGCGCAAGCCGTTCGGCGCTCGGCGAGATCCGGCCACTTACCTTTACCGGCGCACGCAAGAGCGAGATTGCCGGCCTAGAGTGGAGCAAGGTTAATCTTGAGCGCTCATGCCTACGGCTCAAGAAACCCAAGACGGGCGCAAAGGTCATTCCGCTCGGCCCGCCGGCGCTGGCAATTTTTGCCAAGCTTAAGCCGGTGGAAGGCTCGCCTTATGTGTTCCCGGCGGAAGCCGGCGGCGGATTTTCCAAGGCGCCGAGAAAGTAGCCGGAAGGTGCAGATCGCCACCGAACTTGAAGGCGTTCGCATTCACGACTTGCGCCATTCCTTCGCCAGCATGGGCCTCATGACCGGCGATGCCCTGCCCGTATCGGTCGCTCCTGGGCCATGCGGACGTGAAAACCACGGCGCGCTACTCACACCTTGCAGATGACCCGTTGCGGGAAGCGGCCAATCGAATTTCCGGCACCATCGCCGTTGCGGTGCAGGGCAACCCCTCTGCTGCGGTCGTGCCTCTCAAGAGAGTGAACCGCTAGACAATTTGCGCTGGGCCTGGCCGACGGGCCGAAAAACGGAAGCGCCGCCGGCTGCCCAGCGCTCTCCTACATGGTGCAAAAGCGAAAGGTGCTGAATGGATGCGATTTGGAATTTCTGGACCGATGAGAGCAGATGGGCTCGAGACACTGCCGACTATGTGTTTCTCGCGCGAGCCGTTCATACTGTCGGTCGTGCCTTGTTCATGATGATTGGAATTCATCGATCCGGTAGTCAGGCTTGAGAAACCGCTCCACGAGTTCCGGCCTCTGCCAGCTATCAAACATTGGTAAGGGTCCATTCGCTGCTCAGGCAGCGCCACCCCGAACTTGGCCGACAACCTTTCCGAAACCTAAACATCGGATTTCCAATACCGCCCACATTCAACGATGCTGAATGGAAAAAGGCGCAAGCCCTGTTCAACTCATTACATGAAAGCACGATTGGTCCCTGCACTAGGTTTTCGAAAGTCCAGGCTGAAATCGCCAGAGCATGTCAAATCGGCAAACTGATCAGCGTCTTGAGGCCAACGGCTGGCGGCGCGATGAGTGCCCCGCTCGCTGGAACGATGTGGAACACGGAACGTTGGGCAGCTAGATTTTCTCTGTGTCAGATGGACCCATCACATCCGTTTTCGGTCGGGATATTCGGTGTCGGATCCCACTACATATTCTTGTCGCGCAAATCGCTAGATCGGCGCTCGGAAAAACTACGCAATCCTAATGAAACCGTATCCACGGTTGGCGCGGAAGCCCGTTGCCGGCGATGGCTAAAGAAGCCCCGTGATGCGTCGCCTCATAAACGAACCAAGCAGAAGGCCAAGTTCATGAAGGAGGCTCTCGCCAAGTCTCGATTTCTATGCGAGCTTTTGATCGAGCTTGGGATAGTGCAATCGAGAACAAGAATGCTGCTGCCTGGAAGAAAGGCGGAGCACCCAAGGGTGTGCCACACAAATCAACGCACAAACCCTAGCAGAAACCCTGCGGAACCAGCGCAAAATCCCCGCTCAAATCACCGCGCCAGATTTTGATCGGCCCCTTTTTTATTGGTTGCAAGCCCTAGGTTCGCCAACACCAGACGCATTCTGCTCCTGGCGATACAAGGTGAACTGTCATGAACGACTTACCCAGAGCCGTATCACCCGCAAAAGGTGCGGTGATGTGCGGAATATCCCGCACGAAATTCTACGAACTGCTCAACAAGCAAATTCCTTCCCGCAAGCTGGGGAGGAGAACACTGATCTTGGTTAGTGACATCGAGCAATTCCTCGAAAGCCTTCCCCATGCAGCCTGAAAAACAAATGGCCCGGTGTTGGAAGCACCGGGCCGCGCGTGAAACCCACCCACAGCAAATGAGAGAACTCAACAATGACAAAACTAGCAAATTGTAGACAAGAGCTTCAACACTTTCGGGTCGCTGGGCCGATGAACGCCAGCGGCATTCAATTCCACGAGCTGTCCGCAAGATTGCTCACCTTTACGGACTTCCCTTTGCCACCGCACTCACTACGGCGGCGCTCGCTGGCTTTTCGGTGGAGGCGCGCGATGACCGCTAGGCTAACTGTCGCCGGGCAGGGTCCTGCCCGATGGCCGCACCTTCACGGTCACCGGCAAGGAAGCTCAAACGCTGCTTCTGCTTGTCGAGAAAGGGGCGCGCGGCATCGTTGCCTATGATTTTCGCGGCGGGCCGCCCTTTCGGCTTGGGGCCTACGTCTGCGAGCTGCGCCATCGCTTCGGAATCGCAATCCGCACCGAACGCGAGCCGCATGAAGGCGGATCGCATGCGCGATACGTCCTCGAGGACCGGGTGGAAATTCTGCCCGCTGCGGATCACGCGGAAGCGAGGGCAGCATGACGGCGCCACGACCGCTCCCCGTTTCTTGAGGTCTCGCCCATTGAGGCCGACGGCGGCAAAAAAGTGGGCAAATTGCCGGGTTCCATCGCATTACCCCAGTTGCGGGCACTGGGACACCCCGAGAGCCCAATCAAATCTATCCGGGCAAAATGCCTGGATTGTTCTGGCGGCGTGGCAGCCGAGGTCGCAAGTGCGTGGCCTTCACCTGCCCGCTGTGGCCCTTCCGCATGGGCGTGAACCCGTATTTCGGAAAGAAGGGGCGCGCCGCATGAGGGACTACTCGAAGATTTCTCCGGCCCTGTGGCAGTCGGCTCGCTTCAACAACCTCCCGTCGGACGACGGGAGGTACCTTTACCTTTATCTGCTGACTTCATCTCACCAGACCAGCGCCGGATGCTATCAGTTGCCTGATGGCTATGCGTTCTCCGATCTGCAATGGCCGCTCGAGCGCTATGAGGCGGCACGACAACAGCTTGTCGAAGCGGACCTGATTTGCTTCAATTCCGAGACCAGCGTTGTGATGATAACGCGGTGGTTCAAGCACAATCCGCCGATGAGCAAGTCCCATCTGACAGGTATCGAAAGGGTGCTTGAGCGCATTCCGTCTGACCCTCTTCGAGAAGCCGCCCAGGAAGCCCTACAGAGTCGTGGGATTCGATCGAGGCCCAAAAGGTAGCGAAGGCTCAACGGAAGCAGAAACCCGCCCACGGCCTTGCCAGCGGACCTGGCGGGGCATCGTCCGATAGATTGTTCAACACGAGCCTTATGCGACGAACTCAGGGGAGATAGACCCGAAGCTTGTCCTCCGGGTCTTACACTCATCGACGTTTGGGCCAGTAGGCGGGAATCATAGCCATCACCATGAGCACAAGACCCGCTTCTGCCTCGAGATTAGGCAGAAAATCGGAGACCCAAGCTGGAACAGGTGCGTGCCAGTCAATCAACGGCGAATGTCCGGTTGCAAAATAAGCATAAGCCCAGAGCAGCATCCCTAGCATCATCAACGCCCAACCAATGATGTTGATACGAGACATCAGCTGAAATCCTCAACACGGGTTCTTGAGCGCGAGACGGTAGGGACACCCTCCCGACACCGTGTCCACACCCTCCCTACACTGTGTCAACATAACCGAGACAGAGACTGAGACAGAGACCAGACCAAACCAAAACTATACTTAGACCGAGAGACACGTTTTTCGCATATGCTTGCGGCGGCGGGGCAAATGTCATCGCCCAAGGCTCTCGAAGAAAAGAAGAGCAAAGTTGCCTTCTCTACTAGCAGAAATTCCACGTGAAACATGGGAGCCAGTTCCTGAAATCACCATTGCCTGCTCATGGCGAAGCAGATCCTATCTCGCATCGTGCTTCGACCCTGATTGGTCATCAATCGGATGCTCCTAGGAGCCACCTCGTGTATCGGCTCCAGAAAATCGTCACCGCTGTCAGTGCCTCGTAAGAGGCACCCTTGTCGAAGGTATGCGCGCATGGCCCCGATGTGGCGGAACCGAGGCGGTAGGTCTGCATCGTCGGCGTGACGGCGCATGATTGCAATGAGGTCACCGGCCGGGTCGGCAGTTGTCCGGGCGCGTTTCAGCCAGCCTTTGGTCATTGATAATCTGCCCCGCGCCCATTTTGCTCGGTGTGGCGGAGGGGCACAACCGGGCACGCCGCATCGTCCACTTAAATTTGGCCGTCTGGGCGGCAGGCTAGAGCCCGTGAGCCTCGGCGAGCGAGGGCAAGAGTGCAGCATGCAACGCTCTCTCTAAGCGTTCCTCGTGTACGGCGAGCGGAGGCAAGAGCGGAGCGTCTGAGGGTCTCTCAAAGAGCTCCTCAGGTACGGCGAGGGGAAGCAAGAGTGGAGCGTCTGAGGAGAAGTCTTTCAAAGATTTCCTCATGTACAGCAAGCCTCTCGTAGCTCACCGCTAATCTCGCGAAGATGACTCTGATCGAGGGACACTGTGTGTTTTCGGCAAGTTCCCGGCACTCGGCTGCCTTCAGGCGGAATCGCGCTGCCCAGGACATGAGCACCCCAAAATGCAAGCGACCGCCCCATTCTGCATTTATCCCGGGAAGAGCTTTTAATTCGCTACAAGCGAGCCGCGAGCTCAGTCCACAAAACAAGACGCCCCGGCACTGCAGGGTCAATCCGGCCGAGGCGCTGAACTCACTTAACGCCAAGCTACTGGATCAATACTGACGGTCAATTGTTGCTGCAGGATGACAGTGAGCTGGCTTCAGCTCGCCGAGACCCTTTGCCTTCTGCTTCCTGCGCAGTGCAAGCAAGCCCATCATGCCGAGGCCGGTGGCGAAAAGCGGGAGAGCGGCCGGGATGGGTCAATGACATTGCTGCAATGCCACCTCAAAACTTGGCTCAGGGCCTTCTAACTCGGGAGGAACGCGCGGCCATGGTTCGACGGTATGTCGAGCAGCCGAAAGCCGGAAGCACCCCGGCATTCCCAACTCGATTATCCAGCAATCCGAGACTTAAATCGCTCGAATTGTCAGTTGAGCAACTAAGCTGAGACTTCGCTGCAACTATCACCGCTGATCGGCGTTAGAATTTTTAGAAGCGGTCTGAGACTGGGTACCAAGACTATTAACACTACCAAGGCCACCCTGTGGACCCTTTGAGACACCGTTGCCGTGGAAACTGCCATTATTTTCTGGGTCCGGACCATTGCCCCAGCCATTATTAGCCTTTGCAGTCAGACCAGGAGGATTGCCAGGAGGATTGCCAGGAGGGTTCCAGGTGTCAGGAGGATTGTGACACAGGAGGATTACCAGGAGGAGCTGATTGGGCTGACTAAGACTTGTCACGTTTTGAAGATTCTGAATGTTATCATTCGGAATGTAGCACACAGCGATAGCTGCGCCTGTGAGCCGACGTTGTAGTCGTCGCTCATACCCCGGGGGACACAAGCATGCGTTGGCTGCACTTCCTGCAATGGCAAGCGCTTTCGTCAAGCCATTGTTGTTGATTATCTTGCATTGTCTCGTTGCAGCGTATGTGCTGCTGCTCATGGCAGTAACGCCCAAGATGGCGCATCCTATGATAGCCGTCGAGCCAAACGCTGCGCGAAAAAACCTACTAGATGCCGTCATGACTGAACTCCTTTCACGCTACAAACATCTACGGATTCAACGCAAGTTCGACAAAACTTGTTCCCAAAAGCGATGCGTTCGTGACGAAAATTCGACTCTGTCCGAATCGTCAATCTTTTCAATTGGATTGTCGGTCAGCGAGTCCGTACTCTGTGGCTAAAACTGATCAGAAATTGCGATCTGTCCTTCACAATTTAACCGCAATCCCTTGTCGACTGGCTGACGCCGATCTTTCGCACCACTCACGACGAACTGCTATGCGTTGACACTCCGGCCCAGAAGCTGGTGCACCGCCCGAGTGCGTAACTTGAGAAACCACCTGGCAAGCCCTGACAATCATGCTGAAGCCAGAGTAAATGCGTTGCGGAGTCGCCTGGCACCCCCAACCGGTAGCAGTCAGGTTCTGGAAAACGGGCCCAGGATCAACCGATCACCGCGTTCAGCAAACTTTGCATCCGCCATTTTGACGGATCCTTGCTACATGTCGTGAAAGCACGTTGAAGGACGCGGAATTTGGTTCGATGGCATCATCAAGCACAAAAGTAGGTGTCCCATTAATGGAGAGAGATTCAGCGATGCTGTAGTTTCTGCGGATCGTCTCGGCGACCGCCGGGCTTTCCATGTCGGTTTTGAGCTTGTTGATGTCGAGACCTATTTGTTGGGCCGCCCTCAGGACGCTGCTCTCATTCTTTACTCCCCGAATGGTACTAAGAGCGGCGTGAAACTCGCGATATTTGCCCTGTTTGCCGGACGCAAGGGCCGCTTTAGCAGCAAACACTGAGTCCCGACCCAGAATTGGAAATTCTTTGATTACCACCCGGACATCCTTGTCCAACTCAATCAGCTTTGCGACTTCCACTGAGTTGCGCTTGCAGTAGCTGCAGTTGTAGTCGAAGAATTCTACAACCGTTACTTTGCCTGACGGGTTGCCCAGCACCAGGTCCTCCGAGGAGTGGTAGATTTCCTGGGCCCTTTCAGCGATCGTCTGCTCGGTCTGCTTGATCCCACTCTCAACTTCTCGGCTCGGCTGAAGGCTAAGTTCAGTGGAGGGGACGCAATGGGCAAGCAGGAGCGTGGCACCCATGGCAATTAAAGTGCTCTTCACTCTCCGCTTCATTGAGGGTGCTCCTCAGGACCTCCTTAGTTTGGCACCATCAAAGCGTTAACAATCCAACAATGTATCGAACAAATCCCTAATTCATTCCCGCTCGGACACCCTCCCAACACCGTGTCCACACCCTCCCCACACCCTGCCGACATAACCGAGACAGAGACAGAGACTTAGACAGAGACCAGACCAAACCAAAACTATACTTAGACCGAGAGACACGTTTTTCGCATATGCTTGCGGCGGCGGGGCAAAATGTCATCGCGCGCATGCTCCTAATCAGAGGGCGCAGCCAATCCAAGACTAATTCTAGGAGGACGGTGCATGAAAAGTATTAGGGCCTGCGTTCAGTTGAGCAGAGTTGCATTGACGATGGCTTTGGCGGGTGTAGCCTTCACTGACCTAAGTTGGGCCACCGATCCCACGTTCGATTGCATTGTGTCCGTCAACAAGGAACGTTTGATCACACGCGGCAATAATTCGTCGGATGTCGATCTAACGTGCCGCGTGGTATGCGTTTGGGGTATCGAAGGTGCCAATGACAAAGACACGACGTGCAGGGGAAGTCTGCCTGCCAAATCATCGAATTACTCGATCTGCGACGAAAAGAATGACATAGATGCGGATTACGGTCATTTTGTAAAGGAGCATAGCTGCTCATAGACTTAAGTGACCGCCTTTTGCTTTGGAGGCGCGAGTGTAAATCGCGCGTTTTGATTTCCTTTGATTGTTTCGGTTGCGCTCGCGCGGCGGCTACGGCGCTACCCACGAGCTTCGCCTGCTGTCTGGCACTCGCAGCGCTTCAACAGCCTCCCGTCGGATAACGGGAGGTACCTTTACCTGTATCTGCTGACTTCATCTCACCAGACCAGCGCCGGCTGCTATCAGTTGCCTGATGGCTATGCGTTCTCCGATCTGCAATGGCCGCTCGAGCGCTATGTGGCGGCACGGCAGCAGCTTGTCGAAGCGGACCTTATTCGGTTCGATTCCGAGACCAGCGTTGTAATGGTAACGCGGTGGTTCAAGCACAATCCGCCGATGAGCAAATCCCACCTGACCGGCATCGAAAGGGTGCTGGAGCGCATTCCCTCTGATTCTCTGCGGGAAGCCGCCCAGGAAGCCCTACAAGAGTCATCGGATTCGATCGAGGCCCAAAGGGTAGCCAAGGCTCAGCGAAGGCCGACACCCGTCCACCGCCTTCCCAAGGTTCCCGGCGGGGCAACGTCGGACAGACTGTTCAACACAAGCCTCATGCGACGAACGCAAGGGGGATAGACCCGACACTTGTCGCGTGACAGCCAAGCGCCGGGCGGCTGCACCCCCGATACCACCGGGAAGCGGTCAGTAAATCGGGAACAGGAACGGGTAATCGATCGAGTTGGCGCCAGGGGAGTTAAAATAAAATCTGCTTCTCCAGCTTTTCGACCGCCTTGGCGATTACTCCGGGGCGTTTGCCGGATTCGAGCTCACGTTTGATTTCAACAATGACCCTATCGGCGGCGACGAGGCGCCGAGCCAGAACCCCAAGCAATGCGGCCATATCCTCGACACGCAGCGATGCCGCGTTGGCTACATAGAATTCGGACCGCTCTATGGCGCGCACGTCCGCGGTGTGGGGCCCGTCCAGCAAGGCGGCCAGCTCGCCGAACACCGCGCCGGGTTCCGAGACCGTAGCGATCTGCGTGCCATCCCTGACAACCTCGACTAAACCCTCCCGGAGAATCAGCAGACGCCCGGTCGTTGAACCGGCGACCAACACGGATTCACCCGGCGCAAAGGTGGATACCGGCAGGGCAGCGAACTCTTCTTGAAGGCAGCAATGTCGGGAATGAGTGCCATATCCATGGTCCCTTCTACGTTAAACGCACCAAGCCGCGTTGGTTCCGGCACAATTGAGCAGCCATCCGCGGAAATTCTCAATACCGGCTACTTGAGTGGGAGCCGATACGGAGACCCTCCCGACACCCTGTCCACACCCTCTCTACACTGTGCCGACATAACAGAGACAGAGACCGAGACTTAGACAGAAACCAAGACCAAACCAAAACTATAGTTAGACCGAGAGACACGTTTTTCGCATATGCTTGCAGCGCCGAGGCAGATGTCATCGCCCAAGGCTCTCGAAGAAAAGAAAAAGCCAGTAGGAAGCTCTCGGCGTATTTGCAGGAATCACCAATGAAAAGCCCTACTCTCCTTTGCGCAGCGGCCTCTGTGATGCTCATGTTTCAGTCCGGTCTTTTGTACGCCGAGCTTCGAAGCATCGAAGATAGCGTTGCGCAAAGCTTCGAGGCAGTGAACGCGGGCACCATCGAGTGCAGGGTTGAACAAGAAGGGTGCGAAAGTGGCCAAACTTGCAGCGTGGAAATTAGCCTACGCGGCGCGCTCGCCGCAAAACTGCTCGCGTTTACCTCTCGGCACGGCAGACGAACCGACACGCTTGCCGACATGATTGGCGAGTACACGGTAACAGCTGATGAATTGCTTACCTGCTTCACCGCTGACGACGGCCCGGTTTGTAGCTTCTCATATAACGTGAGCAAGAACCGCCTCGGCAGCATGGCAGTCTGTGAGTGAAGAAACCGCTCGCAATATCCCAACCGTGATGTCCCTCGGTGCTGGCCTCTAGGCCCATCCCGCAAGACGACATTCAGTTGTTATGGTTCGGGCCGCTGGGCGAAATAGCGCCATGACCGCGAGTGCGCACCTTTTTTAGATCCTGCTCCGGTTTATCCAGATCCGGCAGCTTCTCGAAATCTTGCTCGCTGAGTTCCAGATGGAAGCGATGCAGGAAGTTTTGGAGCGCCGGCGCCAGAAGGACCGCGACCATCGTCAGAAAAAACACTCCGCTGAACAGCGCGTATCCAATTGCAAACACCTTCGCCGCTGGTGTTGAGACCGGCCACACCGGACCCATGCCAGTGAGAATCATCGTGGCATTGAGCGCGGCATCGAGCCAAGACAGCCCCTCAAGCAGGTGGTAACCCGCAGCGCCGATCGCAAGAGCCACAAGAACCGAGCCGCCTACGAGTGCAGCATTTCGAACAAGGCGGCGGACGAAGGCGCGGCGCAAGTGTGTGGGGTGGCGCGAGGTAAAACGTAGATCCATGGTCGGGATGATGCAGCATAGCCGAAATGGCGCGCCCGATAACCATACAGCAGACGTTTGGTACCTTTCGAGCGAAGCCGCGTTTAAACGGTTTCAAGAGACACCCTCCTGCCCCCGACCACCGCGGGTGTCGATAAAAGCAGCCCCGGCCGGCATCCCCTCCCGCCGGGGCATTTATTTTGCCAGGCATGGCAAGGCAAAGGGACTGAGGCTGGGCTAGGCTGTCATTTTGAAGGCATCATCGTTGCCGATGCGGCTTCATCATCACCAATGGGTGCCGGTTGCCCATAAACCGAAGGGTGTTGAAGCCGCTAAAGTGTGCGTGTATCGCCAGGTCGGTGACGTGAACTCCACTCGCCGGATTCGCTCAAACGCGACCCTCGGCAATTCGCGGGCGGAGGACAACGATGCTTGCCTATGTGTTTCGGCACTGGCCTTCGCAGGGCTCGGATCGAGGCGGTTACGAGGCCACGCACCTGCAATTTCACCGATCAATCGCCAACGAAAGCCCTGCAGGCTTCCACCGCTCATTCGTCTTTCGACTTGAGAAAGCACCGTGGATCGCAGCGACCGGCCCGATCTACGAAGACTGGTATCTCGTGGAGAATTTTGCTGCCTTGGAATCACTGAACGAAGGTGCGGTTTCTGGAAAAAATCGCGCTCCTCACGACAGTATTGCGCGGCGCGCAAGTGGCGGAGCCGGCGCGCTTTATGGGCTTCGAGCTGGCAAGCCGCACTTCGCGAAGGTACGCATGGCTCTCTGGTTTTCGAAGCCGCGAGGCTTGCCATACCCCGAATTCTATGCCGGCGTCCCCGGGGAAGCTTTGGACAATGGTGGGGGACTCTGGGAGCGTCAGATGGTTCTCGGACCTTCCCCGGAGTGTTGCCTATTGCTGGCGAGCCGGACAGTTGTTCCAAAGGCGCTGGACGCAAACGAAATCCAATTGGAACCGGTTTGGGGTGACGATTGATCGGCCATCCGCAATGCGGTCCATGACTCCGATGTTATGGTAATTCGCGTCAAGGTGAGACAGTCAGTTGGTGCTTGTAGTGTTTCCTGCCGCGGGCGCAGCTGGCGCCTGGGACGACTGTCCGGGCTGGGTCGCAGGCGGCTCGATCTGTGGTGTGGACTGGCTCGTCGTGGGTGCCTGACCTAGACTGGCTCATCTGAGTTGTACCAGTATTGTTTCCGAAGAACAGACCGAAGCCTACAAAAAGCGCGATTAGAAGCACGAGACCAACCAGGACTTGGGTGGGCGAGCCTAGCCCGGATGGCTGATCATAGCGGCTTCGCATCATTTCCGGCCTGTCGTCCCGATGTCTTTGATCGATTGGTCGCGGGTCGAGCGGATCATATGTCATAAGTAGCCCTCCTTTGCGTTTGGACTCCCCTAAAACGCTGCGGTTCCGTGCCAGTTCCATGCTGTGCTTCAAATAGGATTTCAGCACAGGCCAAATGTGCCTCAATCGCTGGCGAGCTTGTCAACTTTCGACTCCGCTCGGGCCGGGGAACAAAACCATTCGCTGATCGTTCAGACCCGATTAAGCCCGCAACAACGGAGGAGAGGCCGATGTGCCTTCTTCGAGGAATATTGCTGGGTGTGTTGCTTACGGTCGGAGGCGCCTTCATCTACAATTCGCTTCAGACTGAGAACTCAAGCGTCAAACCCCGGACAGGAGCGCATGCTTGTGAACTGGGACGTGGTGGGCCAGAACTTGCAGGCTCTGGCCGTCCGCGTTCATCAGGAGTTGGACAGACTGATCAGCTGAAATCCCGCCCCCGGCGGTATAACTTGGCCGTGCGAAAAACCATTCTGCAAGTCGTTCTGGCGGTAGCACCGTAGCCCGCTTGTCGGTCATGACCGTCATTGGCAAAAATAACGTGGAAGAGCAGTTGCGCTGCGAGCCGTGGGCGCTTGCGCATGATTTTCGAACCCATTTCGGCAAGCTAACCGTAGCCGAGGGCCATTGCTGCGACATGGAAGGTTGCATCGCGCTCTTCGAGAGAATTGATCCCGAGGTGAAGCTGATTGAGACCTATGCCGGAGATGTGCCGGACACGCTCTATGTTCGCCTCTCGACCGGCAAGTGGACGGCTTACAGACCGGGAAAAGCCGACGCCGTGTCATCGCCATGACCAGACTCGCCGACACCCTACGCACCCTCGCCAAAAAGGTCGAGCGGTTGGCGCCGTCGCCTTCCCGCCCTTTGACGTTTCATGAGGCGAAGAGCGAAATCGGTGCTGAGCTTGAACGCTTGGCGGAGGCGCAGAGGTGACCAGCACGCCGCACCGGACCTCCATGATGCGCCAACAGCGAGTTTCTGCCATTACGGCCGCCTACAACTCCGTGATCCGGCGCTGGCGCATAAGGTTGGCTGGGGCGCCAGCGTGCAGCGGGCGCAATTATATCCCTAAGTATTAGCCGCCCATCTGCAAGTCCAATAGCCCGCAGGCTGCTCGCTGACATACGGTCTCCCACTGGGACGGCCGGTCAACAGGAAATGCCGACATCGTCCTCAACCGCCAAATGTCTGATGAACGAGGCGTTCAGGGCCGGTTGCAAGACATGTCTCTACAGTTCCACCCACGTCTCAGGCGGCATTGCCTCGGCCTGTGGTGGAGGCGGGCTCCAGCTTGCCGCAGAGCGATGAAGGAACATGGTAATGAATGCAATTGCGAGGATGTCGCTGACGCCGCTGGCTGCAATGCAAGACAGGTTCTCCGAGTTGATGCTGGATTGGGAGGACCGCCG
Source organism: uncultured Alphaproteobacteria bacterium (assembly GCA_963780765.1). Classification (GTDB taxonomy): domain Bacteria; phylum Pseudomonadota; class Alphaproteobacteria; order Rhizobiales; family Aestuariivirgaceae; genus CAWHQZ01. The sequence goes on along the minus strand of CAWADI010000007.1, from coordinate 218,692 downwards.
TGACGAGCGCCGGAGGAAGCGCGAACTTGAGCAGCGCCTGTTGCAAGAACTCGGCCTGATCCGGGCAGACATGAGGCGCGGTTACCACAGCATGCGGTTCACTCGATCCTGGACATGATGAGATACCGCGGTCGGGGAGATTGACGCACACGGCAGCGAACTCCTCGAAGGCGGCATGATTGCGAACAAGTGGAACTCTTTTGGTTTGCCTCCCAACGAATGGGGCTTACTCAAACAGGCGAACATTGTGATGGAACAAGCCCTTTACGTTGGCCGTTATCCCCCCCGAGAGGGGATGTGATTGCTTGTGCGATAGGAGGTTCATTGTGAAAACTGTGACATTAGCTGCCGTAGCGCTAATGGGGATCGGCTTTGCTGCACCGGCGTCTGCAATGCCGTTGAAATCAAGGAAGTGCGAAGTACGTACCTCAGCCCCAGGTGGTGGAAGTGGGCAAATGGAAAGGCGGAAACCACAGGTATTGGCGTCGTCGTCACCACGACAACGATAACTTCGGATTAGGCTTTGGCCTTGGCTTCCCATTGGCGCTGGGGCTGGGCGTAGGGGCGCCACTCTATGCCGACCGCTACTATGGCTATGGTGGCTATGGTGGCTATGGTGGCTATGGTGGCTATGGTGGCGATGGTGGCGGACACGTCGAATACTGCCTAGACAGGTATCGCTCGTATGACCCTGAGACCAACACCTTTCTGGGTTACGACGGGTATCAGCACGAATGCATCAGCCCGTTTATGTAGCGAGTTACGGGTAGAAGGAACTACAGGAGTCCAGGGAGTCGACGGAGGCACAACGGCTAGCGAAGGCTCTGCGAAAGCAAAGACCCGCCCATGGCCTTCCGAAGGGGGACACCCTCCCGACACCGTGTCCAGACCCACCCCACACTGTGCCGACATAACCGCGACTCAGACAGAGACAAGACCAAACCAAAAACTAAACTAAACTAAACTGAGAGAGACGTTTTTTCGCATATGCTTGCAGCGCCGACGCAGATGTCATCGCCCAAGGCTTTCGAAGAAAAGAAAAGGCCAGTGGAAGCTCGCGGCGCAATTTGCAGGAATCACGTGGCGCGCCAGGCCGCCCTATCTGCGTAGCCGCCGCGCGCGAGTGCGCACGTCAAAGCGAGGGACTTATGAGCCACCACTGGAACTCAGGAGTTCTTCCACCTTCTCAACTGTCTTTGCAATCGCGTCGCGAGGTTTGCCGGTTTCGAGCTGATGCTTGACCTCGACAATGGCGGCGTTCGCGGCGTCAAGACGCCTCGCCAGAGTCATCGCTATGTAGAGCGTGGCAACCGAATCGATAGCAAGCAGTGTTGATGCATCAGCGACACTGAACTCCGATTGCTCGAGCGCGCGTACATCCGCTGTGTGGGGCTTGCTCAACAGGGCAGAGAGCTCGCCAAACACCGCACCAGGTTCCGAGATCTTAGCGATCTGAGTCCCATCCCTGATGACCTCCACGACACCTTCTCTAAGCACGAGCAGTCGATCCGTCGTCGTACCGGCGGCGAGTACTATCTCTCCTGGTCGGTATGTCGAGGCTGGCAGGCGAGCAAGGCTCTGAAACGCGGCGACATACGGCATGAGCGGCATGTACTTAGTCCTTCTCGATACTGTAGTTCCACAGTGATGTGCTCGAGGTCCTGAAGCCATCTACCATATGCTACACGGTTCCACAGCGAGCGCGGCGGCGCGCCCCTAGGTAGCGCCGTAGCCACCGCGCGAACGGGGAGATCGATACCACCCAGTAGGGCGGTGTGGGCTCGATCTTCCCGGTGCCCAACAACATGGATCGGGGTCATTGACGAACTGATCTTAGCAGGTCTTCTTGGCCTTGGCTTAGTTCGGTGACGCCAAGTTCGGCTATCGAGGCTCCCGAGCGGGAGGGATGACCCGCTGTTAACTCATCGCCCCCATTAATCCCAAGCCTGCACCAATCAGAGAGGGAGAGCGGCGGGAAGGGGTACCGAAGCGACCGGCGGCCCAGATATCGACGAAAGCGACCGGTGATTCTAATCGCGATGAGCGCTCCAGGAACCGGTACAATTCGGTGATTGCCAAGCTCCCGATCCGAAGTCCCCGGAGAGCGTTCTCGTGCGCTCTCCTTGCATGGTCACGGATTGGGCAACGGTGCTCCCGGCTGTCTGAGCTTCAGTCATCCTGAAGGGTCGAAGCCCCCAAGGTGTCGCCCTAAGGGCTGAGGCCCACAGGAGGAGGCTGTCCCCCGGACAAGCACACGAACTACGGCGGTGTGCACCGGGGGCAGTCCCCTCCCATCTGAGGCAGTGTGAGTAGGCAAGTCACTTCGAGCGTGGGGCAATAAGCTAGCGCCGTAGCCGCCGCGCGCTTGTGCAGTATTTATCCGAGTCGCACAGCAGCGAAGGAGACGGTGTTCCTTCATCGCTGCGAATAGAACTCCACCGAAGTGCTTAATCGGGGCCTCTGGCAAATACCTTCCGCGATTAGTCGCTTCTTAATGTGACAACACTGAGACACAAGTCGCCAGCACTCGCAACCTGAAACGCGCGTTCTAGAGTCCCCGATGCCTTAAAGGGATTCGAGCAGGCTGCAAACTTCAATGGCGTCCCGGCTGTACTTTTTTGGCTCCCGAAGCGCGTCCGGGCAACGCTTTTGAAGCCGCGCGATTTGCTTTTGAAGCTGCGCGATTTCCCTAGTGGTTAAGGGCCTTTCATTCGGCCCCGTGCAATTATGCGCATCCCTACAGACAACCAGCACCTTAAGCTTCTTAATCAGGTGCTTGATGGTTCGACTTGGATAACCGAGAGAAGCGCGCTGTGTGTTTTTCCCACTACTAGTTAAGCCTCCTAAGCTGCCGACACCGGCGCTTTCGCTTCCGCTGACGCCTACGCTAGCCCGACCGCTAACGCCGACTCCGCCACTGCCGAGGCTCGCTCCGCCATTAACACTGGCGCCACCACCGCCGAGGCCCGCTCCGCCACTAACACTGGCGCCACCGCCGCCGAGGCTCGCTCCGCCATTTACGCTTGCTCCACCGCCGCCAACGCTAGCCCCAGCGCCAACGCTAGCCCCGCCGACACCGCCACTTACACCAACGTCCAACGCCAAGGATTGTCCTGCAAACATGGCGCAGAAGGCTGCTAAGCAGCCATACATCACCGTCCGCTGCATCAATGTCCTCCCAGGGATTGAATTAACACTCGGTAACGTGATGGTCCGCAGTAAGTTCCCCAATTCGCACTCGTCTCGGTCGAATTCACCAGGGATTCTCACCCGAAGAGGACTTCAAACCCGCAAGGTGGTTCAAGCACAACCCGCCGATGAGTGACTCACATCTGACCGGATCAATCACGAGAACAACGCTAAACGCTAAGACCGTAGCTGCCCACCTTGGGTTTCCGGCAATGCCACGGTTTTCCGACGCTCCCTTGCTGGAATTAGTGGAGGCTAGCCGATGTAGGGGAGCCTTGACATGTTCTTGTTTTGTTTCATTGTCCGCATTTCCCTATGTTCTTGTGCGTATCGGCTGCGCTCAATGCAAGCGTGAGGGTGCCTATCGATTAGCAAGGCTCGCAGCCAAGTTCGGTGCTGAAGCAAAGCTGGACGCAGTTCTCAATTCACTGAGCAAGGATTGTCCATGGCGAACCGAACGGAGATGGGGAAGGCGAAACTCACAGAGCAAGACGTGTGAGGCGCGCTTTATCGACTTACGACTTAGACACCAATCGGCCCGCCTGACCTGCCACCATCTGGCGTTGCCTTGAAATTAATACCAGGTGGAAAGCCGGAAGCGGCGGAATGAAAGTGATGACACCTCGTCCTATTGTTCCTTATCCGAATCGCTTCCGGGAAAACAGCGCATGAGCAATTATGGCCAAGACAGCAACAAATAAACCCGCTCTTTCGAGCGAAAGGCCACCCGCGGCACAGGGAAAGGAGCATTACGTTCCGACCCCCCAAGAACGTGCATTGGTCGCAAACTTCCTTGAAGAACGCGAAAAGGAGTCGCCTGCACCAAAGCTGAAGGTTGAGAGCGGAAAGAGCAATGTTGTCCAGATTTCGTAGTCAGCACAGGGACTATACGGTTGCTTTTGCGCTTCTGGCGAAGGCACTCGGAACCACAGACGCGGAGTTCATCGGCTCAATGATCAGCCAGTTGGCATCCGCTACTGGCAAGGGACAGGGCAGCGATGAAGAAGCCTTGAATTTTGTCTTCTCCGTTTTATCGGGTGTTGCTCCGCGGGACCGCGTTGAAGCCATGCTTGCGGCGCAAATGGCCGTGGTGCATTTGGCAACAATGACGTTCGCCAGACGGTTAGCGCATGTCGATAACATTCCTCAGCAAGACAGCGCTCAGAATGCGCTCAACAAGCTGATGCGGACATTCACAAACCAGATGGAAACCCTCAAACGCTACCGCAGCGGCGCGCAGCAAACGGTAAAGGTCGAGCACGTCCACGTTCATCAAGGTGGGCAGGCCATTGTCGGCAACGTCGAGACCGGGGCGGGGGTAGCAACAAAAGCCGAGGATCAAGCCCATGCGAAAGCCATTACCCATGCATCAGAGCCGGAGATGCGGAGCGCACTCGAGGCGGACAGGCAAACCGTGCCAGTCGCCAGCAATGAAGAACGGTAGATGCCGCATGCACGGCGGCAAGGCTACGGGTGCGCCCGAGGGGAAATCAGAACGCCTGGAAGCACGGAAACTACTCACTTCCAGAAATGGCAAGGCGGTCGATTTTGCGCCGGTTGCTTACAACCGCGCGATAGAGTTTTCGAGTTGGCCATTTTGATGCGCCTTGCCCCACACTTCCCCTTCAGCCAGATAGTTACTACTTCTAAAGACTGTAAGTGCTAGCAGTTTCAGGGCTACCCTTGATTGGTCCGACCGCTTAGGGTGCTATTGTGCTTTGGGAAGCCTCAGTCAATGTCGCACCCGCCTTCTATTGCTCTCGCCCTGCTCATCACCTTCGTTGCGGTCGGCGATGCGCTTGCGGCGCGTCGGGTCAACTCTTGTTTCGTCAAGAGTTGCGAAGCTCAGCGAGATAGGACGCATACGAAAAAGGTTGCGCGCAAGCCGAGGGCAACCCGCGCCCCGGCGGTGGCCAAGGTAACGCCCGCGCCGGAGACCGCACCAGCCACCGTTGCGGCGACAACGGAGCTCGCGCCGCAGCCTCAACCGCCGCCTGAAGCGGAGCAGACCACAGCGCTTCTCATTCCCATCCCGTTGCCGCGCCCGGTCCGACCGCCACCCGCCGAAGCGAACGCTGCCGCGCCGGCCGCCGTTGCTGCCGTCCTCCCACCCACCGCCGCGGTCGTGCCGAACAGCGCCATACCCGATCGCCAGAAAATCTTCGAGAGGCGAGAGTTGTATCGCGAGCTGGCGAAAGCCGAGGCGCTGCACCAGGGCGTTCCTTTCCCTCTCGTCGATGCCGTTATGAAAGTGGAGAGCGGCTACGATCCGAGCGCGCTTGGGGCGGCAGGCGAGATCGGCCTCATGCAGCTGATACCGGAGACCGCTGGACTCCTGGGCTTCCAAGGCACAGCCGTGGAGCTCGCAGAGCCCGCCGTCAACATCACCCTCGGCACCACGTATCTCGCCCGTGCCTGGAGCCTGGCGAAGCAGGATATCTGCACCGCCGTCATGAAATATCGGGCGGGGCATGGGGAGAGCAGGTTTTCCCAGCTCTCAGTTACCTACTGTGAGCGTGTCCGGGCGCACCTTCTGGCCAGTGGTTTCCCGGTGACGGGGAGTTTGCCGAAAGTAGATCTCGTGCCTGAACCGTCCGTTGCGGCAACGGGCGCAGATCGATCCAGCCAGCCGAAGCTGATGGCCCCCGAGTTTTCCGAGCTTGCGCCAGATCGGTTCGTCAGCCCGACGATGGCAGCAGAAAGCTCCGCATGGGAAACCGCCGACGGCATCACTGTCTTAGTGGATCTTCAGGATGCGGCGTATCGAACCAAGATTTGCAGGCTGATTGCAGATATCCCGGGGCCGGTTCTTGCATGTATTGCTCGACACTTTCGATGACCGGATCGTTCAATGCCTCGACGGGATCTTGTTTGTCCGGCATCTACCCGATCGGCGAACAGGATGCTGACATGTACCGCACCCTCTTCCCGGAGGTAGTCACCTTGCCCGATAAACTACGCGCGAGCCGCAGCATGGAAAGCTGCACGCGGCACAACGCGCCGATAAGCTGCTGGCGAAAGCCGATCTAGACGGGCTGTCGGACCTGGAGACAAATATTCAAGGCTATAGGTGAACTGACGAGCACCATTAATCCTCGTGGTACCCGTCAGCCATTGAGGGCCATGGGCGGCAAAACACCGCCTCCAAAAGTAGATCAAAAAAAGAAGCGGTGGTGACCGGGTGGTGACCAGACCCGAGTGCTGAATTGCCCAGTGCAAGTATGCTAACTAATCCATTGATATTTGTGGATATTTTGGCGCACCCGACAGGATTCGAACCTGTGACCTCTGCCTTCGGAGGGCAGCACTCTATCCAACTGAGCTACGGGTGCAGTGCGGCTGAGATATAACGGATGGCCGCGGCTGCGGCAATCGCCGAGCAACCACTGCATCGGATGGCTGTGAGATAGCTCCTTCGGCAGAGGTCATAGGTTCGAATCAGTCGGGTGCGCGCGTGGGACGAGCGTGTGATGTGCCGCTTGCGTGCCTGAGCGATTCTGATGCACGGCGTAGCAGCCCTGCGTAACAGTTTGACCATCCCAACCTTTCGGCGCTTCGTTTCAAGGCTGTTTCGGCTGCGGGACGTAGTCTTACGGCGCCCCGACAGGAATGAGAGGTTCATGTATCACTTGCCCAGCTGGAACACGGGCCGCCTGTGAGCTGAGGGCGGATCCGGCAAGCAGGGCGGCGGTCAAAGTGCCGTGGATAATCGATCTCATCGTATTTTCTCCCGGTGATCATCAAGTTCGGCATCAGGATCAGGCGAGAGAAAACTAGATGGTCCATCTGTAACAATCAGATGACGGACCAACAGAAATAAGCTATGTTTCGAATGCGCACAGAGCGTCACTGAGCGGGGATACCTTCAGCGCTGTGGAATAGCCGCGTTAGAGCGCTTAAAACGCCCTGTGCGCCCATCTGCCCCTCACTACTGCCAATAAACTCCTGGACCGGCTTACCTCGCTACCAGCACAGGGGCCACGCTACGCAATGGAAAATCGATCGATGACCCATAGCCATGTCCCGTCGCTTTGCCGGCGGGCGACCTCAGCGGTTACGCTGCCATCGGGAAGGCGCGTTGAAGTGAGCGCCAAGTCTCCGCTGATGACAGCCGGACTCTGATTTCCGGAAGCAAACTTTCGACCCGTTGCGGTGATGTCCGCGAAGAACACCCGGATTGCTTCCCTGCCAAACGTCAATCGCCCCTCCCCGCTATCGAGGACAGCATGCGGCTCAAAAAGGGCCGCCATTCCGTCAACGTCTCCCGCCCACTGCCGGGAAATCAACAGGCGCTCCAAATCCTGAGGATCACGCGCCGGCTCACGGCTTATTTCATCGGTCATGGCGACACTCCGCTCAACCAGTCTAACTGCACGACACCCGAGCGCCGCGGTGGCAACTGAAGAGCCGCTTTGGCATAGTAGGTTCATGAACGCATCCCTCGCGGAGCGCCCGATCGGCAAGGGCGACAATCTCTATCTCATCGACGGCTCCGGCTACATCTTCCGCGCCTACCACGCGCTGCCGCCGCTCTCCCGCAAGAGCGACGGGCTGCCGACCGGCGCCGTACACGGCTTTTGCGGCATGCTCAACAAGCTCCTGCGCGAGATGAAGAAGGCCGAGGCGCCGACCCACATCGCGGTCGTCTTCGACAAATCGGAGCGCACCTTCCGCAGCCGCATCTACCCAGACTACAAGGCCAACCGCGCGCCGGCGCCCGACGATCTCATTCCACAGTTCGGCCTCATCCGCACCGCTACCCGCGCCTTCTCCGTGCCGTGCATCGAGCAGGACGACGTCGAAGCCGACGACCTGATCGCCACCTATGCGCGCCAGGCAGCTGCACGCGGCGCGAGCGTGCGCATCGTCTCTTCCGACAAGGACCTGATGCAGCTGGTCGGCGACCGGATACGGCTCTACGACACGATGAAGGACCGCGACATCGGTGAAGCCGAGGTCAGGGAAAAATTCGGCGTCGCACCCGACAAGGTGATCGACGTGCAGGCGCTGGCGGGCAATTCGATCGATAACGTTCCGGGCGTGCCGGGCATCGGCATCAAGACCGGAGCCAGGCTCATCACCGAGTTCGGCAGCCTGGAGGAGCTCCTGGCGCGCGCCTCTGAAGTGAAGCAGCAGAAGACCCGCGAGAACCTGATCCAGTACGCCGAGCAGGCTCGCATCTCCAAACAACTGGTGACGCTCAAGGACGACGTGGCGGTGGAGGAGGCGCTCGATCAGTTCGCGGTCGCCCCGCCGCAGGCAGGGGTGCTGATAGGCTACCTGAAAGCGCTCGAGTTCACGACCCTCATGCGGCGCATCGCGGCCGACATCGGCGCCGACGCGGCGGCGATCGAACCCGTGCCCATCGCCGTCAAAGGCTGGCCGTCGAAAGACGCAGCCGAGGCCGCCCCTGCCAAGGCCGAAGCACCGGCCACGCAACAGGCGGGCGTGTTCGCACAACAGATGACGCCCGAAGAGGCGGTCGAGCAGTTGCGCCGCCTGGTGCGGGCCAAATTCGACCCCGCCGCCTACGAGACGGTCATCGAGCGCCCGCATCTCGACCGCTGGCTCGCCGCCGCAGGCGAGCAGGGGCACGTCGCCATCGACGCTGAAATGTCCTCCGCCGATCCCATGCGCGCCGATCTCGTGGGCATCTCGATCGCCGTGGCACCGGGCCGCGCCTGCTACATCCCGCTCGGCCACGGCAAGGGCGACGGCCTCGACTTCGGCAACGAGCCCGTCCGCCAGCTCGGCGAGCCGGAAGCGATCGCCGCGCTGAAGCCGCTGCTCGAGGCTCCGGCTATTCTCAAGACCGGGCAGAACCTGAAGTCCGCCTATCAGATCTTTGCCCGTCGCGGCGTGGCGATCGGGCCTTACGACGACAGCATGCTGTTGTCCTACGCCATCGAGCTGGGCCTCAACGGCCATGGCATCGACGAGCTTTCCGAGAAGCATCTGGCGCACAAGCCGAAGCGCTTCAAGGATATCGCCGGCGCCGGCAAGTCGCGGATCACCTTCGATCTGCTGCCGCCCGACCAGGCCACTTCCTATGCGGCTGAACGCGCCGACGTGAGCCTGCGCCTGTGGATGCTGCTGAAGGCCGAACTGGTGGCGAAAGGCAAGGTGACCGTCTACGAGACGCTGGAGCGGCCGCTCGTTCCCGTGCTGGCGGCAATGGAGGCAAAGGGGGTTCTGGTCGACCGGCCTGTTCTGGCGCGCCTTTCCGGCGAATTCGCGCAGAGCTGCCTGCGGCTCGAGAAGGAAATCTACGCGCTGGCCGGCGAAAATTTCAATATCGGATCACCCAAGCAGCTCGGCGATATCCTGTTCGGCAGGATGGGATTGCCAGGCGGAAGAAAAACTTCGACCGGCGCCTGGAGCACCGATGCGAACACGCTCGATGAGCTGGCGGCACAGGGTGTGGACCTTGCCAAGCGAGTGCTCGACTGGCGCCAGATCTCCAAGCTCAAGTCCACGTATACGGACGCACTTCCGGAATACATCCATCCCGAGACCGGCCGCGTGCATACGAACTATGCTCTGGCCTCGACCTCGACCGGCAGGCTTTCGTCGACCGAGCCCAACCTGCAGAACATTCCGATCCGCACCGAAGAGGGACGCCGCATCCGGACCGCCTTCATCGCGCCTGCAGGCTCCAGGCTCATCAGCGCCGACTACAGCCAGATTGAGCTTCGCGTGCTCGCCCACGTGGCCGAGATTCCGCAATTGCGCCGGGCTTTCGCGGAGGGCCTCGATATTCACGCCATGACGGCCGGCGAGATGTTCAATCTTCCGGTCGAAGGCATGGACCCCCAGGTGCGCCGGCGCGCCAAGGCCATCAACTTCGGCATCATCTACGGCATCTCCGCCTTCGGCCTTGCCAACCAGCTCGGCATCGCGCGCGAGGAGGCGGGCGAATACATCCGCACCTATTTCAAGCGTTTTCCCGGCATCCGCGACTACATGGAGGGAACAAAGAAGTTCTGCCGCGAGCACGGTTATGTCGAGACCGTATTCGGCAGGCGCTGCCATTTCCCGCGCATCGCATCGCCCAATCCATCGGAGCGAGCCTTCCAGGAGCGCGCCGCCATCAATGCGCCGATCCAGGGCTCGGCGGCCGACATCATCCGCCGCGCCATGATCCGCATGCCCGCTGCTCTCGCCCGGGCCGGGCTCGCGGCGCGCATGCTGCTGCAGGTTCACGACGAGCTCATCTTCGAGGCGGTGGAGGCGGAGGTCGAGGCGACGATGAAAGTTGCCAGGTCGGTAATGGAAAAGGCGCCGGAACCGGCCATGCGCTTCCGGGTGCCCATCGCCGTTGACGCCCGCGCCGCCAACAATTGGGAAGAGGCGCACTGATCTATATACAGATGGGTTATTGCACTCGCTTTACATTTCTTTTTTCGTCTTGTGGACGCCAGCGAAACCGTCGAAACGATGTCGAGGGCCGCAGTGCCGTGCTGAGGCCCTATCTCCGCGGCCGCCGCCCGTCCAAGCGCGCCCCCGGCGTCCACCTTTCTTGGCCTTCTTCTCGCGCGCCGCCGGCAGCTTGAGAGACACGCGTTCCTCGCCGCGCAGCACCGGCCGCGCCCGGGCGGTGAGCACGAGGCCGCCGAAACCATCGGCATGGTGCGCGATGAACCCCGCCGCCAGCGCATGGTCGGCGAGCACCCGCCATTGCCGCTTCGTCCAATCGCCGCCGATGCCGTAGGTGCTCAATCGAGTGTGCCCGAGACGGAGGATTTTCTCGGTCTCGGCGCCCACGAGCACGTCGATGACGTGGCTCGCGCCGAAGCGCTCGCCCGTGCGATAGACGCAGGAGAGGAATTTGCGCATCGGCTCGGTGACATCGCCGAGCGCGCCCGTGTCCAGACATATGTCACAGGCACCGCAGGGTCCGGGCCTGGTCTCGCCGAAATATGCAAGCAGGCCCTCGCGGCGGCAGCAGCCGGCGCGCAGGATGCGCAGGAGCTGGTCGAGCTTGGCGTGCTCGATTTTCTTGCGCGCCTCGGGCGCCTCCGATTGCTTGATGAAGCGCCGCAAGGTCATCTCGTCGCCGGCGCCATAGAGCAGCCAGGCGTCGCTCGCCTTGCCGTCGCGTCCGGCGCGGCCGGTCTCCTGGTAGTAGGCCTCGACGTTTTTGGGCAGGTCGAGATGGACAACGAAGCGGACGTCGGGTTTGTCGATTCCCATGCCGAAGGCGATGGTGGCGACGGCGATGACGGCGTCTTCGGATTGGAAGCGCGCCAGCATGGTGCGCCGCTGCCCTGTCTCCATGCCGGCGTGGTAGGCGAAGGCGTTGTAGCCTTCTGCCTTGAGCAGCGCGGCGATTTCCTCCGTGGTCTTGCGCGCCCGGCAGTAGACGATGCCGGAATGGCCGGAATGCCCCGCCAGGAAGCGCAGAAGCTGGGTGGTGCGGTCGTAGACGGAGTCGATGCGGTAAACGATGTTCGAACGGTCGAAGCTCGCAACAAAGTACCGGCCCTGAGCGAGATGCAGACGCTCGATGATTTCCTGGCGGGTGCGCAGATCGGCGGTGGCTGTCAGCGCCACCCGCGGCACGTCCGGGAAGCGCCCGGCCAGCGCCGTTAGTGCCAGATATTCGGGCCGGAAATCATGACCCCATTCGCTTACGCAGTGCGCCTCGTCGATGGCGAACAGTGCCACCTGCATGCGCCCGATCACGCGCTCCAGGAAAACGGGCATCATGAGCCGCTCCGGCGCCACGTAGAGGAGGTCGAGCGCACCGGCAGCAATGTCGGACACGATGCGGTCGACATCCTCGCCGCTCGCCGCCGAGTTCCACGCTGCCGCGGCAACACTGCGCTGGCGCAGCGCCGCGACCTGATCCTGCATCAGCGCAATCAGCGGCGATACCACGACGGCAACGCCCGGCCGGCACAGGGCGGGGATCTGATAGCACAGCGACTTGCCGCCGCCCGTTGGCATCAGGATGAGGGCGTGGCCACCGCCGATGACGTGACGAATCGCCTCTTCCTGAAAACTTCGGAACGACGGATAGCCGAATACCGTTGACAAGGCTTCGCGAGGTTCGCGCACTGTCAGGTCCGTACAACCGTTTTATGCGCTGAACAGCTGGGCGCGGGTGAACGTATCTATGCGGCCAAAACCCGCAACCAGGTGGGCGCGGGAAACAGTGAAGCAATAAAATGCGAAATCGCCAAAGCCGGCGTAGCGTGCGGCGTCCGGATGCTGCGCAAGATACGATGTGCGGCTATTGGCCCGCTCATCACGCGCCAACGAGCCGATCAGGCTGACGCGCGCGCCTGCCAGAGGATCGCCTGGGCCCGGCCGCGCAGAATACAGTAGCGATGCGCGCGGGTCGGCGGCGAGGTTGCGGGTATGCCAGGCGAGCCCGGAAAGCAGCAGGACCGGTTCGCCGTTTTCCTGCGGGGCGACATTGACGAGCGACACATACGGCCCGCCGTCGTCGGCAAGAAGCGTGGCGAGGGCACCCGAGCGCGCTTCGCGCATCAGCACCAGAACCTCATCCCGCTGGCCCTGATCATGCGACATGGCGCCCACCTTCTCCCCGCCTTAGCAACTGGCCGCAGCCGCTCCGGGGTAGTAAAATCTTGCCACATTTTGCCCTAGTTCGCTCTATAGAGCCGCAGACAGGGACGAGATCAACATGGGTCAAAAACGGATGCCGGTCATTGCACTGGTTGACGACGATCGAAATATCCTCACTTCGGTCAGCATGGCGCTGGAAGCCGAGGGGTATCAGACGAGTTCTTACACCGACGGGGTGGCCGCCCTGCAGGGAATCCAGGACAATCCCCCCGACATGGCGATCTTCGACATCAAGATGCCGCGCATGGACGGCATGGAGCTGCTGCGGAGATTGCGGCAGAAGACTGACCTGCCGGTGATCTTCCTCACCTCCAAGGACGATGAAATCGACGAGCTATTCGGCCTCAAGATGGGCGCCGACGATTTCATCCGCAAACCATTTTCGCAGCGCCTGCTGGTCGAACGGGTGAAGGCGGTTCTGCGCCGGGTCGTGCCCAAGGACGGCACAGCCCCGCCGATCGAGCTCAGCAAGACCATTGAGCGCGGCAAGCTGGTGATGGACTCCGACCGGCATGCTTGCACCTGGGAAACCCGGCCGGTAACCTTGACGGTCACCGAGTTCCTGATTCTGCAGGCTCTCGCCCAGCGTCCCGGCATCGTAAAAAGCCGCGACGCGCTGATGGATGCGGCCTATGATGATCAGGTCTATGTTGACGACAGGACCATCGACAGCCACATCAAGCGGCTGCGCAAGAAATTCAAACAGGTGGATGACCAGTTCGAAGCCATCGAAACTCTCTACGGTGTCGGGTATCGTTTCAAAGAAGCCTGACGCGCCTCGCCGGCTGCCGGCCTGCGGCGGCACGGCGGAGTAGAGCCTCATGGTCGCCAACGTCGAAGCCTCCGAACGGATCGAGGTCGATGATCATTCGGCCACTTCCGACGCCGCCGGCCAGGCGAGAACAAGGTTCCTCGACCTCCTGACGCCGGCGCGGCTGACGAGCCGCATTGTGTTGCTCAACATCGCCGGCCTGATCATCCTGGTCTCCGGAACGCTGTTCTTCAACCAGTTCCGCCAGGGCCTCATCGACGCCCAGGTGCAGAGCCTGACGACGCAAGGCACGATCATGGCGGTCGCGCTCGACCCGACGGCGTCCATCGATATGGACTCGATCGTCATCGATCCGGATCGCCTGATCGAAGCACAACCGGAAAGCGGACCGGTGCCCGACAGCGAAGCGATCAACAGCTTCGACTTTCCCATCAGCCCCGAGCCGGCTGGGCGGGTGCTCAGAAGTCTCGTGTCGAGAATTAACCCGACGGTCAATGTCCGTGGCCGCATCTACGATCGCGAAGGCGTGCTGCTCGTCGATACGAGCTCATCCTATTCGCGCGATGCCGAACTGCCGCCGCTCACGCGGCGGAGCGAAAACATCGTGCTCGATCTGTGGCGCAAGCTCTCCGGCTGGCTGTTTCACAACAACTATCCCCTGCAGAAGGAATACGGCCTCGACAACGGCCGCGAGTTTGATGAGGTGGTCACCGCCCTCAACGGCACCCCGGAATCGGTCGTTCGCGTGAACGAAAAGAACGAGATCATCGTGTCAGTCGCCGTGCCGATCCAGGGTTCCAGGGCGGTGCTGGGCGCGCTCGTGCTGTCAACCAAGGCCGGCGATATCGACAAGGTGGTCGCAGCCGAGCGCCGGATCGTGCTGCTGACGTTCCTGGTGGCGATCCTGGTCACCGTGCTGCTGTCGATCCTGCTCGCTGGAACCATCGCCGAGCCCATCCGTCGGCTGTCGGCTGCCGCCGAGCACGTCAGCCGTGGTATCAACAACCGCATCGAGATTCCCGACCTCACCGGGCGCCGCGACGAGATCGGGCATCTCTCGGGCGCCATCCGCGACATGACTACTGCGCTCTACAATCGCATCGATGCCATCGAGGCTTTTGCCGCGGATGTTTCCCATGAGCTGAAGAACCCGCTCACTTCGCTGCGCAGCGCCGTTGAAACCCTGCCCTATGCCAAGAACGAAGAGCAGCGCAACCGTCTGACCGGCATCGTCAAGGACGACGTGCGCCGGCTCGACCGGCTCATCACCGACATCTCGGACGCCTCGCGCCTCGACGCCGAGCTGGCCCGCGGCGGCAACCAGCCGATCGACTTGCGCCAGCTCATCCGGACCGTGGTGATGCTGGCCAACGAGACGCGCCTGCCCGGTGCGGCGGAAATCGAGATCGACGAGCTGCCGGTACCGAGGATCATCGAAGCCGAGCACCCCTACCGGGTGCTTGGACATGATCATCGCCTGGGTCAGGTAGCGCGCAACCTCCTTGACAACGCCAAGTCGTTCACCCGGCCCGGTACACGCGTCAGGGTCCGCCTGCGCCGTACGGCCCGCGAGGTCGAGTTCCGGGTCGAGGACGAAGGGCCGGGCATCCGCCCCGAGAATCTCGGCCGCGTTTTCGAACGCTTCTATACCGACCGCCCGGAGGGGTATTTCGGCAAGAACTCGGGGCTGGGTCTGGCAATCTCGAAGCAGATCATCGAGGCCCACCGCGGCCGCATCTGGGCCGAAAACCGCTACGGCAAGAGCGAAGCGGGCGGCGAGCGCCCGGTCCTCGGTGCAACGTTCATCGTTCGCATCCCGGCGCTCAGCGATGATTGGGAACCCGATGACCGAGACTGACAGCGGCGTCGCCGTCTGCCTTCATCACGGCACCTGCGTCGCGCTGGGACAACACGGCATCCTGATCCGCGGACCGTCCGGCTCAGGAAAGTCGGATCTGGCGCTGCGGCTGATCGACGCCCCGGGATGCGGCACCGGAGCGATCGTTCTGCATGCGCGCCTCATCGCCGATGACCAGGTGCAGATCCGCCGTATCGGCGACTGCCTGATGGCCAAAGCCCCTGCCCGCCTCAGCGGCCTGATGGAAATCCGCGGGCTCGGCATCGTGAATGCCCATTGCGAGCCTGAAGTGCGGCTTGCCATGGTGGTCGACTTGGCGCCTCGCGAGTTGATCGAGCGCCTCCCCACCGATACCGGCGAAGCACTTCTGCTTGGTGTGAGGTTGCCGTTAATCAGGATCGATGCAACCTCCGCCTCGGCTCCGGCCCGGCTGCGGGCGGGATTGACGGCGCTGGTCGCGCCGGTTGAGGTCTCCTCCTCGTCGGTGGTGCGTTCAGGGTTGTAAGGCGCATGCGGCCAAACATTGGAACGGCCCCTCCCTCCTAGGACCGGAATGATCGGCATCGTCATTGTTGCGCACGGCCTCCTCGCGAACGAGTTCCGCTCCGCTCTCGAGCACATCGTGGGACCGCAGGACCGCATCGCCACGGTCTCGATCAAACCCGAGGACGACGTCGAAGGGCGCCGTCAGGACATCGTCGGGGCTGTCGCGCGCGTAGACGACGGCAGCGGCGTCGTTATCCTCACCGACATGTTCGGCGGCACGCCTTCCAATCTGGCCATATCGGCGATGGACGACGGCAGGGTCGAAGTGCTGGCCGGAGTGAACCTGCCCATGCTCATCAAGCTTGCCCGGGTGCGGGACGAAGCACCGCTTGCCAAAGCGGTTACGCTTGCCCAGGAGGCAGGCCGCAAATACATTTCGGTCGCCAGTCAGATCCTGGGGGATTCATCTGAAACGCGGCCGGGCTAGCATCGTCAGGCGGGACATGGAAATCATCAATGCCCGCGGCCTCCATGCCCGCGCCTCGGCCAAATTCGTCAAGTGCGCCGAGCAGTTCGACGCCCTGATCGAGGTTACGCGCGACGGCCAGACTGTTCCCGGCACCTCGATCATGGGTCTGATGATGCTGGCGGCGCAACGCGGCTCGACGATCAGCGTCGCGGCAAGCGGCAAGGAGGCCTCGGCGGCCATCGAGGCGCTGGCCGGCCTGATCGCCAGCCGCTTCGGCGAGGACCAGGAAAACACATAAAGAAATCTTTATGTCCTGTTGCCAGGATTGGCGACGGCTGCTATCCACGTCGCCGGATTATGCCGTAGCACGACTCCTCTCAACCGCCGCCGCCTTTGATGCCGCTCGCCGCCGCGGCAACACCGAACAGGAACCGTCATGCCCGCCGACTATCAGGTAGCCGACATCGCGCTCGCCGACTGGGGCCGCAAAGAAATCGCCATGGCGGAGATCGAGATGCCGGGGCTCATGTCGCTGCGCGCGGAGTTCGGCGAGGCCAGGCCGCTCGCCGGTGCGCGCATCACTGGATCGCTGCACATGACAGTGCAGACAGCCGTGCTGATCGAAACGCTGCGTCATCTCGGCGCCCAGGTGCGCTGGGCGTCATGCAACATCTTCTCGAACTCAGGACCACGCCGCTGCCGCCATCGCCAAGGCGGGCGTGCCGGTGTTCGCCTTCAAGGGCGAGACGTTGCAGCAGTATTGGGAGTTCTGCGAGCGTACCTTCGACTGGCCGGACGGCGAGCCAAGCAACCTGATCCTCGACGACGGCGGCGATGCAACGCTGCTGGTGCTGCTGGGCGCCCGTGCGGAGGAAGATCCGGCAGCCGTCTCGAAACCGCAAAACGAGGAGCAGGAGGCACTGTTCGACGTCATTCGCCGCCGGCTCAAATCGCATCCCGGCTGGTTCAGCCGCATCCGGAACGCCGTGCGCGGCGTGTCGGAAGAGACTACCACCGGCGTGCATCGTCTCTACGAGTTGCAGCGCAAAGGTGAACTGCCGTTTCCCGCCATCAACGTCAACGACAGCGTCACCAAGTCCAAGTTCGACAACAAATACGGCTGCCGCGAGTCGCTGGTCGACGCCATCCGCCGCGGCACCGACGTAATGATGGCCGGCAAGGTGGCGGTCGTTTGCGGCTATGGTGATGTCGGCAAGGGATCGGCACAGTCGCTGAAAGGCGCGGGAGCGCGGGTCGTCGTCACCGAGATCGACCCGATCTGCGCCTTGCAGGCCGCCATGGACGGGTTCGCTGTGCAGACGCTCGAGGACGCGGCCGGGCACGCCGATATTTTCGTCTCCGCCACCGGCAACCGCGACGTGATCACCATCGAGCACATGCGGCAAATGAAGGACATGGCGATCGTGTGCAACATCGGCCACTTCGACAACGAAATCCAGGTAGCGGCCTTGCGCAACCTGAAGTGGACCAATGTCAAGCCGCAGGTCGACGTGATCGAGTTCCCGTCGGGGCGGCGCATCATCATGCTTTCCGAAGGCCGCCTGGTGAATCTCGGCAACGCCACCGGCCATCCAAGCTTCGTGATGTCGGCATCGTTCACCAACCAGACGCTGGCCCAGATCGAGCTGTGGCAGAACCGCGCCACAAACAGCAACGAGGTCCATGTGCTGCCCAAGCACCTGGATGAGAAGGTGGCGCGGTTGCATCTCGACAAGCTGGGTGTAAAGCTCACGGCACTCAAGCCCGAGCAGGCCGAATACATCGGCGTGCCCATATCCGGACCTTACAAGCCTGACTACTACCGATACTAATTTGAGGTGGCGTCTTCCTGCAGTGGGATCGGCTTACTTCTCGTAGACCAAGATGGCGGTCGCCAGATCCTCGATTGCGGTGCCGCAGGACTTGAACAGCGTGATCTCGCTCGCCGCGCCGCGGCCGGCAACTTCTCCGCGGCACAGCCGTGACAGATCACCGACGATGTCGGTCATGCGAAAGCAGCCTTCCCGAACGGCCTGCAGGAGGTCGCCGGCTTCGCTCCGCGCGCCCTCGACAGTGTCCACGTAGACGCGGGAGCGCGCCACCGCATGACCGTCGGACTCGCGCATTTCGGGCGTAAATGCGCCCATCAGATCGATGTGCGTGCCCGCGGCGAGCCAGACGCCGCGGACGATCGCCCCCTTCGATGCGGTCGCACAGGAGACGATGTCCGATGTGGCGCACGCCGCTTCCACCGACGCCGGCACGCTCGCATCGAAACCTTCTTCGCGCAGCGCTGCGCAAAGCCTGTCGGCCTTTCCCGGCGAGCGGTTCCACACGGCGACCCGGCTGATCGGCCGCAACACGGCATGGGCCCGGACCACATGCCTCGCCAGAGCACCGGCACCGACCATGAGCAGCGTTTGGGCGTCGTTGCGCGCCAGATAATCGGCCGCGAGGGCCGCCGCCGCTGCGGTTCGCCGCAAGGTGATTTCGACGCCATCCATGACTGCCAGCGTCTCGCCCGTTTCGGCCGACAGGAGGAGATAGTTGGCCTGCACGGTAGGCCGGCCGCGGTCCGCGTTGTCGGCGATCACCATCACCGTCTTCAGCCCCGCGTAGGCTCCGCGCGCGGGCGTCTCTGCCGAAGCGTGGGTCCACGACGGCATGAGAAGGAGGCTCGCAGACGCCCCGCCCGCCCGGGCAACGAGGTGGTGATGCCGCGGAGGAGCTACGATCTCGCTGCGGAAGGCCTGCCGCAGAGCTTCAATCACTTCCCCGTAGGGCGCCTTCGCGGCGACCTCCTCGCGGCTGAAGACACGCACCCTACGGACCGTCGAGGAAGTGCTTTGGCTGCTCCATGATATCGCGCGCGGGGCTGGCTCTCCTTCTCAAGGCGGGCGTTTTCCGACCTGAGCACGCTGTTTTCCGCCTTCAGTTCGCGTGCCAGGCGACGCCACCTTCCCTGTTTCAGCCACGCGGCGATCCAGCCGGCGACGACGCCGATGAAAAGACCCAGGATCGCCACTGCCCATAGCGGCAGGTGCAGCGCGAAAGCGGGATTGGTGCGATCGAAAGGGTCCAGCGAGACATCGACCCAGTTGCGGTTGGCGATGGCAAAACCGATGATCAGAATCGCCGACGGCAGGCCGATCAGCCACGCCAGGAAACGCTTCACGACTCCCCGGCCGCCCGGCTCTGGTTGAGCCGCTCGCGCAGTTCCTTCCCGGTCTTGAAGAACGGCACCCGCTTGGCCTCGACTGCCACCGAGGTGCCGGTACGAGGATTGCGCCCCTGGCGCGCATTGCGCTCCTTCACCGAAAAGGCCCCGAAGCCGCGCAACTCCACCCGGTCGCCCTCGCCCAGCGCCCTTATCACTTCATCGAGAACCGTGTTGATGATGCGCTCGACGTCGCGATGATAGAGATGGGGATTGGCCTGGGCGATCTTCTGAATCAGCTCCGATTTGATCATGTGGCCCCTTTCGCCGCATCTTTGCACGGGCAGACGGCGCGCTCGTCCAGAGCATGTTCCGGAAAAGCGTAAACACTTTTCCGACTGCATTTTCCGACGCTCTAGCGGATGTCAGGGTGCCAAACCGACAACAGACCGTCAAGGCGGGCGCCGCCTGCGGCCAGCGCCTGATCCAATCGTCCGGACGAAGCCTCCCAGGCCTGCGGCCACGAGCAGGGCGCGCACCGAGGCCATGCCGAGATCCGACGGGCCGAGGCGGCCGTCCGCACTCCAGTCGATGATCTCGAGATCGGCCGGAATGCTCTTGCTCGCGGTCAGCCATTGCCGCGCAACATCCTCGCCGCCAATGGCGTCGATGAGTTTCGCCGATAGCGCCTGACGGCCGGTGTAGACCCGCCCGTCGGCGAGCAGGCGCACCTGTTCGACAGGAAGCTTCCGCCGCTCGGCTACCAGCGTCGTGAACCAGTTGAAGGCATCCGCGATCATCGCCAGCGAAACCTGCCGGACCCTTTCCGATGCCGGCTTGAACGGCGACGGCTCCGCCTTGAGCTCGCCCGACTTGAGCTCCTCCATCTTCACTCCGATGGTGTCCATGAGCTTGGAGACGTCCGGCCACTGGAATATGACGCCGATGGATCCGGTGACGGTATTGCCGCGCGCCACCACGTGATCGGCGGCCACCGCCGTCGCGTAGGCTCCCGAGGCGGCCACCGTATCCATGACGGCGACGACCGGCTTTTTCCCCGCCACCTTGCGCACCGCCTCGTACAGCGCCTCGGCCCCGACCGTCGTGCCGCCGGGTGAATTGACGTGCATGACGATCGCTTTGACGCGATCGTTGTCGGCGAGATCCTTGAAGAGTTTCAGGGTGGACTCATCACCGGAGATGAAGCCCTCGATTTTCACCCGGGCGACGTGATCGTAGTATTTGTAGAACCCGGACTCGCCGAACATCAGCGCCAGCAATGCAGCCAGGCCGGCGATGACGGCGGCAGCGCGCCAGAAGGAGAGGCGGCGCCGAAGGCGCCGGCGAGCGACAATATCCAGAGCCTCCTCAGTCATGGATGCCGCGGAACCATTCTCTTTACTCGCCTCTCGCCCTTGGCGTCCTTCTTGGCCTTGTTCAGGGCCGCGCCCAGAATATCGCCGAGCGAGGCGCCCGAGTCGGACGACCCGTATTGGGCAACCGCTTCCTTCTCCTCGGCGATCTCGCGAGCCTTGATCGATACGGTGATCTTCTGGCCCTTGGCGTCGATCTGGGTGATCTTGGCGTCGACCTTCTCGCCAACCGCAAACCGGTCAGGGCGCTGCTCGGAACGGTCGCGCGCGAGATCGGAGCGGCGGATATACGCGCTGGCGTCCGACCCGGCGATTTTGACCTCGATGCCGTTCTCCTCGACCTTGACGACCTCGCAGGTCACCGTGTCGCCCTTCCTGAGGCCGGCCGACTTCACCGCATCCCGGGGATTGACGGCCAGCTGCTTGATGCCCAGCGAAATGCGCTCCTTCTCGATATCGACGTCGAGCACCTGCGCCTTCACCACGCTGCCCTTCTTGTAGTCCTTGATCGCTTCTTCGCCAGGCCGGCGCCAGTCGAGGTCGGACAGGTGCACCATGCCGTCGACGTCGCCGTCGAGGCCGATGAACAGTCCGAACTCGGTTATGTTCTTGACCTCGCCCTCAACCGTCGTGCCGGGCGGATACTTGGCGGCGAACGACTGCCACGGATTGCCGATGGTCTGCTTCAGGCCGAGCGAGATGCGCCGCTTCGCGGCATCGACCTCGAGCACCTGCACGGTGATCTCTTCGGAGGTCGACAGGATCTTGCCCGGATGCACGTTCTTCTTCGTCCAGCTCATCTCCGAAACGTGGACGAGGCCTTCAATTCCCTCTTCGAGCTCGACGAAAGCGCCGTAGTCGGTGATATTGGTGACCCGGCCGGTGAACCTCGCGCCGACCGGATACTTCGCCGCCACGCCTTCCCACGGATCCTTGTCGAGCTGCTTCATGCCGAGCGAGATGCGCTGGGTCTCGGGATTGATCTTGATGATCTGCACCTTGACGGTCTGACCGACGGACAGGACGTCGGAGGGATGATTGACCCGCCGCCAGGAGATGTCGGTGACGTGCAGCAGGCCGTCGATGCCGCCGAGATCCACGAACGCTCCATAATCGGTGATGTTCTTGACGATGCCGTCGACGATTTGCCCCTCGGCGAGATTCTGGACGATCTCGGAACGCTGCTCGGCGCGCGTTTCCTCCATGATCGCTCGCCGCGACACGACGATGTTGCCGCGCCGCCGGTCCATCTTCAGGACCTGAAACGGCTGCGAGATGTTCATCAGCGGGCCGACGTCGCGAATGGGCCGCACGTCCACCTGGCTGCCGGGCAGGAACGCCACCGCGCCGCCGAGGTCGACGGTGAAGCCGCCCTTGACACGCCCGAAGATGACACCGTCGACGCGCTCGTTCTTCTTGTAGGACTCCTCGAGGCGGGTCCACGCTTCCTCGCGCCGCGCCTTGTCGCGTGACAGAACCGCCTCGCCCAGCGCGTTTTCAATCCGCTCGAGATAGACCTCGACCTCGTGGCCAGGCTTCAACTGCGCATCGCCGCCGGGCTGGTTGAACTCGCGGACCGGCACCCGCCCTTCCATCTTGAGGCCGACGTCGATGATCACGAAGTCGTTTTCGACCGCGACGACCTTGCCCTTGACGACCGAGCCTTCGGCAGCACCGGCGGCGGCGAAGGATTCCTCGAGAAGGGCCGCGAAATCCTCCCGCGACGGATTGAGCGAAGCTGCAGTCGTCATGTATCTCCTCAGGTCTCGGCAAACCAGGCTGGCCTAGCGGGACGACCCGCAGGACTTGTTCAATACCGATCCGTTGTTTCCAGAAAATGGAGCTGCCCGGCCCCAGGCCAGCGCAGGCACGAACGTCCAGCATCCGGAAACGGTGAAGGGCCAGACCCTCGAGCGTGTGGCAGAAGAGCTGGATGGCCTTTCCGGCAGTGGCTGCGTCAGGTCTGTCCCGCTTGGCGCCCGTCGATGATGTGCCGGGCGGCCTGGAACGCCGCTTCTATATCCAAAGAAGTGGTGTCGAGCAAGTGCGCCCCCGGCGCCGGCTTCATCGGCGCGACCGGCCGGGTGCGGTCGCGCTCGTCACGCTCGCAGATCTCCTTCAGGATCGCCTCGAAATCAGCAGCTCTCGCCCCGCGCCGCGAGTTCCCGCATGCGCCGGCGCGCCCGCTCCTGCAGGCGACGCCGTCACGTAGAACTTCACCTCAGCTTCGGGGCACACGACCGTGCCGATGTCGCGGCCATCGAGCACCGCGCCCGGCGGCGTGTGGGCGACGCGCCGCTGGACGCCGATCACTTCGTGCTCTGACTTCGGGGTGAGCAGCCACGACCGATGCCGCGCGGCTCACCGGCTCGGTGCGCAACTCGGCATCGTCGAACATGGACTGCCGAAAGCGCCTGGCGGCGGCGAGCGCTTCGCTCCCGCTGGCGGGGTCGCCGCCCGACCGCAGCACGCTCAGGGCGATGGAGCGGTAGATGGCGCCGGTGTCGAGATGGGTCAGGCCATAGTGCCGGGCAAGCAGGCGCGCCAGCGTTCCCTTGCCGGACGCGGCCGGGCCATCGACCGCAATGATCATCGTTCGCCGTCCGGACGCTGGAACTGCGCTCCGAGCCCGCCCATGAGCGAACGAAACGAGGGGAAGCTCGTGGCGATTGTCGTCTCGTCGTCGATCATCTACCGGCTCCTCGGCGCCAAGACCCATGACCAGAAACGCCATGGCGATGCGATGGTCGAGATGGGTCTTTACCAGCCCGCCGCCCCTGACGCGCCCACCCGCCACGGCGAGCCAGTCGGGGCCGGCTTCTGCCTCGCGTGCCGTTCGCCGCAAGGCCCGCGGCCACTGCTTCGAGCCGGTCGCTTTCCTTGACCCGCAGCTCGCCTACGCCCTCCATGCGGGTCGTCCCTTGCGCGAAAGCAGCAGCAACGGCGAGAACCGGGTATTCGTCGATCATCGAGGCGGCACGGGCGGCAGGTACCCGCACGCCGCGCAGCCGGCTCGACCGGGCGGTCATATCGCCCACCTCTTCGCCGCCGAGCGACCGGATGTTGCCGATCGTCAGATCGGCGCCCATTTCGCGCAGCGTCTCGATGAGCCCGGTCCGGGTGGGGTTCAGCATCACGTTGCCGATGGTGATTTCCGAATCCGGCGTGATGAGTGCCGCGACGATCGGGAACGCCGCCGAGCTCGGATCCGCCGGGACGGCGAAGGTCTGCCCCCGCAACTCGTGGAAGCCGGTCACGGCAATGTGGTTCACCTGCCCGTGCCGCTCGATGCCGACCTGCGCGCCGAACGCCTTGAGCATGCGTTCGGTGTGATCGCGGGTGGCTGTCCGCTCGATGACGGTGGTGCGCCCGGGGGTGTTGAGGCCGGCGAGCAGCACCGCCGACTTCACCTGGGCGGAGGCTACCGGCAACTCGTAGGTGATGGGCACGGGGTCGCGCGCGCCGCGGACGGTCGCCGGCAACCTGCCGCCTTCGGCGGTCTCGAACCTGGCGCCGATCTCTTCCAATGGAGCGATCACCCTGCCCATGGGGCGACGGATGAGCGAGGCATCACCGGTGAAGCGGGCGCTGATCGGCGTCGATGCGATGAGCCCCATGGAGAGCCTGACGCCGGTGCCGGAGTTTCCGAAGTCCAGTTCCTTCTTCGGCGCCCGCAGGCCCCCGAGGCCGGTTCCCTCGACGCGCCAGAAGCCCTCGCCGAGGCGCTCGACGCGGGCGCCAAGGGCCGCCATCGCGCCTGCCGTGCGCATGACGTCGTCGCCTTCGAGCAGTCCCGTAACCTGCGTCTCGCCGATAGCGAGCGCGCCCAGGAGCAGAGCGCGATGGGAAATCGATTTGTCTCCGGGAACGCTGACGCTGCCCCGGAGAGCGCGCGAGGGGAGGGCCGTCAGGGGAGTTGGAACCGCTGCGTGATGCAATCGAGATGCCGAGGGTGCGGGAGTTGCGACGGCTCCCCTATCACACCGGTCATGCGGCGGGGAAGCTTTTCGTTTTGACAGACCCCAGACGCTGTGGCAGGGGAACGGCCGCTCACAACAAGTCAGAGGTTGAATGCCGTGGTCAAGGCGGAACTCGGAACCAAGCGCACGTGTCCCAGCTGCGCGACGCGCTTCTACGATCTCCTGAAGCACCCGATCGTTTGTCCCAAGTGCGGCCAGAGCTTCATTGCCGAAAGCATCCTGCCGTCGAAGGGGGATGGGGCGGTGGCCCCGGTTCCCAAGCCGCGCCCGGTGATGAAGCCCGCGCCTGCGGAGGTGGTCGCTCCGGAGCTGGTGAGTCTCGAGGAGGTCGAGGAGCCGGGCGATGACGAGACGGCGGCCATCGAGGATGTGGATCTCGGCGAAGAGGTGGCCGTCGAAGGCGAAGAGGCCGACACGTTCCTGGAGGAAGAGGAGGAAGATCGCAGCAAGGTGCCGGGCGACATCATCGGCGGTCCTGGCGAGAAGGATCAGGAAGAAACCTAAAGGCTCAGGTTCCGCCTGGGGCGGAAATTGTTCTCGTTTCCGGCGGCATTATATTATTCAGGGCCGACGAATATCGTGGGGTCATAGCTCAGTTGGGAGAGCGCTTGAATGGCATTCAAGAGGTCGGCGGTTCGATTCCGCCTGGCTCCACCAATTTTTTCAAGTACTTAGCGCAATCAAACAACCCGCACTCTAAGCGCTAGCAACCAAATAGCAACCATCAGACCGGCGTTTCGAGCGTCCGTAGCCGACTGTCTCCGGGGCTTTTCTTTGCGGAACCGTCTCCCGCTCGTCGCGTTAACCAATGTCTCGGGTGGGCTCCGAGACCATTCTGAAATGCCCACTGCCCCGGTGAACGCCGGGGCTTTTTTGATCGCCTGCTGGAACCTTTCGAGCGCATCCACGTTAAACGGGTTCAAGAGACACCCGCCTGCCCCCCGAACACCGCGGGTGTTGAGAAAAACAGCCCCGGCCGGCATCCCCTCCCGCCGGGGCTTTCCTTCGCTCGGAACCTAATCTGGGTTGGTGCGTTGTTTCGCCCGATCTCACACTCACGTTGTCCCAAAGCACGTATTTGAGTGAAATCAGCGCCCCGACCGGTTAGCTACTTCCGCGTCGGGGCGTCTTTTTCTTGGAACCTTTCAAGCGCAGCCTGCGTTGAGGCGGCCTCAAAGAGACACCCACCCAGCCCCGACCAACCGGAGGCGGGTGACTTTCATATTATGTCTGCGATGCTATTCGGCGTAGTCGAGGTCCAGCCTCGTTATGGCGACGGCAAGGTTGAGACCCGTCTGGCCCTGCACGCTCACTGGCTGCAGAGCGATGGACTTGTAAATTCCGCCGATGAGCACATTGGCGCCGAGCCCGAGGCCCACGCTTGCCTCCCCGGAAGCGCCGACGTAACTGCCTGCCAGCGCATCAGGATCAATCGCGCCGGGCGCGAATACCATCCAGCTGACGAAGGCGACATTGGTCACCCCGATGTCAAGGCCGAACTTCCTGACCGAGCCGACATAGTACTCCGGCAGGCCGCCCACAGGATGGAAAATGCACTCCATTCCCTTGGACGACCACAAGATCCATCCCACGCCGCCGTCGATGGTGCAGTTGAGGATACCGACATTGACGCCGGCGGCAGCCGACGCGCTTTCCGCATGGAATGCCCGGACGATGATGGCGGCAAGCAGCAACGCGCTACGCAGAAATTTCATTTAATAACTCCTAGCACTGACAATTGCCCTAGCATCAAGGGCTGTGGCCGCGCCTAATCCCTTTTCCACAACTCAGGCAGGTACGTAATGCTATTCGCGATCTTCTGCGCCTCGTCCGGCGTCAGGTGATCGAGATACATTCCCGGGATTACCATGCCTACCGGGCGCAGGCTCATCTCCCCGGCGACTTGATTCCGGTTGCCAAGGCAAACCACTTCACGATCTGACACGCGCGGTCCTGCAGATGGCCGAATACAAGGCCGCGTAGCTCATTCGTATCCAGCAGACTACCCGCTGTTTGCTCGCCCCCCGGCCCCCCGTTCCCACCTGTGCAAAAAGCTATGCCGCCTGCGCGAGCTTCGCGTCTTTCCGTCGCTTCACCTTATTGGAGGAATTCAGGTGCCCTCCACAATTCGCTGCGCAACATCCTCGCGGGCAGAGTTACGATCAAGATGTTCGACATGGGGAAACGCCAAAATTGCATGGGCGGTTATGAGCTTGGCCTGACTGGCACTACTCGTAGTACCCTACCCCGCAGACTTGGTCGCCAATCTTGGTGATGTAGCTTGTCTTCGCCACCGGGTCCTTCGAGTCTGGGCGTGGCCACTTATACGTGACTTCGGCGATCTGGCCTTCCGCTGCCTTTCCCTCCTCGGCAGCCTTCATCATCTCCTCGCCGAAGGCTTGGCCGTCAACATCCTTGTAGTCGCGAACCTGCTTGCCGAGCTCGGCCGGGGACAC
The DNA here is from genome assembly GCA_963780765.1 of uncultured Alphaproteobacteria bacterium. Taxonomy (GTDB): domain Bacteria; phylum Pseudomonadota; class Alphaproteobacteria; order Rhizobiales; family Aestuariivirgaceae; genus CAWHQZ01. Next base: position 191,358 of record CAWADI010000007.1, on the reverse strand, counting down.
GTGCGCGATCATGGCGCCGTCGGCACCGAAGCAGAAGGGATAGAGATCGCGGTCCCTGAACTCAGGATCGCCGCTATTGAACTTAGCCAGCGCCGCGGTAGGATCGACCTTCATCGCGGCGACGACGCGATTGAGCATGGCCTTCGCTTCTTCCGCCGTGCCGGACTCTGCGGCGGACGCTGCGACTGCAAATAGCACCGCCGCTGCAGCAAATGCCGATCGCGCAATGGCCCTGCTCATGGAATTCTCCCTCTCATGTGTTTGCGAAAAGGAAATCTGCCAACGGAAAATAGCCAATATTGTGGTGCCACTCGTCCGCGAGCTGCACAGGGGTTCGCCGCCGAGCCGGGCTTTTCTCGCCGGGAACCCATTGGGCCGTGGCGCGTTGTTCCTTAGGTCTCACCCCCCACTCCATGACATCCCAATGAGAGACCTGTATCGTGCTCCGGCCCGGCCCCCTCCCGCGGCGGGGCCTTCCTTGGAACTAAATCACCATCGCGGGGTTTGGGGGTGCGACCTATCCTCCGTATCTACGGCATGGTGTGGTACGTTGACGGGGCAACGCCGGGAGACTGGCGCACGGATGCGCGGCAACCGCCGTGAAGCCCGATGTCCGGAGTTCAAAAGCCTGAACTATTCAGAGTCCGTTGATAATCATCTCAATCAAGCCGCCGCTTCGTGAAGAGCGGTTGGTGTATCAAAGCTCGAGCAGGGCTTTTTCATGAGTTTCAACAGGTGATCGAAATCCGTTGAGACGGCGAGACTTATACGCCCCCGGTTGCCGCCAGCAGGAGCGCGTCCTCGGATGTTTCCGCCGTGCCCACGGAGTGTACGATCCGCCTGTCCCGCACCACGAAAATCCTGAAGCAAAGCATCAGCAACTCCTTCATCTCGGAGGAGATGAGCAGCACGCCGACGCCGCGGCTGGCGATCTCGGCCAGGATGGCGTAGATCTCCTGCTTGGCACCGACATCGACGCCGCGCGTCGGCTCGTCGCAAACCAGCAGGCGCGGCGCGCTCAGAAGGGCGCGAGCGATCAACAGCTTCTGCTGGTTGCCGCCGCTCAGCTGCCGCGCCGGCACGTCGAGGGAACGCGCGACCAAGCGCAGCCGCTCAAGGGTGGTTCGGGCCTCGCGCCGCTCACGACGACGGGCAATCAAGCCGCCCGGGCTGAAGCGTTCGAGTGATGCCGCCGTTGTGTTGACCAGAACCGATAGGTCGGCAAAGACGCCCTCGCGCTTGCGGTCCTCGGTCAGGTAGAGGACGCCGTGTCGGCGTGCCGCCCGCGGCGACAACAGGCTGACCGACTGCCCGGCCATTTGAATGCGCGCGGACCTGACCATGTCGGGCGGTCCGAGACCCACCAGGGTTTGCGCGATGGCACTGCGGCCCGAGCCCACCAGTCCTGCCAGGCCGACGACCTCGCCAGGCTGCACCGTGAACTCCGAGCGGTGTCCGGCATGCATCCACGCCATGCGCAGCAGGGGTTGCGCCGCCGTGGTAACGGGCGGCAGGCGGAGTGTCTCGCCCACTTCGCGACCGGTCATCATCTGTACCAGGCGCGGCTGCGTTGTCGCCGCGGCAGCAACGGTGTCCACCTTGCGTCCGTCGCGCAGAACGGTGATGCGGTCGGCGACAGCGAAGACCTCCTCCAGCCGGTGCGAGACGTAAAGGATCAGGAGCCCGGACGCCTTCAGATTCGCAATGATCGCGAAGAGATTCTCCACCTCGCGGCCGGCGAGCACTGCGGTTGGCTCGTCGAGCACGAGGATCCGGGCGGAGACGGCTAGTGCCCGCGCCAGTTCGACGCGCTGGCGCTGGGCGACGCTGAGCTGCTCGACCAGCGCGTGGGGGTCGAGCTGCAAATGGTGTCGCGCGGCGATGGCGCGCGTCTCTGCGGCGAGCCGACGGCGATCGATGCCGCCGAGCCGCTTCGCCGGCTCGTGGCCGAGGAAAATGTTCTCGGCCACGGTCAGCTCCAGGATGACACTTGGCTCCTGATAGACGGTGCTGATCCCTGCCGCCTGCGCGGCACGTGGTGAAGCGAAGGTCACAGGAGTCCCGTCGAGACGCACCTCGCCAGCACTGGGCGAGAAGACTCCAGCGAGGATGTTCATCAACGTCGACTTGCCGGCACCGTTGGCGCCGACTAGCGCATGGACCTCGCCGCGTTCGGCATCGAGGTCCACTCGGTCGAGGGCGAGGACGCCGGGAAAGCGTTTGGTCAGCCCGCGCGCTTCCAGGATTGCCATCGATCTGCTGCTTCCCCTATTGCGGCAGCCACTCCTTCGGCAAGTCCGTCGGCCACCAATCGTCGGGCCGACCGTCCTGATACATGGCCGCCGCTTCCTCGGTCGTCAGGTAGCGCGTCGGGACGGTGACTGCATTCTTCGCCGGCTCGCCCTTGAGGATGGCCAGACCGTGCTGTACGGCGGCCCGGCCGACCTGAAGCCCGCTGGTCATCGAGCCGAACTTGTCGTTCTCCTTCACCCATTTGAGCCAGCCATTGTACTCGTCGCCCGGCGAAAGGATCGCCTCATTACCGCGGCCAGCCTCGTCGAAGGCTTCGATGATGCCCATCGACATCTGCGCCGCCGGTGAGAAAACGCCGTCGATGCGGGGGAACCGCTGCAGCACGTTCTCAGTCAGCTGCTTGGCCTTGGCGCGGTTCCAGTCGCCGTACTCTACCGTAAGCAGCTCGATCTCCGGCTTGTCCTTGATGAGGCTCTGCAGGGTGGCAAGCTGCACCACCGCGGCGGAGGAGCCGGCGATCGGCATCATCGCGAAGATCTTGCCCTTGCCGCCGAGCGCATCGACGAAGCGCCTGGCCCCCTCCATGGTCATGTCCCACTGGTTGACATAGGCGTTGCCGGTGACGGCGGGGCTGTGCATGAAGTTGTAGCCGACGTTGACCGTCACCACGCCGGCAGCCGCAGCCTTTTGCAGCGCCGGCAGCAACGTCTTCTCGTCGACCGGCCAGAAGAGTAGAAGGTCGACGCCCTTGCTCACCAGATCCTCGATGTCGGCCACCTGCTTGGCCGGATTGAATGCCGCGTCGGTCACCAGCACCTCGCCGATCTCCGGGTGCAGCGAGGCCTCATGGCGCAGCAACTGCGAGCAAAACAGGATCCATGAATTGCTGAGATAGCCCGCCGACAGACCGACCTTGTAGGGCGGATCCTTCTTGTGCTTCGAAGTGTCGATCGGCTCGTTCGCCCAGGCCTCGATCTGCTTGTGCGATTCCTCGAGCGACAGGTCGAGGTCCTGGGCCGCCGCCGGATGGGCCGAAAGCCCCACGGCGAAGCCAAGCGCGGCAACCAGCAAGAAAAGTCTTCGCATGCTCCTTCTCCTTTGCTCGATCGCGCAAGCGAGACGGGGTCAGCCGACACGCCTGAGCGATTGGTAAGCGGCCGAGGCCGCGATGATGATGGTTCCCTTCAGGGCCAGCTGGGCATGGAACGGCAGTCCGACGAGGTTGGCAAGATTGAAGGCAATGAAGAGCACGAACACACCGGCGACCGTGCCGCCGACGCCGCCGCTGCCCGCCGGCAAACGTCGTGCCACCGAGCACGACCGCGGCCAGCACGTCGAACTCCAGTCCGCGGCCGGCATAGGTGCTCGACACACCGGCCCGCGCCAGCAGCGCGATGCCGCCTAAGGCGGCGGTGAGGCCCGATACGGCATAGGCGACGATGGTTACCCAACGCACGGGCAGGCCGGAGAGCAGCGCCGCCTCCCGGTTGGCGCCGATCAGATAGAGACTGCGACCGAAGCGGGTGCTCTGCTGGACCCAGGCCGCCAGCAAGGCGAGCAACAAGAAGGCAAGCGCCAGCACCGGCACGAGGTCGAACAGCCGCTGGTTGAAGAATTCCCGGAAGCCCGGCGACACCTGGCCGGCCGCCGTTCCGCCGGAATAGACCTGCGTGGCTCCGTACACCACAATTGCCATGCCCAGCGTCAGGATGAACGGCGACACGCGCGTAAAGGCGACGATCAGACCGTTGGTCAGCCCGACTGCGAGGCCGATGAGGCCGCACAGCAGCAGTGCCGGCGCGAGGTTGGCGGTGCTGCCGTCCATCACCACCGCGGCGACGATGGCGGAGAGCGAGATCACCGCGCCCACCGATAGATCGACGCCGCCGAGGATCATCACGAAGGTGACGCCGAGCGCGGCGATGCCGACCGGTGCCGCCTGCCGCACCACGTTGAACAGGTAGACCGGCCGCAGGAAGGCTTCCGAAGCCAGCGCAGCCACGATGAGCAGCACTGCGAGCACGATCCAGATCGCCTGGCGCGCCAGCCAGCCAACCCAGTCGACGTCAGCCGGCGCGAGCACGCTCATGCCAACCTTGCGCGCGGCTGGTTGACGATGATGGCGGCGACGACGATGCCGCCCTTGATCACCATCTGCACGAAGGCCGCGACCTCCATCAGGTTCAAAAGGTTGCTGACCAGACCCAGCGCCAGAACTGCGGCCAACGTTCCGGCGATCGTTGCGCGGCCGCCGGCAAAGGAGGTGCCGCCAAGGACGACCGCGACGATGGCGTCAAGCTCGTAGCCGGTGCCGGCGTTCGGGTAACCCGTGCCAAGGCGACCGGCGACGATCAGGCCGGCAACGCCGGCGCTGAGACCGGAGAGGACAAAAGCCGCCAACGTGATCTCCGGCACGCGCACGCCTGCCCGGCGCGCATTCTCCGGGTTGGCGCCGACGGCACGCAGATGAAGACCGAAGCGCGTGCCCTTCAAGAGATGGTGCGCGCCGAGCCCGGCCACGGCAATGAGGACCAGCGTGAAGGGAATGCCGCCGATACTACCGCCGGCGACCCACAGCAGCGCCGGCGGGGCCTGGCCGATGCTCTGGTCGGTGTAGGAGAAGATCGCGCCCTGCAGGATGCTGAGCATGCCAAAGGTGAGGATCAGCGGATGGATGGACAGCCATCGGTACAGCAGGCCGTTGACCAGGCCGACCCCGCCGCCGACCGCCAGCGCCAGCAGAACTGCCGGCGCGACCATCGTTTGCGCGCCGCCCGCGAGATCGCAGACAAGTACGGCGACCAGGCCGAGGAGCTGTCCCACCGAAAGATCGATCAGGCCGGCGGCGATGACGAAGGTCTGGCCGATGGCGAGGATCGCCAGCGCGGCCGACTGGTTGATGAGGTTGACGAGATTGCCGGCAGTCGCGAACTCGGGGCTCACGACGGCAGCGAACGCGGCCAGGGCAGCAAGCAGCAGATAGATGCCGTAGCGCCCCGCGATGTCGGACAGCCGTGCCGAAACCAGCATCCCCATGTTCCGTCCAAGCCTCGGGTCGCGGCGGAAGTAACCAGGTGGTTACCTTCGAGGCTGCCGAATTCGGTGTCAAGGCAGCCCCCGTCGCTGCCCGCCCGCAGCGCTGCCTTGACACCCCCGTTGCTTCGGCGTCCAGTAACCAACCGGTTACTTCTGCGTTGGGCCGCCGCCGAATGGAGACCCTGCTACCGATCCTCCTCAATATCCTCACGCTGGTCAGCATCCTGATGCTGGTGGGCCTCGGGCTTGCCATCATTTTCGGACTGATGAACGTCATCAACATGGCGCATGGGGAATTCGTCACTATCGGCGCCTTCACGCTCGCCGTCGTCAATGACCTCGGCGGAAGCTACTGGCTGGCGCTCCTGCTCGCGCCCGTCGTCGGCGGTCTGTTCGGGCTCATGCTCGAACGCGGGATCGTCCAGCACCTCTACCGGCGGCCGCTCGACACCATACTTGCCACCTGGGGCATCAGCCTGATCCTGCAGCAAGGGTTGCAGCTGATCTTCGGCTCCGGCCCACAGAACGTCATCACGCCGATCCACGGTACGGTCGAGATTCTGGGCGTCAATTACCCCGGCTACCGAATTGTGCTCATCCTTTTCGCGCTGGCGATCCTGGCCGGCGCGCTCTTCGTCGTCCATCGCACGCGTTTCGGCCTCGACCTGCGCACGGTGATCCAGGACCGCGACATGGCCGAGGCCCTGGGCATCGACACGCGGCGCATCTACGCCATCGCCTTCACTGCCGGGGCAGCGCTGGCCGCCATTGCGGGCGTGCTGATCGCCCCACTTACCAAGGTGATCGCACAGATGGGGGCGCAATACCTGGCGCGCTCCTTCTTCGTGGTCATCGTCGGCGGCGCCGGCAGTATCGGCGGCATCGCCGCCGGCAGCGGGCTTGGTCGGCGGCCTCGAGACAATCCTGAACTACCACCTTCCGGGCACCATGGCACAGGCGCTGGTGCTCGTAGGCGCCGTCATCCTGGTGCGCTTCCGGCCGCGCGGGCTCATCCCGACATGAGCATCGCTCCGGCCCGGCGGCGGCCAGGGGCCGCTGCCCTTCCTCGACGGCACCGCGCTCGCCTGGCTGGCTGTCTTCGGCGTAGGGTTGTTGTTCCTGCTCTTCTATCCGCTGTGGAGCAACCCCTACGGGCTGTCGGTGGTGCGCGATGCGCTCATCTTCGGCCTGTTCGCGCTGAGCCTCGACTATCTGTGGGGCAAGGCGGGCGTGCTGAGCTTCGGTCACGCCGCGTTCTTCGGCCTCGGCGCCTACGGCACGGCGGTGTTCGCAGCGATGGTGGGCGGCGGCAACGCCACGCTCGCCGGCCTGGCCGGGGCGATCTTGCTCGCCGTGGCCGTGGCGCTCCTCCTCGGCTACTTCCTCATCTTCGGCGGCGTGCGCGGAGCCTACTTCACCATCGTCACGCTGGCTGTATCGCTGGTAGCCAACCATATCGCCGTCGGATGGTCCTCGGTCACCGGCGGCGATGCCGGCCTCATCGGCACGCCACCGCCGGGAATCGAGCTTTTCGGTGCCAGCTTCGCCTTCATCGACCCCAACGATCAGTACTATCTCGTCATCGGCGTGTGCTCGACGGCGCTGCTGGCGCTGTGGATCGCCTGCCGCGGCCACTACGGAGGCATTCTCGCGGCCATCCAGGACAACGAGGTGCGCGCGCAGACCCTGGGCTACAACACGGCGTTGCATCTGCTCATCGTTTTTGTGGTCTCCGCCGCCATGGCGGCGCTCGCCGGCGGCCTCTACGCCGCGGTGTCCGGATACGTGGCGCCAGCCTTCATCGGCCTGCTGCTGTCCACGGAGGTGATCGTCTGGGTGGCGATCGGCGGGCGCGGCACGCTGCTCGGCCCCTTCATCGGCGCCATCGCCGTGCAGCGCCTGCAGCAGGAGGTCAGCAGCATAGACACCAAGCTGTGGCCGATCGTCATCGGCGCTTTCTTCGTCGCCATGGTGTTCCTGTTCCCGCGCGGACTGCTGCCGCTCTTTGAACGGATCGGCACGCGGCTTGCCATCGCGACACGACCCTCTCCATGAGCGAGCCGCTGCTTCAAATCGAGGCCCTGGCCAAGCGGTTCGGCGGTGTAGTCGCCGTCGCCGGCATCGACATGAGCGTCGCCGCCGGGGAGGTGCGCTGCATCATCGGCCCGAACGGCGCCGGCAAGAGCACGCTGTTCAACATGGTGGCCGGCACGCTACGTCCGAGTGCTGGCCGGATCCATTTTGCCGGGCGCGACATTGCGGGGCGCCCGGTGTACGCCTTCGCCCGGCTTGGCATCGCCCGAAAGTTCCAGGTGCCCAGCGTGTTCCCCAGCATGAGCGTGGCGGAAAACCTTGCCGTCGCAGCGCGCAGCCGTGGGAAGGACCGCGCCGAACGGATCGCGTCGATGCTGACGATGCTGGCGCTGCAGGACTCCGCCGCGCTTCCCGCCGGCGCGCTTGCCCACGGACAGAAGCAATGGCTGGAGATCGGCATGGCTCTGATGGACGATCCGATGCTTCTGCTTCTCGACGAGCCGACTGCCGGCATGACGGTCGAAGAGACACAACGGACGGTGCAGCTGCTGCGCGACCTGGTGGGCCGCATCACCATCGTGGTCATCGAGCATGACATGCGCTTCGTGCGCGCACTCGCCTGTCCGACGACGGTCATGCATCAGGGCCGGATCCTCGCCGAGGGGTCGTTCGAGGCGATCGAGCGCCACGAGATGGTCCGCGACGTCTATCTGGGGCGACAATAGCGATGCTGCTGGTCAGCAACATCCACGCCGCCTACGGCAGCGCGCCGGTGCTGACCGGCGTCGATCTCGCACTGCAGGAAGGCGAGGTGCTCGGCCTGCTCGGCCGCAACGGCGTCGGCAAGAGCACGCTGATGCGCGTGCTGATCGGCCTGCTGCGGCCGACCCGTGGCAGCGTCGCCCTGGACGGTACGGGTCTCACCGGCCTGTCGCCGCACCGCATCGCCCGCCATGGCGTCGGCTTCGTGCCGCAGGGTCGCGGCATCTTCGCCAAGCTGACGGTGCGCGAGAACCTGCTGGTCGGCACGCGCGCCCGCGCCGGGCGCGAGCAGGCCGCCAAGGTCCCCGAGGAGATTTTCGAGTATTTCCCGATCCTGCGCGAGCGGCTGGAGCAGCCCGGCGGCACGCTGTCGGGCGGCCAGCAGCAGATGCTAGCGATCGCCCGCGCGCTGTGCGGCCGGCCGCGGGTGCTGCTGCTCGACGAGCCTTCCGAGGGCATCCAGCCCAACATCGTGCAGGAGATCGGCCGGCTGATCCGCCAGATCGTCGAAAACACGGCGACGGCGGTGCTCCTGGTCGAGCAGAATCTGGACTTGACACTGCAGCTTGCACGACGCGTGTTGGTCATGGAGAAGGGCCGCATCGTTCACGAAGGCGGGCCCGAAGATCTGCGCGACGAGACGATGCTGCGCAGGTATCTGGCGATTTGAGCAACGACACAACAGTGGAGAACGGAGGAATACCATGACGGGCAGACTGATCAGCAGGCGCACCACCATCAAGGCTCTGGGCGGCACGGCGCTGGCGGCCAGCACACTCGGCTTCCCGAGCATCCTGAAAGCGCAGGACAAGGTGAAGATCGGCTTCATGACAGCGCTCACCGGGCTGGAGACAATCCTCGGCGAGACCCAGCACAACTGCTTCAAGCTGGCGGTAGACGATATCAATGCCGCCGGCGGAGCCGGGGGGCGCCAGCTGGAATTCATCGTCGAGGACGATCAGACCTCACCGCAGGGCGCTATCGACAAGGCGCGCAAGCTGATCTTTCAGGACAAAGTCGACGTGATCATCGGCATGATCGCCAGCCTCGAGCGGGTGGCGGCGAAAAGTGTCACCATCCCGGCCAAGAAGCTGGTGATCTACACGACCTACTACGAAGGCGGCGAGTGCGACAAATACCTGGTCTGCACCGGTCAGCTGCCGAACCAGCAGATCGACCCCATCGTTCCCTGGCTGATCAAAAACATGGGCAAGACGGTGTACGTCATGGGCTCGGACTATGTCTGGCCGCACAAGAGCACCGAGGCAGTCAAGGCGGCGTTCGAGGCCGCGGGCGGCCAGCTCGTCGGTGCGGAATTCTTCCCCTTCGGCACGCAGGACTTCGGTCCTTCGTTCGACAAGGTGAAGCAGGCCAACCCGGACATCATGTGGATGATGTTTGCCGGCGCCGACGCCATCACCGGCGTCAAGCAGTACCGCAGCTTCGAGATGAAGCCGCACCTCGTCTATCACGGCTGGGACGAAGCATACCTGCCGGCGGTAACGCCCGAGGAGCAGGCCGGCATCATCGCCAGCCAGTCCTACTTCCAGGTGCTCGACAACCAGGCGAACCGCGACTTCACCAAGCGCTACGCCGAGAAGTTCGGCGCCGACAAGCCGATCAACGCCATCGGTGAATCGACCTACGCGGCGACCTGGCTCTACGCCAAGGCGGTAGCAAAGGCGGGCTCCACCGAGGACGACAAGGTAATCGCCGCCCTTCCGACGGTCGAACACGAGGCACCGGAGGGTCACGTCAACATCGCGGCAGAAAACAACCACATGCTGTGCAACAGCTTCCTGGCCCGCGTCACCGACCGCGCGACGCTGGAGATCGTCGAGAACTACGGCCAGATCAAGCCGGTCGTGCCCGGCTGCAATCTGAGTTGAGTAGCGGCAAGCAAGTCGTAGCGAATCTCGCGGGCTTGACTTTGGCTCGGGTCACACGGCAAAGTAACCAACTGGTTACTTCTGTGCATGCAACCGAACGTGGGAACGACAACATGGCGGACTTCAACCTCAACGTGGCTGTCGCTCAGATCGATTGCGTCGTTGGCCAGACCGAGCCTAACCTCAACAAGATGCGGCACTTCACCCAGCTCGCCGCCGGGCTGGGCGCGGCTATCGTGATCTTCCCGGAATGCTCGGTCACCGGTTACTTCATCGGTGACAAGCTCGGCGAGCTGGCCGAAACGCCGGACGGGCCGAGCTCGAAGACCCTGGCGGACATCGCTCGGGAGAGTCGAATCCACCTCGCCGTCGGCATGTTCACGACCCAGGGCAACAGCATCTGCAATTCGCAGCTGCTGTTCTCCCCGGAGGGCAAGCAGCTCGCGGTCTACAACAAGGCCCATCTGTTCTCGAAGGAGCGCGAGTTCGTGAAGGCGGGCGACAAGCCCGTGGTGGTCAACACGACGCTCGGCAAGATCGGAATGACGATCTGCTACGATCTGATCTTCCCCGACTATGTGCGAAAGCTCGTAGACCTGGGCGCCGACTTCCTCATCAACAGCACGAACTGGATCAACGATCCCTGGCAGCGCGATGTATGGGGCTGGGACGGGAGCCGCGTGCAGGGCCTCGTTTCAACGCGCGCGCTGGAGAACGTGATCGTTCTGGCCATGGCCAACCGCATCGGCCATGAGGTCGCGGCACCTGGCATCGAATTCGACAGCTTCGGCCATTCGACGGTCGCCGGACACTCCGGCAAGATCGCCGCCGCGATTTCCGAGGGCGAAGGCATCGCCCTGGCGCGCATCCACGAGTCGGAGGGCGACCTGGATCGTTGGCGCAACCTCGCCACCTACCGCGGCGACCGCCGCCCAGACCTCTATCGGTGACCGGGTCGAGCGTGACGGGCGAAAGCCCGCAAGCAGAACGACGGGGCCACGCACGAGAAGAAGTAGGCACTCGCCATGCTGGGGCGTGACCCATCTCCCAAGCACCTCGGTAGGATGTGATGGCCGCGCGCGCAGCCGCCAGCGGTGCTGTACTTCGAGCCGACGCGCTGCCGGACCACTTCGAAGACGTTGCCGCCCTGGAAGACTTCATGACCACGCCGTCGCAGGCTTTGATCGACGATCTTGCGGCCGTGGATGGGGACATCATCATTCTCGGTGTCGGCGGCAAGATGGGGCCGACGCTGGCCACCCTTGCCAAGCGAGCGGCACCGCACAAGCGAGTGGTCGGGGTTGCTCGCTTCTCGGACGGGCGACTACCCGAGCAGCTTCGCTCCAGAGGCGTCGAGCCGCTCAAGTGCGATCTGCTTGACCGTGCCGCCGTAGCTGCGCTGCCCAGGCTCAAGAACGTCATCTTCATGGCCGGCCGCAAGTTCGGCGAGACCGGCACCCTCGACATGACGTGGGCGATGAACGTGCTCGTTCCGGCGCTGGTGGCCGAAGCTTTTGTCGATTCGCGCATCGTCGTGTTCTCGACCGGCTGCGTCTATCCATATGTCAGCGTTCTGCACCAGGGGGCGACGGAAGCGACGCCGGTCAATCCCCCGCCGGGCGAATATGCCAATTCCTGCGTCGGCCGTGAGCGGATGTTCGAGTATTTCTCGCGCGCGCGTGGCACGGCGGGGCGGCTCATCCGGCTCAACTACGCCATCGACATGCGCTATGGCGTGCTGTTCGATGTGGCGCAGAAGGTAAAGAAAGGCGAGCCCGTTGACGTAACCACCGGCCATGCCAACGTCATCTGGCAAGGCGACGCCAACGCTCAGGCCCTGCGCGCCCTGAGCCACTGCACCATGCCGACTTCGGCTCTCAACGTCACCGGGCCAGAGGTCGTCAGCATCCGCTCGCTCGCCGAGAGCATGGCCCAGCGTCTCGGCAAGACGCCGTTCTTGGTGGGCGAGGAAGCGGCGACCGCCTGGATCGCCAACGCGGCGCAGGCCATCCGCCCTCTTCGGCTACCCGGTGGTGCCGCTCGCCCGCATGATCGACTGGAGCGCCGATTGGGTGGCGCGCGCCATGCCGAGCCTGGGCAAGCCGACCCAATTCGAGGTGCGCGACGGCACGTTCAGCGCGCCGCGGATGGCGTCATGACGCTCGAAGGGCTCACGGAGCGGCGCCTGCGCGTGCAGGACTCCGCCGTTTGCGTGCCGCTGTCGGCCGAGCCGCAGTGGAACCAGATCGCTGCCGACTGGCGATTGATGCTCGAGGCCGGCGACAGCTTCGGATTGTTCACCGCCGAGGGGCGCCTCGTCGCTTCCGGGCTGACGGTGCCGTTCGACGGTCCGTTCGGCTGGATCAGCATGATCCTGGTAACGCAGGCTTTCCGCCGGCGCGGCCTCGCCACGTATCTGATGCGCCGCTGCATGGAGGCGCTCCTGACCAAGGGCCTGACGCCCGCCCTCGACGCCACGCCCGAAGGCCGGCAGGTCTATCTCCATCTCGGGTTCAAGGACGTCTACACGCTGACGCGCTTCTTCGCCGAGAAGCCGGAGCCGACGGCATTCCAGCGCGGCGCGAACATTCGCCCGATGCGAAACGACGATCTTGCCGCGGTGGCCGCCTACGACAGAATGCTCTTCGGTGCGGGACGGGACCGCTATCCTTGCCGACCTGCAGCGGCGCCTCCCGGCCTGCGCTTTCCTGGCAGAGAAGGACGGCCGGCTGCGTGGATTCATCGTCGGCCGCGACGGCCGTACCTGCCGGCAGATCGGTCCGGTCGTCGCCGAAGATGCGGCGACGGCGGCGGCGCTGACGATGACCGCGCTGGCAGAAATCCCAGGTCCCGTTTGCATCGACGTTGGTGATCGACACTCTTCCTTCATCGGCAGCCTCGAGGCCGCCGGCTTCTCGCCACTCCTGCCCTTCATACGGATGATCCATGGCCGCAGCGAGCCCTACGACGATCCCGCCCGAATCTTCGCAATCGCCGGACCGGAGCTCGGCTAGGGGGCGATCGCGGGCGCAGGAGGGCCGCCGAGCGCCCGAGCGCACCCGCGAGCAGATCCTGCAGGCGGCGATCCGCGAGTTCGCCGACAAGGGACTGGGCGGAGCACGTGTCGACGCCATTGCCGAGCGCGCCGGCGCAAACAAGCGCATGCTCTATCATTACTTCGGCAACAAAGCCGAGCTGTTCCTGGCCGTGCTCGAGCGCATCTATGACGACATCCGTCGCGCCGAAACCGAACTGCATTTGGAGGAGCTCGCCCCTGTCGCCGCCATGCGGAGGCTGGTCGAGTTCTCGTTCGGTTATTTCATCGCCAACCCGCACTTCATTCCGCTTCTCAACAGTGAGAACCTGCACCGAGCGCGTCACCTCAAACGCTCGAAGCGCATCCGCGAAATGCACTCACCGCTCGTCGAGATGATCAGCCGCATGCTCAAGCGCGGTCAACACTCGGGCGAGTTTCGCGGCGACGTCGATCCGGTACAGCTCTATGTGTCAATCGCCGCGCTCGGTTATTTCTACTTCGCCAACATACACACGCTGTCCACGATCTTCCGCCGCAATCTGTCGGCACCGCGGCGGATCGCTGAACGCAAGCGCCACGCTGCCGATATGGTGCTTGGCTATCTCAGGCCGTGAACCATGGGCAGGGGGTTTGCAAGAGCAAGTAGATGAGCCTGCATCGCTCGGAGATTCCCGATGACGTGATGACGATGCTGCGCAACGGCGCCGTCATTCCGGCGCACCCCCTCGCCCTTACGCTCGAGCGCAAGCTCGACGAGCGCCGACAGCGGGCCCTCAGCCGCTATTATCTCGCAGCGGGCGCTGGAGGTCTCGCCGTCGGTGTCCACACGACGCAGTTTGCCATCCGCAAGGCCGGCCTCTACGAACCCGTGCTGGCACTGGCAGCCGCGGCCATGGACGAGGCGCGCCGGCCGCTGGTGCGCATCGCCGGCGTGATCGGCCGCACAAAGCAGGCCGTGTCCGAGGCACGCACCGCGCTCCGCCTCGGCTATCACGCCGGATTGCTAAGCCTGGCCGCCATGCGCGGCGCAGACGAGGACACGCTCATCGCCCATTGCCAACGCGTCTCTGACGAGATTCCGCTTGTCGGCTTCTACCTTCAGCCAGCGGTGGGTGGCCTGGTGCTGCCCGTCACGTTCTGGCAGCGCTTCTGCGCCATCGACAACGTAATCGCAATCAAGGTCGCGCCGTTCCACCGTTACCGCAGCCTGGACGTGATCCGCGGACTCCTCGCCGCCAGGGCGGAGGAGCGTGTCACTCTCTATACAGGAAATGACGACCACATCGTCCTCGACCTGCTGACGCCCTTTGCCGCAATACGCGATGGCCGGGAGGTGGTAGTGCGGATCAAGGGTGGCCTGCTTGGCCACTGGAGCGTCTGGGTCAGGACGGCGGTAACTCTGCTGAAGCGCATCCACGCTGCCGTCGCCGCTGACCACATCAACGCCGAGCTGCTAAAGCTCGACTCCCAGGTCACCGACTGCAACGCCGCTTTTTTTGACGTTCGCAACGACTTCGCCGGCTGCATCGCCGGCTGCCACGAGGTGCTCCGGCGACAAGGACTGCTGGATGGCAACTGGTGCCTCGATCCGAACGAGAACCTCGGTCCGGGCCAGATAGAAGAGATTGATCGCGTCTACAAGTCTTACCCTCTGTTCAACGACGACGAATTCGTTCGCGCAAATCTCGAAAGCTGGCTGCGCTGAATTTCGTAAATCTGACCGGACCACTCCCCGGCCAGCTGGCAAACTACAACGCGAGCACGGTGTCCGCCCAGATGCTTTCGATCTGCATTTGGTCCTCGTTTTCTTCACCGGGCATGCCATCTCGATCGAGCCATTCATCTATGAGTCTGAAGGGCCAACTTGTGCAGCGCGCGTAATTAGGTATGTCCGTGGTATTCTGGAAACGCAGCGAACATGATCCGTACCACACCGCGCCTGAGGGTCGTTGATAGTCGCCTCGGCCTTCGCGTCGCCCTCAGTCGCATGCCATTTCGCTATGGCGCCGTAACCGTCCGGGCGGCGCCTATTGTTACTCTCGAAATAACG
Organism: uncultured Alphaproteobacteria bacterium; assembly: GCA_963780765.1. GTDB lineage: Bacteria > Pseudomonadota > Alphaproteobacteria > Rhizobiales > Aestuariivirgaceae > CAWHQZ01. The sequence continues at coordinate 176,297 of CAWADI010000007.1, read as the reverse complement.
ATCGAGACCGAGAGCGGAAAGCAAGCACGTGGATACGCAGCTGACTTTCTCGCCTATCGCTGGTTTGACAAACGCCTTCACAAATCACTGATCGAAAACGTAGCCGATCTTGTGCGCGCCATCCGGCTCGCGCTCGCAGCCTGTCAGGCCCAGAGCGAGTATTGCAGCCCCTTCGACATGTGGTGGAATTGCCTTGGCGAGGTGATGAACCATGGGGCGGCGCACGATCTCAATGACCTCACGGTTAGTTTCAGTGTCTCCATGCCCGAGCGCGCTGTGATCGACGCTCTCGGACGACTAATGGGACTATCTGTTGCCGATCTAGTCGTGTCGGACGCACTGGGCATGGACCTGAGCCGGCTCGACCCCGACCTTAGGGGTTTCGATTTTCGCGGCTACCTGCCGGAGCGACCATTGGAGCAACTGTGGGTGCGACACACCGTGGGCCTCCTCGACCCGCTCAGCGCAGCGGATATCACAGCGGGTGCGGCCGCTTCAGACGGGCTTCCAGAAACTCTCGAGGATTACCTGCGCGTCGATGGCATCCGTTATCTAAAGATCAAACTTTCAGGCCGACTTGATGAGGACCTCACCCGCCTGAACTCCATCGCCGAGATTGTATCCCGCAGCGTCTCGCCCTGTTCTGTGACGCTTGACGGCAACGAGCAATATAAGGACGTTGGCGAGTTTTACGAGCTGGTTAACAGGCTTCGGACGACGCCCAGTCTCCAATCCCTCGATCGTGCAATCCTGTTCATTGAGCAACCTCTTGAGCGCTCGGTCTCGCTGTCATCAGACGCAGCATCGCTTCTCAATCGGATAAGCCGGTACAAGCCGGTAATTATCGATGAGGCGGACGGAACGCCAGATGCTTTCCGTATCGCTATGGCACTCGGCTACCGCGGCGTCTCCCACAAGAACTGCAAGGGCATCTACAAGTCCTTGCTGAACTTCGCGCGGGTACAACGGCGCAATGAGGCCATCGGTTCACAGAGCTACTTTCTCAGTGCCGAAGATCTGACAAATCTGCCCGTTGTGCCTCTGCAGGCGGATCTTGCCTTGGTCGCCCTCCTCGGCATTCCACATGTGGAGCGAAACGGTCATCACTACTTCTTCGGTCTCGACCACCTGACGCAAGAAGAACAAGCCGCTGCGCTTGATAGGCATGCTGATCTCTATACGCGATTAGGAGAAGCATCCGTTCTCAGCATCCGCGACGGTCGAATTTTGATACGGTCCATTCAGGTGCCTGGCATGGGCTTTTCAGCTCTTCCAGCGATGGACTCGATGATGCAGCCCGAGCACTGGCTCATTGAGCACGCGACGGATGAATGCCTGGCACACCGCGCCTAACACGGCAGACCGACCTTAGCCCTGGAGGCTATCAGCACCGCCGGCCAACAACACGCCGTTGGGTCCGCTTTGGAGCCGTAAACAGCCGTCCTGCGTGCAGGCCGTACTGCCGCAATGGTAGAGTCCTCCACGACTGCTTGCTGAATTGTTTTCGCCCATGAACGAGCATGAACGAAATTGTCTCGCCTTTTCGGCCTCAATTTAGTTAACCTATAGAACGTTGACGACGAGCACATGGGGATATGGAAATGACCGAATGGGACCTCCACGGAATGGAATTCGGCAATTGCAATTGCGCCTATGGATGCCCATGCCAGTTCAACGCCCTCCCGTCGCATGGCTTTTGCCAAGCCATTGGCTTCTTCCGCATTGACAGGGGGCATTTCGGCGGTGCGAAGCTCGATGGGCTGAACATGGCCTTCGCCGTCGCTTGGCCAGGTGCCGTACATCAGGGCAAGGGGACCATGCAGCCGGTCATCGACGAGCGGGCCGACGAGACGCAGCGGATAGGCCTCCTGAGCATCATGACCGGCAAGGAAACTGCTCCAATGACTACCTTCTGGGCGGTGTACACGGCGATGTGCGAAAAGATCCTCGATCCGATCTACACGGCGATCAGCATCGATTTGGACATGAAAGCGCGCCGAGCGACGTGCAAGGCGGAAGACGTCCTGACTGGCCGTGGCGAGCCGATACTGAACCCCGTGACGAAAGCCGAGCACCGCGTCGGCATCGTGCTACCGGACGGTTTCGAATACGGCCAGAACGAAGTCGGTCGCGGCTGGTTGACGTCATCGAAAGGCGTGCCACTCAAGCTCGAAGACAGCTACGCCCATTGGCTGGAACTGCACTTCAATCAGAACGGCCGCATCCATTAAACCACCGAAGGCAGGTGCGCTCCGCAGCGGCAGAGTTTGCTTTCCACCAAGAAGCAGCCGCAAATAGCGCCGCTTGTCACTTCGCATTCGTGCAAGTGCGGAAATGCGGCGACACCGCATGCAAGTGCCGGCCGGATCAATGGCCGGCAGGCCGCTGGTATGTGTTTATCAGCCGCCCTGCGGCCTCTTCAGAGTCTCCATGATCTGATCGACGCTGAAGCTCGACGGCGTCTGCCGCGGAGGGAACTCCTGGAAGGTGCCAATGAACTGCGCCACGAGTGCTTGTGCCGGCACCGCCAGAAACGCGAGGCGGAAGGCCCAGTCGTTGTAGGTGTTAGAGGTGATGTCGGCCCGCTCGTAGGGGTCCATGCGCAAGTTGTACATTTTCGGCGCCCGCATGCAGGTGAAAGGTTCGCGCCAGATTTGCAGCGTACCTGCCTCTCGCTGCTCGCAGAACACCAGCTTCATTTGCTCGTAACGCATGGCCACGAGTTGGCCGTCATCGTTGAAGTAGAAAAACTCCTTGCGCGCCGAATTCGGCTGCTGTCCGGTCAGATAAGGAAGCTGGTTGTAGCCGTCGAGATGCACCTTGTAAGTGCGTCCGCCAGCCTGCGGCTGCCAGCCTTTGAGCAAACGCTCCTTCACATCGGTGTCGCCCGCCGCCGCGAGTAGCGTCGGGAACCAGTCGAGACCCGAGAAGAGCTCGTTCGACACGCTTCCCGCTTGGATGCGGCCCGGCCAGCGCACGAACGCCGGCACGCGGAATGCGCCTTCCCAGTTCGAGTTCTTCTCGTTGCGGAACGGCGTATAGCCGCCGTCCGGCCACGTGTTCATGTGCGGACCATTATCGGTGGAGTAGACCACGATCGTGTCGTCGGCGATGCCGAGGTCGTCGAGCGCCTTTAGAAGCTGCCCGACCTGGCCGTCGTGCTCGATCATGCCGTCGAAATATTCGCTGATGCCGCTTTGGCCCAGCATCGACGGCCGTACATGCGTAATTGCGTGCATGCGGGTCGAGTTGAACCAGCAGAAGAACGGCCGGTTGGCCCAGGGCACCGAGGTCAGGTTAACGCGGTATTGGGCTTGACGGTGGGCGAAGGCTTCTTCCGCTGGGTTTGGAGAGATGATTCTCTGAGGCTATCCGATTCGGGAGGGTCTCATGGAAGCCTTATCGCCCAAGCCACAGCTGCGCGTGTTGCTCGATCACTTGGCGGCGATCAAGGATACGCGACAATCCTGGAAGGTCGCATATCCGTTGCGCGAGGTGTTGTTCCTGGTCGTCTGCGGGACGGTGGCGAGCGGCGACGACTACGACGACATCGTCGATTGGGGCGAAGCGCATCTGGGGTTCTTGCGCGGCTTTGCGGAGTTTCACTACGGCATTCCATGCGCCGATTGGCTGCGCACGGTCATGAACCGGATCGACCCGGACTTGTTCGCCGCCTGCTTTTCGTCGTGGGTCGCCGAATGCTGGCCGGACAGGCCCGATCTCGTCGCCATCGACGGCAAGACTTCGCGCCGCAGCCATAATCGAAAGACCGGCCAAAAGGCCCTGCATCTGGTGTCCGCCTTCGCCACCACCCGCCGGCTCGTGCTGGGCCAAGAGGCGGTCGAGGAAAAATCCAATGAGATCACCGCCATTCCGGCCCTTCTCGAACGCATCGACGTTGACCGCGCCCTGGTGTCGATCGACGCCATGGGATGCAATCCCGATATCGCTCAGAGTATTCTCGACGCCAAGGCCGACTATCTTCTGGCCGTCAAGGACAACCAGCCGACCTTGCATGCCGATATCAAAAGCTATTTCGACACAGCTCCTTCCCACGAGGTCGAGAAGTGCCAGACCCTCGACAAGGATCACGGCAGGCTCGAACTGCGAGCCCACACGGTCTCGCGCGCCGTTCACTGGATCGCCTCCGAGCGTTCCTATCCAGGCGCCCCCCGGTTCCCCAACCTCCGAGCCGTCGCCATGGTCGAAAGCCGCATAGAAAGAGGCGACAGGATCGAGACCGAACGGCGATCATACATCACCTCACGCGCCCTATCGGCCAAAGCCTTCGCCGAGGCCGTGCGAAGCCACTGGGCCATCGAGAATAACCTTCACTGGACCCTCGACATGACCTTCAACGAGGACCAGTCCCGACTACGGATCGGACATGGCGCCAAGAATATGGCCGTCGTCCGCCACTTCGCCCTCAACCTGGTGCGCCAAGCCGCAGACAAACGATCCATCAAGAGACGCCGCAAACGCGCCTCATGGGACCCGCAATACCTGCTCCATATTCTACAGCCAACACGCCGTTAACCTGGACTTGGTGCCCTGCCGGTTGGCCTGCGCCTGACGCCGGATGAAGTCGATGGCGGCGGCCGACGTCTCGTCGTCGATCGTCTCCATGCGCTTCTTGGTCAGCGCGCCGGTATCCTCGATGGTCTGCCGGCCGATGCGGCCGAAGCGCGAATCAACGGTGGCGTCGTCGGGGTCGCTGGCCCGGCTCCTCAGCACGCCGCGCGGTCCGAAGCGCTCCCTGAAGCGGGGGTCCTTTGGGTACGCGGGATGCTCCGGTTCTTCCTCGGCATTGAGGTGATAGAGATTGCCCAAGAACTCATCGAAGCCATGCACCGTAGGCAGGAACTCGTTCTTGTCGCCAAGATGGTTCTTGCCGAACTGGCCCGTGGCATAGCCGAGCGGCTTAAGCGCTTCGGCAATCGTAATGTCCTCGGCGCGCAGGCCAAGGTCGGCGCCCGGCAGCCCGACCTTGGAAAGCCCGGTACGCAAAGTGGCTTGCCCCGTGATGAACGACGAACGTCCTGCCGTGCAGCTCTGCTCGGCATAGTAGTCGGTGAACATCATGCCCTCGCGGGCGAGGCGGTCGATGTTCGGCGTCCGATAGCCCATCAGGCCGAATGAATAAGCGCTGACGTTGGTCTGGCCGATGTCGTCGCCCATAATGACAAGGATATTCGGCTTTGAGCCCGCCTGTGCCTGTGCGGGTTGCGGATCGACAACTGCGGCGGCGCTACCCAACACCGAGAGGGCCAGCAGCAATCCACCGCTCAAGAGCATGTTCCTCCGCGTCATGTCCTGTGTTGACGGGCAATTCTTGTCGCCATCATCCGATTTGCTGCTCATGAATGTTCCTCCTCTAGGTAAGCGCCTGTCCGAGTGAGCAATCCTTTTTACCTGCGGAATCGTCCACGTGTCATCGGGGATCGATAGAGAGGCGCCGCCAGCATAACTTCGGCGGTGTTAGCGCCAATAGTCGGACCAAGGTCCCATGCCGTCTGAACGGGATGTCCGCCTTGGGTCAAAACCGGAAGTGAAGCAGAACTCGGAGCTACGCTAATCTCAACTCCGCCACGGGCTGTTTTAGAGGAGGGCCCTTCGCTTAACATTTATCAAGGAATTGTTTTTGCCATGCGGGTAGATAATACTCGAGGACATTCGCACCTCCGACGCATGGAGAACGCTATGCGAAATCTTAAACACCTGGTGGCTGCCGCTGCGTTAGGCGGCCTTGTGATCCTGCCGCAAAGCAGTTCAGCAAACCCGCTTGTCGCCGGGCTGACCGAAGCAAGCTTGGTAGCATCCGAAATGACCTCCGGTCTGGTCGAAAAGGTGGACAAGAGGTATTACGGTCAGAAGAGGTATTACCGTGATCGTTATCCTAATCGCTATTATCGTCACCGGTATCGCCGCTATTACGACAATGACTATTACTACTACCCATATTACGTCTACTACCCCTACGGCTATGCCTATCCATACGTCGATGGGCGGTTTATCGGCGGGCCGTTCATCGGTTCCGGCGGCGGCTGGGATCACGATGACGACGATGACGATGACGATGACAACTAGGACGAGGCAATTTCGGACTGTGTAGCCCTCGTCCGTTTTGGTCCTCGTCTTGCCCTCCGGCTGCGGGCGAACAACTCATACGCCGAAACGATTGCAGCTGATAAAGCAGGAGGAGGAGCAGCAGCAGCAGCAGCAATGACCCCGCGGAGGAGGGCCGATCAGCAAGCTGGAGCGCCGCGAACCGTAGGCGTGAACAAGCGACGCCTTTCTGCCGTCAGGGATGACATTACGGCACTGGAGGTCGACGCGATTGTCAATGCCGCCAACTCGACGCTCCTGGGAGGCGGCGGCGTTGACGGCGCGATTCACCGAAAGGCTGGGCCGGAGCTGCTGGCGGAATGCCGCTCGCTTGGCGGCTGCAAGACGGGCGACGCCAAGATCACCCGGGGTTACCGGCTTCCGGCCAGCTTCGTCATCCACGCCGTCGGTCCCGTCTGACACGGCGGCAATAAGGGCGAGGAGGAACTACTGGCGAGCTGCTACCGACGGTCGCTCGAAGTCGCCGAAGCACAGGGGCTGCGCAGCGTAGCCTTCCCCGGCATCTCCACCGGCGCCTACGGCTTTCCCAAGGATCGCGCCGCCCACATCGCCGTAACGATAACGAACGCGACGCTGGCCCAGCTCAAGAGCGTCGAGCGCGTCACCTTCTGCTGTTTCGACCAGGAGGCGCTGGACCTTCATCTAGCCGAACTGAAAGCTCTCACGGCGCCCTGAGAAGTGCGCGGGGCGCGACCGAAATACTGCTACCGATTAGGGCTCGTTTTAGGGGTAGCGGTCGACCTCATTCGCGAGCGGCAGCGGATCGGGATAGAAGCAGCAAGAAAGGGCCCTGTTGAACGAGGGAGAAGAATGCATGCCAAAGCACGGGAACGACTCACTCTGGAGCGCCCTGAATGATGCCAACAAAAACCGCGCTCGCGTCTATCTTGAGTTTTTCCGTGCTATTGAACGCCGCTATGGGCGACTCGTGGCTATTGATGTCTGCAAGGAAGCCATCCGCAACTGGGGCTGTGGACAGGCTGGCGGACTGAGGGCCCATCCACCGGGTGATTTTGATGGTCTGACCCAGTCTTTTGCGTTTGCCCCAGATGGCGGGGCTATGTTCCGACCACGGGTCGATCGATGTGATGGGGATGGCCTCGATGTGCAATTCGAAGCCTGTCCGCTGAAATCAGCTTGGCTGGAAGCAGGCATGGCCGAGGCGGATGTAGCACTTTTCTGTGAGATAGCTTCGGAAGCAGATTACGGCACGCTGGAAGCGGCAGGATTTTCAGTCACCATCGAAACTTGGAAGCCAAGTTACAAGGGCTGCTGCAGCCTCAAGATTCGGCGGGGATAACAACAGCCATTGTCGGCTAGCTAAGCTAAGCTAGCTCATCCGCGACGAACGCCTTTCAGTCGAACCACGGATCCACCGCGCTTTCCGTCTAGTGCTGCCGCAATCCGGCCACCGATGGCCTCCGATGCTCGGCGAAGTGGATCTGCATCAAGGTGGGCGTAACGATGGGTTGTTGCCGCCTGCGTATGCCCCAACAGCTTCCCAATGATCGGCAATCCAAGCCCGCTTCCCGCACCGAAACTTGCGTAGGTGTGCCGCAGATGGTGAAGGCGAACGCCATCCAGTCCGGCACGCCTTGACACCGCCTCCCAGGGACCAGCTCGGAGACCGTCAACGCGCCGCGTTCGGTAACCTTCTGTCCCGCCGGATCTTGTCCCTGCGCCACTGCTCCTAGGATGGCCTTTGCTCGCTCTCTGGCGGCTTCTGGTGTGATCTTGCCGACGCTGGCGACTGGCGATCGTGTAGCGCCGGGCTGGCGCGCCGCGCCCTGAACCCGCTCGGTAGACGACAACGTAGGACATGGCGCCGCCTGGCCGGACGCGTACTCCGAAGCCTGAGAGCTTGGCGTCCCAAACAGCAAACTTGCATGCTTGCGGCTTCCGAGAGTTGACAACTCGCTTGGTGATTCGTCCGCCGGCCATGGCAGCCACTCAAGAGGTCGGCGGTTCGATTCCGCCTGACTCCACCAATTTTTTCAATAGCTTAGACGATGGTTCGATACGCGCTGATGTGATTAGCAATCGCTGAGATTGGTATTTTCGAGATCACTCAAGGACATCGACAGTAAGCACCTTGATGAGCCAGCCGTCTTGGCTTGCGCGCTATTGGTCAACGGCGTGGGGGCACAGAGTTGTTCATGCGCCCCGGCAGCACGATGAGAGGGACCTCGGCTCATCCACCCACCTTCCTTCCGACCGCGTTATCACACTGTTAACCATGTGGGTCCAAATTTCGACATAGGCCCTGCCAAACGCTGGAGGCCGCGTGTCCGATTCGCATTTCATGTGTGGTTGCAGCAAGAGCTGGTTGACCGCGAGGCCTTCGACCCCGTCAAGACGAAGCATACGCATCATGTACGTTTCCGGTTTCCTCTTGTCCGGTATTGGCCTTGCCGTGGTGGTCCTGCTCAGATAGGGAAACGCCATCTCGAGCGGCAAGAACGCCGGCCCAGCTGCTGGAGGAGATCCTTGAACGACTTCCTTGGGTTACGTTCGGCTCGGTTTCACCTGGCGCATCCTTCAAAATCCCGAGGTTCAGTAATGGAAAGGGTTACCCGTCGGCCTCGTCGTCATCGTCGGCTATCACGACATCTCCGCTGACCTGCAAACCATCGGCCACGGCAGCCGCGGTGAGCCCTTCGGCCAAGTTGCGCTTGACGTAAAGCACCTCGCCCCGCCATTGCCGCCCTTCGCTTGCCGCCTCATTTCGCAGGAACTCTCGCCCTGCGTCAGAGCATGGCCTGAACACAAAGATCGTGACTTCGTCGATTACTTGAATGTCCATGGTCTCTTCCTCTTGTGCTTTGGGACAAGGCGTGAGCGTGAAACCAGTGGAACAACGCGCAGCCCGGATTACGTTCCGGCGAAGAAACGCCCCGGACCGAGCAACGAAACAGACGCCCCGGCGCTGGAGGATTTCCGGCCGGGGCGCCAGTCTCACGTAGTACGTGCTTTGGGACAACGCGTGAGCGTGAGACCAGTGGAACAACGCGGTAGTCCGGATCAGGTTCCCGGCGAAAGAAGAGCATGGCTCTGAACAGGAGAGGCGTGCGAAAGCGAACCCCCGGCCCGGCTCGATTGCCGGCCTGATGCCCGCCGCTGGCGCGGCAAGCGCAAGCAGTCAAATTCTCCCTGCATAGTCATATGCCTTTCATGTGGATGCCATGTTAGTATGGGACTTCCGGGCTCGCTTGCGGCGGGCGATTGCCTGCCGCAACGCAGCACGCCGGAAGTAGGTCACCGCTATCAGGTCCGGCTCCATGAATGTGGCCTGATGCGTGGACCTGTCAGTTGGCATGGGTAGGAGGTCAAGATGCGTACAGACGAAGCGATAGAACTGGCGGAGTTGCTCGCTCGGCTACCGCAGGAGAGAGTAACCCCGACCATCAGCGAAATGGCACATGCGCGAAAGTTTTCGGAGACGGTGGAGGCTTTGAACATGCTCGTGCTGGATCATTCCAGGCACAGGCCGGTTGCCATTGCAGCCCTGGAGAACCTGGGCATGTGGGTACGGCTCGAGCATCGCCATTCGATTTCCGCGTGGCGGGGCAGAAGCTTTTCTTCTGACGAGGTGATGCGCGTAACGTAGGCAGGAACCGTCGCCCATCAACTAGCTGGAGCATGTTCTCGCCGGAGAAGTGTGCCCATTTTTCCGGAACATGCTCCAGCACCGGCGGCCGGACAGCCGGCATCCTGTCAGCGGGCAGAATATTTTATTTCTTCGGGGGCCTCGCGGCGGGCGGAGCGATTCTCGGATGGCTGGCGGCAAAAAGCCAAAACGCCGCGGCGATCAGCAATATTGAGATAGGCTTGACCAGCGCCTGCCACACCAGGGCCGTCTCGCCCGCCGGCCAATCGGTGGCGAAGTCCACGATCAGGTATACAAGGATGACGCTGACCAGCGTCTCCTTCAACTCATTTACGCCCTGTGCCCGCATCCACGGCGGCAGCCGGTCGCGCTCTTCCGGCGACAGGTCGAAAACAAATCCGAACGTGATGGCGTAGGCAAAGATCACCAGCACGATGCCGAGCAGAAGCGCATCGGTTCCGCCCATCACGGAGGCGACGACTGTTTTGTCTGCGGGGCCGGCAACAATGGCCTGAACTCCCGCCAAAATCCTTGCGCCACCTTCCCAGAACATGAGTATGGCGCCGATCGCAGCGCCGATCGCGGCGATGAGCATTGTGTAGCGCAGCGACATGGCGATGCGGTGCATTGGGATGTCCTGGAGCGGGCCGGCCGGCATGGCCGCAAACCCTCGTGACACGCGAACCTATCAGAAATCGCCTCGCCGCGTGCTAGCCCAAACCCGGAGTTTCCGGCATAGCACACATACAGTTTCGCTCCCGTTCAAGTGACCGGAAATGACCTTCGCAAGCCGCCTGGAACGTCTCCTCCCCGATCTGTCGCGCACCGTTGCCAGATTTCCCGTTCCGGTCGCGGCGTCGGTCGCTCTCTGTGTCTACTCCAACCTCGAGACCGCCGAATTGTTTCAAAGGGGGCACGACGAAAATACCCGCGTCATTGCGGCGCTCGCCGCAGCGTTCTTCGCCTCGGGAGCCGCTCACCTCCATGCCGAAGCAACAAGGATCGGTAACAACGCAGGGCTCGCGCTTGCTCTCGCGGCAGCGGCGGCGGCAGGCGCTCTCGGCTACTTCACGCCAGCACAGCAGATATATTGGCTCTTCCTCTTTCCGGCGATCCTCCTTCTGCTGATGATCTCGCCCTACCTCAGCGCCGGGGCGCGGCAGGCGGCAATCTGGCTCTTCAATCTGCGGCTTGGCCTCGCAGCACTTCTGGCCGTCGTCGTTGCCGTCGTCTTCGCCGCTGGGCTCTCGGCGATCGTCGAGACTCTCAGGTTCCTGTTCGAACTCCGACTGCCCAACGATCTCTTTGAGCATATCTGGACTACGGCCGCGACACTCATCGCCCCGATCTACGGCCTCGCCCTCATGCCGCGCGAGTTCGAGGAGGAAGTGAACATTGCCGACGAGAAAGGCACGTTGCTCGAGCGTGGCGTGTCCGTTCTGATCAACTATGTGCTTGTGCCGGTCGTCGCGGTCTACACACTGATCCTGCACGCCTATGCAGTGAAGGTGGTTGTCGCTGGTTCCCTGCCCAAGGGCCAGATCGGCACGCTGGTGTCATGGTTCGCGCTGGGCGGCACGGGCGCCTGGCTGGTCGCGTGGCCCTGGCGGGAAACGGGGACGCGCCTGCTGAGGTGGTTCGCGGCGAGCTGGTTCTGGCTGACCATCGTCCCGGCGATCCTCCTCGCCGCAGCCGTGTGGCGCCGCATCTCGGACTATGGAGTAACACCCGATCGATATGCGATCGCGATCATCGGATTGTGGCTCGTGTGTCTCGCCATCTATCTCGGCGTGCGGCGCGGGCGCGCCGACATGCGCCATATCCTCGGTGGACTGGCAGTGCCGCTGCTTATCGGATCGTTTGGTCCGTGGGGCGCGGTCGGCATTTCCGTGTCGGACCAGTTCGCCCGGCTCACCGCACTGCTGGAGTCGGCGAAAATGCTCCAGGACGGCCGGCTCGTGGAACCCATGCCACGCCCGCCAGCGGCCGTCGCGCAACAGGCAAGTTCGATCATCTGGCTGTTGTCGGAGACCGGCGCGCTCGACCGGCTGAAGCCGTGGTTCGAGGGCCGGGCGAACGATCCCTTCCGGGACAAGCCCGATCGTTGGCAACTTGCGAGCAAGCTCAACGAGCAGCTGGGCTTCCCGATCAGCGCAGCTTCCCCCAACTCCGTCTCCTTCACGTCCGCAGCGCCGCTGAACCTATGGCGCGACGGCGGCGTCCGAATCGTCGGACCGCTCCGCGTAGCGCCTTCGGATGCTTCCTCGCCGGCTGAACAAGGTGCACTCTCCGCGAAAGTTGCCGGGCCGATGCTGGAAGTGAAGGCCGGTGACCGCCGCTGGGAGTATCCGCTTCGCAGCGTGCTGGAGAAGGCGAAGCAGGCGCAGGCAGCCACCACGAGCGAACCGGTCGTCATCGAGGCCGCGCCGGACCTGTCGATCGTCCTGGTGAATGCTTCCGGAACGCTCGGCGATGCACCGGTGCTCTACCATGCGGAAATCTGGATCCTCGAGAAGCAATGACCATCTCCGCCCTGCCGTATCCACCGCGAGCGCAGACGCCGCCATTTAGATTTGGGACACCAGACCAGCAAACCGATTGGCAACCACGACGCCGAACAGGAAAGGCTGACACATATTTACTTAACTCCCTAAGATTAGACAGGCCGGCGATGGAGGTGGCGCATGGAACGCCGACTAGCTGCGATACTGGCAGCCGATGTTGTTGGCTACAGCCGGCTCATGAGCGCAAACGAGGCCGGCACTCTCAAGGCTTTGAAGGCGCATCAGCGCGAGCTGATCGTCCCCAAGGTCGCGGAGCACAACGGTCACATCGTCAAGCTGATGGGCGATGGCATGCTCATCGAGTTCAACAGCGTCATCGATGCCGTTGCGTACGCAGTGTCGGTTCAGCTGGAGATGCGCAAGCGCAATCGCCTCTTTTCCGAAGACCAGGCAGTAAACTTCCGCATCGGCATCAACATTGGCGACGTCATCGTCGAGGACGGTGACATCTATGGCAACGGCGTGAATGTCGCCGCGCGGCTGGAAGCGCTCTCCGAGCCGGGCAGCATCTGCATCAGCCGAAACGTTCGCGACGAAATTCGCAACAAGCTGGACGTCACCCTGCATGATATGGGCGAGATCGACGTCAAGAACATCGTGCGGCCGGTGCGGGCATTCCGTGTCGTGCTCGACGCCAACACGGAGGCGGTAGTGTCGGCGGGTCATCCCGCGCACGCTCAGCGAAGGACCGGGCAGTGGTCGAGGCAGATCGCCGCCGGCGCCGCGCTGCTCGCTGCCGCCGCGCTCGGTGGCACAGCGTGGTCGTTTACAGCGCGCGATGGCCCGGCCCCTGCCCTCACCAACCGGCCAGCAATCGCCGTGCTCCCGTTCACGGATCTGAGCGGCGATCCGAAAAACGCCCATTTCAGCACCGGACTGTCCGAGGACGTCATTTCAGCGCTGTCGCGGTCCTCCGATCTCAAGGTGTTCGCACGCGAATCGACCGAGCAGTTCAGCGGCGGCTCAGTTGACGTGCGCGAGGTCGGCCGCGCGCTCGGGGCACAGTTCGTGCTCACCGGCAGCGTCAGGCGCTCGCAGGACCAGGTGCGTGTAAACACCAAGCTGGTCGACGCCGCGAACGGAACCCAGCTGTGGTCAGCTGCCTATGATCGGAACCTCACAGCAGCCAGCACCTTTGCGCTGCAGGACGAGATCACCGAGGACATCGTTGGAATCGCTGCATCCGAGGCATGGGCGCACCTGGCGCAGATGTACTTCGAAAAGCACAAATACCCCTACCATCTCCGGCCCGAGCCCGGGGAGCGCTGTTCGCCGGGCGAGGCAGCGGGTGCTCGAACGCCACCGGCGAAATCGGCAACTCGCTATGTGCAGGCCTTGAACCGGCTCCATGCACGGGCGGAGTTTTGACCCGGCGCCAGCAACTATCATCAGTTGCGGCCGATTCAGATTTCAGGGCGTTGCTTGCAGCTCGGGCCGTCATCGCCCGCGCCAGGCGCTATCGGTTGCCGCCCTCCGGCCCGAGCCCGCGAATCCCGTGCTCCATCTCAAAGACGTTGCAATAAAGATTGGCGGTCCACTGCCGGCCCTCGACGGTAACGGAGAGATAGCTTAGCGCGTCGGGCACGAACGGCCTGACCTTCGTCCAGAAAAACCGCGGATACTGATCGGCGATGTCGGCCGGGCTCCGGTAGCCCAACCGGGCATTCAAGCCAGTCTCCTCGAATTCGTAGTAGAGCGCGCTGAGCTTGCACAGGTAGAACGGATCGGCGAGCTGTCCGATGAGATCAGCGGCCCTGACCAGCCCCGCCTCGGTGCCGGTCTCGCGGTGGTCGTCATCTTCCGGCACCGGAAACCGCGTCAGCTCGATGGCGCGGGCCAGCCGTTCAGCGTCGATGACCGGATGCGAGCCGAAGCGCTCGCGCACGGCTATCTTTGACCGGTCGACGTGATAGGGGGCGAGACTGGCATCGGATGCCCCGCGGGGGGGCGAGAACCGATCGCCTTTGTCGTTGATCACATAGGCGCCTTCCCGGTCGCCCTGGCAGGCGCCGCGCACATAGCCGATGTCATGAGTGAGCGTCGCAAGCGTGAAGTGCAGCCAGTCTTCCGCGGAGATGTCGCTCTTGAGCCGCTGCCCGCGCAGGATGTCCTGACCGACCAGGGTCACGAACGCCGTATGATCGGCATCGTGGTAGAGCGCATCGCTGAGGCTCAGACGCTCGAAGACCAGCCGCGCGCCTTCGCGCAGGATTTCCAGATAGCGGGGCTCGCGCCGTCCGAAAGCCCGATCGTAGAGAAGTCCCGAGATGGTCGCTGAAGGAATCGGCAAAAATCGCGACAGGATTCAGCATCGAATGCGACCCTTCGTAAAAACCAACCGACCTCGCAGGCGAGCACATCCTATGCCAATGAAGCGGGGGAGCAAGTAGCCGCCCTCTTCGGGCTTGCATCACCGTTCGTCCCGAAGCACAACGGTTGCGGGCTGAGGAACCAGCCGGCGGCAGGAGGTGGTGATGAGTTGGCTTCCCTCGCATGATCCGGTTCTCGGCGATGCACGCTCCTGCGATGCGCTCGAACTCGTGATCGTTCCCCGGGTGCGCGACCTCGGCGGCTTCGCCGTGCGCCGTGCACTTCCCCATGGCCAGCGCCAGATGGTAGGGCCCTTCATCTTCTTCGATCATTTTGGTCCGGTGCAATTCATTGCCGGCGAGGGTATGGACGTCCGCCCGCATCCCCATATCGGACTGGCGACCGTGACCTATCTGTTCGATGGCAGCGTCCTGCATCGCGACAGCGAGGGCAATATCCAGGAGATCGTTCCCGGCGCCATGAATTTGATGACGGCTGGCCGCGGCATCGCCCATTCCGAACGCACGCCGGCCCAGGTGCGCAGGAGCGGTGGCGGAATGTTCGGGTTGCAGAGCTGGATCGCGTTGCCCGTCGCGTCGGAAGAAGCTGCTCCAACCTTCCAGCATTTCAATGCCGACAGCCTTCCCGTGATCAAGGACACGGGCGTGCAGGCGCGCGTCATCGCCGGATCGGCGCTCGGCGCAACCTCGCCCGTCAACATGATTTCGGACTGGTTCTACGTGGAAGTCCAACTCGAAGCCGGCGCGGCGGCGCCCCTCGACCCCGACTACGAAGAGCGCGCCGCCTATCTGGCCGAAGGTGAAGTCGAAATTACCGGCGACCGGTTCGCAGCACCCCGGCTTCTGATCTTCCGCCCAGGCGACCGAATAACCGTCAAGGCGACGCAACCTACCCGGATGATGTTCCTCGGCGGCACGGCGATGGAGGGCCCGCGCCATATCTGGTGGAACTTCGTGTCCTCGCGCAGGGAGCGCATCGAGGAGGCCAAGGAAGATTGGAAGGCGGGCCGTTTCGCACCGGTTCCCGATGAGACGGAGTTCATCCCTCTGCCGCCGTCATAGCAGAAGTTGGCCATGAAATTCCCCCGGCTTTTCATCTTCCTAGCGGTGCTTGCAAGCCTGCAAACTGCCGGCAGCCCGACCGCTCTGAGCCTGGAAAACGACGAAGTCGTCAAAGAGCTCGTGGTCGCGACAAAGATCGCTCCGCCGTTCGTCATGAAAGACGAAGACGGCAAGTGGAGCGGCATCAGCATCGAGCTCTGGCAACGCATCGCCGACGAGCTCAAGCTTCGATACCGCTTTGTCGAAGAACCTACGGTTCAGGATCTCGTCGACCACACGGCGAGCCGGGCTTATGGCGCCGCCGTTGCGGCGATCACCGTAACCGCCAGGCGGGAAGGCAGCCTCGACTTCTCGCAGCCCTACTACTTCACCGGTCTCGGTATCGCGGTTTCACGGGAGGGACCCTCGATGTGGAGTCAGATCGGCCGGACGCTGACCTCGTTCGGATTTGCCCAGGCAGTGCTTGCCCTGCTCGGGATCGCCTTCCTCGTCGGTCTCCTCATCTGGATCTTTGAGCGCCGGCACAATGAAGATTTCGGCGGCGGCGTGTTGCGCGGACTGGGATCAAGCATGTGGTGGTCGGCGGAGGCAATGAGCCAGGCAAGCACCGGATTTCGAGGGCCGAGGACGTTGCCTGGCAGGGTTGTCGCGGTTGTGTGGATGGTAGCCTCGGTCGTGACCCTCGCCGTGTTCACTGCCGGGGTCACAACGGCGCTGACGACGCGCAAGCTGCAGGGCAACATCGCCGGCGTCAGCGACTTACCGTCTGTCCGCGTCGGCGCAGTAACCGGATCGGCAACCATCGAATATCTCGATGGCAATCGCATCCGCTATCGCGGCTACCGAACGCCGGAGGACGGGCTCAAGGCGCTGCAGGCGGGAACGATCGATGCGTTCGTCTATGACAGACCTCTGCTGGCGTGGACAGTGCTGCAGCAATTCCCGACGTCGATCAACCTTCTCGAGGCCGATTTCGACCCGCAGTCCTATGCCGTTGCTTTCCCTGCCGATAGCGAGCTGCGCGAGCCCTTCAATGTCGCGATGCTCGAAGCGATCCGGAGTGAATGGTGGAAGCAAACCCTCTTTCGCTACCTTGGCGAAAGGTAGACGGCTGGCGCGGCGGTCTCGGTTTCAGCGGCATCGGCAGCCATTTCACTCAGCTCGAATACCTCCACTTGGCGGGCACGTCCTTTGGCGCGTGCCAGTCCAAGCGGCCGGAACAGGAAGCGGGCCTGACACCGGTCAGCAACGGTTTTGCTGACGAGGATGGTTGTTCCGAACTCCTTGTTCATCCCCTCGAGCCGGGAAGCAACGTTCACGGTATCGCCCATGGCGGTGAATTGCAGGCGATTTCGCGCCCCGACGTTGCCGACGACCGCCGGCCCTGTGTGAGCTCCAAACCGGGTCACCAGCTCCGGCAGCCCGGCTTTCCGGTTGCGCCTGTTCAACTCGTGGACCCCGGTCTCCAGCGCAAGCGCGCAGCGGCAGGCGTTGTCTACGTGCTGGCTATCGGCAATCGGAGCATTCCACATGGCGCAGATCGAATCGCCGAGAAACTGAATGATGGTACCATTGTGATCCTCGACGATCCTGTTGAGCAGCTCGAAGTACTCGGAAAGGAGTTCCACCACCTCTTCCGGCGAGCAGCGTTCCGAAGCGCGCGCGGCGCCGAGTCGAGATCACCGATGCGCTGCGCCTCGCCGGTGAGCGAGGACAGTGACCTGGTGATGAGGCGCGCGAGCAGTGCAGCGGCCAGTATGCCGGCGATGAGCAACAGCCCCGAGAGGACGAGTTGATGGCGCAGCAGTCTCGTGTTTGCAGCCGTGAAATCCGCAAGCGGGGCGGCGATCACGAGGGTGTTGCTCGCGAGGCGTGGCGAGAAACTGATCGCCGACGCCCGCGCCAGCCAGGGCTCGTCACGACGCGAAAAGCGGATCGCTTCGCCGGCGGAGTTGCTGCGCAACACCTCCGCGGCGAGAACCGCATCCAGTACCGGGTCGCCAAGCGCAAGTTGCGCTGTTTCAACGCCAGGCGTTGCCGCCAGCCGGGTCAGGATGCGCTCCATCATGGCCGCATCGGAATGGATGATGAGACGCCCCGAGGCATCGAACACGTAGGCGCGCGAATTCGGGGATACCCGCCCGGAGGCGATGAATTTGGCGATGGTATCCAGCAGCACATCGACGCCGGCCACGATATTCCGGATTGCCGGCGAGGCGCTCGGCAACGGTCAGGCCGAGTGCCTTGGTAGTGGCGAAAACGTAGGGGCCGACCGCCACCGGTTCGGCCGACGCGGATCCCAGCCTTGGTGACGCAATGGCAGGCTCGATCGTGCGCAAGGCAAACTTCGCATTGGCGGGCGCGGCGAGCACATTGCGCCAGGCGGGATTGTTGTCGAGGCTGACCGCATGGATGAATTCACCACCGGGTAACCGGCATAGATGCCGTCGAGATGGGATGACCTAGCAAGGCCTCTCAGCAGAAAGCTCGTCCTTCGCGGCCCGCTCGCGGGGCGGCGGAAACAGGAATGGCTCCGAGGCAGCTGTCATGGTGGCCATTGCCGAAGCGTCCCGAAGGACAGCCGAAAGTGGTCGGCCGTGCGCTGACTGAGCAACTGCATCTGCTGCAGCGCGGCAGAGATCGCCGCACTCCTGCCGCGCTCGTAGGCAAGCCAGACGATCGGCGTCACCGTGCAGACCAGGAGTGCGATGATCAGAACACTCAGGTGCAACCTGAGAGGAATCATCCATGCCCTGCGGCCGCCCGGGGACGTCTGCGGGGTGACATCAGCCAGCGGGGCGTTCATGCAGCTTTGCCGATGACATCAAGAAAAAGGCCTCCGACCGGACTTGATGGCGGAGAGGGAGGGATTCGAACCCTCGGTACGGTTTCCCGCACACACGCTTTCCAAGCGTGCGCCTTAAGCCACTCGGCCACCTCTCCAGCGAACGCTCGCGACCACAACCATCGGGGGTGAGGACGGGCGCACTATACTCACCGAAAATTGACGTTCAAGCACGCTTGCCGCAGGGCGGACCGCTCGCCACATCCGTCCCGCGAGACATAAGAAGAGAAGGACTCCGCCATGCTGTTTGCGAGCCGCGACAAGCTATCGATGCCGAAGCCCGGAAGCGCCCTTCCCGGCCGTGATAGTGCCATAGCCACGGCCGAACGCCACTTCGTAAGCGGACGGCCGCTGAAAGGACCCTATCCCGAAGGCTCGCGCAATCGCCTATTTCGCGCTCGGCTGCTACTGGGGCGCGGAGCGCAAGTTCTGGCAACTCCCCGGCGTATGGGTGACGGCGGTGGGCAACATCGGTGGTGCGACGCCCAATCCCACCTACGAGGAAGTCTGCTCGGGCCGTACCGGGCATGCCGAGACCGTGATGGTCGTGTATGACCCCGACGCAGTCTCCTACGACGCCCTGCTCAAGGTGTTCTTCGAAGCGCACAATCCAACCCAGGGCATGCGCCAGGGCAACGACGTGGGCACGCAATACCGCTCCGGCATCTACTGGACGAGCGAAGCCCAGCGCAGAGCGGCCGAGGCCGCCCTCGCCCGCTATCAAGAGGCGCTCGGCCGGGAGGGCTATGGCAAGATCACCACGGAAATCGCCAAGGCGACCGAGTTCTACTTCGCCGAAGACTATCACCAGCAGTATCTGGCCAAGAATCCCGGCGGCTATTGCGGGCTCGGCGGCACGGGCGTCGCCTGTCCCATCGGCACCGGGGTTCCGGTCTGACCCGCGCCTTCTGCGGCTTAGATGAGGTGGTCCGCGGCGGGGGTGACGGTTTTGGTTGAGCGCGGAGTTTGGCGCGTCAGTTCTCGTCCATCTTGAGGGCGGCGATGAAGGCCTGCTGCGGGATCTCAACGCTGCCGAACTGGCGCATCTTCTTCTTGCCCTCCTTCTGCTTCTCCAGGAGCTTGCGCTTGCGGGTGACGTCGCCGCCGTAGCACTTCGCGGTCACATCCTTGCGCAGGGCCGACAGGGTTTCGCGCGCCACGATCTTGCCGCCGATCGCCGCCTGGATGGGCACCTGGAACATGTGCCGGGGAATGAGCTCCTTGAGCTTTTCACACATGACGCGGCCGCGCTGCTCGGCGCGCGCCTTGTGCACGATCATCGACAGCGCGTCGACGGGCTCGCCGTTGACCAGGATCGTCAGCTTGACGAGATCGGACTGCTCGTAGCCGATGATGTGATAGTCGAAGCTGGCATAGCCGCGCGAAACCGATTTCAGGCGATCATAGAAATCGAACACCACCTCATTGAGCGGCAGATCATAGACCAGCATGGCGCGCGAGCCGGCATAGGTCAGCTGCTTCTGCCGGCCGCGGCGGTCCTCGCACAGCTTGAGCACTGAGCCGAGGTGCTCATCGGGCACCAGAATGGTCGCCTCGATCCACGGCTCGTCCATGTCCCTGATCTTCATCGCATCCGGCATGTCGGCGGGGTTGTGGAGCTCGAGCCTGGAGCCATCGATCAGGTTGAAGTGATAGATGACGGAGGGGGCGGTGGTGATGATGTCGACTCCGAATTCGCGCTCGATCCGCTCGCGGACGATGTCGAGGTGGAGGAGGCCCAGGAACCCGCAGCGGAAACCGAAGCCCAAGGCCGCCGAGGTCTCCATTTCGAAGGAGAAGCTGGCATCGTTGAGCCTGAGCTTGGCGAGCGCATCGCGCAAATCCTCGAAACGCGAGGCGTCGAGAGGGAAGAAGCCGGCGAATACCACCGGCTGGGCCGGCTTGAAGCCCGGCAGCGGTAACAGCGCCGGCCGGCGTTCGTCGGTAACTGTATCGCCGACACGCGTGTCGGCCACCTGCTTGATCGCCGCGGTGAAAAAGCCGATCTCGCCCGGGCCCAGGGCCTGACGCATCTCCTGCTTGGGACGGAAAACACCGACCCGTTCGACGAGGTAGGAGGCGCCGGTCGACATGAGCTTGATCCGCGTGCCCTTGCGCAATTCACCATCGACGATGCGCACCAGCACCACGACTCCAAGGTAGGAATCATACCAGCTGTCGACGAGCAGCGCTTTCAGTGTAGCGGCAAGGTCACCTCGGGGCGCCGGCAGGCGGGTGACGATCGCCTCGAGCACGGCCTCGACGCCCTGGCCGGTCTTGGCGGAAATTTCGAGCGCGTTCGAGGCGTCGATGCCGATGACGTCCTCGATCTGCTGGCGCACCCGGCCGGGCTCGGCGGCCGGCAGATCGACCTTGTTCAGAAGCGGCACGATCTCATGGTTGTTGTTGATGGCCTGGTAGACATTGGCCAGTGTCTGCGCCTCGACGCCCTGGGATGCGTCAACGACCAGCAGCGAGCCCTCGCAGGCGGCAAGCGAGCGCGATACCTCGTAGGCGAAATCCACATGACCCGGCGTGTCGATGAGATTGAGCACGTACCGGACGCCGTCGCGGGCGCCATATTCGAGGCGAACGGTGTTGGCCTTGATGGTGATGCCGCGCTCACGCTCGAGGTCCATCGTATCGAGAATCTGGTCAACCATCTCGCGCTCGGGCACCGCGCCGCATTTCTGAATGAGGCGGTCGGCGAGAGTGGATTTTCCGTGATCGATGTGGGCAATAATGGAAAAATTGCGGATCTGCGAAATCTCGGTCATTACCGGGTCTTTGGCATCCGGTCCCGGTGAGGTCAAGCGGACGGTCACCCACAACAGCTGGACAGTAAGGACTGATCTCCATTGAAGCAATTCTCAGATTTGACGGAGCAGGAAATTCTCGCCCTCGCCATTTCGAGCGAAGATGACGATGCCCACACGTACGCGACATTCGCCAACACCCTCATGGAGCGCTTTCCGGCCTCGGCGAAGGTGTTCATCGAGATGGCCGAGGAGGAGCACGAACACCGGCGCCGGCTGACCGATACCTACCGCAACAACTTCGGCGATTTCATTCCGCTGATCCGGCGCAGCGACGTGGCCGGGTTCGTGAGACACCAGCCGGCCTGGCTGATGAAACATGCGAGCTTGGAAAAAATGCGCGCTCACGCCGAAGTCATCGAAGCAGAAAACGCCCGCTTCTACCGGCAGGCCGCCGAGCAGGCGAAGGATGCCGGGGTGAAGAAGCTGTTGACCGAGCTCGCCGAGGCCGAGGCAGGGCACTCTCATCTCGCCGACCGGCTTGGCGAAAAACATCTGACCACCCCCGCGAAGGTCGAGGAGGCGGAGGCCGCGCGGCGGCTGTTCCTGCTGCAGGTCGTCCAGCCGGGACTCGTCGGTCTCATGGACGGATCGGTGTCGACGCTGGCGCCGCTGTTCGCCGCCGCCTTCGCCACCCACGATACCTGGCAGACCTTCCTCGTGGGCTCTGCGGCGTCGATCGGAGCGGGGATCTCCATGGGCTTCGCCGAAGCGCTGTCGGACGACGGCAAGCTCACCGGCCGAGGCCACCCGCTGATTCGCGGCCTCGCGGCAGGAATCATGACCACGGTGGGCGGGCTCGGTCATGCGCTGCCCTATCTCATTCCCGATTTCTGGACCGCCACTCGTGATGGCGACGATCATCGTGTTCGTCGAACTCTGGGCGATCTCGTGGATCCGGTACCGCTACATGGACACGCCGTTCCTGCGTGCCGCCTATCAGGTAGCGGTCGGCGGCTTTCTGGTGTTCCTCACCGGCATCCTCATCGGCAGCGCGTAGAGGCCAGGCACTAGTACCTCGGCACAGTGATTATGACTCTTTGAGCGTGGGATAGGCGCGGCCCATTTTGGCGCGGGCTTTGTCGGTTGTGAACATCCATTTGATGCGTGCGCCGACGGCATTGCGCTGCGCTTCCCAAGCGGCGATTTCGCTTGACGAGGCGCTTCGGATCGTCAATTCTGCGGTCCAGGCACTGGCCGCGCAGCACACCGATCTCGATTTCGACCATGTTGAGCCAGCTGGCGTGCTTGGGGGTGTAGTGGAACTCCAGGCGGCGCAGAATGCGGCGGGCTTCGGCGGGCGCAAAGGCTTCATAGAGAGCACCGGCCGAGTGGGTGAACAGGTTATCCTGCACAACCCGGATGCACTCAGCGCCGGGATAATGGACATCGACGAGTTCGCGCATGCATTGGGCGTAATCTTCTGCGGCGCGCCGCTCGGTGACCTTGACCTTGCGCCAGGGCCGGTTGACGTCGAGGGTGATGAAGAGATTGACGGTGCCGTTGCGGCGGTACTCGTAGTCGTAGCGTTCGAGCTGGCCCGGCTCGGCCGGGATCGGCTGGCGCACCTCGCCGATGAGCTGGACCGGGCTCTCGTCGAAGCAGACTACCGGCCGCTTGGGATCGGGCGCCTCGGCATAGAGGTCGAGCACATCCTCCATGCGGGCGACATATTCGCCGTCGACCCGCGGAATGCACCACATATCCCTGCGCCACGGCTTGAGGCCGTTCTCGGCCAGCCGTCGGCGCACCGTTTCGCCCGACAGGCTCTCATGGTCGGTGAGCTTGACCATCGCGTCGGCCAACAGCTGCAGCGTCCAGCGGGCGCGGCCCGTCGGAGGACTGGCGCAGGCGGTTGCCACCAGCAAGGCTTCTTCCTTGCCCGTGAGCTTGCGCTCCGCTCCCGGACGCGGCTCCTCGCTGAGCGCCCGCTCCAGATTGCCTTCCACAAAGCGCCGCTTGGTCCGATACACGGTGGAGCCGCCAACCGCCACGGCACGGGCGATTTCTTCGTCGCTGCTGCTGCTGCCGGCGTCGGCGGCCAGCAATATCTGGGCGCGCTTGAGCTTGCGGGCAGCTTGCTTGCCGCCGCGCAACATCGCAGTGAGTTCCCCGCGTTCGGCTTGGCTCGAATTCGACACGATAAAGTACATTGCAGCCTCCTGTCGGAGGCGAGACAATGGCCTCCTCATCGCAGGCCCGGACGAAATCGAAAGATAAATCAAAAATCAGGCGCCGCTTGTCGCCCCAATGGCGCAAGCCTTCACTGAAAGGCAAGGCCACTATCTAGCCTTCATCTATGCCTACTCACGCATGTTCCGACGCCCGCCCGCCAAGACCGACATGCAGCGGCATTTCCGCGTCAGCCCACCCTCCGTCCACCAGACGGTCTTCACTCTCGAGCGAGCCCGACCTCATCCGGCGCCAACCCGGCGTCGCGCGAAGTATCGAACTCCTCGTTGCTCTGGAAGACGTGCCGATCCTGGAATGGCTGAAAAATCAACCAGTCAAAACCTCTGTGCAGAAGTACTAGAATGGTTTGCATGTCGCTGGAATCGAGAACGGCAACGCCACCAATCGCCATTCTGGCGCCGCAGGGATGACGAATTTTTAGCTCCTGAGAACGCCGCCGGTTGCCTTGGCGACGCCGGCGACGACCTTTCCCGACAGCGCATCGATATCGCTGTCGGTCAGCGTCTTCTCGCGCGGGCTGATCGTGACTTCGATGCCGATCGACTTCCTGCCCTCGCCCAAACTTCCGCCGGTAAACAGGTCGAACACGGAAACATCGGTGATCAGCACCTTGTCAGCCTCCCGCGCTGCCCTAACCACCTTGTCGGCCTCGACCTCGTCAGCGACGATGAAGGCGAAGTCGCGGCTGACCGGCATGAGATCGGAAGCCAGCAGCGCAGCGCGCGCCGAAGAGCGCGACCGCGGCAGCGGAATGTCATCGAGCATCACCTCGAAGGCGACGATCGGCCCTCGCACATCCAGTTTGTGCAGCACGCCCGGATGCACTTCCCCGAACACCGCGAGGTTGGTGCGCGGACCCAGGCGCAACATGCCGGCGCGACCCGGATGCAGCCACGCGGGGCCGCCCGCCACGACCTTGAGGCTCGCCATCGGCGCGCCTGCCGCCTCCAGAACCGCCCTCGCGTCCGCCTTGGCGTCGAACGCATCGACGGCGCGACCGTTGCCGCTCCAGTGGCGCGCCGTCGTTTCACCCTCGCGCACGCCGCCCACCCGCAGACTCTCGTCTTCGGGCCGGTCGCCTGCATAAGCCTGCCCCACTTCGAACAGGCCGATATTCGAGAATCCGCGCGCCTGGTTGCGGCCCACCGCGGCCACGAGATTGGGGATCAGCGACGGGCGCATGTCGGTGAGCGCCGAGGAAATCGGATTGGCGAGGATAAGATCGGGACGGCGCTCGCCGTCGCCGAACAACGACGCCTGGCTGCCCGGCAGGAAAGACCAGGTGACCGCTTCATTGAGACCGCGGCTGGCGAGCCGGCGCCGGGCTGCAAGCATCCGGCGCTGGCTTGCGGTAAGCACTGGCCTGGCGATCGCCACCGGGCGCGGCAGCGGCGTAAACGGTACCTGGTCGAGTCCGACGATGCGGCAGACTTCCTCGACGAGATCCGCTTCGCCGAGAACGTCGGGCCGCCAACTCGGTGTCGCACATTCCAGACCCTGCGGGCTTTCGGAGACGCTGAACCCGAGCGCCGTCAAAATACGCTGCTGCTCCGCCGTCGCAACGTCAATGCCGGCTAGCGACTTCACCCGTCCATGCCGCAGCAGGTAGCTGCGGCGGGATTCCGGCGCCGCGCCCGCTACCACGACTTGCGAAGCCTCCCCGCCACAGAGCTCGAGGATCATCCGGGTGGCGAGCTCGGCCCCGGCAGCGGCGAACGCCGGATCGACGCCGCGTTCAAAACGGTAGCGCGCATCCGAGCTGATGCCGAGCTTGCGGCCGGTTGCCGCCGTCCGCACCGGATCGAAGAGCGCGACTTCGAGGAAGACGTTGCGGGTAAACTCGGTGCAGCCCGACCTTTCGCCGCCCATCACGCCGCCGATCGCCTGGGGCCCCAAATCGTCGGCGATGACGGTCATCGACCGGTCGAGCCGATAGCGGCGGCCGTCGAGAGCATCGATTTCCTCGCCGTCATCAGCAAGGCGGGCGTGGATGTTGCCTTGAAGCCTGTCGGCATCGAAGACATGCAGCGGCCGCGCGTAACTGAGCATGAGGTAGTTGGTGATATCGACCAGCGCCGAAATCGGCCTGAGACCGATGGCCGTGAGCCGCCGCGCCAGCCAGGCAGGCGAGGCGCCGTTCCGGACGCCGCGGAAGTACCGGCCAATGAACAGCGGGCATGGTCTCGTGTCGCCCGCGAACCGCAATTCGACGCGGATCGGCGAGGGAAATGTCCCCTCGACCCTGCCGGCATCCAGCGGCGTGAGCCGGCCCAGAACTCTTGGCGGCGAGATCGCGCGCGATGCCGCGCACCCCCAGCGCATCGGGGCGATTGGCCGTCACTTTCACATAGAGCATTGCATCGTCGAGACCCAGCGCCACGGCAGCCGGCGTGCCGACCGCCAACTGATCGCCGACCTCGATGATGCTGCTGTGCTCGTCCGAAATCCCGAGCTCGCGTTCGGAGAGCAACATGCCGTTTGACTTCGCTCCGCGGATCACGCCCTTCTCGAGCCTGAGACCGGTGCCAGGCAGTTGCGCGCCGACCGGCGCAAAGATGCCCTTCATGCCGGTGCGCGCATTGGGCGCTCCGCACACGACCTGGATCTCTCCGGACGCGGTTTCGAGCGTGCACACGGAAAGGCGGTCGGCATTGGGGTGCTTCTCGGCCCGCCTGACGTAGGCAACCGTGAACGGCGCGAGCGCCGCGGAGCGATCGGTGACCTCCTCCACCTCGAGGCCGACGCTCAGCAGCGCCGCCACGATGTCGCCAAGCGCAGCATCCGTTTCGAGATGGTCCTTGAGCCAGGAGAGCGTGAACTTCATGACAGCCCCGAGGCCAGCGTCGGTACGTCGAGTGCGCCAAATCCGTAGTGCCTGAGCCAGCGCAGATCGGACTCAAAGAACGCCCGCAGATCCGGAATGCCGTATTTGAGCATGGCAAGCCGGTCGAGCCCCATGCCGAAAGCCCACCCCTGGTAACGGTCGGGGTCGATCCCGCCGGCCCGCAAGACGTCGGGGTGCACCATGCCCGAGCCCAGGATCTCGAGCCACGAGGTGCCCCGGCCGATTTTCACCTGGCCGCCGTCCCAGGAACAGTTGATGTCGATTTCCATGGAGGGCTCGGTGAACGGAAAGTGCGAAGCGCGGAAGCGCATGGCCACGTCGTCGAGCTCGAAGAACGCCTTGCAGAACTCCGCCAGCGCCCATTTCAGATGGCCGAGATGGGTATCCTGGTCGATCAGCAGTCCTTCGACCTGATGGAACATCGGCGTGTGGGTCTGGTCGGAATCGCAACGGAAGGTGCGGCCGGGCGCGATGATGCGGATCGGCGGCGCGGTGGCCAGCATGGTGCGAATCTGGACCGGACTGGTGTGAGTCCGCAGCACCATGCGCGAGCCATCGGATTTTTCGCGGAAATAGAAAGTGTCGTGCTCCTGGCGCGCCGGATGCTCGGGCGGCATGTTCAGCGCCGTGAAGTTGTGGAAGTCATCTTCGATATGCGGTCCCTCGGCGACCGAGAAACCCAGATCGGCCCAGATTTGCACGACTTCTTCCCAGACTTGACTTACCGGATGGACCGTTCCTCTCGCTTCGGGCCGTACGGGCAGCGTCACGTCAGTCCGCTCCCCGGCGAGACGGGCTTCGACGAAAGCTTCCGACATCTCCTGCCGGCGCCGCGCCAGGGCTTCCGTCACCCTGTCCTTGAGCGCGTTGAGACTGGCGCCCGCCTGTTTGCGCTCATCCGGCGCCATGCGCCCGAGACGCTTCAGACGCTCGGATATGGAGCCTTTCCTGCCGATTGCCGCGACGCGGACGGACTCGAGGCTCGTTTCGTCACGGGCGGCAGCGATGGCGGCAAGCGTCTCGCGCTCGAGTGTTTCAAGTTCCGTATTCATTGGCGCCTGCAGTACTGGCGCGTTTTAGAGCACGGCTTTCGCCTTCTCCACCAGCGTCCGGAACGCATCGGGCTCGCGCACGGCGAGATCGGCCAGCACTTTCCTGTCGATCTCGATGCCGGCCTTGCCGAGCCCGGCAATAAACCGGCCATAGGTCAGGCCCAGTTCACGCGTGGCGGCATTGATGCGCTGAATCCAAAGTGAGCGAAAATTCCTCTTTCTTCGGCGGCGATCGCGATAGGCGTATTGGCCGGCCTTCTCCACGGCCTGCACGGCGGCGCGGAAAATGTTCTTGCGCCTGCCATAATAGCCCTTGGCGGCCTTAAGCGTTTTCTTGTGGCGGGCGTGTGCGGTGACGCCGCGTTTCACTCTCGACATGCGAGCACTCCTCGAAGGATCGTTTTCTCAGCGACCGTAGGGCATGTGAATCTTCACCAGCCGGGCATCGCCCGGCTCGAGAATGGTCGTGCCACGCTGGTTGCGGATCTGCTTGTTGGTCCGCTTGATCATGCCGTGACGCTTACCGGCCTGGGTGGCGCGGACCTGACCCGTGGCGGTGATGCGAAACCGCTTCTTGCACGAGGACTTGTTCTTCATCTTGGGCATTTTGCCTGTTCCTTCGCCAGTAGTGCCTGCTGCCAAGCATCGAGAGCCGCCACGGCATGCCCTGCCGGGCGGCTCAACGGCGGGCGTTATAGAGAGAGTGCCGCCCCGATGCAACAGGTGCACCGCGGGGCGCGCGCCCGGCAGCCGCTATTTGGGCGCCAACACCATTACCACCTGCCGGCCTTCGAACCGCGGCTCGGACTCGACCTTGGCGATGGTGGAAGTGTCGGTCCTGACCTGCTCCAGCAATTCGAAGCCGATTTCCCGGTGCGCCAGTTCGCGGCCGCGGAAGCGCAGGGTGACCTTGACCTTGTCGCCCTCCTCGAAGAAGCGTCTGATCGAACGCATCTTCACATCATAGTCGTGGGTATCGATGTTGGGGCGCATCTTGATCTCTTTGATCTCGATGATCTTCTGCTTCTTGCGCGCCTCGTTGGCTTTTTTCTGAGCCTGGTATTTGTGTTTGCCAAAGTTGACGATCTTGCATACCGGCGGATCGGTTCCGGGGGAGATCTCGACCAGGTCCAGCCCCGCCTGTTCGGCCAGTGTCAGCGCCTGCCGCGGGCTCATCACTCCGACCTTCTGGCCTTTCTCGTCGATCAACAGTATCTCGCGGGCATCTATCCTTTCGTTTGTGCGCGGCCCGCTGTCACGCGGCCGCTGATCCTTGATAAAGGGCTTGCGGTTTATGTCTCATTCTCCTCTTGCTGCCGGCGGGTTCCCGTCGGGAGCGATGACCCCCCGCCAAAGGACTATAAATCTGGAATGTCGCAGCCGAAGTCAAGCACATGCTCGGCGGCCGACCCGAACGAAGGTTCCTTGACCACGGCAGCCTACATCGACAGTCCCTCGGGATCGCGCCTCGCATACCGGCGCGACGCTCGTGACCCCCACCGGGCGGGAGTCCTCTGGCTCGGCGGCTTCATGTCCGACATGACGGGCACCAAGGCCGAGGCTCTGGCCGAGATGGCGCGCAGCGACGACCGTTCCTTCCTGCGCTTCGACTACTCCGGGCACGGGGCATCCGGCGGGGTGTTCGAGGAGGCAACGATTTCCACCTGGCTCGAGGACGCGTTGCTGATGTTCATTTCCCTGAGCGAGGGACCGCAGGTCATCGCCGGATCAAGCATGGGCGGCTACCTGGCGTTGCTGCTGCTGCGCCGGCTGCAGCAGGCTCGCGATCCGAACCTCGAACGCATTCACGGCCTCGTGCTTCTGGCGCCGGCCGTCGACATGACCGAGGCACTGCTTTGGCGCGGCTTGAGCGACCGCGCAGCGCCGCGAAATCATGGCCGCCGGCCGGCTGGCATTGCCATCACGCTACGGCGGCGAGCAGATCATCACACGCCTTCTCATCGAGGACGGCAGGCGTCATCTCGTTCTTGCCCGCGGCGTGGACAGCCCCTGCCCGGTTCGCATCCTCAGCGGGGAGGAAGATGAGGAAGTGCCGTGGCAACATGCGCTCGCCGTCTATCGGGCGATCCGCGGCGATGACGTGACGCTCAGCCTCGTCAAGGGCGGCGATCATCGGCTTTCCTCGCCCCGCGATCTCGACCTGATTACGGACACGGTTCGCGCGCTTGGCGCGCGCCATTCGTCGCGGACGACGGGGTCCGGCTCGGCGGGCTCGTGACGGGCGCGCAGCGATTCGATCTCGCCAGGGTCAGCGAGCTGGCGCAGCGCCCACACGGCCATCGCGCGTACGAGCGCCGAGCGGTCGCCGAGCAGGGCCGCAACCGGCGCCTTCAATCGTTCATCGGCGGAATTCCCGGCGGCGATCAGCACGTTGCGAACAAACCGATCACGGCCGGTCCGTTTCACGGCGCTGCCGGAGAAACGCTTGCGAAAGCCTTGTTCGTCAAGCGCCAACAGTTCCGCCAAAGCCGGCGCCGTCAGCTCCGTACGCGCCCGGAGTTTTGTCTCCCGGGCGGTTTGGGCAAATTTGTTCCACGGACACACCGCCAGGCAGTCATCGCAACCGAAGATGCGATTGCCGATGGCCCGCCGGAACTCGCTGGCGATGTGGCCCTTGTGCTCGATCGTAAGATAGGAAATGCAGCGGCGCGCATCGAGCACATACGGCTCAGGGAAAGCGTCGGTCGGACAGATGTCGAGGCAGGCCCGGCATGAGCCGCAATGATCGCTCTCCGGTGCATCCGGGGTGAGGCTGGCCGAGGTCAGGATGGCGCCGAGAAACAGCCACGAGCCAAGCTCCCGCGAGACGAGATTCGTGTGCTTGCCCTGCCAGCCGAGGCCGGCCTTCTGGGCGGCGGGCTTCTCCATGAGCGGAGCGGTGTCGACAAACACCTTGACCTCGGCTCCGGTGAGGGCCGCGAGCTTGCGCGCCAGCAGCTTGAGCCTGCCTTTGATCAGATCATGATAGTCGCTGCCAAGCGCATAGACCGAAATGACGCCGGTCGCGCGATCCTTCAGCCGTGCCAGGGGGTCGAGGTCGGGCCCGTAGTTGAGGCCGAGCAGCACGGCGCTGGCGGCTTTCGGCCACAGGGCTCGAGGGTTGGCGCGACGCTCGCGGGTGGCGGCCAACCATTCCATGTCGCCGTGATAACCTTCGGCAATGAAGCTGCCGAGCCTGCCGGCGAGCTCTTCGCTGCCGGCGAGCGAGGTTATGCCACAGGCATCGAAGCCCAGGCGGCGAGCCTCCTCCTTGATCGTCTGTTCCGTTGTCATGGACCGAAAATCATACTCCGACAGCGCCCGCCCTCAAAAGTCGAGGTCCGCGTAGCCGGCCGGCGGTGTCATGCCACGCACGTGGTCGGCCAGGAGCGGCCGGAAGGACGGCCGTGATTTGATGCGCTGATACCAGAGCTTGGCTGCCGGCACCGAGGCCCAGGCGATCTCGCCAAGAAAGTCGATGCACGAGAGATGTGCCGAGGCAGCGAGATCGGCTGCCGACAGCCGGTCGCCGGCCAGCCAGTTGCGAGCCTCGGCGAGGGCGCCGAGGTATTCCAGGTGATAGGGAACATGGCCCTGCGCATGCCGTATGCGCGCCGTATCGGGAGGGCCCCCGCCCTGCTCGCGAGCGAGAAACCGCCGCGCTACCTTTTCATTGAGCAGCGGCTCGCTCACTTCCGCGTTGAACCTGCGATCGAACCAGGCCACCAGCCGACGCGTTTCGGCGCGGGCCGCTGCGGTTTCTCCAAGCAGCGAAAACCTGCTGGCGGCGCACGTCTCCTCCAGATATTCGGAGACGGCCTCGATGCCGCACGCCACGGTGCCGTCGTCGTCGGTGAACACCGGCATCACGCCGGTCGGGCTCGCCTCGAGCAGCGCGGCGCTTGGCATGCCATGCCGCTCCTCAACCAGCCGCACCTCAATGCCATATTCCGCGAGCGTCAGACGGACGCGCCGCGAAAAGGGATCCAATACGAGGTGGAAAAGACTGGGCATGGTCCATTCGATAGCGGACGATTGTCGGCCGGGATCGTTCGGATATAGAACGCCGATTCCTTGCCATTACAAGAGATTCGCCCACACCGGGCCCGCCTTGAGGAGCCGCCATCCGTGCCGATCGAACAAATCATCGTGCTTGCAGTCATTCAGGGCATCACCGAATTCCTGCCCATCTCCTCATCAGGCCATCTGATCCTGGTGCCGGTGGTCACCGGCTGGGCCGACCAGGAACTCATCACCGACGTGATGGTCCACATGGGATCGCTGGCCGCCATTCTCGCCTATTTCTGGCGCGACGTGCTGGCCCTGGCGAAAGGCGGGCTCCGGCTCGTCACCGGCAAGGTCACCGCGGAGGGAAAGCTCGCCCTTCTCATCGTCATCGGCACCATCCCGGCGGTGCTGTTCGGCATCTACGCCAAGTCGAGCGGGCTCATGGACCAGGTCAGGGGCGGAGCGCAGATCGTGGCCTGGAATGCCATCATCTACGCGCTGCTCATGCTTGCCGCAGACTGGTTCGGGGCCTCGGTGAAACGCATGGAGCAGATGACCCTTCCCGCCGCCATCCTCATTGGCGTGGCACAGGCGCTGGCCATCATTCCCGGGACGAGCCGTTCGGGCGCGACCATGACCGCGGCCCGGGCGCTGGGTTTCACCCGGCCCGAAGCGGCCCGCTTCTCGTTCCTTCTGGGGATTCCTGCATTCATGGGCGCAGGCATTCTGGTGCTCGGCGAGGCGATCGAAGCCAGTGAACCGATCACCGCTGACGCGTTGCTGACGGGTGGGCTTACCTTCTTCACCGCGCTTGCGGCGATCGCGTTTCTGATGGCACTGCTGCGCAAGATGAGCCTCCTGCCGTTCGTCATCTATCGCATCCTGCTCGGCAGCGTGCTGCTGATCCTCATCAGCGCAGGCCTCATTGCGGCGTAGCCCGTGTTGCCGGGAAGGAGCGTGTTTCAGAACACCGGTTTGTTGCCGGAGAACTGACCGGCGCGGCGGTAGCGGTAGAGATAGGAAGGCACGATCGCCGCAATGGCCGTGGGCCCGACGCCGAGGCCCTCGAGGGTCCGGCCTTCCGCCCGCGCCGCCTCGCTGACCACGTTGTCGGATTTCAGCAGCCTCACCTGATCCACGGTGAGAAGCGGATTGGGCAAGAGCTGAAGAAAGGCCGCCTGCACCTTGGCGAAGAAAAACGGCACCGGCACCAGCAGCCTGCGGCGGCCGACGGTTTGGAGAATGTACTGCAACAGCTCGCGAAAGCTGAGGACTTCAGGCCCGCCCAGCTCATATATGCGGCCGTCAACCGATCCCCGATCGACGAGCCTCGCCACGGCTCTTGCGACATCGCCCACGAAAACCGGCTGGAAGCGGGTCCGGCCGCCGCCGATGAGCGGCAACGCCGGCAGAAAGCGGCTGAGCGCCGCAAAGCGATTGAAGAACTCGTCCTCCGGCCCGAAAACGATGGAAGGCCGAACGATAACGGCGTCGGGGAACGCGGCCCGCGCCCGCTCTTCTCCCTCAGCCTTGGTGCGCCCGTAGACCGAGGAGCTTCCGCTGGCCGCTCCGATGGCCGAGCATTGGATGTACACGCGCGCGCCCGCCCCTCTTGCAGCAGCAGCCGCCGCCTCCGCGCCGTCGGCATGAACGGCAGCGAAAGTCTGGGCCCCGGAGCTGTTGAGAATGCCCGCCAGGTTCACTACCGCATGGGCGCCCTGGCAGGCGGCCGCGAGCGAGTCCGGAAAGCGCACGTTCGCCTGCACGGCCATGATCTGGCCGACCGTTCCCAAAGGCTGCAGGTGGCCGGCGAGTTCCGGCCGGCGCACCGCCGCACGCACACGATAGCCACGCTTGGCAAGCGCCCGCACGATGTGCCGGCCGAGAAAACCAGAGCCACCGATTACGGTGACAAGCTCTTGTGAGGTTGCCTGGGGCGGCGTCATGTTTCCCTGCGTGTTGCCGACTGCGAAGGGCGCCCGCTATGTAGCGTTTGACGGTGCCGCTTGCAAAGGCCCGGCATGCGGCCAGCGTTGACAAGGCTTTGGCCGTTCCATAAACACCCCACAGGGCCCAGATGGCGGAATTGGTAGACGCACTAGTTTCAGGTACTAGCGCTGCGAGGCGTGGAGGTTCGAGTCCTCTTCTGGGCACCACCGCCTGACGCCCGAAGCGGGAGCAATTGAAAGTTCGGCGACAGCGGGCAATACGGTGGAAGCCGACCTGCTATGACAGTCAAGGTGCATCGGGGCGATCTGCCCGCCCAACTGGAGCTCGGATCGGTCGTTGCCGTGGACACGGAAACGATGGGCCTCAATCCGCACCGTGACAAGTTGTGCCTCGTGCAGCTCTCCTCCGGCGACGGCAATGCCCACCTCGTGCAGATCGACCGCACGACGTTTTCAGCGCCGCGGCTCAAGGCGCTGCTCGAAGATCGAAGCGTGACCAAGATTTTCCACTTCGCACGTTTCGACGTAGCCGTGCTCAAGCACTATCTGGATGTCAACGTGGCGCCGCTCTACTGCACGAAGATCGCTTCGAGGCTCGCTCGCACCTACAGCGACAAACATGGATTGAAGGACCTGGTGAAGGAGCTTCTCGGCATCGATTTGTCAAAGCAGCAGCAAAGTTCCGACTGGGGCACGCCCATTCTGTCGGACGCGCAGAAACAATATGCCGCCCTCGACGTGACCTACCTGCACGAGATCAAAGCGCGCCTCGACCAGATGCTGAGCCGTGAAAGCCGGCACGAGCTTGCCGAAGCGTGTTTCGCCTTCGTACCGATGCGCGCCCGCCTCGATCTCGGCGGCTGGACCGATGAGGATGTCTTTGCCCACTGAAAATCGCCGAGCGCGCGTCCGCGCTCCGTCGGCCCCGCGCGTTCTGGCATGGCTGTGCCTGGCAGCGGCCGGCGCGATCGTCGTCCTGTTTCTCGTCCAGGCAGGAGCGTTCAACGGACTGCAGCCAGGCCGCCTGCAAACGCCGGCAACCGCCGCATCACCGACATCGACCCCCGAGACCGCCGCAGCGCCCGCGCCGCCGGCAAATCGCGCCGACAGAGTATCCGTTTTCCGGTCGCAGTTCGCCGGCTTCGACAACCAGCGGCAACCATTTTCGGTCACGGCGGAACGGGCCGTCCAGGATCGCTCGGACGCGAACAAGGTCCACCTCGAGCACGTGACCGCCGAGCTGACGCGCAGCTCCGGAGAGGAGATCGCCATCAGCTCGCTGAAGGCGCTGTATGATGCCGACAGGAAGGCAATCGATCTGTCCGGCGAGGTCAAGCTTTCGTCAGCCGACCAGTTCGTCGCCGAAATGGCCAAGGCGTCGGTTGCCATCGACGACAAAAAGTTCTTCAGCGAGGTTCCGGTCACGGTCATGCACCGCCGCGGCCAGATCGAGGCCAACGGCATGGAGATAACCGAAGACGGCAAGCGCATCCTGTTCTTCAATCGGGTGAAGGCAACCTTCTGGGGCACGGCGAGCAGGGGCGCCAAGCAGCAATGACGTCACGACATTGGCGCGCTATTGCCCTCGGCCTGACGATGACGCTGGCCGCGGAGGCCGTCGTGGCGCAGTCAGTCGACAGCTCCGGCATCGCGGCAGCCTCCGACGAAACCCGTGACGTGAATGTCGAAGCCGACAACATGGAAGTGCTGGAGGCGCAAAAGAAAGCCATCTTTACCGGCAATGTGCGGGGCGAACGGGCTGGCACGCGGTTTGCCGGCGACAAGATGACGATCAGCTACGCCGATCGCACGCGCAGCGACGGCAGCACGAAGACGGAGGTTACCGTGGTCGATATCGAGGGGGGCGTGACGATCGAAACGGCGACCCAGACAATCACCGGCGAGCACGCCCAACTCGTTCTCAAGGACAATACTCTCACGGTGACCGGCAACGTGCAGGTAGTGCAGGGCAGGACGGTGATCAACGGCACCAAGCTAACGGTAGACCTGAAGGCGAAGACCAGCGCCATGACCGGCGGTCGCGTCAAGGGAAGCTTTGTGCCAGGAGGCGGCAGTCCCTGATGCAGGCAGCTTCACCCAATCTTAATCCAATTGCGCGGTAATTGCGGGAGCGGATGGTTTGGAGAGGATACGGCTTGCGAATGTAAGTCGCTTGGCGCCGCGCACGCGGCGCCAAGGCGACGAAACGCCAGGCCGTGCCCGGCAACCGTTCGGCGCGCCGCGTCGGACGCCCAGTGAGGGGCTGGTAGCCCTTGATCTGGGCAAGAGCTTCAAGCGGCGGCCGGTCGTGAGAGGGGTCAGTCTCCAGGTCAATCGCGGCGAGGCCGTAGGACTGCTGGGGCCGAATGGCGCCGGCAAGACGACCGTGTTCTACATGATCACGGGATTGCTGGCCGCCGACCAAGGCTCCGTCGCCCTCGACGGGGAAGACATCACCAGCCTGCCCATGTATCAGCGGGCGCGGCTGGGCATCGGGTATCTGCCCCAGGAGGCTTCGATTTTCCGGGGGCTAACGGTTCAGGACAACATTCGCGCCGTCCTCGAACTGACAGAAAGAGACAAGAGCGAGCGCGAACGTCAGTTGCGTGGTCTGCTGGATGAGTTTGCCATTTCCCATCTCAGAAATTCGCCGGCTGTTGTGCTTTCTGGCGGTGAACGCCGCCGCGTGGAAATCGCCCGGGCGCTCGCCGCCAATCCAGAGTTCCTCCTCCTCGACGAGCCCCTTGCCGGGATCGATCCGATTGCAGTCAGCGATATCCGCGACCTGGTGCGAAAGCTCACCGATCGGGGAATCGGGGTGCTTGTTACGGATCACAACGTTCGCGAGACCCTCGCGCTCGTCGATCGCGCGCTCATCATCCATGAGGGTCAGGTTTTGATGGAGGGCGAACCCCGGGATATCGTCGACGACGCCGACGTCCGCCGGCTCTATCTCGGAGAGAAATTCAGCCTGTAGCCCGCGTTGCAAGCCCAGATTGCTTTCTTTTACCTTCGGACGCTACGCTTTCGCCCATGGCGATGATCCCCAAGCTCGAGATGCGTCAGGGCCAGGCCCTGGTGATGACGCCGCAACTGCAGCAGGCCATCAAGCTCCTGCAGATGTCGAACCTCGATCTGCAGGCCTTTGTCGATGCCGAACTCGAGCGCAACCCGCTGATCGAGCGCGATGAGGAGGTTCAAGCACCGCAGCAGGAAGCCGCTGCCAACACGGCGCTCGCCAGGGCGCATGCTGCCGCGGAACCGGTCTCCGAAGCCCTGGCAGGCGGCACCGATATCGCCGGCAACGGCCCGGCAGGTTCGGCTGACGAGGCAACGACGGCCGTTCCGGGCACTGCCGAATTCAGGCTGGGCCGCCCATTCGCCGGGAACCGGCGGCTCGTTCAACCCGGCGAGCGGCTACAGTCCCCATTCGAGCCTGGCAAGCGAAGCGACCTTGCATGACCACCTTACCGAGCAACTCAATCTCGCCGTGCACGATCCGGCCGACCGGCTGATCGGCGCCTATCTCGTCGGCATGGCCGACGACCGCGGCTATCTCGCCGGCGACGTGGAATCAGTGGCCGAAAACCTGGGCGCCGCGACGGCCGACGTGGAACGAGTGCTGGCGATGGTGCAGGACTTCGACCCGCCCGGCATCATGGCGCGCAACCTGAAGGAATGCCTCGCGCTGCAGCTCAAGGACCGCGACCGCTACGATCCGGTCATGGCGACGTTCATCGACAATCTCGAGCTCCTGGCGCGGCGCGACTATGCCGGCCTGCAGAGGGTTTGCGGCGTTGACCTCGAGGACATCAAGGGCATGGCGAGCGAAGTCCGCGGCCTGAATCCCAAACCCGGCAACGCCTTCGGCTCGATCATGATTCAGCCGATCGTCCCGGATGTGATCGTCAGGGCGGCACCGGACGGAGCCTGGCACGTCGAGCTCAACGCCGATGTGCTGCCGCGCCTGCTGGTCAATCAGCAGTACTACGCGAAAATCATCAAGGGTGCGGGGCCGGAGACGGACAGGACCTATTTGTCCGACTGCCTTGCCAATGCCACGTGGCTGGTCAGAAGCCTCGATCAGCGAGCGAGAACCATTCTCAAGGTCGCGCGGGAAATCGTGCGCCTGCAGGACGGATTTCTGGTCAAAGGCGTCGAGGCCTTGCGGCCGCTCAATCTCAGGACGGTGGCCGATGCCATTGCGATGCACGAGTCAACTGTCAGTCGCGTCACCGCCAACAAATACATCGCCACGCCGCGCGGCACATTCGGGTTCAAATACTTCTTTACGACCGCCCTGGCGTCGGCGCACGGCGAGGCGGCGCATTCCGCGGAGTCGGTGCGGCACAAGATCAGGGAAATGATCGACGCCGAGACGGCTGAAGACATCCTGTCCGATGACGCGATCGTCGACTCTCTTCGGTCGGCCGGCGTCGACATCGCGCGCCGCACGGTTGCAAAATACCGCGAAGTGATGGGCATCGCCTCGTCAGTGCAACGCCGGCGTGAGAAACGCATGGGAGCATGACGCACCCCCACCAACATTTTCCGGCGAGCGGAATCACCTCGGGTCGCTGCCTGGTCCACTGCCCGAAGGCAGGCTTAAACGTCGAGGTTGGCGACGGCCAGGGCGTTCTCGCGAATGAAATCGCGCCGGGGCTCGACCACGTCACCCATCAGCTTGGTGAACAGATCGTCTGCTTCGTCGAGTTCGCGCACCTGAACCTTCAGCAGCGACCGGACGTTGACATCCAGGGTCGTCTCCCACAGCTGCGCCGGATTCATTTCTCCCAGGCCCTTGTAGCGCTGCAGGGCGATGCCTTTGCGGCCGGCGGCGAAAACGGTGTTCAAAAGTTCAAGCGGCCCATGGATGACCGTCTCCTCGTCCTTGCGCCTGAGCTTTCCGGATTTGGCATAGATCTCCTGCAGATGGATGGCCTTCTTGTCGAGCCGCAGCGCGTCGGCCGAGGCGATGAGCCGGCCGTCGATGGTCCAGCTTTCCCTGACCCCGCGCACCTCGCGCGAGAAGTTGAGCCCGCCGTCCGTCTCCGGCTTGCCGACCCAGCCGCGCTCCGTTTCCTCCGAAATGACGTCCAGGCGCCGGGCGACATAGTGGGCAGCCTGCTCGGCGTTTTCCCGATTGGCAAGCACCTCCGGGTTCAGTGCCCCGGCGATGGCCGTCTGCTCGATGACGGCGCGGGAATAGCGCGAATGCAAGGCATCGATGGCGGTCCTGACGCTCAGCGCCTCGTCGATGATGGCGCGCAGATCGGCGCCGGCCCGGACCTGACCGTTGCCGAGGACGAAAGCCGTGTCTTCAAGGCCGGTTTCAATCAGATAGTTCTCGAGCTCCCGGTCATCCTTGAGATACTGCTCGGAGGAGCCGCGCTTGACCTTGTAGAGGGGCGGCTGGGCGATAAAGAGATGGCCGCGCTCGATGATCTCCGGCATCTGGCGATGGAAGAAGGTGAGCAAGAGCGTGCGGATATGGGCGCCGTTGACGTCGGCATCGGTCATGATGATGACCTTGTGATAGCGAAGCCGCGCAATGTTGAAGCCCTCGGCGTCACTGTCGCGCCCGATGCCGGTGCCAAGAGCAGTAATTAGCGTGCCGATTTCCGAGGAGGACAACATCTTGTCAAAACGCGCCCGCTCGACATTGAGAATCTTGCCGCGCAAGGGCAACACCGCCTGATTTTCGCGGTTGCGGGCCTGCTTGGCAGAGCCGCCTGCCGAATCGCCCTCTACCAGGAACAACTCCGACTTGGCCGGATCACGCTCCTGGCAATCGGCGAGCTTGCCGGGCAGCGACGCCATGTCGAGCGCGCCCTTGCGCCGGGTCAGCTCGCGCGCCTTGCGCGCCGCCTCGCGGGCAACGGCCGCCTCGACCACCTTGCCGACGATGAGGCGCGCGTCCTGGGGATGCTCCTCAAACCAGCTGCCGAGCAGTTCGTTCACCACCCCCTCGACCGCCGGCCGCACTTCGGACGATACAAGCTTGTCCTTTGTCTGCGACGAGAACTTCGGATCCGGCACTTTGACAGAGAGCACGCAGGTCAGCCCTTCGCGGGCATCGTCGCCGGTCAGCGCCACCTTTTCCTTGCGCGCTGCGCCCGAGGTCGCGGCATAGTTGTTGACCACGCGGGTGAGCGCGGCGCGGAGGCCGGCCAAATGCGTACCACCGTCGCGCTGGGGAATGTTGTTGGTGAAGCACAAGACGTTCTCGTGATAGCTGTCGTTCCACCACAGCGAACACTCCACGGTCAGCCCTTGGCGCTCCGATCGCATGACGATGGGATTGGCGATCAGCGGCGTTTTGGTGCGGTCAAGATAGCGGACGAACGCTTCGATGCCGCCTTCATAACGCATCTCGATTTCCTTGGGCTCGACGCCGCGCCGGTCGGCGAGAACGATGGTGAGGCCGGAATTGAGGAATGCCAACTCGCGCAGGCGATGCTCGAGAACGGAAAAGTCGAACTCGGTCTTCGAAAACGTTGCCGGCGACGGCAGGAACGTGACTTCCGTCCCGCAGCGGCCGTCGGCATCGGCGACCGGAGCGAGCGGAGCATCGGCATCGCCATGCGTGAAGCTCATGGCATATTCCTTGCCGCCGCGGAAAATGCGCAGCTTGAGCGTGCTCGACAGGGCGTTGACTACCGACACGCCAAGGCCGTGCAGACCGCCGGAAACCTTGTAGGAACTCTGGTTGAACTTTGCTCCGGCATGCAGCGTGGTCATGATCACTTCGGCAGCTGACACGCCTTCGGTGGGGTGGATATCGGTGGGAATGCCGCGGCCATTGTCGGTCACTGTGCACGACCCATCGGCATTGAGAGTCACGGTGATACGGTCGGCGTGACCCTCCAGCGCCTCGTCGATTGCGTTATCGACGACCTCGTAGATCATGTGGTGCAGGCCCGAACCATCGTCGGTGTCGCCGATATACATGCCCGGGCGCTTGCGCACCGCATCGAGACCCTTGAGAACCTTGATGGCGTCGGCGCCATAGGCGGCGGCGTCCCTCTCCCTGTCATGAACGGTCATGGCTCATCCTGCGGGCTTCAACATTCCATCGTCGACTGCAAAATAGCGTGTCTCGTCATCGAGTCCGGCAAACAGCGCCCGATCCGTGCCGGTAAACCAGCACTGGGCGCCGAGCCGCGACAGGGTTTCGAACAAGCCCACCCGCCGCCCCGCATCGAGATGTGCAATTCCTTCATCGAAAAGCAAGATGGGAAGAACTCCCCAAGGTGTCGCACGCATGGCGCCGGCGTGGGCAAGTATGATGGATATCAGCAGCGCCTTCTGCTCCCCCGTGGAGCATGCCGCAGCCGCCGCCTTCTTGGGGCCGTGGGTGACGAGGAAGTCGCTCCGGTGGGGTCCGTGAAGGGTGCGCCCGGCCCCCCGGTCAGGCAATCTCGAATCATGAAGCATTCTACGATAGCGATCCTCGACCTGAATAGCGGGCAACTCTGCGAGCTCTCCTTCAAGCTCGCCGGCAACTGCGAGTTGCGCCCACGGAAAGGGAGAACGGAACTCCTCCTCGCCCGCCCGCCCGGCAAGGGCCTCGAGGGCCGCCAGCCGGCCAGCCGCCAGGGCAACGGCCGCTTCCGCCATTTGCTGCTCAACCCCCGAAAGCCAGGTTTTGTCCCATCGCGCTGCCGTAACCAGCCGGTTGCGTTCACGCATCAGCTTTTCGAAGACATTCATGCGGCTGGCATGCTCGGGATCGATGACCGAAACCAGCCGGTCCAGAAAACGCCGCCGCCCGGCTGCCGGGCCGGAGAACAGCCGGTCCATTGCCGGCGTCAGCCAGACGACCTTCATGTGCAGACCAAGGGCACCGGCGGAACGCTGGGCAATCCCGTCAACACTAACCTCGCGGCCATGGACGTAGTCGTCCTCCTCGCCTTGGTGCGCCGTCGCATGCTCTGAAGGTTGCGGCAAGGGCAATGTCACCGCGGGGCCCGGACAAATCCGCAGCGACGCGGGCAGCGGCCTGCGAGCCGTAGCGCACAACTTCTTCGAAGGCGGCGCCACGCAGGCCGCGGCCGGGAGCGAGCAGGGAAATCGCCTCGAGCAGGTTGGTTTTGCCGCCGCCGTTGGGGCCGGTAAGCACGATGAAGGGCGCATCGACCGCGAGCCGCAGCGCCTCGTAGTTGCGGAAGTTTGCAAGCGTCAGGAGCGACAGGCAAAGTGCGTCAGCCGAGAGCGGCACGGGCGACCAATAACCGAGCAGACCGACAAGCGGCTACACCCGCATCGGCATGAGCACATAGAGAGCGCTGGCATCACCGGGATCGCGCAGGATCGTCGGCGAGCCGGCATCGGCAAGGTGGAAGCTCGCCGTTTCACCCCTGAATTGTCCCACAATGTCGAGGAGATAGCGCGAGTTGAAACCGATATCGATAGGTTCGGCGCCGTAGTTGACGGAGATTTCTTCCTCTGCCGAACCGGAGTCGGGATTGTTCACGGTGAGGCTGAGACGTTCGGCGGTGACGTTGAGCTTGACGGCGCGACCCTTTTCGCTCGACACCGTCGATACCCGGTCGACGGCCTGGGTGAACTGTCGCGTATCGACCTCGAGTGTCTTGTCGTTGTGGCGCGGAATAACCCGCTCATAGTCGGGAAACGTGCCATCGATAAGTTTCGAGGTGACGACGATGCCATCGATGGCAAACCTGATCTTGGCCGTCGACAGCGCGATCTCCACCTCGCCGTCCGCGTTCTCGAGCAGCTTGGCGATCTCCAGAACCGTCTTGCGCGGCACGATGATGCCGGGCATGCCTTCCGCCCCGGCGGGCCGCGTAAACTGCACTTGCGCCAGCCGGTGGCCATCCGTGGCCACGGCTCTGATCTTAGGCTCGCTGCCAACCTCGGCTTCGTGCAGATAGATGCCGTTCAGATAGTAGCGCGTTTCCTCCGTAGATATGGCCAGCCGGGTCTTGTCGATGAGCATCTTGAGATCGCCCGCCGCCATCGTGAACCTGTGACTCAGTTCGCCGGCAGCAAGATCGGGGAAATCCTGCGGCGGCAGTGCCTGCAGCGCGAAACGCGATTTGCCGGCCAGCACCGCCAGCCGTCCTTCCCGGCCACCATGCTCGATGACCAGCTGGGCGCCGTCCGGCAACTTGCGAACGATGTCGTAAACAAGATGGGCCGGGGCGGTGGCGGCGCCCTCACGTGCCACTTCGGCGGCCACTTCCTCCACCACCTCGATATCGAGATCGGTCGCCGTGAGGCGCAGCCCGCCGCTGCCGGTTTGCATCAGGACGTTTGCCAATATCGGGATGGTGTTGCGCCGCTCGACGACGCTTTGTACATGATTGAGCGATCGCAGCAGTGCTGCGCGTTCGATCGTTACCCTCATAATGCCCGACGCGCCTCCTGGTGGATCGCCTGACGCTCGTTTTGATCGGCGAAGCGATCGACCCGAAAGCCTGACTAAAGACGCTGGTCAAGCCTTCGAGCGTTGACGAACGGGGCAAAGACTTTGGCTTCAATTCTCTGCCAAAGCAAGGCTTTCCGGGAGACGCTCTATGGCTGCTGCTCGACGAGCTTCACCAGCAACGCGACCTCCCCGGCCAGCCGATCATCGGTGAGGAGCAGCTCCTCGATCTTGCGCACGGCATGAAGAACGGTCGAGTGGTCGCGACCGCCAAAGCGCCGGCCAATTTCGGGCAATGACCGGGGGGTGAGCTTCTTGGCCAGATACATGCCGACCTGGCGCGGCCGGACGATCGAACGAGCGCGGCGGGGCGACAGTATGTCGGCGCGGGCGATGTTGTAGTGGCGCTGGATGGCCCTGAGAATATCCTCGATCCGGACCCGCGAAACGTCGTTGGGCCGGGCGAGATCGCGGAGGACCATCGCGGCGAGGTTGACGGTCATGCGCGACCGGGTCAGCTGCTGGCTGGCAATCACCCGGTTGAGCCCCCCTTCCAGTTCGCGGCCGCCACCCGTGAGCTTGGTGGCGATGAATTCCAGCACGTCGGCGCCGATTGCCAGAGAGGGGTCGCGCCGTCTGGCGACCGCCAGGCGCGCCTCGAGGATGCGGTAGCGAAGGTCGTATTCCGGCATTTCGATATCGACGACGAGGCCGCCGGCAAGCCTGGAGCGCATGCGCTGGTCGATGCTTTCAAGCTGGGCAGGCGGCACATCGGCAGCGACGATAACCAGCCGTTTCGAATCGACGAGTGAGTTGAAGGTGTGACAGAACTCCTGCTGCATCGACCTGCCCTGCAGAAACTGGAAATCGTCGATGAGCAGCACATCGATGCTCTGAAAATAATCTTTGAAGGTGATCACGTCGCGCGCCCTGAGGGCGTGGATGAAGTGATACATGAAGCGCTCAGCGGTGATGAAAAGCACCTTGCGCTGGGGGTGTGCTTCCCGAATTCGCCAGGCGATGGCGTTCAGCAGATGGGTTTTTCCAAGCCCCGAGGCCGAGTGC
Organism: uncultured Alphaproteobacteria bacterium; assembly: GCA_963780765.1. Lineage (GTDB taxonomy): Bacteria > Pseudomonadota > Alphaproteobacteria > Rhizobiales > Aestuariivirgaceae > CAWHQZ01. The sequence goes on along the minus strand of CAWADI010000007.1, from coordinate 132,444 downwards.
ACGAACAGCGGATTGCACGGCGATGGAGCGCCCGGCGGGACATCGATGACCCGCATCGCCGCCGCGTGGGCCAGGGCGTTCGACTTGCCAAGGATGAAGCTTTCAAACGTCAGGGCGGCATCGAGCGGCGAGCCGCGATCGGGCTGCAGTATTTCGTGCGATACCCTCGTACATGGCGGTGACTGCGGCACCGGCCCGCCTTCAGGCTCATCGGCGTCCACCGGGCGTTCGACAAGTTCAGCAGGTCTGGTCGGCAGACCTCGGGTGCGCACCTTTATCGAAACACCATCCAGCGAATGGAATTCGGTGCGCGCCACCTTCAACAGCCGGTCGGAATAGTGCGAGGAGATCCAATTGCGCAAAAAGCGCGTGGGAACCGAAACTGCCAGCTGGCCACCGGCACAACCTTCCGCTTCCATGCGCGCGAACCAGCTCGAGTACAGATCGTCGCCGAGCTCGACTTTCAGCTTTATGGCAATATTGTCCCAGCTGCGCTTGAGGCTTTCTCTTCCCCCGTCAGTCATCATCATTGTCGGCCTCTTATGATGTTCGTTGTTGGATGTTGTCCTGTGATTGCTCGCACCAACGCCAACTGACGGTCGAAAAACGCACTTCCCCCTGTCGCCAAAGAAGACTTGGCGTGACATTCGTCAGCAATTTGAGAACCCGGCTTCTCGCCCGCCATTTCGATGCAGGCCAAACTTCCAGCCGTCCGCCGCTATAAATCCGCGCCGTCCTCTTGCCCTCTGTTGGATCCCGTGACCTGTCTTGCGCGCCCTTCGGGTTTCGCATCGCGGCATGAGCGCTTGCCACCGTGCGTTACCGGAGAGCGTGACATGAGACGGACCGGGTGAGAAGGCTTAAGGCGCCTGCCTTCCGTACACAGACAACCGCCGCCGCCCGACGGGGCAGAGGTGGTAGCCGGACACATCCAGCAAGTATTTGAGCGGGCTAGAAAATTTTACGTACGGCCAACTGAGGCTTTTTGGCAACAATAACGGCCGGAAGTTGGCGAGCTGTTGTCGTCCGCCGGGCGGCTGATAGGCCAAAGGTGAGCAGACAGCGGGTTTTCCTCATAAGTCGTTGAAAATGGACTATATTTTACGTGAAAAATGAGTCCGTGAACGGACTAAGGTGCGAGGCCGGCAGCGCCGGGGCGCAGGAACGGACAGCCAGTCCGGCGGTCACGAAGATATCGTTCGGAAGCGAACCTTGCAGCAGGACTAGGCCGGTATGGCTTTCACGCGACGCGCCAGACGCGAGATTTTCCGCGCTGCCTTGTTGCGATGAATTACGTTGCGATTGGCAGCACGCATGAGCACCGGTTGGGCCGACTTGAGAGCCAGGTCGGCTGCTCGCCGGTCGCCTTTGGCGATCGCCTCTTCAACGGCCCGCACCCGAGTCTTGATGCGTGAGCTGCGCGCCTGATTGATCTTGGTGCGGCGCCCGGCAGCGCGGTTGGCTTTTTTCGCCGAACTGGTATTGGCCATCGAACTATCCTTGCCTGGGATGGGCGACGATAACCTCTATCGCCGGAATGGCTCGCTTATAGGCTCGGCGCACGCGAGTCAACCAGAGCACATCAGCGCCCACGGGCGATCAGGCTACCGCTGGCACACCGGACAAAAGAACGTCGAGCGGCCCGCTTGCATGATTCTCCGGATGCGGCCTCGGCATGCCCAGCGGCGGCAGCGCTCGCCTTCCCTCTCGTAGGTATCAAAGTTGTTCTGGAAGCTGCCCGGCGAACCGTCTGCACCCATGTAGTCGCGCAGGCTGGATCCGCCGGCGGCAATGGCATCGTTCAGGACCTCGCGCACCGCCGCGGCGAGCGCGGCCAGCCGCGGATCGGGCCGGCCCTGCCTGACCAGGCTTCCGGCACGGCGGCGCGGGGAAAGACGCGCCCTGAACAGAGCTTCACAGACATAGATGTTGCCGAGACCGGCAATGCGGCGCTGATCGAGCAGCGCTGCCTTGAGCGGCGCCCGCGAGCCGCGCAACATTTGCCCGAGACGCTCGGCATCAAACTCGTCACTCAACGGCTCGGTGCCGAGACCGCGCAAAAGCCGGTGCGCCTTGAGCAAGCCGGCCTGCGTCAGATCCATGAATCCAAACCGCCGCGGGTCGGTGTAGACGACACGCGTGCCGTCATCGAGGTCGAGAACGACATGATCATGCCGGCCGGAGCCCGCAGCGTCCGGCGACAACCCGGCCGGGGGTTTGCCCAAGCCGACGGCTCGGCGGGCAGGAGCGCATACGGTAAACCGTCCGGTCATGCCCAGATGCACAATCAGGACCGAGCCGTCGTCGAGGTGGCAAAGCAGGTACTTGGCACGCCGCGCAATGCTTTCGATGCGGCGACCGGCCAAGCGAGCGCGAAAACGCGGCGGCAGCGGAAACCGAAGGTCCTTTCGCCGCAACGTGGTGTTGATGATGCGGCGGCCCGTCAGCGCGCGTTCAAGTCCGCGGCGCACGGTTTCGACCTCAGGCAGCTCGGGCATGGCCGGTACCGCTTAAGACAGTTCGCCGTCCGATGGCAATGGTGCAGCCCTTGCGATATGGTCCGGCCATGAGAGATGAACGCGCCCCGGCTAGTGCTCCGTTCGGGTATGCCGACGTCGAGGCGAGCCGCAAACAACAGTTGGTTGACGCCGTGTTTGCTCAGGTCGCAGACCGCTACGACCAGATGAACGACTTGATGTCTGCCGGCATGCACCGGCTCTGGAAAGATGATCTGGTGGCTGGTCTAAACCTGGCGGTCGCGCGCCGGCCCGTTTGCTGCATTGACGTCGCGGGCGGAACCGGCGACATCGCGTTGCGCATCCTGGGCGGGGCCGGGCGGGTGAGCGAAGTCGTGGTCGCAGACAGCTCGGCTGACATGATCGCGCACGGCCGCCAGCGCGCCCGCGCCGTGGGCCTCGAGGGGCGCTGTCGCTTCGTGGTCGCCAATGCCGAGGCGTTGGGATTCTCCGAGCGCCATTTCGATTGCTATACGATTGCGTTCGGCATTCGCAACGTCACGCACGTGGAGCGAGCCCTTGCCGAAGCCTACCGGGTGCTCAAGCCCGGTGGCCGCTTTCTTTGCCTGGAGTTTTCGAGCCTGCAGCTGCCGGTGCTCGACAGGCTCTATGATCTTTACTCGATGACGGTCATTCCGGCGTTGGGGAAAGTGGTCACCGGCGACGGGGCGCCGTACCGGTACCTGGTCGAGAGCATTCGCCGATTCCCTGCGCAAGAAGTTTTCGCTGCGATGATCCGCTCAGCCGGGTTTTCGCGGGTAGCGTTTCGCAATCTCACAGGCGGCATCGTCGCGATCCACTCCGGCTGGCGCCTCTAGATGTTCAAGGCAGTGTCGCATCTGTCGAGGCTGGCGCGAGCCGGTCGCACCCTGGCTGCTTACGATGCGCTGCGGCCGGCCTACCGATCCAACAAACTGCCCGCGTCGGCTCGAGCTGTTTTGTGGGCAGCGACGGTGGGCCACCGCACCGGGCCTGCCGAGAGGGGAACCAGCCCCATGGCTGCAGCGCTGTGCCGGCTCGGCCCAAGCTACATCAAGCTCGGCCAATTCCTGGCCACCCGGGCGGACCTCGTGGGCGCCGAGCGGGCCCGGGACCTGGCGCACCTGCAAGACCGTCTGCCACCATTTTCGCAGAGCGAGGCACGCGCCGAACTTGCGGCGGCCTTTGGTGCGGAAGGTGAAACCATGTTCGCGGAATTCGGTCCGCCGACGGCGGCTGCTTCGATTGCCCAGGTGCACCGGGCACGGACAGCCGACGGCCGCGACGTCGCGGTCAAGATACTGCGACCCGATATCGAGAGGCAATTCGAGGTCGATCTTGCCAGCTTCCTGTTTGCGGCCCGACTTATCGAGCGCTGGCACAAGCCCTCGCGCCGGTTGCGCCCGGTAGAAGCGGTTGCCACGCTCGCCGGCTCGGTACGGCTGGAAATGGATTTGCGCATGGAGGCCGCAGCCATCGCGGAAATGGCCGGCAACGTAGCCGCCGACGGCGATTTTCGGGTGCCGCAAGTGGATTGGGTGCGTACGGCTCGACGAGTGCTGACGACGGAGTGGATCGAGGGCATTCCGGTCAGCGATGTGGACGGCTTGCGGCAGGCGGGTTTCGATCCGGGGCGGATCGCCGAAACGATCGTGCAGTCGTTTCTCCGTCACGCCATCCGCGACGGCTTCTTTCATGCTGACATGCATCCTGGCAATCTGTTCATCGACCGGGGGGGTGCCCTCGTGGCCGTTGACTTCGGCATCATGGGCCGACTTACGGTCAAGGAGCGGCGCTTTCTCGCTGAAATTCTGTTCGGGTTCATTACCCGAGACTACATGCGTGTCTCGCTGGTTCATTTCGACGCCGGCTATGTTCCAGCCACGCAGGACCGCGCCCTCTTCGCCCAGGCGTTGCGGGCCATCGGCGAGCCTCTCATGGACCGAACGGCCGCTGATATCTCCATGGCCGCCCTTTTGACGCAGCTGTTCGAGGTTACCGGCCAATTCGACATGCAAACGCAGCCGCAGCTGCTGCTGTTGCAAAAGACCATGGTGGTGGTGGAGGGGGTTGCGCGCACCCTCAACCCCAAGCTCAACATGTGGGCAACTGCCGAACCGGTGGTGCGCTCGTGGATCGAAGCCAAACTCGGTCCGCAGGGGAGGCTCGAGGAAGCTGCCGAGGGAGCTCTTTCGCTCGGGCGCATCGTGACCTCTCTGCCCGCGGTCTTGTCGGAAGCGCAGAAAGCTGCCCATATGCTTTCTGAAATGACCCGCGCCGGGGGTGTCAAACTCGACCCGGAATCGACCGAGGCCCTGGCAAGAGCCCAAGCACGGCATGATCGGCCAACCCGCATGGCACTGTGGCTTGCGGCCGGGGCGGCGCTGGCATTGCTCGCATGGCAGGCCTTCTAACCATGGCCGCAGGTAGCCGCTTCCGACCGCCGAGGATGCCTGCCATATAGAACGGATCGGCCGGAGTAAGCCCATGCTGCAGGGCAAGCGCATTCTGCTAATCATCGGTGGCGGTATCGCCGCCTACCGTTCTCTCGAGCTCATCCGGCGCCTACGCGAGCGCGAGTGCGGCGTGGGCGTCATCATGACTGCGGCGGCAAGGGAATTCCTGACGCCACTGTCGGCCTCGAGTCTGGCCGGGGAAAAGGCGCACACCGACCTTTTCGATCTCACCGGGGAGACCGAGATCGGCCATATTCAACTGTCGCGATCGGCCGATCTCATCGTGGTTGCTCCGGCAACGGCCGATCTGCTGGCCAAACTGGCGGCGGGAATCGCCAATGATCTCGCCTCGACGGTGCTGCTCGCAACCGACAAACCCGTGCTGGCCGCGCCGGCGATGAACGTGCGCATGTGGTTTCATGCCGCCACACAGCGCAACCTCGCCCGGCTCAGGGCCGCCGGCGTCGAGTTCGTGGGGCCTGAGGAAGGCGCCATGGCCTGCGGCGAGTTCGGCCTCGGCAGAATGGCCGAACCCAAGGACATCCTGGCTGCGGTCGAGAACAAGCTGGCGCAGCACGGCCTGTTCTCCGGCAAGAAGGTCGTCATCACCGCCGGACCCACCCGGGAAGCGATCGACCCGGTGCGGTTTCTATCCAATCGGTCGTCGGGCAAACAGGGCTATGCCCTGGCTGAGGCAGCAGCGGCGATGGGCGCCGAGACAGTGCTGGTGTCGGGGCCGGTAAATTTGCCGGCACCCGCCGGACTGCGCAGGATCGGCGTGGAAACTGCCGAGGAAATGCTGCGGGCCGTCGAGGCGGAGCTGCCCTGCGAAATCGCCATCTTTACGGCGGCCGTCGCCGATTGGCGCCTCGCCAGCCCGGCGAGCCAGAAAATCAAGCGCCGGCATGGCCGGCCGCCGGCAATCGAGCTCGTGGAGAATCCGGACATTCTCAGAATCGTCGCCACCCACAAGGTTGACCGTCCAGCGCTGGTCGTCGGCTTTGCCGCCGAGACCGATGCGGTCGTCGCGCACGGCACAGAAAAGCTGCGGGCCAAAGGCTGCGATGTCATCGTGGCCAATGACGTCAGCGAGGCAAGCGGCGTGTTCGGCGGCGAGCGCAATCAGGTGCACGTCATTTCTGCCGCCGGGGTCGAGAGCTGGAGCAACATGTCGAAGCGGGAAGTCGCCGATCGGCTGATGGCGATGTTCGCCAATCGGTTGCCGGCCGTTGCGAAGGCCGCCGAATGATTGCAATTCCGGTCAAGCGCCTCGCGCATGGCGACGGCTTGCCAATGCCCGCCTATGCGACGGCGGGGGCCGCCGGCCTGGACCTGAGGGCAGCCGACGACCGGCTTTTGGAGGCGGGGGAGCGCTGCCTGATGCCGACCGGGTTCGCTCTGGCATTGCCGGAAGGGTACGAGGCGCAGGTGCGGCCGCGGTCAGGACTGGCGATCGATCACGGCGTAACCGTGCTCAATGCGCCGGGCACAGTCGACAGTGATTATCGCGGCGAAATCAGCGTGGCACTCATCAATCATGGCGCCACCGCCTTCGCAATCCGGCGCGGCGACCGGATCGCCCAACTGGTCGTCGCACCGGTTGCACGGGCGAGCTTCCTGGAAGTCGATCGCCTGGATCAGACCGCCCGCGGCGGCGGCGGGTTTGGTTCTTCGGGCAGACAATAGTCGACCATGGCGTTCAGCGATGAGGAGCTTGCGCGCTATGCCCGTCATATCCTGCTCAAGGAAGTCGGCGGACCCGGACAGGCAGCACTCAAGGCGGCGAGCGTTCTGGTCGTAGGTGCAGGAGGGCTTGGCTCGCCCGTCCTCATGTACCTCGCGGCGGCCGGCGTAGGCCGCCTCGGCATCGTCGACAACGACCGGGTAAGCTTGTCCAATCTGCAGCGCCAGATCGTGCATTCGACGCGCAACGTGGGGCAAGACAAAACCGCCAGCGCCAAGGCCGCCGTCGGTGAACTCAACCCGCACGTCGCGGTGGTCCGCCATGCCGTCCGGCTCGTGGCGGCTAATGCGCTGGATATCATCGCCGGCTACGACATCGTGGCAGATGGATCGGACAATTTCCCAACCCGGTTTCTGGTCAGCGATGCATGCTTTCTCGCCGGCAAGACGCTGGTTTCAGCAGCGGTGGGACAGTTTGACGGCCAGGTTTCCACCTTCAAGCCGCATACGCGGCGAAATGACGGCACTCCCTATCCAAGCTATCGCTGCCTCCACGCCGAGCCGCCGCCGCCGGGACTGCTGCCGACCTGCGAGGAAGCGGGCATTCTGGGAGCGCTGACCGGAATCATCGGCTCCATTCAGGCGCTCGAGGTGATCAAGGAAATTCTTGGTCTCGGGGACAGCTTGGCGGGCAAGCTCCTGCTGTACGACGCGTTGGCGGCTCGCGCGTATGTTACCGAGATTCCGTGGAGTTCCGACAATCCGCTCAACGGGACCAACGCCAGCATCCGCGACTTGTCGCATCATGCGTGACCCGTGGGGGTTTGGCGACCAATACAGCCATCCAGAGCTTATTGCGCAGCCTCGCGCGCTTCCTCGTGTTCTTCGTCGCTTAGATCCTCGGGCCGCGGCGTCGAGATGATGTTGTAGCCGGAATCGACGAAGTGCACTTCTCCCGTCACCCCGCCGGACAGCGGCGAGAGCAGATACAGCGCCGCACCACCGATCTCTTCGAGCGTTACCGTGCGGCGCAAGGGCGAGTGACGTCTCTGGAAATTGAACATGATCCGGGCATCGCCGATGCCGGAGCCCGCCAAGGTGCGCATCGGACCGGCCGAAATGGCATTGACCCGGATGCCCGCCAGACCGTAGTCGGCAGCGAGATACCGCACCGAGGCTTCGAGCGCGGCCTTGGCAACCCCCATGACATTGTAGTTTGGCAAGACCCGCGTCGCGCCGCCGTAGGTCAGGGTCACCATCGCTCCGCCGCGTTGCATCAGATGCGCGGCGCGCCTGGCGATTTCGGTGAAGGAAAAGCAGGAGATCACCATCGTGCGGATAAAATTGTCGCGCGTCGTTTCGGAATATTTGCCCTTGAGCTCCGATTTGGCGGAATAGGCGATGGCATGAACAACGAAATCCAGCGACCCCCACGCACCCTCGATGGCGGAAAATAGCTCGTCGACGGTCGCCAGATCTTCGACGTCGCAGGGGAGAACCAGGCTGCTGCCAACCTTCGCGGCCAGCGGTTTTACACGCCTGCCGAACGCTTCGCCCTGATAGGTAAAGGCAAGCTCGGCACCATGGCGATGCAGCGTCTGGGCGATGCCCCAGGCAATAGAATGGTCATTGGCCACACCCATGATGAGGCCGCGCCGCCCCTTCATAATGTCGCTGCCTGGTATCTCCGTCATCAGGTCTCCGAGCCGTCGGTCAGCCGTCGAAGCGCTGCAAGGCCAGCGTCGCGTTGGTGCCGCCAAATCCGAAACTGTTGGAGATCGCCACATCGATCCTGGCGTCGTCGATGCGCTTTCTGACGATCGGCAAATCCTCGAATTCAGGATCGAGCTCGCCGATGTTGGCGCTTTCGCAGATGAAGCCATTCTGCATCATCAGCAGGCAATAGATGGTTTCCTGAACTCCGGTAGCGCCAAGCGAATGCCCGGTCAGGCCCTTGGTGGCGGCGATCTTCGGCACATCGGCGCCGAACACCTCACGGACGGCTTCAATCTCGCGCTTGTCACCGATCGGCGTCGAAGTCGCGTGCGGATTGATGTAATCAACCTTCTCTTTCACCGTCGCCAGCGCCTGGCGCATGCAGCGCGCCGCCCCCTCGCCCGAGGGCTGGACCATGTCGAAGCCGTCCGAGTTCGCGCCGTAACCGACCAGTTCGCCATATATTCTGGCGCCGCGCGCCTTCGCGTGCGCAAGCTCCTCCATCACGACAACCCCCGCCCCGCCAGCGATCACAAAGCCATCGCGATGGCGATCATATGGACGTGAAGCCGAAGCGGGCGCATCGTTATGTTTCGTAGACAAGGCACCCATGGCGTCGAACAATACCGACAATGTCCAGTCGAGCTCCTCCCCGCCGCCGGCGAACACAACATCCTGCTTGCCCCATTGGATGAGTTCCGCGGCGTTGCCGATGCAGTGGGCCGACGTGGCGCACGCCGAAGAAATCGAATAGTTGACTCCGCGGATGCCGAAGGGCACCGCCAGCGTCGCCGAGTTGGTGCTGGACATCGACGCCGGGACAGCGAACGGCCCGACCCGCTTCGGGCCGCGTTCGCGCGCTGTGTCGGCGGCCGCGACAATCGCTCTGGTGGAGGGACCACCCGATCCCATGATGAGGCCGGTGCGTTCGTGTTTCGCCTCTCTGTCCTCAAGTCCCGAATCGGTCAGGGCCTGCTGCATGGCGACATAGTTCCAAGCCGCGCCGTCGCCCATAAAACGGCGCACCCGGCGGTTGACAGCACTGTCGAGGTCGAGAGCAGGCGCGCCATGGACCTGACACCGAAATCCAAGGCGGGCATAGTCTTCCGATTTGACAATTCCCGACTTCGCCTCGCGCAGCGAGGCCAGTACTTCCTGGACATTGTTGCCAATGCTCGAAACAATGCCCATTCCGGTGACCACCACACGCCTCATCACGATCGCCTCCGTTGACCGATGGGTCAGCCCGCACCAAGGACGGCCGCATCGGGCAGGAATAAGCCGACGCGCAAGTCGCTAGCCTGGTAAATGGTTTCACCATCAGCCTTGAGCAAGCCATCGCCGATGCCGAGATTGAGCTTGCGCAGGATTACGCGCTTCAGGTTCACGACATACTCCACTTTCTTGACGGTCGGGAGCACCATGCCGGTGAATTTGACCTCGCCGACGCCAAGCGCGCGGCCCTTGCCGGGCGCTCCCAACCAGCCGAGGAAAAAGCCCAGAAGTTGCCAGAAGGCATCCAGACCAAGACACCCCGGCATTACTGGGTCGCCGCGGAAGTGACACGAGAAAAACCACAGGTCCTTGTGGACATCAAGCTCGGCCACGACCTGCCCCTTGCCGTGCTCGCCCCCCGCCTCGGCGATGGTGGTGATGCGGTCGAACATCAGCATCGGGGGCAGCGGGAGCTGGGCGTTGCCCGGACCAAAGAGCTCGCCGCGGGCGCACGCCAGCAGATCCTCGAAGCCATAGTATGGTTTTTTCTGAAACAATTCCCGCCTGCGCGTCGTCGCGTGTCCGATCCTGTCTTCGGCCAGTATACACCGTAGACGGCCGCCAGGTTCAAGGCGGTTAGACGCCGCCCGGCGAGTTTGCAGCCGCACGGCAATTCATGGTAGCCAGTAGGCAAGTTGGAGCATAGTGCATGCAGGCAAGGAGTGTAGCAGGAATGATGGAGCCGGCGATTCTGGCGCAGCGGCTGCGCAAGGCAGGACTGAGGCCGACACGGCAACGCATGGCATTGGCCGGGCTGCTGTTCGGCAGTCAACACCGCCATGTGACCGCGGAAGAACTTCATCGCGAGGCGCTGTCGGCAGGCGCAACCGTTTCGCTTGCCACGATCTACAACACCCTCAACGGATTCACTGCCGCCGGGTTTCTGCGCGAAGTGGCGGTTGAGGGGGCCAGGACGTATTTCGACACCAATACGGCAGACCACTTCCACTTCTATCTCGAAAGCGAGGGCCGGCTGCTCGACATCGACAATCACGATGTGACGGTGGAAGGACTTCCTGAAACGCCAAGCGGCAAGTACGTGTCGCGCATCGACGTCATCGTGCGTCTCGCCAACCGCTCTTAATCGGCAATCGCCTCGCCCGGATAAACACCGAAAAGCTGGCTCTGTTCGACCCAGCCGTCATACCCCTCGACGCTCATTTCACACCAATCACCGGTGCACGCGGAGACCCCGCCGACGACCCCCGATTTGAGCATGGCAACCGGTGTCGCGGAAGTCTTGGGGCTGCGGCGCATGGCGATTGCCTCCTCTTTCTTCCACGGGGCGACAATCGCAGTCCGATTGCCGCCGAGCATGCTCATGTAGACCCATCCCTCATCACCCTCACTGTCGCGAATGCGGCGCCAATGCTCGAACTCGGCAATGATCTCGACCGGCAGGCCCTTGCGTTTGAAGACCCAAGCGATCTCGTGTTCGCTCGAAGGGCCGCGACGAACGTTGACCGTATCGGTCTTGAGACTGACGAAGCGGGGAATTGGCAGCCCGCTCGGTCCCTTGTTAGCCGGCTCTTTCTCGCCATTGGCGAGCGAACCGGTGACCACGGCAGCGGAAGCAGCAACTTCGCTGGACGCCTGTTGCCCGAACAGAGAATAGAGCGCGCCGGCAGCAATGGCGAGGCAGGCGACAGCCAGCAGCAGCGAGCCCATCCTGCGTCCGCCCATCATTTTCCTTTCCGGCGCTCAGTGCGGCGGGCGAGCGAGCCACCGCTGGAGGCTTGCACCCGCCCGGTACTTGCCACTCGGGTCTGGCACAGTCTACACAGGCTTCGACATCTCAAGAAGAGTGATTGCTTCCACGCTGCGGCAGCAGAGCTTAACAAATGGTTACCGGTAGCGGAGCATGTGGTGTTCACCAGGGCGCCTGAACCTCGGCGGAAAATCCTTCCTGCATGAGGCCGGCGCATGACCAAGCGCAAACCGCTGGTTATCGTCACGCGCAAACTACCCGACGTGGTCGAAACCCGCATGCGGGAACTCTTCAACACAAGGCTCAATGCTGACGACAAACCGCTGAGCCAGAGCGAACTCGCCGCTGCTGCCCGGGAAGCCGAAGTGCTGGTTCCGACCGTCACCGACCTCATCGACAAGGCGGTGATCATGCAGGCGGGCGACCAGCTGAAGCTAATCGCCAATTTCGGCAACGGGGTCGACAACATCGATGTGGAGACCGCGCTTGCCCGCGGCATCAGCGTAACCAATACGCCGGGCGTGCTGACCGAGGATACGGCCGACATGACAATGGCGCTGATCCTCGCGGTGGCGCGCCGGATTATCGAAGGTGCGCAGGTTATCGGCCCCGATAACAGCTGGCAGGGCTGGTCACCGACCTGGATGCTGGGCCACCGCATTTTCGGCAAGCGCCTCGGCATTATCGGCATGGGCCGCATCGGTCAAGCGGTGGCCAGGCGCGCCAAGAGCTTCGGCCTGCAGATCCACTACCACAACCGCAAGCCCGTGCACCCCTCCATCGAGGAGGAACTCGAGGCTACCTACTGGGACAGCCTCGACCAGATGCTCGCCCGAATGGACATGATATCGATCAATTGTCCGCATACGCCGGCCACATTTCACCTGCTTTCGGCACGGCGGCTGAAACTGCTCAAGCCGGAAGCGATCATCGTCAATACGGCGCGTGGCGAAGTCATCGATGAAAATGCGCTCGCCCGAATGCTCGAAGGCAACGAGCTGGGCGGAGTGGGGCTGGACGTGTTCGAGCATGAGCCGGCCGTCAACCCTCGCCTGCTGAAGTCGAAAAAAGCGGTACTCCTGCCACACATGGGATCGGCCACCCTGGAAGGCCGCATCGATATGGGTGAGAAGGTAATCATCAATATCAAGACCTGGGTCGATGGGCACAAGCCGCCGGACAGGGTTCTCCCGGCGATGTTGTGAATCCAGACCCGCCTCAGGCCGGCATGGCCGAGGGGATGAGAGGATCAGGTCCGCCGGGGCCAGCGGACGACAGCATCCCGCGCGGCAACGGTTGACGCAGGCGGAGCCGCCTCAACCTCACTCGTTTTCCGCCGCCAGCGGCGTCTTGGCCTCACGCTTGGAAAGGTCTTCGCCGGTCTGCTGGTCGACCACCTTCATCGACAGCCGAACCTTGCCGCGCTGGTCGAAGCCGAGCAGCTTCACCTTGACCTTGTCACCCTCCTTGACCACCTCGCTCACCTTCGCCACCCGGCGCGGTGCCAGCTCGGAAACGTGAACCAGGCCGTCCTTGGCGCCAAAAAAGTTCACAAATGCGCCGAAGTCGACGACCTTGACCACCGTTCCTTCGTAGATCTCGCCGAGTTCGGGTTCCGAGACGATTGACTTGATCCACTTGATCGCCGCATTGATCGCCTGGCCGCTGGCGGAAGCGATCTTGATCGTTCCGTCATCAGAGATGTCAATCTTGGCGCCGGTTTTCTCGACGATCTCGCGAATGACCTTGCCCCCGGAACCGATGACTTCGCGTATCTTGTCGGTCGGGATCGTCATCACCTCGATGCGCGGTGCATGCTCGCCGAGTCCGGGGCGGGCTTCGGTAATGGCCTGCGCCATCTTCTCCAGAATATGCAGGCGGCCTTGCCTGGCCTGAAACAGCGCCGTCTGCATGATTGCTTCGGTAATGCCGATGATCTTGATGTCCATCTGCAGCGAGGTAACGCCCCTGGCGGTACCGGCGACCTTGAAGTCCATGTCACCCAAGTGATCCTCATCGCCAAGAATGTCAGACAGGACGGCGAACTTCTCGTCCTCCTTGATCAGTCCCATGGCGATGCCGGCAACCGGCGCCTTGAGCGGCACGCCTGCATCCATGAGCGCCAGCGAGGAACCGCAAACGGTTGCCATGGAAGACGAGCCGTTCGAACTCGGTAACCTCCGACACCACGCGGATGGTGTACGGAAAGGCGTCCTGGGCCGGCAACATCGGGTGAATGGCACGCCAGGCAAGCTTGCCGTGACCGATCTCGCGCCGCCCCGCGCCGCCCAGTCGCCCCGTTTCGCCAACCGAAAATGGCGGAAAGTTATAGTGGAGCAGGAACGTTTCCTTGTAAGTACCTTCAAGCGCGTCGATATACTGCTCATCTTCGCCGGTGCCGAGGGTAGTGACGACGAGCGCCTGGGTTTCGCCGCGCGTAAACAGGGCCGAGCCATGGGTGCGCGGCAGCACCCCCACCTCGCAGACGATCGGCCGTACGGTTACCAGATCACGGCCGTCGATGCGCCTGCCGGTATCGAGAATGCGGTCGCGAACGATGTTTTTTTCGAGATGCTTGAAGGCGTCGGCGATCTTTTGCGGGTCAAGGACCTCCGCCCCGTTTTCCGGCGCCAGGGCAGCGATGGCTTTCTCCTTCGCGAGCGCCAGCTTGTCGCGCCGCTCCTCCTTGCCGGCGATCCCGTAGGCAGCCGCAATATCGGATTCAGCCAATCTGGCGACGTCAGCCAGAACAGCCGCATTGTCAGCCGGCTGGAAATCGCGCGGCTCGCGCGCCGCACGCTCGGCGAGATGAATGATCGCCTCGATGACCGGCTGAAAGTGGCCATGACCAAACATGACCGCGCCCAGCATCATTTCCTCGCTCAGTTCCCGGGCTTCCGATTCAACCATGAGCACCGCCCCGGACGTCCCGGCGATCACCAGATCGAGATCCGATGCCTTGATTTGCTCGAGAGTGGGGTTGAGGATGTATTCGCCACCAATTACCCCGACGCGAGCGGCGCCGACCGGACCCCTAAAGGGAATCCCCGATAGAGTCAGCGCCGCCGACGCAGCGACCAAGGCCACGATGTCGGGCTCGTTCTCGACGTCGTAGGAGAGTACGGTGGCAATGACCTGAGTTTCATTGCGATAGCCTTCGACGAACAGCGGCCGGATCGGCCGGTCGATGAGGCGGGAGACAAGTGTTTCCTTTTCGGTCGGTCGCCCTTCACGCTTGAAGTAGCCGCCGGGAATTTTGCCGGCGGAATAGGTTTTCTCCTGGTAGTTGACGGTCAGGGGAAAGAAATCCGCCCCAGGCCTGGGAGTGCGATCGCTCACCACGGTTGCCAGAACCGTGGTCTCGCCATAGCTCGCCAACACCGCACCATCCGCCTGACGGGCCATCCGGCCGGTTTCCAGCCGCAGGGTTCGGCCGCCCCATTCGATTTCCTCAACATCAATGTTGAACATCTGTTTTCCTTTTCATCGTGCATTTGTCGGCGTGCCGCCGGACCCAGGCGGCGGCCGCATCGTCAGTTTCGCTGACGTGATCGCCAGCAGGCAGGGGGCTGTGTTGCACGCCCACGAGCAGCCCGCCTATCGGCGTATGCCGAGGCGCGCGATCAGCTTGTGGTAACGCGCCTCGTCATTGGCCTTGACATAGTCAAGGATGACACGGCGCTGGCTTACCAGCTTGAGAAGCCCGCGACGCGAGTGGTTGTCGTTCTTATGTGTTTGAAAGTGGTCGGTCAGATACTTGATGCGCTCGGACAGGAGCGCCACCTGGACTTCGGGCGACCCGGTATCCGCGGCGGTAGTGGCAAATTCCTTGATCAGCGCCTTCTTGCGCTCGGCAGTCATCGACATCGGGGACTACTCCTTTCGCTGTGGAGCGCTGGCCGTCACGCCCGTTACAGGTTGAACACGCGCCTCGGCCTGATCTGGTGGCCATCGCGGACGGCCAGTGCGACGGGCATCGCCCCCGACAGCACCAGAACCATCTCCTGCTGAATGCAGACCTCGGGATCGGCCAAGGTAACCGGCAAACCCCGCCGCAGACGCTCGGCCTCCGCCTCACTCAGGGCCACTGCCGGGATGTCGTCCAGCACGGTCTCAAGCGGGCGAAGAACTCCTTCCGGAATTCCTTGGCCGGAGGCCTTATGGCTCAATTCCGCAAGCCTGGCCAGCGGAATCATGTCGGCTTCGCCGAAGGGTCCCACGGCGGTGCGGCGGAGAGCGCCAACGTGCCCGCGGGAGCCGAGCGCGCGGCCGAGGTCGCGGGCGAGCGCGCGCACATATGTGCCTTTGCCGCATCGAGCCTCAAAGGTCGCTTCCGACCGCGTGGCATCGATCACCTCTAGGTTTTCGATTTCGACCCACCTGGCGTCGGGGACCGGGATCGATCCCCTTCGGGCGAGTGCATAGGAGCGCTCGCCGGCGATCCGGATGGCGGAAAACACCGGCGGAACCTGACTGATGCGGCCCACGAAACGGGGCAACACCCTTTCGATTTCGGAGGGCGCGGGGCAGTAGGAAGACTTCTCAGTGGCGACGCCTTCCAGATCACCGGTCGAAGTCTCCGTTCCCCAGACTACAGTGAAGCGGTAGGTCTTGCACCCGCTCATCAGGAAGGAAACGGTCTTCGTCGCTTCCCCAAGCGCCACCGGCAGGAGCCCGGTGGCAAGGGGATCGAGCGTACCGGCATGACCGGCCTTGGCGGCATTGAACGCCTGCTTGACTGCCGCCACGGCTGCCGCCGATCCAAGCCCCTGAGGTTTATCGAGAACCACCCAGCCGTGACAGACCGATGGGGGCCGTTTCATTTTTTCGCAGCGTCGAGGTCACGGCGCACGGCGGGATCGCTCAAAACCTCATCGACGCGCTCGGCATAGTCGATCGTCGTATCGAGGCGGAAGCGAAGCTCCGGCATGAACTTCATGGTCAGGCGCCGTGCCACGAGGCCGCGAATATGACGCCTGCTGCGCTCCAGCGCAGCCATCAGCACTCCGCTTTCGCCGGTAAGGAACGGGCGCACGTAGGCGGTCGCCACTCGAAGATCGGGCGACATGCCGACTTCGAGGACGGTGACCCCGATGCGCTCGATTTCAGGATCGCCGGTCTCGCCGCGAGCGAACACTTCGGCCAAAGCGTGGCGGACCAGTTCGCCGGCGCGCAGCTGGCGCTGGGAGGGAGCGGAACCGGACATCCGTGTGTCCTATCGCGTTTTCCGGCGAAGTGTAATCACTTCGCCGACAAGAAAATGCGCAGGATCAAATACTTGGAGCAGCGCCGCCGACCTGCGGCGGCGAGCAGGGGCGTTGCGGTGCGTCAGAGCGTCCGTTTCACGGCTTCGACCCGGAAACACTCGATGACGTCTCCTTGGCGCATGTCCTGGTAGTTTTCGAACGCCATTCCACATTCCTGGCCGGCCAACACTTCCCTCACTTCATCCTTGAAGCGCTTGAGTGTCGAGAGGGTGCCCTCGTGAATTACCACGTTGTCGCGGATGAGACGCACCCTGGCACCCCGCTGAACGACGCCCTCCGTGACTTGGCATCCCGCAACTTTGCCCACCTTGGTGATGTCGAAGATCTGAAGTATTCGGGCGTTGCCGAGGAACGTCTCGCGCAAGGTCGGAGGCAGCAGGCCCGACATCACCTTTTTCACATCATCCACCAAGTCGTAGATGATGTTGTAGTAGCGGATTTCGATGCCGGCCTGCTCGGCGGCGTCGCGCGCCTGTTGGTTGGCGCGGACGTTGAAGCCGAGGACCGCCGCGCCCGCGGCTTGGGCAAGCGAAATGTCGCTTTCGCTGATCGCGCCCACCCCGTAGTGCAGTACGCGGCCGGCCACCTCGTTGGTCGAAAGCTTTTCCACCGCCTGCACGATCGCCTCCGCCGAGCCCTGAACGTCGGCCTTGACGAGGAGGGTCACTTCCTTGCGCTGACCTTCCTTGAGCTGGCTCATCATCTGCTCGAGTGACGAGCGTGCGACCGCTGCGCCACGCGTCTCGCGCCGCTTGCGTTCACGATAATCGGTTACCTCGCGCGCCCGCGCCTCGCTTTCTACGACAGCAAACGGATCGCCTGCCTCGGGAGCGCTCGACAGACCGAGCACCTCGACAGGGACCGAGGCGCCTGCAGAATCGATGTGCACCCCCTTGTCGTTGACCAGGGCACGTACCCGTCCCCAGGCGGAACCGGCAACGAAGATGTCACCAAGGCGAAGCGTGCCATTCTGCACCAGAACGGTCGCAACCGGGCCACGGCCACGGTCGAGTTGCGCCTCAACGACGATGCCTGAGGCTGCACGATGTGGATTCGCGCGCAGCGACTGGACCTCCGTCTGCAGCAAAATGATGTCCAGCAGCCGATCAAGATTGGTGCCTTTGGTGGCCGATACTTCAACCTCGAGGGTTTCACCGCCCATGCTCTCAACCACCACATCGTGGCTCAGCAGATCAGTCCTGACCCGCGTCGGGTTGGCCTGTTGCTTGTCGATCTTGTTGATCGCCACGATGATCGGGACCTCGGCCGCCTTGGCGTGGTTGATCGCTTCCACGGTCTGCGGCATCACACCGTCGTCGGCGGCCACCACCAGAACGACGATGTCGGTGACCTTGGCGCCGCGGGCGCGCATCGACGTGAAGGCTTCGTGGCCCGGCGTATCGATGAAGGTAATGAGGCCGCCCGATGTCTCGACCTGGTAGGCGCCGATGTGCTGGGTAATGCCACCGGCCTCGCCGGCCACCACGTTGGTCTTGCGCAATGCATCGAGAAGCGACGTCTTGCCGTGATCGACGTGACCCATGATGGTCACGACCGGCGGCCGGAGCACCAGACTTTCATCGGTGTCGGCCTCGCCCATGAGACCTTCCTCGACATCGGATTCGGATACCCGCTTCACCGTGTGGCCCAGTTCCTCGGCAATGAGCTGGGCAGTGTCGGCGTCGATGATGTCATTGATGGTATGCATCTCACCTTGCTTCATCAGCAGCTTGATGAGATCGACCGCCCGCTCGGCCATGCGATTGGCAAGTTCCTGGATGGTAATCACCTCGGGGATCGTCACCTCGCGTGCCCGCTTCTCGGTCGGCATCTGGAAGCCCTGGGCCTGCTTCTTTTGCCGTTCGGTGCGCCGCCGGAAGGCCGCCAGCGAGCGGCCTTTTTCATCGCTGTCCTGGAGGGCATTGGAGATCGTAAGCTTGCCCCGCCGGCGTTCGATATCGACTTTCGTTCGGGCCGGTTGCGGCTTGATTTCACGCTTTACCTTGCCCCGACCTCGGGCGGCGTCTTCTTCGCTCTCGACCTCCATGCCGACCCGCGGTTCCAGGCGGCGTGCCGTTTCTTCGCCGCGGCGCTTGGCCTCCGCCTCGGCTTTGCGGCGCGCTTCCTCCTCCGCCTTGCGCGCCTCGGCCGCCTCACGTTCACGCCGATCACGTTCTTCGATTTCAGCGCGTCGGCTGGCATCATCCTGGGCGCGCTTGCGCTCCTCGGCTTCGCGCACCCGTGAATCGGCGAGGGCGCGTTCGCGCGCTTCTTTTTCATCCTCGGTCAGGGTCCTGAGCACCATGCCCGGCCTGACCGCTACGGCCGGTCTCGGCCTTGTGCTCGGAGCGCGAAGGCAGCGGCCGTAGGTTCAGCCCCATCGGTTCGCGGGAACTCGATGCGCGACTGCTCGCCGGCACCAGGCGTGCGTTTGCGCTTGATTTCGACAGCAACGGTCTTCGAGCGGCCATGCGAGAAGTTCTGCCGCACCCGGCCCTGCTCAATGACCGGCCGCTTCACACTCAGGGTACGTCCACTCGCCGGCTTGATGGTTGTATCGCTAGTATCGCTCATGCGCTCACTATGGTTAGCTGTCCTCAAAATCCGGCTTCTCGTAGAACGCAACCCGCCGCGCTGCGTCCAGCAATCTCTCTGCAAGCCTCTCCCGGCATGACGGCTGCATGTACCACATTTGTCCGGCCCAATGCCAAATCCAATTCGGCCGAGGTGAACACATCGACGGTCTCACAACCGGGCGGGACCTGGAGCGCAGCTTGCGGCGACCGTCATGGCCCCATCAACTGCCTCAACGAGGATGCGCACGTCCTGCGCCGCCAGCGCCGCCGCCGTTCGCTCGTAGCCGATCACCATCTGGCCGGCTTTGTTGGCAAGCGATAGCAGCTGGCTGGCTTCCCGCCGCAGCAGGGCGGCCGTTCGCGCCACAGATCTGCATCGACACGGCAAGGCCGTTTGAAGGCCCTGACAAAGCGCTTCTCCTTCACTGCCGTGGCGAGCGCCTGCGATTTCGCAGTCACCCAGACACCACGCCCCGGCAACCTGCGACGCAAATCCGGCACGACCTCATTGTCCGGACCGAGAACAAACCGGATCAAGGCGCCCGGGCCAAGGCGTTGGCGGGTCACAATGCACATGCGGTTGGCACCCGGTTCGTCTGCACGCATCGCTTTGGCGTTAGGGCTGCAGCACGGCCGGCGGCTCCGCGGCGGCCGGGGCAGGTGCGGCGGCTGGAGGTTCGATCCAGCCGGCCTTTATCCGAGCCGCCATAATCACCGCGTCGGCTTCTGCCGCCGATATGCCGAGGTCGCTGAGCGCTCCCTTGTGGCGGGTGCTCTCGGTGCCCTTGCGTTCGGTCCAGCCGATCAGGTCGTCGCTCGCACAGCCCGCCAGGTCTTCGACTGACAGGATGCCGGCTTCGCCAAAGGCAACCAGCATGGCGCCTGTGACGCCTTCCACGTCCTTCAACTCGTCGAGAACGCCAAGCTCCTTGCGACGGGCGTCCTGCTGGGCGGCCTTGCGATCCAGGTAGTCGGTGGCCCGCGCCTGGAGCTCCCTGGCCATCTCCTCATCGATGCCTTCCACGGCGGAAAGTTCGCCGGTGGCGATGAAGGCCACATCGTCAACCGTCGCAAAACCTTCCGAGGCCAGGAGTTGCGCCAGCATTTCGTCAACGTCGAGCGCTTCAATAAATCGCCGCGTGCGTTCAGCAAATTCCTTCTGACGGCGCTCGGACTCATCGGCCTCGGTCATGATGTCGATGTCCCAGCCGGTCAGCTGCGAGGCGAGCCGAACATTTTGGCCACGCCGGCCGATCGCCAGCGACAGCTGCTCGTCCGGCACCACGACCTCGATACGCTCGGCTTCCTCGTCGAGAACAACTTTGGCGACCTCGGCCGGCGCCAGGGCATTGACGATGAAGGTTGCGGCGTCGGGCGACCACGGGATGATGTCGATCTTTTCTCCCTGCAGCTCATTTACCACCGCCTGCACTCGTGATCCGCGCATGCCGACGCACGCGCCGACCGGATCGATCGACGACTCCTTTGACCGAACTGCGATCTTGGCGCGCGAACCCGGATCGCGGGCGACGGCGACGACCTCGACGACGCCGTCGTAGATCTCCGGCACTTCCTGGGCAAACAGGCGCGCCATGAACTCGGGATGGGTGCGCGACAGAAAAATCTGTGGTCCGCGCTGCTCCCGGCGCACGTCATATACATAAGCGCGGATGCGGTCGCCGCTGCGGAAGGTTTCGCGCGGCAACGTCTCGTCGCGCCGGACAATGGCCTCACCGCGACCCAGATCGGCGATGACGTTGCCGTATTCGACCCGCTTCACCACGCCATGCACGATCTCGCCGATACGGTCCTTGTATTCGTTGTATTGGCGCTCACGTTCGGCATCGCGGACCTTCTGCACGATCACCTGCTTGGCGTTCTGGGCAGCGATGCGGCCGAAATCGATCGGCGGCAGCGGTTCGGCTATGTAGTCGCCAACATTGGCGGCCGGGTTCTTGTTGCGAGCCTCGGCAAGCGAAATCTGCGTGGCATCATTTTCGAGAGTTTCGACGACCATCAGCAGACGATTCAATCGGATTTCGCCGGTTTTCGAATCGATTTCGGCGCGTATCTCATTCTCCTGCCCATAGCGGGAGCGCGCCGCCCGCTGGATGGCATCCTCCATGGCCTGCAAAACCACGATCTTATCGATCGCCTTGTCGCGGGCTACCGCGTCGGCGATCTGCAGGAGCTCCAGACGATTGGCGCTAACTGCTGTTTCAGCCATCTTGCTCTCCACTTTCGTTGGCAACGTGTTTGTTCTCGGCCCAGTCGCTGCCGTCGCCCATCCCGACAGCCGGGCGGCGGGCGCGGGCAGCAGCGATCAGCCCCTCGGTCATCACCAGCTTGGCCTCGGCAATGCCGGCGAACGGCAGCCCGACCACTGCCGGATGCAAACTGCCCGGCGGCGGGTCGACACGCAGGCGAACCTCACCGTCGGCAAAGCCCATCGAGGACGCCGCGAAAGCGCTTGCGGCCGGATTGCGGCTCAAGCATCTCGACTTTCGCTTCATGGCCAGTCCAGGCGGAAAAGTCGGCAGGTCGCACCAGCGGCCGGTCAATGCCGGGTGAAGACACCTCCAGCTCATAGCTGCCGGGTATCGGGTCCTCGACATCCAAGATGGGCGAGATCGCCCTGCTCACCCGCTCGCAGTCGTCGATCGACATGGTGCCATTCGGCCGTTCGGCCATGACCTGCAAGGTCCGCCGGGCGGCAGATATCATGCGTATACGGACGATCTGCAAACCCATGTTCTCGAGCACCGGTTCGATCAGTTTGGCTACCGCCAGAGAAGTGCCGGTTTCGCGGCTTAGCCTTTGCTCCTTCAATGCCGGTTTCCCGTGTTTCAACAACAAAAAAAGCGGGTCCCGTCGGGACCCACTCTCAACGATCTCCTCGGAAGCCACCTCGATCCGAAGACTATGTGAGAATGAATTCGTTGCCGGTTATATACAACCTGGCGGGCGATGTGCAAGTGCTCAGGCGGCGTCAGGCCTGGCGGAGGAAGCGCAAATAGGCGGGCCGGCGGCCGGCCGCGACAGCCTTGGCCTCGTAACGGGTTGACGGCCAATCGGCGGGCCGGATACGCCAGTCAGCTGCCCGTTCCGCGCTCCAGACAAAGCCGCCGTGAGTGCGGACATGGAAAAGGGTCCAGCACACGTACCCCGCAATGTCGGACGCGATGCGAAGCTCCCCGCCCGGCTTCATGATCCTGAACAGCTCGGCAAGAGTTGCCTGGCTTATCAGGCGGCGCCGGTGGTGGCGCGCTTTCGGCCATGGATCGGGGTAGAGAATGAAGATGCGCGCCAGGCTCTTCGGGGCAAGGCGTTCGAAGAGATGGCGGGCATCGCCGTCAAAAATTCGAATGTTGTCGGCGGAGCTGCCATCGACCTGAGACAGGAGCTTGGCGATCCCGTTCACAAATACCTCGGCACCGATGAACCCGGCTTCGGGCTCGGCAAGCGCGATTGACATCAGGTGCTCGCCGCCACCGAATCCGACCTCCAGCCAGATTTCCGCGGGGCAGTTGGGGAAAAGGGATCGCGGATCGAGATACCCGACCTGCGGTAAGTCGATCCTGAGCCGGGGCAGCAGGGTCGCCAGAAGGTACCGTCGTCGATCGCTTAGCGGTTTCGCCTTGCGCCGGCCGTAGAGCTGGTAGCCACGCAGCCCGGTCACGTCTCTGGCGCACCGGCCGGGCTCGCCTCAACGGGCAGCGCGACGCAGTTCCTCTGCCAGATCGGTCTTTTCCCAACTGAATCCACCGTCCGCCTCGGGAACGCGGCCAAAGTGTCCATAAGCACTGGTACGTGCGTAGATCGGCCGATTGAGTTTCAGATGTTCGCGAATGCCCCGCGGCGTCAGATTCATTGCCTCGCCTAGCCACTTTTCGAGCCGGCGCTCCTCGACCCTGCCGGTGCGGTGCAGATCGACAAAGATAGACAGCGGCTCGGGCACCCCGATGGCGTAGGAAAGCTGAATCGTGCACCGCCGCGCCAGCTTGGCGGCGATCACGTTCTTGGCAAGATAACGTGCAGCATAGGCAGCCGAGCGATCCACCTTGCTCGGGTCCTTGCCGGAAAACGCGCCACCCCCGTGCGGCGCCGCGCCGCCATAGGTGTTGACGATGATCTTGCGGCCGGTCAGTCCGGCATCGCCGTCCGGACCGCCGATGTGAAACTTGCCGGTTGGATTAATATGCCAGACCGTTCGATCATCGATCCAATTGGCGGGTAACGCCTGCCGGACGTAAGGCTCCACGATGCCGCGCATATCGTCGGAGGTAAGGTGCTCATCAAGGTGTTGGTGTGATACCACGATCTGCGAGACCCCGGCCGCTTTGCCGTTGCGATATGCGATCGTCAGCTGGCTCTTGGCATCCGGCCCGAGCTGCGGCTCTTTGCCCGAGCGCCGGGCGTGCGAAAGAAGCTGCAGAATTCGGTGAGAATAATAGATGGGCGCAGGCATGAATTCCGGTGTTTCATCGGTCGCATAGCCAAACATGATGCCCTGATCACCGGCACCTTCATCGCGATTGCCGGCCGCATCGACACCTTGGGCAATGTCCGCCGACTGGCTGTGCAGCAGCGTCTCGACGGCCGCCTCACGCCAATGAAATCCGTTCTGCTCATAGCCGATGTCCCTGATGGCCATGCGCGCGGTATTCTCGATCTTGTCGATGGTGATGCTGTCCGGCCCACGATACTCGCCGGCGATGATTACCCGGTTGGTGGTGCACATGGTTTCGCAAGCCACGCGGATACGGGCCGGATCGAGACCGGTTGCTTCCGCTTCCCGGTAAAACAGATCGACAACTTCATCCGATACACGGTCACAGACCTTGTCTGGATGCCCTTCCGACACCGATTCACTGGTAAAATGATAATTCTTGCGCGCCACCGATGCCCTCGCCCCAAAAACTGCCGATCCGCCGGCTGCTTGCCGGCGAGGCGGTTATTGGCAGGCATTCCGGCTGAAAGCAACGGTTTCGGCTCCCCCGTCAGCCAGGTTGAAACCCAAAACCGGAACGGCCTATACCGCCGCAAGCGCCTTAACGAGATCGATGATGCGGCGGCGCACCTCGGGGCTGGAAATCCCCATGAAGGCCTGAGTGAGCTGAAGTCCATCGGCGGCTGCAACCGCGTCGCTGACATCGCCTGGTGCGGCGTTCGTCGAGCTGCTTGCCGAGGGGCTCTCAGCATGATTGTAGAAATACTGCACGTTCACGCCCAGGATTTCCGCCATCTGGTAAAGACGGCTGGCGCTGACGCGATTCAGTCCCTTTTCGTACTTTTGCACCTGCTGGAACGTCAGTCCAAGACGATCCGCCAGCTTCTCCTGGCTCATGCCGACCACTACCCGTCGTTCCCGTAGACGGTGGCCGACACGTGCGTCGATCGTATCCGGGCTGCGTTTGGCCATCTTGCCCCTCGAGTGACGGAAGCAAGTCGCTCGCGCGAATCCTGTGATCGGCCCGCGTGGCGCGCTTTCGTAGTTGCGCAACGAAATGAATATTCCACCGACGGCAGGCAAAGCAAAAGAAATCTTACGTGGGAGCCCAGCGAGGGCGGCGTGCGCGGCGCAAACCCAAACCCACACCGAGCACCGCGCCGCCTGCCAGCATCAGGAAAAAAGCAAAGTCGCCATACCGCGCATAAACGGTCGGTGGCAACGAGGCGGGCAATCGTGAGTCGATAACTGCACGGGCGCCGACCGGCAGGGCGGCGAGGACGCGTCCATAGGGGTCGACCACAGCCGAGATACCTGTGTTGGCGGCGCGAACCAGCGGCAAGCCCTCCTCGATGGCCCGAAAACGCGCTTGGGCGAAATGCTGCTGCGGCCCGCCGGTCGTTCCGAACCAGCCGTCATTGGTAACGTTGAGAACCCAGCCCGGCCTTTGACCCCGGCGAGTGACCTGACCCGGAAAGATGGCCTCATAGCAGATCAGAGGCGCAACTACTCCGGCGGCGCCTGCCGCCATGACCGCCTCGCTTTGCCCCGGCGAGAAACTTCCTGGAACGGTTACCAGACGCCGAAACCCCAAGGGCTCGAGCCAATGCGCAAACGGCAGATATTCCCCGAACGGCACGAGATGCCGCTTGTCATATGCAGAGAGCACCCGGCCGGCGCCATCGATCGCCAGGAGGCTGTTGTAGACGGCAGGGTCGGTGCCAGTGGCGGACTTGGAACGCCGGAGGGAGCCCATGAGCAGGACGGAATCGTCTGGCAACACGCCACCGACAGCGTTCAGGGCCTCGGGTTTTTCATCGATGAGAAACGGAACGGAGGACTCCGGCCAGATGACGTGAGTAGGTGCATGGGCCGCCGACGCCCCGGTACCCGGACCCGACATGGCAAGCATGGTCTGCAAGATCGACGCGGCGTTTTCGAGCCGCCACTTATCGTTTTGCGGGATGTTCGGCTGGACGATGCGCAGCATCACGTTGGGCACGTAGCTTAGTTGTGCGTTGCGAAAGGCGCCAAGCGCCCAACCCCCACAGCATGAGCGCGGAACCGGCGATGATCAGCAGCAGGAACCGCGCTGAAGCGCTCGCCGGCTCAGCGAGCCTCGCCGGAGCCAAGGTCCACAGCGCAACCAAAAAGGTCAGGCCCCAAATGCCGACATAGGCGGCGATCTGGCCCAAGCCGTCAAAGGCCGCCGCCACATTGCCCAGGCTGTTCCAGGGGAAGCCCGTCATCAGGTGACCGCGCAGCCATTCCGCGGCCGCAAGCGATGCCGCCAACAGGAAGATTCTCGACAGGCCGCGGGCCCAGAAAGCGACGCCAATGCACAGGCCAGCCCCCAGTACGCGGCCATGCCGGCGGTTATGGCCGCGATCGCCACCGGCATCATCCAGGCAAACTGCTCAGCTTCGACAAGGAAAGCGGCGCCGATCCAGTACAGAGAGGCGAGGAAGTAGCCGAAACCCGAACGCCCAGCCGGTGGCAAACGCGGCCAAGAAGCTGCGCGTTTTTCCGGCTCTCCCCGCGGCCACACCATCGAGCAGCCAGACGAGAACAGGCATCGACAGAAACAGCACCGGCCACAGCAGCAAGGGCGCCATGGCGGCCGACGCGAGAAGGCCGAAACCGAATGCTGCGACGAGCCGTCGCCAACCCCACAGGATGACGAACTTCTGCGCGAATTCGCGGAGCATCAAGACGCGGAGCCCGCGGCCGGCGCCGCCGGTTTTTCAAG
Organism: uncultured Alphaproteobacteria bacterium; assembly: GCA_963780765.1. GTDB lineage: Bacteria > Pseudomonadota > Alphaproteobacteria > Rhizobiales > Aestuariivirgaceae > CAWHQZ01. The sequence goes on along the minus strand of CAWADI010000007.1, from coordinate 106,069 downwards.
AGCGATGCGGATTTTCTTGACGCGGCGGGAATCGGCCTCGGCCACTTCGAACTCGACTCCCGCCGCGTGACGAACGATTTCGCCGCGCGCCGGCACCCTTCCCAGCATCGCAAATATCAGACCGCCGAGCGTATCGGCTTCGGATCGACGCTCTTCGGGCAGCAGCGTTCGGCCAAGCAGGGTCTCGACTTCATCGAGAGGCACGCGGGCGTCAGCCAGGTAGATGCCCTCGCCGAGGTCGCGGACCAGCGCTTCTTCGCCGGTATCGTGCTCGTCATCGATATCGCCGACGATTACTTCCACCAGATCTTCGATCGACAGCAAGCCGTCGGTGCCGCCATATTCGTCGACGACGATCGCCATGTGCACATGCGTCGCTTGCATCTTGATGAGCAGGTCCGACGCCGCCATGGAGGGCGGAACAAACAGAAGCTCGCGCACCAGGCCGGCCTGCTTCACGGTCTTGGCCAGATCGACCGAGCGCAAGGAAAGCGGAGCGACCCGGTCGGTGTCGCCTTCGCCGGTTTTCGGCGGCTTGCGGCGGCCCTTCGGCTTTGCGGAGCCAACGATAAAACTCATCAGGTCCTTGATGTGAACCATGCCGGCCAGATCATCGAGTGTTTCGCGATACACTGGCAGCCGCGAGTGATTGGCTTCGGCAAAACGCCACATCAGACGTTCGACGGTGGCTGTGTCTTCGATCGCCACGATGTCGGCGCGTGGCACCATCACGTCATCGACACGGAGATCGGCAAACTCCAGCAGATTGACCATCATCGTGCGCGCGGCGGGCACCATGCCACCGGCCGCGTGCTCGGTATGATGCTGATCGATGGCTTCTTCGATGCTTTCCCGCAGCGACTGCGTTCCGGTTCCCGACAACCATGAGCGCAGGCGCGTCCAGCGACGCGCCGGGGCGGCCTCGGCACGCTCAGGGGGTGGGTTCTTGTCAGGCGGCCTGCTGTTGGTCATCGACTTGGCGCCCCGGCCTCAAGCTGAGGTGTACGGATCGGCAATGCCCAGTGCCGCCAGGGCCCGGATCTCGAGGCGCTGCATCTCTTCTGCGTCAGCAGCCCCGTGGTGATCATGGCCCAACAGGTGCAGCACGCCATGGACGATAAGGTGGGAAGCATGGTTTGCCAACGGCTTGCCCTGCTCGCGGGCCTCACGCGCCACCACGCCCCCCGCCAGCACGACATCGCCCAGTAGCGCGCCGGGCGCTGCCTGATAGTTGGCGGGTTGCGGGAAAGAAAGCACGTTGGTCGGCTTGTCGATTCGCCGCCATCGCCGATTGAGGCTTCGGACGGTCGCGTCGTTCGCCAGGATCACGGACAGGACAAATCTGTTCGCCTCCATGTCGACGGCAGCAAAAGCGGCCCGCACCGCCGCTCTGACTTTGCGTTCCGGACCAGCAAGGCCCTTCCAGGCCCGGCGATCGATGTCGAGGATCAGCGACATTACGGCTTGGCGGATTTGGCCGTCCGTTTCGTCCTGGCAGCCTTTTCGTAGGCTGCGACAATCCTCGTCACCAGGGCATGGCGCACGATATCGGCCGTCGTAAATGCAATGTAGGCCACCCCTTCCACGCCGGCCAGAACCTGAATGGCTTCGGCAAGACCCGAAGTCGCGCCCACGGGCAAATCGACTTGCGAGGGATCGCCATTGACCACCATTCGGCTGCCCTCGCCAAGCCGGGTCAAAAACATCTTCATCTGCTGCGGCGTGGTATTCTGGGCCTCATCCAGAATAACGAACGCGTTTCTGAGCGTGCGGCCGCGCATGAAAGCCAGAGGCGCAATTTCGATGGTCCCGTCGGCCAGACCCCGCGACACCAGCTGTTCCGGAGAAACGTCGTAGAGCGCATCGTAGAGCGGGCGAAGATAGGGATCGACCTTCTCTTTCATGTCGCCGGGAAGAAAACCCAGGCGTTCGCCCGCCTCTACGGCGGGGCGCGACAGGATGATGCGATCAACTTCACCGGTAGCCAGCGCCGCGGCGGCGGCGGCGACCGCCAAATATGTCTTGCCGGTTCCGGCAGGGCCCGCGCCGATCACCAGATCATAGCGGCGCAGCGCATCCATGTAGGCGCGCTGCACAGGGGTCCGCGGGGTCACGACTTTGCGCTTGGTGCGGATCGCCGCGCCCTCAGCGTGCACCGCTTCCTCTGCCAGCCGCGTCATACGGATAGCCCCGTTGACATCACCTGGTCCGATGTCGTGCCCCTGCCGGGCGAGCCCGTACAATCTTTCCAACACCTGGCTGGCCCTCTCGCGGGCCTCCTCGCTGCCACGCACGGCGATCCGGTTGCCGCGCGGGGTAATGTTAACGCCGAGCCGGTTCTCGATCAGCGCCAGATGCTCGTCGTGCTCGCCAAACAACGAGGGGAGCAGCCGATTGTCATCAAAGGAGAGCGTCGAACTGCCATCGCCGAGGCCGGCGTCGCCATGCATCAGGTTCGTCAAATGACCCGTCATCGATCGTGGGCGCAAATCGTCGGACCTCCGCCGTGTCAGCCGGTCTTTCGACCGAGAATCAGTCAAGCTGCTTCACCAATATGCGCCGATAGGCTGTTGGGGCCAACTCCATGCACGGTTGCCTTGACGATCGCGCCCAGCGTGCTTCGTGCGGCGACAACATGCACAGCCTGCTGGTAGGGCGAGCGGCCGACCATCTGCTCCGGCCGCCGGCCGGGCTTTTCCAGGAGAACGTCCAGGGTGCGTCCAACACAAGCGCTATTGAAGCTGTACTGCTGAACAGCGAGCGCCCGCTGGAGGATCGACAGCCGCTCGGACTTCAGTGCGTCGGGGATCTGCCCGTCCATCTCGGCAGCCGGCGTACCGGGACGGGCCGAATATTTGAAAGTGAAGGCCTGCGCGTATCCGACCTTGTGCACGAGAGCGAGCGTTGCCTCAAAGTCTGCATCGCTTTCACCCGGAAAGCCGACAATGAAGTCGGAAGACAGCGCCAGATCGGCACGCGCCTGGCGCACCCTGGCGACAATGTCGATGTAGTCTTCGACCCGGTGCTGGCGATTCATTTTCCGGAGGATGCGGTTCGAACCGGATTGCACGGGCAGATGAAGATAGGGCATCACCTTGTGATTCGAACCGTGAACGGCGATCAGGTCGTCATCCATGTCGCGGGGATGGCTGGTCGTATAGCGTAGCCGTTCGATACCCTCAATCGCCGACAGATGATCGAGCAGGCGACCAAGAGTCCAAGCGGCGCCAGACGGCGCGGCTCCGCGGTAGGCATTGACGTTCTGGCCGAGCAGGGTCACCTCGCATACCCCCGCGGCGGCAAGCCGGCGAACCTCCGCCACGACCTGCGCTACGGGCCGGGAGAATTCCGAGCCGCGGGTATAGGGAACGACGCAGAAGGCGCAGAACCTGTCGCAGCCCTCCTGAATGGTTACGAATGCCGAGACGCCGCGAGCCAGGATCCTGGCGCGCTCGGGCGATACCAGAGCTTTGAACTTGTCTTCGGCGGGATACGAGGTCACGACGACAGAGCCCCGACCCGCCCGGCCAAGGAGATCGGGCAGGCGATGATAAGACTGCGGCCCGAACACCAGATCGACAACCGGGGCGCGGCGGACCATCTCCAGCCCTTCTGCCTGCGCCACGCAGCCAGCGACGGCGATCGACAGGGGTTTGCCCGCCCTGGCTTTGCTGGCTTTGAGGCGTTTCAGGCGACCAAGCTCCGAATAAACCTTCTCAGCCGCTTTTTCCCGAATGTGGCAGGTGTTGAGAACTACCAGATCGGCATCAGCTGCATCCGAGGCGGGCGCATAGCCCGCCGCCGCCAGCACATCGCTCATGCGCTGGCTGTCGTAGACGTTCATCTGGCAACCGTAGGTCCTGACAAAAAACTTCTTCATTTCGATGCCGGGTCAACTCGCCAATGTCGGGTCAGGCCGTTGCTTATCCGCCGACACCTGTTGGCGGGACCGACCGGTCAACGCCTGGATCAATCCACGCTTGATCTGCTCCTGGCAGTGGCGGGCGAGAGCTTTTCGCCCACCGATGTCTCTACCATGGATAGCGGGATGAAATATGACATCGATATCCGGCGGTCCGGCCGTACCCACCCCCATGAGATGGTCAAAAAGCTCCATATCACCATACCAGGCAAATATCGGCCGCAGCCCACGGCCGAGGGGGATGCCATGCATTCCGGTATAGGCAACGGTCACCGGTTGCACGGCCACTGGCAAGCCATTTACCTCGGGATCCGCGGCGGCGATGAGGGCGCTTCGAAACGGGAGCACGCGGTTGCCATCACTTGACTTACCTTCGGCAAACAGGGTCACAATCTCTCCGGCATGAAGCCGCTGCTGAATGGCATGGCGCGATCGGCCGACATCGTGGCGCCGATCGCGGTCGATATAGAGCGTGCGGCCGATGGAAGCCAGGGTGCCGAATAGCAGCCAGCCGGCAACCTCCCGCTTGGCGATGAAGCACATGGGCGCGATTGCCGACAGCACGACGATATCCAGCCAGGATACGTGGTTGGCTACGTAGAGGCAGGCGCGGTCCCTTACCGGGTCGCCCACTACTTGAATGCGAATTCGCAGGAGACGCGCGATGGCGCGAAAGTAGATATGCGGCAAGCGGCGCGCGGCGCCTGTCCAGACTTTGGTGAACATCCATTGCGCCGGCATGACAGCGACGGACAGGATCACGAACGCCGCAAAGGTCGCGTAGGCGCGAGTCTGCCTCACTTGCGACGGACTCTCCGGTCGGCGGATCCTGTCAGGGGATGGCCGTAGAGTTCCAGCCGGTGGCCGACCAGTCGATAGCCAAGGCGGCGCGCAACCGCCTCCTGCAGTTTCTCAATCTCCTCATTGCGAAATTCGATGAGCTTGCCGGTAGAAAGGTCGATGAGATGGTCGTGATGCTGAGCGGGGGCCTTCTCGTAGCGCGACCGGCCGTCAAACGCGTGCCGTTCCAGGATGCCTTTTTCCTTGAGAAGGCGCACGGTGCGGTAGACCGTGGCAAGCGAAATGCGGCGATCGGCAAGGGAAGCACGGCGGTGCAGTTCTTCGACATCCGGATGATCGGCGGCTTCGGCAATGACGCGGGCGATGGTCCGGCGTTGTCCCGTCATCCGCATGCGCTTTTCAATGCAGGCGCGCTCGATGTCATTCATTCGGAACAGGTATAGAAGTGCCGACCGCGTCGCGCAACGCCGCCTGCCTTATCGCGGCAGCACGCGGCTCATGACAATCGCATCCTCACGGCCGCCAAGCTTCGCGTAATAGGCCGGGCGCGTGCCGCGAACCTTGAAGCCCGTGCTGGCGTAGAGAGCACGGGCAGCCGCGTTCGACGCCGCGACCTCGATGAAGAGCTTGCGGACGCCGCGGCTGCGCAGCCGCGCCATCGCATGGCTAAGCATGGCTATGGCGATCCCTTGCCGGCGCAGCGCCGGCCTCGTCCCGATCGTCAGGATCTCGCCTTGATCGTCAGCCTGGCGCACCAGCATGAACCCCGCCGGTTCCTCTGTCGCGACAAGGGCCAAAAAAGAGGTGGTGCCAGGCACCGCCATGAGGCTTGCGAAGGCCGCGCTGTCCCAGCCTTCGTGGAAGCACTCCGCATGCAGCGCTGAAAAGACCCCGGCATGAACACCATCGACGGTTTCAACACGGACCCGTGGCGGGGTGCGAGCCGAGGGTCTCGCGGGCCGCTCGACAGCAGGCGGGCGCAAATAAATCGGACTTGGTGGAGGCCCGGGAGTGAGGCCGGCGGCGAGCAAAGCCACGACTGCCGCGTCCGGAAGCGCCGGAGCGGACGACAACTGCACCTCGCTGGAGCTACCCCCAGCCTGGAGAAGCCGGACTCCGCTGCCGGCCGCGATCACCGACATGTTCAAAAGCTTCCGATACCGCGAAGGGCGCCGTCCAAGCCTTTGGCTCGCTGAGAGGGTCAAGATCCGGGGAAAACGTCTGGACGTAAACGGCGCCGCGGCCAGCATCGATTGCCACTACAATGGGAAGTCGTTCGTGATTGTCCTTTACGTTAGCGGCAAGTACCTTGAAGGGTCGATACCCCCACAACGGGCCAGCCCAGTGCCAAACCCAGGCCACGCGCGAACGCAAGACCGATCCTGACGCCCGTAAAGGTGCCGGGGCCGGTAGTGACGGCAATGCGATCAATCCCGGCAAAACCGAGGCCCGCAGACTGAACGACTTCGCGAACCATGCCAGGCAGAGCCTCGGCATGCCCCACATCCATTTTCTCCAGCCGGCGGGCCGGGCATTGTCCGGTCGCGCTATCCACAACGGCGGCAGAACATGCGGAAAGCGCGGTGTCGAGGCCAAGAATCATCATTGCCGAAAAGCAGAGCAGCCAAGCCGGAAAGCTCCGGCAGCTTCAAACCGGGCGAACCTCGGTGACTTCCGGGATGAAGTGGCGCAACAGGTTCTCGATACCGTGCTTCAATGTTGCGGTCGAACTCGGGCAACCCGAGCAGGAACCTTTCATGTTGAGGAAGACGACCCCGTCCCGATAGCCATGGAACGTGATATCGCCGCCGTCCTGAGCCACAGCCGGGCGCACACGGGTGTCGAGCAGCTCCTTGATGGTTCCTACAATGTCCTGATCGGCTGCGTCATACGCCTCCGCTGCGTCCTTGACAGGTGCAGAGTCCTCCACCACCGGCTCGCCTGAGAGATAGTGCTCCATGATCACGCCCAGAATGGCCGGCTTGAGGTGCTGCCATTCACCGGAGCTCTTGGACACGGTGATGAAGTCGCCGCCCAGGAATACTCCTGACACACCTCTAATGGTGAACAGGCGGGCAGCGAGCGGCGACAGCTCCGCTTCCTCGGCAGTCCGGTACTCTCTCGGTCCCGAGCTGGAGACGGCCTCGCCCGGAAGAAACTTCAAGGTCGATGGGTTAGGGGTGGCTTCGGTCTGAATGAACATGTGCAGGATCCTCACACCGTGATGTATGACGATTCTCGGCCATTGCAACCGCAACCTGGCCTTGCCGCCCAAGTGGTGGGTCGATGATAGTGAGGCTTAGCACAACGGCGCTCAAAAGTCGTCAGCGCTCAATGAAACCCAGGATTTTCTTGACATCCCTCAGGACCGGAGCGGCGAGCGCTATCGCACGTTCGGAACCATCGGCGAGCACGGCATCGATGAAAGCCGGGTCAGCCGTCAGCCGTTTCATTTCCGCGCCGATCGGGCCAAGGGTTGCCACAGCCAGGTCCACCAGCGACTGCTTGAAGGACGAAAACTGGTGGCCGGCAAATTCGCGCAACGAGGTTTCGATCGTATCACCCTTGAGAGCGGCGTAGATGCCGAGAAGATTCGCCGCTTCGGGCCGCCCCATAAGCTCTGCCGGGTCGGCGGGCATGGGATGGGGATCGGTCTTTGCCCGCCGGAACTTCTTGGCGACTGCATCAGCCTCATCGGTAAGGTTGATACGTGATAGGTCGGAGGGGTCGGATTTCGACATTTTCTTGGCGCCATCTTTGAGCGACATCACCCGGGTGGCGGGGCCGGAAATCAGCGGCTCCGGCAGAGGGAAAAAGCCGCCGTCGTAACCTGCGTGCGCGATCGCGTCGGCATAGTCGGTATTGAACTTCTGGGCGATGTCACGAGCAAGCTCAAGGTGCTGCTTCTGGTCCTCGCCAACGGGCACGTGCGTGGCGCGATAAGCGAGAATATCGGCGGCCATGAGGTTGGGATAGACGTAGAGACCTACCGAGGCCGCCTCCCTGTCCTTGCCAGCCTTTTCCTTGAACTGGGTCATGCGGTTGAGCCAGCCGAGGCGGGCGACACAATTGAAGATCCACGCAAGTTCGGTGTGTTGCAGCACCTGGCTCTGATTGAAGACGATGTGCTTCTTTGCGTCGATCCCGGCTGCAAGGAACGCCGCCGTCACCTCGCGAGTATTGCTCTGCATGGCGGCCGGGTCTTGCCACACCGTGATGGCATGCAGGTTGACGACACAGAACAGGCAGTCATGATTTGCCTGCAGCTCAACGAAGCGCTTGATGGCGCCGAGATAGTTTCCGAGGTGAAGGTTGCCGGTCGGCTGCACCCCGGAAAATACGCGCGGGATCAGGGGAATCATCGTTGCGCCATCCTTGGTTGAGACGGCGTATATGCCGAGAAAACAAGCATCGGCCAATAGCCATCAGCGCCGCTGCCTGAACGCCGATTTCAGCTCCGCGAATGTCATGGCGCCTGAAAGATGCGCGCCGGCAAAGTAGGTGCCGGCACCTGCTGCAACCAGCGTCACCAGGCTCGCAAGCCGCACCAGACGCGAAGCCTCGCCGGCAAACGCATCGCCGGCGGCGTAGCGGCCGACAAGCAGCACCACCCCCATGACCACTGCCGAACCGATGATCCGGGTGAGCCGCCAGCGCAGACGCTCGTCGGGCTCGAACTGGCCGCGCAGGGCGAGGGTTACGGCCAAGGCCGACGTATTGACCCAGGCAGCAATGGCCGTTGCGGCGGCGATGCCCACATGGGTGAAAAAGCGCGACAGCAAAATGGCAGCAGTCAGGTTTACGGCCACGCTGAGAACGGCGAACTTCATCGGCGTTCTGGTATCTTCGCGGGCAAAGAACCCCGGTGCGAAAATCTTGATCATGACAAAAGCTGGCAGCCCGACCGCAAATGCGGTCAAAGCCGCTGCCGTGGCGCGGCTGTCGCTGGCGGTGAACGCGCCGTGCTCGAAGATGGTCCGGATGATCGGTTCGGCCGCAGTAATGATGGCAATCGCCGCCGGTATCGTCAGAAACATTGCCAGCTCCAGGGCGCGATTCTGACTGATCATGGCATCGCGGCCGTTGTTGGTTCTGAGCTTGCGTGACAGGTCCGGCAGCAACACGACACCGATGGCGACCCCCACGACCCCCAGCGGCAGCTGATAGATGCGGTCCGCGTAGTAGAGATAGGACACCGCGCGGTCGAAACTCGAAGCGATCTGGGTGGCGACCAGGAGGTTGACCTGCGTGATGCCGCCGGCGATCAACCCGGGAACGGCCAAGCCGATCAGATGGCGCACGTCCGGCGACAGGCGCGGGAACTTCAGACGAAGCCGGAAACCGGCCCGGCTTGCCGCTATCCACAGTAGCGCGAACTGCAGCACTCCGGCGACAAACACGCCGGTCGCCAGCGCGTACCCGGTGCGCTCGTCATCGCCCCAGCCGGCAATGTTGGCCACAATCAGAGCGGCGATCAAGGTGGCGTTGAGGAGGATGGGAGCCGCCGCAGCCGCGGCGAAGCGGTGGGTGCTGTTGAGCACGCCGCTCAACAGCGCGGCAAGGGACATGAACAGCAAATATGGGAAAGCAACGCGCGCCAGGCTTATGGAAAGGTCGAATTTCTGCGGATCGCCGGCGAACCCCCAGGCGATCGCATAGATGAGCACCGGCATGGCAATGATGGCGACGGCGACAAACAGGAGCACCCAGGCGAACAGTACCGACATCACGTCCTCGGCAAACGCCAGAGCATCGTCAGCTCCATGACCCTCCAGACGTTTGGCAAACAGGGGCACGAAAGCCGAATTGAAGGCGCCTTCGGCGAAAAGGTTGCGAAACAGGTTGGGAAACCGAAACGCCACCACGAATGCCTGCGCGACGATGCCGGTGCCGACCGCATTGGCGATCATCACGTCGCGGGCGAATCCGAAGAACCGGCTCGCCAGCGTGATGGAGCCAACCGTGGCCGCAGATTTCAGCAGCGTCACCCGCTATCCCCGACCCGCTCTGCCGTCATCAGGCGCCCGGCCGGTCGCCGCCAGCGCCGGACAGCACGCGAATGAGCTCACGGCTGATGATGCTCCGGCGGTTTTCCGCCGTGATCTTGGCGCCGGTGAGATCGGTGACATAGAACACGTCTACGGCCCGCTCGCCGAAGGTGGTTACGTGAGCGGAAGCGATGTTGAGATTAAGCAGAAACAGCGCCTCGGTAAGCTCATACAGCAGGCCGATGCGATCCAGTCCGGCTACTTCGACCACCGTATAGCGGTTGGATGAATCGTTATCGATGATCACCTGCGGCTCGACTGAAAAGGCGGTGATGCGCCCGGTCGGGGCGGGTAATCCGGCAATCATTTCGCGCAGTCGCAGCTCGCCCTTGAGCGCCTTGTGTATCAACTGGACAATCCGCGTCGCGCGGCGGCGTTCGTCGGCGGCCTCGGCGAACGCGCGCTGTATGAAGATGGTATCAAGCGCCATGCCATCGGCCGTGGTGAAGATGTGAGCCCCTGAAATGTTCGCGCCCGCCGCGGCACATGCGCCGGTCAGCAGGGCGAGCAGCCGTGGATGATCGGGAGCGTAGACGGTGAGCTCGGTGATGGCCGTGAATTTGTCGGTGGCAATGGCCGTGGCAATCGACTGGCCGTCGGCGGAAGCACCCCTGATCAGACGGGCGTGCTCTACCTGGCGATCGACATCGACGGTGATCCAGTAGGCGTCGTAGTGCCGTGCAAAATACGCCGCAAGCTCGCCGGGCGGCCATTCGCGAACACGCGCGGCAAACAACGCCTGCGCTTCACGAACCCGGTCGCGGCGCGAGACAGCGGTGTGACCGCCCGACAGGATCGGCTCCGCCTCCCAATAGAGCGTCCGCAGCAGCTGGCCCTTCCAGCCATTCCAGACACCCGGGCCTACGGCACGAATGTCGGCCACCGTCAGGAGCAAAAGCAGTTTCAGCCGCTCGGGGCTCTGCACGACGCGGGCAAAGTCGAGAATGGTCTTGAAGTCGTTGAGGTCGCGCATCTGGGCGACCTCGCTCATGAGAAGATGATTGCGGACCAGCCAGGCAACGGTGTCTGTTTCCGCAGATGTCAACCCGAGGCGCGGGCCAAGTTCGCGGGCAACCTGTTCACCGGCAACAGCATGATGCTCGGGTCGGCCCTTGGCAATGTCGTGCAAAAAAACTGCGAGATACAGCGCACGTCGGCCGACGATCGAGTGGATGATGTCGCTGGCTACCGGATGCTCCTCCCGGAGTGCGCCGCGCTCGATGGCCGACAAAGCACCGACAGCGCGTATCAAATGCTCATCGACGGTATAGTGATGATACATATTGAACTGCATCATCGCGACGATGCTGCCGAAGGCCGGAAGAAAGCGGGCGAGCACACCGGCTTCGTTCAGGCGGCGCAAGGTCTTCTCGGGATCGCCGCTGTCGCAAAGCAGGCGCAGAAAGAGCTATTGGACTGCGGATCGTCACGCAGCCTGGCCGACACCCGCGCCAAAGAGCGGCGGACGCTCTTCAAGGCATCGGGATGCACGCCGATCTTGCGCTCATCGGCGACAGCGAACAGCTTCAACACGGCAATCGGATGACGGGCAAAACAGTCTTCGTCGACGACATTGACGCGCCCGGCATCAATGAAAAACCAGCCGTCGGGCGGTAGCGCTGGCCGTGGGGCGCCGGTGAAGCCGCGCCAGAAACCGGCCATGCCGGGTGCCTTCTTGACTGCCTTGGCTTCGAGCACAGCGCAAAAGATTCGGCTCAGATCCCCCACCTCCTTCGCGATCAGGAAGTAGTGCTTCATGAACCGTTCGACATGCCGGAGGCCGGCGCGGGCCGAATACCCGAGTTGCTCGGCCAGGTCCGACTGCTGCTCGAAGGTCAGACGGTTGACGGACCGACCGGTCATGAAGTGCATGTGGCAGCGCACCGCCCACAAGAAATCCTCGCACTTGATGAAGCGGGCAGTCTCCTCGGGGTTGAAAATGCCGCGCTCGGCAAGCTCGAGCGGCGAAGCGACGTCATAAAGATAGCGGGCGATCCAATAGAGAGTGTGCAGGTCGCGCAATCCGCCCATGCCGTCCTTGACATCGGGCTCCACGAGGTAGCGCGACTGGCCGGACTTGGCATGGCGGACATCGCGTTCGGTAAGTTTGGCCGCGATGAATTCCCTGGCATTGCCGGCAACCACCTCTTTGCGGAAGCGGCGGACGAGCTCGGCATGGAGATCGCTGTCTCCACAGACATGGCGGGCCTCGAGCAACGCCGTTTTTATCGTGCCATCGCTGCGCGCCAGCCTGATGCTATCGGCAACCGAGCGGGTCGAGTGCCCAACTTTCAGCTTCATGTCCCAAAGCGCGTACAGGATGAATTCGGCGAGCTTTTCACAGTGCGCCGTCTGCACGCGCGGCAGCAGGAACAACAGGTCGATGTCTGAGCCAGGCGACAATTTTCCCCGCCCGTAGCCGCCGACGCCCACAACCGAGAGACGCCCGGGTATCCCCGATGAGGCTTCCCCGACATGCCGGGAAGCGAAGCCGTACAGCTGTCGGATGAGCGCATCCTGCAAATAACAAAGGGTCGTTGCACACTGCACGCCCTTGCCATCAGCCAAAAGCCGCCGTTCGGCTTCCCGGCGTCCGGCGTGCAGTAACTCCTGAAGAGTCTTGACGACCTCGCCACGCGCGGCCGGGCTGGCGCAACCGCCCCGTCTTGCGATGGCGTCCAGAGAGCGTCGGGCGACCGCCTCATCGATAACGAGCGACGGCCTGGCGATGCCGCCTCCGACATTCAACTGCGCGGCTTCGGTCATGGTCCGCTCTCTTGAAGCCGTTTCAGCTCGTAGATCAAATCCAGTGCTTCGCGGGGGCTAAGTTCATCCGGAAACACCTTCACCAACCTTTCTTCGAGCTCGCCGGCTTTGCTGCTCGGTGCGTTCGCTGGCGCCCGAATAGCAGAAAAGAGCGGCAGATCATCCATGAAACCACGGTGGCCGGAGCTGTTTTCCAAAAGATGGAGCACTTCCAAGGCCCGCTCGATCACCGCTTTCGGCAGTCCGGCGCGCCTCGCCACCTGAATGCCATAGGAGCGGTCTGCTGCCCCAGCTCCGACCTCATGCAGGAAAACCACCTCACCGTGCCATTCCTTTACCTTCATGGTGGTGTTCGCGAGCCCTGCAAGGGATGCCGCGAGGCCGGTGAGTTCGTGAAAATGGGTGGCAAACAGCGCACGGCAGCGATTGGTGTCGTGCAGGTGCTCGACGGCTGCCCAGGCAATCGACAGCCCGTCGAAGGTTGCAGTGCCACGGCCAATCTCATCAAGAATCACCAGCGACCGCGCGGTTGCCTGGTTGAGAATCGCCGCCGTCTCGACCATCTCGACCATGAAGGTGGACCGCCCGCGCGCCAGATCGTCAGCTGCGCCCACCCGGGAAAAAAGTCGGTCGACGATGCCGATCTCCGCTTCGGCCGCGGGAACGAACGAACCCATCTGCGCAAGTACGGCGATGATTGCGTTCTGACGCAGGAAAGTCGACTTGCCGGCCATGTTTGGACCGGTCAGCAGCCACAAGCGACGCCCGCCGGGGCGGGCGTCAAGCTCGCAATCGTTGGCGACGAAACTTCCGCCAGCAGCATGGCTCAGCGCCGCTTCGACCACCGGATGGCGGCCGCCTTTGATCCTGAAAACGGGCTCTTCCGAGATGTTCGGGCGGACGAAGCGGCGGCGTTCGGCGAGTTCGGCAAGGCTCGAGGAGACATCCAGCGTCGCAACCGCCTGGCCCACTTCACCAATCATCGGCGCTTTGGCCACGATGTCAGCCACAAGTGAGTTGAAAATCGCCAGTTCGATCGCCAAAGCGCGACCGGCGGCGTTGGCCAGCTTCTGCTCAAGCTCACCCAGTTCGACGGTGGTGAAGCGGGCGGCGCCGGCAAGAGTTTGGCGGTGGATAAACGATTTTGTCAGATCGGCCGCCTGGAGCGCTGCGGCATGCTGCGAAGTAACCTCGACGAAATAGCCGAGGACATTGTTGTGCCGGATCTTGAGCGATTTGATGCCGGTTTGCGAGGAGTAGGCTGCTTGCAGGCCGGCAATGACCCTCCGGGCATCGTCACGCAGCAAACGCTCCTCATCAAGTTCCTGGCGGTAGCCTTGGGATATAAAACCGCCGTCCCGCGCGAGCAGCGGCAAATCGGCAGCCAGCGCCCGTCCAATCGCAAGGGCCAGATCCCCGGCGTCGTGACTGAGGACCTGGCTGGCAGCCTGGATTTGCGCCGGCAGAGGCAGCGGACCAGCCGAGGCGACCAATCGGGCTGCGATGTCCAGGACAACGCTCAGCCCCTGGCCGACCGCCGCCACGTCGCGGGGACCGCCGCGGCCGAGCGCGAGCCGGGCCGTCGCGCGCGCCATATCGGGCACCCGGATGAGTGCCGCGCGCACTTGCTGGCGCAGTGCCTTGTCGCCGGCAAACCAGGCGACGGCATCGAGGCGTTCCCGTATTGCGGCCACCTCCGTTAGCGGACCCGCCAGTTGCTCGGTGAGAAGCCGCGCCCCGGGTCCGGTCACCGTTTCATCGATTGTTTCAAGCAGGCTGCCGCGCCGCTCCCCTGAGACCGTGCGCACGAACTCCAGGTTGGCGCGCGTCGGGCCATCGATGAGCATGACGGTTCCCAGGGCATTGCGCCGAAGCGGCTGCAGGGTCGGCAATCTGCCTACCTGGGTCAGCAAGACATAGTCGATCAGCGCGCCCGCGGCGCTAAGCTCACCCGGCGTGAAGCTGCCGAAGCCGTCCAGCGCCTCCACCGCATAGTATTTTTTCAGTCGCAGCTCGCCATTGCCTACGTCGAAGCGCGACGCCGGCAACGGTGTCACGGCCGCGGAACTCTCCCGCAGCGTCCTGCCGATGTCATGCTCGGCGAACAGGCTGTCCGGAACGATGACCTCGCTGGGCTCAAGTCGCGCCAACTCAGCGGCCACCAGAGCCGCCGCGGCGGGCGCGGCCAGGAACTCGCCGGTAGAGATGTCGATCCAGGCAAGCCCCACGTCGCCGTCACGTCGGCACCGCGTCAGCGCCAGGAGATAGTTGCTGCGCCGTCCCTCCAGCAACCCGTCCTCGGTGATGGTGCCGGGGGTCACCAGGCGAACGACCTCGCGCCTGACAACCGCCCTGGAGCCACGTTTGCGAGCCGCCAGCGGGTCCTCGATCTGCTCGCAAATCGCGACGCGATGACCCGCCCGAATCAGCCTTTCCAGGTAGTGATCCGAAGCATGGACAGGCACGCCGCACATCGGCACATCCTGGCCGAGATGTTTGCCGCGCCGGGTGAGCGTAATGCCAAGCGCGCGCGAGGCCGCCTCGGCATCGGCGAAGAACAGCTCGTAGAAATCGCCCATGCGATAAAACAACAGCGATCCCGGATTGGCCGCCTTGATCTCAAGGTACTGACTCATCATCGGGCTCGCCTGCCATTGCGCGGCTTCGGACGATGCGGGGTGCGGACCGGTGGAGCTGTCCGGTGATTGGCGGTCGCTTACCCTCTGGGAATCGTGCTGCATGTCGTGTGAATGCGCACCGCCCTTAAGGGCGGCAGTCTCATGATTTTCATGGGCAATGCAGAAACTATACACCAACCCCGGATGTGCTCTAGGTTTGCCGGTTTCAGGGGACCGCCGATCAGAGACGCTTCATGGCCTCGGACAAGAAAGTTTCGAAACGACCAACCTTCTCCGATGAAGAGGCTTTGGATTTCCATCAAGGCGGAAAGCCTGGCAAGCTCGAAATCAATCCCACCAAGCCGATGGCGACCCAGCGCGATCTGTCGCTCGCCTACAGTCCGGGCGTCGCGGTGCCGGTCCGCCGCATCGCCGATGAGCCTGGCACCGCCTATGATTTTACCGCCAAGGGCAATCTTGTCGCGGTCATTTCGAACGGCACCGCCATCCTCGGCCTTGGCGATCTTGGGGCGCTGGCGGCGAAGCCGGTGATGGAAGGCAAAGCCGTTCTCTTCAAGCGGTTCGCAGACGTCGATGCAATCGATCTCGAGGTCGACACGAGCGACGTCGATGCCTTCATCAACGCCGTGCGCTACCTGGGCCCGTCCTTCGGCGGCATCAATCTGGAAGACATCAAGGCTCCGGACTGCTTCATCATCGAGCAGCGGCTGCGCGAGCTGATGGACATCCCGGTATTCCATGACGACCAGCATGGCACCGCCATCATTGCAGCGGCGGGGCTTATCAACGCGCTCGAGATCACCGGGCGTGACATCAAGAAGATGAAACTCGTGTGCAACGGCGCGGGTGCGGCGGCCATCGCCAGCGTCGAGCTCATCAAGGCGATGGGAGTTCCTCCCGGCAACGTGATTCTCTGCGACTCCAAGGGGGTTGTCTATCAAAGCCGGAAGGAGGGGATGAACCAGTGGAAATCCGCCCATGCCGCGGACACCAAGGCGCGCAGCCTGGCTGAGGCCATGGAGGGAGCGGACGTGTTCTTCGGGCTTTCGATCAAGGGGGCGCTGACCCCGGCGATGGTGAAGTCCATGGCAGCAAGACCGATTATTTTCGCGATGGCCAATCCTGATCCGGAAATCACCCCGGAAGCCGTTCAGACGGTGCGTGAAGACGCGATCATGGCCACGGGGCGTTCCGACTATCCGAACCAGATCAACAACGTTTTGGGTTTCCCGTACATCTTCCGCGGTGCGCTCGACGTCCGCGCCAGAACCATCAACGAGGCGATGAAGATTGCCGCGGCCGAGGCACTGGCCCAGCTGGCGCGCGAAGACGTGCCCGACGAGGTGGCGGCCGCTTACTACGGCTCGCGTCTGCGCTTCGGGCCGGAGTACCTGATCCCCGTGCCGTTCGACCCGCGGCTCATCTCGACCGTTCCGGTGGCGGTTGCCAGGGCTGCCATGGACTCCGGAGTGGCGCGCCACACCATCGCCGACCTCGATGACTACGCCGCTCGCCTCTCGGCACGCCTCGACCCGATCGCCGGATCGTTGCAGGGCATTTTTGAACAGGTCCGCATGGCGCCTCGCCGCATCGTGTTCACCGAGGGTGAAGAAGAGAGGATGATCCGCGCCGCCAACATCTTCGCAGCTTCCGGGCTGGGCGAGGCAATCCTGATCGGGCGCGAAGCGCAAATCGACGCAGCGCTCGCCGGCGGCGGACTTGAGCTCAACGACGGCGTCACGGTGTTCAATGCCCGGCGTTCCGGGCGCAACGCGGAGTACGCGAGCTTCCTCTACGAGCGTCTGCAGCGGATCGGCTTCCTGGCACGCGATTGCCAACGGCTTGTCAACAACGACCGCAATGTCTTTGCCGCGTGCATGGTGGCGCTTGGCGACGCCGACGGGCTGGTCACCGGAGTCACGCGAAACTTCTCGGTCGCGCTCGATAATGTGCGCCACGCCATCGACCAGCGCCCGGGGCACCGCACGGTGGGCGTGTCGATGGCCATCTGCCGCGGCCGCACGGTGTTCATCGCCGATACCTCGATCATCGAGCTGCCGGAACCGGGTGAACTCGCCGACATCGCGGAGGAGGCGGCCAACGTGTGCCGCCGTTTCGGCTATGAACCGAAGGTAGCGCTGCTTTCCTACTCGACCTTCGGCTATCCGCGCGGCGACCGGGCGGAGCGCGTGCGTGAAGCGGTGAGCGAACTCGATCGGAGAAAGGTGAACTTCGAATACGACGGTGAAATGGCTGCCGACGTGGCGCTATCGCGGGAGACCATGGCGCTCTACCCGTTCTGCCGATTGACCGGACCGGCCAATGTGCTGGTAATGCCTGCTGCGCACAGTGCCAGCATCTCGACGAAGATGCTGCAGCAGCTCGGCGGGGTCATGGTCGTGGGGCCGCTGCTGACGGGCCTCAACAAGCCGGTTCAGATTGCCTCATTGAACGCTACCGCGTCGGATATCGTCAATCTCGCAGCGATCACCGCCTTCGACATCAACGGCTGATCCGTTCAGGCAGCGGGGCGGCAGGCCAGCCGGGCGACCGCCTCGTCGAAATCGGCGCGGTCCAGAGGCTTGGCAAGAAAGCCGTTCATGCCGGCGGCAATACAGAGGGCGCTGCTGTCTTCGCCGGCGTTGGCAGTGAGCGCCAGGATCGGAATCCCGGGCAACCCCCGGGAGGCCTCGAAAGCCCTGATGGCCCGCGTAGCGGCAAGACCGCCAGTCTCGGGCATCTCGATATCCATGAGCACCAGATCCGGAGGCTCGGGAGAGGACACAAGCGCGACCGCGAGCTCACCTGTCACAGCGCAGCTTACCCGGTGGCCCGATTTCTCCAGCATTGCGGTGGCGAGCCTGGCATTGACCGGATCGTCTTCGGCGAGCAGCACATGCAAATGCCGGGTGTGCTCGCGCGATCCGAGGGCCGCGGTTTTCCGCAGATCGTCGATCGCACCGGCAAGGCGCGCGCTGTCACGATCGAGGACTCGTCCGATCAGTGTCTCCCGGCGAACTGGCCGCAGCAGATATCCGACGTGAGACGAAGTCATGAAATCCGGGAACAGGCGGCGGTGCTCGGGTGCCAGGAGCAGCCAGACATGCGGATCGGGCAGCAGGCGGCCCGATGCCGAGGCGAACCAGTTGCGTACGATCCCGGCGGCGCCGACATCGACGATGGCACCGTGCGCGCCCGAAGACGCCAAAGAGTTGAGGACCGCAATCAGTTCATCGCCGGTAGACGCGACGTCCACGGCGGCGCCGAAGTCGCGCAAAGTCTTCGCTACTGCTGTTCGTGTCGGGCCCTCCGGCAGAGCCAAGCTGACCCGCCTGCCGCCGAACCACCGCAGTTCCTCGGTGCCACCTTCACCAGCGCTGGCGAACGGCAGCGTAAATGAGAACCTGGAACCCGCGCCAGGTGCTGAAACGCAGGCGATATCGCCACCCATGCGCCAAACAATGTCTCTGGAGATGGACAGTCCCAGACCATGACCGCCATAGCGCCGGGCAGTATCGTCGCTGGCCTGGGCGAAGTGCTCGAAGATCCGCCGCGTCTCCCCGCTCGACATGCCGATGCCCGTGTCAAGGACGCTGAATGCGACACGGCACGGGCCACCGCCTTCTGCGGGCTCGGCGCGTACCAACACGCCGCCGCGATCAGTGAATTTGATGGCGTTGCCGATGAGATTGAAAAGCACCTGACGCAACCTGTTGGCATCGCCGACGAGCAGGCGCGGCAACTGACGCGATGCGTACAGCGCAACCTCGATACCCTTGGCGTGCGCGCGCGGCGCCATCAGTTCGCAGATGCCTTCGAGGGTCTCGAGGAGGCGGAAAGGCTTGCTGGCGAGGCCAAGTCCTGCATTGTCGATTTTCGCGGTGTCAAGAATCTCGTCGACGATCGACACCAGGGCCCGGCTCGAAGAGTTGATGGCGGAGACATAGCTGCGCTGCTCGGCGGTGAGATCGGTATCGAAGAGCAGGCTGGACATGCCGATGATTCCGCTCATGGGCGTGCGGATCTCGTGGCTCATGGTCGCGAGAAAGCGCAGTTTCTGCATTTCGCCGGATTCTTGTCCAGGGCGCGCGACGTCAGAGCCTGGAGCGCGTGGTCCGGAAGAGGCGATATGGGGGGCTGAGCGATACCAGAAGTGATGACCATATACGCCGCCCACCAGCAGGGCGGCCACGGCGGTCACCAGAATCGGATTGCGCACGCTTTCGAATTGCTCGAGAAAACCGCAAACGAGCAACCCCATGCCGGAGGCTGCGGCCAGTACTGCGACACAGAGCACGGCCCAATCAGACGGACCAGACAAATCTGCGGGCGGCCTGGCTGCGCCGTTATCGGTTCGAATGGCGGGCACTGGAATGGCGTACCGCTCTGCTAAAGCGCCGGAGTTCCTACTTCGCTAGTAATCCACTAGCCCACGACCGGTAGCAACGCAGCGAAACTTGCGCGGCGCTGTTACGAAATAGCTATGAAATTGCCTAAACTTTTAGCGATCGGGCAGAGGGGAAAAAACTTCGATGCGCGAATTTCGGCGGACAAAACACGGGCGCTGCCGCTAGTCTGACCGGAAATGCATTCCATTGCCGAAACGCACGATGAAGATGCCCTCTATGCCGCCGTTGGCGCGCGCGACCCCGACTATGACGGCGTTTTCTATGCGGGAGTGCGAACCACCGGCGTTTTCTGCCGGCCTCCCACCCCCCCAAGCGTGAAAACTGCGAGTTCTTCTCGAGTGCAGAACAAGCGCTGCTCGCCTGCTATCGGCCGTGCCAGCGCTGTCGGCCGTTGTCCCCTCCCGGTGAGACCCCCGCCGCCGAGCGCACCCTCATCGATGCCGTTGAACGAGAGCCGCACAGACGCTGGCGCAGCGCGGATCTGGAACGCTCAGCATTCACGCTTCAACCGCCCGCCGCCAGTTTCGCAAACGGTTCGGAACAACCTTCGCCGAATATGCCCGCGCGTCGCCTCGGGGCAGCGTTCAAGGCAATTCGCGCCGGCGCGCGCGTGATCAGCGCGCAGCTTGATGCAGGCTGTGACTCAAGCAGCGGCTTCCGTGACGCGTTCGCCAAACTAATGGGGGCGCCGCCGGCCGTGGCGGCGCGGGCCCTCTTCGCTACCTGGCTGGATACGCCGCTCGGCCCCATGACGGCGATCGGCGATGAGCAAGGCCTCTATCTTCTTGAATACGTCGACCGTCGCGGGCTTCAAGGCCAGATCAAGAGCTTGCGCGCACGCACCAAAGCCGGCGTGTTACCCGGCCGCACCGCCTCCACCACGCGCCTCGAAAATGAGCTTGCCGCCATTTCAACGGTACGCTGACGCGATTCGAAACACCGCTGGTCCGACTCGGCACGCCGTTTCAGATCGCGGTGTGGGATGCGC
The DNA here is from genome assembly GCA_963780765.1 of uncultured Alphaproteobacteria bacterium. Taxonomy (GTDB): domain Bacteria; phylum Pseudomonadota; class Alphaproteobacteria; order Rhizobiales; family Aestuariivirgaceae; genus CAWHQZ01. Next base: position 85,496 of record CAWADI010000007.1, on the reverse strand, counting down.
TTCTGGCCATCCCTCCGGGAGAGACGCGCAGTTATGCCGAAATCGCGCGCGCCATCGGCAAACCCGGGGCCGTTCGCGCTGCCGCCCGTGCCAACGGCGCCAACTCGTTCGCCATCCTCGTTCCATGTCATCGCGTCATCGGCGTGGATAAACAGCTTGTCGGCTATGGCGGTGGACTGGCGCGCAAGCGCTGGCTCCTCGATCACGAGCAGCGCGTGGCCGCAAAGGGGCGCAGCCGTGAGCATGGCACCGTCGGACCATGAGGGCGCAGCAGCAGCCGCGTGCAAGGATCAGACCAGACCCGACGGTTCGGCGTTGGTCTTGCCGTTTCATCGCCTGTTTGCGCGGCCTGTGCCAGGCCGAAGAGCGGTATGCCAGCGCTGCGCGCCAAGTCTATGTCTCTCCGTTCGAATTCACGTTGCCGGCCGACAATAGCTCAGCCACGATAGCGGCTAAACCGCAGCGCCAGCAGCGTGGAGCCGATACTGAAGGCGATGAGAAGCGCGGCGAGCGCATTGATCGTCGGGTCGAGCGATGTGCGAACCAGGCCCCACACCATGGTGGGAAGGGTGTTGCCGCTGCCGATGGTAAAGAACGTGATCACGAAGTCATCCAGCGAAACGGCGAGGGCGATCAGCGCGGCTCCGACGATCGTGGGTTGAATCACCGGCAGGGTGACGGTGAAAAACGCATGGGACGGCGAGGCCCCGAGGTCCCGGGCGCTGTCGACGATCGACCAGTCGAATGTCTGCAACCGTGCATAGAGGATGGCGATGACAAAGGGCTGCACCACCACAAGCTGGCCGAGGATGACAGACGTCAGGCCGAGCCGCATCGCGAGCAACCGGACGAAATAGCTCAAGAGCGCGATGCCAATAATGAGTGCAGGCAGCATCATCGGCAGGCTCAGGGCGTAGATGAACCGTTCCGCGCGCCGTCTGGGCATGCGCGCGAGCGCCAGCGCCGCCATGGTGCCGCTGACGACCGAAATGGAGCCCACGGCGAGAGCCACCACGAGGCTGTTCTGCAGCGCTGGCCAGAAATAGTCCACCGTATAGAGGCGGCGGTACCAGTCGAAGGTGAGCCCCGTCAGAGGCAGGCTCGTCAGCGCTGAGATGTTGAAGCTGAATACCACCACGAGCACCAGCGGCAGCAGAAGATACGCGGCCACGAGCACCGCAAATGCTGCCCACGCGAGATCGGCGACCATCCGCCCCCTCATGGCCGCAAAGCCCACGCGAGAGATCGGCGCACGATCAGCACGACAAGCAGGGTAGCGGCCATCGTGGTGAACGCCATGGCGCTGCCGAGCGGCCAGTTGAAGCCGATCGAGAACTGGTTCTCGATGAAGGTGCCGATCAGCGCCGAGCCGCCGCCGACGAACCGCGGAGTTATGTAGTCGCCGGCGGAAATCAGAAAACTCAGAGTGAAAGCGGTCATGAGCCCGCCCTGGCATTGTGGCAATACCACGTCGCGCACCACCACCAGCGGCCCGGCGCCGACGTCGCGTGCCGCTTCCATGGTCACATCCCTGACCGACCGCAAAGAGCCATAGATGGGCAAGACCGCAAACGGGAGAAGAAAGTAGGTGAGCGTGATGACCACGCCGTTGGCGCTGTAGAGCAGGGCGCCCAACGGCTCATCAATGACCCCCAGAGCGAGCAGAGCCTTGTTGAATACCCCCTCCGTGCCGAGGATGCTTTTCCAGGCATAGACCTTGACGAGATAGCCGCCGAACAGCGTGACCAGCGTAAGCAGCAGAAACGCGCCTGCATAGCGACCGAGCTTGAAACGGATCGCATAGGCGAACAAGAAAGCCAGCAACGTCGTGCAGGCAGCGATAAGAGCGGCAATCAGCAGCGTGTAGCCGAGCACGCCGCCGTATTCGTTCCAGGTCTCGACATAGTTCGCGGTCGAGAAGGCCGGCCGCATGACGCGAGCCCGAACGGTCCAGAAACTGATCACCAGGAAATAGGCAAGCGGCGCCAGAAAAAGGCCGGCAAAGATGAGCAGCGCCGGGACCAGCAGCACGCCCTCGCCCCGCCGCTGCATGAGCCTGTTCATCGGGCCGATGACGACACCGGCAACTTGACCGTGACGCACGCTGCACGTTAGCTTCGCGCAACCGCGCTACACAAGTAGCCGCAACGGACGACAAGCAAGAGATCACAGGGAGAACCGCCATGACAGACCGACCCGGCCGCGACAGCCTGCGGGAGCTGATGCGACGTTCGATGCTTTCCCGCCGCAGCCTCATGCAGGGCGTCGCGGCGGTTGGAGGGGCAGCAGCACTCGGCGTCCCGGGCCGGCCGGCCCATGCCGCAACCACCATGACCTGGATGGGCTGGCAGGGGTACGAGACGCCGATCAAGTCGGGCAGTTTCCTGAAGGACAACGATATCGACTTCCAGCCGACCTTCATCGCCTCCAACGAGGAAATCATCAGCAAGCTGCAGGCGGGCGGGATCGGCAAGACTGACCTGGTATCGATGTATTTCGGCTATCTGCGGCTCATGCTCGAGGCCGGGCTTATCGAACCTATCGACGAGACGAAGATCACCGCGTTCGACAGGCTCATTCCCGAGTTCACCGGCAACGAGGCGATTCGCGTTGACGGCAAACTTTTGGGCGTGCCGTGGAACTGGGGATCGCTGCCGCTGATGTATGATCCGTCGGTGGTTGCGGCCGAGCCCGCAAGCTGGATGGACATCTTCAAGGATGAATACAAGGGCAAGGTCGCGATGGTCGACGACCCGCTCACCTATCTGCTCATCTGGGGAACGGTTACTACCGGCCGGCCGGATGGCACGCTCGTCAGCAAAGAAGAGCTCGCCAAGATGATCGACTTGATGATCAAGCTGAAGAAGGAGCACGCGCGCGCCTTCTTCGCGAGCTACGGTGACATGGCCGATGCGTTCGCCCGCAACGAAGTGGTGGTGTCGTGCCTCGGCTGGGAGGCAGTGGCGGTGTGGGCGAAGGCCAAGGGCAAGGAAGTCCGCTACACGATTCCGAAGGAAGGCACCGGCCTGTTCATGGATTGCCTGGTGATCCCGAAGGACGCGCCGCATGTCGATCTCACCTACAAGATGATCAATCATGTTCTGTCGCCGGAACCGCAAAAGGTGTTTGCGACCGAACAGAGCGCCGGCATTACCAACCTCGACACGGTGCCGATGCTGCCCGCCGAACTCGCCAACGCCTATGGCTACGCCGATCTCAAGAACAAGCTCACCAAGGCGCGCCTGCAGCCCATGCCGCCGACCGAGCCCGGCCAATGGGCGACCTATGACGACTTCCTCAAGGAGTACCAGCGGCTGCAGAAGGCGTGAACCCAAGCGCCGACTCCTTCGACTACATCATCATCGGCGCCGGCTCGGCGGGGTGCGTTCTCGCCCACCGGCTGAGCTCCGATCCAAAAAAGCGCACGCTCCTTCTCGAAGCGGGAGGCAGCGACCGGTCCTGGCAAGTGCAAATGCCTTCGGCGCTCGCCTATCCGCTGGCGAGCGAACGATTTGTCTGGCGCTACCTCACCGAACCCGAGCCGCATCTTAACGGCCGCCGCATCGGGCATCCGCGCGGGCGGGTTCTCGGTGGCACTTCGTCCATCAATGGCATGATGTTCGTGCGCGGCCACGCGCTCGACTTCGACCGCTGGCAGAGCGAAGGGTGCAAGGGATGGTCGTGGCCCGACGTGCTTCCCTATTTCCGGCGGATGGAGCAGGCAGACGGCGGCGATTGCTCGCGCGGGCATGATGGCCCCTTGCATGTGCGGTTCGGCAAGCCGGAGGATTCGCCGCTCAACGATGCCTTCCTCGCCGCCTGCACAGAAGCGGGTTACGCCCGCACGCCCGACTTCAACGGAACCCGGCAGGAGGGCGCCGGGTTGATGCAAAAGACGATCCACCACGGCGTGCGGGAAAGCACCGCCAGCGCTTACCTCAGGAGCGCCCGGCGGCGGCGCAATCTCACGGTGTTCACGCACGCGCACGCACGACGGATCGTTTTTGGCGGGGGCCGCGCGTGCGGAGTTGAGTTCGCAAACTGCGCAGGCGACACGACGAGGATCGCGGGCGACCGGATTATTCTGGCGGCGGGCGCCATGGGATCAGCGCACCTGATGCTTTTGTCGGGCATCGGACCCGCGCCGGGGCTGCGGGAACATGGCATCGAAGTTGTCGCTGATCGGCCGGGGGTTGGCCGGAATCTGCACGATCATCCCGACATCGTCATACGACATCTTTGCCGCGAGCCCGTGAGCCTGCACCGATGGACCCGGTTTCCCGCCAAACACCTTGCCGGCGCCCGGTGGTTCCTCACCCGCAGCGGGCCCGCCGCAACCAATCACTTCGAGGTCGGCGCCTTCATCCGCAGCGCCGCCGCGGTGCGCCACCCCGATCTGCAGCTTTCCTTCCTGCCGCTGGCGCTGGCACCCGGCGCGGTCCAGTCCGACGAAAGCATCGGTGAGGATGGGTGCCAGCTGCATATCGATCTGCTGCGGCCTGAGAGCAGGGGTGAACTGGCGCTGCGGCGCACCGACCCGGGAGAGCCGCCGCGCCTCACTTTCAACTATCTGACCGCCGGCACGGATCGTTCGCGCCTGGCGCTCGGCCTGACGCTGGCGCGCGAGATCCTCTCGCAGCCGTCCATGGCGCGCTATCTCGGCCCGGAGATCACTCCTGGCGAGACCATACGATCGAGCCGGCAGATCGCCGACTGGCTGACCGCCAACGCCGACACCGCCTACCACCCGGTCGGAACCTGCCGCATGGGCGATGCGTCCGATCCCCTGGCGGTCGTCGATCCCTCCTGTCGGGTGCTGGGCGTCGACGGACTGTGGGTAGCCGACGCCTCCATCATGCCGTCGATCGTCAGCGGCAACACCAATGCCGCCACCATCATGATCGCCGAGCGGGCCTCCGACATGATCGCGGAAAAACCAACGCTCGATCCGGAACCGGCGGAGTTCTGGGAGCATCCGCACTGGCGGGAGCAACAGCGCTGACTTGTTCCTGCAACGAAACAAGGAACGTCCGAAAAACAAAAACTGAACGACAGAGAACCGCTATGCCGCGAGCTCGAAAGAGGCGAGGCGCTGGCGGTAGGAGAGGGCTTCGGCGAGGTGGATGCGGCCGACCTTGTCGGCGCCGTCGAGGTCGGCGAGGGTGCGCGCCACGCGCAGCACGCGATGATAGCCCCGGGCGGAGAGATTCATCGCGTCGGCCGCCTCGCGCAGGAGCTTGAGGCCGGGCGCATCGGGGGCGGCGACCTCTTCCAGAACCTCACCGTCCGCACCCGCATTGGTGCGCAGTTTCGGCAGGCCCAGTGCGACGAAGCGTGCGCGCTGGCGCTTACGCGCCTCTGCCACGCGGGCAGCGACCATGGCGCTCGTTTCCTTGGCGGCCGGCAGGGTCAGGTCCGAGGCCTTGACCGGCGGCAACTCGATTTGGATGTCGATGCGGTCGAGAAGCGGGCCGGACAGCCTCGCCTGATAGTCGGTAGCGCAGCGCGGCCCGCGCCGGCATACCTCGCCTGCCCCGCCCGCACAGCCGCATTTGCACGGGTTCATGGCGGCGATGAGCTGAAAGCGTGCCGGGTAGGTCACGTGGTGATTGGCGCGGGCAATAACCGTCTCTCCGGATTCCAGCGGCTGGCGGAGCGACTCCAGCACCCGCGGCTGGAACTCCGGCAGCTCGTCCAGGAACAGCACACCGTTGTGCGCCAGCGCCATCTCGCCGGGCCGCGCCCGCAGACCACCACCCACCAGGGCCGGTCCACTGGCCGAGTGATGCGGAGCACGGAACGGACGACGGCGGGTGAGCCTGCCGCCAGCGAGCTCGCCCGCGACCGAGGCGATCATGCTCACCTCCAGCATCTCGACCGCATCCATGGGCGGCAGGATCGACGGCAGGCGCTGGGCGAGCATGGATTTGCCGGCGCCCGGCGGCCCGACCATCAACAGGTGATGGCCGCCGGCCGCAGCCACCTCGAGCGCGCGCTTGGCGGCTTCCTGTCCCTTGATGTCCTTGAGATCAGGCAGGGCCGCCGCGTCATCGGCAGCGGCCGGCGATGGTCTTGAGAGAATCTGCGTACCCTTCACGTGATTGACGAGCTGGATGAGGTTGCGCGGGGCGATGATGTCGAGTTCCTCGCCCGCCCAGGCCGCCTCCGGACCGCACTGGGCCGGACAGATCAGCCCCAGGCCGCGAGCGCCGGCGGCAACCGCCGCCGGCAGGGTCCCGGCCACCGGGCTGAGCGACCCGTCGAGCGCAAGCTCGCCGAGCACAAGGTAACGTCCCAGCAGGTCATGGGGCAGGAGGCCCATGGCGGCGAGGAGGCCGACGGCGATCGGGAGATCGAAATGGCTTCCTTCCTTGGGAAGATCGGCAGGCGCCATGTTGACGGTGATCCGTCTGGCAGGAAGCGAAAGGCCGCAGGCAAAAAGCGCAGCCCGCACCCGTTCGCGGCTTTCGCCCACGGCCTTGTCCGGCAAGCCCACCACAGTGAAGGCGACGACGCCCGACGAGATCTGAACCTGCACGTCGACGGGCAAGGCCTCGACACCCAGAAACGCCACCGTCGAAACCCGCGCAACCATCGCCGTCACCCCTCAGGAAGCCGCCTAACGTAGTTCAAGCGAGCCGGCCTCGCAAGAACAATTCGTGAACATCTGGCTGCCGCTATCGCCGCCGCTCCACCGCATCCCAGAACATTGCCGCGATATCGGCGCCGCCGAAGCGCCTGACCTCGCGGATGCCGGTTGGGGAAGTTACGTTGATCTCGGTCAGATAGTCGCCGATGACGTCGATGCCGACGAAAATCAGGCCGCGCGCCTCAAGATCGGGCCCGATCGCAGCGCAGATTTCCTCATCCCTGTGGGTCAGCCCAACGGGCTCGGGACGGCCGCCGACATGCATGTTGGAACGGCTTTCACCTACCGCCGGCACACGGTTGATTGCGCCCGCGACCCGGCCGTCGATCAGGATGATGCGCCTGTCGCCCTTCCGTACCTCCGGCAGATACCGCTGGGCGATGAATGGCTCCCTGAACATCTGCAGGAACAACTCGACGAGAGCAGCGAAGTTTTCGTCTCCTTCGCGCTGACGGAACACTCCCGCTCCACCGTTGCCGTAGAGCGGCTTCAATATGATATCGCCGTGGCGGTCGCGGAAGCGGCGCAGCTCCTCGACGTCGCGGGTGATCAGGGTCGGCGGAATCAGATCCGGGTAGCGCAGTAGAAACAGCTTCTCCGGCGCATTGCGCACCTCGACGGGATCATTGACGACGAGCGTCCGGGGATGAAGGTGCTCCAGCAGATGCGACGCGGTGATGTATTTCATGTCGAAGGGCGGATCCTGGCGCATGAGCACGACATCGAAATCGCTGAGAAGAGCGTGGCGCTCCACGCCGGCGCTGTAGTGGTTGCCGGCTTCGTCGCGCACTTCGACGTCGTTGCCCTCCGCCTTCAGCGCCCCGTCGAGAAAGCTCAGCCGCGATGGCTCGAAACAGAACAGCGAGTGGCCGCGAGCCTGGGCTTCGAGCATGAGCGCGAAGGTCGAATCGCCCTTGATCGAAATGGACCCGATCGGGTCCATCTGAACGGCCACCTTGAGGCTCATGGATTCTTCTCCCGCGCTACCACAACTCGGCGCCGAAGGCGTTTTCGATGTGCTTGGGCCAGTGGTAGGGGCTGACCACGACGATGTCAAAACGGTAGTCGCCGCCGAGCGTCCTGACATTGCGGGCAAGCCACAGCGGGCGGCGTCGTACATGCGCTTGCCTTTCCTCCGGTCCACCGAAGCGAGCGCCTCGTCCGGATCGTGGCGCGTTTTCACCTCGACGAAAGCGATGGTGTTGCCACGCCTGACGATGAGATCGAGTTCGCCTGTGGATAGCCGAACCCGGCGCGCCAGCAGACGGTAGCCCTTGCACAACAGATAACACGCGGCCACCGCCTCCATCGCGCGGCCGCGGCGCTCCGCATGGCGGCGGTCAGCCCGCATCGGGCTCCTCGGAGGGTAGACGGCGCCGCCGGAGCGCCAGGTCATAAACCTCGCGGCGTGGGCGCTTGAACTTCCCGGCAACGACGCGGCAGCGCGGCTCATGGACATGGACGTCAACGCCTGATCAAGCGCCATTTCGACCTCCACATCCGGCACCGGCTCGGCCTCGCCACCGGGCGGGGCGATGACCAGGGTGATTTCGCCTCTGAGGCCGCCGCGTTCGCCGATGATGGCGAGGAGATCGCGCGGCCGACCGCGCAGAACTTCCTCATGCAGCTTGGTCAGTTCCCGCGCAATCGCCACCTCACGCGGGCCCAGCACAGCTTCGACGGCGGTCAGAGTGTCGGCGATGCGGGCGGGTGCTTCGAAAAAAACGAGGGTCGCGGCAACGGACTTGAGTTCGTCGAGGCGCCGGCGGCGCTCACCCGTCTTCACGGGCAAGAAGCCGCCGAACAAAAACCGGTCGGTCGGCAATCCGGAGAGGACGAGGGCCATCAGCGGCGCCGAGACGCCGGGGATGAGTTCCACGAGAAGATTGCGCGCGATCGCCTCCTGCACGAGGCGAAAGCCGGGATCGGAAATGAGCGGCGTACCCGCATCGCTGGTCAGGGCAACGCTTTCCCCGGCGGCAACACGACCGATGATCGCGGGCCGTACTTTTGCCGCATTGTGATCATGATAGGGTTTAAGCTGTTTCCTGACCGCGTAGCGGGCCAGCAGTTTTGCAGTAACACGGGTATCTTCACAGAATACGGCATCGGCGGCGGCAAGCGTTGCGAGCGCCCGCAGGGTGACATCTTCCAGATGACCGATCGGAGTCGCCACCAGATAGAGGCCGGCTTTGAGCGGCGGGGCGGAAAATCGGCTCGAGCCGATGACAAATCCCCGGTCGGAGTGCGGCGTTGCAGGCATGGATGTGGATTTGTTTGCGGTTTGGTTTGATCTGAATAGCGGCTAGTCTAGTCTCAACCTGAGGGCATAGGTATCGGCAGTGAAACTCTGCCAGCAGGACTTAAGCTGGGGCGGCGTCGGCAAACAAGGGCGAGAGTCATGACCGCGGCAACTGAGCGGCGCGCATTTGGTCCATCGAGACTGCTGATGCTCGTGGCGCTCGGCTTCCTGCTCGCCGGCTGCGGCGGCATGGCGAAGCTTGGCGGGCTGTTCTCGGATACGGGCTCCGGTTCTCTGGGCGGGCCGTTGCCGCCGGTGCAGGGCGGCGCCAAGGTGGCGCTGCTCCTGCCGCTGTCGGCGGCGGGAGACCAGGCGCAGGTCGCCATCGCGATGAAACAGGCGGCGGAAATGGCGCTGGTCGACGCCGGTGGCCAATCCGGCATATCGCTGATCACCAAGGATACAACCGGAACCGCAGCGGGAGCCACGGCGGCTGCGCAGGGCGCACTGGCGGAAGGCGCGGAGCTTATCCTGGGGCCGCTGCTCGGCGCCGAGGTGCAGGCGGTCGCACCTGTCGCGGCTGCAAAAAATGTACCGGTGATCTCTTTTTCCTCCTCAAGCGGCGTGGCCGGCAACGGCGTCTATCTGATGAGCTTCCTGCCCGAGGAAGAGGCCGCCAACATCGTCAGGCACCTCGCAAAATCCGGCCGGACAACGATGGCGGCGCTGCTGCCCAAGTCGCAATACGGCCTCGCCATCGAACGCGCCATCGTCCCGGCCGGACAAAAGCACGGCGTTTCGATCGCCGTGATCGAGCGCTTTCCGCGCAACAATCTGTCGATCGTTGACCCGGTGAACAGGCTCGCGCAGATCATCAATGACCCGCAGCGCAACGTCGATTCCCTGCTGATCGCCGAAGGCGGCGACCTTCTGCAGACGCTCGGGCGCGGCGCTGAAGAATGCCAACGTCGATCCACAGCGCACGATGATCGTGGGTACGGGCCTCTGGGACAACCCGATCACGCCGCAGACCCCCATCGCCGTCGGAGGACTCTATGCCGGCGTTGCGCCCAATCTCGTGCAGCAGTTCGACGACAAGTACAAGGCAAGCTACGGAACCCGGCCATCGCGCCTGGCAAGCCTCGCTTACGACGCGGTGAGCCTCGCCGGCACCCTGGCGCGCGAGCCGCCAGGCCAGAGATTTACCCAGGCGAACATCACCAATCCGGAGGGGTTCCAGGGCATGAACGGCCTGTTCCGCTTCCGAGAGAACGGGCTCGTCGAGCGCGGCCTTTCGATTCTCAAAGTGACGACCAGCGGCGTCGAGGTCCAGGACCCGGCACCCTTCCGCTTCACCTCCGACGCCACCGCTACCCCGTCAGCGCAGCAATCAGCGAATTGAAAACGCGGCGGGCGGCGTTCGTCGGCAGGACGTCCTCCGCTCGGATTATGCTGCCGCGGTTCCGGCGGCGGTTTGCTCGCGTGCGAGATGCCCCGTTTTCATCCAAAGCGTGCATCCGTCCCGAGCCGCCTCTGCCTCGAGGGCCTTGCCCTTGGGCAGCCTCAGCCAGGACTGAGGCTCGAAGCTCTCGTCCGCCTCGGTGAAGCCGCCCGACAGGACCAGCAGTTCGATCCCGCCCGGCACCACCAGGGCAATCTCGCGGCCCGGCTGCCAGCGCTCGAGCCGCACTTCCTCCCGGGCGTCGCGGAACAGCGGCATGATCTCGACGCCAGCCCGGCCTGGTGCGGCAATGAACGGCATCTTTGCCGTGTCCATTCGCACATGAGTGCGGTCGTCCGGCTCGAACTGCCAGAGCTTCACGAAGATTGTGCAGCCGGGCTTGGATCCTGGCGTATGGCGCGAGGCCGGCGGATTGCGGATGTACGAGCCTGCCGGGAAGTCTCCGTGCTCGTCGGAGAACACTCCTTCGAGCACCAGGAACTCCTCCCCGCCCTCGTGGACATGGGCCGGGAAGCGACTGCCAGGGGCGTAGCGCACGATGCTGGTGGCGCGGGCTACCTCGGCTCCTATGCGGTCCAGCATGCGCCGCTCGACTCCGGGCGTCGGCGAAGGAGTCCAGGCGAGGCGAGCGGCGTGCACGGCGGCGCGCCGGGAAAAGTCAGCGTTCACTTCCATGATCAGTGCTCCATCGTGCAAGCCGCTCGGCGCAAGTGTTGAATCATTGGGTCAGCGCGGCAATCAGCGAATTCAGAACGCGGCGGCCCTCAGGCGTGGCCGCCAGTTTCGCACCCCCGTTGCGCAAGGTCACGAGGTTGGCGTCGCAAAGGCTCTGCAGCTTCTCGCGTTCAAGGGGCCTTCCGGCAAGGGCTTCATAGTCCGCGAGTGCGATGCCTTCGCCCAGCCGCAGCCCCATAAGCAGGAACTCCAGGCCCTGCTCGGCTCAGCGACAACGGCTCCTCGCAGGCGCGCCCATGGCCTTGCCTCGCAACCAGGTCCCGCCACGTTTCCGGATGGCGCTCGCCGGAGAGAGCCATTCGCGCGCCGGTGTCGAGGACGATGCGGCTGTGCGCGCCGGGGCCTGCTCCCGCATATTCGCCATAGCGCCAGTACAGAAGATTGTGCCGCGATTCGTGGCCGGGTGCGGCGTGGTTGGAGACCTCGTAGGCGTCGAGACCGGCCCGCGAAGTGAGCTCCTGGGTGATGTCGAACAGATCGATGGCGAGTTGCTCATCAGGAAGCCGGAGAGACCCCGCGCGCCACAGGTCGAAGTAGCGCGTGCCCTCCTCGATGGTGAGCTGGTAGAGCGACATGTGGCCTCGCTGCTCGGCCAGCGCTCGCGAAAGTTCGCTCGCCCACTGCGCCGTGGTCTGGCCAGGACGCGCATAGATCAAGTCGAAGGATACCCGCGGGAAAATGCCGGCGGCGAGGCGGAATGCGGCGATCGCTTCGGGCGCCGTATGCTGGCGGCCCAGAGAGACGAGGTCCTGGTCGTCGAGCGCCTGCACACCGACCGACAAACGATTGACGCCTGCTGCGCGGTAGCCGCGAAAATTCCTGGCCTCGACACTGGTCGGGTTCGCTTCCAGGGTGATTTCCGCCTCGCCCGGCAATCCCCAAAGCCGGTGGACGGCCTCGAGCACGCCCGCGACGGCCGGCGGCGGCATGAGCGAGGGCGTGCCGCCGCCGAAGAACACGCTGGTGACCTTCCGCCCCGGCGCCATGGCGTGCAGGCTTGTCAGTTCGCTCGCCAGCGCCTCGGCGAACCCCATGGCATCAACGGCATCCCGCCGGACGTGGGAATTGAAATCGCAGTAAGGACACTTGGCCTTGCAGAACGGCCAATGAACATAAACGCCGAAGCCCTCACCGTCGCGACCGGACGTCTTCACAGGCAGCTCGCGCGAAACTTGTCAAAGGCCCGGGCGCGATGGGACAGGCGATGTTTCGCAGCCGGGTCCATCTCGCCGAAAGTCAAGACGTGCCCATCGGGAACGAACATCGGATCATAGCCGAAGCCCCTGTCGCCGCGCGGCGGCCAGGTGAGCGTTCCGGCGACGCGGCCTTCGAACAGCTCGCGTGCACCGTCGGGCCAGCCGAGGCAGAGAACGCAAACGAACTCGGCGCGCCGCGTTTGTTCCGTGGTCGCGGACTTCGCCATCAGCATCTCCTCCACATTTCGCATGGCGCGCGAGAAATCCCTGTCCGCGCCTGCCCAGCGGGCCGAATGAATGCCGGGGGCGCCTTCGAGCGCCGCGACCGCCAGGCCGGAATCGTCGGCGAGCGCCGGAAGCCCGGATGCGCGTGCGGCTGCCTCCGCCTTGATCGCGGCGTTGCCGGCAAACGTTGCCGCCGTTTCCGCAGGCTCGGGCAGGCCGAGATCGCCGGCGGAGACAACCTCCACACCGTACGGATGGAGCAAATCGCGAATTTCGCGAAGCTTGCCTCGATTGTGGGTGGCGATGACGAGCCGGGAGCCGCGGAGCCTGCGCCCGGTCATTTGCCGTCCCACAGCCGCTCGTCGGCAATCTCGATCGAATTGCCGGCGGGGTCGCGGACGTAGACGGAACGCAATCCCGGCGACCATTCGAAATCGGCTTCGATCTCCGTTCCCGCGGCCTGGAAGCGGGCGCACCACATCGGAATTTCGAAGGCTTTGGCCTTGAAGCAAAGGTGGCCGGGGCCGAAGGAGCCGTGCGGCGGGGCGCGGCCGGCCATGGGCGGCCTCCTGATCGAGGTAGCGTGGGGATTGAACAGAATCACGACCTGGTCGCCACAGCGGAAAAATGCGTCGCGCCCGGGTTCGGCGCTGAAGCACCGGAGGCCGATGACCTGCTCATAGAAGGTTCTGGCCGCGACCAGATCCTCCGCATAGAGAACGCTTTCCAGAACGCCGTGCACGGCCAGCCGTCCAGTCATGCCACGGCAGCCCTCTGCAACCGCACGAGCTCGGCAATACCGCCGCGGGCAAGCTTCAGAAGCTCGAGAAAGCTCGCTTCGCTGAACGCCTCGCCCTCGGCGGTGCCCTGAACTTCGACGATGCCGCCGCTGCCGGTCATGACGAAATTCGCGTCGGTATGGGCGGCGGAGTCCTCGGCGTAATCGAGATCGAGAACCGTGGTACGCTCAAAGATGCCGCACGATACCGCCGCCACCTGGTCGCGGATCGGCTTGCCTGGGGATGGTGCCGTTCGCCAACATCCAGGCAACCGCGTCGTGGAGCGCCACCCACGCACCGGTAATCGCCGCAGTGCGGGTACCGCCGTCGGCCTGGATAACGTCACAGTTGACGATGATCTGGCGCTCGCCCAGTGCCTGGAGGTTGACCACTGCGCGCAGGCTGCGGCCGATCAACCTCTGGATCTCCTGGGTACGGCCGGACTGCTTGCCGGCGGCGGCCTCGCGGCGCATGCGTTCGCCCGTGGAACGGGGGAGCATGCCGTATTCGGCTGTGATCCAGCCCCGGTTCTGGCCCTTCAGCCAGAACGGCACCTTCGTCTCGACGGAAGCCGTGCACATGACATGCGTATCGCCGAAGCGCACCAGACAGGAGCCCTCGGCATGCCTGACGCTGCCGCGTTCAAAGGTGACTTTGCGCAATTCACCGCAAGCGCGTCCGGAAGGCCGCATGGCACAAGCTCCGCTGCTGGAGCGAGGTCCGATAGTGCGGCTGCCGCCGGACCGCAAGGGCCATGTTTTTGCCGCGCCGTGGTGCGACAGCGCTGCGAATTCGTCCGGACCGTCGATTGACGCCTGCGGACGGCCTTCCTAGATTGCTCCGATCCATGACGATTTCGATCACCAGACCGGACGAACGGACCACCGGCGTCGCAACGCTCGATGAGCGTTCGCGCGAGATCTTCCGGCGTCTCGTCGATACCTACCTTGCCACCGGCGAGCCGGTGGGCTCGCGAACCATCGCGCGAACGCTCCCGGGCTCGCTCTCGCCGGCTTCCATTCGCAACGTCATGGCAGATCTCGAAGACAGCGGGCTGATCTTCTCGCCGCACACGAGCGCGGGGCGGGTGCCGACCCAGTCGGGCTTGCGGCTGTTCGTGGATGCCCTGCTCAACCTCAATCCGCTTGCCGCCGAAGAACAGGCCAAGATCGAAGCCCAGGTCGCAAGCTCGAACCGCCAGCGTACGCGGGAAGAGATTCTGGCCGAAACCACCAACCTCCTTTCCGGGCTGTCGCACTGCGCGGGCGTCGTGGTGGCGCCCAAGCTCAATGTGCGCCTGCGCCATATCGAGTTCGTGCATCTCGGACCCGGAAGAGCCATGGTCGTGCTGGTGGGTGAGGACGGCTCGGTGGAAAATCGCGCCGTCGATATCGCTCCCGGCATTCCGCCCTCGACCCTGGTGCGCGCTTCCAACTACCTCAACGCCCGCTGCCAGGGGCAGACGCTCGCAGAAGTGCAGCGATTCGTTCGCGAGGAACTGGCCACGGTAAAGCGCGAGCTCGACGAGTTGACCGCCCGGGTGGTCGAGACCGGGGTCGCGACGTGGTCGGGAGCGAAAAGCCCCGATGAGAAGACGCTCATCGTGCGCGGCCGCGCCAATCTCATCGAAGACAGCGCAACGCTCGCCGATCTCGAACGGGTCCGCCAATTGTTCGACGATCTGGAGACGAAGCGAGATCTCGGTCGAACTGCTCGGCGCTGCGGAAGGCGGAGAAGGCGTGAAAATCTTCATCGGGGCCGAGAGCAAGCTGTTCTCGCTATCGGGGTCTTCCCTCATCGTCGCGCCCTACCGCGATCAGGAAGACAGGATCGTCGGCGTGCTCGGGGTCATCGGTCCGACCCGCATCAACTATGCCCGCATCATTCCGATGGTTGACTACACGGCCCGCGTGGTGAGCCGCCTGCTCACTTGATTTTTGCATCTCGAGGGATGATATCCGTTGCGCGATCAAAGGCCCATGAAACACAACAAGCGCATTCTTGAACCAGACCAGCCGGAAGAGGCTGCCGCGCCCTTCGATGAATCGGCGGGCACGGCCGAGCCGGAGGCAGCGGAGGCCGCGCAGGCCGAACCCGATGCCCTGACACTCGCTCTGCAGGCAGTCGATGCCCTGCGGTCGGAGAACGCCGAGCTGAAGGACCGCACGCTGCGCACGCTGGCCGAGATGGAAAACCTGCGCAAGCGCACGGAGCGGGAGAAAGCCGAAGCAACGCTGTACGCTGCCACCAACTTCGCACTCGATCTCCTGAGCGTAGCCGACAACTTCTCGCGCGCCCTGTCGGCGGTGACGGAAGAGCAGCGCAACGCGGCCGACGAGGTGACACGCAACCTTCTTGCCGGCGTCGAAGTGACGGAGCGCGAGCTCCTCAACGTGTTCGAGAGGCACGGCATCAGAAAGATGGATCCGCTGGGCCAGAAGTTCGATCCGACCATGCATCAGGCGATGCTGGAGGTCGCTTCGGCTGATCAGGCTCCAGGCACGGTCGTGCAGGTGCTGCAGGCCGGCTATCAGATCGGCGAACGGTGCCTCAGGCCGGCGCTGGTAGCGGTCGCCAAAGCTGCCGAACCAGCAGCCTAGCGGCTGATCAGACTAATTCTGCCCAGATCCTGTTTGGCGGGCTGCGGCAGCCGCACCCAATCGGCAGCCACGAGGCCGCGCACCGAATTGGCAAGGAATATGGATCTGCGCTCTCGAGATCGCCGAGGCTCAGGATCCGCTCCACAACGCGGCCGGGCTCGCGCTCGAGGAAGTCGGCGCGGAAGGTCCCCGGCAGAAGTCCGCACGACACGGGCGGGGTGAAAAAGCGTCCTCCCTTCTCCAGAAAAATATTGGTGACCGCACCCTCGGTCAGTTCGCCGCGTTCATTGCGGAAGAGCACTTCATCGACGCCGTAAGCATGCTGGGCGGCTTGCCGTTCCCGGTCGTAGAGGGTCCGCCGCGTGGTCTTGTGGTAGAGATAGCGATCCTCGGAGCTTGTGGAGGCCGGAGCGAGCACGAAACGCCAGGGCCGCCCGGTTCGTTCCTCGAGCGGCGCGGTGGCAACATCAGGCACCCCATCCTCATCAAGGAGCAGCCGCACGCGGAGACGGGCGGCTGAAGTGTTGCGAACCGCATCTTCGAGCGCGCGGCGGATCGCCGGCAAATTGCACGGAATGGCGAAATAACCGGCCGACTCCGCGAGCCGCGCAAGGTGGCGGTCGAGCATCCCGAAGCCCTCCGCTTTGCTCCAGGCCATGGTCTCGATAAGGCTCATCGGCACATAGGGCTCGGAAAAGAACCGCAGCTTGAGAAGGCATTCCTCATATTCGCCGCCGGCGCGCGAGTTGGCCACGATTCCGCCGCCGATGCCGACCGTGGCCTCGCCGCCGGCATCGATCACGGCGGTGCGGATCATCACGTTGAAGCGCAAATCTCCCGATGGCGCGGCGAAGCCCAGCGAGCCCGTATAGGGGCCCCGCCGCCCGGCCTCGACCTCGTCGATGATCTCCATCGCCCTGATCTTCGGCGCTCCGGTCACCGAGCCGCACGGGAACAGCGCCCGCACGATTGCCCCGAAACCGGCATCAGAACGCCGCCTGGCTAGTATCCCCGAGGTCATCTGATGCAGGCTCCGATGGGTCTCGAGCGTAAACAGATCACTTACCCGGACGGAACCGACAGCGGCCACCCGGGCGAGATCATTGCGCAGCAGATCGACGATCATCAGGTTTTCGGCCCGCGACTTTTCGTCGGTGCACAGATGGGCGCGCAGCTTGTCGTCCTCGGCCAGGGTCCGCCCCCGCGGCGCGGTGCCCTTCATCGGGCGGGCGCGGATCCAGCCGTCCTCGACGGCAACGAACAGCTCCGGTGACACCGACAGCACCCAATGATCGTCGGCGCGCATGAGAGCGCCATGCTCGACCGGCTGCTTGCGCACCAGGTCACGGTACAGCGCCACCGGATGGCCCGTGAGGCGGAAGCGGGCGGTGAAGGTGAGGTTTATCTGATAGACATCGCCGGCGGCGATGTACTCCTTCACCTTTCTGAACGCCTCGTCGTAGATCTCGTGCGACACGCCGAACTGCGGCCCGCTCAGGGCCGCGGCAGCCTCCCGCGGTGCGGCTTCGGCAAGCCAGCGGGCCACTTCCGCGCGGTCGAGCCGCCGCGGCTCAACATAGGCTGCGAGCCACAGAAGCGGCTTTTCCGACAGATCCGGCAACAGGGGTTCGAGACGCTCTTCGAGCGCTTGTCCCAGATCGTAACCAAGGTAGCCGGCAAGCCACTGGCCGCGCGCCAGCGCCGCTTCCGCTTCGGCCAGGCAAAGCGCGATCTCATCCTTGCGCCGGGTGGAAAAAATCGCGAGCGGCGATTGGAACAGCAGGCTGTCGGCTCCGCTCCGCCGACTGTCGTGAATGAGAATTGTACCCGGCGTCACTGTCGCATCCTGCCACTGATCACGCCCGGTTCACGCGCCTGAGGGTGAGGTTGATGCGGCCGCCGCCGGGAATCAACTCTGAAGAGCCGGCATAAACGCGGTCGATGCCATGAAAACAAAGCCGGCTTTCACCGCCCATCACCAGCACGTCGCCGGACTGCAGCTCCATGGTTTCCGTCGCGCCGCCGCGCTGCAGGCCGCCCAACCGGAAGAGCGCGGTGTCGCCCAGGGACAGCGAAAGCACCGGGGCGGCAAACTCGAGCTCGTCGCGGTCCTGATGCAGCCCCATTTTCGCGTTGCCGCGATATACGTTCACGAGGCATGCTTCCGGGTCTGGCCCAAAGCCGGAGAGGTCGCGCCAGATGGCCATGAGTGCGATCCGGAATGGCCGGCCAGGGCAGGCCTGTTTCAGGGTGGACGGCCTGATAGCGGTAGCCCTGGCGGTCCGAAACCCAGCCAAGGGGACCGAGGTTGGTCATCCTGACCGAAAACGGACGCCCGCTTCTGGGCATTGCGGGAGTGTAGAGGGGCGCTTCGGCGATCGCGGCCAGGATGAGATCGAGCAGCGATCTCTGCTCGAGGCCGCGCAGGTACCCGGCGAACAATCGACAACCCCGGCGCATGGGCTCAAAGCTCCAAATTAGACTTCGCACTTTTCGCGCCGGGCGTTCCAGAAGCGGCCAAACGAGATGCAAATCCTACATCACAGACCAAGTGATTGCCTGCCTTCAAGAATCCCGATGACGGCAACTTGATGGCCGCAAACGTGCACCTTATATAGCCGGGCAGCGCTCCGGTCGTGATCACTCAGGTCCGGAGATTTGTTAACAACCGGAGGCTACCTCCCCCGAATGCGGGGCAAAAGGGTGCCTGCAAGGACCCTTTGAAGCGGCCTGCCGCAGGAGGACTGAACATGTCAAAAGTTATCGGCATCGATCTCGGCACCACCAATTCGTGCGTCGCCGTGATGGAGGGCAAGACCCCGAAAGTGATCGAGAACGCCGAAGGGGCCCGCACTACACCCTCGATCGTCGCCTTCAACGCCGACAAGGAACAGCTGGTCGGCCAGCCGGCCAAACGCCAGGCGGTGACCAACCCCGAAAACACGTTCTTCGCCATCAAGCGCCTCATCGGCCGGCGCTGGGACGACCCGATGGTCGAGAAGGACAAGAAACTCGTCCCCTACAAGATCGTGCGCGCCGACAACGGCGATGCCTGGGTGGAAGCCCGCGGCCAGAAATACGCTCCCTCGCAGATCTCCGCCTACATCCTGGTGAAGATGAAGGAGACGGCCGAGCGCTATCTCGGCGAACCGGTGACGCAGGCGGTCATCACCGTGCCGGCCTACTTCAACGACAGCCAGCGCCAGGCGACCAAAGATGCCGGCAAGATCGCCGGGCTCGAGGTCTTGCGCATCATCAACGAGCCGACTGCCGCCGCGCTGGCCTATGGCCTCGACAAAAAAGAGGCGGGCACCATAGCGGTCTACGACCTTGGCGGCGGCACCTTCGACATTTCCATTCTCGAAATCGGCGACGGCGTCTTCGAGGTGAAGTCGACCAATGGCGACACGTTCCTGGGTGGCGAAGACTTCGACATGCGCATCGTCGACTACCTGGCCGATGAGTTCAAAAAGGACCAGGGCATCGACCTGCGCAAGGACAAGCTCGCTCTGCAGCGCCTGAAGGAGGCGGCGGAGAAGGCAAAAATCGAGCTGTCGTCCTCGACCCAGACCGAAATCAACCTGCCGTTCATCACCGCCGATGCCGCGGGTCCCAAGCACCTGACGATGAAGCTCACACGGGCCAAGCTCGAGGCGCTGGTCGACGACCTGATTCAGAAAACCGTCGAGCCCTGCCGGGCGGCCATCAAGGACGCCGGCATTTCGGCGGGCCAGATCGACGAGGTGGTGCTGGTCGGCGGCATGACGCGCATGCCCAAGGTCATCGAGACGGTCAAGCAGTTCTTCGGCAAGGAGCCGCACAAAGGCGTCAACCCGGATGAGGTGGTGGCGATCGGCGCCGCCATCCAGGCGGGCGTGCTGAAGGGCGAGGTGAAGGATGTGCTGCTGCTCGACGTCACGCCCCTGTCGCTGGGCATCGAGACGCTCGGCGGCGTGTTCACCCGGCTGATCGAGCGCAACACCACAATTCCGACCAAGAAGTCGCAGGTGTTCTCGACCGCGGACGACAATCAGACGGCCGTCACCATCCGCGTGTTCCAGGGCGAGCGCGAGATCGCTCAGCACAACAAGCTCCTGGGACAGTTCGATCTGATGGGTATTCCGACGGCCCCGCGCGGCGTGCCGCAGATCGAGGTGACCTTCGACATCGACGCCAACGGCATCGTCAACGTCTCGGCCAAGGACAAGGCGACCAGCAAGGAGCAGCAAATCCGCATTCAGGCTTCCGGCGGCCTTTCCGAAACCGAAATCGAAAAGATGGTCAAGGACGCCGAAGTGCACGCCGCGGAAGACAAGAAGCGCAAGGAACTGGTCGAGGCCAAGAACCATGCCGAGGGACTGATGCACACCACGCAGCGGACGCTGACCGACCTTGGCGACAAGGTCGCCGCCGCGGACAAGTCGACGGTCGAGGCTGCCATTGCCGACCTCAAGAAGGCGCTTGAGGGCGAAGACATCGCGGACATTCAGTCCAAGACCAATGGCCTTACCCAGGTGGCGATGAAGCTCGGAGAGGCCATGTACAAGAGCCAGCAGGGCGCGGAACCGCCGCCGGGGCCGACGGGCGACGGCAGCGGCGGAGCAACGCGGGCAGGCCGATGACCAGGTCGTCGATGCCGATTTCGAAGAAGTCCGCGACGAGGACAAGAAGGCATCCTGATGCCGGTCACGGGGGGCGGTGGTTGCGGAAATTGATTGCGGTCCCGCAAGAGGGTTGGTGAGTGAGTCCCCGGCGATGAGCCGGGGTCTCGCTTGAAGTGCCGTCTTCAGCGGTGCTTCAAATGACGACTACGTCGTTTGGTGATATGCACGGCCATGGCGAAACGTGATTTCTATGAGACTTCTGGGCGTCGGCAAAGGAGCCGACGAGAGGGAGCTCAAGAGCGCCTTCCGCAAGCTTGCCAAGCAGTATCATCCCGACGCCAATCCGGGAAACAAGGCAGCCGAGCACAAGTTCAAGGAGATCAACGAAGCCTACGACATCCTGAAGGACCCTCAGAAAAAGGCCGCCTATGACCGGTTCGGCCATCGGGCCTTCGAGGCCGGGCACGGGCCCTTCGCTCAGGGCGGGTTCGGACCGGAATTCACATCCTCGATGTCGGACATATTCGAGGATCTGTTTGGCGAGTTCATGGGCGGCCGGCGCAGCGGCGGCAAGCGCGCAGGCGCCGGCCAGCAACGCGGGTCGGACCTGCGCTACAACATGGAAATCGGCCTCACCGAGGCCTTTGCCGGCAAGACTGCGCAAATCCGCGTGCCAACGTCGGTTACCTGCGAAGCGTGCAAGGGACAGGGAGCAAAGCCTGGAACGGCGCCGAAGGCCTGCCCGACGTGCCACGGCTCGGGGTCGGTGCGGCAGACGTCCGGTTTCTTCACGGTTGAGCGGACCTGTCAGACATGCCAGGGGCGCGGCCAGGTCATCGCCAACCCGTGCACAAACTGCAACGGCGCCGGCCGCATCACCAAGGAACGGGCGCTCTCCGTCAACATCCCGGCCGGCGTGGAAGACGGCACGCGCATCCGGCTGGCCGGCGAGGGCGAGGCTGGACTGCGCGGCGGGCCTGCCGGGGACCTCTACATCTTCCTGTCGATCAAGCCGCACGAGTTCTTTCAGCGCGACGGCTCGGATCTGTTCTGCCGGGTGCCGATATCGATGACGGCAGCAGCACTCGGAGGCGACATCGAGGTGCCGACCATCGACGGCAAGAAAGCGCGGGTGGCGATTCCCGATGGGACGCAGTCGGGCAAGCAGTTTCGGCTGCGCGGCAAGGGCATGCCGGTGCTGCGCTCCAATCAGGCGGGCGACATGTACATCCAGGTTTCGGTCGAAACACCGGTCAACCTGTCACGGCGGCAGAAAGAGATCCTGCGCGAGTTCGAGGAGGAGGCGAAGAACAACTCGCCGCAATCGGAAGGATTCTTCGCCCGCGCGCGCGCTTTCTGGGAGGCGTTCGGATCGTGACCATGGCCAAAGGCTACTGGATCGCCCATGTCACCGTCACCGATCCCGATCAGTACCAGAAATACGTCGAAGCCTCACGCGCGGCGTTCGAGAAATTCGGCGCCAGGATCCTCGCGCGCGGCGGGACACATTCGGGGCTCGAGGGCAATCACCGGCCGCGCAACGTGGTGATCGAATTTTCAAGCTACGGTCAGGCGCTCGATTGTTACCATTCAGCGGAATATCAGAGCGCCAGGAAAAGCCGGGTTGGCGCAAGCGATGCCGATATCGTCATCGTCGAAGGTGTCTGATCATTTAGGTGATCGAAGCCCGCTTGCGCGTGCCTGATTCAAGCAGATGATCACGCGACGAACCAGCGCGAATAGCTGCCCGGTGACCCTGGGGTGCCGCATAAAATCAGGTTGGGCTACGGCGGTATTGCTGGCCGCGCCGGCCGATAGACCGCGAGTACTCGATCGTTGCCGCATCGATTTGTCTGACCCAGCCG
The DNA here is from genome assembly GCA_963780765.1 of uncultured Alphaproteobacteria bacterium. Classification (GTDB taxonomy): domain Bacteria; phylum Pseudomonadota; class Alphaproteobacteria; order Rhizobiales; family Aestuariivirgaceae; genus CAWHQZ01. The sequence goes on along the minus strand of CAWADI010000007.1, from coordinate 63,139 downwards.
ACCCGGAGACACGGCAGCCTTTTCACGCCGGGACAGGGCGCGAAGAAACCAATGACACCAAGATCAGGCGGCGTACGGGCGCCGTTGAAGGGATCGCTCGGCGATCGGTTGGCGCGCTCATTGAGCGTTATCGTGAAGCCAATACTCCGCCTCGCCTTGCCGCCCTGGTCGTCGGCAGCGTGGCCGACCCAGAATCGATCGCCAATCCACACATCCGCGCGCATGCATTCGAAGGAAAGTTGTTCCGCACCGTTCTTGCCGAGGCCCTTCGGGCATGTGGCGTGCAGCCGGAGGTTTTCGTTGCGCGAAGCATTTACTCTGAGGCCGTCGCCGGCCTGAAGCGGCAAGAAGACGACGTCAGGCACCTGCTCGTCTCCATGGGCCGCGCTGTCGGTCGACCCTGGGGAGCTGAGGAGAAAGTCGCGGCATTGGCGGCATGGCTGAGGCTGATCTCGCCCGAGTCGCCGCAGCGGTGACCCTCGCCGTCGACGCTTGGTTCGTTATGCGAGCCCACGCATTTTCTTGTCAGCGAAGGGATCTTGCTTCGCCGGGAGCTGCGCTACCGACGGCGAGCTTTCCAAGCGCCGGCAGAACGATCGCGAGGTCGTCGAAATCGACACCGACGGTATTGCCGAGGATGCTGATCTCGAGCCCCTCGCGTAGGGCGGCCGTTATTCCGATGAGCCCGGCAACCGAAACGACGTACCCCGTGCCGCTGGCCGCCTGGGCGATCCGCAATCCCGAACCCAGATAGTCCTTGCCCACTGCAACCACGGGAAGCTCTGCTTCGAACGCTGCCACGTCGCGCACCACCCAGGCGACGAAGCTGTTGGAGTTGGGCCCCGGCCATACCCGGTAGCTGCCGCGGTCCGCAAAGGGATAGCGTGAGACCGATGCCTCGATGACGGGTATGAGGGCCGCCGCTTCCGCACCACCGATCTCCCGTACCACGTAGGGCCTGTTGCCATACCAGAACGCGTCTGCCGCATGCACATCGCGGTGCACCGGATCGCCCCAGCCCACGACGTCGAACCTCGTCCAGGCGCCGGCGCCGCGCGGCTTGACAACGATCCAGGTGTGCTCGGCGAAGATACTTTTCCAGCGACCGGTACGGGCAGCGAGAATCATCACCCTGGCTTCCGGCACCGACGACGCCTCGGGCAGCAGTCCCGATGACGACCAGCTTGCGGTACGCCAGCTTTCGGGCCAGCCGCGCGCGAGACCCAGCACCGTGCCGGTTGCCGACGGAAGCGCCAGAAACAACAGCATGAGCAAGGCAATGATGCGAAAGGAACGCCGCAACGCAAACACTCCACCGATGGACGACCGAGGGCGCCTCGCCCTCCCGGCAGTGCTTTTCAATGCCGCATGCCGTTGCTAAGACCCATCCAGCATAGGAGCTGGGGATGAGACTTGCCATAGCCGGCGCGGCCGGGCGAATGGGCCGCACCCTGACGCGCATCGTGGCCGAAACCGAGGGCCTCGCGGTGGCGGGCGGGCTCGAGCCGACGGGATCGCCCCATATCGACGCCGACATGGGCAGCCTCGCCGGCATCGGGGCAATCGGGGTGCGGATCGGCGATGACCCGCAGCGTCTTATCGGCTCCAGCGATGGGATTCTCGATTTCACCGTACCATCGGCTACTGTCGCGCTCGTCGCACACTCGGCCCGGGCCGGCATCGTTCACGTAATCGGCACTACCGGGCTCACCCGGGACGACGATGCGGCGATCGAGGCCGCCTCGCGCCACGCCCGCATCGTCAAGTCGGGCAACATGTCGCTGGGTGTCAATCTTCTGGCGGCTCTGGTGCGCAAGGCGGCAAACACGCTCGGCGATGATTTCGACATCGAGATCGCGGAAATGCACCATCGAATGAAGATTGACGCACCGTCGGGAACCGCACTCCTGCTCGCCGCCGCTGCTGCCGGGGGACGCGGACTCGACCTTGAGGGCCGTTCGGTGCGCGGCCGTGACGGCATCACCGGCGCACGAAGGCGGGGCGACATCGGGTTTGCGAGCCTGCGCGGCGGCAGCGTCGTCGGCGACCACACCGTCATCTTCGCAGGCAACGCGGAACGCATCGAACTCACGCACCGGGCCGAGAGTTCGTGACATTTTCGCCCGGGGGGCCGTGCGGGCGGCGCGTTGGGCTGCCGACAAGAAGCCCGGCCTCTACGGCATGGCCGACGTTCTGGGTCTCGGCGGGTGAGCATGCGCGAGCCTGCCATCGACCGGCTGCTGGTGCTCGTCCGGCACGGGCAGAGCGAATGGAACCTAGAGAACCTGTTCACCGGGTGGAAGGACGTGGGGCTCACGCCGCAAGGCGTCGAGGAAGCAAGAGTGGCCGGCCGGAGGCTGAAGGCGCGCGGGCTGACGTTCGGCGTTGCATACACGAGCGCGCTTGTCCGCGCCCAGGACACGCTGACCCTGATGCTCGAGGAGATCGGCCAGCCGACACTGCCGACCGTCCAGCACCCGGCGCTAGACGAACGCGACTACGGTGAACTAACGGGCCTCAACAAGGACGACGCACGCAAGCGCTGGGGCGAGGAGCAGGTTCGCATCTGGCGCAGATCGTTCGACGTGGCGCCGCCCGGCGGAGAAAGCCTCAAGGATACGCTGGCGCGCGCCCTGCCCTACTACATGACCCACATCCAGCCAAACGTCCTATCGGGAAAGCGCGTACTGGTTTCGGCGCACGGCAATTCGTTGCGGGCGCTGATCATGACGCTCGAGGGCCTTGAACCGGAGGAAATTCTCAAGCGGGAAGTCGCGACCGGCGTGCCGATCGTCTATCGGCTCCATGCCGATTCGACGGTTGCGGCGCGCCAGATCCTCAATGACTGAGATCGATGTGCGACCTCTAGCGCCGGAGGACATCCGCCGGCATCTCGATGACCTGAGCGACATCCTCGCCGACTGCGTTCCGGACGGCGGCGTGAGCTTCATGCTGCCCTTTACCAACGCCGACGCCCGTCCGTTCTGGCGAAAAATCGCCGAGACGGCGGCATCGGGAAGCCTAGTGGTACTGGGCGCATTTATCGATGGCGTCCTCGCCGGCAGTGTCCAGCTGGTCTTGGTCGCGATGCCCAACCAGCCGCACCGCGCCGAGGTTGCAAAGCTTCTCGTGGCGCGGAGGATGCGGCGCAAGGGCGTGGCGCGGAAGCTGATGCTGGCGCTCGAAGCGGAAGCGAGAGCCCGCAACCGAACCCTCATCACCCTCGATACGGCAACGGGTGAGGCCGCCGAACCGCTCTACCAGTCGCTGGGCTACGTCAGGGCCGGCATCATACCGGACTATGCAATGAAAGCCGCCGGCGGGTTCACCGCCACCACCATTTTCTACAAGAATCTCGAGCCATGGCGCGCGTCAAGAAACTGAGAGAGGCGGAGATCAGCGAGGCTTTTCGCCGCTTCCGCTCGGCCAAGCCCGAGCCCAGGGGCGAACTCAATTCGGTCAATCATTTCACGCTACTGGTGGCCGTGGTGCTGTCGGCGCAGGCGACCGATCAGGGGGTCAACCGGGCAACGGCGGCCCTCTTCAAGGTCGCTCCGACACCCGAGAAGATGGCGGCGCTCGGGGAGGAAGGGCTCACCTCCTACATCAAAACGATCGGTCTCTATCGCGGCAAGGCCCGCAACGTAATCGCGCTCGCCAAAGCGCTGATCGAGCGCCATGGCTCGCAGGTGCCGCGCCGGCGCGAAGATCTCGAGGCGCTGCCGGGGGTCGGACGAAAAACCGCCAACGTGGTGCTGAATTCGGCTTTCGGCGAACCCACGATCGCCGTCGACACCCACGTCTTCCGGGTGAGCAACCGCACGGGCATCGCCCCCGGGTCCTCGGTCAAGGAAGTCGAGCACAGGCTGGAACGAAAGGTGCCAGCTGAGTTCAAGCAGCACGCCCATCACTGGCTGATCCTGCACGGCCGCTACGTGTGCAAGGCACGCAGACCGCAGTGCTACGACTGCATCATCCGCGACCTGTGCCGATACCGGCCGAAAACCCCGGCGCCTTCGGCTGTAGCGCCTTGAACAGATGGGCAAAATACGAGGTCGCGAACAGCGGCAGCAGGAGATTGGCGACGGGCACGAGCGCCAGAGCGGCGGGAATGAAACCAGCCGCGAAAATCCGGTGGCGGTTGGCTTGGCGAAACACGAGCGCTGCCGGTCCGGTCATATGACGCAGGCTGATCATCTCGAAGTATTCCCGGCTCAGGAGATAGGCATTGGCAACGAGCATCACTGCTGCGCCGACCGCAAAAAACAGGAACGGCAGCGCCAGCAGGTTGACGAGAAGCGCAACGAAAGCGAACCGCATGCCGCTCAGCGCCGCAGCCAGCGCAGCAGGGGCACGGCCCGGAGGATCACCCGGATAGTGGATCTCTTCGATCCGCTCCGCAATGCGGTCGAGATAGAGGCCGGCAAACATCGCGGTGACCGGGGCGGCGAGAACGATGAAGCCTGCCAGCAGCCCGAGCCCGGCGGCGATGGCGATCAACGTTTCGAGCCACGGCCAGGGTACCAGCGTGGTCAGGGCGAAGAACCCCGAAAGGGCCAGGAACATGACGCCGAACAGTGCTGTGGTCAGCCCCAGCGACTTCCACAACACGGATCGGAACGGGGGCGAGAAGACGTCGCCAAACGCGGTAATGGCGGCGTGGATCATGCACGATCTTTCATCTTCGGTACCACTTGGCCGGAAAATGCCTTAACTGACAACCTGACCCATATTTCCCTCCTCGCCTTCCGAGTCTCTGTCGCCGGGCCTCCCCCCGATGCCTGATACTTCCATCGATGTGCTTACCATCGGCAACGCCATCGTCGATGTGTTCGCCGCCGTCGACAACGACTTTCTGAAACAGCACCGGCTCATCAAGGGCTCGATGCGGCTCATCGAGGAAACCGAAGGCCAGCAGCTTTACGACCTCATCGGGCCGACAGTGCAAATCTCCGGCGGAGCGGCAGCCAACACGGCGGCCGGGGTTGCCTCACTCGGCGGGCGGGCGGGATTCATCGGCAAGGTGCGCGATGACCCGCTTGGCCAGACCTTTTCCCATGACATTCGAGCCCAGGGTGTGCTGTTCGACACTGAACCGTCGCGCACCGGACCCGCCACCGCCCGTTCCATCATCCTGGTGACGCCCGACGGGGAGCGCACCATGAATACCTTTCTCGGCGCTTCGCTCGGACTGGGGCCCGCCGACATCAGGGAACGGACCGTGGAAGCGGCAAAGATCACCTATCTCGAAGGCTATCTGTGGGATCCGCCGGAAGCCAAGCGCGCCTTTCTCAAAGCAGCCGGAATTGCCCGCCGGGCGGGCAGAAGGGTGTCGCTGACCCTTTCCGATGCCCTGTGCGTGGACCGGCACCGGGAGAGCTTTCTCGAACTGATCCGCGGCAATATCGACATCCTTTTCGCCAACGAGAACGAGATCAAGTCGCTATATCGGGTATCGACCTTCGATGCCGCCCTGCAGCGGGTGCGGCGGGAGATCGGACTGGCGGTGCTTACGCGATCGGCAGCGGGAAGCATTATTGCGAGCGGCGAGGAGATCCATGTCGTCGAGGCGAAGAAAGTCGAGAAAATCACCGATGCGACAGGCGCCGGCGACCTCTATGCCGCGGGGTTTCTGTACGGGCTGACCTACGGCAAGCCGCTCGCCCAGTGCGGCAGGCTCGGATCGCTGGCAGCTGCCGAAGTCATCTCGCACGTCGGCGCCCGGCCGCAAACCTCGCTGGCCCGCCTGGCCCGGGAGACGGACGATCTCTAGCTAGCTAGACAGTCTAGGCAGATTCGAGGAGCCCCGTGGCTCAGAGCTTGCGCAGCCAAACGCGATTGATGATGTGATCGGAGCCCTTGCGCAGGATCAGGTCGGCGCGCTGCCGCGTCGGCAGGACATTCTCCCTGAGGTTGACAAGGTTGATGGTCTCCCAGATCCGGCTCGCCGTCTCGCGCGCTTCGGGGTCGGCGAGGGCCGAATAGCGATGGAAGTAGGAGCGCGGATCGCTGAATGCGGTGGCGCGCAGCGTGAGAAAACGGTCGACGTACCAGTCGCGCAGGGCGTTCTCGTCGGCATCGATGAAGACCGAAAAGTCGAAGTAGTCGGAAACGTACGGAATTGCCTTGCCATCGCGAGGCGGCCGGCTGGTTTGCAGGACGTTGAGACCTTCGACGATGAGGATGTCGGGATCATCGATGATCACGCTTTCATCCTGCACCACGTCGTAGAGGAGGTGTGAATAGACAGGCGCGGCCACGCTCCGGCGGCCGGCCTTGATATCGGACAGGAACCGCAGCAGCAGCGGCAGATCGTAGCTTTCGGGAAAGCCCTTGCGGTTGAGCAGGCCGTCGCGAATGAGGGTGGCATTGGGCAGCAGGAAACCGTCGGTCGTGGCGAGGTCTACCTTGGGGTGATTTGGCCAGCGCGCCAGCAGGAGGCGAAGGATGCGCGCCGTGGTGCTCTTGCCGGCGGCAACGCTGCCCGCCATGCCTATGACATAGGGAACCTTGCGGTGGTCACCGCCAAGAAAGTTCTGGGTAGCGGCAAAGAGCTTCTGCGTGGCGGCGACATACAGGTTGAGCAGGCGTGACAGCGGAAGATAGATCGCGACCACCTCGTCGAGATCGACACGGTCGTTTAGGCCGCGCAACTCCTCGAGCTCCTCGGCGGAAAGAGTGAGCGGCGTGTCGGCCCGCAGCTTCGCCCACTGCGATCTGCTGAACTGTCGGTACGGAGAAATTTCGGTCGGGCGCTGATCGTGAGGCATACGTCGCTCGCTAGGGCCGCTTGCGCGACCCCATTTCCTCAAGTCCGCCTTGGCTGGTGCGCGCCGCGAGTTCTTCCATTACTTCCGCCAGGCTAACGCCGCTGGCTTCCAGCAGCACTAACAGGTGGTAAAGCACATCGGCCGCCTCGGCGCGCACATGCTCCTTGCGTGCCGTCATGGCCGCGAGCGCCGTTTCGATCGCCTCCTCGCCAAGCTTCTTGGCGCATTTCTCGATGCCCTCCTGCAGAAGCCGTGCCGTGTAGGACTGTTCGGGCGAAGCGCCACGCTTTTCTCGCACCGTATCGGCGAGAGCGGCCAGAACATCGAGCCTGTGACCGGGCGCGGTCATCAGCCAGGCCTCACCGCAACGCCGAACTTCGCCATGTAGGCCTTGGCGTCGGCAAGCGAGTATTCGCCGAAATGGAAAATCGAGGCTGCAAGCACCGCTGCTGCATGACCCTCCCTTATGCCCTCGACAAGATGATCCAGACAACCGGCGCCGCCGCTGGCGATGACGGGTACGGGAACCGCATCGGCGATAGCACGGGTAAGAGCCAGGTCGAAGCCCTGTTTCGTGCCGTCGCGGTCCATGGACGTGAGAAGTATCTCACCTGCACCCAGATCTACGACCTCGCGCGCGAACGCCACCGCGTCGAGCCCGGTGGCTTTCCGTCCGCCATGCGTGAACACCTGCCAGCGCCCTGCTCCAGCCTGCTTGGCATCGATGGCAACCACGATGCACTGGCTGCCGAAACGCTCGGCCGCCGCCTTCACGAGGTTCCGATCCACTACGGCGGCCGTGTTGATGGCCACCTTGTCGGCGCCGGCCAGCAAGAGATTGCGAATATCGTCGATTGTCCGAACTCCGCCGCCGACCGTCAGGGGCAGGAAGCACTGCTCGGCAGTGCGCTTCACCACCTCCAGCGTGATGGCGCGGTTCTCGTGGCTGGCCGCGATGTCGAGAAAGCACAGCTCATCAGCGCCGGCACCGTCATAGGCGCGGGCGGCCTCGACCGGATCGCCGGCATCACGTAAATCGACGAATTGCACGCCCTTGACCACCCGGCCGTCCTTCACGTCAAGGCAGGCAATGAGTCTGGTCTTCAGCACCCGGCTGCCGCCTTTCGCAATTCCCGAACGAGCCGCAGGGCGTCGGCGGCCGCCAGCTTGCCATCGTAAAGCGCCCGGCCAATGATCGCTCCGGCGAGGCGCGCGCAATCGGGCTCCAGAAGGCGCCGCACGTCCGCGAGCGAGGCCAGGCCGCCGCTCACGATCACCGGAACCGACACGCACTGCGCAAGCTTCAGGGCAGCAGCGATATTCAGCCCGGCAAGCATCCCGTCGCGATCGATGTCCGTGTAGATGATCGCGGCGATGCCGGCGTCTTCGTAGCTGGCGCGCCAAATGTTCGTACGAGAATCCCCGCTGACGTTGACCAGCCGTCTACGGCCACGGCATCGGCGCGCGCATCGATACCGACCGCGACGGCACCAGGGAAGGCACTGCAAGCCGCATGGACCAAACCGGGATCGTTGACCGCAGCGGTTCCGAGGATGACGCGGGTTACGCCCAAGGCTGAGCCACCGCTCGACCGTATCCAGGCTGCGGATGCCGCCGCCAAGCTGAATTGGCACTCCCACTGCCTTGAGGATTGCCTGAATCGCCGCACGGTTGACACCCGTGCCAGCAAACGCGCCGTCGAGATCCACCACATGCAGCCACTCGAAGCCCTGAGCAGCGAAGGTTTCCGCCTGGGCTGCCGGGTCTTCGTTATAGACCGTCGCCTCCGCCATGACCCCTCGCCGGAGACGCACGCACCGCCCGCCCTTGAGGTCGATCGCCGGAAAAAGAATCATGGCCGCCAGCGGAGGAAGTTTCCGAGCAGATTGAGTCCCAGGCGCTGACTCTTTTCCGGGTGGAACTGCGTGCCGGCGACATTGCCGCGCGCTACGGCCGCGATGATCGGACCGCCATAATCGGTGGTGGCGACCACGTCTGCCTCATCTTCCGGCACGAATTCGTAAGAGTGCACAAAATACGCGTGGGGACCGGCTTCGCCGTAGTTCAGTCCGGCGAACAGCGGATGCGGCTTGCGGAGGTCGAGGGAGTTCCAGCCCATGTGCGGAATCTTCAGCGCCTCGCTGCCGGGACTGATGCGGCACACCAGGCCCTTGATCCAGCCGAACCCGTCCGTTTCACCGAACTCCAACCCCTTGCTGGCCAAAAGTTGCATGCCAACACAGATGCCAAGGAAGGGCCTCGCCCGGCCGAGTACCTGGTGCTCAAGGGCTTGCCACAGTCCCGCCGCCCCGTTGAGGCCGGCGCGGCAATCACGGAAGGCGCCCACGCCCGGAAGAACAATGCGGTCGCATGAGGCGACGATTTCGGGGTCTGCCGTGACACAGGCATCAACCGTGATGCCCCGTTCGCGGGCGACCCGCTCGACAGCCTTTTGCACCGATCGGAGATTGCCGGACCCGCAATCGACAATGGCCACTCTCATCAGGCGGCGCCCCGGCCTGCAGCGCCGGCAACCTCTGCCTGGGCCGAAACGCTTTCGCGGTGCCCGGTAGCGCCGAAGAATTGCAGTTCGGCGGCTTCGAGATTGGAGCCGACGGCCAATCCGAGAAAGGAATAGCCGCGCCGGGCGAGCGAGCGCCGATAAATGTCGTTGGCTTCGAGGCCCATGAGAAAGCTCAGCGCCGCTACCGTCAGCCCTAAGCCGTTTTCAGGCAAATTGCCGGCTCGTGTAGCCGCGACAGCAAGGCCCATCGCCAGGAGATACAGAATGAGCCAGAGCCACTGCGCTTTGGCGATCAGCCAGACGACGGGGACAAAAAAAGCAAACCAGTTGAAGCCGTCCTTGACGAAGGTAAATTCGTCGGGCTCGGCACCGGAGCGTGCGTGCACCGTATAGTGCTTCATGGCGATCAGCCTTGGAGACTTCCTTTGGTGGAGGGAATGCGTTCGCCCTGCATTGGGTCGGTCGCAACTGCCTGGCGCAAGGCCCGTGCAAGTCCCTTGAAACAGGATTCGATGATGTGGTGGTTGTTGTCGCCGTAGCGGCACTGCACATGCAGGGTCAGCCCGGCACTTTGCGCCACGGCCCGGAACCATTCGCGGAAGAGTTCAGTATCCATCCCACCGATCCGGCCGCCTGAGAAAACAACGTTCCACACCAGGTACGGCCTGCCAGATATGTCGACGGCTACTTCCGCCATGGCCTCGTCCATAGGGACCGCTGCGAAGCCATAACGCGCGATGCCGCGCCGCTCGCCCAACGCCTTGGCGAGCGCCTGGCCAAGGCAGATGCCGACGTCTTCCGTCGTATGATGCATATCGACATGCAGATCGCCCTTGGCGCCGACCTCGATATCGATCATTGAATGTCGGGCAAGCTGTTCAAGCATGTGATCGAGAAATCCGATGCCGGTGGCGATCGCATGGCTGCCGGTGCCATCGAGATCCACTTTCACGACGACCGAAGTCTCCTTCGTGGTCCGCTCGACAGCGGCGCTGCGCATGACACCTCTCCACTTACCCGCCCATTAGAGCATGTTCATGCTCCAAGCTATTGATCCTGCGCATTTTCTCGGTGGGCGAATGCATCCGCCCCCTGATCGCTGCCAGAGGCAGGTTTTGGCCCGAAATGGCTGTAGCAGGTGCGATATGGATTGGCGAGTGGGGCAATCGAATCGTCATCAGCCTGCGACGAGCAGGCAGCAGAGAGCGCTCAACCGCTCTTTTCAGGTGCGCCGCCAGCCATTACATCTGCCGCGGTCCTCCTCGAAAGAATGCACGAACACATGCGGGAACGCGAACAGAATCCAGCCTGGCACGGCACTACAATCCTTTCGGTCAGAAAGGGGCTCGCGGGTAGTCGTGGCCGGTGATGGGCAGGTCAGCTTTGGCAATACGGTGATCAAGTCCACCGCCCGCAAGGTGCGCCCCCTTGCCTCCGGCGAAGTTCTGGCCGGATTTGCCGGTGCGACGGCTGATGCCATGACGCTGCTGGAGCGCCTGGAGGGCAAGCTCGAACAACATCCCCACCAACTCACCCGGGCTTGCGTCGAGCTCGCCAAGGACTGGCGCACCGACCGCTATCTGCGCCGGCTCGAGGCAATGATGATCGTCGCGGATCGGAAGGTGAGCCTGGTGCTCACCGGCACCGGCGATGTACTGGAGCCGGAGCACGGAGTGATCGGCATCGGGGCCGGCGGCAACTTCGCGCTGGCGGCAGCGCGCGCGCTGATGGACAGCGAGTTGTCGGCCGACGAAATCGCCAAACGAGCCATGCAGATCGCCGCCGACATCTGCGTGTTCACAAATACTTCGCTGGTGATCGAAGCACTCGAGGTCTGACCGAAAATGACTTCCTTTTCGCCGCGTGAGATCGTCTCGGAGCTTGATCGCTTCATCGTCGGGCAGAACGATGCCAAGCGCGCAGTTGCGGTTGCGCTGCGCAATCGCTGGCGGCGGCAGCAGCTCGATCCGGAGCTTGGCGACGAGGTCATGCCAAAAAATATCCTCATGATCGGCCCCACCGGCGTCGGCAAGACGGAAATTGCGCGCCGGCTGGCGCGACTTGCCAATGCTCCCTTCATCAAAGTCGAGGCTACCAAGTTTACCGAAGTCGGCTACGTGGGGCGCGATGTCGAGCAGATCATCCGCGACCTGATCGAAGTGGCGGTCGCGCAAGTACGCGGACAGCGCCGCAAGGACGTCGCCGCGCAGGCGCAGCTCAATGCCGAGGAGCGCGTACTCGATGCGCTGGTCGGCCAGAATGCAACCGCCGCCACCCGGGATTCGTTTCGCCGGAAACTTCGGAGCGGAGAGCTCGACGACAAGGAAATCGAGGTCCAGGTGAGCGAACAGGGAACCGGCATGCCGTCCTTCGAGATACCTGGCATGCCCGGCTCCACCGTGGGCATGGTCAACCTGTCGGAGATGCTCGGCCGCGCCTTCGGTGGGCGGGCCAAATCAAAGCGCCTGACGGTCAAGGACAGCCACGAAGTGCTGATGTCTGATGAAAGCGACAAGCTTCTGGACCCGGACAAAATCGTTCGTGAAGCTGTTGCCGCGGCCGAGAACCATGGCATCGTGTTCATCGACGAGATCGACAAGATCTGTGCCCGGTCGGAGCGTATCGGCGCCGACGTCAGTCGCGAGGGCGTGCAGCGCGATCTCCTGCCGCTGATCGAAGGCACGACCGTGTCGACGAAGCACGGTCCGGTGAAAACCGACCACATCCTCTTTATCGCATCGGGCGCCTTCCATATGGCCAAGCCGTCCGACCTGCTGCCGGAACTGCAGGGCAGGCTGCCCATCCGGGTCGAACTCAAGGCACTGACCGAAGATGACTTCCGGCGCATCCTGCTGGAACCGGAAGCGAGCCTCACCAAGCAGTACTCGGCCCTGCTGGCGACCGAGGGTGTAACCCTGGATTTTACCCAGGAAGGCATAGCGGCACTGGCCAATGTGGCCGTGCAGGTCAATTCCGCGGTCGAAAACATCGGCGCCCGCCGGCTGCACACGGTGCTGGAGCGTGTGCTCGATGATGTAAGCTTCTCGGCCCCCGACCAGCCTCCTGGACACACGGTCGTCATCGACAGCAAATATGTCGACGTCCACATCGGCGATCTCGCCCGCAACGCCGACCTGTCGAAATTCATCCTGTAGGAACGACCTTCACAGTTCTGCTAAATTTAGCGCCGCGCGCGTTTGGCGCTTCGGTCGATGGCTTCCCCCAGAACAACCAGCAGCCGCTGCAAATCCTCTTCGCGAAGCCGTGCGACGTTTGCGGCCAGCTTGTTGCACAGCTCGGTTGCACGCGGCGAGAGGCCGCCCGTGCGTACCACGACACCGGGGTGCGAGAGGTGGGCAAGCCGCACCAGTTCTTCCGCTTCATCCCAGATGATGTTGAAGTAAGCGAGGATGCGCTGGATCAGATACCAGCTCGGCCGGCCGCGGCGACCATGCTCAAGAGCCGAAAGGTAGGCAGGCGAAACGCCAATCCGTTCGGCCATGTCCTTCAGGGTCTTGCCGCGCTCGGCGCGCAATTTGCGCACCTGGGCGCCAAAGGGCGTCATGGACGATGCCGCGAAGCGCGGCGCAGCCGCACGTAAAAGGCGCCGCCGCCGCCGTGCCTGGGATGAGCCGGCTGGAAGCCGGTCACATGCTGGCCAAACTCCTGCTCGGCGATCCACTGCGGCAGCCGCCGTCGCAGGCGGCCCTGACGCTCCGGAACGTCAAAATGGGTTCTTCCGTGCAGGGTCGCCCCCGCGTAGGGCGATGCGCCTTTGCCGGTTATGACCAGGATGGTCCGATGCCCGCGCAGGCGGGCGGTGGCCAAAAACTGCAACAAATGATGCCGGGCCTCCTCAACGCCGAGCCCGTGCAGATCGATTTTCGCATCAATGGCGACCTTGCCGCGCGTCAGCTTCTGCGCGGTGCGGCGATCAAGGCCGGTGAGCCCGGGTGCCTGGAACACAGGCTGCAGAGGCCGCATGGCGAGCGCGGCTGGATTGCTTACACTTGCCTTGGCCGCGCGGGCCGGAGGAACTTCGCGCGGCGGTCCTGCCACAGCGGCTGCCTTTGGCTTGCGGTGGCGCAATGGTGCGGCTGTTTTCCGGACCTCGTCCCACAGGCCGAAGTCGGGAACAATGTCAGGACCGCGCCTTGACGAGCGCTGCATCATTACCTTCCTGAGAACAGGTTCCGGAAAAGTGTACACACTTTTCCGGGGAGAACGTGCTCCAAGTATTTGATCCTGCGCATTCTCCTACCGACGACGCAGTTCTACTTCACCGCAAAATGCCGTAGCAGCCGCTGCGCAAGCGGCTTCGGCAGCAGTGCGATCATGCGGCCCGGACTCTTCAGGTGGCCAGCTTTCCATGCTGCTTCGTCACCGGAACCAAAGAAGATGTCGCCGCGGACGCGGCCCTTGATTGCCGAGCCCGTGTCCTGGGCGATCATCAGCTGGCGGAATGGTTCACGTCGTGAAGATTCCGGGCGGCCGGGAACGGTTGTTTCGATCCACAGAGGGGTTCCGAATGCCCAGAAGCTGCGGTCGACGGCAAGGCTGCGCATTGGCGTCAGGTTCACCATTTGGGCCCCGGGGGGACCGAACGCTGTTCCCAGCTCGACTTCGCGAAAGAACACAAACGACCGGTTTTCCCACATGAGCTCACGGGACTTGCGGGGATTGGCGGCCAGCCATTCGCGTATCGACTGCATCGAAACCGACGCGGCAGGCAGTTCGCCGCGCTGTGCGAGGATCCCCCCTATGGCGGTGAACGGAAGGCCGTTCTTGGCCGCGTAGGCGAGCCGCATCACCTGTCCGTCGGCAAGTTTCACGCGGCCGGAGCCTTGGATTTGCATGAAAAAGGCATCCGCCCAGGAGGCGAGCCAGGCAATCTCCAGGTTCCTGCCGGCGAGCGCACCCTCTTCTTCGATGTCGCGGCGGGTGAAGTAGGCTTCCGGTCGCCCGCCCGGGCGCCGGCCATAGCGCAGGCCGGTCTGACGCTGCTCCGCAAAATCGAAGGTTACGAGATCGGCGGGTTTGGCGTAGAGCGGAACCTTGTAGTGTGCAGTCCTGTGCCGGCTGCCTCGCGCTTCCGGTTCATAGTAACCCGTGAACAGTCCGGAGGCACGGTCCGGATCGCTCACGAGAAGCGGCTGAAACCGGTTCTCGAAAAACTTCCGCGCCTCGACACCAGCCCCGGAGGCGCCACGGCATACGGTGAGCCAGTCTTCCCTGCTGCCGCCAAAGCGAACCTCGCGACCGAAGGCCCGTCCGTTCTGCATGATCTCGGTGCAGGAACTGCGAAAAGCGGCGAGCGCCGGCGAAAAGTCGTGCCCGATCCAACCGTCAATCTGGGCAAAGGACAGTGGCGTGAGTTCGGCGTTGCTGGACATAGCGGGCCGACAGGCCAGCGTGGCCGCGGCAAGGGCTGATGCTAACAGGACGAGGCGGAAAACTGAACCCTCAGGCGGGAGCCTCCGTAGCGATGAGCGTCCAGTTCGGGTCACTCGAAGCGACGTCTCGCTCGAAAGTCCAGACATCGGTGATTTCGCGGATTTTCTTGTCATCGCCTTCGATGATTTCGCCTGATCTGTTGTGGCGGGCCGATATCAGTTCACTCACGAAACGCAACGTCACGACCGCTTTCCTGCCGACAACGTCAGCCTTGACGAAGGCCGTCTTGAGTATGCCGACGAGGCTGCTTTCCAGCTTTTCGCCGGCCTCGGCGCGCCGGTCTATGTCCTGCGCGAACCCGTCCATGACATCGGCCGACAACAGCGGCTTCAGGGCCTGTTTGTCGCCGCGCGCAAATGCCGTGATGATGATTTCATAAGCCGCCTTCGCGCCTTCGATAAACGAGCGCGGTTCAAAATCGCTGTCCGCAGCCGCGAGCTTTTCAAGACCCTTGGCAAGGGCAGAATTCCTGGCGGCATAGCCTTCCCACACCGGCACATCTTCAGAGGGCGGTGTTTTGGCCGCCGGTGAGCCGGCCTTGGGGGCCTGGCGGGCGCGGGCGCCTTCGGCAACTTTTCCGTTGGCGCCCGATTTTTCCAGGGCGTCCCTTGAGGAATAGGGATCAAAGGGCGGGCGCTCGTTTCCAGTGCGCCGCCCAAGCAGTGACCCCAGCCGCCAGAAGATCACGACGGCAATCGCTAGAATGAGAAGATTGAGCGGGTCGAATATCTGACTCATGTCCTGCTGTTCCGAAATCCTGCGGGCTCTGCCTATCTCAGGCGTTGGACGCATCGGCAGATGGATGCAGCCACATCTTCAGAGCATGTTGCCCACTCATGCCCACAATAAGGCATTGCGGGAACTTGTTCCATGGCTGAACGGGGGCATGCCTTCAAATATGGTTTCCTGCATCTGGTTACCAGATGGGCAAGCAATATTGATAGTCTCGCCGCCTCGTCCGCCTTGCGGCACCGGGGCAGGCGTGATAGCCACCCCTTCGTTTGCCTTTCCTTGAAGCGGGCAGGGCTGCCAGATTTACCTTTTCCGAGGAGAAGCGGTCTCGCTTCGTCTTCGATGCGATAGAGGCACAATCGGTTATGGCTAAGGCGGTCAAAGCGGCGGTTAAGAAGACGAACAGCGAGGGAGCTGATACTCAGGCGCCGGCTCCGGCCAGCGAATCCCAGATTGTCCCAGTAACCCCGTTTCCGGACGAAGCGACGAGCGGTAAGGCCACACAAAAAGCCGCACCGCAGATGAAGATTCTTGGCCAGTACCTCAAGGATCTGTCGTTCGAAAATCCCCGAGCCCCCCAGTCGCTCGGCGTTCAGCTTGGCCAACAGGAAGTCGCCATATCGGTCAATGTCAATGCCAGGACGCTGGCACCCACTGATTTCGAGGTAGAACTGCATATCGAAGCCAAGGCCTCGCAGGATGCCAAAACTGTTTTTGTCGCCGATCTGCTCTATGCGGGCGTTTTCCGGCTCGAAAACATCCCGCAGGAACAACTGCATCCGATCGTGCTCATCGAGTGCCCAAGAATGCTGTTCCCGTTTACCCGGCACATCCTGGCCGAAGCTACGCGCAATGGAGGATTTCCCCCGCTCTACCTCGACCCCATCGATTTTGCAGCGCTCTACCAGAAGCGCGCCGCTAAGGCGAAGGCTCAGGACCAGAGTCCCGCCGCGGCCTCAACAAAGCCGCAGTGACTTTCGGTCGGGCCTATGCCCCGCCGGGGTGCCGCCACAAGGACGGAGCGGCAAGGCTCGCAACGAATCTTTCGTGAGCCAGTATCTCAAGCTCGGTAAGCCTGGGGGGTAGCGGGTTCGGCCGCGATCTGACCGGGCGTGGATCAGTGAGGTTCACGATGTCGATGCGCCGCACTTCGGCCAGCACGAGAGCGGGCTGCTTGCCGCCGATCAGCTCGATGTAGACCTCGGCCAACAGCTCCGCGTCGAGCAGGGCGCCATGTTTTTCGCGCCTGCTGTCGTCGATGTCGTAACGCTTGCACAGCGCCTCCAGACTGTTGGCAGCTGTTGGATGCCGGTTGCGGGCGAGCTGCAAGGTATCGATCACCCTGGCGGCATCGATCAGCGGGCCGCCGGCCTGAGCAAGCTCGGCGTTCAGAAAAGCGAGATCGAACAGCGCGTTATGCATGACAAGTACTGCATCACCCAGGAATTCAAGCAGGCTTACGCAAATCTGAGCGAAGTTCGGCCGATCCTTCAGTAACTCGTTGGTCAGCCCGTGCACGGCGAGCGCTTCGGCCGGTATCTCGCGCCCGGGATTTACATAGTGATGGAAATGGCGGCCCGTAGGCACATGATGGACGAGTTCGACAGCACCGATTTCGACGATACGGTGCCCGGCAGCCGGATCAAGCCCGGTGGTCTCGGTGTCGAGGATGATTTCGCGCAAAGTGATTCGCCCAGCCGTTGCATAGCCCACCGGTGAGCTGATTGCCACTTTGGGCAGTGGCTAGTTCGCCAGCTTATCCACGATTTGATCGACCTGGCGACGCGCATGCTCAAGTCCGCGACCGGTATCGATGACGTAGTCGGCTCGTTGCCGCTTCTCGGCGTCCGGCATCTGGCGGGAAAGGATAAGGTCGAGCGCGTCGCGGGTCATGCCGGGCCGGGCAAGGGCTCGCGCCCTCTGCTCCAGGCCAGGAGCGCTGACCACGACGATCGCGTCGAAGTCATTTTGGCGACCCGTTTCAAACAGCAGCGGGACATCTACCAGCGCGAGTTTCGAGCCCCTGCTACGCTCCGCGGATACAAACACTTCCTCGGCTTCGCGAACCAGTGGGTGAATGGCGGCTTCAATGCCGTTGAGCAGCGAATGATCCCGGCCGATTGCCTCGGCAAGATGCCTCCTGTCAATGGTGCCGTCGATGACAGCACCAGGAACGATCCTGCCAACAGCTGCGACGCCCCTGCCGTTTTTGGCGTAGAGCTGGTGCACGACAGCGTCAGCATCGAATACGGCCACACCGCGCTCGCCGAACATGCGGGCAGTAGTGGATTTGCCCATGGCAATGGAGCCAGTGAGACCGATGAGTTTCATCACTGACTAGCCGCCGGCGTCCATTTCGCGCGCGATGTCCTGCTCGACGATCCGGCGCAGCTCAGCGGTTACTTCAGGCACTGCGCCAAACCACTTCGCAAAACCAGGCTGCGCCTGATGGAGCAGCATGCCAAGTCCGTCGACGACCGGGTGACCACGCTCGCGTGCCTGCCGCAACAACGAGGTCGCAAGCGGAACGTAGACAATATCACATACGGCCGCGCCCTGCGGCAGGCGCACGAGCGAAAGGTTCAGCTCCGGTTGCCCGCGCATGCCGAGCGAGGTGCTGTTGACAAGAAGATCCGCCTCGGCCAGCAGACTTTCGGTGTCCTGCCAGGAAGTCGCCTCGGCTGGCATGCCGAGGACCCGGCACAGCTGTTCGGCACGGTCCGGGGTGCGATTGCTGATCATCAGGCGGCCGACGCGCTCGGCAAGGAGCGCGCCCGCGATGGCTCTCGCTGCGCCGCCGGCGCCGAGAAGCAGCACCGACTTGCCGGCCAACACAAATCCAGGCAGCCGGTCCGCCAGGTTGGCGGTAAAACCATACACATCCGTGTTGACGCCGACGATCTGACGGTCGGCAATGAAAATGGTATTGACGGCCCCGACCAAGCGCGTCAGCGGATCATCGACCCGGACCAGCCGGAAGGCAGACTGTTTGTGCGGGATCGTGACGTTGCAGCCGACGAACCCGCGCTCCTGCATGCCTGAGATGAAAGCTGGAAAATCCCTCGGGCGCCACCTGTTCTTTCGTATAGGTGCCACGCAGCCGCAGCTGCGAAAGCCAGTAGTTGTGAATGATCGGGGAGCGCGAGTGGCGCACCGGGATATCCGACGACACCGGCCTTGGGAACCGTCATGCTGCGAGGCACGCGCGGCCCCTGAAGAAGGCAAGCAAAGGGAGAAGCGGCAAGCCAAGTATCGTGAAATAGTCACCCTCGAGCCGTTGGAAGAGATGCACTCCCAGGCCCTCGAGCTGGTAGCCGCCAACCGAGGTCGAAATTCCACGACCCGACTTTGCTATGAACGAATCGAGAAAGTCGTCGCTAAACGCGCGCATCTGTAGCCGCGCGGTGTCAATGCCATCCCAGACGAGCTTGCCGTCCATCGCTACCGCAACGGCGCTGGCAAGCGTATGCCAGCGACCTCGCAGCGCCTGCAGATCGGCACGTGCTGCAGCGGTACTCTTTGGCTTGACGAAAAGGCGCCCGCCGACAAACAGCACCTGGTCAGCACCGACGACCCATGCCGCGGGATGCCGTTCCGATACTTCCCGGGCCTTGGCCGCGGCCAGCCGGCGCGCCAGTTGCGGGTATAGCAGCTGTTCGTCACGTTCAAAATCGGCCCTGATCGCCTGTTCATCGACATTGGCAGTAACCACCTCGGGCATCAGCCCGGCTGCTTCCAGCAGGCGCCTGCGGATCGGACTTGCAGAAGCAAGGATGAGCTTTTCCCCCTGCCACTCCATGTCAGTCGGCGGCAAGCATGTCGCCGATGGTTCGGTCATGCAGGAGGTTGAGGATCGCCGCCGCAGTTTCCTCGATCGAACGGCGGGTCACGTCGATAATGGGCCAGTTGTGCTGTGTGCAGACCTTGCGCATGTAGATCAGCTCGTTGGTAATCGCTTCGCGGTCGACATAGCTCGTCTCGCGATGCTCCTTCAGAGTCAGCAGGCGGTGCCGGCGGATCTGGGCAATGCGCTCCGCGCTGGCGATCAGCCCGACCATGAGGGGGTGACGTGCGGTTGCGATTTCAGGCGGCAGCGGGATCCCGGGCACAAGGGGAATGTTCGCTGCCCGTACGCCGCGGTTGGCGAGATAGATGCTGGTTGGTGTTTTTGAGGTGCGGCTAATGCCGACCAGGACGACATCGGCCTTATTGATATCGGCTGCATTCTGCCCGTCATCATGCATCATCGTAAAGTTGAGGGCATCGATGCGGCGGAAATATTCAGCGTTGAGAGCATGTTGACGACCGATCTGCGGGCGCGATTCGGCATTGAGATAGCGGGCAAGGCTAGAGATGACAGGATCAAGGATCGAGATGCAGGGAGTAGCAAGCTTGTTGCAGTGCTCCTCCAGCTGGCCGCGCAAGGCGCTATCGATGATCGTAAACAGCACGATCCCCGGTTGCCGTTCGATTTCTGCCAGGACCCGTTGCAGCTGCCGCGGTGTCCGTACCAGAGCATAGATGTGTTCGATGGGCTGATAGTCAGCATAGTGAGCGGCAGCCGCGCGGGCGACCGTGTTCAGGGTCTCGCCCGTAGCGTCAGACACCAGATGCATATGAAAGAAGTGGCGGATGGTTTTGTTCACAGCAGATTGGCGAAAGCAGTGACGTATTGTGGATACAACCGCGGGAGACGAACAAGTGCCAGTTTTGTTGCAGGAGAGTTCAGGAGTTTTCCATCCTTGGGCTCTTGACGATAGTATTTGGCGGCATCGTGGAAATAACGTGGGTTGCTGATCGGTTGTGGAATACGGCGGAAAACGATGGAACGAGTTCGAGTGGCTTCACAGAAGTATATGACTCTATGAGGCTTTTCCGCGATGACCCGAAAGCCGGTGGTCGTCATTGCATTGTTGTGGACAGGACAACCACCGATGCTTTGCCGCCTTTGCGAAGAATTCAATCTCTCCCCCGCACAACAACAATAACAATAGAGATTAAATCTCTATTTTTGCTACTACGGTTACGAAGCCGCCATGTCAGATCGAAAGCCGCTGATTGAGGTTCTCACCGGAAAGGTACCATACCGAAGGCCAATATGGCTGATGCGGCAGGCTGGCAGGTATCTTCCCGAATACCGCGAGGTGCGGGCTGGAGCTGGATCGTTTCTCGGCCTGTGCGATACGCCTCGGCTTGGCGATGGAAGTAACCTTGCAGCCGCTGCGGCGGTTTGACCTCGATGCGGCGATTGTGTTCGCTGACATCCTGCTGGTGCCACGGGCGTTGGGGGTGAAGCTCGAATTTCGAGACAATGAAGGACCGGTGCTGTCACCGGTGCGGTAGCCAACGCGATGTCGACCAGCTTGGTGAAGCGACCAAACTTGCGGGACTTGATCCAGTGCTGGAGACGCTGCGTCTCGTGAAACCGGAGCTGCATGGCAGGTCAGGCGCTGATCGGGTTCTGCGGGGCTCCGTGGACCGTTGCCAGCTACATGATCGAGGGAGGTTCATCGGAAGAGAGACTGCGCTCGCGACGGGTAGCGCTCGAGCAGCCTCGGTGGTTCCAGGAGCTGATGGAGCGGTTGACCAGCAGCATCGGCCCGAATATCTTGCGTGCGCAGGTCGAGGCCGGTGCGGATGTCCTGCAGATATTCGATTCGTGGGCCGGGGATCTGCCGGAATGGCTGCATGAAGGAATTCTGTTTGAGCCGGTGCGGCGAATTGTGGAGGAAGTGAGACGCAGGGTTGGTGCCGGTGCCGATCATCGGATTTGCGCGTGGCATTGGGGCGGGGCATCTCGGTTTTGCCAAGAGCTGTGGCCTCAATGCTATTTCGGTTGAGCCCTCGGTGCCGGTGCAGTGGCTGCATGACGAGATCACTCCGTACGCAGCCGTGCAGG
Source organism: uncultured Alphaproteobacteria bacterium (assembly GCA_963780765.1). Lineage (GTDB taxonomy): Bacteria > Pseudomonadota > Alphaproteobacteria > Rhizobiales > Aestuariivirgaceae > CAWHQZ01. The sequence goes on along the minus strand of CAWADI010000007.1, from coordinate 41,760 downwards.
GCAATCTTGACCCTGTGGTACTGGCGGCCGGAGGAGAAGTGCTGTGCAAATCAGTGCGGAGGATCCTGGCAACACTGCCGGCGCACAGTCATGTGATGAATCTTGGCCATGGCGTGCGCCCGGAGACGGCGCCAGAGCATGTCAGCGAGCTGGTAGACTGTGTACGCCGCTGGGATGGCCACGGCGATGGCTGAGGCATATCTGTGGATCAAGGCCGTTCATGTGGTCGCGGTCATAAGCTGGATGGCCGGCTCTGCTCTATCTGCCGCGGCTGTTCGTCTATCATGCGGCCGCGCCCGTGGTGAGTGAGCGGGCGGCAATGCTCGGGATCATGGAAAGACGACTTCTGCGGACCATCATGCTGCCGGCGATGGCGGCGGCGTGGCTCAGCGGCCTGGCGCTTGCGTGGATCATCACCCGAGGTTCGTCCATGGAGGGCTTCGGATGGTTGGCGATCAAGGTCCTGGCGGTCGTTGCGATGACAGTCGTTCACATGCGTCTGGCCTGGCATCGGCGCACGATTCGAATCGGGTGACAACCAGAACAGCGAAGCATACTTCAGGGTGCTCAACGAGGTGCCGACCGTCCTGCTGATCATCATCGTTGTCATGGTCGTCGTAAAGCCGTTCTGATGCGCCAGGGCAGACCTCATGGCAAACTTGTCGCGAAAGCCGTTTGCATTTGACCGCAAGTCTGGTAATTTCCCGTCGCAAGTTGGCACAGTCAAACCTCTCCGGTTGCCGAATGTGCCATGACGCGGCGGACCAACGCCGCGGAAATTTCTCCCCCCAAGGCTGAACAAAGCGCCGCGTCCACCGGCTTTAGTTCGTCGCTCAGTGATTCCGGGCCGGTTGCGGCCTCATCAACGGACAGCAATCCATCAACAGAACATGCAATCCATGACCATCAGTGAACTCAAAGAAATCAAGCTCCACGATCTGAAAGGCAAGACGCCGGCCGAGCTGCTGACGACAGCCGAGGAACTGCAGGTCGAGAACGCCAACGCCCTGCGCAAGCAGGAGCTGATGTTCGCAATCCTGAAGAGCCTGGCCGGCCGCGACGTGTCGATCATCGGCGAAGGGGTGGTCGAAGTGCTGCTCGACGGTTTCGGCTTCCTCCGGTCGCCCGATGCAAATTACCTCGCCGGTCCCGACGATATCTACGTCAGCCCAAGCCAGATCCGGCGCTTTTCGCTGCGCACCGGCGATACCGTCGAAGGCGACATCCGCAGTCCCAAAGATGGCGAGCGCTACTTCGCGCTGCTCAAGGTCAACACCATCAATTTCGAAGATCCGGAGAAGGTCAGGCACAAAATCCACTTCGACAATCTGACGCCGCTCTATCCCGACGAACGCCTCGAAATGGAGGTCAACGATCCGACCAGAAAAGACCTGTCGGCGCGGGTGATCGATCTTGTGGCGCCGCTGGGCAAGGGACAACGCGGGCTTATCGTGTCGCCGCCGCGCACCGGCAAGACGGTGCTGCTCCAGAACATCGCCCATTCCATCACCAGCAATCATCCGGAATTTTTCCTGATCGTCCTGCTCATCGACGAGCGACCCGAAGAAGTCACCGACATGCAGCGGTCGGTGAAAGGCGAGGTCATCAGCTCGACCTTCGATGAACCGGCGGTGCGGCACGTTCAGGTTGCGGAGATGGTCATCGAAAAAGCCAAGCGGCTGGTGGAGCATGGACGTGACGTGGTTATCCTGCTCGATTCCATCACCAGGCTTGGCCGGGCCTACAACACGGTCGTGCCTTCATCCGGAAAGGTGCTGACCGGCGGCGTCGACGCCAACGCGCTGCAGCGGCCGAAGCGATTCTTTGGCGCGGCCCGCAATATCGAGGAAGGCGGCTCGCTGACGATCATCGCGACAGCGCTCATCGATACCGGCAGCCGGATGGACGAAGTGATCTTCGAGGAGTTCAAAGGCACCGGCAATTCGGAGATCATTCTCGATCGCAAGGTTTCCGACAAACGGGTGTTTCCGGCGCTCGATATTCTGCGCTCGGGAACGCGCAAGGAAGAACTGCTGGTGCCGCCCGACCTCCTCAAGAAGACCTATGTGCTGCGTCGCATCCTCAATCCCATGGGCACGGTTGATGCAATCGAGTTCCTGCTCGACAAGCTCAGGCAGACCAAAGGCAACAGGCGATTTCTTCGATTCGATGAATGCCTGATCAGGCCAGGCTGCGAAAGGCGGCAGCCACCTCGGCAGGGTTTCGACCGGCAGAGCGCAACGAGAGCCGCGACAGAGATAGAGCGCGGCGGCACCGCTGCGCCTCCTTGCCGTAGGCAGGATGGTCGGGATTCGAGGGTGCCGGGGGCGTTGCGCATAGAGCAGTACGGGGATCGGGGCGTGGTGGTCGAGCAGCGCTTGGCGGAGAGCGCGCGACTGCGGGCGACGCCGGATCACCTATCAGCACGGCCTGCAACCCATCGATGTGCTGGTCGAAAGCGGTGATGAATGATGCGTGGGCGAAAGGGTTGCCGCTGACGGCGGCAGCGAAGGCGCGGATGGTGGCGTCGGCAAGGTCGCGGTAGCGCTCGCGACGGGTCATCAGCCAGAGACGGGAAAGGTTGTCGAGCATCACCGCATTGGCGTTGGGGGTGGCGTCGTCGTGGGCGAAACGGGCGCGGACAACCAGATCGCTGGCATGCCGCGAGGCGAAATAGAAGCCTCCCGCAGTGTCGTCCCAGTGCTCGGCCAGGAGCTGAGTCGGTGAGCCGGACGGCTTCATCGAGAAACGTCTGGTCGGCGGAAGCGGCATAAAGACGCAAGGCGGCGGCGATCAGCTTGGCATAACCGTCGGCTGTCGCCAGATGGCGGAGTTGGCCGTTGCGCCACGAATGATGCAGTCTGCCATCCCGCCAATGCGTGCCCAGCAGCGAGCGAAAGGCTCTGGCGCCGGCGTGCAGCCAGTCCGGACGCGCGAAGATAAGCGCAGCTTCGGCAAGCGCGCCAATCGCCAGGCCGTTCCAGTCGGCCAGCGCCTTGTCGTCGAAGGTTGGTTTCGGGCGCCGCTGGCGGATCGCGCAGCAGCCGCCGCCGGCACGCGGCGAGAGCAGCTTCCTCGTCGGCAGCGCGCAGGGCAAGATCGGCAAGGCGATTGAGGATGTTGTGGCCCTCCCAATTGCCCTGGGTTGAAATTCCGTACACGGATGAAAATAGCTCCAGCCGGTCCGGCGGCAGGGCACTTCTCATCTCGTCAGCGCTCCAGACGTAATAGCGGCCTTCTTCGCCTTCGGAATCGGCATCGTAGCTTGAGGCGAACATGCTCTCGGCGGCTATCATCTCGGCGAGGAGCCAGGCGATGGTTTCCTCGAGGCGAACCCGGAAGAGGCCGTTCTTGCCGAGACGCCAAACGCGGGCCAGCAGGGAGATGAGCTGGGCATTGTCGTAGAGCATCTTCTCGAAGTGGGGCACCAGCCAGCGGTCGTCGACCGAGTAGCGGGCAAAGCCGCCGGCGAGATGATCGTAGATGCCGCCCTGGCAGATATTGAGCAGGGTCACGGTGACGGCGTTGCCGAAGGATTGGCCGCCGTCTTTTTCATGCAGGCGCCATAGGAGGTCGAACACCGAAGCCTGCGGAAACTTGGGCGCGCCCTTGAGCCCGCCGCGGACCATATCAACGGCCTGGAGCAGCGCGTGGCCTGCCTCGGCGAGAAGGCGCGGCGAGAGGGTCCCGGCGGCGCAACTTCTGCCCGTTTTTGCAGCGCATCGAGGAGCGCCCTGGCATTGGCGTCGCTCTGTGCCGCGCTCATCGCGCCAGATGCGGGCGATCTCCCCCAGTACGTACTTGAAGCCCGGGCGACCGTAACGGGTCTCCTTGGGGAAGTAGGTGCCGCCCCAAAAGGGCGACCCATCGGGCTTGAGAAACATGGTAAGAGGCCAACCGCCCTGCTCGCCCAAGGGCATGCAGGGCATCCATGTATAAACGGTCGACGTCCGGGCGCTCCTCGCGGTCGACCTTGACGTTGATGAAATGCGCGTTCATGAGCGCTGCCGTCTCGACATCCTCAAAGCTCTCATGGGCCATGACATGGCACCAGTGACAGGCGGCGTAGCCGATCGAGAGAAGAACCGGTTTGTCTTCGCGCCGCGCCCGGGCGAAGGCATCTTCGCCCCACGGCATCCAGTGGACCGGATTGTCGCGATGCTGCAGGAGGTAGGGACTTTGCTCCTTGTGAAGGATGTTCATTGCAGTGCCGGTATGACCGACTCCCTAACCCAGCGCGTTGCAAATGGGGCATTGATTCGTTGGCGAAATGATTCAAGCGCTGCATGCACGCCTCTGATACTATTTACGCATTGTCGTCGGGCGCCGGTATGGCCGGCGTAGCCGTGGTACGGGTCAGTGGAGCCAAAGCCCGGACGATTGTCAAAAAAATCGCCGGCGGCGTGCCGCCTGCCAGGTGTGCAACGCTGAGCCAGCTCAAATGCGGTACGACCGGATTGGCGATCGACCGGGGAATCGTCATGTGGTTCCCCGCGCCCCGATCGTACACCGGCGAGGATGTTGCGGAGTTTCATGTCCACGGCGGGCGCGCCGTCATCGAGGCCTTGTTCGCCGCCTTGGGTTCGTTTGCCGGCGTGCGTACCGCCGACCCGGGAGAGTTCACGCGACGGGCCTTCGGCAACGGCAAGGTCGACCTCGTGGAGGCGGAAGGGATTGCCGATCTGATCGAGGCCACTACGGAGAATCAGCGGCGACAGGCTCTCCATCACTTCGAAGGCGGCGCGAGCCGCGCCTTTGACTACCTGGCGGGGCGAGATCATCGCCATACTGGCTCGCCTCGAGGCAGCGATCGATTTCATCGACGAGCCTGGAGTTTCTGCCGAGTGTGTGGCGCAGGCAATCCCCCGCGCTGTGAGCCTTGAGGCGCAAGTCGCAGCGGAACTCGAACGCGGCAAGGCCGGCCAGCGCCTGCGAACCGGGTTGCGGGTGGTGTTGGCGGGACCCCCGAACGCGGGCAAGTCCAGCATTCTCAACCGGCTGGCGCGCAAGGACGCGGCCATCGTGTCGCCGATGGCCGGAACTACGCGCGACATCGTCGAGGTGCACCTCAACATGGAGGGACTGCCGGTAGTGCTGCAGGATACGGCCGGTTTGCGGACGGGCTCGCTGGATACGATCGAGCAGATTGGGCATGGCCAGAACCTCCCGGGCAATGGAAGGTGCGAACCTCGTCCTGTGGATCGAGGCACCGGACGCTGCTGGCTCGCCGTCGCCGCAGCCCGGGTGAGGAGATCATACGGGTGTGGAACAAGGCCGATCTGACGCGTGGCGCCGGACGCGCCGGGAGCAAGCCTGCTGTCGGTCTCATGCAAGACCGGCCACGGACTGGGCGAGCTGTCGCGGCGCATCGTGGAAAAACTCCGCCAGCAACTGGCAGAGGGAGAGCCAGCGCTCGTAACACGACAACGGCATCACGACTGTCTCGAGCGGGCGTGCGCGCATTTGGCGCGGGCAATCGCCTCGGGCGGCGGACCGCTGGAGGTCGTTACGGAAGAGATACGTCTTGCAGGTCAGGAGATCGGCCGCCTCAGCGGGCACATCGATGTCGAAAACCTGCTGGACGAGATCTTCCGCGATTTCTGTATCGGAAAGTAAAATGGTTAACGGGCGTTAACCTGTTTCACGTGAAACCGGCCGGCTTGCCCCTCCGACGAGTTTGTGATAAGGGACCCGCGAAATGATCAGAAACTCTGACCAAGTGCATTTTGACGTCGCGGTGATCGGCGGGGGCCATGCGGGCTGTGAGGCTGCCGCCGCAGCGGCACGGGCCGGGGCGCGCACGGTCGCTCATCACGCACCGTTTCGGCACGATCGGCGAGATGTCCTGCAACCCTGCTATCGGCGGGCTGGGCAAGGGACACCTGGTGCGGGAAATCGATGCGCTGGATGGCCTTATGGGTCGGGTGGCCGACGGAGCCGGAATTCAGTTCCGCATGCTCAATCGGTCGAAGGGTCCGGCTGTCCGCGGCCCGCGCGCCCAGGCTGACCGCAAGCTCTACCGCGAGATCATGCAGCAGGAGATCCGGAGGCAGCTAAACCTGACTGTGATCGAGGCCGGCGCTCTGTCGATACGGATCAAGCAACGACGTGCCACAGGGGTATTCCTCAGCACGGGCTCGGCGGTGAGCGCCGGCGCGGTTGTGTTGACGACCGGCACGTTTCTTCGCGGCCTCATTCACATCGGGGAGAGAAAGATACCGGCCGGGCGCGCTGGCGAGGCCCCTGCCCTCGGACTGACTGAGTTGCTGGCCGCGCACAACCTCCAGTTCGGCAGGCTCAAGACGGGCACGCCGGCCCGGCTCGACGGAAGCACGATTTGCTGGGAAGGTCTCGAAAAACAGCCGGGTGACGATACTCCTGCCCCGTTCTCGTTCCTGACCCAATCGATCGTCACGCCCCAGGTTTGCTGTCATATCACCGCGACCAACGAAAGAACCCATGCCGTCATTGCCGCCAACATCTCCCGGTCGCCGATGTATTCCGGCCAGATCGAAAGCGTTGGCCCGCGCTATTGCCCCTCGATCGAGGACAAGGTGGTGCGGTTCCGCGAACGCCACAGTCACCAGATTTTTCTCGAGCCAGAAGGCCTGGACGACAACACGGTCTATCCCAACGGCATTTCGACATCGCTGCCGGAGGACGTGCAGGAAGCGTTCATTCGCACCATCAAAGGCCTTGCCACCGTCAAAATCCTGAGACCGGGGTATGCGATCGAATACGACTATGTCGATCCGCGACAGCTGGAGCCCAGCCTTGAAACAAAGGCGATTAAGGCCCTGTTCCTCGCAGGGCAAATCAACGGTACCACCGGATATGAGGAGGCGGCAGCGCAAGGCGTGGTCGCAGGTCTGAACGCCGCCCGGCTGGCAGGCGATGCCGACCCGGTCGTGATCGACCGCACCCGGGGCTACGTCGGTGTAATGATCGACGACCTGGTCAGCCGCGGCGTAAGCGAGCCCTACCGAATGTTCACCTCACGTGCCGAATACCGGCTTACCCTCAGGGCCGATAATGCGGATCAGCGGCTGACCCCGCTCGGCCAGAAGCTGGGCATCGTGAGCAGTGTGCGAACGGCTGCTTTCCGGCGGCGCCTCGCAGCTCTCGAGGAGGCCCGGAGAGTGATGGAGAAGCTGGCCTTCACTCCCCGGGAAGCATTGAAGCTCGGTTTTCGGATCAATCAGGACGGGCAGCGGCGCCGCGTGTTCGACCTCCTCGCCTACCCGGACGCGGATCGAGCCAAGCTAAGGGCCGCGTGGCCGCAGCTCCGGGCCATACCGGACTTCGCCTTTGAGCAGCTGGAGGCCGACGCGCTCTACAGCGGCTATGCGGCTCGTCAGGCGGCGGATATCGAAGCCTGTCGGAAGGAAGAAGCGGTGGCCCTGCCCGACGGCATCGACTACGGAGCCGTTGCCGGGCTCTCGGCTGAGTTGCGCCAGAAGCTGCGGCACATCAGACCGGCAAGCCTGCGACATGCTGCACGCATTGACGGAATGACGCCAGCGGCACTTTCTGCGGTGCTCAGCCACGTGAGGAGGCCGAAAAGACGAAAGAGACGCTCGCTGCGATCATGAGCAGCGTCGGGGCCAGCCTTTCCGCCGAAGAGGTGTTCGCCCGGTTCAATGTTTCACGTGAATCACAGGAACGGCTGAGGGTTTACGAAAAGCTGCTGCGCCGGTGGCAGAAGCGTATCAATCTTGTGGGCGACAAAAGCCTGGCAGGCGTCTGGCACCGCCACATCGGGGATGGCTTGCAGCTTGATCCGCTGATCGGTGACGAGCCGCATACAATCATTGACCTCGGATCCGGGGCAGGCATCCCGGGGCTCGTCCTGGCCATCGCGTGTCCCGAGCATCACGTGGTGCTCATCGAGAGAAACAATAAAAAGGCTGCCTTCCTCAAAGAGGCGGCAAGGCAAACGGGAGTGGCAGTGGAAGTAATTCCGCGGGCCATCGAGGACATCGATTCGGATGCGTACCGATCCGCGAAACCCATCGTTGTCACGGCGCGGGCGCTGGCCCGGCTGGACAGGCTTCTGGCGCTTTCGGCCCGGTTTCTCGGCCGGGGGCTTTTCCACAAAGGCCAGCGACTGGACCAGGAATTGACCGAGGCGGCAAAATCCTGGAAGATTCGCTACGCTAGGCACCCGAGTATGGTTGATTCGGCCGGCTCAATCCTGGAGGTGCTGGAGGCGCGGCAGATTGATGGCCATACCTAGCTCCGAGGCAACGTGTCCGCAGCCCCGCGTTTTGACCATCGCCAACCAGAAGGGCGGCGTGGGCAAGACCACTACGGCGATCAATCTCGGTACGGCGCTGGCGGCGGTCGGGGAGAGCGTGCTGATTTGCGATCTCGACCCCCAGGGCAACGCCTCAACCGGCCTCGGAATCCCGCGAGTGGCCGGCATGAAATCGAGCTACCATGTGCTGATGGGCGAAGCGGAGCTTCACGAGACGGTGGTCCCGTCGGGCATTCCGAACCTTGACTGCGTGCCGGCGACAATGGATTTGCTGGGCGCGGAACTCGAGCTATCGGAGGTGGAGCGCAAGACCCACCGGTTGCAGGACGCGGTCGCCGGACTTGTCCGGAGAGGAGCGGGAGCGAGGCAGTACTCCTACCTGCTCATCGACTGTCCGCCGTCGCTCAACCTGCTCACGATCAATGCTCTTGCCGCCGCCGATGCCGTGCTGGTGCCGCTGCAATGCGAGTTCTTTGCCCTCGAAGGCCTCAGCCAGCTGCTCAAGACGGTGGAGCGCGTCAGGGCCAATCTCAATCCGCGCCTGTCCATCCAGGGTGTGGTCCTCACCATGTTCGATCGGCGCAACAGCCTTTCGGAGCAGGTCGCACAAGACGTGCGCAGCGTGCTCGGCGAGAAGGTCTACCAGACCGTGATTCCGCGCAACGTTCGCATCTCGGAAGCACCGTCCTACGGCAAGCCGGTGCTTCTCTATGACAACGAATGCGCAGGCAGTCAGGCCTACATCAAGCTTGCCTCCGAAGTGATCCGGCGCGAACGCCGGCTTCGGGCGGCGTGAAGGCGGCCCGGCGTTTCAGGAAGGTGTGCTTGGCATGATACCGCAACAGTCCAAACGCAGGCTCGGCCGCGGGCTCGCAGCGCTGATCGGCGATGATGTCGGCGAAGAGGCAGTGGCCGGCGAGGGGCGCGCCCTGAGGCATGTGCCCATCGAACACCTCGAGGCCAATCCCAACAACCCGCGCAAGCAGTTCAAGGAGGAGGATCTCGAAGACCTTGCCAGCTCGGTCCGCGAGAAAGGCCTGCTGCAGCCGATCGTCGTGCGGCCCCGCGGCGACGGCAGCACGTACGAGATCGTCGCCGGTGAACGGCGCTGGCGCGCGGCGCAGCGCGCCGGAGTCCACGACGTTCCCGTTCTCATCCGGGATCTGACGGATGGCGAGGCCGTCGAGCTGGCGCTGATTGAAAACATCCAGCGCGCGGACCTCAACGCTCTCGAAGAGGCACGCGGCTACACGCAGCTGCTCGGCCAGTTTGGCTATACGCAGCAGCAGCTTGCCGATTCGCTCGGCAAGAGCCGCAGCCACATCGCCAACACCCTGCGGCTGCTGACGTTGCCCGATAACGTCCGCGGCCTCATCGAAGACGGCTCACTTACCGCCGGCCATGCGCGGGCGCTGATCGCCGCTGCGAGCCCGAGCGAGCTTGCCGAACAGATCATCAAGCTGGGCCTGAACGTGCGCGAGACGGAAAAACTGTCGCGCGAGAAGTCCGAGCGGCCGGCCAGGATCAGGCGCCAACAGCCGGGCAGCGGGGACGCCAACATCATGGCGCTCGAGAAAGCACTCCTCGAAGCCACCGGCCTCAAGGTCGATATCGCGGATGTGGAGGGCAAGGGCGGCAAAGTGACGTTCCACTACCGGTCGCTCGATCAGCTCGACGAGCTGTGCCGCCGGGTCGGAGCGGCGCGTGGGTAAGCGGTCCGTATACGGACGATCCTTGTACAGAGTAATTATCGGGCCGGCCGCTGCCTGGCGATCGACAGCAGCGCGCGGGCGGCAATCTGGGGCTCGAGAGAAGGCGTCTCGCGGGCCGCCAGCGTAGCCTTGGCCAGGGTACTGGCAGCGCCGGACAAGGAGCTTTCCTGCCAGCGCGTCAGTTGCTCGGCAATTCTGGGTTGGCGCAGCCAGAAAATCGGCGGTCGGGCCGTCTCGATCGCCCTGGAAACCCGGGCTCCGGCCGCCACATCGGCGGCGAGGCCGCGCAAAACAGCGACATGATTGGCGGCTGCAGAAAGCAGCCGGGAACCCGCAGTGCCGCCTTCGAGCAGGATGTGCATTGCACTGTCCGCGCCGGCAATGTCGCCGCCCAACACCGCATCGCAAAGGTCATCAAGAGGCGGAGCGAGCCGGCCGCTGCAAATGGCGGCGACGTCGGCGACGGTGATCTCCGCCTTTCCCGAGCTATAGAGCAGCAGCTTCTCGATCTCGCTGCGGGTAACGGAACGGTCATCGCCCAGAACGGCCGGAAGGAGTTCCTTGGCTTCACGCGAAATGCCAATGCCGGCCTTGGCCGCCATCGCTTCGGCGAACTTGGCGATATCGTCGGCGCGATCGACGTAGCAGGGAATGGCGAAGGCACCGTCGGCACGTTCGAAAAGGCTGAGCAGAGGCGAGCCCTTCCTCGAGATTGCCCGCCTCGGCAACGATGGCGTTGCCGCCGGCCTGCTTGCCCAGCAGTCCCGCCACCGCGGCCGAGAAAGCCTTGCCGGCCTCGGACACCCAGATGGCCCGGGCGCCGCCAAACATCGCCATGGCGAAGAACTCATCGGCAAGTCGTCCGGGATCGCTTGCCAGGTCGTCGTCCCTGAGGTGGACGATGCGAAAGGCGTCATCGAGGGAGCCCGCAATGCGCCCGACAAGGGTCCTGGCGGTTTCGTGAACCTTGCCGGTATCGGCGCCATAGACGAGAAAGGCGCCGGCGGTCAGATCCTCTTGACTGAGGAAACCTGCAAGTGCGGACGGCTTGACGAGGGCCATCCGCTACTGCGACCGGCGCTGGCGACGCGCGTGGCGAAGTAGGCGGCCAACCGCGTGCGGATGTCATTGCCGATCTCGCGGGCAGCCCGCTCCATGGCGTCGGTCTCGGCCTGCAAATTCGAGAAGTCCGCGGTCGTGCGGTCGAACGAAACCTGGGAGAATGTCTTGACCCTTGTAAAGTTCGGCGCCGGAGCGGGCATCGAGCAGCCGGAAGGCGGTCTCGCGCCCGATAGCGTGAGCGCCGGGTATCGTCCGTTTCATCTTCTACCTCGATCGTGCGGATGACGTCTGGCGCCCGACTCGAGGGTGAGCCGATATTGCCCACCTGAGGCGCCGGGCTCGGACATGGAGCTCAGAAGGTCATTGCGGATCAGCTGACCAAGCCGGGTTTTCTGCTCAACGATATCGATGGAGGCGAGATGCACCGCCACGCCGTCGCCGACCGGCGACGTGCCGTAGAGCGGCTTGAAACCGCACGATGCCGTCGCCAGCGCGGCCACAAGCACCGCCGCGTGGGCCAGTGGACGGGAGATGGCCATCAGCCGACCACTACATTGGCGATGCGGTCCGGCACGACAATGATCTTCTTCACCTGGTCTGCCCTCGACTGCCCGTTGCACATTATCGAGCCTAAGGACAATCTGTTCAACCTCTGATGAGGCCAGGCCCTTCCGGATCGTAACTTCGTCCCGGCGCCTGCCGTTGACCTGCACGGCGATGGTGACGGTTGTTTCGACGAGCAGTTTCGGGTCTGCCTTGGGCCACGGCGCCTGGGCCACCAGCCCCTGGCACCCCAGGGCATGCCAGCAGGATTCGGCCAGATGCGGCATCATGGGCGCGAACGTCTGGACAAGGATTTTGGCCGCTTCGCGCATGACGGCGTGGTTGGCCCGCGCCGTAGACCGGCTGCTGCATGGCTTCGGAAAGACGTGTTGGCCATCTCATAGATGCGGGCGATCGCGCGATTGAAGCGCAAGCCCTCGATATCCTGGCCCACGGCATGCAGGCCCTGGTGGACGGCGCGACGCAGGGCTGCCGAGCGGCGCGGCGGTGCTCGCGAATCTGCACGCACCATTGGTCGGGAAGCTGCGCAACGTCGTGAACCAGCCGCCACAGGCGCTGCGTGAACCGCCAGGCGCCAGCGACGCCCGCCTCGGTCCATTCGATGTCGCGCTCGGGCGGAGTATCGGAAAGCATGAACCAGCGTGCGGTGTCGGCGCCGTAGCTGCTCGATGATGGCGTCGGGATCGACGACGTTCTTCTTCGACTTCGACATCTTCTCGGCCGGCCCGACGATGAGGGGCGCTCCCGTTTCAGCATGCACCCAGCCGGGCCGGCGCCTGACCGCCATGGCCGGCTCGACCCATTCGCCCTCACCGGTCGAGAAGGTCTCATGGATGACCATGCCCTGCGTGAACAGGCTGGCGAAGGGCTCCTCGACGTCCATATGGCCGGTCCGCTTCATGGCGCGGGCGAAGAAGCGCGAATAGAGGAGGTGCAGAATTGCGTGCTCGATGCCGCCGATATATTGGTCGGCCGGCATCCAATATCGCGGCGCGTTCGGCGGTCGACGGGTTCTTCGGCGTGCGGGCGAGCAGAAGCGGGCGAAGTACCAGGAGGAATCGACGAAGGTGTCGAACGTATCGGTCTCGCGCCGGGCCGCGCTCGCCGCACCGCGGGCAGGCGACATGCTTCCAGGTGGGATGCCGGTCGAGCGGGTTGCCGGGCACATCGAAGGTCACGTCTTCGGGAAGCGTGACGGGCAGGTCCTGCCTGGGCACCGGAACGATGCCGCATGCGGGACAGTGGATCACGGGAATGGGACAGCCCCAGTAGCGCTGCCGCGACACTCCCCAGTCGCGCAGGCGGAAGTTCACCTTGCGCTCGCCGATGCCCATTTCTTCCATGCGGCGGGCCACGGCTTCCTTGGCCTCGGGCACGGTCAGGCCATCGAGAAAGTCGGAGTTGATGAGCACCACATCGCTGTCGTCCTTGTCGAGAAAAGCTTCATCGGCGATGGCGAACCGCTCGGGCGCTGCATCGCGCGGCGCGACCACCGGCACGACGGGCAGCCCATACTTTCGGGCGAAGTCCAGATCGCGCTGGTCGTGGGCCGGACAGCCGAAAATGGCGCCCTCGCCATAGGAGAGCAGCACGAAATTGGCGGCATAGACCGGAAGCCTGACTCCCTTGCGGAACGGGTGGCGCGCGTAGAGGCCAAGGAACACCCCTTTCTTTTCGGCACGCTCGATCGCTTCCTCGCTGGTGCCGAGGGCCTCGCACTCGCGCCGGAACGCCGCAACTTCGGGGTCGCGCAGGGAACGATCCCTGGCGAGCGGATGTTCGGCCGCGATCGCGCAGAAGCTTGCGCCGAAGATGGTGTCGTGACGGGTAGTGTAGACGAGGAGCTTGTCGCGACGCTTGTGGCCGCGCGCGTCCTCGAGCTCGAACGAGAAGCGCAAGCCCTCCGACCGGCCGATCCAGTTGCGCTGCATGAGGCGCACTTTTTCGGGCCATCCGGTCAAGCCCGTCGAGGGCCTGCAGGAGGTCATCCGAATAGTGGGTTATCTTGAGGAACCACTGCGCGAGCTGGCGTTTCTCGACCGGAGCGCCCGAGCGCCAGCCGCGGCCATCGATGACCTGCTCGTTGGCGAGCACCGTCTGATCCACCGGGTCCCAGTTGACATCGGACACCTTGCGCTCGACGAGGCCGGCGGCCAGGAAGTCGAGGAACATCTGCCTGCTCGTGTCGATAGTAGGAGGGATCGCAGGTGGCGATCTCGCGCGACCAGTCGATGGACAGGCCCATCGACTTGAGTTGGCGGCGCATGGCGGCGATGTTGTCGTAGGTCCAGGCCTGCGGGTGGACGCCGCGCTCCATGGCGGCGTTCTCGGCAGGCATGCCGAAGGCGTCCCAGCCCATCGGATGGAGAACGTTGTGGCCGGTGGCGCGCATGTAGCGGGCGATGACGTCGCCCATGGCATAGTTGCGTACATGGCCCATGTGGATGCGCCCTGACGGGTAGGGAAACATCTCGAGCACGTAATATTTCGGCCGCGACAAATCGGCAGAAGCCTCGAAGCAGCGCTCGGCCGCCCATGCCTTCTGCCAGCGTCGCTCGCTGTCGCGGTGGTTGTAACGCTCGGCAGTCATCCGTACGTGGGTCCATGGGGGTCGAGCCTGCCTACCAATACTTGATAGGTGCCGCAAGCTCGGTCATACCCGAACGATCATGGAGGATCGGCGAAACGGCGAAGCCCGGACTGGGCAGACAGACTTGATGCATTCCGGACTGGAGCGCGTGCGGGCAAGCATCTCAGCGGCCGCCCGAGGCGGCAGGCCGGGCGCCGTCGGAGGTGACCTTGATCGCGGTGAGCAAGGCGTTTCCGGAGGCCTCCATCCTGCCGGTGCTGCAGGCAGGCCATCGCGTGTTCGGCGAGAACCGGGTGCAGGAGGCGCGGCAGAAGTGGCCGCCGCTGCGACAGCGGTTTCCCGGGGTGGAACTGCATCTGATCGGGCCCTTGCAAACCAACAAGGCGCCACAGGCCGTAGAGCTGTTCGATGCCGTTCATTCCCTCGACCGGCCGAAGCTGGCGAAGGCGATCGCCGCCGAAGTCGCCCGCCAGGGCAAGCCTCTCAAGCTCTTCATTCAGGTCAATACCGGCGAGGAGCCGCAGAAGTCAGGGGTGGTGCCGGGCGACACCGACGCATTTGTTGCCCAATGCCGGAACGAATATGGCTTGAAGATAGCGGGCCTCATGTGCATTCCCCCGACCGATGAGGAACCAGCCCTGCACTTCGCATTGCTCGCCAAGATCGCCCGCCGCAACGGACTTGCCGAGCTCAGCATGGGCATGAGCGCGGACTTCGAAACGGCCATTGCTCTCGATGCCACCTGTGTCAGGATCGGCTCGGCGATCTTCGGTGAGCGGCGCCACTAGACTAGAGCATGCTCCGGAAAAGTGTGCACACGTTTCCGACAAGAGCATGTTCCAAGTATTCGATCCTGCGCCGGAAAACGCTGTAAGGAGCAAACAATGGCTCATGTAGACTGGATGATCAGGACCAAGCAGATCGGTACGTGCAGCTGCGACTACGGCTGCCCGTGCGAGTTCAATGCGCGTCCGACCCGCGTACCCTGCGAAGGGGTCATGGCAATGGAAATCACCGAAGGGCATTTCGCATCCATCCGGCTCGATGGCCTGCGGGTCGCCGGGGTCTACCGCTGGCCGGGACCCATGCATGAAGGTAACGGAACCTGGTGGACGATCATGGACAGGAGAGCAAGGCCAGACCAGGTCGATGCGCTGTTCAAGATCATGGGCGGCAAGGAGCAGGAGCCGACAACCGGTTTCGCCATTTATGCTTCAACGATTGCACACGAACCGGAGCCGATCTTCGCCGATATCGATTTCGAGTGGGATCTCGATGGCCGCAAGGGGCGCTTCCTGGTCGATGGCGTGCTCGAGGCGAATGTGGAGCCCATCAGAAATCCGGTCACTGGAGCGCCGCATTTCATCGCCATTCGGCCGCATGACGGCTTCGAATTTCGGGAAGCGGAGATGGCAAGCGCCACCTTCTGGAGCAAGGGTCACCTTGACCAGAGGCATGACAAGCGATTTGCGGCCATCACCTACACGACCTACGGTCCGAAGGGAATCATCGCCGAGAAAAGCCTTCCAAACGTGCGCCGCTAAGCAGGGTCCGGGGGCGGGGTTACCACCAGGCTCGTTGGCGGCCCGCAAGATGACAGAAGGTCGAGCAAATCGCCGCGGGCGAGGGCGATGCAGCCGGCGGTCGGAGCGTAGTCGTCGGTGGCCAGGTGAAGAAAGATGGCGCTGCCTCCACCGGGTCGCACCGGGTCATCGTTGTGGCCGAGCACCACGACCAGGTCGTAGAGGTGATCGGCCCGCCAAAGGTCTTCCGCACTTGCAGAATAGGGAAGCCGGACCTGGCGATTGTAGGCGGGATCGAGCGGACTATCGCACCAGCCGTCGTGGGTGGAGATGGCCTGGAGGGGAAGCCCGGTGGCTGGCAGGGCGAGGCGGTCGGCGCGATAGAGCAGCCTGCGCAAGGGAAAGCGTCCGATCGGCGTTGCGCCGTCGCCTTCGCGCTTGTCAGCCGCGAGCCCGCTCCGCCCGAGCGCGCACATGTAAGCGCGTTCCCGCGCCACGAGAGTGCCGCGGTGGGGGATGGGACCCGTCTGGACGACCGTGATCTCGTCGATAAACACGGGTGTTGCGTTTCCTTGTCGCTGAAGTGCCCGCGCCATCGGCGGAATGCGCTGTAGGCAATCGGGCCCGTGGCGGATAACATTCCGGGTCGCTGGCGAATCGCCTCCACATATCCTGCATCAGGCATGGGCACGACAAAGAAAATTCTGTTGGTCGATGACGATGAGCAGCTGCGCGAGTCGCTGAAGGAGCAGTTCACGCTGCATGATGAGTTTACCGTCGTCGAGGCCGGCTCGGCGGGCGACGGTCTGAAACAGCTCAAGGCCACGCATGTGGATCTGGTGATCCTCGACGTCAATCTGCCGGACCTGGATGGCCGCGAAGCCTGCAAGGTCATGCGCCGCCTTGGCTTCAAGGGTCCGGTCATCATGTTGACTGCGCAGGGATCGGACTCCGATACGATCCTGGGGCTCGATTCGGGCGCCAATGACTATGTGCCCAAGCCGTTCAAATTCGGCGTGCTGCTGGCCCGCATCCGGGCGCAGCTGCGCCAGCATGATCAAAGCGAAGACGCCGTTTTCAGGCTCGGGCCCTACACCTTCAAACCATCCTCGAAAGTACTGCTGACCGGTGACAACAAGAAAATCAGGCTGACCGAAAAGGAAGCCTCCATCCTGAAGTACCTGTACCGGGCGGGCGAGCTCGCGGTCGGCCGTGAGGTGCTGCTGCACGAAGTGTGGGGGTACAACGCCGGGGTTACCACGCACACGCTCGAAACACATATCTACCGGCTGCGCCAGAAAATCGAGCGCGATCCGTCCAATGCCGAAATTCTGGTGACCGAGACCGGAGGCTACAAGCTGGTGCCATAGCGTGCCGGCTGGGGACGCGAGGAGCATGCGAATGCGCGTCAAGGCAGATGTAGAAGTGCTGAAGCAGATCCCGCTTTTTGCCGGCTGCGAAGATGCGCACCTGCAGGTTCTGGCGTTCTCTTCCACCCGGGTGGAACTCCCCGCAAGGACGTCTGCTGTTCAAGAAAGGAGACTCGGGGAGCGGCCGGTTTCGTGGTTCTGGAGGGCGAGGCCGAGGTACTATGACGACCTGCATCGGCGCCGGCAGCGTGGTGGCAAGGATCGATAGCCGTGTGTTCCTTGGCGAACTGTCGATGATCATCGACGCGGCCTACAGCATTACCGTAAAAGCGGCGAGCACGCTTGCCGCGCAGCGCATCGAGCGTGACCTGTTTCTGCGCGTGGCGGCCGAATTTCCGGAGTTCAGCCTCCAGGTGATGAAAAACCTCTCCGGGAAGCTCGGCCGATCGATGGCCGCAGCTCAACGAGGTCAAGAGCCTGTTCAATTGACGCGTTGGGGATGAAAAACGCAGGGATCAATGCCTTGGAGCATCTTCTTGTCGCCAAAGTGATGCCACTTTCGCGGACACATGAGGACGTCAATTGCTTGATTTTGTTGACTAACCCCTGAAAATGATCGGGCGCCCGGTCGGGGGCCGGGCGCCCGGCGCGTTTAGCGCTGTGCGTCGGGAGGGGAAGCCGACGCGTACGGCCATCAGCGGTCAGATAAGCGGGGGCAGTCGGACCGCCTTATACGACAGCCTGTACTACGGGATATCTATGCACGCCGCGGGCGGGAGTCAACACACCGCGCGACCAAATTTAAGGAAAAATTTACCGATAGCTCTTCCGCTTGGCGATCTTCACCACGAAGAGCTTGGGATCGGCTTCGATTTCGGTTTCGAGGTTGGCAACCGAAATGGTAGTGCGCTTGCCCTGGCCGTCTTCGATGATCCACTGGGCTAACTGCTTGCGTTCATTGTCGAACACGAGGACGATTTGTCCCGGCGTAAGCTTGCTTTTGTCCTGAACGGTGATCGATGAAAGGCCGTCTACCGTCTCGACGCTCATGACCTTGGCCTGCTTCATGAGGTCTACCTCTTCGGAGAGAAGGAGTTTCAGGGGCGTCGCTGCCAGGGGATACTGATCGGTGGTTTTCTTCTTCCGGTTCTCGATCACCACCCATCTACCGTCGGAAACCACGAGGAAGGGGTTGGGTGGCGCGTATTCGAAGCGCAGCCTGCCGGGCTTCGCCAGGTAGAAAACGCCGGCCGAAACGTTGCCCTTGGGGCTCACCTGCGTGAACTCCCCCTTGAGCGAGCGGAAGCTGTTGAAATAGCTGGTCAGTTTCTCGATGGTTTCGCGCTGCGCGGCGGTCAACTTGTCCTGAGTCAGGGCCGCCGCCGAGGCGGCCAGGGACGGCGAGCTGCCGGCCAGCGCCGAGGCGATGACGCCGGCCGCCACACAAGCGAATTGCAGTCTTTTCAAAAAGCCATTCCCGATGTTTGCCATGGCATCTTCCCTTCCTGAATCAGTTCCCGCGAACAATTCTTGCCCTGTGTCCCTTGTCCAATCAACGCGGCTTATTTGCGGCGGTCATGCGGCATCGTGGTCAACCAGAATTTCCCGCTTGCCGGTTGCATTCGCCTGCCCGATCAACCCCTCTTTCTCCATGCGTTCGATCAGGCTCGCCGCTTTATTGTAGCCGATCTGCAGCCGCCGCTGGATGTAGCTCGTGGAGACCTTCTTGTCCCGCAAAACCACCGCGACCGCCTGGTCGTATAGCTCATCGCCGCTGCCGCCGGCAGCCCCGTCGGCGCCGCCCTCGCCAGTTTCGCCCTCGCCGAGCTCTTCGGTAACGGCGTCGAGGTATTCGGGACGGCCCTGTTTCTTGAGGAATCGTACGATCTTCTCCACTTCTTCGTCGGAAACGAACGGGCCGTGCAGGCGGCTGATGCGCCCTCCGCCGGCCATGTAGAGCATGTCGCCCTGACCCAGCAGCTGCTCCGCACCTTGCTCGCCCAGGATGGTGCGGCTGTCGATCTTGGAAGTCACCTGGAAGCTGACGCGGGTCGGAAAATTGGCCTTGATGGTGCCGGTAATGACATCCACCGAAGGCCGCTGGGTCGCCATGATGACATGAATGCCGGCTGCCCGAGCCATCTGCGCAAGCCTCTGGACCGCGCCTTCGATATCCTTCCCGGCCACCATCATGAGATCTGCCATCTCATCGATGATCACCACGATGTAAGGCATCGGCCGCTGGTCGATGGTTTCATCTTCGAAGATCGGCTCGCCCGACTCTTGATCGTATCCGGTCTGGACACGGCGCCTGATGGTCTCGCCGCGCTCCAGGCTCTGCGCCAGGCGGGCGTTGTAGCCGTCGACGTTGCGCACGCCCAGTTTCGACATCCGGCGATAGCGCTCCTCCATTTCCCGCACCGCCCATTTCAGCGCCACGATCGCTTTCTTGGGATCGGTCACGACCGGGGACAAGCAGGTGGGGAATGCCTTCATAGACCGACAGCTCGAGCATCTTGGGGTCGATCATGATGAGCCGGCACCGGGCCGGCGGCAGCCGGTAGAGCAGCGACAGAATCATCGTGTTGATGCCGACCGACTTGCCGGAGCCGGTGGTGCCGGCGATGAGAAGGTGCGGCATGCGGGCAAGATCGGCGAACACGGGGTCGCCGCCGATGTTCTTGCCGAGCGCCAGTGCCAGGCTCTGGCTGGTCTTCGCAAACGGTTCCGAACCGAGCAGCTCGCGAAGGTAGACCGTCTCGCGCCGCGCGTTGGGCAGCTCGATGCCGATGGCGTTGCGTCCGGGGACCACTGCGACGCGAGCGGCGACCGCGGACATCGAGCGGGCAATATCGTCGGCCAGGCTGATGACGCGGGAAGACTTGATGCCGGGGGCCGGCTCCAGCTCGTAGAGAGTGACGACGGGTCCCGGATGAACGTTGATGATTTCGCCGCGCACACCAAAATCGTCGAGCACGCTTTCGAGCGTCCGGGCGTTCTGCTCCAGGACTTCGTCGCTCACATCATCGGCGCGGCCATGCCGCCGGGGCTCCGTCAGCAGGGTCAGCGGCGGCAGCTCGAAATCACCGGCGTCGAGCAGCGACACCTGGGAATCCTTCTTCGGCCGCTTGGCCTGCTTGATGGGCTTGGTGTTGCGTGACACTCGTTTGATGGTGGCCGCGTCGTCGGAATCGTCGTCATCCTCCGCGTCGTCTTCTTCCGTCGCTGGCAGAAGCGCGTCTGGCTGCCGCTGAGGGGCCGCTCCTGGGTTCGGAACCTCGGCGGGCAAGCTTTGGCTCGACACGGTCAAGATCTCCCGCCGCAGAACGCTGCAGGGAATTGGCAGTGGCGCTCAAGCAGCGGCGAAGCACGCCCGGCCGAACGTTGACAGATGCCCGATCTTCGGCCTCCGGCGCCGCCTCCAAGCGAACGCGCCGCGACCGGCTGAAGGCCGCGCCCAAGGTGAAGATCCAGTGGGCGAGCGCGCCCACCAGGGCGTCGACGAAATCATGTCCCCGCTCACCGAGGACGCGGGAGAGAAGCAGCCCCGTGAGCTCCGACCTGTTGATCGCGAGCGCAAACCCCCACACGGTCAGGAGAGCCAGCAGGGGAGCCGAGACGATCGCCGCGAAGACGCCCTTGAGGCCGAACGACAGCAGCCACAGAAGCGACGACGAAATGAAATCACCGATGCGCCCGCCGAGCCCGGAGAGAAGCGGCCAGCCGGAAAGCGTGGGCAGGGTCGAGAGCAAGCCGGCGAGCGAAAGGACAGAGACGCCCCAGCCGACCAGGCGGCGAAGCGGCTTCCTGAAGCCATGGTGAGAGATGAGGTCGAGGCTCCAGAAGGTGGGAGCAGCAACAACAGCGATCACACCCAGTCCAACCACCTGCAGGAAGGCGTCGGCCATTGCCGCTCCCGGCCGTCCCATCCAGTTGGCAAGCGCCCCCTGGTAGGCCTCGCTCAGCGATGCATCGAGAGCCGACCAGGTTGCGAGGGCCACGACCAAACTGACATCCGCTGCAAGGAGGGCGAGCCCGCAAGCCTCCATGAAACGGTTGCGCAGGAAAGCGCGCATGGCCGCTGGAATGGGGCTTTCGTCGGTAACGACCGGACGGGAGATGGACATCAGGCCCGCTTCGCTGCTTGCCGCCAAAAATTACGGCAATACAAATAGTTACCGGGATAGTGGGGGAGGATGGTTAAAGCTTGGTAAAGGGCTGGTTGCGGATCCGCATGAGACCCTCCTGGGCGACGGAAGCGACCAGGATGCCGGTTCGGTCGAAAATCAGGCCGCGATTGAAACCGCGTGCTCCGGAAGCCGATGGCGAATCCTGGGAGTACAACAACCAGTGGTCGGCGCGGAACGGGCGATGAAACCACAGCGCGTGATCCAGACTGGCCATCATCAGCTCCGGGTCATAAAGCGTGCGCCCATGAGGTACCAAAGCTGTCGCAATGATCGAGATGTCGGAGGCGTACGCCAAAGCCGCGCAGTGGATGGCGTCATCGTCCGGCAGCCTGGCGCGCACGCGCAGCCACAGGTCAGCACGCGGCAGGAAGGCCGGCCCGCGGTTTCAGGAAGCCTTCGGGATCGACCGGACGCAATTCGACCGGCCGCACCCGCGGACAGGTAGCGTTGCATTGAGGAGGACAGGCGGTCGCCGTGGGAGGCAAGGAGGGAAGCCTCATCGGGCAGCCCTTCCGGCGCCGCAACATCGGGCATTGGAGCCTGGTGGTCAAAACCCGGCTCGGGGCGGTGAAAGGAAGCGATCATCGAGAAGATGATCTCGTCGCCCTGGCGGGCCAGGACACCGCGGGTCGTAAAGCTCTTGCCGTCCCGGTGGGGATCGACCTCATAGAGGATGGCTTTCGCGGGATCGCCGGGGCGCAGGAAATAGCCGTGCAGCGAATGGACCGGCCGCTGATCCACGGTTCGGGTGGCGGCAAGCAGCGCCTGGGCCACGACCTGACCGCCGAACACGCGCTTCCAGCCATCCCTGGGACTTGTTGCCTCGAAGCGATTATGGCTGAGCTTCTTGAGGTCGAGGATGGCGAGAAGGCCAGCCTCCGACTGCGGAAGTTGTTGCGTGACGGTCACTGCGGGAGAAGATGCTGCCATGATTGGCTCTGTCAATCCCCGGGTTCGGGCCAGGTTCGGGCGCGGGCCGGTTGAATGCAGGCGGCGGCCATGACGCAAGTTGACCTGAATGCCGATGTGGCCGTCATCGGCGGGGGTCTTGCCGGGCTGGTGGCGGCGCTTGCGCTGGGCGTCCCCGCCTCGCGGGTTCCGCTCAGCGTGGTGCTGATCGATCCGGGCGATCCCCGGCAGGCGCAATCCAGCCGCAGGGACGGGCGGGCCTCGGCGATCACCAGGGCCTCTCGCCATATGTTCGAGGCGATGGGGCTGTGGCCGGCGCTGGCGCCGCATGCCCAGCCGATCCGCCATATCGCGGTCACCGACTCGAAGCTTGGTGACGCCCGGCGGCCGAGTCTCATCCAGTTCGCGAACGAGGCATCACCGCAGGGCGAACACGCCTCGATGATCGAAAATCAGGCGATGCTCAAGGTGCTGGCCGATGCCGTCGCCAAGGCTTCGCACGTCAGGGTCGTTGCCGGCGCCTGCCGCCCACACGCTGGTCCCCGATGGAGCAGCCGCCACGGTGACGGTCAGCGACGGCCGGCGGGTGCGGGCGGGCCTGGTCATTGCCGCCGACGGCCACCGGTCGTGGTGCCGGGAGACTGCGGCGATCGACACCGTGACATGGACCTACGGCCAGTCGGCGATCGTCCTGACCGTTGGCCATGAACAGCCTCATGACGGGTGGGCGGAGGAGCATTTCCTCCCCGCCGGTCCGTTCGCGATACTGCCGCTCACCGGCAACCGCTCCTCGCTTGTGTGGACCGAGGAGCAGCGCGTCGCGCAGGAGCTGATCGCCCTTGGCGAACCGGAGTTTCAAAGAGAGCTCGAGTTGCGCTTCGGGGCCGGCCGCGGCAACGTGCGTCCGCTGGGCGAGCGTCATTGCTATCCCCTGATCCTGACGCTGGCGAAGAGCTTTGTTGCACCGAGCTGAGGCTGGCGCTGATCGGCGATGCCGCCCATGTCATCCACCCGATTGCCGGCCTGGGGCTGAATCTCGGGTTTCGCGATATCGCGGCGCTGGCGGAAGTCGTCGCCGACGCGGTGCGCCTCGGACTGGATTTCGGCGGGCCGGCGACGCTGGCGCGCTATCAGGCCTGGCGGCGCGCCGACACCGTCATGACGGCGGTCGCCACCGATGGACTCAACCGGCTGTTTTCAAACGACGGCCCATCGCTGCGGCTGCTGCGCGACGCCGGTCTCAGCCTCACCAACCGCGCCGGGCCGCTGAAGGAGCTGTTCATGCGCGAGGCGGCGGGTCTTACCGGAACCCTCCCCAAGCTGATGACCGGCGAACCGGTGTAGCGGAGAGCATCCCCTCACAAGACGGGGAGGGATCAGCCTGGCCTGAGTCTAGCCGCGGGTCAGGCCTTTGGCGGCGAGGTTGGCGAGATAATCAGCCCACAGACGATCACGCTCACGGCCGAGCGTGTGCAGGTAGGTCCAGGTGTAGAGGCCAGTGTCGTGGCCGTCATCGAACAGGATGCGCAAGGCATAATTGCCGACGGGCTCCAGGGAACGGATGGCGACCAGGCGTTTGCCGGGCACCGTCACTTCTTCGCCGGGACCGTGGCCCTTGACCTCGGCGGAGGGGCTGTGAACGCGCAGGAACTCGGCGGAAAGCGAAAAGGTTGTGGCGTCGTCAAAGGTGATCGCGAGTTCGCGGGCGCCGGTCCTGAGACGGATTTCCACCGGCCACGGCGGCTCACTCATTTTCACCGAGCTGGCGGGCTTCGTCGGCAAGCATGATCGGGATGCCGTCGCGGATCGGATAGGCAAGCCGCGCGGCGCGCGAGACGAGCTCCTGTTTGTCGCGATCATAATCAAGCCGCGTCTTGGTGACCGGGCAGACCAGGATCTCGAGAAGCTTGGGATCGATCTGGCGTTCCTGCATGACGGGTGCTCCGGGCTATTGCAGCTGCGGACTGGAGCCGGGAGTCTTGCGCGACAGATCGATCTCGGTCAACGCGACGAGCAGCTCAGCGCGGGATCGCAAGTCGGGAGCCTCCAGAAGCGCCTGCTTCTCGGCGACCGGATAGGGCGCGAGCGTTGACAGGGAGTTGACCAGGGTCTCGCTCGATGCCGACATGATCTCGCTCCAGTCGGTCTTGAGATCGTGGGCCTCGAGATACGCCCGGAAGGTCTTCAGGAGCTGCTCGCGATCGACGCGTTCCTCGCCGGCGCCCTGTTCGAGGTCGCCGGCAAACGCGGCGTAATCGGCCTCGATCTGCCGGTAGGGCGTCGTTGCGGCGAGCTCGTTCCTGACCGTAAAACGGGCAACGCCGGTCAGGGTTACGAGCATTCGCCCGTCCGGCAACTCGGCGAAGGAGGTGATGCGGCCGGCGCAGCCGGTGGCATAGAGCCTCGGGGCGCGCGCTTCGGCGTCCGCCTTCGGCGTCTCCAGCGGCTGGATCATGCCGATGAGCCGGCTGCCGGCAAGCGCGTCATCGAACATGGCGAGATAGCGCGGCTCGAAGATGTTGAGGGGCAGTTGCGTGTGCGGCAGCAGCAATGCCCCGGCCAGCGGAAAGATGGGCAGACAGACGGGAAGATCGGCGGTGGTCGCGTATCGGCTGCGCGCGGGCATCGGATATTCCGGGTCAGCTGAACAGGATCGACGACAGCCGCCGCCGGCCGGCGATCGTCAGTTCGTCCTTGGGACCCCAGGCCTCGAAGAACTGCACCAGCTGCTTGCGCGCGGCGTCTTCGTTCCAGTCGCGCTTCTTGCGCACGATGGTGAGCAGGTGGTCGAGAGCCTCCTCGCGCCGCCCCGCGCCGTTGAGGGCTACCGCGAGATCGAGACGCGACTGGTGATCGGCGTCGTTGGTGGCCACGGCCGCCGCCAGTCCGGCAATGGTGCCGGCATCGGTGGCCTTGCCGGCAAGCTCGATGGCGGCGCGGGCCGAGACGATCTGGCCATCATTGGCCTTGGCGGGGGGCACCGAGCGCCAGCGTCGCTTTGGCCTTGTCGACATCGCCGGCCGCAAGGTGGGCCTTGGCCAGCCCGCCCAGCGCCTTCAGGTTCTCGCGATCGCCTTCGAGCACCTGACCATAGATGCGGATCGCCAGTCGCGGTATCGCCGGCCTCCATGGCTGCTTCCGCGCGGGCGAGCAACTCCTCCGTTACATCCGCGCCCGCGGCAGCGCCCAATCTGGCGATGAATTTGTTGATCTCGGATTCCGGCAGCGCACCCATGAAGCCGTCGACCGGCTGGCCGTCCACAAAGGCGAACACCGCCGGGATCGACTGGATGCGCATCTGGGCGGCAAGCTGCTGGTTTTCGTCGATGTTGATCTTGACCAGGCGCACCGCCCCCTTGGCGGCGTTCACCGCCTTCTCGAGCAAAGGCGTGAGCTGCTTGCACGGGCCGCACCACGGCGCCCAGAAGTCGACCAGCACCGGCGTCTTGCGCGAGGCTTCAATGACATCCGCCAGGAACGCCTTGGTGCTCGAGTCCTTCACGTAGGCAGAAGCCGCAGGCGCTGGCGCTGCCGTTGCCGGTAAGTGGCATCGTCATGGGTGGTGTCCGCTTGCGTCCTTTCGTCCGCATAGATGGTCGATCGGCGAAGAAAATGCAAATCGGCGTCCCCTCACCCTCCCTCTCCCCGTTGGGGAGAGGGTAAAAGGGCGGGGCTTTCCTTGTTATATTCGTTCGGATATATCGATTAGTGTTGACTTCAGGGAGGGTTCCTCATGCTGAATCGCAGAACGCTTGCAATACGCGCTGCCGCCGTCGCAGTAACCGCGCTCGGCCTCGTCACCGCCTCGATTTCGCCGTCCCGGGCGGCCGACAACATCATCGTATTCGCCGCCGCAAGCCTCAAGAACGCGCTCGACGACATCAACGCCGCCTGGAAGGCCGACAGCGGCAAGGAAGCGACGATCTCCTACGCAGCGAGCTCGGCCTTGGCCAAGCAGATCGAAAGCGCCGCGCCGGCCGACGTCTTCATTTCGGCCGACCTCCAGTGGATGAACTACCTGGCCGAAAAGAACCTGATCAAGCCTGACAGCGAAGTGAAGCTGCTCGGCAACCGGATCGTGCTCATCGCGCCGAAGGACTCCAGGGCCGAAGCCGTCACGATCGAGCCCAATTTCGGCCTCAGCGAACTCGTCGGCGACGGCAAGCTGGCGATGGCCGACGTCAAGGCGGTGCCGGCGGGCAGATACGGCAAGGCGGCGCTCGATACCCTCGGCGTGTGGCCTGCCGTCGAAGGAAAAGTCGCCCAGTCCGAGAACGTGCGCGCCGCGCTCAAGCTGGTCGCCACCGGCGAAGCGTCCCTCGGCATCGTATACCAGACCGACGCCAACGCCGAGCCCGGCGTCAAGGTGCTGGGCACCTTCCCCGAAAATACCCACGAGCCGATCGTCTATCCGGCCGCGCTGACGGCGTCGTCCACCAATCCGGCCGCCGCCGAGTTCATGACCTATCTTCAGTCGGCAAAAGCGAGGACGCTTTTCGAGAAGCAGGGTTTCACCGTTTTGGTCGCACCTCCTTCGAACTGAAATGGAATGGCTGGCGCTCAGCGCGCAGGAATGGACCGCGGTTCGCCTGAGTGTCTGGGTTGCTTTGTGGGCCATGGCGGCGAGCCTGCCGCCGGGCATTCTCATTGCCCACCTGCTCGCGCGGCGGCGGTTCTGGGGAAAATCCCTGCTCAACGGGTTGGTCCATCTGCCGCTGGTATTGCCGCCGGTGGTGACCGGATATCTGCTGCTTCTGACCTTCGGCCGGCGCGCGCCGGTCGGCAGGTTCCTCGCCGAGGAGTTCGGCATTGTGTTCGCTTTCCGCTGGACCGGGGCGGCCCTTGCCTGCGCCATCATGGGGTTTCCACTGATGGTGCGGGCGATCCGGCTTTCCATGGAGGCAGTGGACCGCAAACTGGAATCGGCCGCCGGCACGCTCGGCGCCAGTCCCGCGTGGGTCTTCCTTACGGTCACCCTGCCCCTGACCCTGCCCGGCATCGTCGCCGGCATGATCCTGTCGTTTGCCAAGGCAATGGGTGAATTCGGCGCGACCATCACCTTCGTGTCCAATATTCCGGGTGAAACGCAAACCCTGCCGTCGGCGATCTATACCTTCACCCAGATGCCGGGGGGCGATCCGGGCGCACTGCGCCTGACCCTCATCGCCATCGCGGTCTCCATGGGCGCGCTCATCGCCTCGGAGGCCCTTGCCCGCCGGGTCGGGCGCCGCATGGAAGCCGAATGACGATCGACTTCGACGTTGCGCACAGTTTCGGCAGCCTTCCGGCTCGACGCGCAGTTTTCCTCATCCGGGCGACTCATCGCGCTGTTCGGGCCCTCGGGCTCAGGCAAGACTTCGGTCGTGAACCTGATCGCCGGGCTCGTGCGCCCGGCCCGCGGGCCGCATCGCCGTCGACGGCCGGGTGCTGGTCGATACCGAAACCGGGTGTTTCGTGCCCGGGCACAGGCGCCGCGTCGGCTATGTCTTCCAGGAGCCGCGGCTATTTCCGCATCTGAGCGTGCGCCGCAACCTGAAGTACGGCGCCTGGTTCACGCCGGCGGCAGAGCGGCATGAGAGCTTCGACCGCGTCGTCGATCTGCTCGGGATCGGACACCTGCTCGACCGCAGCCCGGGACCTCTCTCGGGGGGCGAGAAGCAGCGCGTCGCCATCGGCCGCGCCCTGCTCACCAGCCCGCGGATGCTGCTCATGGACGAGCCTCTGGCCTCGCTCGATCAGGCGCGCAAGGAGGAGATCATGCCCTACGTCGAGCGCCTGCGCGACGAAAGCGGGATCCCCATCCTGTATGTGAGCCATTCGATCACCGAGGTTACCCGGCTCGCCACCGACATGGTGGTGATGTCGGAAGGGCGCGTCGTCGAGGCCGGTTCGACGCAGGAGGTCATGCTGCAGATCGACCGGCTCGATCCGGAAGAGGCCGGCGAGACAGGCGTGCTGATCGATACCGTCATCGAGTTGTTCGACAGCACCTTCGGCCTGTCGGTGCTGCGCTCACCCGCCGGGCGGTTCCGCATCCCGGGAAGGCTGGGCGAAGCCGGCCTGCCGGTCAGGCTGCGAGTCAAAGCCCGTGACGTCATAATCGCAACCGAGCGGCCGCGAAGCTTGAGCGCCCTCAACGTCCTGAGCGGCCTAATCTCCGGCATCCGCAGCGCCGGTGGGCCGCAGGTGGATGTCCGGATCGACTGCTCCGGTCAGCCCGTCGTTGCCCGCATCACGCGGCAGTCGCTCGACGGCCTCGGGCTGGCGGCCGGTCTCAGTGTTTTTGCGATCGTCAAATCTGTCTCTTTCGATCCGGCGAGCCTTGCTAGGATGGCGCCGGCTTCGCCCGACGCGGCGGTTCGCCAACCCGGCGGGAAATCGTGATGCCGTCCTTGAGTTTACGCATAGACTTCAAGCCCGGCGGCCGCATCGGCCCCGGCAAGATCCACCTGCTCGAACAGATCGCCGCCTATGGCTCCATATCCGCGGCCGCGCGCGCCATGGACATGTCCTACAAGCACGCCTGGGACCTGGTCGAAGAAATGAACCAGCTGTTCGGCAAGCCGCTGCTGTCGACCCAGACCGGAGGCAAGGACGGCGGCGGAGCCCAATTGACCCCCGTCGGGCTGGCCGTTGTCACCCGCTTCCGCGCCATCGAGCGGGCGGCCGCAGCGGCGGCCCGGGCCCAACTCGAGGCGCTGGAGGCGGAGATAAAATAGATGTGGGCGAGTCGGCGGTTACTCGCGCGACGGCGGATTCCAGTCGTCGCCTGAAGACGGCCCGCGGGGCTCCATGCCCCCCTCGCCTGGTCCTTGCGAAGACGTCGGGGTCGATTGCGGGGCCAGTGGTGCGCGCGGCGCGGCCCGCCGGCGATTTGTGCGCTTTGCCGCCGCCTTGCGCGCCGGCTTCGCCCCTCGCTTTGCGACGGCTTTTTTCGCCGCCTTCTTGGCGGACTTCGCCTTGACGGCCTTTTTTCCGCGCGATGACTTCTTTGCGGCGGTCTTGCGCTTCATGGCCTTTGCCATGGTCTCCTCCATTGTGCGTTGGTCCTGGAATCAGGATCGCTCTTCTTGTAGCTGACAAGATTTCGCAGCGCTACAGCGCAGTGCGCAAAAATGTGCGCACAGAGAGCAATCGTCATCCCTCGAACAATCGTCATCCCCTCGAAAGAGGGGATCCCATGAAGCGGTGCAGCAGCTTCATCGGTTCCAGGCTGAGCACCATTGGATCTCCGCTTGCGCGGAGATGACAGTTTTGGTGGGCGCGGAAGAACAATCGCCGTTCCGGGAAGAGCAAGGCTGACGATAAGGGAGGTGCCCAGGTATACCCGACCGCCAACCGCTCTAAACTTAGCCGAGCGCAACGATCTTCGGGTCGTGCCCGCAGGCGCGAACGAATTTCAGGAGGTCGCCGGAGGCGATGGTGGTCGTCGCGGTGTTCTCCAGGGGGTGATAGCTCAGCTGATCGTGCGCCATCATTGCTTCATCGAGGATGACGTTCACCCTCCGGCGGTGGTCATTGACGAGGGCAAACGGCGTGACGGAGCCGGGATCGACAGCCAGGACCTCGCGGAGAAGATCGGGCCGGCCGAAGGAAAGGCGGGCGGAGCCGATCTTTTGCGGCAGGCTCTTGAGGTCGATCCGGGCATCCTCCAGGCATACGATGAGCCACAGCTCGCCCTTGGCGTCCTTCAGAAAGAGGTTCTTGCAGTGGCCGCCGGGAATGGCGCCGCGCAGCTCGCGCGCTTGCTCGACGGTGAACACCGGTGGGTGATCCGTGGTGGTCGTGGCGATGCCGAGCGAGGCAAGCCTGGCGAAGAGATCCTGGCGGGAACGGTTGCCGGAGGGTTCGATACTCATGTGCGAACGACGAAGCGGTGAGACAGCATCATTGTCGTGGGACGTGAGGTGGCGGAGAGACAAGGGTCGCTATTGCATTTCAGCGGACCTTGGGCAATACGTTCCGCGAGGCTTGGCGCGTGTCGCGGATGTCTCCGGCGCCGGGGTCTCGAGGAGCGCGGGCGTAGCTCAGGGGTAGAGCACAACCTTGCCAAGGTTGGGGTCGTGGGTTCGAATCCCATCGCCCGCTCCAAAATCTCAAGCTATAATAATAGCTTACGCGCTAGGCTGCGCTGGGCAGCGGATGGTGTTGAAGGGCTGGGGCACCACCGGGGCACCACCGGGAGGGAAAATGGTACGTCAGGGTAGAACTCGCATCAAGCCTCAGCAACGGCGAGCGACAACGAAATCATTAACCTAACGCATGCCATGGCCATGCCATGCCTATGGCCAGCTGCTACCAGCAGCTGCGATCGGTCGAGAATGCTAAGGCGAAGAGTGGGGATTGTTGATTCTGTGCAACTATTCGGAACAATCGACGTGAAAGCCGTATGTCAGGGCTTACAAGTTCTGGGAACCGTGCATAGTCGACAGTTGGTGGAGGTAGTGGGAGTGAGCCCGCCCCTATTTTCGGCAGAGCCCCTATCCCTAATAGAGAGGGGCCGGACAGGCAACACAACGCCCTGTCCGGGGATCAACTGACACCGGCGCCCTAAGCCCTTCACGGCTAGGGTCGCCAGTTGCGTGGGCGGCATTCTTGCGAGCGAGTGGCCGCCCCGCGACGTTCGAACTCATATGGCTATTTGATGCTCCGGATCAAGGGTTGTCGGGCGCGGATACACCATGGCCAAAAAGCTACAAAAATCGCCTGAACCACCAAGCTCCTGACGAAGTTCCTCTGTCGCATGCTGAACACGCTGCCGAAGCTCACGAGAATGACTGAAGATACAATTCCCCGGAGCCAAGCACCCCGTTGCAACCGGCTGGTGGAGGGGGCACATTTGACGGAATGGAAGCCCGCGTGGCGCAACTCGAATCCGATGTGGAGCACATCAAACGGGATATCGGTGATATCAAGACAGACGTGCGTTCGCTAGGGCATGTGGGTGATATTCGCGTTGATTTAGGTGTGCTTAGGGAGCGCGTGTCGCATCTCCCGACAAAGGGCTATATCGGCTGGTTCATCGTCATTGGCCTAGCTGCGCTTGCCGCTCTTGTAACAGTCGCGCCTGCACTGCAAAAGTTTCTTGGAATTGCCGCGACCGCCGTAGCAGTTGGGAACTAGAACGCGAAGCTAACCGACCGCCTAAGCGCAACCACTATGCGGCAGCCTCAAGACCACCGAGGAGGAACTCCGCCACTTCTTCTGCTCACGAGCCACCCTCAGCAGGCTCGCAAAGCGTGTCAAGGGCCAGCGGGCGAAGCTGGCGATGGTCTCCTGAGGTTTAGGGTGGAGGGTTGTCGCCATGACCAATGAAGTAAGCCGTGAGCTCTAGCGCGTCATCCACAGGATTTGGAGCGCTTGCTGATTTCCCGCCAGTGGATGGGAGACATCGACGGAATGGCGGCCCTTTTTGAACCGCATGCCGTGCTCGATAGCGGTGAGGGGCGATTGACGCTTGGCAGGGAGGCAATCCGAGCGTTCTTCGCGGAGATCAACGCAACGGGTCGAAAATTTAATTCCGGAACTCGAAGTCCGGCTGTTATCAGTGGAGACTTGGCGCTCACTTCGACGCGCCTTCCGGATGGAAGCGTCACCGCCGAGGTCGCCCGCCGGCAAAGCGACGGGACATGGCTATGGGTCATCGATCAATTCTCCATTGCGTAGCGCGTCGGTCCGGTGGGCCGGTAGCGAAATTCAAAACTGAGGCAGCACTCCCAGCTTTCTTGGGTAAGTCCACCTGATTGGGCCGGTAAGCCGCGTGCCCATGATGAACGCTACCCGCCGAGGGTCGGTCGCAAGTCGCAAGCTCGGACAACGCTGCGCTAGTCGTCGGCACCTGTGCGGTCGGAGCCGTTTCCGTGACATTTGTGCCAACCCGTGGATGCGCATCGAGCGGCTTCAACTTGCCTTCGGCTATGCCTCTGGCAATCAGCGCATCCAGCTCGTGATCCCGCAGCTCGGTAACCTTCTTGAACTCGGTCGCGTTCGCCGTGGTGAATTGCGGAGGCTTGCCGCAGCCACGGTCAAGGATCGCAACGGCTGCGTGCATTCGAACATTGTCTGTTTTGCCGTTCTTCAGTAGACGGACCAATTCCTTCACTGCTGTGAGCGAATGTTTGCGAGCAAATGCAGTGATTTTCGCGATCTCGCTCGCTTCATCAGCTGGCGCGCGCTTCGAGCGCCCATATGGATTGCTGACTGACCTTTTACGAATGGCATTGTTCAAATCATTGCTTTGCAATCGCCAGACGGGCTCCAAGCCCCAGCCCCCCGGATGGGGTCCCCAAATTCGTTTACTCCCCCGTATAGGGTCGACGAAAATCGGCCCGTGTGCGGACCGACATCGTCAGTGTACTGTCTACGCCCCGCTGGCGACCAGGTCGATCCAGACTGATTACGTAGGGATGATCGACATCGTCCAAAGCGCGCCAATTGGTACCCCGTTGGTACCCAGCGGTTATGCCAGCGGCATCGGTTAATGTGTAAGTGCTTGATTTTGTAACCGGGCCCGAAGGTTCACCACGCAGCTTGGGACAGCGCGAGGTGGAGCGTCCGGCCCCGGCTTCACCCGGTGCGCGCGGCCATATTTGCGCGCCAGCGCAGTGATCTGCTTTCAGCTCTTCACCATCGTCCGTGTACAGCTTTTTTTCGGTCGATCAGCTGGGTTGCCTGATTGGCCGGGTTTCCAGCCGTTTTGTTTCAGAAGAAGCATTTTAGACCCATTGCTTTTGCATTGTTAAAACAGCAGCCTCAAGCCGGTCGCCCTTCTTAGAAGAGTTGACTCTTCGACGGCAGGGATTCTCTGGCGACAGGCGATGTGGTCTCCTTCGGTTTGGGAACTGATTCGGGGGATGGAGATGCATGCGGTTCAACTCAAGGAAGGACACAGTGCCGAGGAATTCCGGCGCGAGGCGGCGCGGACCCGGGATGCCAAGCAGGCGCGCCGGCTGTTGGCGCTGGCGGCGGTGCGGGAGGGCCAAGACCGGGAGACTGCGGCGCGAATTGGCGGCATGGATCGCCAGACGCTGCGCGACTGGGTGCACGCCTACAACGATCACGGCATCGCTGGCCTGGTCAACGACCCGTTGCCCGGGCGGCCGCCAAAGCTGGCGCCCGAGCACAAGCTGGCGCTGAAGGCGATCGTGGAGAAGGGGCCCGATCCGGAGCGGGACGGGGTGGTGCGCTGGCGTCGGATCGACCTCAAGCACATCGCCAAGGAGCGGTTCGGGGTTGAGGTCAGCGAGGACACGATCGGCCGCGTCCTGCGCGAGCTCGACTTCGCCCACATCAGTGTACGCCCGCAGCACCCTGAACAGGATCAGGGCGCAATCGCCGCATATAAAAAAACTTCGCGAGCAAGCTCGCCGAGGCCCTGAAAGGCCTCGCCCCGGCCACGCCTATCGAGATCTGGTTCCAGGACGAGATGCGGCTCGGCCAGAAGAATGGCTGTGTTCGGCAGTGGGCCACGAAAGGCTCGCGACCGCGCCAGCCGGTCGACCAGCGCTACGACAGTGTCTACGTGTTCGGCGCCGTCTGCCCGGCACGTGACAGCGGTGCGGCGCTGGTGCTACCGTATGCCAATACCGATGCCATGCAGCACCATCTCGAAGCAATCGCCAAGAAGGTGGTTGCCGGCGCGCATGCGGTGGTGTTGCTCGACCGGGCCGGCTGGCACACCACCGCGAAGCTCAAGCTGCCGGCGAACATCTCGCTGCTGTTCCTGCCACCGGCCTGCCCCGAGCTGAACGCCGCCGAGAACATCTGGCAGTACCTGCGTCAGACCTATCTGTCGAACCGAATCTTCCAGGACTATGCGGCCATCGTCGAGGCAGGTTGCCGGGCGTGGAACGATCTGACCGCCGAGGTCGGACGCATCACATCCATCGCCTCCCGTGACTGGGCAGTCACAGGTCAATGACTATGCTGGCTGGTGCCGGTAGTAGGATTACCCCCGGACCCGGCGCAGGACCACCAATACGAGGGTTCGCTGAAGGTGGTCGCATAGGTCCGGGACCGACACGTGAAAGTGGCTATCCGCCACATGCTGGCACAACCACAAGTGAACCGCTCTGGTCAGACGATTGGATTTCAATATCCCCGGCGGATCGTCGCCATGCTTCGCTTGAGGCCGCGCGCAATCACGATGGTTCCTATCGGGCCAAATTCACCCCTGAAAGGTGAGTACACCAAAGATATGCCCGGCTCTGGATTGCTCCGGAGCCGGGCACACTTTGCCAAACGATGTGAACAGGAGGTCCACGCGGCAATGCCTAATTCGCAGCCTCATTCAAGCTGCTGGTGCAGCTGGCTCAAGCCTTCTGCGCCTTAACCTTGGTTTTTTACTCTAGTCTTCGCCAGCTACAGCGGTCGCCAGCCCTACTTTGCAGGCATCGCTAACATCGGCGACTTTATCTTTTATGCAGGCTTCAATGCGGCCCTCGCCAGGCTCGATGCCCGCGCAATGTTGTTTCACGTCATCCGCACAGGCCTTGGCTACTACAGCCTTGAGCACCACTGTCTGGCAGCCTCGGACAGGCCCTTGAGGTTCGTCTTGATGTACTCCCTGATCTTGCCTCCCCCAGCTTCCACCCCTGGGCAAAGCGTTTTGGCATCACTCAGGCAAGCGCCGGTTATTTCTGCCGACGCCATGGAGCTTGGGAGCAACAACATGGCGATGGCAAAAAGAGGGCTGGTGATAGCAATACGTGTGGTCATCTGTACCTCCTGTTTGAAGCCGCCGTTTCAATGATCCGAGAATTAAAGCAGCTGGGCTTTGACCTACATCAAATACCAATGTGACAACAAAACGACGTCATCAGTAATCAAAGAGCCTCAAGGGGGTGGGAGGAAGCGCGGAGGCACAGCCGCACCCGCTGCCGGTGCAGCTGGCGCTGGATCGCCCAGGCCGATCCAATTGGCAGGCCGGTGATAGTCGTTGCCGTCAGGTATGGGCGGCTCGTTCTCCTTGCGCCTGATGTCGCTGGCGCTTAGTGCGTCGCCCGCCACTCGGGCCTTCCTTGCCATAGCGCACGATGATAGCGCCTTCCCGGCTATCCGGCAGCAAGCCATTGGATGCAGCCTGCTTGCACGCGATGAATAGTGACCTCTGACTGCACTCAAGCAGCTCTGGCTGGCGTTGAATTGTAGTCAGGGCGACGTTTCAAACGTCGATGGTGATCCCTGATCCGCGCAGCATCGCCACCAGCGACGAGCGCTACTGCTTTAACTCTTCTTGGATCGAGCTGAATACCTGCTGGCGCGCGACTGCGCGCTGCTCGACGGCAGTGAGCTGCTTTTGGGGTTTCTCTTTTCGTGGTGGTGGTCATCATTTGCTCTCTTTCAGTTTGGTGATGCGCAACACCGGGAAGTCCACCGCCTTCACGATGTGCTCCCCGCGATGCTCGGCAAAGCTTGGTAGGCGCCGCAGTTCGGTTTGCAGGCCGGCTTAGTGCTCCTGCAAAAAAGCCGCCAAGGTTCGACACCCGCGTATAGCGCCAACCAGAAGATCGGCGTCAAGCAGATGGAACGACGCCTTCGCAGTGGAGGCGCCGAAACTGTCGTCGCTCGTGATGGCGGGTCCGAAATCGGTGCGCTGGCGTACGACGTTATGCCTTCTTCGCCTGAGCCTTCTGAGCCTTGGCAGCCCGTTGCCGCTGACGTCTTGGCAGCGGGGGCGCAGTTGTTTTGTCCCTATGTTCCTGATGGGACGGCAGGAACTGGGCGCGCGGTGTGGCCGACAAGGTGGGACCGCGCGCCCGTCATATTTCAGACAATCGGGCGACTTCCTTGGGGTGGCTGGAGGGGTGGGCAATGGTGAC
Organism: uncultured Alphaproteobacteria bacterium; assembly: GCA_963780765.1. Taxonomy (GTDB): domain Bacteria; phylum Pseudomonadota; class Alphaproteobacteria; order Rhizobiales; family Aestuariivirgaceae; genus CAWHQZ01. The sequence goes on along the minus strand of CAWADI010000007.1, from coordinate 5,763 downwards.
GCTGAGATTTTTGATCGAGGAAAATCAGTCTAACTGAGGCCAATGACGGCCTGAAGTGGCGATGGCGCTAAAAATACTGAGAGGGACTAATGGATCAGGAAAAAGGCACGGTCCTTGGATTAGGTGAGACCGTCAATGCATAAAATTGCGATTGACGATCACGCTATTGTGGAGGCTTTTCCCACTTCATTCATGGGGGTAATGCTGCGAAAGCCCCAGTCAATCAAAGCCAACCGAGGTAACCGTTCCGATCTCTTCTTCGAGGCTCTGGTATCCAACGATCGCTTGGAAAGTCTCCTTACTCATCTCCTACCCAATCATAAAAGCGCTACTCGCCTGTCCGACATTACTGACCACGACGAACGAGCGGCCTTTATCTGTGCAATCACAGCTCTGTGCGTCCATCAGCGCTTCCCTGCGGTTGGTGATCATGATGGCTGGATCATTCTGCCGCCCAAAACCTTTGTAAGTCACTGGGCATGGAAGCTATTGCTCGTGATCGACGAGGCACACGCCTACGACGCCTACATGAGCCGCGAGATCCAGACACTGCTCGAGTTTCACGCCGCGCTCGGTGGTTCGGCCATAGTCCTTTCGGCGACTCTGCCCATGGCGCAGCGTCAGGCGCTTATCGCTGCCTTCGGACGCGGACTCGGCATAGCGAAACCGGTCACGTCCGGCTCGGGGCCTTGCGGGCTTTGCTGGAGAAAATCGCAGCGCGGTGAGGACGCGTTCGGCCGCGTCGGCACGCTTGAGCCAGCCATTGCTCGCCGCGACCGGCAGACAACTCAATCCCCAACCCGTGGCCGCAATGCTGCAAGGCAAATCCTCGCGTGTGTTGTCGGCCACGAAGCCCGTTTCATTCCGCCATGGGCTTGACCCGAACGCGTGAAGCGCCAACCTCTCGGAGTTCTGTCAGGTGGTCAAGTAACGCGAGGGCAACACGGCGCGCGCTATGGCGACAACCCGCATACGTTACGTAGTTGATGGCTTTACCGGCGCCGGCCGGATCTCGGGGTGATATGAGGCGGCGCCTTCCCTGCATCAGAAGTAATAAGACCCCCTCAGGGCTGTGAGCTGCTGAGGGGCTAATGACTCTCATCCCGGTATTGAGAGTCTGTCTAAGTATTTAGTTCCTTCTACCCGTAACTCGCTACATATACGGGCTGATGCATTCGTGCTGATACCCGTCGTAACCCATAAAGGTGTTGGTCTCAGGGTCATACGAGCGATACCTGTCTAGGCAGTATTCGACGTGTCCGCTGCCATAGCCACCATAGCCATAGTATCGGTCGGCATAGAGTGGCGCCCCTACGCCCAGCCCCAGCGCCAATGGGAAGCCAAGGCCAAAGCCGAATCCGAAATTATCATTGTCGTGGTGACGACGACGCCAATACCTGTGGTTTCCGCCTTTCCATTTGCCCACTTCCACCACCTGGGGCTGAGGTACGTACTTCGCACTTCCTTGATTCAACGGCATTGCAGACGCCGGTGCAGCAAAGCCGATCCCCATTAACGCTACGGCAGCTAATGTCACAGTTTTCATAATGAACCTCCTATCGCAAAAGCGATCACATTCCCTCTCGGGGACAAGTGTTGCCGCACTGCGGACGAAAGATCGCAAAGTGCGGGTGGTTCTCAAACAAGCGCGCCGCAGCCTCGTGAGACTCCGCTTATACGGCTCCGCAGGCACAAAGAAAGCGGACGGCGCGTTACACCTCCGCATATCCAGCCTAGTAGTATCGGCGGTCGCCACCGAAACGAAGGACAACAACTGGCCCATTATCGTAATATGGCTGGTCGTACCGATAGGAACGGCGAGGACGATAATAGGAGTAATCATCATCGTCGTAGTATCTGCGTTTACAGGCCCTGCTATGGCGGTGCCACCGCCTGTCGCCGCGATACCAGCCCTTTCTTTTTCCGCAGTGGTACCCGTGAACCTTCTGAACCAGACCGTCAGTGATCTCAGATGTTGCCGGGCCTGCGCTCGTCAGCCCAACTCCGAGCGGACTTGCCGAGGTGGATTGCGGCAGGGCAAGCAAGCTGCCTAGTGCTACAGCAGCAACAAGATATTTGAGGGTTTGCATAGAGCACCTCCTTGAACATCATTAGTAATCTTAGAAACGCTCCGTAGCGCACCTGTGTTCCCCCTCGATGTGAAGAGCTTGCTGTCGTGCTTTCGTTGCCTCGACCCGCCAGGGTGCGGGGAACTTGCGCTGCTCAGACAGGGCGCCGCCAGTTGTCGGTCGCGGCGTCGCGTATCTCGAGGATGACCCGGGCCCCGTTTCGACACTTCGGCCGCGGCCCGGCGGATGGCCCTGGCGCGGGCCTCGATCTCTCCGCCGGCGGCGAAGTTAGTGGGTGCGAGCCGCGCCGATATGCGTCTTCGCGTGAATGAGCTGGGCGCGGCCCTACTGCTTCACTTCCGCGAAATTGGCGTGCGCCACGACGAGCCAAGCTCCTTCGCTGCGGCGGAAGACAGTGAGCCGCGGCGCATGCGCCTCCACCGCCTTGCCGCCGATCGTCGCGTCGACCGTCAGCCAGTAACGGGTCACCAGAAGGTCACCATAGCCGGTTGCGACGAGGTTCTCGACGGCTGGCGAGCCGGCGATCTTCGGCAGGCCGCTCTCGAGATACTCGGCCGCCCCGTAGGCCGAACCGTCGGCGCGCGCGATCTGGAACTCCGGCGCGAGCACGCTGCCGATCCGCTCCTTCTCGCCGCTCGCGACCGCGCCCAGCCACGAATCGACCGCCTTGCGCGCCTCGGCCTCGGGATCGACCACGCTCCCGAATCCAAGATTGGCGAAGGCCTGCAGCTTCCAGTCTCCGTCGACTCGCGTGAAGACCGCGAGGCGCGGCGAGCGCGTGATTTCGTAGCGGATGCCCTCGACCGTGCCCCGAAAGCTGGCGAAGAAGGTCGCGATAAGGGCGTCGCCCGCCCGGGTCGCCTTGAAGCCGTCGAGCTCGTAGGTCTGCAGCGACGCCGGGTTCGCGAGATAACCCGACCTGTCATAGCGCGTACCGTCGGTGCGGATGAGCTGGAAGCCCTCGCCCAGGATCTCGGCCAGCGGCGCCCTGCCGGCGGTCCCGGCGTAGAAGCGTTCCACTTGCGCACGGGCCAGCGCATCCAGATCCTCCGCGGCATTCGCTGCGGGACCGAGGGCGCGGAGCTGCCAGCCGGCAAAGACGCCGATGGCCAGCGCCGCGGCGGACATCAGCAGCAGACGCCCCGACCTCGGCGGGTCAAGAGAAGGCTTCCTCATCAGGGTCTCCTTTCCGTAGTACGAGGGGGCGGAGGACTATGAAGAAGCCAGCGCTGGTGACTGGATCGCTCAGATCAGCAAGATACTAACTCGCAAGTGACAGTATGATCAGTGATCCTTTATCGAGGCACTTCGTTCGCCTAGTCAGCTCCGCGTTTCCTTTCGTTACAAGAACTTAGTGCGTATTACATGGAGGATTAAAATCGAGAAGCCTCACATTTTCAACATCTGATCCGCGAAATATGCTCAGATCGGCGGCGACAGAGACATCGCGCCGGGACTGTCCGTTGATCTGAAGCCGCGCAACATGCTGCAGCGGATGATCGTGCATCAAACTGCGGTCGCCTACACGCTGGCCATGCGCTTGGCGGGGAAAGCGAATTCATGGGCGAAGCGCGCGGAGCAGGATTTTTGCCCGGAAACGTCACGCAAGCCCAGCTGGAGAATATTGAAGCTGCGCGCCTTGCGAACAGTTCGGGGAAACTCATGCTCGCCGTCACGAACGCAGCTGTAGCCTTGGAACGGTTGCAGCATGGAACCAAGCAAAGCGTCACCGTCAAACACTTGACGGTCTCGCGAGGCGGGCAGGCGATCGTGGCCGGCGTGATCCGGAGACGACCTGGTAAGCTCGATCAAGACAGCCCGCTTGCAAAGCGTTCTTAGTAGCGATGCGCCGCACCCTCGTCCGCGCTTGTGATTAGCCGCGGCTGCTTGTTACCCTGGCCACATGGAAACAGCCGGGTGGATCAATCTCAGCGACGAGGAGTTGCTGGAGAAAAAGATTTCCCAGCTCGGCCTCAAGCTCGAAGGGAGTGAAATCGAGCCGCTCATCAAGCAGCTTTACGACGAGCTTTCCCAAAAGGGGCTGGCCTTTCATCCCCCCTGTCACGTCGGCGACGAATGGTTCGTGCCGGTGGGCATCCCGGCCATCTTCGTTCCGTTCTTTCTCGCGCATGAGCGGCTGCGCAAGCTAGAGCGCAGGATGATCCTCGAAGTGGAGGGCGAGACGCCGGAGTGGTTCATGCGGTTGATGCGCCACGAGGCGGCTCACGCTTACGCTTACGCCTTTCAACTGTACCGGAAGAAAAAGTGGCAGCAGACTTTCGGCCGCACTTCTGCTGAGGAGACGCCGCAGTTCTACCGACCGCGTCCTTACAGCCGTTCCTATGTGGTGCATCTCGACGACTGGTATGCGCAAAGCCATCCCGACGAGGATTTTGCCGAGACGTTTGCGGTGTGGCTGACGCCGGGCCTCGACTGGCGCGCGCGCTACAAGGGTTGGAAAGCGTTGCAGAAGCTCGAATACCTCGACGAACTGATGCGTTCGCTCGCGGGCAAGCCGGCGACGCATCAGCCCGAATATCGCGTGGCCGACCACGATTGCCTGAACGTCAAGCTCAAGACCTATTACACGCGCAAGCGGAAGCTCTTTGAGGATTCGTATCCCGATTTCTACGACAGCGATCTAAAGCAACTCTTCGCGGCTGGTTCGGAGGTGGCGGATCGGCTGAAAGCATCAGACGTATCTGCGCCAGCGACGGCGGCAGTTGCGGAATTCTGTCTGCCAATGGACCAACGAGAAAAAGTTCAGCATCAACAAACTGCTGGCCCGGCTCATCGAGCGTTGCGACCAGCTTGACCTACATATCAAGAACGACGATGTGCACCAAAACCTCCAAGTTCGGCCTACATCACCACGCTGGTGATGAACTATCTCTTTACTGGCAAATTCAAGCGCACGAAATGACGCCGTGAAAAAGAAACTCAAAGTCCTCGCCCTCTTCGATGCCATTGCACCCACGACGATCGATCAGGATCTTGAGCGCGGAATTGAAGACGGACGATTGGAAGACGGAGGCCAACGTCCTCGCTGCCTTGCGCCAACTCGGCCACACGACCGATTACCTGGCGATTTTCGACAACCTCGATCTGTTGCAGCAGAAAGTGACAGAGCTTCGAGCCGGACGTGATTTTCAATCTTGCCGATCAGTTCAAGAACAACCGCGCCTTCGACCAAGCCATCGTCTCGTATCTTCGAGTGCGGGGCCTGCCCTTCACCGGCTGCGGTTCGACCGGATTGACGCTGTGCAAGCACAAGGGCATCTCGAAAAAAATTCTCGATTACCACCGCATTCGCGTGCCGAACTTTGTCACGGTGGCGCGGGGCAAACGGTGCGCGCGGCCCAAGCGGCTCAAGTTTCCCATCCTCGTCAAGCCGCTCAAGGAAGAGGCGTCGCTCGGCATTTCGCAGGCGTCGCTGGTCGAGACGGACGAGCAGTTCAAGGAGCGTGTGCAGTTCATTCAGGAAGTTCGACAGCGACGCCATCGCCGAGGAATACATCGACGGCCGCGAACTCTACGTCAGCGTGATCGGCAATCATCGCCTACAGGCGTTTCCAATTCGCCAACTCGTCTTCAAGGAAGTGCCGCCAGATGAGCCGAAGATTGCCACCTACAAAGCCAAGTGGGACGAGGAATATCGCAAGCGCTGGGGATT
>CAWADI010000006.1:0-98394 GCA_963780765.1 uncultured Alphaproteobacteria bacterium | reverse complement strand
TCGAGGACGGGGACGGGGCGCGACGGGCCGGCCCGGCGGCGACCTGCGAGACGCTCCGCCAGGTTGGCTTCCTGGGCGAGGTGGAGCTCAGCCAGCTGGCCGCCTATGCGGCGGCTCCAATCCGCGACGTGCCGCGCGGTGAAGTCGTGGGCGAGGTGCGCGCCGTCTTCAGCCTCGAGGGCGCCGCCAGCCAGTAGACGACGTTGAGGATCACGCCGGTCAGGAACTCGGTCGTAAGGCGGACGGTGGCGTGAGCGTCACGCTGGCCTTGTGCGGAGCCTGCGCCATGCCCACCCAGCCGGATCCATCGGTCAGTCCGCTGCGCTATGTCGCGCTCGGTGACTCGTACACCATCGGCACATCGGTCACGCCGGCCGAGAGCTGGCCACGGCAGCTGGTCGACCGCCTCGACGGTCGTCTCGTCCTCTCCGGCAACCTCGCCACCAACGGGTTCACCAGCCAGGACCTGATCCTCCACGAACTCCCTGCCCTCGACGCCCTGCGCCCCGAGTTCGTGGGCGTTCAGATCGGGGTCAACGACGTCGTCCAGGACGTGCCGGAGGCAACGTACGCCCGAAACGTCGATTTCATCCTGGATCACCTGCTGGGGCGCCTGGCAGCCGACCGTATCGTTGCCGTGGCCACACCGGATTACACGGTCACGCCGATGGGCGCTTCATTCGGCAACCCGACCCAGCAGAGCGCGGCGATCGCCGTACAATGGCGTGCTCCGGGCCGCAGCCGAGCAGCGCGGCATCGCATTCGTTCCCGAGATCTTCGGCATCTCGCAGCGGGCAGCCATTGACCGCTCCCTGGTCGCCGACGACGGTCTCCATCCAAGCGGCGCCCAGTACGCCCTATGGGTCGACGCCATCGAGCCCACCGTCATCGCCCTTCTGGACCGATAACGGCAGAGCGGGCGGTACCATCGCACGGCTGATGAACGCCGAGCCTGACAACCTTCCGATCCGGGTTCGGATGGCGCCGAGCCCTACCGGGCCGCTGCACATCGGGACCGCGCGGACGAGCCTGTACAACTCCCTGTTCGCCGCCACCGGGTGGCACCTACGTCCTGCGCATCGAGGACACCGACCTCGCGCGCAGCACGGCCGACTTCGAGCGCGACATCATCGACAACCTCCACTGGCTGGGGATCACCTGGGACGAGGGTCCGCAGGCGAACGCCGGCGGCGAGGACATCGGTCCGTTTGGGCCCTATCGCCAGAGCCTGCGGATTGACCTATACGCTCGCGAGGCCGATCGGCTCCTCCAGCGGCGCGGCGTATCGCTGCTGGTGCACGACCGCGGAGCTCGACGTCGTCCGCCGCGAGCAGGCGGCCCACAAGGAGCCGCCCCGCTACAACGGCCGCTGCCTGAACCTGACCGATGGGAGCGCGCCGCGTTCGAGGCCGAGGGCCGCCGTCCGAGCGATCCGCTTCAAGGTCGAGCCCAGACGATCCGCTTCGACGACCTCATCCGCGGCGAGGTCGAGTTCGACAACGCGCTGTTGGGCGACTTCGTGATCGTTCGGGCCGATGGCGTGCCGCTCTACCACTTCGTGGTCGTCGTTGACGACGAGCCGATGGAGATCAGCCACGTCCTCCGCGGCGAGGACCACCTGTCCAACACGCCCAAGCACATTGCCCTGATCCGGGCCCTGGGCTATCGCGAGCCGGTGTTCGGGCACATCCCGCTCATCCTCAACCCGGATCGGTCGAAGATGAGCAAGCGCAAGTCGCAGACCGCCATCACCGTCTACCGGGAGCAGGGCTATCTGCCCGAGGCGATGGTCAACTTCCTCGCCTTCCTAGGCTGGTCGCCGGGACGGAGGAGGAGATCTTCTCCCTCGACGAGCTGGCGGAGCGGTTTGAGATCACCGACGTGCACAAGGCCGGGGCGTGTTCGACCGCGACCGGCTCGACTACCTGAACGGGGTCTATATCCGGGCCCTGACCGATGCTGAGCTGGGCTCCCGGCTGCGGCCGTTCGTGCCGGCGCTGTCCGATGAGGCGCTGGCCGGGCTGGTCCCGCTGGTCAAGGAACGAATGGTGCGCCTCACCGGCGGCCGAGCTGTCCGGCTTCCTGTCGGAGCCCGACGAATTGGTCGCCTCATGGTGGTCGGTAGACGACCTGCTGCCCAAGGGCCGGGATGCCGGCGAGGTCGCAGCCGCGTTGATGGCAGCCCGAGACGTTCTGGTCACGTCTAACAATTGGTCGGCCGAGGAGCTGGAGGCCACCTGTCGAGCAGCTGCCGAGGCGCTCGGTTGGAAGGCAGGTGACTTCTTCCGCCCCATCCGGCTGGCCGTGACCGGGAAGGCCGTCTCGCCGCCCCTCTTCGGTTCCATCGTCCTGCTCGGCCGCGAGCGGACGCTCGCCCGGCTCGAGGGGGCGCTGGACCGGCTGCGCGCGGGGACGCCAGCGTGACCGACACAGCGGGACCGTTAGCTGCCCGTCTTGCAGCGCGGCCAACCTCCCAGGGTCGCGGTTCTGCTCGTCCTGCGCCACGCCCCTCGGTGCAGCTCCTACGCCGGCGACGGAGTCGCGGAAGGTTGTCACGATCCTGTTCTGCGACGCCACCTCCTCGACCGCGCTCGGGGAGCGGCTCGATCCGGAGTCGCTGCGGGCGGTCATGACCCGTTACTTCGACGTAATGCGCGAGGTGATCGAGTTCCACGGCGGGGCCGTGGAGAAATTCATCGGCGATGCCGTCATGGCCGTTTTCGGCGTGCCAACCGTCCACGAAGACGACGCGCTGCGCGCCTGTCGAGCCGCGCTTGAGATCCACGAAAGGCTGGCGGACCTGGACGAGGCCGTCCGCGGCGAGCGCGGCGCCAGCGTGGAGTGGAGGATCGGGATCAACACCGGGGAAGTGGTGGCCGGTGACTCCGCGTCAGGGCAACGAATCGTGACCGGAGACGCGGTGAACGTGGCGGCTCGCCTGGAGGGTGCCGCGGCTCCTGGAGAGATCCTCCTGGGCGCCGACACCTACGCCCTGGTTCGCGCGGACGTCACGGCCGAGGCCGTGGACGCGCTGTCCCTGAAAGGGAAGGCGGAGCCGGTGCCGGCTTGGCGCCTCACCGCCGTGAGCGGCGCGATCGGGCGCCGCGTCCGTCCGCTCGAGGCCCCCCTGGTCGGTCGCCGCCGGCCACTTCGCCTGCTCGACGACGCGTTCCGCGAGGCAGTTGAAGAGCGGATATGCCACCTGTTCACCATCCTCGGGGTGGCCGGCGTCGGGAAGTCCCGCCTGGTCGACGAGTTCACTGCTTCTTTGGCGGAGGAGGCCCAGGTTGCGTCCGGTCGATGTCTGGCCTACGGCCACGGAATCACCTACTGGCCGGTGGCCGAAGCCATCCGCGATGGGGCCGCGATCGCCGAGGATGCAGTCTCCGAGGTCGCCATTGACCGCCTTCGTGCGGTCCTGGCCGTCGAGCCGGATGCGGATCGTGTGGTCCCTGTCATCGGTCACCTGCTCGGCGTCACCGGGAGCCCGCCAGCGCCCGAGGAGATCTTCTGGGCCATCCGCAAGACATTCGAGGCGATGGCCCGTCATCGGCCGCTGGTGCTCGTCTTCGACGACGTGCACTGGGGCGAGCCAACCTTCCTGGAGCTCGTGGAGCACGTAGCCGACTGGACGCGGGATGCCCCGATCCTGCTCATCGTCATGGCCCGCGCCGAGCTGCTCGAGAAGCGGCCGGCCTGGGGTGGCGGCAAGCGGTGGGTGACCACCATGTCGCTCGAGCCACTCTCCGAAGTCGAGAGCGAGGAGCTGGTGACAAGCCTGCTTGGTCGTGCCGAGCTTCCCGCTGACCTCCGTACGCAGATCAGCCACGCTGCCGAAGGGAATCCGCTCTTCGTGGAGGAGCTGCTCGGCAAGCTCATCGACGACGGATTCCTGACCACCGTTGGTGAGGGATGGTCCGCCAGCGGTGACCTCCGCCAGCTTGAAATCCCCCCCAGCATCCACGCCCTGCTCGCAGCGCGTCTGGACGGGCTCGATGGCGAAGAGCGGACGGTCATCGAACGAGCATCGGTCGAGGGCAAGGTGTTCCATCGGGGCGCGGTGACCGCGCTGGCACCCGAGCCGATGCGGGGGCACGTTCGCGACCGGTTGGCGAGCCTGATGAGGATGGAGCTCGTCCGCCCCGAGCAGGCAGCATTCGCGGGGGAGGAGGCCTTTCGGTTTCGTCATCTGCTGATCCGCGACGCGGCCTACCAAGCCCTCGCCAAGCAAACCCGATCGGAGCTGCATGAGCAGTTCGCGGCCTGGCTGGAGCGGGTGGCGGCCGAGCGGCTGCTCGAGTACGAGGAGATCATCGCCTACCACCTCGAGCAGGCATACCGATATCGGGCCGAGCTGGGTCCTCCCGACGACCATGCCCGAGATCTCGCCCTGCGGGCGGGCACCTTGCTGGGAGACGCCGGCGAGCGAGCCGAGCGTCGCGCCGATGTGTCGGGCACAGTTGACCTGCTCGAACGCGCGGTCGAGCTGCTGCCGGAGGACCTACCCCGACGGCGGCGACTCATCATCACGTTAGCTTTTCGTTGCTACGACGCTGGCGACGCCGCTCGCTCCGAGAGGCTTCTGGGCGACGTGATCGGCGAGGCTGATCGCGCCGGAGACGAGGGCGGAGCGCCCTCGCCACACTGATGTTGGTCATGACCCACAGCCCCCAGCAAAGCAACGCAAGCAGCGAACAGAGCAGTGATTTGCGCCAAATGTCCCGCTTGATGCAGGTTGAGGAATCCGCAGGGCCAATCTAGGGCGAAAGCAGCATTCATCCACCGAAAACTGCCAACGGCGAGCCAATATGTGGCCTAAGGCAAGACCGGCAGCGCGGCTGCATCGCTGCGGTGCAGTCATCCCGCGCCAAGGTGTTTGGGTCGTCACTAATCGCTTCATTTCGCAAGTCGCGAAAACGTAGGTCCTTGCGGCGTCGCCCTCGGTCGGAACCTTTGGCCGGTGCTACGTTCCTTGGGCATACCAGGTTGATGTTTTGCCATGAACCAGATCATCTATCTCGTCGGCCTCGTAGTCGAGGTCATCCGGTCGTTGCCGGTGCGACATCGCGAGCTTGGGTCCTGAGTGGCGAGGGTCGCTTGCTGATGCCCGGCAGCGGTTAAGGAGCGACGAAACGGAGGTGGCCGGCATAACTCCTACCTGAAAACGGCAAACGTCGATCCTGGCGACGACCGCGGCAAACGAATACTTGGTCGCCGACATGGTGGTCGGCAATGACAAGGCCAAAGCCTGGTAATGGTTCGACCGGTACACGTGGTGACGTCTGAGGTGATGTTCACGATCATCCGTCCATGTTCACGATCATCCGTCCATGTTCACTGAAGCATGCGCATGACCGTGAAAGACAAACTGGACCACCATTTGATTTTCGTTTGATTAAAATCAAACCCCCAGGGAGTCGTATCTACTTTTATCTACTTTAGATAAACGACATCGTCGCCCCTGTCGGAGGCATAGGCGTCGAGAACGCAAGACCGCCGGGAGATATGACCTCCCGAAGCAGTTTGCGGTGGCAAGGGCATTCCAGCCACATCTTGAGCAGATGCAGCACGCGCCGATCAACAATCCGGCGCGCCACCGACTTTAATAGCTCGGCATGGGGGATACTCCCGAAGTAGTCCGCGAGGTCGGCGTCAACGACTTCCGGGTGGCCCCGGAACAGCAGCTCCTCCACCTTGACTACCGCCTGTTGGGCATTTCGCCCGGGACGGTACGCGTACTGTTCGAGTGGAAGGTCGGCTTCGAAGATCGGTTCCAACACCAGCATCGCTGCCGTCATGCAGACCCGATCCCGCACGGTCGAGATGCCCAGCGGCCTGAGCTTGCCGTTGGCCTTCGGTATGAACACTCTTCTGATAGGGTCCGGTTGGTAGCTCTCCTCCCGGAGCGCAAGCGCCAGTTCGCCAAGCCACCGCCCCACGCCATACGTCTCGATGTCCGCGAAGTCCTGACCGTCTACCCCCGGTGCGCCCTTGTTGGAGCGGCACTGGGCATAGGCATGAGCCAGGATGTCCTCGCGGCTGATCTTGTCGTACAGCGCATAGAAGCGATAGCCGGCTTCTGCCTTCGCTTTTGCGTGTAACGCCTTCCGCAGTTTCTGAACACTTTTCGGAGTTGATAGGTTGCCCAATCTCCAGGTCCCTCACTACTTCTTGCGTCTGTCTTGAACTGAGGCCCCTTCCCTCCACCGGCGTTACCCGGCTTCAGCGGTACTACGAACCTCTCCGCCACCCCAAGGCGCCCGACCTGTCCCTCGCGGGCGTCCGGTTGGTCATCGCTGACCACGCCTCGGGGCTTCCCGTGTTGCGTACGCTTTCCTTGTGTACATGCTGCCGCCAATACCCCGGTGTAGCAGCGGGGCGTAATCTTCGCTCAACTCGTCCAGCCATTTCAGCCTTCCCCGATATGGCAGTCGGGTCGGCCCACACATCGTCCTTTTCGAGGCTTGCTCAGCGTTCACTCGCGTTGCGGCCTGCACACTCGCGCTGTCACCAATTCGTGACCCGCTATCCGAAGGCTTCAGCCATTTCGTTACCTCCATGACTGCTCCGATTGCTTCCGGCTGGAGCGGTTGCCGGGTGGGGCTTGCACCCACTGAAAAGCGCCGCCTTTGCACGGCGCACGCCAGAAGCTGACATTCGCCGCCCGTGCGCATGCTTATCTCCTATCGCTCCAGCAGGCCGGCCAACGGTCCCTTACCTTGATGAGGAGGTTCATTGCAGTCTCTCCCTTTGGAGATTCGCTACGCAGATATCGCGAGGCGGGGATGACGCGCACGTCCGGCGCGCCATCCCAACACTTCACGTCCGCAACGTCTTGAACGATGCGCGCAGCTCATCGGTGAAGTACCCGGGCTGTTCCCATGCCGCGAAGTGGCAGCCCTTGGGGAGGCGGTTGTAGTGCAGGAGCTTCGGGAACGCGCGTTCAGCCCAACTCTTCGGCGCGGTGTAGATTTCACTGGGGTACGCGCTCACGCCGACGGGAATGGTGACGCCTTTGGCGTCAAAGAAACCCGCCTTCGCCACACGCCGGAATTCCCAATAAAGCCGGGCTGACGAGATGGCCGTATTCGTCAGCCAGTAGAGCGTGATGTTGTCGAGGATGTCGTCGCGGGTGAGGCCCTCCGGCTCTCCATCGAAGGAGCGGGCGATCAGTGAATAGCTGTCCGCGTCGTGGTCTAGAATCCATGACGCCAAGCCTGCCGGTGAATCGACGATCCCGTAGAGCGTTTGCGGTCGAAGCGCCATCTCGTTGGCGTAGCCCAGGCCGTGCTTGTAGAAAAAGGCAACTTGCTCATACGCGTGCTTTTCGTCGGTCCCGAGGTCGGCCGGCGGCGGACTGCCGGCAGCAAGCGCCTTCACAATCTCGGGCGGAATTGTCCCCGGCATATTGGTGTGTATGGCGATCAACTCCGGAGGCGTCATCAGCGCCATCTGTTCGGTGATGAGGGCCCCCCAATCGCCGCCCTGCGCGACAAACCGGTTGTAGCCGAGGCGCTTCATCAGCACGGTCCACGCCCGCGCGATGCGCGCCGGATCCCAACCGGGTTGGGTCGGCTTTGCGGAAAAGCCGTAGCCCGGCATCGACGGGATCACGACGTCGAACGCATCGGCCGCGGTTCCGCCGTGCGCGGTGGGATTGGTGAGCGGATCAATGATCTTGAGCTGCTCGATGACGGAACCTGGCCAGCCGTGGGTGATGATCACGGGCAAGGCACCCTGATGCTTCGATTTCACGTGGATGAAATGGATGTCGAGCCCGTCGAGCTCGGTGACGAAGTGCGGTAGCGCCTTCAGGCGCGCCTCGCATTTGCTCCAATCGTACTTCGTTCCCCAGTACTGGATGAGTTTTTGCATTGTGGCGAGTTGCACGCCTTGTGTGTCGCCTGCCGACGCGGTCGCCCAGATCGACCGAGAAGCTGCGTCGGATACCAACTCACGCTCCGGCCACCGCGTGGCGGCGATGCGCCGACGCAGTTCGGTCACCTCGGCTTCCGGAAAACTCACCTGAAACGGACGGATTGCGGTGTTTTCGGGCATGGTGTCCTCCTGTGGGGTTTGAGACGATGACGATTGGGTTTGCGCCGCGGCTAGCGCATAAGCCGGCAGTAGCGATGCCATGATGCTCGCGGCGCTGAGCTTGAGACCCTGGCGGCGGCTGATTTTGCGCGCCGGGTGTCTCGTTTGGGCTCATCTGTTGCGACTCTCTCTTTCATGGAATGGCCTCCCTTGAAGTGAATACAATCGAACTCATGCGCCAGGGTGGCGCAAGCGTGCAATCGCTACGGGGCAAACGGGGGTGGCGTCGAGAAACGCTTCCGCACGCCGCGTGAACGACTCCCCTCACACACGGTTTCATCAGCGCAGGGATCGAAAGGCGGCACGCATCTCGGACACGAAGAGCCTCGGCTGTTCCCAGGCCGCAAAGTGCCCACCTTTGTCCACCTTGTTATAGTAGATCAGTTTGGGATACGCCTTCTCCGCCCAGCTCCGCGGAGCCTCGTACTGCTCGCTCGGGAAAACCGTAACGGCCACCGGAACAGTGACGCCCTTGGCGTTGAAGAAGCCGCCCTTGTATTCCCAATAGAGACGAGACGCAGAGACCCCCGTGTTCGTCAGCCAATAGAGCGTGATGTTGTCGAGAATCTCGTCACGCGTCAGTTCGCCGGTGGCGCTCGTGGTTCGGTTCAGAGCAGAGGCGACAGCCGCGGCTGGCTGGCCGTCGGCATCATTGTGGTCGAGTAGCCAGGCGGCTAGGCCGACGGGTGAATCCGCAATGCCGTACAAGGTTTGCGGGCGCGCCGCCATGTACCTAGCGTAGTCGACTTGCTTGAATGTTCGGACCAGCTGCTCGTACGCGCGCTTTTCGTCGGCTGAGAGACCGGATGGCGGCGGGCCGCCGGCCAGGAGAGCCTTGTCGACGTCAGCGGGAACGACGGCAGGCATGTTGGTGTGAATGGCGAGTAATCCCGCCGGTGCCTGTAGGCCCATCTGGTCGACGACAAACGCGCCCCAGTCGCCGCCCTGGGCGACGTAACTGGTGTAGCCGAGGCGCTTCATCAGTTTATCCCAGGCTTGGCCCATACGCTCGGGCCCCCAGCCGGTCGTGGTCGGCTTGCCAGAAAAGCCGTAGCCTGGCATCGATGGGATCACGACGTCAAAAGCGTCCGATGCACTAGCCCCGTGCGCCGTAGGATTAGTGAGTGGATCGATGATCTTCAACTGCTCGATGATCGAGCCGGGCCAGCCATGGTTGACGACCAGCGGCAACGCATTCTCGTGCTTCGAACGAACGTGGATGAAGTGAATGTCGAGCCCATCAATCTCGGTGATGAACTGCGGCAGGGCGGCCAGTTGAGCTTCAACTTTGCGCCAGTCGTAGTCCCTCGCCCAATACCTCGCGAGCTTCTCCATCGTCGCGAGTTGCACACCTTGCGTGTCATCCGTGACCGTTTCCTGGTCAGGCCAGATCGTCGCATTTATGCGTCGACGAAGCTCATCAAGCTCGGCCTGGGGCGCGTAGTAGGTGAAGGGGCGGATCGCGTTAGCTTCCTCCGCTTGCGCATCGCCGAAGATACCGGCCGATGCCGAGGTAGCGAGGCGAAGCGCGCCAGCGGCTGCTGCGGTCGCAAGAACGCTCCGCCGGGTCAGTGACGACGAATTCGTGGACATGGCTATCTCCTTGGTTCAATGCCGGCAGCTCATCAGCCAGCTTGTGATCCTGATAGTGGGAGGCGGCGGCTCTACCTTCTTGTCGATTCCATCTCATGCGATGCTAGCTCCGCCGTGCGCGTTCTTTCCCAGCATGCATGCTTCCTTTGCGGAGGAAGTCGAGCGCTGGGCTGCAAAAAGCTGGACTGCCGGAATGACCGCTTTGGGGTCATAAACGGCCCAAAACGCATCGTATTTCTTGAGTCCGCTTTACACCAATCTGCTGACATCTGTCAGCGAGCCCTGCAAGTCTCTTGCGTGCATAACCGGACCTTGGTCCGGATGGCTCGCCAGTGCCGGCTTTTTCGGTACAATGCTGCCGCAGCAGGAGGTTGCTTCTTGCAGCGGCAACAGCGCAGGCTTGCGGCTATCCTAGCCACCGACGTAGCTGGCTATTCGCGGCTCATGGCGGTTGATGAAGCGGCCGTGGAATAATTGAGCCAGCGCATGTGTATGTTGCTGAGACGGCCCGTCCCTCTCGCCGAGGACGACGGGTATTGGGTCTAGCAGACCATGACTTTCGCTGAAATGTGATCTCCGCCCGACGGAGCGCCCACGCGCTCGGAAGGGTGCGCATCGCCTTGGCGGGCGAGTGAAAGTCTTACAAGGGAGGTATCCGATGATGAGGCATGGCGTCGAGGCCAGCGCGGCAGCAATGTTGCTTTCGCTGGTCGCGGCATTAACCGCGGCGGGGTCGGCCGATCCCGCGGAGGCGGCCGGCATGAAGCGCACCATTACGATGGTGGCGGTCGAGCCCAAGGGTGGAGCGACGGCGGACAAGGAGCCGTTTCCCACTACCGCGCTGCCAGAAGGCAAGGGCTACGAGCTCAAAGCCCCTAATGCCGAGGGGCGGTGGGAGGTGTCGACTTATCGCTGGGATCCCAGCCAGATCATCGTGAACCAAGGCGACGAGGTCACGCTCGAGATCCTTGGCGTCAATGGTGCGGAACACCCGACCGTGATCGACGGCTACGATCTCAGCTTCACCGTCAAGCGTGGCCAGCTCACCACCGTAACCTTCACTGCCGACAAGGCGGGTGTGTTCCAGTTTCGGTGCGGGATCCACCAGCCGTCGATGGTGGGCGAGCTGATCGTGCTGCCAGGTGCTTGATGGAGGGCACCACTGATGCAACTCTACGAAGAGCCACCCGTCAGCTTCCGCGCCGGCCGTAAGCCCACCACACGACAAGGATCAAGCTGATCACCCACAGCGAGATGATGAGAGCAGCGCCGCCCCAGTGAGCTGGCAGTCGCCCTCGCTGAACCGCCTCGTGGCGGAACTCTGCCATCAACTCTGGTGGGATGAGGCGCACAACAAGTAGGATGCCCAAGGGGACGATCACGAGGTCATCGAGATAGCCCAGTACGGGAACGAAGTCCGGCACGAGATCGATCGGGCTGAGGGCGTATGCAGCGACAGCGGCAGCGGTGAGCGTCGCCACTACCGGTGTTCTTGGATCCCTCGCTGCAAGGTAGAGCGCTACCACGTCCCGCTTGACATCTTGCGCCCAGGACTTGGCCGGTTCCAACCACCCCATCAGTACACGTCTCGCTTCCCGAAGGTCAGTGTGAGTGCTCATGATGCGCGTCCGGGTAGTGAGGGTGCCGATGACGAAGCCGGACGTGGACGTGGCGGTGAGAGTGCGGCTCCCCTGGCGGGTCAGATGCTCCGTGCTCGTGCTGGTGATGTTCGTCATGGATGTGGGGATGCACGTGGACAATCCGCTCATGTTCGTGTTCATGTTCGTGCCGCTCGGTCAGGTGTAGCCAAACACCGAACCCCATCAACACACTTGAGATCAGCAACGCTGGAGTGATCGGCTCGCGTGGCACCGTGAACGCGATCACCGCGCCGATGAAGGGGGCCGTCGAGTAGTAAGCGCCGGTACGAGCGGTGCCGATCTCCCGCAGAGCCAAGACGAACAACACAAGGCTCAAGCCGTAGCCGATGAACCCTAAGAGAGCAGCAGCAGCCAACGGAACAAGGCTCGGGATCGACGCTCCAATGAGAAGGGCCAGCACCATGTTGATCGCACCAGCCACCAAACCCTTCACGTCGGTAACGACGCATGCAGTGTCATGGACGCGATTGGACCTCAGGAACTCCTCTGCTGAGGCGAATACAGCAGCGTCGTAGCCCAGCGACCGGACGAGACCCTTGGTCGCCTCACGAACAAACTCATCATCATCGACAATCGAAATCATGGGAGCCCCTGGCAAATCAGTCTTCCTTCTTTTGACAAGATCTTGACTCGGACAGGGTAACGCCACTGAAATTTTTGGATACTCGGCTAACCGACACCCGCGGGGCGTTCGGGGAGGAACGGCGGGTGTCTCTTCAAACCATTTAACGCGGCTGCGCTCGAAAGGTTCCATGGCCAAAAAAGCCCCGGCGTTCACCGGGGCAATGGCCTTCAAAAGTGTCTCGGACAGCCAATCCGAGTTTCCGGATAGATGCTGTCCACCTGCTCTGCCGCGTTATCACACTCTTAACTCTCTGAGTCATAAGCTCGTTGCGAACTGGCAAAGTGCCAATAAGCCCGAGCGCAGCCGCAAAAGCGCGGGCGCAAGCCTGGCTAATTGCAGAGGCAACCGCGGCCGACTGGCATCACAGATGAGTCTCACCGATGTTAGGGGGTGAAGATGCGTTCTGCACCGCCCAGCAGGTCTGAGAACATTTCCGCTACCGGGTATTGTGATCTACTGGGCAATTGTCAGTGCAAGGAGTCATTAAATGAAATTTCTGCGTAGCGCGTTGCTGCTTGCCGCCATTATCGTCCGGGCGTTCCATACGGAAACCGCGTCGGCTGCCGCCGGCGTCAATGTCGGTATCCTCAACTGCACCATCGAGGGCGGCGTGGGATGGATCTTGTGGTCGTCCAAGGGAATGGAGTGCAT
Organism: uncultured Alphaproteobacteria bacterium; assembly: GCA_963780765.1. Lineage (GTDB taxonomy): Bacteria > Pseudomonadota > Alphaproteobacteria > Rhizobiales > Aestuariivirgaceae > CAWHQZ01. The sequence goes on along the minus strand of CAWADI010000006.1, from coordinate 85,767 downwards.
TTTCCATCCTGTGGGCGGCCCGCCGGAGCACTATGTCGGCTCGGTCAGGAAGTTTGGCCTCGACATCGGGGTGACCAATAACGCCTTCGTCGGGTGGATGGTATTCGCGCCCGGTTCGATCGATCCTGATGCGCTGGCAGGCGGCTACGTCGGCGCTTCCGGGGAGGCAAGCGTGGGCCTCGGGCTCGGCGCCAATGTACTCATCGGCGGACTCTACAAGTCCATCGCTCTGCAGCCGTTGAGCGTGCAGGGCCAGACGGGCCTCAACCTTGCCGTCGCCATAACGCGGCTGGACCTCGAATACACCGAATAGCATCGCAAACATATCGATGTGCGGGGTCAGCACCGGGACTGCGAAGGTCGTCGAGCGAGAGGAGCTGACCGACAAGGCGGCGGAGATGTGCTTCGCCTATGAAGGCTGGACGTTGCGAGAGTGGCTGCGCCTGGATGACCGGGCGCAGGAGGTAGTTACTGCACTCCTATGTAGACCAGGAACCCCTCGGCCTGGCTAGAAAACGCAACTCGGCCACCTGCCCCCGGATCACGCCGGTGCCTTCGGCCACGGGACTCGGCACTACCAAGCGGCGTGCCTTGCGGCGCTGGCAAGCGAAGCACTCGCTCTGTCACGCATGTTTTAACTCCGGGCTGAACCTTCGCGATGGTCCTTCCGTATCTCTGTGCATGTGCGACCCGCATCAAAATGGAGGACCACGATGAAGCTGCGCAAGAGTTGTACTGCACTTGCCGGGATCGTTATGACATTGGCCGTGTTATCTGCGTCAACCAGTACATGGCTCGGCGTGCCTGCCCATGCGGGCATCACCGCTCTGGCGTCAACTGAAGCCCTTCGCTCGCAGCAGGCTCTGTCTGGCGCGCGACGATAGCACAAGGGCCACCGGCTTCGTCGAGGGCAGCGAGTTCATGCCGCAGGGCTACCCGTTCACGGCGGCGATGAGGGTTCTCTGCGAGAGAAACGACCGAACACGTCGAGGTAAGCCGGGTTTTTCCCTAGCATCAATGGGTGGTTCTCGTTGTTCATTCAAACGACATTCATCCGGGACTGGCTCTGCCCGATCATGGCTTTCTAATCTCCATGTGTCATCGATCAGAAATCAAGAAAACCTTGAAGGTAGATGGCTACTCGAAAGAAGTTATCGCCGCTGCGACCTTCCGGGTGCTCGATGGCTAGCGTGGGATCAGCGCGCCGGCCGGAACACCCGACCGCTGCCGGGGTGTTCTATTTCGTGGGCCGGTTCGCCAGCAGTCACAGGTTCGGGTTTCTCATCGATGATAGAGTGCTGCGCAGCCGCGAGGCGACGGTTCCTTTTAGCCGCCTCATTTGCGCTGCCGGGTGCCCGGACGCTCAGGTTTCGGGTCGGGACGGCATTCGCGCTCACGGTGTTGGTGATCGCCGGTGGCGGCGATGACGCGACCTTAGTCCTGATCGGGTCCGCTTCCCCCGCTCCGCTATTATTTCTAGGCTCTTCTGGCGCCGACTGAAGCCCTTCGCTCGCAGCAGGCTCTGTCTGGCGCGCGGCGATAGCACAAGGGCCGCCGGCTTCGTCGAGGGCAGCGAGTTCATGCCGCAGGGCTACCCGTTCACGGCGGCGATGAGGGTTCTCTGCGAGAGAAACGGGTTTCTCATCGATGATAGAGTGCTGCGCAGCCGCGAGGCGACGGTTCCTTTTAGCCGCCTCATTTGCGCTGCCGGGTGCCCGGACGCTCAGGTTTCGGGTCGAGGCGGCATTCGCGTTCACGGTGTTGGTGATCGCGGCTGACGGTGATGGCGTGACCTTAGTCCTGATCGGGTCCGCTTCCCCCGCTCCGCTATTATTTCTAGGCTCCGGCTTGGCCCCAGATTTGATCTCTCCCCAAGCCCGATCGAGGGCCTTGAATAAGCTGTTACGTTCGAGCAGATCGCCGACCCGCCGAAGTTCAATATCTCGGCGGCTTTCCTTGCGCTCAAGGCGCCGCAGACGCTCATTTAGTCGATAGGTGAGCACCAGCAATGCCACGATGCCCGCCAATTGACATATAAAAGCTGCGGCCAACATCCCGCGCCCCCCGCTCGAAGATACGGTGATTCCGGCTCCGGCGACGACGGTTTGGTCGCTGTCCACAAGTAGCGGCCGGGGTTAATCGGGCGTAGCAAGCGAGCCGATGGAAAGGCGCGCGGGAAGGCGCAGTCACTCCCACCGGCTCTGACCACGCAATCTTTCTAGGGTGAGGACCAGCGCCTCGGCCATGCCCATGCCGAGTTCGAGGCAGTCACTATCTTTGCCGACAACGACCTCAGAACGCGCCGCAAGAGGCGCGGCAAGCGACAGCACGAGCGCACCGGCAAAGAGCATCGTGCCGCGCACCTTCAACGTGCGGAGTACCTTTCCAGTGCTTTTGAGGCGGATAGGCTCACTCATTGATCGATCCGATGCTTGCCGGGTCCTAGGCGCATCTCGTCATCGATGTCCGTAAAAACATAGGCGTGAGAGAAGGCGTCAGCCTTGTCCAACTCCCTGATGAGCTCGTGCGCCTCGCTGTCAGTGGAACAGACCCAAAGTTGTGGCCGAGCAGGCTCGGAGGACCGTCGCGCCTCGGCAATACAGCCTTTGAGCGAACCTGAGCGAATCCGCGTGCTGAACTCCTAACGTATGAGCTTGGTTGAAGTGGCTTCAGCACTCGTGCGCCTGTGGCTTCAATGGCTTGTCTGCGTCGGCGTCTTTGGCGAGCTCGATCGTTGCGGCATGAACTGCCTCGGTGAGTAGTTGCCGCCTTGATTGCTGCGTCATTTGGCCTTCTCCTTCCAGCCGCCCAACGCCTAGGCGCAACGGCGCTTTGTTCTGGGGGAACTTCCCTTTTCTTATGGCTTGCTCCTTATCGTAATGGTCTCGCCTGCATCATTTTCGATCAGTCATGCTCTCTGCGCTCCCCGGCGACCTCTGTGCATCCACGGCCTATGTGCCATCCACGGCCGAAAAGACTTAACGCCCGAAATCCACCCAGGAGGCTGCAGCGCAGCTTCTATTGGTTGTCGCTTTGATACTTGGCGGTGATGTAGACTACTTGGCCGTTGGGATAGACGGAATTCCCGTCCTTATCGCGTTTCTTTACGATCAGCCCTTGGGCCTCAAGGCTCGCTACAGCGGGCCGCCTGAGTCTTGCCGCCTTGAGCGTGCTGCCACCAAGGTCGAGGCCGTAGAGCACGGCTGCGCCTTCAACGCCGGAAACATTTTAACCGGTCAATGCGGCGCTTGCCGTCCGCAGTGTCACGATAACCGAGGAAATCGGTGAACGTAAAGACGCACAGGCCATTGGCTTCGCTCGCTTCAACGCTGTCCACGCAATCCAAGAATTCGTCCGTGGTAAGTGTTGCGGCGCGGCCGCGATTGGCATGCATGCCGGTGAGATAGAGCGGGTTGCCCTGCACCGTACACACGGTCGCCCGCCCGCTGCGGCGCTTGATGTCGGTGGCGATGGCGCCCGGCCAATCCGCAGCCCGGCGCATGATCTGGTGATAGGCCATGACCTCGAAGATATCGGCAACTGCTTGCAGCTTTGCTGGACTCTGGCCGAACACTTCTTCCACCGCATTGTCGAAGTCGCTTGTGAAAAAGGGCAGCGTGTTGATGACGATCTGGAGATCAGGTTTGATCGCTCGCAAGGTCGTGCGGACACGACCTACCGTGCGAACGGTCTCCATGCATTTCCAATCGCGCCAGGCCGCGCAATGTTTCTCGGCAATGATGCGCGCCGCTGCAACCGGATCCTTGACCGGCAAGTCCACATTCACATCGACGCAAAACCGCATCAGCGTTTCCGGGCCATAGCAGTAGTCGGGCATGTCGGCGCGCTTCACATCCGGCAGCCAGATTTCCCAAAATCCCGGCCAACGGATGAAGCCTAGATGCACGCCGTCTGGCTCGAGCGACTTTACGGCCGGCTCCAGCAAGCCGAGCTTATGGGTGATGTTCACCTGCCGGTCCGGCGGCAGGCCGATGTACCAGTCGGTCTTCTCCTCGCGCCGCCCGAATTGATCGATGGGGAGTGCTTCCGGGTGTGCAGCGATGAGTTTGGCATCGAAGCCGAAATTGAGCGACGCGAAATAGGCGATGCCGCGCTGCTTGAGCGCGTCGCGGAAGGCCCGGTCGTCAAGCGTTGCGAAGCGCTTGGCTTCATCCGGCGGGACCTCGCTTTCGATTGCGGTGTCCTGCATGGGCAAGAGCTTGCTTTGCGCAAGAACGAACGTGACACCCATGCCGGCAAGCGTGTCGGCCGCTGGCTCCGGGTCGAGCCTGTGGCGCAGGAACCAACCATTGTCATATACTTTCATGCCAACGCTGAGATCGAGCATCGGTCCGGCGGTCCGTCAATGAGCTATAGGGAAGCCGGCCGGACAAACCCGGCCGGCTTCGACTTGTCACCATTCGCCCTTGAACTCGCCGACGTTGGCGGCGGTTATCTTGGGCATCGGAATGATGTTGCGCTTCTGTGGCAGGGCCTCCCCTTTGGCGAGCTTGAGCGCGAATTCAAGCGCCTGCTTGGCGTCGGTGGTCGGCGACTGATCCATCGTTCCGTACATGAGCCCGTCCTTGATGGCCTTGAGCCCATTGATCGTTCCGCCGGTGCCGACGACTTTAATATCGCCACGGCCGGCGGCCTTGAACACCTCGGCTGCCGCCGCGCCCGAATTGTCGTCCTGCGCGAAGAGACCGAGCATGTCGTTGCCGTAGGATGTGAGGAACGCCTGCGCCACGTCTTTGGCCTTCACCGGATTCCAGTCGGCGGTCTGCGCGCCTAGGATCTTGATCTCGGATTTGAGCTCGGCCAGCCGGTCCTTCAGCCCCTGGGTGCGCAGAAGCGTCGTGCTCTGGCCGGGCGAGCCTTCGATAATGGCGATGCCACCCTTGCCCCCTAGCGCGTCGTTAAGCAATTCGGCAGCGATCACACCTTGCACGTAGTCGTCTGGGCCTGAATAACCTGCAAGCAAGGCCTGACCCGGTTCAGCCGGCTCGTTCGACACGGCGAGAATCGGGATGCCCGCCTCATGAGCCTTCTTCAGTGCCGGGATCACAGCGTTGCCGTCGAGCGACGTGACGAGCAGGACATTCACCTTACGGTCGACCAGCGATGCGATATCGCTGCTCTGCTTGGCGATGTCGCCGTCTCCGCTGAGCGTTACCACTTCGACACCTTCCATACCCTTGGCGGAGGCCTCGAGAACGTTGGTCACAGCGGCGATATAAGGCCAGCCGAGATTGGGTTGCGAATGCCCGATCACGATCTTGTCTGCGGCATTCGCCGATGGCGCCAAAGCCAATACCGAGCATGCCACCACGCAGCCAAAGAGCTTTATCATTTTCCTCATGGCTTTTTCCACTCCTGTTCCAACTCCGTTCGGCCGGAACGCCGGCCCCGGCGGCAATGATGTTCGGCTCAGCGCTGCCGCAAACGCATGAGTAGTCCCCCCGCCACGACCAGGCTGAACAAGAGCCCGCCGATAGTCATACGCTGGTAGTAGGATGGAACGTCGAGGTGGTTCATCACGTTGATGAGGCCGCCTACGAAGAGGAGCCCCGCGAAGGACCCGCCGATCGAACCTTCGCCGCCCTTGAGGGTGGCGCCGCCGAGGAGCGCCGCCGCGGCGGCGGTGAGCGGTGTGGCATCGCCAATGATCGGCGAACCGGTGCCGAGCCGCGCCGCCAACAGAAATCCCGCGAAACCGGCGAGCAGCCCTGAGAGCATGTAGCATTGAATCTTGAGGCGGTTCACCGGCAGCCCCACCATCGCGGCAGAGCGCTCGTCGCCGCCGAGCGCATAGATGTGCCGTCCCCATGGCCGTGTGTTGAGTAGCACATGGGCAACGAGCATCACGGCCAGGAGCAGGATGAAGGCGTAGGGGATGGGATTTCCACCGGCCAGCGCCAGAAAACTCTCCTCAAGGCTCACCACGGGCCGCGTATCGGTGTAGGCAAGCGTCGCGCCGCGCACCATCACCATCATGGCGAGCGTGGCAATGAAGGGATTGATGGTAAGCCTGGTCACGAGCGCCCCGCTGAGCAAACCGGCGGTGGTACCTGCAAGCGCCGCGCCGGCCATTGCCGCCGGCAAACCCCAGGGGAGAAGCACCACACCGGCGACGCCGCCCATGGCCAGCACGGCTCCGACTGCAAGGTCGAAACCGCCGGCAATCATGACTATGGTCATGCCGATCACCACGAGTCCATCTACTGAGATGGCTTCAAGCAGAGTGCGCAGATTGGCGAGCGACCAGAACCCGTCAACCAAGAACGCAACAGCAAGCAACGGCAGCAGTGGGGGCATTACGAAGAGACGCATGAGAAAGGTCGATGCACGAGCGCTCATCGCCGACCTATTTCCCCCCGCCGCCAGGCATAGAATGCGACTGCGCCGGTCAGCACCAACCCCTGCACGAAAAGCTGCACCGGATATTGATAGTCGAGGATGGTCATCACATTGGTGATGACCGCGACCACCAGGATGGCGGCTGCGGTATCGGCCGGTCGGCCGATACCGCCGGCAAGGCTGGTGCCGCCGAGAACCGCCGCAGTGAGTGCAGGAAACTCGTAGCGACCGATTGCCGTCGGATCGACGCGGCCGACGAGCGAGGCAATGATCACCCCGGAAAGTGCCGCCAATGTGCCGGACAGGGCGAATGTCGCAATGCCATTGCGGACCACGGGGATGCTGGCGCGTCTTGCCGCTTCGACATCTCCTCCGATGGCGTAGACATGGCGGCCGAAGACCGTGTTGGCCATGAGGCCAGCGAGGAGCACAGTGAGCAGTGCGAAGAAGATCACCGGCAACGGAATACCGAAGGGCCGCGCATGGGCGATGGCGGTGAACAGGGGGTCGATCGCCTCGGCGCGGACATGCTGACCAGAGACAGCGGCGAGCGTCGCACCGATTAGCAGGAACTGCATGCCTATAGTCGCGACGATGGAGTTTGCACTGGCGCCATAGACGGCGAGTCCGTTGACGATGCCGACCGCAGCACCCGCAAGGAGCGGCAGGATCACTGCCATCACCGTCCTCGTACCGTCGGCGGGATCGAGGAGGAGCGCCATCACTGCCGCCATCATCACGATAGCCCCGGTCGAAAGATCGAACTGGCCACCGATAAGAACAATGGTCATGCCGAGGGCAACGATGCCGGTGATGACACCTTGCTGCAGGACAGCAACCAGATTGTTAGGCGAGAGGAAATGACCTGACATCAGCGCCGCCCCGACTATCGCCACGATAAGCACCAGCCAAATTGGCGTTATTAGGCGCAAAGGACTTTGCCGCGCACTCGGCAGCAGGGTGATGGTCACGGCACCGCTCCTTGTGAAACGCCGAGTTTACGGCCGCGGACGATCATGTCGATGATGGCGTCCTCGTTGGTCTCGCTGGCAACCGCAGTGCCGACAAGGGCGCCGTTCTTCACGACTGCGATTCGATCGGCGAGGCGGATGACGTCACGGACGTCGTGGCTGACGAGGAGGATCCCAATTCCGTGGTCGCGGAGACGCCGGACCAGCGCGCCGACCTGGGCAGTCTCTTGGGGGCCCAGCGACGCCGTCGGCTCGTCCATAATAAGGATCCGCACCTGGAAATGGATGGCCCGGGCGATGGCGATCGCCTGGCGCTGGCCGCCCGACATCTGCCGGACGGGCCTTTCGATGTCGATGAAGGCTGGATTGAGGTCAGCAAGCGCGCGTCCCGCCTCCTTTGTCATCCGTTTCTTGTCAAGAAATCCGAGGCGGGTCTTGAGTTCGCGACCGAGAAAAAAATTCGCCGGTGCGTCGAGATTGTCCGCCAGGGCGAGTGTCTGATAGATCGTCTCGATGGCGTAGCGGCGCGCGTCGGTTGGAGAGTGGAAGGTAACCGGCTTGCCGTTGATTTTGATTTCACCCGATGAGGGCGGAAAGACCCCCGATAGTATTTGGACCAGCACCGATTTGCCGGCGCCGTTGTGTCCGACAAGGGCCACCACCTCGCCCTCATGAATGGAAAGATCGACGCCTTTCAGCGCATGAATACCGCCGAAGTTCTTGGTAATGCCGACGAGATTGACGAGTGGCCCGGCAACCATTGGATCCTTGGCCGAGTTCAAAGCTCGGGGAACACACGCATTTGAAACCGATCTTTCACTGCCTTGGGTGAGTGAAACAAGAGGGAGAAGCGGCTCGAAGTGCGCATTGCCCCCGATCGTCTCCCCCGCCAAGGTTGTCAGACTGCTGATAAAGACCAGTAACCTCGATGCCGTCGCCGCAAGTCCACCTGAGGATTGGACCGTTCGATGGGCGCGAGACCATGGCTCGAGGAGGAGTTCGGGCGGGGGGCGAAGGAGGCCGAACGGTTAACCGTGTTTCGTCTGTTGATCGCCCATGAGACGCTTGGGTATGGGCAATGGGATGGGCAACTAATTGATGTTATAGAAATATGCAGTAATAACAATTAGTTATAATAATAAATGGCGGAGAGGGAGGGATTCGAACCCCCGGTACCCTTGCGAGCACAACGGTTTTCGAGACCGCCCCGATCAACCACTCCGGCACCTCTCCGCGTCCGGCGGCGGCATTGATGTTCGCCGGCCGCCCGTGGCCTGGGCGGCCCCTGATAGCGCGGGCACCCTTTGTTGCCAACTGAATTGCGAGGGCGGCAGCGGCGGCCTCCCTCGCGCTTGACAGCGCCGACAACTCGACCTTACAACGCCGCCCGCGCGGACGCCGTCTCGGCGTCCGCAAACTACGCTGCCCAAGGCCTCGAAAACCACAACAAAGCAGCAAAGTCCGCTTCCACGCGAGGCGGCGCCGCGAGGGCGCGAGACAAGGAAGAAAAATGTATGCAGTCGTGAAAACCGGCGGCAAGCAATACCGCGTCGCCGCCAATGACCTCCTCCGGGTCGAGAAGCTTGCATGGCGCCCCGGGCGACATCGTCGAGTTGGGCGAGGTGCTGATGGTCGCCGGCGAGGGCGGCGTCGAAGTCGGCAACCCGCTGATCGCCGGCGCCAGCGTCGCGGCGGAGATCGTGAGCCACGTTCGCGGCGATCGCATCATCGTCTTCAAGAAGCGCCGCCGGCAGCCACTATCGGCGCCGCAACGGCCACCGCCAGGACCTGACCCAGCTGCGCATCACCGAGATTCTGACCGGCGGCGCCAAGCCCTCGAAGAAATCCGCAGCAACGCTCGCCGAGGCCGAGCCCGCCGTGCAGAGTTCGGTCGAGGCGGTCAGACATCGTTGAGGATATCGCGCCCGAGGGCGCTGCCAGCCCGGCAGAGCCAGCCCGTGCCCGAAGCCGCGAAAGCAAAACCGAAAGCCGCACCGTCCAAGATCCAAAACAGCGGCCAAACCGAAAGCCGCAACCCCGAGCAAGGCGAAGAAGCCGCCGGCCAAGAAGAAGTAGAAGCAGGAGACATTCATGGCTCACAAGAAAGCAGGCGGTTCCTCCCGCAACGGCCGCGATACCGCCGGCCGCCGCCTCGGCGTCAAGCGGTTCGGCGGCGAGATCGTGGTTCCGGGAAACATCATCGTCCGCCAGCGCGGCACCACGATGCACCCGGGCAGCGGCGTCGGCATGGGCCGCGATCACACCATCTATGCCGAGGTGGGCGGCAAGGTTGATTTTCGCGCCGCTCGGGGCGGCCGCATCCGCGTATCGGTGATGCCTCCCAAGCCCGGCGAGTAGCCGCGCACCACCGAACCCGATTTTGGATTTTGCTTGCGGCGCGGGAAGGTGGGCAGCCACCCTCCAGCGCCGCATGTCGTTGTACTCATGAACCACACCCCGACCATCAAGACCAGCCGGCTCGTGTTGCGGCCGCCCGAGCCGGACGATGCCGCCGCCATTGCCGAGCGCATCAACAACCGGCGAATTTCCTCCATGACGGCGCGCGTGCCGTGGCCCTACGATCTCGATGACGCGCGGGCTTTCGTCGATTATGCCATGAGCTCTGGAAGAGCGTGGGACCGTGTTCGTCATCACCGGCCCGGACAGGGGAGCTGATCGGATCCATCGGAATTGAGCGCAACGATCCGGCCGCGGCGTACGAACTGGGCTACTGGCTCGCCGAGCCATGGTGGAACAGGGGCCTGATGGGTGAAGCGGCACGTGCCGTGGTGGCGTATGCGTTCGAGGAGAAGGAGTGCGACCGCCTTACGGCCCGTTGCATCCTCGGCAATGAAGCCTCGCAGCGCGTGCTCCTCGGCCTGGGCTTCCGGCATGCCGGCATCGACAGATGTTTTTCCATCAGCACCAACTGCAGCTCCGTCTGCCAGTGTTTCGAGATCGCTCACAGCGACTGGCACCATTTGCAGAAGGCCAGGCACGCGTGAAATTCCTCGATCAGGCCAAGGTCTACGTGCGCTCCGGTGACGGCGGCCGCGGCTGCGTGAGTTTCCGGCGCGAGAAGTTCATCGAGTTCGGTGGGCCGAACGGCGGTGATGGCGGGCGCGGCGGCGATGTCTGGGCCGAGGCGGTGGACGGCCTCAATACGCTCATCGACTACCGTTACCAGCAGCATTTCAAGGCCGCCACGGGTGGCCACGGCATGGGCAAGAGCCGCGCCGGCGCCAACGCGCCGGACATCGTGCTCAAGGTGCCGGCCGGCACACAGCTCTATGAAGAGGACAACGAAACGCTGATCGCCGATCTCGTGAAGCCGGGGGATCGCGTCCGCCTGGCGCGGGGCGGCAACGGCGGCTTTGGCAACGAACATTTCAAGTCGTCCACCAACCGCGCCCCCCGTCATGCCAACCCCGGCGCGCCGGGCGAGGAGCGCTGGGTGTGGCTGCGATTGAAGCTCATCGCCGATGCGGGCATCGTCGGGCTGCCGAACGCCGGCAAGTCGACCTTCCTCGCCGCCGTCTCCGCCGCCAAACCGAAGATTGCCGCCTATCCGTTCACCACCCTGAACCCGCACCTCGGAGTAGTCGAGTTCGAGGGCCGAAGCTTCGTGCTCGCCGACATTCCCGGCCTCATCGAAGGCGCAAGCGAGGGCGCCGGGCTCGGTCACCGTTTCCTGGGCCATGTCGAACGCTGTGCGGTGCTGCTCCACCTCATCGATCTGACGGTCGACGACCCCGCCGACGCCTACCAGACAGTGCGCCGTGAGCTTGCGGCCCACGGCGGATCGCTTGCCGCAAAGCCCGAGGTGATTGCGCTCAACAAGGCCGACGCCCTCACGCCGGCGAAGCCCGCCGCATCGCCGCCGGGTTCAAGGCGAAGTTCGGCAAGACGGCGCTCCTGGTGTCGGGCGTTTCGCGCCGGGGCGTGCCGGGTGTGTTGAAGGCGCTCCTGAAAGCGATCACCACCCAGCGCCGCGCCTGAACGGGATCGCCAGGCGCAGCCCGAGCACCGAGGCCTGGCGGCCATGAGCACGGCGCGCGACCGGATATTGAAGTCTCGCCGCATGGTCATCAAGGTCGGCTCGGCCCTGCTGGTCGATGGCGCATCCGGAAAGATCCGGCAGAGCTGGCTTGCCTCGCTCGCCGGCGACATCGCCGCGGCGCGGGCGCGCGGCAGCGATGTACTGGTCGTGTCTTCCGGCGCCATCGCTCTCGGCCGCCGCAAGCTCGGCCTTCGACTCGGTGACGCTCAAGCTCGAGCAAAGCCAGGCGGCCGCAGCCGTCGGCCAGATCGCGCTCGCCAATGCCTGGCAGGAACTTCTGGCTCGCCATGATCTGACCGCGGCGCAGATTCTTCTGACCCTCAACGATACCGAGGAGCGCCGCCACTATCTCAACGCGCGCTCCACCCTCACCACGCTGCTGCGCGCCGGCGCCGTGCCGGTCATCAACGAAAACGATACGGTGGCGACCAGCGAAATCCGCATCGGCGACAACGACCGGCTGGCCGCCCGGGTATCCTCGATGATGTCGGCCGATTGCCTGGTCCTGCTGTCGGATATCGACGGGCTCTACACCGCCACCGCCGGGCCGGCCCGACGCGCGCCTGATTGCCGAGGTCAAGGAAATCACGCCGGAAATCGAAGCCATGGCGGGAAAGCCCGTCTCGGCCGTGGGCTCCGGCGGCATGCTCACCAAGCTCGAAGCGGCGCGGATCGCGCTTCCTGCCGGCGCCAACATGGTCATCGCGTCGGGCCGCGTGCCGAACCCGTTGCAGCGGCTCGCCGACGGGGCGCCGTGCACCTGGTTTCTCACCACTGCTTCGCCGGTCGCCGCCCGCAAGCGCTGGATCGGCGGCGCCCTGGTGCCGATGGGCCAGCTCATCATCGATGCCGGGGCGGCAAACGCGCTTAGCGCGCGGCAAAAGCCTTCTGCCGGCCGGGGTCAGACGGATCGAGGGACAGTTCGCGCGTGGCGATGCGGTATCGATTGTGACCGAAGACGGAGCGGAAGTCGCCCGCGGGCTCGTCGCCTATGACCGGGCCGACGCCCAGAAGATCATCGGGCGGAAATCCTCGGAGATTGCCGATATACTCGGGTTCAACGGCCGCGATGAGATCGTTCATCGCGATGACCTGGTGTTGAGGGCCCGCTGACATGGCCGACGACGCGACGACCCCGGACCTGCGGGCGCTCGGCCAGGCGCCCGTGCTGCCCAGCAGGTGCTGGCGCTGGCCCGGACGGAGCAGAAGAACCAGGCGCTCGCGGCCATGGCGGCGGAGTCTGCGCCAGGCTTCCGCGGCGATCCTGGCCGCCAACGCCGCGCGACGTGGCGCGCGCCTGCCGCGGCGGGCCGCAACGAGTGCGCTCGTCGACCGCCTGAAGCTCGACCCGCCACGCCTCGAAGCCATGGCGCAGGAGCCTCGAGGAAATCGCCGCGCTGCCCGATCCCGTCGGCGAAACGACCGCCCGCTGGTCGCGGCCCAACGGCCTCGAGATCTCGCGGGTGCGGGTGCCGATCGGCGTCATCGGCATCATTTTCGAAAGCCGCCCCAACGTCACCGCCGATGCCGGCGCGCTGTGCATGAAATCGGGCAACGCCGCCATCCTGCGCGGCGGATCGGACAGCTTCGAAACCGCGCACGCGCCATCGTCGGGCCGGCTGCAGACGGGCCTCGAACAGGCGGGGCTGCCGCGGGCCGCGATCCAGATGTTGCCGACCGCGTCGCGCGACGGCGTCGGCTGACTGCTCGCCGGCCTCGGGGGCACGATCGATCTTCATCGTGCCGCGCGGCGGCAAAAGCCTGGTCGCCCGGGTCCTCGAGGAGGCGCGCGTCCCGGTGCTCAGCCATCTCGAGGGCGTCTGCCATGTCTATGTGCACGCCGGGGCGGAGCCCGGCCAAGGCGCTCGCCGATCTGTCTCAACTCCAAGATGCGCCGCACCGGCGTCTGTGGCGCGGCCGAGACGATCCTGATCGACGACGGCGTTCCGCCGGATCTCGTGCGCAGGATCGTCGCTCGAGCTGATCGAGGCCGGCTGCGAAGTCCGCGGTGATGAGCGCGTGCAGCAAAGCCGACGGCCGCGTGCTGGCAGCCACCGAGCAGGACTGGGCAACCGAATACCTTGACGCCATCGTGGCGGTGCGCATGGTTGCCGGGCTCGAAGCGGCCGTCGACCACATTCGGCGCTATGGCTCCCAGCATACCGACGCCATCGTGACCGAGGACAGCGGCCGCCGCCGAACGATTCCTGACCGAGGTCGACAGCGCCATCGTCCTGCACAACGCCTCGACCCAGTTCGCCGACGGCGGCGAATTCGGCTTCGGCGCCGAAATCGGCATCGCCACCGGCAAGCTCCATGCCCGCGGGCCGGTGGGCCTCGAGCAGCTGACGACCTTCAAGTACAAGGTCCGCGGCAACGGACAGGTCCGTCCCTGAGAAACATGCACAACCATCACATCGCTTGCATTCCCATAGCCGTCATGGCCGGGCTTGACCCGGCCATCCTCTTCCAACTCGTTGAGCGCGGAACAAAGTGTCCACTTCGGATTCGTTGTGTTCCCGCGGCCTCGAGGCTCAAAGGATGGCCGGGTCAAGCCCGGCCATGACGGAGATATCGGAATCCAGCAGGGCTGCTCTCCGTGCGTGCTTGATGATTCTGTCTTCGCTGCTCCCCGCGTTTTCGACAGGTCATCGCATCGGCCTGTTCGGCGGCTCCTTCAACCCGGCCCACGAAGGCCATCGCGCCGCCTGCCTGGAGGCCATTCGTGCCGCACATCTCGACTGCATCTGGTGGGTTGTCTCGCCCCAGAACCCCCTGAAGGACCCGAACGAGACCGAAGACTTCGCCGAGCGGCTGGCGCTGGCGCGCGTCGTTGCCTGCCATCCGCGCATGTTTGTCACCGACCTCGAGAAGCGGCTCGGCACCAGCTTCACGGCGGCAACTCTGTTCCGCCTCCGGCCGCTGCTCGGCCGCGCCTGTTTCGTCTGGATCATGGGGGCAGACAGCTTCAGCGGGCTGCATCTGTGGAACAGATGGCGTGACATTCCTGACTGCCTGCCGCTGCTGGTCCTCGATCGTCCCGGTTCGACCTTGCGCGCCCTGAGCTCGCCCGCCGCTCGAGCTCTCGCCCGGTGGCGAATCGACGAACGCGATGCTGCCGAGATTGCCTGCCTTCGCCCGCCCGCCTGGATATTCCTGTCGATGCCGCAGCGCCGGGAAAGCTCATCTGCAATCCGCGTCAGGACGCGTCATCAGACCGCCACAAGGAAGGTCTTGAATGCTGCTGCCGATTAGCTAGATTCGTGTTCGACGAAGCAACGCATCCCAAGCAACCTTTGCAGCAAGCAGAATTGCCAAGAACGCTTCCATCAGTGCCCACCGCCGCGGCTGCAGCCTGGCCGGCGGTTGTGCAAGAGGACGATCCCCCTGAAATCATCAGCCAAGCGTAGCGGCGCAAGAAAGCGCGCCGCCCCGGAGAAGCGTGCGCCTCAACGCAAGTCATCCTCCCCAATTCTCGCCACCGTTCTCAGCTCCCTCGACGACGCCAAGGCCCAGGATGTCACCGCCATCGATCTCAATGGCAAGGGCGCGCTCGCCGACCACATGGTGATCGCGTCCGGCCGCTCCAGCCGGCACGTATCGGCGATCGCCGACCAGCTCGTGGAGCAATTGAAGGCCGTGGGCTGGCGCAACCTCAGAATAGAGGGAGTTCCCCAGTGCGATTGGGTGCTGGTGGATGCCGGCGACGTGGTGGTGCACGTATTCCGGCCCGAGGTGCGGACCTTCTACAACCTCGAGAAGTTGTGGTCGCCGAACGCCCCCGACGAGCGCATCGCGGTGTAATACTGCGGCACCTTCGATTAATCACCGTCAGAGTCAGGGGCACTCGTGCGCCTTCACGTGAGCGCGATCGGCAGGCTCCGGTCGGGCCCCGAGCATGACCTCGCCGCCGGATATCTCGAGCGGGCCGGGAAACTCGGCCGCCGGGTCGGGATTTCCGCCATCGCTGTCCATGAACTGCCCGAAATCAAGGGCCGCGTCCGCCGTTCTGCGCGCCAGGAAGAAACCGGGCGGCTGCTGGCAACGCTTCCCGCCGGCGCCTTCGCCATTGCACTGGACGAGGGCGGCGAGGAACTCTCGAGCAGCAGCCTCGCCGAGTTGCTGCGCCGCCGTCGTGACGGCGGCATCGCCGACCTGGCGTTCCTCGTCGGTGGTCCCGACGGGCACGCGGCGGACCTCGCGCGCAAAACGCAGCTGCGACTGAGTTTTGGCAGGATGACCTGGCCGCACCGGCTGGCGCGCGTCATGCTGGCGGAGCAAATTTACCGGTCAGTAACCATTTTGGCGAATCATCCCTATCACCGGGCCTGAAACATCGTGACCGCTCTCCTCCCAACGCGTCGCGCTCGTTGCCGTGCTTGCCGTTGCGGGTCGAGTGCGCCGCGGCTGAGGTCCTGACCGGCAGCATCCCGCCGGCGCCCGCCACCGAGCTTGAGACGATCGAAAGGGCGCTCACCCGCTCCGAGTTGCGCCAGCTGGATCTGACGCGGCGAGGTCCGCGGCCTCGATGACCAGGCCGCGGCAATCGCGGTCCAGCTGATTGAGACGGCTGCCCTCATCCAGTCGCGCGAGGCGCTGATCACGGCCTCCGAGAGAAACATCGCTTCGCTGCGCCGGGAAGAGAGCCGCTCTCGCGCCGCAAGTTCACCGAGCGCAACGATCAGTTGGCGGACCTGCTGTCCGGCCTGGTTCTTCTCGAGCGCAACCCGCCGCCGGCCCTGGTGGTGACGCGCCGGCGACGCGCTGCAGTCCGTCCGTGCGGCGATGGTGTTCGGCGCCGCCCTGCCCGCCCTGCGGGGCGAAATCAACGTTCTCAACCAGGATCTCGTCCGCCTCGCCAGTCTCGAAGCCGCCATCGCAGCTCGAGACCAGAGACCTCCACGCCCACCTGGCAAAGCTGCGCTCGGCGGGCCTGGCGCTGGAAGATCTCCATGACCGCAAGAAGGAGCTTGCCGTGCGGCGTGGCGAGGACCTGAAGAAGGAGCGCGAAGCCGCCGCCGCACTCGCCGCCAAGGCGCAAGACCTTCGCCAGCTGATCGAAGCGCTGGCCGAGCAGGCAAGAAAGCGTAAGCTCGAGGAGGCGGCAGCCGTCGAGGAAGCCGTGCGCCGGGCCCGGCTTCAGGCGGAACCCGGCGTTGCCTTCTCGGCAAGGCGCGGCAAGCTTTCCTATCCCGTGCTTGGGCAGATCGTGCGGCGGTATGGCGAGGCCGACGGCTTCGGCGGTGAACTCAAGGGAATGCTGATCGCCACGCGAACCGGCGCCCAGGTGACCTCACCCGCCGACGCGAAGGTGGAGTTTGCTGGCAGTTTTCGTTCCTATGGTCAACTCTTGATCTTGGATGTCGGCGAAGGATATCATGTGCTGTTGGCAGGCCTTGGCGGTATTGAGGTTGAAACCGGCCAGATGGTGCGCGGGGGCGAGCCCCTTGGCATTTCAGCGGACGCCCGGGCATCAGGACGCATGATCGGCGCCGGGGTAGAGGAATCAAAGCCGGTCGTTTACTTGGAGCTGCGCAAGACGGGCGAAGCAATCGATCCCGCCCCGTGGTGGATCGGCGGCACGAGACAGGCTAGTAGCGAGAAAGGCCAGAATTGATGGACCAGAAACTGATGCGTTCTACCGGTTTGGTAGCGGCGGGGCCGTGGCGGCAACGCTTGCGTGGCAGGCCTTCGATGGCGCCAACGCCGCCAATACCGACATCTACAAGCAGCTCAACCTGTTCGGCGACGTGTTCGACCGGGTTCGCGCCGATTACGTCGAAGCGCCGGACGACGAGCTGCTCATCGAGGACGCCATCAACGGCATGCTCGCCGGCCTCGATCCCGCATTCGAGCTACATGAATGCCAAGCGCTTTCAGGAGATGCAGGTTCAGACGCGCGGCGAGTTCGGCGGCCTCGGCATCGAGGTCACGATGGAGAACGGCGTCGTCAAGGTCATCTCGCCCATCGACGATACGCCGGCTTCCAAGGCGGGCGTGCTCGCCGGTGATCTGATCGTCGAGATCGACGGCCAGCAGGTTCAGGGCCTGACCCTGGAGCAGGCGGTCGACAAGATGCGCGGCAAGGTCAACACGCCGATCAACCTGACCCTGGTGCGCCAGGGCCGCGAGGAACCCTTCGAGATCAAGCTCGTTCGCGACCTGATCCGCCTGAAAGCGGTGAAGTTCGAGCTCGAGGGCAACGACGTCGGCTACATCCGCATCTCCACCTTCAGCGAGCAGACGCAGGAAGGCCTCGACGCGGCCCTGAGCGCGATCAAGACCAAGGCAGGCGCCAATCTGAAGGGCTACGTCATCGATCTGCGCAACAACGCGGGCGGCCTGCTCGATCAGGCGGTGTCCGTTTCCGACACCTTCCTCGACCGCGGCGAGATCGTGTCGACCCGCGGCCGCAATGCCGCGGAGAGCCAGCGCCGGCTGGCCGAGGCCGGCGAAGCGCTGGCCGGCAAGCCGCTGGTAGTGCTGATCAACGGCGGCTCGGCCTCGGCCTCCGAGATCGTCGCCGGCGCCCTTCAGGATCACAAGCGCGCCGTCGTCATCGGCACCCGGTCGTTCGGCAAGGGCTCGGTGCAGACCATCATCCCGCTGGGCGGCCAGGGCGCCATGCGCCTGACGACTGCGCGCTACTACACGCCGTCCGGCCGCTCGATCCAGGCCAAGGGCATCGATCCCACCTATCTGGTGGAAGAAGACGTTCCTGAGGACAAGAAGGGCTCGACCGCCCGCTCGACCGGCGGCGAGGCAAGCCTCCGCGGGCATCTGCAGAACGAAACGCGGTGGCGAGGAGGGTGGCGGCTCCTCGGCCTATGTTCCGCCTGAGCGGGAGAAGGACAAGCAGCTGCTTGCTGCCTTCGACTTCATCCGCGGCAAGCCGATCGACCACTATGTGACCAAGCCGAAAGCCGAGGCGAAGGCCGCCCCGAAGCGACCGGCGCCCGCCGACTGCCGGTGAGGCGCCGGGTACGTCCAGCAACTGAACGACCTTCGAACACTTCACCGTCAGGCGGATTGATCCGGCCATGCGGTGGGCTCGACTCCCGCCGCCATCTGCCGTCTTCGTGCGGTTGCAAGTCATCGATCGATCCTCGCGATCAATGGCCGGGTGAGCCCGGCCATGACGATGAAGAGCAAAGGGGCAGCAGACCGGTATAATCGCCGGGCGCGAATCAGCGTGGCGTTGCGGGAGGGGCGATCGCTTCGATGCTGGAAGAAGAGTTACGCCGGCCGTTGCGGCGCAGGAGCTCGCTGGATCGGCTGTGGGCCTCGAAGCCTTCGCCGCTGACCGCCGCTGCCTGGGATTGACGCTCACCGTCGCCGGTGCGGCTTTCTGGCTTGCCCGCCAGCACGACCCTAGTCTCGGCGAGCCCGTCGTCCACCTCAGGATCGAACCCGTCGATCTCCGGACGACCGCGTCGACCACGCCTGCCGAGACTATCTCCGAGAGTGCGTTGGACGAAGACCCTGCGCCGCCGGGCGAAGTGGTCATCGAAGGGCTCGAAACGACCGAAACCGAGACCGCCGTGGTCGTTGCGCCGCCGGTCAGGCTCACGCCGGCGCCGGCGAGAGGATTCTTCGAAAAAGGCCCCGATGGTCCTCTGCCGAAGATCGCCCGCGACGGCAGACGGCCCTTCGATGTCTATTCCCGACCCGTCCACAAGGCCGTGCTCGACTCCGGGCAGCCCAAAATTGCCATTCTTCTCGGCGGCATGGGCCTCAACGGCGAACTCACTCGGCGGGCCGGCAGGGACCTTCCCGGCGAAGTGACGTTCGCATTTGCCCCTTATGGAGAGGACCTGCAGACGCGCCATCGCCGAGGCCGCGGCATGTCGGCCACGAAGTAATGCTTCATCTCCCCATGGAGCCCTTTGGCTATCCTGCCGAGGATCCGGGCCCGCGAACGCTTCTGGCAAGTGCCGGCGAGCAGGACAATCATGAAAGCCTTCAGTGGCACCTGTCGCGTTTCTCGGGCTACACCGGCGTTGTGAACTACCTTGGCGCGCCGCCTGTTGAGCGAGGAAGCCGCCCTTGCTCCTGTTCTTCGCGAGCTCGCGGGCACGCGGGCTGGTATTTCTCGACGATGGCTCCTCGGCGCGAAGCCGCGTTGCCGAGATCGCCTCCGGCCTCGATCTGCCCGTCCGGCAGGCCGATGTCGTTCTCGACTCCGGCGGCGCATTTCGCAACGTCGCCGACGGACTTGCAGGCGGCTCGAGGAGATCGCCAAATCCGGCCACATCGCGATCGGCATCGGTACCGGACTTCCCGCCACGATCGATGCGATTGCGGCGTGGGCAAAGGATTTGGAAGCGAGAGGCATTCTGCTCGTTCCGGTAAGCGCCGGTTTCCACGCGCAGCGGGCTGAACCAGGTTGGGCAAGATACCCAGCGAGAAACTGGGCTACCGCGCCTGCGTCGGCGTGATGCTGCTCAACCGGAACGGCCTGGTGTGGATCGGCCACCGTCCCGACGAGCCGGACGAGGAAGGCTCCGGCCAGTGGTGGCAGATGCCGCAAGGCGGCATCGACCGCGGAGAAGATCCCAGGAAGGCTGCCGTTCGCGAGCTCCGCGAGGAAACGGGCGTCACCTCCGCTGAAGTCATCGCCGAGGCGCCGGACTGGTATTACTACGATCTGCCGCCGCACCTCATCGGCACATCCTGGGGCGGGCGCTATCGCGGCCAGAAGCAGCGCTGGTTCGCGTTCCGCTTCCTGGGCGATGACCGCGAGGTCGACCTGGCGCCCCATGGCCACAAGCCGGAGTTCGACCGCTGGCGCTGGGCCGAAATGGACGAGCTCGAAACCCTGATCGTGCCTTTCAAGCGCAAGGTCTACCGGCAGGTGATCAGGGAGTTCCGGCACCTCGGAACTGCCAGCGTTGCGAAAGCCAAATCTTCCTCCAGCGGCATCAAACGTTAACGAACCATTGCTGCATTGCAGCACGAATTTGGTTGACTTCGCGTCGGCGGCCATCCATATGAGCCACCAGCGCACCGGCTCCATAACAAGGATCGCGTGAGAGGGCCTTCAAATAGCCCCTGTCCTGCCGGCAGCGTTTCCCCAAACATTCTGTCACGCGGAACGTTTCAGCGCCGTCCAGGCCTCCAGGCCGATTCGGACGTGTACGGCGTTTGTCCCCATTTGTTCCGACAAAGGATTTCAACTTGAACTGTTTTTCCGAACTCGCAGCTTTCCGGCCCTCTCCTCAAGGCGCTGGCCGCCGAAGGCTATCAAAAACCCACTCCGATCCAGTCACGCGCCATACCGGAGCTGCTGGCGGGCCGCGATCTCCTGGGCATCGCCCAGACCGGCACCGGCAAGACGGCTGCCTTTGCGCTGCCGATGCTCGACCGTCTTTCGCGGCATCAGACGAAGCCCGAACCCCGGACCTGCCGGGCGCTCGTTCTCACCCCCACTCGCGAGCTTGCCGCGCAGATCGCCGAGAGCTTTCGCACCTACGGCCGTTTTCTGAAGCTCGACACCGCCGTGGTATTCGGCGGCGTCGGCATCTCCCCGCAGATCCGCACCTTGCAGGGCGGCGTCGATATCCTGGTGGCGACCCCGGGCCGTCTCGTCGATCTGATCGAGCGCCGCGCCGTCAGCCTGGGCAAGCTCGAGATCTTCGTGCTCGATGAAGTCGACCAGATGCTCGACCTCGGCTTCATCCACGCCATTCGCCGCATCACCGCGCTCCTGCCGAAGAACCGGCAGAATCTCTTCTTCTCGGCGACCATGCCGAAGGAAATCGCCGGCCTTGCCGACGCCCTGCTGAAGGCGCCGGCCCGCGTCGAGATCGCGCCCGTCGCCACCACCGTCGAACAGGTGGTGCAGCATGTCATCCATACGGAGGTTGCGAACAAGCTCCCGCTGCTTGCCGATCTTCTGGGCGAAGCCACCCTCGAGCGCACCCTTGTCTTCACCCGCACCAAGCACGGCGCCGACAAGGTGGTGCGAGGCCTCGAGAAGTACGGGCTGAAAGCCGCGGCGATCCACGGCAACAAGTCGCAAGCCCCAGCGCGAGCGCGCGCTCCAGGGCTTCAAGTCGGGCAAGGTCGCCGTGCTCGTCGCCACCGACATCGCCGCGCGCGGCATCGACATCGACGCCGTCAGCCACGTCATCAACTACGATCTGCCCCATGTGCCGGAGTCCTACGTCCACCGCATCGGCCGCACGGCGCGCGCCGGAGCCGGCGGTACGGCGATCGCCTTCTGTGCGCCCGAGGAACGCACCCTCCTGCGCGACATCGAGCGCACCATCCGCATGAAGGTGCCGGTCATGGTGCGCAACCTGTCGCTCCGGACGCCCGTGGACGGCGAGCGCCTCGCGCCGCGGCCGGCGCTGCAGCAGCCGCATCGCCAGGCTGGACCCGCAAAGCCGCGGAGCAACGGCCATCATCGTCAGGAAAAGCGCAGGCCTTCGCCCGCGCCGCGGGCGAAAGCCGGCCCGTCATGGATGCGGCAGCTCGACGCCCCGCTTCGCCGGCCGCTGAATGCCCATCCGCCATATTGTATTCGACTGCGACGGCGTCCTTGTCGACAGCGAGCTGATCCAGAGCGACCTGGAAGATGAGATCGCCCGGCGCGTCGGCGTGACCATGCCGCCGGACGAGATGCATCGCCGCTTCCTCGGCCGCACGGCGCGCGATCAATGGCGGGAGCTCGCGCACGAGTTCGGAGTCGAGCTGCCGGCCGATTTTCACGCCCGCCGGGTTCGCGACGCCAAGGCGGCCATGAGCGCGCGCCTGAAGCCCGTGGCGGGAGTGCCCGAGACACTGCCGCGTCTCGGCCAGAGGATGACCTGCGCTTCCAACAGCGAGAAGGCCATGCTCGTGCACAAGCTCGAGGTGGCGGGCATCCTGCATCATTTCGGCGACCGCACGATCAGCTATGAGGAGGTCGCCCGCCCCAAGCCCGCTCCCGACATGTACCTCGAGGCCGTCGCTCGCTCGGGGCTTCCTGCTCCCGAGACGGTTGTCGTCGAGGATACCAGTACGGGCGCAGCGGCGGCGATTGCCGCCGGCATCCGCGTCATCGGCTTCCTCGGCGCCGAGCACGCGACACCCGACATGGCGGACGAGCTAAGGCAGGCCGGCGCGTTCACGATCGTCGAAGACTTCCGCGCCCTGCCCGAGCTCGTTGCAGAGCTGTGAAGTAGCATTGGTCTAAAGCCGGAACCTGCTCCAAAATATCCTGATGCCGCGCATTTCCTTTGGGCGAAGTAACTCCGCTTTGCACGAAAATGTGTAGCGCTACAGCGCCCCTTGCAGCGCCTTCAGGTGCTCGAGGGTTTCCTGGGCGCGCCTCCGCTTCTCGTCATCGCCGGCGTCGGCCACGTCTTCCTCGGCGTCCCTCACCTGCTGGGCCAGCACATCCGGGGAAAGTTCGCCGAGCGGGATCGCCACTTCGGCCAGAAGCGTCAGCCCCTTGCGGGTTGACCTCCGCGAAGCCGCCGCGCACGAAGATGCGCACGCGCGCGCCATCCGCGCGCACGACCTCCACCACCCCTGGCCTGACCGTAGACAGCACCGGCGCATGGTTCGGAAGCACCGTGAAGGTGCCTTCGGTTCCCGGCACCGAGACTTCCTGCACCTCCTCCGAAAGGAGCAGCCGTTCCGGGGAAACGAGCTCGAAATGCAGCATCGCCATTTGCCCTACGCCGCTTCGGCGGCAAGGCTCTGGGCCTTTTCCACCGCCTGCTCGATGGTGCCCACCATGTAGAAGGCGGGCTCCGGCAGATCGTCATAAGCGCCGCTGCACAATCCCTTGAAACCCTTGATCGTATCTTCGAGCTTCACCTGGACGCCGGGCGTGCCCGTGAACACCGCGGCGACATCGAAGGGTTGCGACAGGAAACGTTCGATCTTGCGCGCCCGCGCGACGGTCAGCTTGTCTTCCTCCGACAGCTCGTCCATTCCCAGAATGGCGATGATGTCCTGCAGCGACTTGTAGCGTTGCAGGATCTGCTGCACCCGGCGCGCCGTCTCGTAGTGCTCATCGCCGATGACCCTTGGATCGAGCATGCGCGACGTCGAATCGAGCGGATCCACGGCAGGATAGATGCCCTTCTCGGCGATCTGGCGCGACAGCACCGTGGTCGCATCGAGATGGGCGAAGGAGGTGGCCGGAGCGGGATCGGTCAGGTCGTCGGCCGGCACGTAGATCGCCTGCACCGAGGTGATCGAACCCTTGGTCGTCGTGGTGATGCGCTCCTGCAGCGTTCCCATGTCGGTCGCGAGCGTCGGCTGGTAGCCGACGGCCGAGGGGATGCGGCCGAGCAGGGCCGACACCTCGGACCCGGCCTGCGTGAATCGGAAGATGTTGTCGATGAAGAACAGCACGTCCTGGCCCTGGTCGCGGAAATATTCGGCGACGGTGACACCGCTGAGGCCTACCCGCGCGCGGGCACCCGGCGGCTCGTTCATCTGGCCGTAGACCAGCGAGCACTTGGAGCCTCGCGCCGCCGCCTTTCTTGTTCACGCCCGATTCGATGAACTCGTGATAGAGGTCGTTGCCTTCGCGGGTGCGCTCGCCGACGCCGGCGAACACCGAATAGCCGCCGTGCGTCTTGGCGATGTTGTTGATCAGCTCCTGGATGATCACCGTCTTGCCGACGCCGGCGCCGCCGAACAGCCCGATCTTGCCGCCCTTGGCGTAGGGCGCGAGCAGGTCGACGACCTTGATGCCGGTGGACAGGATCTGCGCTTCCGTCGACTGCTCGACGAACTCGGGTGCGGGCTGATGGATCGGGCGCCGCTCTTTCGTCTTGATCGGCCCCGCCTCGTCGACGGGTTCGCCGACCACGTTCATGATGCGCCCGAGCGTCTCATCGCCCACCGGCACCTCGATGGAATTGCCGCTGTCGACCACCTCCTGGCCGCGCACCAGCCCCTCGGTCGAGTCCATGGCAATCGTCCTGACCATGTTTTCGCCCAGATGCTGGGCCACTTCGAGCACCAGCCGGTTGCCGCCGTTGTCGGTCTCCAGCGCGTTCAGGATTTTCGGCAGATGGCCGTCGAACTGCACGTCGACGACCGCCCCCATGACCTGGCGCACGCGTCCCGTGGGCTTGTTGGAGGTTCCGGCTGTCGCTGCATTTTTCGCCATGGCGATATCCTTGCGTTTGATCTTCTAGATGGCTTCCGCGCCCGAGATGATCTCGATCAGTTCCTTGGTGATCTGCGCCTGGCGCTGGCGGTTATAGCGCAACGTGAGGCGGTCGATCATGTCGCCGGCATTGCGGCTGGCGCTGTCCATGGCGCTCATCCGCGCCCCCTGCTCCGATGCGGCATTCTCCAGCAGCGCGCGAAAAATCTGTATGCTGATGTTGCGCGGCAGAAGCTCGGCCAGGATCTCGCCTTCGTCGGGCTCGGCATCGTAGATTGCCCCGCCGAGGTCGGCAGCCTGGGCGCCGTCGCCGATTTCCGCCGGCACGAGCCGCAGCGCCCGCGGTCTCTGGACGATCACCGACTTGAACTCGGCGAAGAACAGCGTCGCCACGTCGAAGGCGCCCTCCTGAAAGAGCTTGAGCACCTTGCCCGCGACGAGTTGGGCCTGGGCGAAGCCGATCGCCTTGATGTTGCGGAAGTCGACGGCGTCGATGATGTATTTGCCATAGAGCCGCTTCAGGGCATCGTTGCCCTTGCTGCCGACGCACAGGATCTTGACGGTGTTGCCGCCCGCCAGAAGCCGGTCGGCGTGCTCGCGCGCCAGCTTGGCGATCGACGAGTTGAAGGCCCCGCAGAGGCCGCGCTCGGCAGTCGCGACGATCGAGCAGATGGGTTTGCTCCTTGCCCGGTGCCGACGAGCAGCGCCGGCGCATCCTCACGTCCCTCCATGCCGCGAGCGAGATTTCCCAACATGGCCGCCATGCGGTCGGAATAGGGCCGCGCGGCCAAGGCAGCTTCCTGGGCGCGCCGGAACTTCGCCGCCGCCACCATCTGCATGGCCTTGGTGATCTTGCGCGTCGCCTTCACCGAGGCGATGCGGTTTCTCAGATCCTTGAGACTCGGCATGCGCGCTCGAGCCTATCAACAATTCCCTCCCCCCTTGCGGGGGAGGGTTAGGGAGGGGGGTTCAGCAGCGGTCACCCCCCTCTCCATCTCTCCCCCACAAGGGGGGAGAGGGCAGAAGCGCTCATTGATTCCGATCATGCGGAAATTACTCAATCCTTTGCATTAGCCGGCAAATGCCCTGGCGTAGCCCTCGACTGCCGCCTTGAGCCTCGCGCCGGTCGCCTCGGAGATCTGTTTTTCGTCGCGGATGGCATCCAGCACATCGGCGTGCTGGTCCCGCAGCAACGCAACAGCCCGTCCTCGAACCTGCGCACCGCGCTGACCGGCAGCGTGTCGAGGTAGCCGTTGACCCCGGCGTAGATCGACACCACCTGCTCCTCGATTCTGAGCGGCGAGAACTGGGCTTGCTTCAACAACTCCGTGAGGCGTGAGCCGCGGCTGAGCAGACGCTGCGTCGCGGCGTCGAGATCGGAGCCGAACTGGGCGAACGCCGCCATTTCCCGATATTGGGCAAGCTCGCCCTTGATCTTGCCGGCCACCTGCTTCATCGCCTTGATTTGGGCGGCCGAGCCCACCCGCGACACCGAGAGGCCGACGTTCACCGCCGGGCGGATTCCCTGATAGAAGAGATCGGTTTCGAGAAAGATCTGGCCATCGGTGATCGAGATCACGTTGGTCGGGATATAGGCCGAGACGTCGTTGGCCTGGGTTTCGATGACCGGCAGCGCGGTGAGCGAGCCCGCACCCTTGCTGTCGTTCATCTTCGCGGCGCGTTCGAGCAGACGGGAATGAAGATAAAACACATCGCCCGGATAGGCTTCGCGGCCGGGCGGGCGGCGAAGCAGTAGCGACATCTGGCGGTAGGCGACGGCATGCTTGGACAGGTCGTCATAGGCGATCAGCGCATGCATGCCGTTGTCGCGGAAGTATTCGCCCATCGCGCAGCCGGCGAACGGCGCGAGGTACTGCAGGGGCGCGGGGTCCGAGGCCGTCGCCGCGACAACGATCGAATATTCCAGCGCCCCGTTGTCTTCGAGAATTTTCACGAACTGGGCAACGGTCGAGCGCTTCTGGCCGCAGGCGACATACACGCAGTAGAGCTTTTCGGTCTCCGTGCCGGTCGCATGGATCGCTTTCTGGTTGAGGATGGTATCGAGAATGATCGCCGTCTTGCCGGTCTGGCGATCGCCGATGATGAGCTCGCGCTGGCCGCGGCCGATGGGAATGAGCGCATCGATGGCTTTCAGTCCCGTCGACATGGGTTCATGCACCGACCTGCGCGGAATGATCCCCGGCGCCTTGACGTCGACGCGGCGGCGCTCGTCGGCCGCAATCGGGCCCTTGCCGTCGAGAGGATTGCCGAGCGGATCGACGACGCGTCCGAGGAGTTGCTTGCCGACCGGAACTTCGACGATTGCGCCGGTCCGTTTCACGGTATCGCCTTCGCCGATGTCGCGGTCGGAGCCGAAAATGACCACGCCGACGTTGTCGACCTCCAGGTTCAGCGCCATGCCCCGGATGCCGTTGGGAAACTCGACCAGCTCGCCTGCCTGGACATTGTCGAGCCCGTAGACGCGCGCGATGCCGTCACCGACCGAAAGTACCTGGCCGATTTCGGATACCTCGGCCTCGTTGCCGAAATCCTGGATCTGCTTCTTGAGAATGGAGGAGATTTCGGCGGCCCGTATGTCCATCTAGGCAGTCCCTTTCATGGCGACCTTGAGATTTTGCAATTTCGTCTTGAGCGAGGTATCGACCATGCGGCTGCCGACCTTGACGATCAGTCCGCCGATGAGCGACTTGTCGATGCGGGTGGACATCTGCACTTCGCGGCCCATGGCCGACTTCAGCTCAGCGGCAAGCCTGTCCAGGTGCTTTGCAGATAGCTCATCCGCCGCCGTGATTTCCGCCGTGACCTCGCCCCTGGCCTCCGCCACCAGCGCTTCGTACGCTCTTATCATGTCGAGGATGGCGAACAGGCGGCGGTTCTGCGCGGTGAGGAGAATGAACTGGCGGGCGAGACCGCTGATGCCCGCCGCCTCCAGCACGGCGCCGAGCGCGCCGATCTGTGTTTCGGCCGTGAACACCGGGCTTCGCACCAGGCGCCGCAAATCGGGTGAGCCCTCGATCATGTTCCTGAACCGGACGAGATCCTCGCCGACGGCGTCGATCGCACCAGTTTCGCTGGCGAGCTCGTAGAGAGCCGTTGCGTAGCGTCCCGGCACACCTGAAACCGTCTGGTCCTGACCCGCCACGTATGCCCCGTTCTTGCGCTCAAGAGGACGGCTCGAATGAGCCGATCGAACAAATCCAAGGCTTTGGATGAGCTCGCAGAAGCCGATTGAAGGCCCGGCCCTCGCAGGGGCTAGCGTCTATCACATGCGATTTTGCCACGCAACGGCGGCGTCGTTTTCACTGTTCCTTAATCGGCGCACCGCATCTCAGAGCCACGCCGGAACGGTGACGGACGGTCACACGCTAACCGGGAAGGTTGGCGGCTCGCGGGCGATGCGCTCGATGTCCCAACGCCGGATGCCGATGTCGGCCAGGTCGCGATCGGTCATCAGCCTGAGCTCGGCGAGCGTTCTGCGGTAGCGCTGCCAGCGCTGATAGCGGATGCGAAGCTTTCGAATCGAATCGTTCATGGGGTTCTCCTCTTGTTGCTGCCAACTTATGTGCAGTGCAGCGAAATGTGTACTGCAATCATGACATGACAGTGTCGGAGGAATGACATTGCTGTAGAAAATAATTAATACAAATTCACTGATGTTGAGATGCAGCGTTTTTTCATAGAAAGCTGTATGGATCGATATCCACATCCACCCGGAGCGGGCCAGAAGCCTTCGCAGCTGCGAACCAGCTCCTGATGATAGTCCTGCAGATGAATATTCCGGCCGGCGCGCAGAAGCAGCCGCCAGCGATGCCTGCCGCCGATGACCGGAATGGGCGCCGGCGCCGGGCCCAGGAGCTCGATGCCTGCCGCTGACGGCGCAGCCCTCGCAATTGCCCGCGCCAGCCGTTCGGTTGCGGCTGCATCCGCGCCCGAGACGATGACCGCGGCGAGCCGGCCGAAGGGCGGCAACAGCGCCCGCTCCCGCATCGCCATCTCCTGGGCAAGAAACCCTTCCCTGTCGCCGCCCGCCAGGGCCTGCATCAGCGGATGATCGGGATTGTAGGTCTGGATGAGCGCCCGTCCCTCGATGTCGCCCCGCCCTGCCCTTCCCGCCACCTGGCAGAGCAGCTGGAAGGTCCTTTCGCCGGCGCGCGGATCGGTTGTTTCGAGCGCCAGATCGGCGTCGACCACGCCGACCAGCGTCAGCTGGGGAAAATGATGCCCCTTGGCCACGAGCTGCGTGCCGATGATGAGATCATGAGCCCCGGCGGCGATCTCGCGCAGCGCTTCCTTGAGCGGCGGACCCCGAACGAGATCGCTCGACAGGATGACGAGACGCGCCTGCGGCCATAGTTCTTTCGCTTCCTCGGCAAGCCGCTCGACCCCCGGCCCGCAGGGCACCAGCGTTCCTGCTGCGCCGCAGGCCGGACAGCTCTTTTGGCATCGGCTGCATGATGCCCGCAATGATGGCAGAGCATCGCGCGCTTGAATCGGTGCTCGACAAGGGTGGAGGAACAGTTCGGGCAATCGATGCGAAACCCGCATCGGCGGCACAGCGTCAGCGGCGCATAGCCGCGCCGGTTGAGAAACAGCAGCGCCTGCTCGCCTCGGGCCAGGGTCTCGCCCACCGCTTGCACGAGCGCCTCGGCCAGCCAGCGACCGCCAGCCGTCCTTTCGGCACGCATGTCGATGAGCGCCATTTGCGGCAGGGAAGCGCGGCCGATGCGCCCCTTGAGGGTGACGACGCCGTAGCGGCTGCGGTTCACGTTGGCGAGTGTCTCGAGCGATGGCGTCGCCGATGACAGGATGACCGGGAACGCTCCCAGTGCGCCGTAGACCACCGCCATGTCGCGGGCGTGATAGGGTACGCCGTCCTCCTGCTTGAAGGCGCCTTCGTGTTCCTCATCGACGACGATGAGGCCGAGATTGCGCCACGGCAGGAACAGCGCCGAGCGCGCCCCCACCAGGATCGCTACGCCCCCGAGCGATACCGCCCGCCATACCCGCTCGCGCTCCCGGGGACGAACGCCGGAATGCCACTCGGCCGGCCTCGCTCCGAAGCGATCTTCGATTCGGTCGATGAACTGCTGGGTGAGCGCGATCTCGGGAACCAGCAGAAGAACCTGCCTGCCCGCGGCCACGATCCTGGCAATGGCCTCGAAATAGACCTCCGTCTTGCCCGACCCCGTGACGCCGTCGATCAGGGTGACCGAGTGGCCGGCGGCCGCAATGCGCCGGCAGAGGGTGTCCGCGGCAACCCTCTGGTCGGCGGTGAGATCGAGACCGGCGCGGCGGAAATCAGGTTCGCCGAAGCGCTGGACAGCCTGCGTCTCGATCCGTTCGAGCACGCCCTCCGCTGCCAGCCCCCTGATGACCGAGGATCCGACGCCGGCAAGCTCCGCGATGGCGCCTGCCTCGAGCGCCGGCAATCCGGCCATCCGCTCGAGGACTCTGCGCGCGTGCCGGCGTGAGTTTCGCGGGTTGCCTGGCCGGTCAGCCTGAACGCTGTGCGGGTCGGCGGCGGACCCAGCGCTGCCGGAACCCGCAGACACATGCGCAACACGCTTCCCTGCGGCGCCAGGTAGTAGTTCGCAACCCAATCGATGAACCGGCGGTGGATGGCCGGCATGGGCACATGCGCAAGCACCTCCGCAAGTTCTCTCAGCTTCATGGAAGCGGGAGCTGCGCCGCTGCTTTCCCAGACGACGCCGATGTATTGCCTGGAGCCGAGCGGCGCCACTACGTAGGCGCCGGGCGGCGCCTGCCTGCCCGCCGCGGCATAGGAGTAGGGCCCAGGCAACGCGAGCGGCAGCAGAACCTGCACGATAGCGGGCGCGGCGCCTGTCATTACTTGAGATTGCGCCGGCACATGCGATAGGGTCGCGTTCGTCCAAGCGAACGATCGCCGATGAAGTTTTTCGTTGACACCGCCGACGTCGCGGACATTCGCGACATCGCCGCCACCGGGCTTCTCGACGGGGTGACCACCAATCCGTCGCTGGTGGCCAAGACCGGGCGCCCTTTCCGCGATGTTATCAAGGAGATCTGCGCCGTGGTCGAGGGCCCGGTGAGCGCCGAGGTGACTGCGTTGGACGCCGACGGGATGATCGCCGAGGGGCAGAGTCTTGCCAAGATCGCCAAGAACGTCACGGTGAAGGTTCCACTGACCTGGGATGGGCTAAAGGCCTGCCGCGCGCTGACCCAGGCGGGCACCATGGTCAATGTCACACTGTGCTTCAATGCCAATCAGGCGCTGCTCGCCGCGAAATCCGGCGCCACGTTCATTTCGCCGTTCATCGGCAGACTCGATGACATGGGGCTCGACGGCATGGAGCTCATTGGGGAGATTCGTCACATTTACGACAACTATGATTTCGCAACCGAGATTCTCGCCGCCTCCATCCGCACGGTCAACCATGTCAAGCAGTCAGCGCTCGCCGGCGCTGACGTCGTGACAGTGCCGCCGCCGGTGATGAAACAGCTGCTCAAGCATCCGCTCACCGACAAGGGCATCGAGTCTTTCCTCGGTGACTGGAAGAAGTCCGGCCAGACGATCCTTTAACACAATCGCTGCTGGTGCAGTCCTGCCCTGCTCAGAGCCCGCTCGAAGAGTTCCGCATCGCCCGTCCTGACGAACGGATAGGTCGCTCGTATATAATTGATGCTGAGGTCCGGTTGCAGTCTTCGCACTCTTGCAAGCGCGGCCTGCGCCTCCTTCCGCTGGCCGGCGGCCGCCAGTGCGGCGATCTGGCGATGTAGGCCGCGCACATAATCGGGCTGCCAGGCAACCGCCTGGTTGGCGAGCGCCACTGCCTCCACCTCGTTGCCGAGGAGCAGGTGCGCGAGGCTCTTGTCGGCGAGAATCGTCGCGCGATTGAGGTAGCGCGGATCGAGCGTAAGAGCGATGTCGAGTTCGATGAGCGAGGGTGCGGGTTCGCCCGCAAATACGAGGCAGCACCCCAGGCCGTGACGCGCCAGCGATGAGCTCGGATTGAGCTCGACGGCGCGCCGTAGGCTGGCGAGCGCCGCCGAGAACTCACGATGGCCAAACAGCTTGAGCACGCCGACATAGGTGAAGGCGAGCCAGTTGCCGTCATCGAGCACGACCGCCTTGTTTGCAAGACTGAGCGCGGTCTCGATCGACTGCTGTGGGTCAGGGCTCCAGCCCTGGATCGCGGCGTGCCAGTGGCATTCGGCGAGTAGCGAGTGAGCCCGGCTCGAAGCGGCATCGATACGAAGGGCATTCTCCAGATGTTCCATCGCCTTCCGGTTGCCATCGTCGGTGCCGTACCCGAAACCGCTCGACGTCTTCTCCCGCCGCGCTCTCAGGATATGGTCCCAGGCTGTCAGGTCGCCGGGCGCCTTGCGCCCGGCATGCTGTTCTTCCGCGCGCTCGATCTCCGGCTCGATGTGAGCAACGATGGCGCGGGTCATCTCTTCCTGCGCTTCGAACATGGCTGAGAAGGGCCGGACGATGCGGCCGCTCCAGATCTGCCGGCCGTCGTCTGCCGCGATGAGCTCGACCGACAGGCGTACTTCCTCGCCGCTGCGCCGAACCGAGCCGGTTACCGCATAGCGCGCGCCGAGTTCGGCAGCGATTGCGAGCGGATCGATGCCGCTGTCGCGATAGGACAGTGCCGTGGCGCGCCCGATCACCGGCATCCAGCGCCATGCCGACAAGCCGTCGATGATGTCCTCGGTGAGGCCGTCAGCAAAGTAGGATTGTGTTTCCTCGCCGGCGTCGCGCAAGGGAATCACCACGACCCGGGCGTTGGAGCGGAATCCCGGCAGCGCCGGTTCACTCGCCGCCGGCGGCGCCGTTGGCGGCGCGGTACCTTGCCGGATTGCGGCGGCAAGTGCCTCGGTGGCTGGGTCGGGCGCGACGGCAAGCTCGCGCCGGAGCAGTTCACGGCAGCGGCCATAGTGGGCCAACGCCCCACTGCGGTCTCCGGATCGCGCCAGCCCCGCGATCACGACGCGATGGGCCGCCTCGCAGAGTGGATCGATCTCGAGAAGTCGCCGGCCGGCTGCGATCGCCGCCGCCAGGTCACCCTGCACGAGCAGCATCTCGCCAAGCTTCTGAAACGCAGTGGCAGCAAGCGCGCGCAAGCGGCTGCGTTCGCCATCAAGCCATTGCTGGTAGACCGGCTCACGCACGCTCTCCCCGGCAGCGACTTCGCCCCGATAGAGATCGGCGGCGGCACTCAGCACGAAATGATCCTCGCTCGCCGCAGCCGCTTCGAAGGTGGTGATATCGACCGTGACGCCTTCCGCGCGCTGAGCGCGATGCCGGCCGAATCGCCATCGATGAAACCCGCATCGCCGAGCGCCGTTCGCAGCGTCAGTAGAGCCTGGCGCAGGCTGGCGCGGGCCTGCCGATCGCCCCGATCGCTCCACAGCAGGGTCGCAAGCTGCTCACGGTTCAGCCTTTTGCCCGGGTGTGCCGCCAGATAGACGAGCAGCAGCCGGGCCTTGCGCGACCTGATCGTGATCGGGCAGCCGATGCTGTCGAGGACGTCAAACGTTCCGAGCAGACGGATGCTCAGGCGGGCGCTCGGTTTGCCCGGTGTGTTGCGGGCAGCGTGGACGACATCCATGCCGTGAGCATGCCACCCCGGCAGGGGATTTGCGATAGGCGGGACCCTTTTTGCTGCGCCTTTGACGGCAGATTGACGCCGCCAGAACGGCGCCATGGCGCACCGCTGCCATACTCCTACTTGTTCCATCACGATCGACAGTGGAGACCAAACATGATCGCCATGAATCTTGCCAGGGCAGCGACCGTCATTGCCGCACCCGTGAGTTGGCTCTCGCAGTGGTGGCAGCGGCGCAGAGCCATGTATTATCTGAGCCAGGCGCCCGATGCGCTTCTCAAGGACATCGGCATCACGCGTTGCGACATCGAACATGTGCGTGCGCAACGGCCGACGCTGAAGAGATTTGCGCACTTGCGCTTGACGAAAATAATGCGCGCTCGTCATTTCCCGTCAAGCATTCGCTGCTAGGTTTGCCCGATGGGCAAGGAGACTGCGCTTGATTCGCTCCGGTTCTCGGCGGCAGGCGATGCCGGCAAGGCCGTCATCGACTTTCTCAAGCATCTCAAATACGCCCGGCGGTCTTCGGCGCACACCACAGCCGCCTATGGCCGCGACCTGATGCAGTTCTGCGACTTTCTCACCATGCACCTGGGCTCACCGCCCGGACTGCACGAGCTCGAGGCGCTCTCGGCCGCCGATTTCCGTTCCTTCCTTGCCCATCGCCGCGCCACCGGGGTCGAGAGCCGCACGCTCGCCAGGCAGCTCTCCGCCATACGCTCGCTTTTTCGTTTTCTCGACCGCAACGGCGTCCTGCGCAACTCGGCGCTGGCCGCGCTCAAGGGTCCCAAGCTGCCGCATGGCGTTCCGCGACCGCTGTCAGTGGACGCGGCGCGGCGGCTGTGCGCGGATCGCGCTCCGGGCACGGCAAGGTCTCCGTGGATCGAGGCTCGCGATCAGGCGGTGCTCGTTCTGCTTTACGCCTGCGGGCTTCGCATTTCCGAGGCGCTCAACCTCAATCGCCGCGACGCTCCTCTTGACCACGATGTGCTGTCGATCACCGGCAAGGGCAACAAGGTGCGGCTCGTGCCGGTGCTGCCGATGGCCCGCGAGGCGGTCCGCCGCTATCTCGAAGTCTGTCCCGAAAGCTCTGGGGCCCAACGATCCGCTGTTCGTCGGCGACAAGGGCCGCCGGCTGAATGCGCGCAATGTTCAGCTGCTCATCGAGCGGTTGCGCGGCGCGCTCGGGCTGCCGGACAGCGCGACCCCCCATGCACTGCGCCACAGCTTCGCCACTCACCTCCTGGGCGCCGGCGCCGATCTCAGGTCGATTCAGGAGTTGCTCGGCCACGCCTCGCTGTCGACAACCCAGGTCTACACCGAGATCGACCGTCGCCACCTCGCCAGGCAGTATTTCAAGGCGCACCCGCGGGCCTAAAATACTTCGCCAAAGTGCCAATTCCCGATCCCGTCTCTTCCGATCCCGAGCTGCCGTCGCGAGCCGAGGTCGTGGTCATCGGCGGCGGCATCATCGGTGCCGCCACCGCGCTCGAGCTTGCCGAACGCCGGGTCGACGTCGCGCTCTGCGAAAAAGGCGAGATCGCCGCCGAGCAGTCGAGCCGCAACTGGGGCTGGTGCCGGCAGATGAACCGCGATCCGCGCGAAATCCCGCTGATCGTCGAATCGCTGCGGTTGTGGCGGGCGATGAACGCAAGGGTCGAGGCGGAAACCGGCTTCCGTGAATGCGGCATACTCTATCTGGCGGAAACTGCCGCCGAGCTCGAGACCAAGCTCAAGTGGTACGAAGAGAATGCCCGGCCCTATGGATTGTCGAGCCGGCCCGTCTCGGGCGCGGAGGCAGAAACGCTGCAGCCCGGCGCGGCCATCAAATGGGCAGGCGGGCTCTATACCCCGGACGATGGCAGGGCCGAGCCGACCAAGGCCGCGCCGGCCATCGCCGAAGCCGCGCGGCGCAAGGGCGCAAGAATCTTCACGCGATGCGCAGTGCGCGGCATCGAGACCTCGGGCGGCCGCGTGAGCGGCGTCGTGACCGAGCGCGGGCGCATCGATTGTGCGGCAGTGGTTCTCGCCGGAGGAGCCTGGTCGCGACTGTTCCTCGGCAACCTCGGCATCCCGTTTCCCCAGGCCATGGTGGTCAATTCCGTCATGCGCTCAGCCCCCCTCGAGGCAGGCGTCGAGCGGTCCTGCTCGGCCGGCAAGTTCGCCTTCCGCCGGCGGCTCGACGGCGGCTACACGATCGCCCACCGCCACCTGTCGGTCGCCGATATCGTGCCGGAGACGTTCAGCCAGTTCTTCCGTTTTCTGCCGGTGTTCGTGCTCGACCACCGCGGCCTGCGTCTCAGGCTGGGCAAGGCGTTCCTCGAATTCGATCCGGCGCAAGCGCCGCTGGCGGCTCGATGAGCCGACGCCCTTCGAAGAGACGCGCATCCTCGATCCTGCTCCGGTCGACGATGTGCTCGACGAAGCCCTTGCCAGCCTCAAGCGCTCGTTCCCGGCGTTCGGCGATGTGCAGATCGTCGAACGCTGGGCCGGCTGCATCGACGCGACCCCCGATGCGATTCCCGTGATCTCGCCCATCGCCAGCCTTCCCGGCCTTTATCTCGCCAGCGGCTTCTCCGGCCACGGCTTCGGCATCGGCCCGGGCGCCGGCCGGCTGATGGCCGATCTGGTGACCGGCAAGCCGCCGGTGGTCGATCCAGTGCCCTTCCGCTACTCGCGCTACTTCGACGGTTCGAACCCGCGGCCCACGACCGGCTTCTGATATTCCGGAACGTGCTCAGACGTGGATGGATCGGCCCTCGACGCCCAGGGCCGCTTCCTTGACCGCTTCCGAAAAGGTCGGGTGGGCATGACAGGTGCGCGCCAGATCCTCCGAGGACCCGCCGAACTCCATCAGCACCGCGCACTCGTGAATGAGCTCGCCCGCCATCGGACCCAGTATGTGCACGCCCAGAACACGGTCGGTTTGCGCGTCCGCCAGTACTTTCACGAAACCGTCGGTAGTCTGATTGGACTTGGCGCGAGCGTTGGCGATGAAGGGAAACTTGCCCACCTTGTAGCTCACGCTTTCGGCCTTCAGCTCCTCCTCCGTCTTGCCGAGGTCTCGCCACCTCGGGCGCGGTGTAGACGACCGAGGGGATGACCGCGTAGTTGACGTGACCCGCCTGGCCGGCGAGACGCTCCGCAAGAGCCACGCCCTTCGTCTTCCGCCTTGTGCGCCAGCATCGGGCCGCGGATGACGTCGCCGATGGCGTAAACCCCGGTGAGCGACGTGGCGAAGCCGTCATCGACCATCACCCGCCCCTTGTCGTCGACCTTGACGCCGGCCTCTTTCAATCCCAGTCCCTCCGTGAACGGAACGCGGCCGACGGCGACCAGCACGGCATCGGCTTCCAGGGTTCCCGGCGCACCTCCGCCAGCGGGCGCGGTAGTGATCCGCAAAGTGTTCGCTGCGCGTTCCACCCCTTCGACCCTGGTCGCGAGCTTGAACGCAAAACCCTGCTTGGCGAGGAGCCGCTGAAACTGTTTGGCGATTTCGAGATCGGTGCCGGGCAGGATCCGGTCGAGAAACTCCACGACGGTGACCGCGGCGCCCAGCCTGCGCCATACCGAGCCGAGCTCGAGCCCGATCACTCCCGCCCCGACCACCACGAGATGTTTGGGAACCGCCGCCAGCGTCGAGCGCGCCGGTCGACGACACGATCTGCTTCTCGTCGATGTCGATGCCATTTAGCCGCGCGACGTCGGAGCCGGTGGCGATGACGATCGACTTCGCCGCAACCGTCTGTCGCGACCCGTCCGCCGCCTGAACCTCCAGCCCGCCGCCGCCCTTGATGACGCCGGCGCCGCGAATGGCCGTGATCCGGTTCTTCTTGAACAGGAAGTCGATGCCCCTGGTGTTGCCGTCGATCGTTTCCTGTTTGAATGCCATCATCTGCTTCAGGTCGAGCTCGGGCTTGCCGATCCGGATGCCCATCCTGGCGAAAGCCGTGACTGGCTTCCGCCAGCCGCTCCGAGGCGTGCAGCAGGGCTTTCGAAGGAATGCAGCCGATGTTGAGACAGGTACCGCCGTGGCTCGCCCGCTTTTCGATCACCGCGACCTTGAAGCCGAGCTGGGCCGCCCGAATCGCGCACACGTAGCCGCCGGGGCCTGTCCCGATGACCGCGACATCGAAGGGATCGGCCATGCTCAAAGCTCCAGCAGCAGGCGCTGCGGATCTTCGAGCGATTCCTTGACGCGCACCAGGAACGTCACCGCTTCGCGTCCGTCGACGATGCGGTGATCGTAGGACAGCGCCAGGTACATCATCGGCCGGATGACGACCTGTCCGTTTTCGGCGACCGCGCGGTCCTGGATCTTGTGCATGCCGAGGATGCCCGACTGCGGCGCATTGAGAATGGGCGTGGACATGAGCGAGCCGTACACGCCGCCGTTCGATATGGTGAACGTGCCGCCCTGCATATCGTCGATCCTGAGCGAGCCGTCGCGCGCCTTGGCGCCGAGTTCCGAGATGGCGCTGCTCGATGCCGGCCAGCGACAACCCGTCGGCGTCGCGGACAACCGGCACGACCAGGCCCTTGTCGGTGCCGACCGCAACTCCGATGTTGTAGTAGTTCTTGTAGACGATGTCCTCGCCGTCGACCTCGGCGTTCACCGCCGGGATCTCCTTCAGCGCCTGGATCACCGCCTTGACGAAGAAGCCCATGAAACCGAGCTTGACGCCGTGCTTCTTCTCGAAGGCGTCCTTGTACTGGCTGCGCAGCGCCATCACGTGTCGCATGTCGACTTCATTGAATGTCGTGAGCATGGCGGCGGTGTTCTGCGCATCCTTCAGCCGGCGAGCGATGGTTTGCCGGAGCCTGCTCATCCGGATGCGTTCTTCGCGCTCCGCCGGGTGGCGCGGCTGCCGGGATTTCAGGCTTCGCCGCCGGCCGCGTGGCGACCGGCGCTGCCGGCTTCTGCGCCTCCGTTACCGCTGCGGGAGCAGCCGGCTTCGGCGCCTGGGCGAGCACGTCGCCTTTGGTGAGGCGCCCGTCCTTTCCGGTGCCTTCGATGCGTTTGGGCTCGAGGTGGCGCTCCTCCACGATCTTGCGCACTGCCGGCGAAAGCGGCGCCGCCGCCTGGGGTTTGGCTGCCGCTTGAGCACTGGGGGTTGAGGTCTTCGGCGGGGCGGCGCTCCTGACTTCCGACTGCCCGCCGAGCGCCGCCGATCTGCCCGAGCAGCGCCCCAACCTGGACGGTGTCGCCAGGCTTGGCCGACACGGCTTCGAGCACGCCGGCTCCGGGAGCGCGGACCTCGATCGTCACCTTGTCGGTTTCGAGCTCGACCAGAGGTTCATCGGCGCTCACCGCTTCGCCCGGCTTCTTGAACCATTGCCCGATCGTCGCCTCGCTTACCGATTCTCCCAGCGCCGGGACTCTGATTTCGGTCACCATCTGCTAGTCCTCGCTGAACGCTTCATCGAGCAACGCTTTCAGTTCCCGCTGATGTTTGCTCATCAGGCCGGTCGCGGTAGAGGCCGAGGCGGGGCGGCCTGCGTAGCGCGGTCGTTTGCATTTGGCATCGATGTAGTTGAGCGCCCATTCGATGTGCGGCTGCACGAACGTCCAGGCGCCCATGTTCTGCGGCTCTTCCTGGCACCACACCAGCTGGGCGTTCTTGAAGCGCGCCAGCTCTTGGACCAGCGCCTTGTGCGGGAACGGATAGAGCTGCTCGACGCGCATCAGATAGATATCGTTGATGCCGCGCCGCAACCGGTCCTCATAAAGATCGTAGTAGACCTTGCCGGCGCACAACACGACCCGCCGGATCTTGTCATCGGCAACCAGCCTGGTTTCCGCACCCGGCTGCTGCGCATCGTCGTAGAGAATGCGATGGAACGACGTTCCCTCTCCCATCTCCTCGAGCCTGGACGTGCATCGCTTGTGCCGGAGCAGCGACTTCGGCGTCATCAGCACCAGCGGCTTGCGGATCTCGCGCCTGAGTTGGCGGCGCAGGATATGGAAATAGTTGGACGGCGTCGTGCAGTTGGCGACCTGCATGTTGTCCTCCGCGCACAATTGCAGGAAGCGTTCGAGCCTTGCCGAGGAATGTTCCGGACCCTGGCCCTCGTAGCCGTGCGGCAGCAGCAGCACGAGGCCGGACATTCTCAGCCACTTCCGTTCTCCCGAGGATATGAACTGGTCGATGACGACCTGGGCGCCGTTGGCGAAGTCGCCGAACTGGGCCTCCCAGACCACCAGCGCATTGGGCTCGGCGAGCGAATAGCCATATTCGAACCCCAGCACCGCTTCTTCCGACAGCATCGAGTTGACGACTTCGATCTTGACCCGCTGGTCGCGCTGCAGGTGATTGAGCGGCGTGAAGCGCCGCTCGCTGTCCTGGTCGATGAGCACGGCGTGGCGTTGCGAAAAGGTGCCGCGCTGCACGTCCTGGCCGGAGAGCCGGACCGGGGTGCCTTCCTCGAGCAGTGTACCGAAGGCGAGCGCTTCGCTCAGCGCCCAGTCCACGCCGCTGCCGTTCTCGATCATCTTCCGGCGGTTTTCGAATACCCGCTCCAGCGTACGGTGCAGCTTGAACGACTTGGGCACCTTTACCGTCTTGAGCCCGATCGCCTTCAGCCTCTCGACCGCAACCCCGGTCAAGCCCCGGCGCGGATCGTCGTCGAGCTTCGCCACCTTCAGATGCGACCAGCGGCCGTCCAGCCAGTCGGCCTTGTTGGGTTTGAAGCCCTCCGCAGCGCTGAAGGCATCGTCGAGGCGCTTGCGGTAGGCGACCTTCATTTCAGCCACTTCCGCCG
Organism: uncultured Alphaproteobacteria bacterium; assembly: GCA_963780765.1. GTDB lineage: Bacteria > Pseudomonadota > Alphaproteobacteria > Rhizobiales > Aestuariivirgaceae > CAWHQZ01. The sequence continues at coordinate 45,882 of CAWADI010000006.1, read as the reverse complement.
TCGCTCACGACGCCTTCCGCCACCAGCCTCCTTGCGTAGATCTCGGCCACCGTCGGGTGCTGGCCGATCCGCTGGTACATGATCGGCTGGGTGAACGCCGGCTCGTCAGCTTCGTTGTGGCCGAACCGGCGGTAGCAGAACATGTCGATGACCACCGGCTTGCGGAACTTCTGCCGGAACTCGGTGGCGATCTTGGCAGCGAACACGACCGCCTCGGGATCATCGCCGTTGACGTGGAAGATCGGCGCCTCGATCATCTTGGCCACGTCGCTCGGATAGGGCGAGGAGCGCGCATAAGATCGGACTGGTGGTGAAGCCGATCTGGTTGTTGACGATGAAGTGGATGGAGCCGCCGGACCGGTGTCCCCTCAGACCCGACAATCCGAAGCACTCCGCCACCACGCCCTGGCCGGCGAACGCGGCATCCCCGTGCATCAGCAGCGGCATGACCGAGGTGCGCTTCTCGTCGCCCCGCTGGTCCTGCTTGGCCCTCGCCTTTCCGAGCACCACGGGATCGACAATCTCGAGGTGTGAGGGGTTCGCGGTGAGCGACAGGTGTACCCGGATGTCGTCGAACTCACGGTCCGACGATGAGCCGAGATGATACTTGACGTCGCCCGAGCCTTCGACGTCCTCCGGGCTTGCCGAGCCGCCTTTGAACTCGTGGAAAATCGCGCTCAACGACTTGGCCATGACGTTGGCAAGTACGTTCAGGCGGCCGCGATGGGCCATGCCAAGCACGATTTCCCTGACCCCGAGAGCACCGCCCCGCTTGATGATCTGCTCGAGCGCCGGCACGGTGGCTTCCGCTCCGTCGAGGCCGAAACGTTTGGTTCCCGTGTACTTGATGTTGAGGAACTGCTCGAAGCCCTCCGCCTCGATGAGCTTGTTGAGGATGCGCCGCTTGCCGAGGGCTTTGAACTCGATGGCCTTGTCGGGGCCCTCGATGCGCTCCTGGATCCACGCCTTCTGCACGGGATCGGAAATGTGCATGAACTCGACACCCAGGCTGCCGCAGTAGGTTCGCTGCAGGATCTCGGTGATCTGGCGGATCGTCGCATGCTCGAGGCCCAGCACGTTGTCGATGAAAATCGGCCGGTCGAGATCCTGGCTGCCGAACCCGTAGGAGGCCGGATCCAGTTCCGGCTGCGGTTCCGGAGTGCGCAGCTTGAGTGGATCGAGGTCGGCGGCCAGATGTCCGCGCATCCGGTACGCCCGGATCATCATCAGGGTGCGGACCGAATCCATGGTCGCGCGGCGGACGTCTTCGCCCGCCTCGCCCATAGCCGCGCACCTGCACGGGACGAACGCTGCGCGGCGCCAGGGGGCGGTCGGCGTCTGCCCGGCCGTAGTGCAGGGCAGCGAGGAGATCGCCGTTGCCCTCGGGGCGGCCGTTGCCGGCCTGCCAGGAAGCGCCCTTGAGCGACAATTGCGCCAGCCGGCGATCTTCCGCGAGCTCGGCAAAGAACGCCTGCCACTGGGCGTCAACCGATAGCGGATCCTCCAGGAAGCGCCGCTGCATCTCCTCGATGTACCGGGCGTTGCCGCCCCACAGGAACGAGGTTGAGTTCGAACTGCCGGTTGAGGTCGCTTTTCGTCATTGTCGCCTGGCTCCTCTACCTCCGCTTGCCCTTGAGCAGCTTCTTGAGCGTCGCTCCCAGAGCCGCCGGGGACTGGGCGACCGCAATGCCGGCCCGGCGCATCGCCTCGATCTTTGATTCCGCTCCGCCCTTGCCGGCGGAGATGATGGCCCCGGCATGACCCATTCGCCGGCCGGGCGGCGCCGATTGTCCGGCGATGAATCCCGCCACCGGTTTCTTGCGCCTGGATTTGCGGATGAACTCGGCGGCTTCTTCCTCGGCGGCGCCGCCGATCTCGCCGATCATGACGATCGACTGCGTCTTGTCGTCGCCCAGGAACATGTCCAGGACTTCGATGAACTCCGTGCCTTTGACGGGATCGCCGCCGATGCCGACGGCGGTGGTCTGGCCGAGGCCTTCCGCGGTCGTCTGCAGCACCGCTTCATAGGTGAGCGTTCCCGAACGCGACACGATACCGACCGAGCCCTTCTTGAAGATGTTGCCCGGCATGATGCCGATCTTGCATTCGCCGGGCGTCAGCACGCCCGGGCAATTGGGGCCGATGAGGCGGGTCCTGGAACCGCACAGCGAACGCTTCACCTTGACCATGTCCATCACCGGAATGCCCTCCGTGATGCACACGACGAGCGGCGATCCCGGCCTCGATCGCCTCGCTGATGGCGTCGGCGGCGAAGGCCGGCGGCACATAGACCACCGACGCATCGGCGGGCTCGGCGGCCTGGGCCTCGGCAACGGTGTCGAACACCGGCAAGCCCAGGTGTCTCGTGCCGCCTTTCCCGGGCGTCACGCCGGCGATCATGTTCGTGCCGTAGGCCATCGCCTGCTCGGTATGGAAAGAGCCCTGCGCGCCGGTGATGCCCTGACAGATTACCTTGGTTTTTTTGCCGATCAGGATGGACATCGAGTCAGTTCATAGGCCTCTTTTGCCGGGCGTGCGGAGGATTTGTTGCCGACGGCCTTAACGATCTTGGCGGCAGCGTCGTCGAGATCATCGGCGGTGATGACATCGAGCCCGGAATCACGCGAGCAGCTTCTTGCCTTCATCCACTTTGGTGCCTTCGAGCCGCACGACCAGCGGCACGCTGAGGCCCGTTTCCTTCACCGCCGCGATGACCCCTTCGGCGATGACATCGCAGCGCATGATGCCGCCGAAGATGTTGACCAGGATTCCCTCCACCCGGTCGATCGGCCGTGATGATCTTGAACGCGGCGGCAACCTTTTCCTTCGAGGCCCCGCCGCCGACGTCAAGAAAGTTCGCCGGCTCCGCACCATGGAGCTTGATGATGTCCATGGTCGCCATGGCGAGGCCGGCCCCGTTCACCATGCAGCCGATGGTGCCGTCGAGCGTCACATACGACAAATCGTGCTCGTGTGCTTCGGCCTCCCGCGGGTCTTCCTCGTGCTCATCGCGCAGCGCTTCGATATCGGGATGCCGAAAGAGCGCATTGGCGTCGAAATTGATCTTGGCATCGAGGCACACCAGCCTGCCGTCACCCGTCACGATCAGCGGATTGATCTCGAGCAAGCTCATGTCCTTGTCGACAAACGCCCGGTGCAGGTCCGTAACAGATCGCGCTCATCTCCTTGCCGAGGCTGCCGTCGAGCTTGAGGGCCTTGCGCCAGGCGCCGCACGTGGTGCGGGCATATGTTGGTTGCCGGATCGATGTGGACCGTCTCGATTTTCCCGGGCGCCGTGCGTGCCACTTCCTCGATGTCCATGCCGCCCGCCATCGAGGCGATGAAGGCGGGTCTGGCGGTGGCGCGGTCGACGAGGCAGGCGAGGTAGAGTTCGCGTTCGATCACCGCACCTTCCTCGATGTATAGGCGACGAACCACCCTTCCGGCAGGGCCTGTCTGCCGGGTCACCAGCGTCGATCCAAGGAGGACGGAAGCGGCGTCGCGGACCTCGGCTACGGAATTGACGACCTTGATGCCGCCTGCCTTGCCCCGGCCGCCGGCATGGATCTGGGCCTTGACCACGAATGGCGGGCCGCCGAGTTGGCCCGCCGCCTCGACGGCCTCCTCGACGCTGAAGGCAGCAATCCCCCGGGGCACCGGAAGGCCAAAGCTCTTGAGGATCGCCTTGGCCTGATATTCATGAATGTTCATGCGAAAGGATCAGGCTGCCAGATCGGGGGCGATTTTCCGGGCGACCTCCATGAGCGCCTGCACGGCCTTGACGGAATTCTTGAACTGCGCCCGCTCATCGCCGTCGAGGCGATTTCGACGATGCGTTCGACGCCCGCCCGCCCCGATCACGACCGGAACTCCGACGTAGAGGTTGTCGACCCCGTATTGGCCGGTCAGGCGCGCGGCGCACGGCAGGACGCGCTTCTTGTCCTTGAGGTAGCTTTCCGCCATGGCAATTGCCGAAGCCGCGGGCGCGTAGAAGGCAGAGCCGGTTTTCAAAAGGCCGACGATCTCGGCCCCGCCGTCGCGCGTTCGCTGCACGATCTCCTCGATGCGCTTCTGGGTGGTCCACTTCAGCGCGATGAGATCCGGGAATGGGGACGCCGGCGACCGTCGAATAGCGCACCAGCGGCACCATGGTGTCGCCATGACCGCCCAGAACAAAAGCGGTCACGTCTTCCACCGAGACCTTGAATTCCTCCGCCAGGAAGTGACGAAAGCGGGCTGAATCGAGCACGCCCGCCATGCCGACGACCTTATGGAACGGCAGCCCCGAGTACTTCTGCAGCGCCCATACCATCACGTCGAGCGGATTGGTGATGCAGATCACGAAGGCGTTTGGCGCGTACTTCTTGATGCCCGCTCCCACCTGGCTCATCACCTTGAGATTGATTTCGAGCAGGTCGTCGCGGCTCATACCCGGCTTGCGCGCCACGCCGGCGGTGACGATCACCACATCGCTCTCCTTGAGCGACTCGTAACGGTTGGTGCCGATATATCTCGCGTTGAACCTCTCGATCGGCGAGCTTTCCGCGATGTCGAGCGCCTTGCCCTGCGGCATCCCTTCCAGGATGTCGAACAGCACGACGTCGCCGAGTTCCTTCAGGCCCGCGAGGTGAGCGAGCGTTCCGCCGATCATGCCGCCGCCGACGAGACCGATCTTGCTGCGGGCCATGCTTCGCCTCTACCTTCCGCCGAACGTCAACTACAGCTTTTTCCGGCGAAGTTTCCGTAGAGCATTCTCCGCAAGCGCACAACACTCTTCGCCCGCGATGAAGACCCGCGGGGCTCTCAGCTGCCGAAATGGCTGAGCAGGAACACCGAGTAGCAGGCGACGACCGCGACATAGGCGCCGATGGCCGCAATCTTCGCCGGCGACGCCATCTCCGGAACGCCGGCGATCGGCTCGGACATCTGCCCGATGCCGAACAGCGCCACCAGGGCCGGGCCCATGAGCAGTGGACTGCTCGCCAGAAGCGCGACCGCGAACAGCAGAACACTGACAAACAGGAGGGCGGGCTTCACTGTGCTAGGCCCGATCGACTGGCAGATGGCCTTGACCACGTGCCCGCCGTCGAAGGGCATGACCGGCAGCAGGTTCAGGAGATTGATCAGGCTGGCGATCAGCGCCAGTCGTACGAGCAGCTGGTCCGCCAGACCGTCGGGCGCACCGAGGGCCAGTGCGGGCACGAGCAGCACCAGGCTCAGTCCCGGACCGGCGAGCGAGGCGAACGCGTAGTGCCCGAGCGTCCGGAATGCCTGCCTCGGCACGGCGATGGCGCCGACGAACGGGATGAACACCATCCGCCCCCACGGCTGACCGAGGAGGCGAAACGCCAGGAGGTGGCCCAATTCATGGATGACCAGCACGCCCAGCACCAGCGCCGCCACCAGCCAGCCGAACAACCCGACGAGCGCCGCGAATGACAGGGCGGCCGTCGCCAGCCCGACCAGCACCGAAGCGCCATCCGCCGCGGCGGCCGATGCCTCGCGGCCTTCCATTTGCGCCTTGATGCGCTTGAGCGTCTGGCCGAGATCGAGTCTGGCGAGCAGCTGCGCCAGGAGCGGCCGGGGCCCCCAGTGGTACTCCATGGCAAGGCGCGCGCCGTTCTTCTCGGGTGTCGTGCTGATGACGATGCGCATCAGCTCGCTGTTGCTGCGATTGGCCTCGATGCCGTGCCGGTCGATCACCAGGCGCGCAGCGGGCTCACGCTCGACGATCCTCCAGTACGCTTCGTGCGGCGCTCCGCCGGCGGGTCCGGAGGCGTAAACAGCCTTGAATATCCGCTGCGATGCGTCGTGCAGGCAAAGCCGGTTCGGCGGCCGGTGCCAGACCTGTTCAGGCGACTGGAAATCGACGCTTCCGAAGGCGCGGTCGACCGGCACGGTAAGATGGATGGAACGCCGCGCGGTGACCGGCCAGCGCATGACGAAGGCCACGAGAAAGACGATCGCCACGGGGAGCGCCTGACGGACACTGCCCAAGGCATCGTTGATCGCACCCTGATATCCAACCCGCCGTCCGCCTCGCTGTCGGCCGAGTATGCGCTGCATTGGCTAACCGACGGCTAACGCGGTTTGCGCATTACCGCACCGTCACCCAAGCGAAGGCTGGGGTCCCGCTTGGCAACCTCTACTGCATGAAGAGGCTATGCGATTTCCAGCCAGCAACCGTCATCCCCGCGCCAAGCGGGGATCCAATGAAGCGGCGCAATACATCGTCACCCGTGCAAGAGCTTCATTGCGGCCGTACTATTTTTGCTCTTCGAAACGAGCTGAGACTCACGATTGGGGTCCCCGCTTTCGCGGGGATGACGATAAGGCAGGCGCCCACGAAACTAGCGCATGGTCGGCAGGACGAACTGCGCTCCATCCTTGATGCCGGAGGGCCATCTCGAGGTGATGGTCTTGGTCCTGGTGTAGAAGCGGATCGAATCGGGGCCGTGCTGATTGAGATCGCCGAATGCCGAGCGCTTCCAGCCGCCGAACGTGTGATAGGCGACCGGCACCGGGATCGGCACGTTGATGCCGACCATGCCGACCTGGACCTTGGATGCGAAGTCGCGCGCCGCATCGCCGTCGCGGGTGAAGATGGCCACGCCGTTGCCGAACTCGTGGCGGTTGGGCAGCTCGACCGCCTCCTCGTAGGTCTCGGCCCTGACCACCGATAGAACGGGGCCGAAGATCTCTTCCTTGTAGATGCGCATGTCGGGCTTGACCTCGTCGAACAGGCAGCCGCCGAGAAAATAGCCGCCCTCGTAGCCCTGCATGCGGAAACCGCGTCCGTCGACCTTGAGCTTGGCGCCCTCCTTCAGACCGAGCTCCACATAGCTCTTCACCTTGTCGAGGTGCGCCCGCGTGACCAGCGGGCCGTAGTCCGCCTCGCGGTCGCTCGACAATCCGACCTTGAGCTTCTCCACCCGCGGCACGAGCTTTTCGATCATCGCATCGGCGGTTGCCTTGCCGACCGGCACCGCGACCGAGATCGCCATGCAGCGCTCGCCGGCGGAGCCGTAGCCGGCGCCGATCAGGGCATCGACGGCCTGGTCCATGTCGGCATCGGGCATGACGATCATGTGGTTCTTGGCGCCGCCGAAGGTCTGCACGCGCTTGCCGTGCGCGGTTCCGCGGCCGTAGACGTATTCGGCGATCGGCGTCGAGCCGACGAACCCCACTGCCGCGATGTCGGGATGATCGAGGATGGCGTCGACCGCTTCCTTGTCGCCGTTGATCACGTTGAGCACGCCCGGCGGCAGCCCCGCCTCGATGAACAGCTCGGCGAGCCGCATCGGACAGGACGGGTCGCGCTCGGAAGGCTTGAGGATGAAAGCATTGCCGCAGGCGATCGCCGGCGCCGCCTTCCACAGCGGAATCATGGCGGGGAAGTTGAACGGCGTAATGCCTGCCGCCACGCCCACCGGCTGGCGCATGGAGTAGGTATCGATGCCGGGACCTGCGCCTTCGGTGAACTCGCCCTTCAGGAGGTGCGGGTATGCCGCATGCGAACTCCGCCACTTCGAGGCCGCGCTGCAGGTCGCCGAGCGCGTCCGGAATGGTCTTGCCGTGCTCCATCGAGATGAGCCCGGCCAGCTCTTCGCGGTTGGCGTTGGCGAGCTCGAGAAACTTCATCATCACCCGGGCGCGCGCCTGCGGGTTCTTCGCCGCCCACCCGATCTGGGCGGCCTTGGCATTGGCGACCGCCTCCCCGACTTCGCTTGCCGAGGCGAGCGCGACCTTCGCCTGCACCTCGCCGGTGTTGGGATTGAAGACGTCGCCGAAGCGGCCGCTTGCCGCCCTGGACCCGCTTGCCGCCGATGAAATGACCGATGTTCCTGACCATGGTTGGCCACTCACTCGCATTCAAGGGGTTGCTACAATATCAGGCAATGCCGGTGCCCGGTATCCACACGTATCCGTCGTCGTCGATGAGGATGCATTCGCGCAGTCCGTGCGGCTTGTCCATGGCGCCCGCCAGCACCGTGTAGCCGCCCGCCCGTGCCCGCGCTTCCGCCTGGTCGGGATCGAGTCCATAGAGCCTGAGCTCGATGCCCGCGCCCCTGCGCCTCCGCACCCTTTGACGATGCCGGACAGCGGATTGCCGTCGTAGGTGTGATCGGCGTGGAGCATCCACTCACTGCCGCAGGCCCTGACCGCCGCGAAATCTTCGTCCCAGTAGACGACCGTCGCCCACAGCACGTCTTCGGCGAACTTCACTGCCTTGGCGACGTCTTTCACGAGCAGATTGACGCCGAGGCCCGGCCGGTACGAGCGCCCCAGCTCGGGCGCCGTCATCCACGGCTCTCTGTCGGGCGACCGCTGTTTCATGACGTACCCAACCAACGGTCGTCATCCCCGCGAAAGCGGGGACCCAATGGTCGAGTCTGACCGCTGTTGCGCCGCTTCATTGGATCCCCTCTTACGAGGGGATGACGCTGCTAATGAGCAAGGACTAAGCGGCATGATGGCACACCGCCTCGATGTTGTGGCCGTCGGGATCGAGCACGAAGGCGCCGTAGTAGTCCTTGTGATAGTGCGGCCTGAGGCCGGGCGCGCCGTTGTCCTTGCCGCCGGCGGCGAGCCCGGCGGCATGGAACTCGATCGACGATGGCCCGGCTGTCGGCAGCGAAGGCGACGTGCACGTGCTCGGCCTTGCGCTTGCTGACGCCGATCCAGAAGAACGGCTTTTGCCTGGCGCCGAAGCCGGCCGCCGCCTCGTCCCCTGTTTGCTCGGCCGTCACTTCCATGATGAGGCCGATGCCCAGCGGCTCCAGCGCCCGCCCGTAGAAGTCCTTCGATTGCTCGAGATCGCTCACCGGCAGTCCGACATGATCCAGCATTCCCTAGAGTCCTCCGTTCGATCATCATTTTCTTGATTTCGGCGATCGCCTTGGCGGGATTGAGGCCCTTCGGGCAGGCCTTGGCGCAGTTCATGATGGTGTGGCAGCGATAGAGGCGGAACGGATCTTCGAGGTCGTCGAGCCGTTCGCCCGTCGCATTCATCGCGGCTGTCGATCAGCCAGCGGTAGGCCTGGAGCAGCGCCGCCGGGCCCAGATAGCGGTCGCCGTTCCACCAGTAGGACGGGCACGACGTCGAGCAGCAGGCGCACAGGATGCATTCGTAGAGCCCGTCGAGCTTCACCCGGTCGTCGTGGACTTTGGCGCCATTCCGTCTGCGGCTCCGGGACTCGCGGTCTTGAGCCACGGCTCGATCGCCTGATGCTGGGCATAGAAGTGGGTGAGATCGGCGCACCAGGTCCTTGACCACCTCGAGGTGCGGCAGCGGATAGATGCGCACGGGTCCGCGCGACCTCGGCGATGGGCTTGGTGCAGGCGAGCGTGTTGGTGCCGTCGATGTTCATGGCGCACGAGCCGCATACGCCTTCGCGGCACGAGCGGCGGAAGGTCAGCGTCGGATCCTGCTCGTTCTTGATCTTGATGAGCGCGTCGAGAACCATCGGCCCGCACGCCCGCCGGTCGATGCGATAGGTGTCGAGCCGCGGATTCTCGCCGGTATCCGGATCCCAGCGGTAGACGCGGAACTCGGCGAGGTCGGTTGCGCCGTCGGGCGCCGGCCAGGTCTTGCCGGTCGCCACCTTCGAGTTTCGCGGGAGCGTGAGCTGCACCATCAGTACACCCGCGGCTTCGGCTTGATGTATTCGATCTCGTTCGACAGCGTGAAGGCATGGACCGGGCGGTAGCCGATCCGGACCGTCGAGCACGCCGTCGCAGTCCGCCCAGGCGAGCGTGTGCTTCATCCAGTTCTCGATCGTCGCGCTTCGGGAAGTCCTCGCGCGCATGCGCGCCGCGGCTTTCCTGGCGCGCCAGCGCGCCCGCCACCGTCACCGCCGCCTGGGCGATGAGGTTGTCGTATTCGAGGGTCTCGATCAGGTCGGAGTTCCAGACCAGCGAGCGGTCGGTGACGCGGATGTCGGAAGTCGCCGCGCCATACCTCGGCGATCTTGCGCTCGCCTTCGGCCAGCACCTCGCCGGTGCGGAACACCGCGCAATTGTCCTGCATGGCCCTCTGCATCCTGCAGGCGCAGTTCCGCCGTGGGCGCAGAGCCCGCCGGCATGGCGGAAGCGGTCGAAGCGGGCGATCGCCGCCTCGCCGGCATCGCGCGGCAGATCGCCGTGGGCGGCGCCGGCGCGACGGTCTCGGCGCACTTGAGCCCGGCGGCGCGGCCGAACACCAGGAGGTCGATGAGCGAGTTGGAGCCGAGGCGATTTGCTCCGTGTACGGACACCGAGGCCGCTTCGCCGATCGCCAGCAGCCCCGGCACGGTCTTTTCCGGATCTTTCGGATCGCCCGCCAGCACCTCGCCGTGATAGTTGGTGGGGATGCCGCCCATGTTGTAGTGCACCGTCGGCACGACCGGGATGGGCTCCTTGCCGACGTCGACGCCGGCGAAGATCTTCGCGCTTTCGGAGATGCCGGGCAGCCGCTCGTGCACGACCTCGGGATCGAGATGCTCGAGATGGAGATGAACGTGATCCTTCGCCGGCCCCGACGCCGCGCCCCTCGCGGATCTCCATCGTCGATCGACCGCGAGACGACGTCGCGCGAGGCGAGGTCCTTGGCGTGCGGCGCGTAGCGTTCCATGAAGCGCTCGCCCGCCGAGTTCATGAGATAGCCGCCCTTCGCCGCGCACCCCTTCCGAGATCAGCACGCCGACGCCATAGATGCCGGTCGGGTGGAACTGCACGAACTCCATGTCCTGGAGCGGCAGGCCGGCCCGCAGCACCATGGCGTTGCCGTCGCCGGTGCAGGTGTGGGCCGAGGTGCAGATGAAATAGGCCCGGCCATAGCCGCCGGTGGCGAGGATGGTCTTGTGGGCGCGGAACCGGTGGATGGTTCCCGTCTCCATGGCGAGCGCCATCACGCCCGCGGCAGGCGCCATCCTCCATGATCAGGTCGAGGGCGAAATATTCGATGAAGAACTGGGTCGCGATGCTTGAGCGACTGGCCGTAGAGCGTGTGCAGCATCGCGTGCCCGGTGCGGTCGGCCGCCGCACAGGTGCGGTGCGCCGCCGGGCCTTCGCCGAACTTGGTCGTCATGCCGCCGAACGGCCGCTGGTAGATGCGGCCGTCTTCGGTGCGCGAGAACGGCATGCCGAAATGCTCGAGCTCGTAGACCGCCTCGGCGGCGTTGCGGCACAGGTATTCGATCGCGTCCTGGTCGCCCAGCCAGTCGGCGCCCTTGACCGTGTCGTACATGTGCCAGCGCCAGTCGTCCGGACCCATGTTGCCGAGTGCGGCGGCGATGCCGCCCTGCGCCGACACCGTGTGCGAGCGCGTCGGAAACACCTTGGTGATGCAGGCGGTCTTCAGGCCCGGCCTGCGCCGCGCCGAGCGCCGCCCGGAGGCCCGCGCCGCCGGCGCCCACGACCACGACGTCGTAAGTGTGGTCGACGATCGGGTAGGCGCGGTTGCCGATCGAAAACGCCGCGCCGCCCGATCGCTCGTCTTTGGCCATCCGCGGTCAGGCTCCGAACTGGAGGCGCAGCACGGCCAGCACGCCGATGATCCAGATGGCCGCGGCGAAGAAGATGTTGGCGATGACGAGACCCGTCTTGACCCCCGTGGCGACGGCGTAATCCTCGATGATCACCTGCATGCCGAGCCGCATGTGGATGGCGATGCTGGTGAGCGCCAGCACGAGTCCGCCGGCCACGAGCGGATGTCCGAGCGCGGCCACGACCTCCGCATGGCTGCCGCCGACGAGCGCCACGGCGAGCCAGATGAGAAAGATGCACCAGCGGCAGGTTGGCGATTGCGGTGAGGCGCTGGCGCCACCAGTGTTCCGTTCCGGCGCGCGCCGATCCGAGCCCGCGCACCCGGGCGAGCGGCGTTCTCAGAGCCATGCGACGAGCCAGATCAGGATGGTGATGACGATCGAGCCGGCGAGATTGAGCTGCGCCATTCGTTCCACGGTTGGGAGGTCGAAGCCGCGGCCGGTGTCCCAGACGAGATGCCGTAGGCCGCCGAGCGCGTGGTGCACGAGCGCCCAGGTATAGCCGAGGAGAATCAGCTTTGCCCGGAAGCGAGGCGGCGATGTTGCGGGCGACGGCGAAGCTTTCGGGCCCCGCCGCGGCGGCGGCTGAGCCAGGCGACGAGCAGGATCGTTCCGAAATAGAGCGCCGCCCCGGTGATGCGATGGACGATCGACATCACCATGGTGAGCATGGGCCGGTAGATCGGCAGATGCGGGGAGAGCGGCCGCGGAGTCATCGGCGTCTATCTAGGACAGATGGAAGGGACGTGTACACAGCGGCACGCGAGGCCCTTGGTCGCCGTTGATGTTGGGTTGCGCTGTCGCGGCGGAAAGCCCCTCTCGCGCATTGCACCCATGCCGAACGCCGCTTCTTTCGGTGGCGTGGATCAGGATGGCAGATGCAATGCGATGCAATCACCGCGTGTAAAATTCGCCTAAATTAGGCAAAAATAGGCGAGCAGATGGCGCTTTTGCAACCGATAGTTGTCAAGACCACATTTTCGCCATCATTATGGTTCCCTTTTTGTTCTTTCCGTGTAGCACAGATGAACACTAAAGGCAAGAAGAAAGTGGCGCAGGAACAAGGCGCAGCTTCAGCCGAGGAGATTACGGTGGCGTTTGAGCGCCGCGACGAGTTTTCTTGCCGGCGTGGGCGGGTTTCGCACCGCGTCGAGGAAGGCCTCGCGGTCCGCGCCGACGAGCACCATGCGATCGTGCTCCGCCAGGACGCTACGGCCCCCTCGTAGAGCCAGGTCGGCGCCCCCATGCCGGACACCGACATGGCGCGCTCGATGATCCGCCTGGCCGAGGGCCTGAGCCGGAGCTCCATGCGTTCAACCTTGAGTTCTCTGCTTCGTGTCGGATTTGGGCGCTTCTTTCGCAATTCGCATTGTCCTCTTCAATGATGGATGGCGATCAGCCCCTCGGTGACTGACCTGTCCCCCGGCGTGATCTCCGGCTTTCCGTTTGCGACCGCAGCAGCGGCATAGGCACAGATGACCGCATCGAGCGCATCGGCAGAATCAGGCACTGCCCGCGCTCATGAGAGTTCGATCCTGAGGCCGCGCTCTCGCTCAAGCCATGTAATGATCCGTTCACGGACTGATTTGGCAACCTGTCTGCCATAGCCGGTATGCGGCAGTTGCCAGTGGCAGAGCTGGGCGGCGGGAAAGGCTTCGGCGAGCACACAACCTGTCTCGCCGTTCGTGCGAAACGGCCACACAGGACCCTTATGACCGGCAAGCAGCGTCATGCAGGCAACGGCGAATGGAGCTCCTCCTCTCGGCCCGCACCACAGGGTGGAACGCACGTTGACGCCTCTGCCCTTCCATGAGGACTCGGTTTCACGCATCTCCTTTCGACCGCGTGGTAGATGCTCGGGCATGAGGGTCTCGATGAGCGTCTTACCGCACCCGAATGGCCGGCCTTCCTTTGGGAAGCGCGTTACCCGCTGCCAGAGCGCTTGCGCATCAGATGACCTCGCATGTGGAACGGAGAACGGCGCATCGATGGCTGCATACGCCGAGCGTTTGTGCTCAGGAGCCGCGACAATCGCAGAAACGGCTCCTCAGGCCCGGGGAGGTCCTGTATACGCACCAAGTTTGCAACGTGAAGCTCTCCGTCCCGCAAGGCGCCACGTGCTACCCAGACGTTCGAATTCGTGCATGACGGTTTCCACTTGTTCGCATCGCCGGAGAAATCTATTCCGAACACCTCAGTTTGCATCCCAGTTCCTTCACTGACCTCACCGTCATTGTCCGTTCCACGATGAAACCTTAAGGTCTCCCGGGGCAGCCATGGAACCAGGTTCCGCCATGGCCGCCGCGGGCACTACTGTCGGTAGAGGGGGAGAGCCCGTTGAACGTCTTCGACCTCGACCAGGCACTGATAGCCGACTACGAGCGCTTCGCGCGCTCGTTCACTCAAATTCGGGCGCCGGACATCCGCGCCCAGGTCGAAGCGATCTATGCCAGCGATCGATTCTGGCCCGAGCCGCTCATCACCATCAATCCGCATTTCGAGCATGGCGCATCGATCGACAGACTGGTCAGCGGACGGCACGCTGCACGCGGACACGGCGACGGTCTTCCGGGTCGACGGCAAGCCGATGTCGCTTTATCGGCATCAGGCGCAGGCGGTCGCCAAGGCGGCTGCGCGGCAGAGCTTCGTCGTCACGACCGGCACCGGCTCGGGCAAGTCGCTGTGCTTCTTCATCCCGATCATCGACGCGGCGATCCGGGCCCGCGCCGCCGGCGAAGCCGCCGCGCACGCGCGCGATCGTCGTCTACCCGATGAACGCGCTGGCGAACAGCCAGCTCAAGGAGCTCGACAAGTTCATCGATCAATCGGGGTTGCCGGACCGGCTGCGGCCGACCTTCGCCCGCTACACCGGGCCAGGAAAGCCAGGAGGAGCGCGAGCGCATCCGCGAGGCCAAGCCCGACATCCTGCTCACCAACTTCATGATGCTCGAGCTGCTGATGACGCGGCAGAGCGACGCTCGACCGCGCGGTGATCGCCAACGCCGCAGGGCCTCGACTTCATCGTGCTCGACGAGCTGCACACCTACCGCGGCCGCCAGGGCGCCGACGTCGCGATGCTCGTGCGCCGGGTGCGCGACCGGCTCTGCCCTGATCACGCAGCCGTCTGCATCGGCACCTCGGCCACGATGGCGAGCGAGGGCAGCGAGACCGAGCGCGCCGCGGCGGTCGCCGCGGTGGCGTCGCGGCTGTTCGGAACAGCGATTCCGCCCGATGCCGTGATCGACGAGAGCCTTGAGCGCGCCACCGACCCGGCGCTCAAGCTCGCGCAACGCTTGGCGACGCGCTCGCGGCGGCGATCGACGCCGAGCTCCCGGACGCGCTCGACGACGACGCGCTGCGCGGCGCATCCGCTCGCGGTCTGGATCGAGCTCGAGATCGGGCTCGACGACGGGCAGCGGCTGTCGCGGCGCCCGCCCATCACGATCGCGGAGGCTGCCAAGCGCCTCGCCGAGCAGACCGGCCGCGATGAGGCGCGCTGCCGCGCGCAGCTGCAGGCCATCCTCATTCTCATGAGCCGGCCGGCGAACGAGCGCGGCGGCACCGGCGACCGGGCTTTCATCGCGTTCAAGCTGCACCGGTTCATTTCCGGCGCCGGCCACGTCTATGCGACGCTGCGTTCGAGCACCGCCAGCGACGCGTGACGCTCGACGGCCAGCGCTTCGATCCCGACGATCCGGAAGCCCGGCTCTACGCGACCTTCTTCTGCCGCAACTGCGGGCAGGAGCATCACCCGGTCGTTCTCGTTGAGGAGAGAGTGGCGATCAAGCGCGTCCTGCCGCGCGACATCGACGAGACGCCGCTCGACGATCCCGACGCGACTGAAGAGGCCGGGTATCTGATGCCGGAGCCGGAGAACGACGACGATTACTCGTTCACTGGCGAGCCCGAAGACTATCCCGAGGACTGGATCGAGACCGGGCCGCGACGGCTCGCACGGCTGCGCAGCAATCGCGTCCATACGCGGCCCAGGAGCTGACCGTCGATGCGACCGGCACCGTCGGGCACGACCGGACGCGCGCCTGGTTCCTGCCGGGCAAGTTCCGCTTCTGCCCGGCCTGCGGCGATCAGCCGGCGGTGCAGGCGCGCGAGATCAACAAGCTGGCGAGCCTGTCGGCCGAGGGCCGCAGCTCGGCGACGACCCTGCTGGTGTCGAGCGCGCTGCGCTGGATGAACGCCAGCGGCAGCGCATTGCCGCCCGACAAGCGCAAGCTGCTCGGCTTCACCGACAACCGGCAGGACGCCGCGCTCCAGGCCGGCCATTTCAACGATTTCCTGTTCGTCGCCCTGCTGCGCGCGGCGACCCTCGCGGCGGTGCGCGCGGCGGGGCCAGACGGGCTCTCGCGAGGACGAGTTCGGGCGTCGCGTGCAGGCAGCGCTTGGGCTTCACGGCGGCCAACCGCGAGCGGCGGCAGGAGTGGATGCTCGATCCCGAGATGCAAGGGCGTCGGCTCAGGTGGAGGCCGAGCGCACGCTGGCCCGCGTGCTGGCGCATCGCGTCTGGGTCGACCAGCGCCGCGGCTGGCGGTTCACCAATCCCAACCTGGAGGAGCTGGGTCTGGTCCGCGCCGACTACGTCTCGCTCGACGAGCTTGCGGCGGACGACGATGCGTTTGCGAATGCGCCGCCCGAGCTGCGCCAGCCGCAGCGCCGAAACGCGCCGCAAGGCGTTCCGGGTCTCTGCTGGATCACCTGCGCCAGGGGCTGGCGATCACGACCGACGCGCTCGACCCGCGAACGTCGAAGCGATCGGCAATGCGATCGCGCCAGAGCCTGCGCGAGCCGTGGTCGATCTCGCAACAGGAGAACCCGCGCGTCGCGGCGGCGCTCATCATCGACGCTCCGAAGCGCGCCGACGCCGGCCTGCGCGGCGAGCCGCTGATCGTGCGCGGCGGCCCGCGCAGCCTGCTGGCGCGCGACGCTTGATACGCGCCGCATCTGGGGCAAGCGGCTGAGCGCAGACCTATCTCGAGGTCATCGCAGCCTGCTCGAGGCGGCCGCGGAGTACCAGCTGGTTCGGCAAGTGGCGACCCCGCTTCGACGTCGACGGCTGGCGGCTTGCGGCGAACGCGGTGCGCCTCGTCGCTAGCGGACAGGCCGCGCCGACGGCAAGCCGGCGAACCCCTATTTCGTCGAGCTCTCTATCGCACGCTCGCCGACGCGCTGGCGAGGCGGAGGCGAGGCATTGTTCGGGCTCGAAGGCCGCGAGCACACCGCCCAGGTCGATCAGGAGCGGCGGGAATGGCGGGAATGGCGCTTCCGCTGGGGCGAAGAGGACCGCGAGAAGCTTGCCGAGCAAGAAGGAAGAGCTGCGCCACGCGGGCGAGCCCAACGTCTTCCTGCCGGCGCTGTTCTGCTCGCCGACCATGGAGCTCGGCGTCGACATCTCGGCGCTCAACGCCGTCTACCTGCGCAACGTGCCGCCGACGCCGGCCAACTACGCGCAGCGCTCCGGGCGCGCCGGACGCTCGGGCCAGGCGGCGCTGGTGGTGACCTACTGCGCCGCGCAGAGCCCGCACGACCAGTACTACTTCGCGCAGCCGCGGCGAGATGGTGAGCGGCATCGTGCGGCCGCCCGCGCTCGACCTCGCGAACCGCGACCTGGTCGAGGCGCATCTTCACGCCGTGTGGCTGGCCGAAGTCCGGCACGAGCTGCTCGAGGCCGATATTCCGCATGTCCTCGATCTGACACGAACCGCGCTGCCCGGTCCAGCAGGACATCGCCGACGCATTTGCCGACCCGAGATCTGACCGCGCGATCGGCGCAGTCGATGCGGCGTATCCTCGACAGCATCGATGCCGAGCTCACCGCCGACGGCGGCGCCCTGGGCGGCGATCGCCAGGCGTTCGCCGACGGCATCGCGCGAGCGGCGCCTCGGACGTTTCTCGGAGGCGTTCGATCGCTGGCGGCAGCTCTACGAGAGCGCGCGCGCGCAGCTGATGGAGGCCAACCGGCGCTCGGAGATGCACGGACTTCCGGCCGCCGAGCGCAAGGAGGCGAAGATCCAGCAGGCGCAAGCCAACGAGCAGATCGCGCTTCTTGAGCGAGGCGCGGCGACGGGCGGCTCGGACTTCTACACCTACCGCTACCTCGCGACCGAAGGCTTCCTGCCGGGCTACAACTTCCCGCGGCTGCCGCTCTACGCCTATGTGCCGGCCGCGAGCGGCGGCGGTCCGAAGGCCGCCTATCCTGCAGCGCGCGCGCTTCCTCGCCATCGCCGAGTTCGGGCCGCGCAGCCTGATCTATCACGAGGGCCGCGCCTACCGGGTCTACAAGGCGAAGCTGCCGCCCGGGCATCCGCGCCGAAGACGGCGGCCGCCTTGCGACCGACGTCCTCTATCGTCTGCGACGAGTGCGGCGCCGCGCATCAGCACGACGAACCGGAACGCTGCCATGCCTGCCGACGCTCGGATGGGCGGCGTCCATCCGATCCGCAACGTCCTGCGCATCGACAATGTCGAGACGCAGCCGGCCGAGCGCATCACGGCCAACGACGAGGATCGGCAGCGGCAGGGCTTCGAGATCCAGACCGTGTTCGCCTGGCCGCGGCGCGACGGCAGCCTCGATGTCACGACGGCGGTGGCGAGCGACGACGACGGGCCGATTCTGTCGCTCGACTACGCGCCAGGGCGCGACGATCAGCCGCCTCAACAAGGGCCTGCGACGGCGCAAGGAGAAGAGCATCTTCGGCTTCGGCATCGACCCCGCCACCGGGCGCTGGACCGGAAGCCAGAACGAAGGGCGACGACGACGACGCCCGGCACGGCCCGCACAGCCAGCGCGTCGTGCCGATCGTCCAGGACAACAAGAACGCGCTGCTGCTTCGATCTGCCGGCGAGCCGGCTCGTCCGAAACTGCGCATGGCCACCCTGCAGCACGCGCTTGCGCGCGGGCTCGAGGTCGTCTTCCAGCTCGAGGAAGGCGAGATGTCGACCGAGCCTGTGCCGCGCGCGACAGCCGGCGCGCCATCCTGCTTTCGAGGCGACCGAGGGCGGCGCCGGCGTGCTTGGCCGGCTGACGAGCGAGCCGAGGCACTCGTCGCAGGTCGCGCGCGAGGCGCTGGAGCTCATGCACTTCGACGAACATCGATGCCGCGATCGCGGCCGGCAGACCCGGACTCCTCGACCGACGAGCCGGACGCCAGCTGCGTCGAGGGCTGCTACCGCTGCCTGCTGTCGTACTACAACCAGCCCGATCACGAGCTGATCGACCGCACGGATCGCGACGCGCAAGTCGATGCTCCTGTTGCGCCTGGCGCGCAGCGAGGTCAGCCGATCGCGCAGCCTGCGCAAGCATGAGCCGCATGACGGCGACTGGCACGCGGCGCTGGCGCAGCTGGGGCCTGCCTGCGCCCGATGCGACGCCGCTCGACCGTCGATGGCATGGCGCTTGCCGCTCGCCTGGCGCGCGCATCTGGCCGCGGCCGCGATCGGATCGGTCGACGCCGAGACGCGCGCGAGCGCCGAGGCGCTCGGCTTCGCCGTCGTTCGTCTGCCCGAGACGCCCGGCGAAGCAGCCGCCGCCCGAGCTCGCTCGAACTGCTTGGAGCGACCGCATGACCGCGATGTTTGCGCCCGGGCGATCTCGTCTTCGCGCGCGGGCGGGAATGGGTGGCCCTGCCGTCGCCCGACGACGAGACGCTTTGCCTGCGGCCGCTGTCGGGCGCCGAGGCCGACGTGCAGGTCATCCATCCGGCGCTCGAACGCGAGCCGGTGCGGCCGGCGCGGTTCGCGCTGCCGACAGTCGGACGAAATCGCGACCCAGGACGGCGCGCGGCTCCTGTCCGAGGCGCTGCGGCTCTCGCTGCGGCGCGGCGCCGGCCCGTTCCGCTCGGCGGCGCGGCTCGGCTTCGAGCCGCGCGCCTACCAGCTCGTGCCGCTGCTGATGGCGCTGCGCCTTCCCGTCGTGCGCCTGCTGATCGCCGACGACGTCGGCATCGGCAAGACCATCGAGGCCGGCCTCATCCTGCGCGAGCTGATCGACCGCGGCGAGGTCGACCGCTTCGCGGTCCTGTGCCCGCCGCACCTCGTCGAGCAGTGGACGGACGAGCTCAAGGCCAAGTTCGACCTCGATGCCGTCGCTGTCACGGCGGCTTCGGCGCGCGGCTCGAGCGCGGCCTGCCCGCCGTCGCAGACGCTGTTCGACGCGCATCCCTACACCGTTGTCAGCCTCGACTACATCAAGGCCGAGCGGCGCCGCGACAGCTTCGCGCGCGCCTGCCCGGCGCTGGTCGTGGTGGACGAGGCGCATGCCTGCGTCGGCACGCATCAGAGCCGGCAGCAGCGGTTCGAGCTGCTCAAGCGCCTCGCCGAGGACGCCGAGCGCCACTTGATCCTGCTCACCGCGACGCCGCACAGCGGCGACGAGGCGGCGTTCGACCGGCTGCTCAGCCTGCTCGATCCAGGACTTCGCCGGCGGCGCGCTCGACGAGCGAGCGGAATCCGCGTGCGGCTTGCCCGCCATTTCGTGCAGCGCCGGCGATCGACATCATCGAGCCGCGACTGGGGCGAGGAGCGCGTCTTCCCGCGCCACGAGACCGCCGAGCGGCCCTACGAGCTCGAGCAACGCCCACCAGTGCATTCCACGATGCCGTGCTCGACTACTGCCTCGGCGTCGTCGAGGGCGCCGGCCCCGACCAGCGCCGCCGGCGGCTGGCGTTCTGGGGCACGCTGGCGCTGATGCGCTGCGTCGGCTCGTCGCCTGCCGCGGCGGCGAGCGCGCTGCGCAACCGGCTTGCCGCCGATCCCGACCGGCTCGAGGAACAGGTCTTCGACGAGGATGCCGACGAAGCCGATGCGGTCGATGTCGAGCCGGCTCCGGGCCTCGAGCGGAGGCGACCCGCTCGCCGGCGCTCGTCGCGCAGGCCGAGCGCCTGACCGAAGGCGCCCGATCCGAAGCTCGATGCGGTGGTGAAGCTGCTCAAGCCGCTGATCGCCGAGGGCGCCAACCCAGTCGTGTTCTGCCGCTTCATCGCCACGGCCGAGCATGTGGCGCAGGCCTGCGCAAGGCGTTTCCCGAAACTCCGCATCGAGGCGGTCACCGGCGAGCTGACGCCGGAGGAGCGGCGCGCGCGCGTCGAGGCGATGGGCGATGCCGAGCAGCGCCTGCTGGTCGCCACCGACTGCCTGTCCGAAGGCATCAACCTGCAGAGCCTGTTCGACACGGTCGTCCACTACGACCTGTCGTGGAACCCGACCCGCCACCAGCAGCGCGAAGGCCGGGTCGATCGCTTCGGCCAGCCGGCGAAGCTCGTGCGCTCGGTGCTGCTCTATTCGCCCGACAGCGCGATCGACGGCGCGGTGCTCGACGTCATCCTGCGCAAGGCCGAGGCGATCCGCAAGGCGACCGGCGTCACCGTGCCGCTGCCGGACGAGCGCGGCGCGGTCACCGGCGCGCTGATGAACGCGGTGCTGCTGCGCAAGGGCCGCGCGCGGCAGCTCAGCCTTCGACTTCGGCTTCGCAGCCGATAGCGCAGGCGATGGAGACGCGCTGGCGCGACGCCGAGGAAGGCGAGCGCCGCTCGCGCGCGCGCTTCGCGCAGAACGCGATCAAGCCCGAGGAAGTCGTCCCGGAGTGGCAGCGCTGGCGCGAGCTGCTGGGCAGCCCGGACCAGGTCCGCCGCTTCGTCGAGCGGGCGATGAGCCGGCTTCGATGCGCCGCTGCGAGCCGGGAAGGCGCGGCGTGCGCGCGCACATCTCGACGCGCTGCCCGCCGCCGTTGCGGAGCGGCTGGCCGCGCGCGGTCTGGAAGGCACGCGTGCGTCTCGCCTTCGAGGAGCCGCCGCCGGCCGGCGCCGAGATGGTCGCGCGCAGCCATCCGCTGCCGGCGACGCTCGCCGAGATGCTGCTCGAAGGCGCGCTCGATCCGGCTCCAGTCCGGTGCCGTCGCTCGGCCGCGCCGGCGCGTGGCCGACCTCGGCGGTCAAGACCGTGACCACGGTCGCGCTGCTGCGGCTGCGCTTCAAGCTCGACCGTCCACGGCCGCCGCGAGCGCATGCTGCTGGCGGAGGAAGCCGCGGCGCTCGCCTGGGATCGCAGGCGCGACGATCGCCTGTCTGCTGACGGCCGAGGCGGCGCGGGCGCTGCTTGAGACAGCCGGCGAGCGGCGATCTCGCGCAGGTCGCGCGGCAGCGGCTGCTCGCCCAAGCGCATCGAGCGGATGCCGGCGCTGCTCGACGGTCCGATCGCCGCCTATGCGCGCGAGCGCGCGCAGGCGCTGGCCGAGGACCACGCCCGCGTGCGCGCCGCCGCCGCCGGGCAGTGCGCGCGTCACCGTCGAGCCGGTGCTGCCGGCCGACGTGATCGGCCTCTTCGTTCTCGTCCGGCGGGGCACTGAGATGGCGCGCGCACGCGCCGTCCATCGGCGCTCGCCTTCGACGCCATCACGGTCGAAGGCGCGCTGATCGCGCCGGCGATGCTGGCGCGCATCGCCCAGCACGAGGCCGGCGCACAAGCCGAGGCCGACTACGGCATCCCCAAGGGCCTGACGCTGCGCGACGAGATCGCGCGCTACTTCCGCATCGGCCAGGCGCTGTTTGCCGAGCTCGACGGCGAGCGAAGCGCCTTCGGCCGCGGCCACGAGTCGCGTTTCGTCGAGAAGCTGCTGCGCGACGTCTTCGGCTTCGCCGACATTCGCCGCGTCGGCACCCGCACGCTCGGCGAGCGCGCAATTCGCCGTGACGCTCGAAGCGCTCGGCGGCCGCGTGCCGGTCGTGGTCGTGCCGCCGGCCGACGATCTCGACCGCCCGAGCGCGCATCTCGCGACGACGGCCGCCGCCGCTCGGCCGCCTCCGCGCTGCAGGACTGGCTCAACGCCGGCGACGGCGCGCTCTGGGGCCTCGCTGCCAACGGCGCGCACCTGCGCCTCGTGCGCGACAACGCCAGCCTCACGCGCCCCGCCTATATCGAGGCCGACCTGCGCCGCATCTTCGAAGGCGAGGACTTCGCCGACTTCGCCGCGCTCTGGCTGCTGGTCCACGCCAGCCGCTTCGGCGCTGCCGGACGCCCCGCCGACCGACTGCGCGCTCGAACGCTGGCGCGAGGCCGGCCAGAAGGAGGGCGTCGCCGCGCGCGACCACCTGCGCGACGGCGTCGAGGCCGCGCTGCTGAGCCTCGGCAACGGCTTCCTGTCGCATGCCGAGAACAGCGCGCTGCGCGAGAAACTGCGCATCCGGCGAGCTGCCGCTGCCCGAGTTCTTCAGCCAGCTCCTGCGCCTCGTCTACCGGCTGATCTTCCTGCTCGCCGCCGAGGACCGCAACCTGCTGCACCCGCCGGACGCGCACGGCCGCGGCGCGCAAGCTCTACGCCGAGGGCTATTCGCGTCGGCGCCTTGCGCGACCGCGCCGTGCGGCGCGCCGCCTGGGACCGGCACCACGACCGCTGGGAAGGCCTGCTCATCACCTTCGCGGCGCTCGCGCGCGGCGAGAAGCGGCTCGGCCTCCCGGCGCTCGGCGGCCTGTTCGCGCCGGAACGCATGCCCGACCTCGACGCCGCGCGGCTCGCCAACCGCAGCCTCATGGAGGCGATCTTCCGCCTCGCCTGGCTGCAAGGACGATCCGGCGCTCGTGCCGGTGAACTGGCGCGACATGGAGACCGAGGAGCTGGGCTCGGTCTACGAGAGCCTGCTGGAGCTCACGCCGCAGCTCACCGACGACGGCCGCGGCTTCGCCTTCGCCGAAGGCGGCGAGACCAAGGGCCACGCGCGCAAGACCACCGGCAGCTACTACACGCCCGACAGCCTGGTGCAGGCGCTGCTCGACTGCGCGCTCGATCCGGTGCTCGACCGCGTCGAGGCCGAGGCCGACGACCCGGCGGCGGCGCTGCTCGCGCGTCACCGTCTCGATCCGGCCTGCGGCTCCGGCCATTTCCTGCTCGCGGCCGCGCGCCGCATCGCCACCCGGCTCGCGCGCGCCCGCGCCGGCGGCGTCGCCGCGCCGGCCGACTACCGCCACGCGCTGCGCGACGTGGCGCGCGCCTGCATCCACGGCGTCGACCGCAACCCGATGGCCGTGGCCGTGGTCGCGGAACGGGACCGGGAAAGCCGCTCGGGTCTTCCCAAGCCAACATCCGCTGCGGTGATTCGCTCTTGGCTTCGGATCGTGCGGGAGCCCGGACATGCGCTGAGCCGCCTACAAGCCGCTCGGCGACGACGGCGAAGGCGCTTCCGCGAAGACAGCCCGCAGAAGATCGCGGCGAAGCGCCGGAAATTCGAGGCCGCGCGCGCCGATCCGCGGCGGTGGAGCCTGGCGTATCGCCGCCGATCTCTACGTCGCGGCGTTCCTGACGGCGAAGACCGGCGGCGTGCCGGCGAACCGCAACACGGTGACTATCCCGACGACCGCGCATGTCTGGGACGCGCTGGCCGGCGCGACGGTTACGGCCCGCTGGTCGGCCGTGCGCAGGATCTCGCCGGCGACGGCGCGCGCCTTCCACTGGCCGCTGGAGTTTCCCGACATCATGGCGGCCGGCGGCTTCGACGTCGTGCTCGGCAATCCGCCGTGGGAGCGCATCAAGCTGCAAGAGCAGGAGTTCTTCGCGGCGCGCGAGCCGGAAATCGCTGAGGCGCCGAACGCGGCGGCGCGGGCCGGCTGATCGCGAAGCTGAAGGACGCCGCGCCGGGCACGCGCGAGCGCGCGCTCTATGAGGAGTTCGAGACGGCAAGCGCACCGCCGAGGCATCATCGTTTTCGCGCGCGTTGACGGCGAAGATGGCGGCCGCTTCCCGCTCACCGGGCGCGGCGACGTCAACACCTACGCGCTGTTCGCCGAACTGTTCGCGAGCCTCGTCATCCAACGCGGGCGTGCCGGCGTCATCGTGCCGACCGGCATTGCGACTGATGCAACAACGGCGCCGTTCTTCGCCGCCCTGGTCGACGGTAAGCGGCTCGCGCAGCTCATCGACTTCGAAAACCGGGGCGGATCTTCCCGCGGTCCATAGCCGCATGAAATTCAGTCTGTTGACGATCGGCCGCGAGGTGAAGGAGGCCGATTTCGCCTTCTTCCTCACCGATGCCGCCAGCTCGCCGAGCCCGAGCGCCGCTTCACGCTTCGCCCGACGACATCGCCCGCATTAACCCGAACACCAAGACCGCGCCCGTCTTCCGAAGCGCGGAAGATGCTCGCTTGGCAACACGCATACATATGAATCTTCCGGTAATAGCTGCTTTGCCAAGCAAGATCGATTTCTATCGATGCATCGACGTCAACAAAGACTCGAAATACCTAATACGATACTCAAACAGCATCGCGAGCGATGTCATTCCATTAATCGAGGGGAAGCTCCTTCATTTTTACGATCATCGAGCTGCTTCATATTCTGCACGGGGAGACGTGCGGGGATACAGAGTACTCCCGCCAACAACGCTGGCAGATCACAACACCCCTGGCTTTCGCACGGTGTTCTTCTGGGCAGTTGCGCGTTCTGTTGTAGAGGAGCGCTTGCCTACGCGATTGGAAACACAATTGGCTAATCGCATACAAAGACGTTAGCTCAGCTACAAACGAGCGAACCCTAATAGGATGTGTAGTTCCCAGGTGGGGTACCGATTACTCTGTTCGACTGTGCTTTCCGTCCGGCACGCCAGAAGAGAAAGCTTCGATTCTTGGGAATGATCAGATTCTCTCGTTTTTGACTATCTTCTCCGCCAAAAGATCAACGGCCTGCATGTTTCAGACTATTTAATGAAACAGATGCCCATCTGTTCGCAAAGCTCGCTACCGGCCCAACTGCGAGCATCGATTGCGGCATCGGTTCTCGAGCTGTCCTACACGTCATATGACCTTCGCTCTTTCGCGCGCGATCTTGGCTACGACGGCCTCCCCTTCAACTGGGATGAAAATCGCCGCGAGCCAGCTTCGCGCGAAACTGGACGCCTGGTACGCCCGCGCCTACGGCCTCACCCGCGACGAGCTGCGCTACATCCTCGATCCAGCCGATGTGATGGGACCAACCTATCCCTCCGAAACCTTCCGCGTGCTCAAGACCAACGAAATCCGCCGCTACGGCGAATTCCGCACCGCCCGCCTCGTGCTCCAGGCCTGGGATCGGCTGGAAAGCGGGGAGCTGGCATAGACCGGCGCTTCAGAATATCGACATGCCCGCTCGCACCCAGCGCCTGCGCGATCCGGTTCATGGCCTGATAACGCTTCGACAAGGACAACTCAATCGACGAGCTCGCCTGGCGTCTACATCGACACGCCCGAGTTCCAACGGCTGCGGCGGATAAAGCAGCTCGGCGTATCAGAATTTGTATTCCCGAGCGCCACCCACAGCCGCTTCGCCCATGCGATCGGTGTCTTCCACACCGCCCAAAAACTGGTCGAAATCATCAAGCGCGAGATATCCGGCATCGACCAGGACTTCGATCCGAGACGGGCCGAGGTGGCGGTGATGGCCGCCCTCTTGCACGACCTCGGCGACGGGCCATCAGCCACACTTTCGAGGGCGTGCAGAAATCGCGAGTGTCTCGGCCACCCCACGATCAATGGACTGCGGAAATCATCCGCAACCAGAACGGTTTCATTCGCCCCTTGCTGGACGGCCACTGGGCGGAGGGCGGTTTTTGCGACGCAATCGCCGCGCTCATAGAAGCCGAGGACCGCAGGACATTTATCACGCCGTCGTCTCCAGCTCGTTCGATGCCGATCGTCTCGATTATCTACGGCGCGACCGTCTGATGACCGGCACAGGCGCCGGCGCTATCCATTTCGACTGGCTCATGGAGCACGTCCGAGTGCGCGAGATCGCGATCGAGGCCGCCGACGCCGAAAGCGACCCGGAGCGGGTGCCGACCTTCTGCCTCGATGCCAAGGCCCTGCCCGCCGCCGAGCAGTTCCTGCTCGCCCGTTATACGCTGCACGAGCAGGTCTATTTCCACAAGACGACCCGTTGCATCGAGCAAATGATCGCCAAGCTGCTGCGGGCAGTTGCGGAGCTCGCAGGGCAGCCGGCGTCTGCGCCGGGGCAGACGGGGCTCGACGGGGGCCATCCGCTGCTGCGGTTCTTCGCCGCCGACGGCGCAACGCTTGCCAACTATCTGGCGCTCGACGATGTCGTCGTGATGGGGGCGATGGAGCGAATGGCACACGCGGCCGACCTGGCGATCGCCGGCTTGGCGACCCGGCTGCGAGAACGACGCCTCTACAAGACGCTCGATCTGCGCGCGTTCGGCCACGACGAGGGCCGGCAACGCCAGGCGGCGCGGCGCATCGACCGGGATTTCGACACGCAAAGGAACCGTCATCAAGGACGAAGGCGCCGCCGTCAGCATCTATACCCAGATCGGCGGCGACGACGACAAGGCCCACAAGAAGCTGCACATCCTGGACGCCAAGGCCCCCGGGAGATCACGGAAATGTCGCGTCTGGTGGCGGAGCTCGGGCCGAAGAAGCAGTTTACCCGTTATTATTTCGAGAACGAATCGATCGCGAGCGGCGAGGATGCCGAGAAGGGAGCCGGCGTGATGGAGCGCGAGGATATCGTCGCCGCCGTGGTGGCAGCTGCGGGTGGCACGCTGACGAGTCGGGCGGCGGCAGAAAGGTCTACCTGCTGGATCGGCTGGGGCTGAGCAGCGGCTTCGGCTACGAGTACCAGCACTACGGGCCCTACTCCCGGGATTTCGACAACGGACCGCCGACGCGAAGGCGTTCGGCGTGTTGACGGAGACATATCGTCGTCGTCAGAGCGACGGCGCGATGTACAGCGTCTTCACCTTATGGCGAATGCGACGGATAAAGACGAGGCCTTCGGCGGTCTCGCGCGGCGAGCGGGCGGGCGAGCTCGCCCGGCTGTTCGCGGACACGAATGTGACCGTGCTGGAGCTGGCCGCGACGGTCGATTGGCTGTGGCGGGAAGAGCGATCCGCCGATTGGCGCAGCGAGATCACCAGGCGGAAAGGCGTGAAGGTCCGCGCCGGTCGTCTCGATGAGGCCGTGGGGCTGCTGAAATCGATCGGCCTGGAGCCGCCTCCTCCGAACGGCGAACTGATCTTGATAGAGCCGGAGAATCCGCCCAGAGCTTCGTAGTGCGCACCGAGGCGCAGAAGGCGGCCTTCGAGAACGGGTTTCGTGTCCCGATAGGCGAGAACGGCGCCTGGCTGCACTACGCCTCGACGACCGCCCGGGGCGAAATCTCGGCTGGCCGGCGCTCCGGCGCAGGGTCCCTGGTATCTCTCGCCCTCCCATCCTGGCGTCGCCGCCGAATTGGGCCTCGGCACTCCATCGGCGACCGCCGCGCCGGGCGTCGCGGCCTTCGTATTTCCCTCGCTCGCGGGCCTCTACGCCGGCATCGAGCGGGCGTACCGGCTCGGCGTCAGCCTCCCCGACGAACCGCTGGAACAGTTCCGCAAGGCCGTTGCCAAACTGCCGCCCGCCACGGAGGTGGAGCGCCTGGTCGTGCAGCGCATCGGCCAGGACATTTTCCGCACTGCGCTCATGCAGTACTGGCACGGCCGCTGTCCGCTTACCGGTATTTCGGACGCGGCCTCTGCTGCGTGCGTCTCATATCGTCGCCTGGTCCGATTGCGAAATCGGACGCCCAGCGCCTCGACGTGCACAATGGTCTTCTGCTGTCTTCGCTCTGGGACGCGGTGTTTCGACGTCGGCCTCGTGAGTTTCACTGACGAGGGTGAAGTACTTTTTTCCCCTCACCTGAGCTCAAATGCGCTCGGGCTCCGAACACCGGCAGACAGCATCGGCTGAGCGGCCTACTCTGTGACCATTGTGCGAACTTGGCCCTGCATCGCGCCAGACACGGTTTTGATGTTCTGCCTCGGCTCTAACCTGCTGAAATCTTCTGGAGCTCAGCCAATGAAAATCTGCGAAGAAGAGACTTGATTTGCTAATGAAGCTTGAAAGCATCTGTAGGTAACGAGTGCTATAACGCGAACATCCAGAACTGGGGCCCGAACGCCACGTGGGAAGGGGCCGGTTCGCGAGTTTCGGTACCCGATTAACTTTGTTGATCCGACGGGGAAGAAGATAAAGCGTAGCTACACCGATGCGTCCATTGCCGCGAAAGTTGCCGTTACGGGATACTGACGCTTTTGGCGCAAACCAACTTCACATTATCCGCGCGCTCGACAAAGTCATCCAAGACCTTGAAACCAACAACCAACTGAAGATCTGAGTTTGGTTAGGCCAACCCCGCCGGACCTACGTGCGGGCCGTTGAGGCGAAGGGTAGAAACAGATGAAGGTGGTGCAGATCATTCCAATCGAGCGGAAACGACTCTATGGCGCGATGGTCAAGAAAGAGGCTGCGATCCGAAAGAAGGGCACCGGAACGTTTTATCGGGCGCGGGCCAGAAGGCGGAATGCAGCGAAGTGGAGACACACCAAATATAAGGGCTGGGTCAATCTCGAGCGCGGTCTGTCGGAAGTCGTCACGGCGGAGGTGAATTCACTCGCCCTGATCACGATTGGCAACTGCTGGCAGCATTTCTGGGTTGGGTTGACCGACATTTCGGCGATCAGGTGCTCGCTGTGAATATCCAGTACCAGTAGGCGGCCCCCCCCCCCCCCCAGTCACACGCCGCTGCCGCGAGGGACGGGGCGCAAGCCGCCGAACCTCGCCAGCACCACGACGTTGCCGAGCACGATCAGTGCCACGCCGGCGAAGGCGAGCGAAGTCCACTGGAAGTCCTCGAACAGGGTCGACAGGCCGAGCGCCACCACCGGGAACACCACGCTCGCATAGGCGGCGCGGTCGGCGCCGATCCGCCCGAGCAGCGTCAGATAACATCCGAACCCGAACACCGAGGCGAACAGCGCGAGATAGAGGAGCGACAGCACGTAGGCGGGACTCCAGTCGAAGGCGAACGGCACGCCGCGGATGAGCGCCACCGCGAGCGTGAAGGCCGCGCCATAGGCCATGCTGAAGGCGTTGCCCTGGACGACCGGAATGCCGGCGCGCTGGTTGCGCGCCGAGGCCATGTTGCCGAGCGAGGCCGACGCGGTAGCGACGAGCGACAGCGCCAGGCCGGTAAGCGCCGCGCTGCCCGGATCGAACGCCGCGAGGTCGGGCCAGAACACCAGCGCCAGCCCGGCCAGTCCAAGCACCGCGCCAAGTCGCGACGCGCGGCCGGATGGGGCTGCCGAGGAGGAGCGCCCCGAAGACGATGTTCATGATGACGATGGTCGAGAACGCCACCGCGACGAGGCCGCTCGTCAGGTAGAAGGTCGCGAAATAGAAGATGATGTAGTTGACCGAGAACAGCAGCACGCCCTGGAGCGCCATGAACAGGTGCTCGCGCGCCGAGAAGCGCAACGGCAGGCGGCGCACGAGGCACCAGCCGAGGAGCAACGCCGCCGCAAGCGCGAACCGGTAGAAGATCGAGATCCTCGGGCGCGACCATGCCGAGCTGCCAGGTGATGGCGAGCCACGACGAGCCCCAGATCGCCACGGTCGCGAGATAGAGCAGGACGTTGTTCATGGGCGGCGCGACGAAAGCATGCCGCCGGGTCCTGGCGCCATCGCCGCATGCGCAGGGCAGGCCTCCGGCTGCGCACCCATCCTCTGCTATCAACTCGGTCAGCCATGCCGCTCAGGTCTTGGCCGGCCACGATCTTGCCAGTCGATTGGAGACTATTTCGGGAGAGTTCAGCGATGAAGAACCCTCCGCACCCCGGCAAATTGTGCGGCAAGAGTGCATCGAGGCGTTGGGCCTCACGGTAACGGCGGCGGCAAAGGTCTTGGCGTCACGCGCAAGACTTTGTCCGAGCTGGTCAACGGCAATTCCGGCATATCCCCGGAAATGGCTATTCGCCTGTCCAAGGCGTTCGGCAGCAGCCCCGAGGTCTGGCTTGGTCTGCAGATGGACTATGATCTCGCCCTGGATGCAGAGGACGGGCGGCAAGATCAGGGTGCGGAAGCTTTCGCCGGCCGCCTGACTGGATCGGCCTGCTCTATTTCCTTCGCTTCCGGCATCGGTGGCTGACGCCGGCCCTCCTCCATGAAGGCAACGCCGGCGAAGCGGTCGAGTTCGCACGAACCAGGCATCGATATCGGTGACCATGGGCCTTCCAACAGGATAGACATCAGAAATACATATCACGCTATGTCACAAGCGTTGACCATACAACACAGTGACACATATACTGTGTGAAACAGGAGATCTCAATGAAAAACATCACGTTAGCGGTAGATGAACGGGTCCTGGCGAAGGTCCGCCGGGCTATGCGGCACCCGCACGCGGTCCCGCTGGGCAGGCTGGACGCATTGCCGGACGAGCCAGTGGCAGGCGCACGGCTTGACTGCGACCGTGCATGAAGATCTTGGCAACACCGCTATCAGGCATATTGGTCTCCATACTTGATATATATCATCAGTATATATCAGCGCAAGTTTTGCCGCAAGCAGGATGGCTGGAGCGCAAAAATCACGCGACGCAATCGACGCAGCCGCCGCTCAGAAAAGGATGGCCGGGTCTGGGCCCGGCCATGACGATTTTCTAGAATTGGCATGGGGCGGCTACGCCCAGGATCCAGTCGCCGCAAGTTGCGGCGCGGCTTCCGCGGCCGACCAACGCGGCGGCAGCGCGCCGGCGATCGCCACCCCTTCGCGTACGCGAAATCGCAACAGCCGCTGTGCGCCCGCGAATGCTCTAAGCTCGGCGCCCTCCCAGATCACATCGGCCTCGCCGGTGAGTGACAGCACTGCGCCCGACGCAAAATCGATGAAGAGAAGGCCGGCGCGCGAATTGAGGGCCAGGTTGCCGAGCGTGTTGAAGAAGAAATTGCCGAGGAAGTCCGGCGAGGTCAGAACCGTGCCGCCGTTGTCTTCGGTCACCCGCACGAACCCTGGCCTGCCGCCACGATGGGAGACATCGACGCCCGAAACCCTGTCGCCGCCGCGCGCGCCTTGTGCGGCAGAGGCAATGAAGAATGTGTCGGCGCCGCGGATCAACGCCACCGCTTCCTCCGACAGCGTCGCCTCTTCCTCGCGCAACAGGCGCGCTGTCCCCGCGCCGACCAGCGGCTCGCGCGCCTGGATGTATTTGGGGCAGTTGCCGAAGCTCTGCCCGACCTCAACAGCGAAGCCGTGGTCGGAGGCTGCGACAATGGTTCCGTTCATGCGATTGCGGCGGCGGGTCGCAAGCTCGATGCCGAGCAGGCCCACAGGGGCGCCCACAGCAAGGTTGCCCGCAAGCGGGTCGCCGCAAGCGGGCCGCGCGTTAACGCGGAGCGTGCGGGGGTCCGGCGAGGAGACGAATCCGGGAAGACCAGCCAGCACCGAAGCCCACGGCCTCGCCCGGGCATCGAGGCTGCCGAGCCAGCAGGTAGGGCAGCATTGCGAAGAACTCCCGGTGCTCGTCGGGCATGAAATCGCGGAAGACGATGCGCCCGATCTTCTCGATCCGCTCGCGCACGCCGGCGCGTTGCTGCACCAGCCGCTCGCCTTCATGGAAAGGGCTCGGCATGTTCACGCGGCGGGTGGCGGTAGAGGCGGATGGATGTGGCGGGTGCAGTCATGGGCATGTCCTCTCGAGTTCCGCCCAAAACATGTGACTTCCTTGAACAGTGGAGAATGGCTGCACTTGACAATGGATTGTTGCATAGAATGAAATAATGCATGGATCGTTTCGGTGCCATGCGGGCGTTCATCGCCGTCGCCGAGGCCCAAAGCTTCGCAGCGGCGGCCCGCCGCCTGGCGCTGTCGCCGGCCGCCGTGACCCGCGCCGTCGCCGCGCTCGAAGACCGCATCGGAACCCGCCTGCTCTACCGCACGACCCGGATCGTGCGGCTGAACGAGGCCGGCACCCGCTTCCTTGCCGATTGCCGCCGCATCCTGTCCGAGGTGGGCGAGGCGGAAGCCTCCGCCGCCGGAGCCCATGCCGAGCTCAGGGGGCCGGTCGCCGTCACGGCGCCGGTGCTGTTCGGCAAGCGTCACGTAGCGCCGGTGGTGTTCGACTTTCTTTCCCGCCACCCGAACGTCACCGCGCGCACCCTGTTGCTCGACCGGGTGGTCGATCTCGTGGACGAAGGCCTGGACGTGGGGGTGCGCATTGCCCACCTTCCCGATTCCGCGTTGAGCGCCATCCGGGTGGGCGGGGTCCGCAACGTCGTGTGTGCTTCGCCGGACTATCTGACCCGGCACGGGATACCGCGCACGCCCGCCGACTTGGCCCGCCGCGAGACCGTCGCATTCTCGCAGACCGCCGCGCCGCCGGAATGGCCGTTCGCCTCCGGCGCCAGGAGAGAAATTGTGCGGCCGGCGTCGCAACTCATCGTCAACAACGCCGAGGTGGCGATCGCCGCGGCAGTCGCCGGCCGCGGCCTGGCGCGGGTTCTGTCCTATCAGATCGCCCCGGAGCTGCGCGCCGGCACGCTCGAGATCGTGCTCGCCGAATACGAGTTCCCGCCGGTGCCGGTCCACGTCGTCCACCTCGAGGGCCGGCGGGCGGCGGGGCGCGTGCGGGCTCTCGTCGATTTTCTCGTCGGGCGTCTCAGGGCCGATCCGGCGATCCACTAACGGTCTCAACCCCCTCCCCTAAAGCCGCTTGAGCAGGGTGAGGGGCATTGCGCAACCATCCGCGCACTACTGCCTGAGGGCTACGGCAATGGTGTCCACGAAGGCGCGGGCGATCGCTCCGTCGGGTCGAGCGCCGGATTGAAGATCGTGATGTCGATGCCGACGGCGCGGCCCGTGGCGGTGCCGGCTGCGCAGGACGGCCGTGAGTTCCTCCCACGACAGGCCATCGGGCATGCGGTAGTCGACCGCCGGCATGATCGCATCGTCGAGCACGTCGGCGTCGAGATGCGACCCAGAAGCCGTCGAGCGAGGGCCTCGCCAGGCGCTCGACGGCGCGCGCCGCGGCGGCCTCCAGCACCGAGCGAGCGCACGCTACCGAGGTCCAGCACTTCGATCGCGGTATCCTCGATGCGCCGGCTGCCGTGCTCTTCCGCCTCGGCCG
This sequence comes from uncultured Alphaproteobacteria bacterium, assembly GCA_963780765.1. GTDB lineage: Bacteria > Pseudomonadota > Alphaproteobacteria > Rhizobiales > Aestuariivirgaceae > CAWHQZ01. Next base: position 12,429 of record CAWADI010000006.1, on the reverse strand, counting down.
CGTCGCGCCGGCCGAACACGACGACGTCCTCATCGCGCACCAGCGGCCGGCTGCCTTCGATTCCGTCACCACCGCGGGACCGCGCCCGGTGGCCAGCGCCAGGTCCATCGACGCCGCCTCGCCGTTCGGTTCGGCTTCGGGCTGGTAGAAGTCGGCGTGGCCGTCGAGGAAGAGCAGCCCGTAGCGGCCGCGGCGCCTGAGCGCGAGCAGGCAGCCGAGCAGGATCGAGCAGTCGCCGCCGAGCACCACCGGGAATGGCCCGGCATCCGAGCACGCCGCCCACCGCCACGGCGAGCGCATCGCGAATAGTCGGCGATGCCGCGCGGGTTGAGGAGCAGGGTCTCGGGATCGCGCGTCGGGTCATAGGGCGGCGGCGCGACGCGTCCAGCCCGCGATGCCCCGAGGCGGCGGGCGAGCCCGGCGGCGAGCAGCGCATCGGGCAGCCGCTCGACGCCTTTCGGGAAGAGGCCCAGCACCGACGGGGCTTCGAGGATGGCGAACGGCTTCATGGTTACACGTCTCAATTTTGCCTTCCTCGGGCTTGTCCCGAGGACCCAGACGACGCTGACCGCAAGCTCGTGAGTTCCGCCCGGCTGGGCCCTCGGCTCAATCCCGCGTACGCGGGGACGAGGGAAGCAGGAAACAATGTTCAAGGGCAGCGGCGGCTTCGACCTCGACACGGGCGTCGTTGAAGCAGGCGCCCTGGGCCAGATCGGCGCGGTCGTCGGCTGAGACCAGGGCCGACACCGTCTGGCCGGTCGGGCTGGTCGCGAGCCACGCTCCCTTTTCCGTAGCGATCACGCCCTGTCGACACGGCATCCGAAATTTCGAGCGGCAGGACGACCTCGCCGAGGTCGTTCCACACCCGAACCTGCTGCCCGTGCTCGAAGCCCCCGCGCTCTGGCATCGGCCGGGTTCATGACCAGCGGCGGCGAACCCTGCGCGGCGTGCGAGGCCGCCGAGCGTGGAGGAGATGCGGCGGTCGGAAGCGGGAGTGATCAGGTTGAGGGGGAACGCCGAATGCAGCGGCCGCCAGCGCGGCAGGCGCGCCTCCGCGCCCCAGCGGCCGGCCAGCGTTTCCGAGGCGAGCTCGACTTTGCCCGACGGCGTGGCCGGCCGGACGTTGTCGTAGAGCACGAACGGGCGGCCGTCGGGCGCCGTCATCTCGACTGCCCGATCGGTCGGGATGGCGCTGGGTCTCATCCCGCCCAGGCGCGCATCGTCGGCGATCGACGGCCTCGTCCATGAGTTCCTCGTCGCTTGCCGCGAAACACGGATCGGCGAAGCCGAAGATCCCGGCGAGCCGGCGGAATATCTCGGTGTTCGGCAGCGCCTCGCCCTGCGGCCGGATGACCGGCTCGGCGCGCTGCAGCCAGTGATGGCCGTAGGCGGCATAGAGGTCGTCGCATTCGAAATGCGTCGCCGCCGGCAGCACGATGTCGCAGTGCGCCATGCTCTCGGTCATCGTCACGTCGATGCCGACGGTGAAGATGTCGTCACGCTTCAGCCCCTGGCGCATGCGGTTCTGGTCGGGATGCACGACGATCGGGTTGTGGTTGTAGATGAACGAGCGCCCGGAGCGGCGGATCGAGATCGTCGCGCACCAGATGCCGGCCGATGTCGATGATGTTGAGCGTGCGCGTGCCGGGCGGCACGAGGTCCGGACGCGTGCAGCCGGGCCGCGGTCTTGGGAAAGGCGTTGCCGGCGCCGAGCACGATGCCGCCCCTGCCGGCCGAGCTTGCCCAGCAGCGCCGGCAGCGCGATCGCGGCGCGGATGCCGCTGCCGCCCGAGCGGTTGCGCTCCAGTCCGTTGCCGAGCGACAGCACGAGCGGCTCCGCCTCGGCCATCCATCGGGCGCAGGTGCGGATCGCTTCGGCCTCGACGACCGCATTCGCAGGCCGCGCGCTCCGCCGGCCAGTCGCGCGCCCGCGCCATGAACTCCTCGAAGCCCAGCACGTTGGCGGCGACGAACGACCCGTCGATCGCGCCCAGCCGTTCGAACTCGACCGCCAGCGCCCACGCCAGCAGCACGTCGGTGCCGGGCCTCAGCATGAGATGCAGGTCGGCCTGCTCGGCGATCTTGGTGCGCTTCGGATCGACGACGATGAGCCTGCCGCCATTGCGCAGCGAGCGCCTGACCTTGCGCACCAGATGCAGGTTGGCGACGGTGGCGTTGTTGCCCCAGATCACGTTGAGCTTCGCCGCTTCCGCGAGCTCCGGCGGAATGCCGGGCACGGCGCCGTAGGTGCCGGTCCACGCCTCGGAGCGCACCGCGCCGCACAGCGAGCGGCGATAGAGCAGGCTCGCGCCGAGCTTGTGGAAGAAGCGCAGCGACATGCTGTCGCCGGCCAGCATGCCGTGGGGGCCGGCGTAGTTGAGCGGCATCACGGCCTCGGGCCCCCAGCGCTCGATCACCTGACCGACGCGGTCGCGGATCTAGGCCAGCGCTTCGGGCCAGGCGACCCTCGCGAAGGCGCCCGAACCCTTTGGGCCGGTGCGGCGCAACGGATGGAGAAGGCGGTCCGGCCCATGCACGAACGCCGTCATGTCCTGCGCGACCTTGTTGCAGATCACGCCGTCGGTGAACGGCAGCGCGTCGGAGCCGCGCACCTTCACGATGCGTTCGGCCTCGACCGTGACGGTCAGGCTGCAGGTATCCGGGCAGTCGAAGGTGCAGACGCTCGGGCGCTCGATGGAGGGTCATCGCGCATGGGTTCGCCGAAAACGACGGCGGGGTCAAGCCCGCCGCCGCCGAAGCACGTCGAGAGCGGCGGCAACCTCGGCGATCGCCGCCGCATCGCTCCGCCGCGAAGACCCGGAAACCCGAGCTCAGGGCGTCGCGCGCGGTCGCTTCGGCCGCGCCGCCGCACACGACGAGCGTCAGAATGCCCTGCTCCTCGAGCGACGCTTCAAGATGCCGATCCGTGAACGCGGAACCGGCTCCGTCGGCGATGTGGATGACCGGAAGGTCGAGAGCGCTGAAGCCATCGATCAGCCGGGCGATGGTCTCCGGCGGCGGTTCGCCGCCGATGACCAGCAAGGCGGTGCTCAGCGCCAGTCGCATGGTAACCCGCATTCTTCTCGACCTCTAGCTCGTCATGCGGCGAAGGGCCGTATCCGCATCCGCGCCCACCTCTCGACGCACGCATTGGAAGCCGGAAACCGCTCAGGTTCGCCGCAGCTGCAACGCTGTCAGCTGGGTACCCTTTCGCCGGTATGACGGATGCTAGCGCGCCGGCTTGAGGAAGGTGTGCAAGATAGCAGCTTTGGCGAGGGTGCCGGAGCGGGATGCGTCATCGCGGCATCAGCACCCAGTAGTCGAGCTCGAGCACGACGCCCGGCTCGTCCTTTCGACGCCGGCGCCGTGGGAAAGCAGCCGCGGCTGACGTTCTTGGTGGCGCGGGTGATGAGGCGGAGCGCGCCGACGTCGCTCGCGGCCTTCGAGCGGGATTTTGCCCGCGACCGTCGTCCAGGCATGGACGGTGTCGCCTGCGAACACCGGCGCGACGTGGCGGCCGGCGTTGATGGCGGTGACGTGGAAGGCATTGGCGAGGCCGTTGAACGACAGCGCGCGGGCGATCGACATGACGTGACCGCCGTAGGCGATGCGCCTGCCGAAGCGTCCGCCTCGCTCCGCCAGGGCGTTGAAGTGCACCCGGGAAGCATTCTGATAGAGCCGGGCCGCCATCATGTGCTCGGCCTCCTCGACCGTCACCCCGTCCACGTGGTCGATGTTCTCGCCGGCCGCGTAATCCTCGAAGCGGCGCGCGGCTTCCGGCGAGCCCATCGTCCCACCGGCTGCGATCGATCGGCGGGCAGGCCGCGCCCAGGCGCGCGGCCTCCACCTCGGCGGGGATCTGCGGCACTGCCGGTGCCCGGCGCATGCGCTCTTCGCTCGCGCTTCGGCACCATCACCCAGCGCATGTATTCGAGCACCCGTTCGCCGCGCTGGTTGTGCCCGGCGGTGCGCACGTACACGGTTCCCGTCCTGCCGCTCGAGTTCTCCTTGAGCCCGATCACTTCCGAGGATGCGGTGAGCGTATCGCCCGCATAGACGGGCGCCAGGAACCGGCAGTCCGCGTAGCCGAGGTTGGCCGTGGCGTTGAGCGAGATGTCGGCAACGGACTTTCCGAACACCATGTGGAAAACAAGCAGATCGTCGATCGGCGGAGCGGGATAGCCGATCGCCCGGGCGAACGGCTCCGACTGCTGCACCGCGAACCGCGATCCGTAGAGCGCGGTGTAGAGCGTCATGTCCGCCGCTTGCACCGTGCGCGGTGTCGGCGTGACGGAACGTCTGGCGCAGGCGGAAGTCCTCGAAGAAATTGCCGGCGGCTCCCGCGCTCATTCCACGGGCCCGATCGCTTCCCCGATCGCCACCGTGCGCCGGGCCATCGCGAGATGAAGCCGTTCGACCATGCGGCCATCGACGTTGATGCACGCCTTTGCCGGCGTTCTCTTCGTCAGCGAACGCGGCGATGACCCGGCGCGCCCAGGCGATCTCCTCCGGCGACGGCGAAAACACCTGGTTGCAGGGCTCGATCTGCGATGGATGGATGAGCGTCTTGCCGTCCATGCCGAGCGTACGGCCCTGCTCGCATTCGGCGCGAAAGCCTTCCGCGTTCCTTGAAGTCGTTGTAGACGCCGTCGATGACGTCCAGCCCGTAGGCGCGCCCGGCGAGGACGGTGATGGCGAGCCACGGCACCACCGCGATCCGCCCGTCGAGCGCCCGGGCGCGCGATTCCTTCAGGAGATCGTTGGTGCCCATGACGAGGCAGGCGAAATGGATTTGCGGATCGGCGGCGACGGCGGCGATCTCCCTGGCATTCAGGATCGCCGCCGGCGTCTCGACCATCGCCCAAAGACGCAAGGTTTCGGGAAACGCCGGCCGACTTTCACTTTCGCTGCAGCCGCAAGGATGTCGGCGGGCTGCGACACCTTCGGCACCAGGATGGCATCGGCCGGAACCCGGGCCGCCGCCTCGAGGTCGGCATTGCCCCACGGCGTGTCGAGGGCATTGATGCGGATCACCACCTCGCGCGCGCCATAGCCGCCGTGCTCGACGGCGGCGCACACCTGGCGGCGCGCCGTCTCCTTGGCTTCCGGCGCCACCGAATCCTCGAGATCGAGGATCAACGCGTCGGCCGGCAGCGTTTTCGCCTTTTCGAGCGCGCGTTCGTTCGCGCCCGGCATGTAGAGAACGCTGCGGCGGGGCCGGATGTTGTTCATGGCGAGGTCCTAGCGCATATTCCGGCTGCACGCGCTGCCCGTTCGTCGTCCCGTCGCCACGCTTTCGGTCATGCGCGTGCTTGACTCGCGCATTCGCAATAGTCCTGGCTCGAGTCGAGGACAGTACGCTGTGCCGAGCGATGGCTCGGTCTGGGCCCGGCGCTGGCGCGCAGCCCGAGGAAAGCAATAGTAGTGCCCGAGGATGATCGTGCGTACGGTTGATGTGGCGATCGTCGGTGGCGGCGTCGTTGGCAGCGCTACCGCCTATTATCTGCGCAAGCACGGCTTTACCGGCTCGCTCGCCATCATCGAGAAGGACACGAGCTATGCCTTCTCGTGCACGGCACGCGCCGTGGGCGGCATCCGCCAGCAATTTTCCTGTCCCGAAAACATCCTGCTGTCCCAGTTCGGACTGCGCGCTGATCCGCAACCTCAAGCAGGAGTTTGGCGCCGGACGCCGATGTCGCCTTCCGCGAGCAGGGTATCTGAACCTCGCCACGCCAGAGGGCGCGGCAGCGCTCGAAGGGAACGCCGCGCTGCAAAAGAGCATGGGCGCAGATGTCGAGACCATGACCGCCTCCGAGCTTGCACGCGGTTCCCATGGCTTGCCTGCGATGACATCGCCGGTGGCGCGCTTCGGCCGCTCGGGCGAAGGCTGGCTCGATCCGCCCTCGCTGATGAACCTGTTGCGCAAGGCTGCGCAGCGACTGGGTGCCGAGATCGTGAACGATGAAGTCATCGCGGTCGAAGCAGGAACGGCGGCGATAACCTCGATTACTGCCCGGGCCGCAGGCGTCATCGCCGTGCGGGGCGCTGGTCAATGCCGCGGGCGCCGGCGCCGGGAAGCTTGCCGCCATGGCCGGCATTCCCTTGCCGGTGGGCCCGCGCAAGCGCTACGTGTATGTGCTCGACTGTCCCGCCGCACCGCCGGCCATGCGGGCGGGGCCGCTGACCATCGACCCATCCGGCTTCTATGTTCGGCCGGAGGGCAACTTCTTTCTGGCCGGCCTGTCACCCTCGCCTGCCGAGGAACCGGAGGACCTCGACTGGGACGTCGATCATGCCTGGTTCGAGGAGCGCATCTGGCCGCTGCTCGCCCGGCGCATACCGGCTTTCGAGACGCTCAAGGTGACGAACGCCTGGGTCGGGCACTACGACTTCAACGCCTTCGACGAGAACGGCGTGATCGGCAGACATCCGACGATCGGGAACTTTTATTTCGCCAATGGGTTTTCCGGCCACGGGCTGCAACAGGCCCCTGCCGTGGGAAACGCGGTGGCCGAACTCATCGTGCACGGACGCTTTACGACGATCGATCTCGCGCGCATGGGTTACGAGCGCATCCTGCGCGGCGAGCCCTATGGTGAACTCAACATTATCTGAGCATGACACAGGCGCTCTCCATTTCCTCGCACGTCGCCTATGGGCCGGTCGGCAACTCCGCCGCCGTTCCCGCCATGGAATTGCTGGGCCTCATGGTTCACGCCGTGCCGACGATTGTTCTTTCCTGCCATCCGGGCCTTGGCCGCCCGGCGGGCCTCCGGGTCCCGGCGCGCGACCTGGCGGCGATGCTGGACGCGCTCGACGGGCTGGGCGTTCTGAATGCCTGCGCCGGCGTCATGACCGGCTACTTCGCCGACGTCGAGCAAGTCCATTGCATCGCTCGCACCATCCGCAATCGCAAGAAGCGCAACCGTTCGGTGCAGTATCTGTGCGATCCGGTGCTCGGCGATGACGAGCGGGGACTTTACGTGCCCGAGCCCGTGGCGGCGGCCATCCGCGATGAGCTCGTGCCCCTGGCCGACGCCATAACGCCCAACCGGTTCGAGCTCGAGTGGCTTTCGGGCGAGGCCGTCGCCGACAAGGACGACGCCACGGCCGCGGCCGGCAAGCTCGCCGACGCCGTCGGTGATCGCAACCTCCATACCGGGCCGGCAAAACCATCTGCTGACGATGCTCATCGACGCGAACGGCTGGACGCAGGTGGAGACCGAGCTCAGGCCGAGCGCTCCCCATGGCACCGGCGATCTGCTGTCCGGCCTGTATCTGGCGCACCGGCTCCTCGGCAGCGATGGCCCGGCAGCGTTGCGCGCTTCGGTCACGGCAATCGAGCGGGTGATCGAGGCGAGCGCGGGCGCGAACGTGCTCGAACCTCGCAGCCCTGCGTGCCTGATCGCCTACATGACCTTCAGCCGGTTGAGAGCAGACAGCGCTTGCGCTTCGGCGCGCCGCACTTCCGCCTCGAGGCGCTCGGCGCGCGATCGGCATCGATCCGGCGTCGGCAGGTCTCTGCCCGGGGTCCCTGAAGGCGCGCACCAGCTCGAGCAGAGCCAGATACGCGCCGGTCCACAGAGGACGTCAGGGGCATTTTTCCCAACGCTACGGCTGGCCGCTTTCGTCCCTCGCGGACGAGCGAACGACAGCTCTCACTGACCGATCGAACCGGATGGGCGCGAGCGCCGCGGCGCTCGAGCAGGAGATCGAGGCGAGAAATTGGCTCCATCATCATGCTCGAGCACTCCTATGCCGGGGTTGGGGAGCGGGGCTGCGGACCGCAGGTCCGCGCGCGGGGCTGGGGACCGCGGTGCGCGTACGTCAGGTCTTTCGCCGCGGCCGCGAACTGCCACTTCTCCGCAGCAGCGTTCCAGGCGGAAAGTGTCCTGCGATGTCGGCATTCCCGTCAGCACCGGTTCAGCGACGAAAACAGCAGGCCGGCGTCAGGCCGCCTTTTTCAGAAGCCCGCGGTTGATCAGGGCCTCGGCGATCTGCACGGTGTTGAGCGCGGCACCTTTGCGGAGATTGTCCGACACGACCCACATGGCGAGGCCGTTCTCGACCGTCGCATCCTCGCGGATGCGCGAGATGTAGGTGGCGAAGTCGCCGACGCACTCGACCGGCGTCACGTAGCCGCCGTCCTCGCGCTTGTCGACGACGCAGGCAGCCCGGCGCCTCGCGCAGGAGGTCGCGCGCTTCCTCGGCGGTGATCGGCTTCTCGAACTCGATGTTGACCGCCTCGCCGTGGCCCACGAACACCGGCACGCGCACGCAGGTCGCGGTGAGCCTGATCTTCGGATCGAGGATCTTCTTGGTCTCGACCGTCATCTTCCACTCCTCGCGGGTGTACGCCGTCGTCCTGGAACGAGTCGATATGGGGAATGCAGTTGAAGGCGATCTGCTTGGTGAACTTCTTCGGCGCCGGCGCGTCGGTGACGAAGATGCCCTTGGTCTGGTTCCACAGCTCATCCATGGCATCCTTGCCGGCGCCGGACACCGACTGGTAGGTCGCCACGACCACGCGGCGTATGCGCGCCGCGTCGTGCAGCGGCTTCAGCGCCACGACGAGCTGGGCGGTGGAGCAATTGGGATTGGCGATGATGTTGCGCCGGCCGCTCGCGCGCCATGAACTCCTGCAGCACGTGCGCATTCACTTCCGGCACCACCAGCGGAATGTCGGGCTCGTAGCGCCAGCACGAAGAGTTGTCGATGACCAGACAGCCCATGGCGCCGATCTTCGGCGACCACTCCTTCGACACCGCCGAGCCCGCCGACATCAGGCAGAAGTCCATGCCTCGGAAGTCGACCTGCTCGAGATCCCTGCACTTCAGCGTCCTGTCGCCGAACGACACCTCGGTGCCGAGCGACCGCCGCGAGGCGACCGCATGGACCTCATCGATCGGAAACTCGCGCTCGGCGAGGATGTTCAGCATCTCGCGGCCGACGTTGCCGGTGGCGCCGACGACTGCAACCTTGTAGCCCATGGAACCCAGGTCCTTTCGCTGGAGCGCATCGAACTACCAGCTTTGCCCCATTAGTCAATGAGCGCTTTGGCTTGAATTGGCCGGACCGTTAAATTATGTCAGCCCCTGGCATTCGCGACGTGGGCGACAATGACGGCATGGCTTTCGAGCGTCGACTGGTCCACGTGGTACGGGTGGATGTTCACCGTCGACGGCTGGGTCAGCCTGGTCACCCTGACCTTTCTCGAGATCGTCCTCGGCATCGACAATCTGGTCTTTCTGACCATTGCCTCGCAAAGGCTGCCGAAGAAGCAGCGCGCCCGGGCGCAACGGATCGGGCTGACGGGCGCTCTCGTCCTGCGCATCGCCATGCTGGCCACCCTGGTGTGGCTGACCAAGCTCAAGACGGTCATCACCGAGATCAACGGCTTCGAGCTGTCGTGGAGCGATGTCATCTTCGTGCTGGGCGGCGCCTTCCTGATGTGGAAGGGCACCACCGAGATCCATCAGGAGATGGAAGGCGGGGCGGAAGGACCGATGCAGTCCCATGCCACGAGCTTCGCCGGCGTCATCGCGCTCATCATGGTCATCGACTTCGTGTTTGCGCTCGATTCGATCATTACCGCGGTCGGCATGTCGCAGTTTCTGCCCGTGATGATCGCCGCCAATGTCGCCGCCATCGCCGTCATGCTGCTCGCCGCCAAGCCTGTCGGCGACTTCATCGAGCAGCACCCGACCATCAAGATGCTGGCGCTCGCCTTCATCCTGCTGATCGGCCTGGCGCTCGTCGCCGAGGGCATCCACATGCACATCCCGCGCGGCTTCATCTATTTCGCGATCGGCTTTTCGCTGACCGTCGAGTTCCTCAACACCATGGTGCGCCGGCGGCGTGAGCGCACTGCCGCCGGCTCGGCCAACCCTTCCCCGCTGGCTGACAGCAACCCCCCGCGAAGAAAACCGGATACGAGCCCGGTCGCGAGCCAGGGATCACGCCGGGGCTAGCCGGGCACGAAGCAGTTAAGGCACTTGCGCATCAGCCTATTCGGCGGCGATGCGCCCCGCCTGCGAATGGTGGGCATAGGTGGACCAGGTCGGCCGGTAGCTTTGCACGGCCTGATCGCCCCAGGCGGTCCAGTTCGGACGCGTGCCGCGCGCGAACAGTTCGATGTAGGGACCGGGCGAGCATGCTTCGATGATTTCATATTGCTCATCGGGCTTGCGGCTGTGCTCGCGCTTGCGCGTGGCGATGAGATTCACCTGGCGGCGGCCGGGCGGCAGCGTGCGGGCGTTCTTGCCGCGGGTGCCGAACAGGATCAGCTCGGTGACATTGCGAAAATAGAAGCCGACGCCGCGGCCGTCGGAACCCCTATCCTTGCGCACCTTGTGCCACACGATGTTGGCCTTGTAGGTGAAGCCCCAGGCCGCCAGTACCTTGAGGCCTTCGGGCAGCAGCGCGTTCGGGCACCACAAATAGAGATGCGCGGTGGAGCGCCGCGATATCCGCTACCGGCAGGCGGCAAATGTCCTCGAGCGTCATCGTCCCATATCGGCTGAGCCGGCGGTGCTCGGGGGCGACCTTGCCGGTCTTGTTCTGGAAGCGCCACGGCGGGTCGGCCAGGATGGTGCGCAAATCTGGAGCCGCAAGTCGCCTCGAGCAACCCGCCGCGGCCGCCTGCCCACAGTTGACCATGTGCGCTCCTTTATTGTTTCGAGCCGCGTAGAATTGCAGCTTGTGGAGGATGCGGGGATTCTGCAATTGCCCTTTCGACCTGGATCTAGTCGGCCCGCGCCTTGGCGCTTCGCCGTTTCCGGCGAAGTCAGATCACTTCGCCGATAAGAAACTGCGCCATATTTAATGCTGGAGACGTTCTTATCGGAAAAGTGTGTACACTTTTCCGGAACGTGCTTAGGCGGCGCCGCGCGCGGTCATCGAGAAATAGAGGCCGGTGAGGATCAGCGCCAGCCCCGCGGCCTGCGCGAAGCTGTAGCGCTCGCCGAGCGACCGCCCACGAGATGACCGGCAGGTAGACATAGCTCAGCGCCATGAACATGTAGGCCTGGTTGATGGGGATTTTCCGGATCGCCGCGAGCCACGCGAGCGTCGCGGAACCGTAGAGGAGGAGCGCCAGCCACAGCCGCCAGTCGGCGAAATAGATGAGCGCGCCGGAAACGCCGCGCACCTCGGGCTGTCCGGTGCTGACGAGCTTGAACAGGATCTGGCCGACCGCGATCACCAGCGGCACCAGCGCCAGGATGACGAGATGGCCGGGCTTCATTGCGCCGGTTCGCGGTCTTCCATGTAGAAGATGTCGCGCCCCACATCGAGACAGAGATTGTGCGGCGGCACCGGGATCATGGCGCGCAGGAAGCTGTGCCGGTAGGGAAAGAAATTGAAGTGGGGATTGAAGGCATAGATCGATTTCGCGTTCGCGCGGCACCACGATGAGGAGCCGGCGGCGGGTGACGCGGCGCAACTCGGCGATGGCCGCCCGATAGTCGAGGATATGCTCGATGACGTGGGTGCAAACGACGGTATCGAAGGCCCGGTCCGGAAACGGCAGCGCCTCGATCATCGCCTCCCTGAACTCGATATCAGGGTCGGCCGCGGCTGCGGGCAGGACAAAGTTGACGCCCACCAGGCGCCGGAAGCGGTGACCGGCTCGTTCCCTGACATGCCGCAACAGATGGCCGGTCCCGCAGCCGACATCACACAGGGTGTCGCCGGTGACGTAGCTGGTGACGAGGTCGAGGCAGGCGGAGGAATTGTCGGTGTCTTCGTGAACCCGCGGATGGGCCCGGTAGAGCGCCTCGTACTCCGAGGCGGCGAGAAACGGCGCCCGCGTCCGGAAATCTGCAAGCGCGTCGATGTGTCCGCCCCACACCGCGCGCGCCGCGCCGCGAAACAGGATACTGTCACGCACGATCGGCGGCAGCAGCTCTTCGATCGCGAACCTGATCCTGTTGGTGGTCTCGCGTCTCATGCGGCCTGCCCTGCGCCGCGCTGGCTCGACCGCGACGAGGTCCGCTGCGGCGCTGACCGGCGGATAGCGCAGATAGGCGAGGCGCTTCATTTCCCGGCGGCTGTGGGTGATCGTGTCGAGCACCAGGCCTGAGAAGAAGGCGACGACCGCGCTCAGCATCAGGGCCGCGGCGAGCACCGCCGAAGGCAGCCTTGGGACGAGCCCGGTGTGCAGGAACTCCATCACGACCGGCACGCCGGCATAGAGCGACGCCCAGGCGAGGACCACCGAGATGCCGGTGAAAAATGCCAGGGGCCGCTCCTGCTTCACCAGGAAACCGATGAGCCGCAGGATGCGGAAGCCGTCGCGGATGGTGTGCAGCTTGCTCGCCGAGTTCTTCCGGCCGCTCGCCGTAGGGAGCTTCGATCTCGCTCACCGGCAAGCGCATTTCGAGCGCATGGATCATGATCTCCGTCTCGATCTCGAACCCGTGGCTCACC
>CAWADI010000005.1:0-116557 GCA_963780765.1 uncultured Alphaproteobacteria bacterium | reverse complement strand
GAACAAGCCGGTCACCGCTTCCGGCGCCTGGTGGTGTTCCAACTTCGGCCCCGGAAACTGCGGCTACGATCGAGTTCAGGGAGGCGGATCCTAGATCGAGGCGCTGCCGTTCCCGGACCGGGCCTTCGATACCGTGGTTTGCACCCACGTGATCGAGCATATCCTCGACTATCGAGCGGCCATCGCCGAAAATGCGTTGTTACTGCTGCGGCTCCTCATCGTGGTGCCGCGCGAACGCGAGTTGATCTATGCCTTCAATCCCCACTTCAATTTCTTTCCCTACTCCGCGCGCCATGATCCCGGTGCCGCCGCACAATCTCTGTCTCGACGGGGCCGACACTAACGACCCGGCGCAAATCCTGGCCACGCCCATCCTGGCGTGGCGCCTGTGATTGCGGTCGGCCATATTCTGTTCAAGCTCGTCAGCACCGGACAGCCCGAGGTGCGCAGTGTTCCCGCGCGCTTATCTATTTCGCCGACTGGCGGCTGTGGCTGGCGCTCCTCCTCTAGCGCCGCGACGCTCGCGTGGCTTGCGGCGATCCGGAGCATCCGATTACGAAGGGACATGTTCATGGCGCTGAGCTATGTCTACCTGCCGGTCATCTCATGGGCAACACTCGGTGAGCGCTACAGTTTCGCGAAAGCCGCGGGGCTGGTGCTGATTCTCGTCGGCCTCTATTTTGATGACGCGCGCAGGGCGGCATAAGTCTCTGGCAATGGCGTACTTAACATACCATTCGCGGTTCCACGTTTGCCCAAGTGCGTAACAGGTCGGCAGTTGGAGGTGTTGGATCCGAGTTAGGTTCCGAAGTTTCGACCTATTAAGCGTAACTTACCCCTACTAAAGTGTCGCAACTGCGGCTAAATGCGGCAAAATGCATATGGAGGTTTCGGGAATTTGAGCCTGAGGGAGTCCCATCCACGACGGTTTCCGGCACTAGCCCACCCCACATTTGCATAAAGGCCCGACCTACAGAAGATTGCAGCCTCCCGTCAGGCCGGTTTCACGCTGGGGGCGAATTCCACCACCTCTACTTATGCTGTTCCCTTAGATTTGTTGCAAATGCTTCCGTGAAGGTTTCCGTGGACGGAAGGCCATTGACAAAGCAAAGCAGCCTGATCTGTCCCCGGACGAAAGCTTCCGGCGCACGTTGAACGTGCCGCCGAAGCCGCATTGGAGGAACATGGAGGCAGAAGGAGACGGGGGGGTCTCTCGGGGGCGACTTGTGTGTCAGATTCCACGGTCCTCGCATCTGCTGCGCTTCCAGAACAAAACCGGCAAATACGCTGAGCGGCTCAGCCGATATGGGACCATGAGGCTCGAACCTACTCCGCCTGCCGGTAGCGGATACCGCGACAACCACTGCCCATCTCTATTTGCGGTGCCCTGAGCGCCTCTCGCCTGAGGGCCTCAAGGTACCTCGTGTCCTCCCCTGCACTTACAAAGCCAATATCGTGCTGCACAAGGTGCGCAAGGATAGAGGCTCCGATGGCCGTGGCGTCGGCTTCTACTTTCGCAATGTCACCCAGCTGATCCTGTTCGGACCCCCGCGGCAAGATGCCGCACGCTTGCGCCCGGCCGCCGCCAGGTGAACCTGATCGCTACGCGCAAGCGCGAGCACAGCCGCAAACCCGATGAACAATATGAAATCATCGAAGCGTGCTCGCCCGGTCCCCATATCGAACTGTTCGCGCGCGACGCGACCGAACTGGACCTCCTGGGCGATCAGGCCAGCCCCCCGACCTACGTGGTCAACCTACTCGGCACCAATCGCAGGCGGGGCGTATCGCCGCCGAATAGGCCTGTGCTGCAATTGCCTCGCTGCTTCGTGCCCGACTACTCTCCCTGGCTCGCGGTCGGGCTCCTCTCCCCCTCGCTGGGGTCTCGCCGTCAGCCAGCGGTGAAGGGTTGGCCGAGGCGGCGGCAGTGCGCTCACGCCGCCGGCGCACCATGGTGTTGAGGAACTCCACGGTCAGTGGAGCCGACTGCGAAATAGATGAAGCCGCGCGGGATGCGGACGGCCAACCGCCTTCGGCGACGAGCGCCAGGCCGATCTACAGACACGAACGCGCACGCGACATCTTGATGGTGGGATGCTGCTCGATGAAGTTGCCCACCGGCCGGCGGCGCAGCATGACGGCGGTACCCATCGCCGTCATGCTGCTCGCCGCCAAGCCCGTCGGCGACTTCATCGAGCAGCATCCCACCATCAAGATGCTCGCGCTGGCGTTCATCCTGCTGATCGGCCTGGCGCTCATCGCCGAAGGCATCCACATGCACATCCCGCGCGGCTTCATCTATTTCGCCATCGGCTTTTCGCTGACCGTGGAGTTCCTCAACACCATGGTGCGCCGGCGGCGTGAGCGCACTGCCGCCGCCTCGGCCAACCCTTCACCGCTGGCTGACAGCAACCCCCAGCGAAGAAAACCGGATACGAGCCCGACCGCGAGCCAGGGATCACGCCGGGGTTAGTCGGGCACGAAGCAGCGAGGCAATTGCAGCACAGGCCTATTCGGCGGCGATACGCCCCGCCTGCGATTGGTGCGCATAGGTTGACCACGTAGGTCGGTAGCTTTGAACGGCCTGATCGCCCCAGGAGGTCCAGTTCGGTCGCGTGCCGCGCGCGAACAGTTCGATATAGGGACCGGGCGAGCACGCTTCGATGATTTCATATTGTTCATCGGGTTTGCGGCTGTGCTCGCGCTTGCGCGTAGCGATGAGGTTCACCTGGCGGCGGCCGGGCGCAAGCGTGCGGGCACTCTTGCCGCGGGTCCCGAACAGGATCAGCTCGGTGACATTGCGAAAGTAGAAGCCGACGCCACGGCCATCGGAGCCTCTATCCTTGCGCACCTTGTGCCACACGATATTGGCTTTGTAGGTGAAGCCCCAGGCCGCGAGTACCTTGAGGCCCTCAGGCAGAAGCGCGTTCGGGCACCACAAATAGAGATGGGCAGTGGTTGTCGCGGTATCCGCTACCGGCAGGCGGCAAATGTCCTCGAGCCTCATGGTCCCATATCGGCTGAGCCGGCGATGCTCGGGGGCGACCTTGCCGGTCTTGTTCTGGAAGCGCCACGGGGGGTCTGCGAGGACCGTGGCAAATCTGGCGCCGCAAGTCGCCCCGAGCAACCCCCCGTCTCCTTCTGCCTCCATGTTCCGACTCCAATGCGGCTTCGGCGGCACGTTCAACGTGCGCCGGAGAACTTCGTCCGGGGACGGATCAGGCTGCTTTGCTTTGTCAATGGCCACTGCAGATTCCCACAGAATTCTTCACGGAAGCATTTGCAACGAATTTAAGGGAACAGCATAAGTAGAGGTGGTCGATTTGCCCCCAGCGTGAAACCGGCCTGACGGAAGGTCCAATCTTCTGTCAGGTCGGGCCTTTATGCGATTATGGGGGTGGGCTAGTGCCCGGAAACCGTCGTGGATGGGACTCCCTCAGGCTCGATTCCCGAAACCTCCATATGCATTTTGCACATTAGCCGCAGTTCCTACTTTTAGTAGGGGTAAGTTACGCTTGATGTAACAAACTTCGGAAGTGTGACTCGGATCCAACACCTCCAACTGCCGACCTGTTACGCACTTGGGCGAACGTTGACCGCGAATGGTATGTTAAGTACGCCATTGCCAGACTTTATGCCGCCCTGCGCACCGTCATCGAGAAATAGAGGCCGACGAGGATCAGCGCCAGCCCCGCGCCTTGCGCGAAACTGTAGCGCTCACCGAGTGTTGCCCATGAGATGACCGGCAGGTAGACATAGCTCAGCGCCATGAACATGTAGGCTTGGTTGATGGGGATTTTCCGGATCGCCGCAAGCCACGCGAGCGTCGCGGCGCCGTAGAGGAGGAGCGCCAGCCACAGCCGCCAGTCGGCGAAATAGATAAGCGCGCCGGGAACGCTGCGCACCTCGGGCTGTCCGGTGCTGACGAGCTTGAACAGGATCTGGCCGACCGCAATCACCAGCGGCACCAGCGCCAGGATGACGAGATGGCCGGGTTTCATTGCACCGGGTCGCAGTCTTCCATGTAGAAGATGTCGCGCCCCACATCGAGACAGAGATTGTGCGGCGGCACCGGGATCATGGCGCGCAGGAAGCTGTGCCGGTAGGGAAAGAAATTGAAGTGGGGATTGAAGGCATAGATCGACTCGCGTTCGCGCGGCACCACGATGAGGAGCCGGCGGCGGGTGACGCGGCGCAACTCGGCGATGGCCGCTCGATAGTCGAGGATATGCTCGATCACGTGGGTGCAAACCACGGTATCGAAGGCCCGGTCCGGGAACGGCAGCGCCTCGATCATCGCCTCCCTGAACTCGATATCAGGGTCGGCCGCAGTTTCCGGCAGGACAAAGTTGACGCCCACCAGGCGCCGGAAGCGGTGACCGGCTTGTTCCCTGACATGCCACAACAGATGGCCGGTCCCGCAGCCGACATCACAGAGGGTGTCGCCGGTGACGTAGCTGGTGACGAGGTCGAGGCAGGCGGAGGAATTGTCGGTGTCTTCGTGAACCCGCGGATGGGCCCGGTAGAGCGCCTCGTACTCCGAGGCGGCGAGAAACGGCGCCCGCGTCCGGAAATCTGCAAGCGCGTCGATGTGTCCGCCCCACACGGCGCGCGCCGCGCCACGAAACAGGAAACTGTCACGCACGATCGGCGGCAGCAGTTCTTCGATCGCGAACCTGATCCTGTTGGTGGTCTCGCGTCTCATGCGGCCTGCCCTGCGCCGCGCTTGGGCTCGACCGCGACGAGGTCCGCTGCGGCGCTGACCGGCGGATACCGGAGATAGGCGAGGCGCTTCATTTCCCGGCGGCTGTGGGTGATGGTGTCGAGCACCAGGCCTGAGAAGAAGGCGACGACCGCGCTCAGCATCAGTGCCGCGGCGAGCACCGCCGAAGGCAGCCTTGGCACGAGTCCGGTGTGCAGAAACTCCACCACGACCGGCACGCCGGCGTAGAGCGATGCCCAGGCGAGCACCACCGAGATGCCGGTGAAAAATGCCAGGGGCCGCTCCTGCTTCACCAGGAAACCGATGAGCCGCAGGATGCGGAAGCCGTCGCGGATCGTGTGCAGCTTGCTCGCCGAGTTCTCCGGCCGCTCGCCGTAGGGAGCTTCGATCTCGCTCACCGGCAAGCGCATTTCGAGCGCATGGATCATGATCTCCGTCTCGATCTCGAACCCGTGGCTCACCGACGGGAAGCTCTTGACGAAACGGCGGCTGAACGCCTTGAAGCCGGACAGCATGTCCCGGGTGCGGGTGCCGAAGATGCGCTGCACCAGGCGCGTGAGCAGCCGGTTGCCGAAGCGATGGCCCGGGCGGAAGGCGCCGGCGTGGCTGGCCTGTCGCGCCGCGTTGACCAGATCATATGAGCCCGCCCATCAACTCCCCTATGAGCCGGGGCGCGGAAGCCGCGTCATAGGTGCCGTCGCCGTTGACCATGACATAGATGTCGGCCTCGATGTCGGCGAACATCCTGCGCACGACGCTTCCCTTTCCCTGGTAGCTTTCGGTCAGGACACGCGCGCCGGAGAAGCGCGCCGCTTCCGCCGTGTCGTCGGTGGAGTTGTTGTCGCAGACGAAGATCGCCGCGCCGGGCAGGAAACGGCGAAAGTCCCTGACGACCGCCCCGATGGTGCCGCCTTCGTTGTAGCAGGGGATGAGTACGGCAATGCGCGGTCCGGCGTGCTTCATGCCGCATTTTTCGCATGCGGCAGGCGAAGATTGCGTTAATGCCGCAGGGCGCCTGCAGCCGACTCTCGTCAGGTCCAGAGGTCGGTTGAAAGATACTTCAGGCCCGCGTCGCATATCAGGGCAACGACGGTCTTGCCGCGCATCTCGCCCTCCAGGAGGCCCAGAGCCGCCGCCACGTTCGCGCCCCCGGAAAAGCCGCCGAATATGCCCTCCTCCGCGGCGAGGCGCCGGGCAACCCGTTTTGCGTCCTCACCTGTAACTTTCAGAAAACCATCGATTTCTGCCTCTTCGAGAAAGTGCAGCGCTTGTTTCGCGTAACCTCCGCCCTGAATGGGGTGGCCGGGTGCGGTGACTTCCTCCCCGGCGATCGCTGCCGCACCGTCAGGTTCCACGACGTAGCACCGAAGCGCCGGTTTGAGGCGTTTGAACGCTTTGCTCATTCCGGCGTACGAGCCCCCCGTTCCGACGAAATCGACGAAGGCGTCGATATCGCCATCCGCCTGTTGCCAGATTTCCCGCGCCGTGCCGTTGCAGTGCGAACGCCAGTTGCCATCGCGATGAAACTGATCGGCCCGAAACGCCTTAAGCTCGCGTGTCAGCTCGACGGCCTTGTGTTCGACCTGGTCCAAATCAGCTCCCGTGACCTGGCCCGGAACCGATCCCGGCAACTGGTCGACAAGCACTACCTGCGCGCCGAGCGCCCGCATCATCTGGGCTCGTTCCGGGGAATTGCCCTTCGACATCACGGCAAAGAACGGATGGCCCTTGATGGCGCAAACGATCGCCAGACCCGTACCCATGTTGCCGCTGGTAAGCTCGACGACCGGCTGTCCCGGTCGAAGCTCGCCTGATTGCTCCGCTTCTTCGATGATTGCCCTCGCGGCCCGGTCTTTCTTGGAGAAGCCGGGATTGAGATACTCGAGTTTCGCAAGAATGGTCCCCTGCAATCCCCGCGTGATCCGCTCCAGCCGCACCAGCGGGGTGGAGCCGATGGCCTCGATGACGGAGGCAAGCACCTTCTCCATCTGATTGTCCCGCCGCTACCTACGCCTGGGCCTGGAGTTCCTTTACAACGGCCTGGCCCATTTCCCGGGTCGACACCGTGGGCTCGCCGCCTGGCGCTATGTCGCGGGTTCTGAGACCCCGGTTGAGCGCGGCCATGATGGCCTTGTCGAGCCTATCCGCCCATTCGCCTTCGCCAAACGAATAGCGCAGCGCCATGGCGAAAGAGGCGATCATCGCGATCGGGTTGGCGATGCCCTGGCCGGCGATATCCGGGGCCGCTCCGTGCACCGGTTCATACATCGCCCGCCGCCGCCCTGTCTTGGCATCGGCGGCCCCCAGCGAGGCCGACGGCAACATGCCGACCGAGCCGGTCAGCATCGCCGCCACGTCCGACAGCATGTCGCCGAACAGGTTGTCGGTGACGATCACGTCGTATTGCTTGGGCGCGCGCACCAGCTGCATGCCGCAGTTGTCGGCCAGCACGTGCTCCAGCTCGACGTCGGCATAGCTTTCTTTGTGCACGCGCGACACCACCTCGTGCCACAGCACGCCGGTCTTCATCACGTTGCGCTTGTCGGCCGAGGATACCTTGTTGCGGCGCGTGCGCGCGAGCTCGAAGGCCACCCGGGCGATGCGCTCGATTTCGAAGGTGTCATAGACCTGCGTGTCGACGGCGCGCTTCTGTCCGTTGCCGAGATCGGTGATGGTTTTCGGCTCGCCGAAATAGACCCCGCCGGTCAGCTCCCGGACGATGAGGATGTCGAGGCCCTCGACGAGGTCACGCTTGAGCGAGGAGGATGCGGCAAGCGCCGGATAGCACAGGGCGGGCCTGCAGATTGGCGAACAGCCCCAGCTCCTTGCGCAACCTGAGCAGCCCCGCTTCCGGCCGCTGGTCGTAGGGAACAGCCTGCCACTTGGGGCCGCCGACCGCCCCGAAGATGACCGCATCGGCGCTGAGCGCCCTCGCCATGTCGGCTTCGCGAGATCGCCTCGCCGTGGGCGTCGTATGCCGATCCGCCGACCAGCCCGCGCTCGATCTCGAAATTGATCATGCCTGCGCTGCGGAACCAGTCGATGACGGCTTCCGCCTCGGCCACCACTTCGACGCCGATGCCGTCGCCCGGCAGCAGCAGGAGATTATACGAGGTCACCGGCGATGTCGATCAGGCTGAATCGATGCCCGCGAACCATCTATCCGCTGCCGATGCCGGGCTTGGCGAAGCCATCCTCATTCGTCTCAGGAGCGCATCGACGATTGGGGTCAGGCCCGCGAATGACGTATGGTAGGAAGTCATGGTGCGTCGATTTGAAGTTGATCGACTTGTCACAGCCAGGGCCGCTCCTGCGCCAGCCTCGTTTCGAACGCCGCGATCTCGCGCCCCTTCTCCAAGGTCAGCGCGATGTCGTCCAGTCCGTTGAGCAGGCAGTGCTTGTAGAACCCGTCGATCTCGAAGCGGATCATGCCGCCGTCGGGACCCCGGATCTCCTGGCGCGCAAGATCGATCGTGAGCGTGGCATTGGCCCCGCGCTCGGCATCGTCCATGAGCTTCTTCAGTTCCTCGCTCGAAACGACGATCGGCAGCATGCCGTTCTTGAAGCAGTTGTTGTAGAAGATGTCGGCGAACGAGGTCGAGATCACGCAGCGGATGCCGAAATCGAGCAGCGCCCAGGGCGCATGCTCGCGCGAGGAGCCGCAGCCGAAATTGTCCCCCGCTACCAGGATCTGCGCCTGGCGATAGGCCTTCCGGTTGAGCACAAAATCCGGCCGCTCATTGCCCTGCTCGTCGTAGCGCAAGTCGTAAAACAGCGCCGAACCGAGGCCGGTGCGCTTGATCGTCTTCAGGAACTGCTTGGGTATGATCATGTCGGTGTCGACATTGACCATGGGCAAAGGCGCGGCGACGCCGGTGAGCGTGGTGAATTTCTGCATGGCCGCAACTGTGGCGGCAACCGCATGGTGGGGTCAAGGCCGCCCGCTACCGGCTTACCGCTTCATGCGCAATGCCGTATGAAGGAAGTGCATGACGGCGCCGCACAGCCCGATCACCCATCCCGAGGCCGACGCCAGGCCCGTCACCGTGTTCGGGCCGGATTTCCCCTTCGCCTACGACAACTGGCTCAAGAACACGCGCGGACTGGGCTCGCTGCCGGCCCGCAGGCACGGCACCAGGGTGGCGATCGTCGGCGCCGGCATTGCCGGCATGATCGCCGCCTACGAACTGATGAAGATGGGTGTGCGGCCGGTTCTCTATGAAGCCTCCCGCATCGGCGGCCGGCTGCGCTCGGAGGCCTTCCAGGGTGCCGAGGGGATCATCGCCGAGCTGGGCGGCATGCGGTTTCCCCGCTCCGGCACCGGCTTTTTCCACTACGTCGACCTCGTCGGCCTCGACAGCCGGCCCTTTCCAAATCCGCTGGCCCCGGCCACGCCCTCGACCGTCATCGACCTCGAAGGCAAGACGATCTACGTCGAACGGCCTTCCGAATTGCCGCCGATGTTCCAGGAGATCGCCGCCGACTGGCAGAAGGCGCTCGAGGAGGGGGCGGGCTTCTCCCGCCTGCAGGAGGCGATCCGGGCGCGCGACGTCGCAGGCCTCAAGGAACACTGGAACCGGCTCATCCCGATCTGGGACGACCGCTCGTTCTACGATTTCGTCGCGACCTCGTACGCCTTCCAGGGCCGCTCGTTCCAGCATCGCGAGGTCTTCGGCCAGGTAGGCTTCGGCACCGGCGGCTGGGATTCGGACTATCCCAATTCCATGCTCGAAATTCTGCGCGTCGTGGCGACCAACTGTGACGAGGACCAGCGCTACATCGTCGGCGGCGTCGAGCAGGTGCCGCGCGGCATCTGGAAACACGCGCCCGACAAGCTCGCCCACTGGCCCGCCGGCACTTCGCTCGAAAAGCTGCACGACGGCGCGCCACGCCCGGCGGTCATCGCGCTCAGGCGCGCGGCCGGCAACACGATCGCGGTCACCGACCGGTGGGGCGCCACCGACACCTACGAGGCGGTTCTGGTCACCTGCCAGAGCTGGCTTCTGACGACGCAGATGCAGACCGACGAGCAGCTGTTTTCACACAAGCTCTGGATGGCGCTCGACCGGACGCGCTACATGCAGTCGTCCAAGACGTTCGTCATGGTCGACCGCCCCTTCTGGAAGGACAAGGACCCGCGCACCGGGCGCGATCTGATGAGCATGACGCTCACCGACCGGGTCACCCGCGGCACCTATCTGTTCGACAATGGCGACGACAGGCCGGGCGTCATCTGCCTTTCGTATGCCTGGATGAGCGATGCCCTGAAGATGCTGCCGCTCGGCGTCGACCGGCGCGTCCGGCTCGGCCTCGATACGATGAAGCAGATCTATCCGCATGTCGATCTCGAGCGCCACATCATCGGCGACCCGATCACCGTGTCATGGGAGGCCGATCCGAACTTTCTCGGCGCCTTCAAGGGCGCGCTGCCCGGCCACTACCGCTACAACCATCGCATGTATTGCCAGTTCATGCAGGACGACATGCCGACGAGCGAGCGCGGCATCTTCCTTGCCGGCGACGACATCTCGTGGACGCCCGGCTGGGTCGAGGGCGCGGTGCAGACTTCACTCAACGCCGTGTGGGGCATCATGCACCACCTGGGCGGAAGATGTCACCGCAACAACCCCGGACCGGGCGACCGCTACCACGACCTGAAGCCGCTGCAGCTGCCGGACTAATTTCAAAACCCTCTCCCCATCGGGGCCATCGGGGAGAGGAGGTGAGGGGTACGCCTCCGCAACTGCAAGCACGAAACTATGGACACGGTCGGCACCGCCGCAAACCCCTCACCTCCCATCGCCCTCGCGATGGGTTATTGGATCACGTAGGTAGAGATGAGGTGGGCGAGCAGCAGGGCGGCGAGCAGGTAGCCGACGACCAGCCCTACCCGGCGGCCCCAGCGTTCCGTCCACTCACCGGAACGCTCGGGCTCCGGCGAATGGCTGACCGTCTTCTCCGCCTCCTGCTCGAGTTCTTTTCAGGATACGGCTTGCTTCGGCCTGCCGCTCCTTGTCGCTCACGGCACGGCGCCTTTCACGATCCGGTCCATGTCCTCGTCCGAAAGCCCGAAATGATGGCCGATCTCGTGCACCAGCACATGGGTGACGATCGCGCCCAGCGTCTCGTGGTGTTCGGCCCAATAGTCGAGGATGGCCCGGCGGTAGAGAAACACCATATTGGGCAACGGAGCGCTCTCAGCCCCGCCCTGGGCGAGACCCGTTCCCTGAAACAGACCCATCACGTCGAACGGGCTTTCGGCTCGCAGATGATCGAGCACTTCGTCATCGGCGAAATCCACGACCCGGATGACGACGTTTTTGCATCTTTCCCGGAACGATTTCGGCAGCCGCGCGAAGGCGCGCGCCGCCAGCTGCTCGACGTCCTCGATCGAGGGCGCCTCCAGCCGCGACCAGTCCGGTTCGGAACGCCGTGGCATCCAGCGATCATGCCACGGCAGGAGATCATTAAGAATAAGTGCGGATTTTCAGGGGGCTACGGACTGCGCGAACACGTTGGCGCGCTCTGCCTGCACCGTCGCAACCGCAGCCATCGTTCCGGTCGCCAGCGTCGCGGCGACCAGGACCATCAGGATGCGCCGCAGAAATCTCGCATCCGCCTCGGGCATCGTCATCATCAGTTCCATCCCCTTGCTCCGCTGATCAAGCATCAGCTCACGTCGGGCTGAACCTATGCCAGCACTCATGACCCCTGCCTTAACGCCGCGTTTAGCTGCCGTTAATACAGCACCGGAAAAATGATTCGGCGAGGAGTCAATTCAACTTTCTGATGTCGACGAAACGGCCGGCGATCGCCGCCGCCGCCGCCATCTGCGGCGATACCAGATGGGTGCGGCCGCGGTAGCCCTGGCGGCCTTCAAAGTTGCGGTTCGACGTCGAAGCACAGCGCTGGCCGGGCTTCAACTGGTCCGGATTCATGCCCAGGCACATGGAGCAGCCGGGCTCGCGCCACTCGAAGCCGGCCGCCTTGAAGATGCGATCGAGACCTTCGGCCTCCGCCTGGTGCTTCACCACCCCCGACCCCGGCACGATCATCGCATAAGCGAGCGCGGGGTGAACCTTCTTTCCCGCGACGACCTTGGCGACGGCGCGCAGGTCCTCGATCCGGCCATTGGTGCATGAACCGATCCAGATCACGTCGAGCGGAATGTCGGTGATCCGCGTTCCAGGTTTGAGGCCCATGTAGTCGAGAGCCCGCCATTTCTTCGCCCGGCGCGCTTCGTCGCCGAGTTCGTCGGGGTTGGGCACCACCCCTTCGATCGACACGACGTCTTCGGGGCTGGTGCCCCACGACACGAGCGGCGGCAGCCGGCCGGCGTCGAGGTTGACGACCCGGTCAAAGGCGGCACCTTCGTCGGAGTTGAGCGTGTCCCAGTACCGCCGCGCCTTGTCCCAGGCTTCGCCCTTCGGCGCCTTGGGGCGGTCCTTCAGATAGGTGAACGTCGTGTCGTCGGGAGCGATCATGCCGGCGCGCGCGCCGCCTTCGATCGACATGTTGCACATGGTCATCCGGCCTTCCATGGACAAATCCCGGACGGCTTCGCCGCAATATTCGATGACCGAGCCCGTGCCTCCCGCGGCGCCGATCTGGCCGATGATGGCGAGGATGATGTCCTTGGCGGTCGCCCCGGGCGCCAGCTTGCCGGAAACTTCTACCCGCATGTTGCGGGCCTTCTTCTGGATCAGGGTCTGCGTCGCCAGCACATGCTCGACCTCGGAGGTCCCGATGCCGTGGGCGAGCGCGCCGAATGCGCCGTGCGTGGAGGTGTGGCTGTCGCCGCATACGATGGTCGTCCCCGGCAGCGTGAAACCCTGCTCCGGCCCCACGATATGAACGATGCCCTGACGCGGATCGTGCTCGCTGTAGTACTCGATGCCGAAGTCGCGGGCGTTTTGCGCCAGGGTCTCGACCTGGAGCCGGCTTTCCGGTTCGTCGATGCCCTTCGAGCGGTCGGTGGTGGGCACGTTGTGATCGACAACCGCCAGCGTCCGTTCCGGATGGCGCACCTTGCGGCCGGACAAGACGCAGGCCCTCGAAGGCCTGCGGGCTCGTCACCTCATGCACCAGATGGCGGTCGACATAGATGAGGCAGGTGCCGTCGTCCGCCGCATGCACCAGATGGTCATCCCATATCTTGTCGTAGAGGGTGCGCGGTTTCATGGCTGGTGATCCTTTCTCGCCTTGAGCGAAAAGGAAAGAGGCAGGCGCGGAAAGTTTTGCGGCAGCCGGTACATGCCGTTGGAGTGAGGCACCTCCTCCATCATCGGCGCGAAGGCCCATGGTATCTCTTCGTGCTCGTGAAGATATTCCAGCCGCAGGCCGGCGCCCATGACTGCCATGATCACATCGCTGAGGGCGTGGTTCCAGCAATAATTGCGCGTGTTCTTGAGCCGCGCCGCATCGCCGGTGTAGGTCGTCTCGTCATCGGTCGCGATCGGGGCATCGGGAGCCGAGCGATAGTCGTAACAAGGCGGCAAGCGCGGGTCGCGTTCATCGAGCATGGAAAGGAACGGATGACCCTCGGCCAGATAGAGAAACCCCGAGGGTGCGAGCAGCGAGGCAACGGTCCTTCCCCACGACGCAAGGTCGGGAAGCCAGCAGATGGCCCCCCACGTCACGTAGACGATATCGAACTCGCCGGCGAGGAGCGAGCGCGCATCAGCAACGTTGCCCTCGATGAAATCTGCCTGGATATCCAGTTCCGCAGCCAGCGCCCGGGCCGTGCTGATCGCTTCCGGCGAAAAATCGAGGCCGGTAACCTCGGCGCCGCGCCTGGCAAGGGCCAGGGTGTCGCGGCCAAAATGACATTGCAGGTGGGCGAGGCGTTTCCCCTGCACGTCGCCGAGCTCGCGATCTTCAATCGGGTGGAGCGAATTGTCGCCCGCCCGCAGCGCCGCCATGCGATAGGCGCCGGTCGCGTCCGCCCTGTGAATGATGGCGCGCTCGTCCCAGTTGGCGCGGTTGGCTGCCAGAAACTCCGACGGCATGACGCTCGTCACGGCGGCAACAACTTAAGAAGCGGCGGCTTCGCCTTCGGCGGTGACCTCGGTGACCGGAGCGACGTCGGCGGCGCCCACCGAACCGAGGAGCGCCCTTTGCTTCTCCGCGATGCGCGCCGATTTGCCGGTGCGGCCGCGCAGGTAATAGAGTTTGGCGCGCCGGACCTTGCCGCGCCGCACGACCTTGATGGAGTCGATGAGCGGCGAATAGACCGGGAACACCCGTTCGACACCCTCGCCGTAGGAGATTTTTCTCACCGTGAAGTTTTCGTTGAGGCCCGCGCCGGCGCGGCCGATCACCACGCCTTCGTAGGCCTGCACGCGGGTGCGGTCGCCCTCCACCACCTTCACGCTGACGATCACCGTATCGCCCGGGGAGAAGGCGGGCACGGCACGCTTGGCGGCGATCCGCTCGGCCTGCTCCTTCTCGAGCTGTTGAATGATATTCATGACGCTTGTCCTCAGGTTGCGGGTCTTTACCTCCGCTGCCGGCGGAAATCAAACCCTTATGCGCTCACTCGCGCCCGAGCTTGCGCTCCTGCAATGCTGCCCACAGATCGGGCCGCCGCTCGCGGGTTGCCTTTTCCGCTGCCTCGCGCTTCCAGCGCTCGATCGCCCCGTGATCACCGGACAGGAGCACCGGCGGGATCTCCTCGCCTTCCCACAGTCGCGGGCGGGTGTATTGCGGATACTCGAGCATGCCGCCGGCAAAGCTCTCTACCGCGCCCGAAGCTGCATCGCCCATGACACCCGGGAGGAGCCGCACGACCGCATCGAGCAGCGCCATGGCGGCAGGCTCGCCGCCCGACAGCACGAAATCGCCGATGCTCACCTCCCGCAGGTTCCGCCTCGATACGACGCGTTCGTCCACGCCTTCGAACCGGGCGCAGACGATGAGGGCGCCGGGCCCCGCCGGCGAGCTCCCTGACGAACTGCTGGGTCAGCGGCGCGCCGCGGGGGCTCATCAGCAGCCGCGGTCGATGATCCTCGCCGGCAGTAACGGCATCGATTGCCGCGGCCAGCACGTCGGGTTTGAACACCATCCCCGGTCCGCCGCCGGCCGGCTTGTCATCGACGCTGCGGTGGCGATCCCGAGCCCAGTCCCTGATGTTGTGCACATCGAGTGACCAGATGCCTGCCGCCAGCGCCCTGCCGGCGAGCGAGACGGCAAGGGGGCCCGGAAACATCTCCGGAAAGAGTGTGAGCACGGTGGCCTGGAAGGCCGGCACGGTCCTCAGGCCTCGTCCAGATAGCCGTCCGGCAGAACGACGGTGATCTTGCCCGCCTCCATGTCCACGCGGGCGCCGGTCAGCGGGATGAGGAGGGTTTCCGGCCTTCCAGGGACCTCGACATCAAGCAGGTCGCCGGCGCCGTAGTTGACGATGCTGCCGACCCGGCCAAGCATCTCCCCTCCACTGGTTTCAACTTCGAGCCCTATGAGATCAGCCTGATAGCAGGTCCCCGCCTCGGGTTCGGGCAGGCGGCTTCTCTCCACATAGAGCCTCAGGCCGCGCAATGCCTCCGCCGAGGTCCGGTCGGCGACGCCTGCGAGAGTGGCCACAAAGTCCGCCTTGGCGGGTCTGAGTTTGACGATGGTGAGCTGCCGCCCGCTTCCTTCCAGGTCGAGCGGCCCATAGCCGGCGATGGCCAGCGGGTCCTGTGTGAAGCTCCTCAGCCTCACCTCTCCCTTGAGCCCGTGCGCGCCGATGATGCGCCCCGCCAGAATGAGGCGACGGTCTCCCACCTCATCCCTGCGGCGGCTCGGCGGCAGGCGCCGGCTCAGCCTCGGCGGTCTTCATGGCTTCCGCCGCCTTGGCACTGGCCTCCGCGGCGGCCTTTTCACGTTCCTGGCGCTTCTTTCTCGGTTTGGCCTTTTCAGGGTTGTTGCGGGCTTCACGCTTCGCCAGTCCCAGCCCGTCCAGCATGCGCAGCACGCGATCGGTCGGCTGGGCGCCGGACTTGAGCCAATATTGGACACGCTCCTGATCGAGCACGAGCCGTTCCTTGCGGTCCTTGGGCAGCAGCGGGTTGAACGCGCCGATCTTCTCGATGAAGCGGCCATCGCGCGGCGCGGTCGCTTCCGCCACCACGATCCGGTAGTAGGGCCGTTTCTTCGAGCCGGCCCGTGACAAACGAAGCTTCAATGGCATTTCTGGTTCTCCTTTTTGAACTGGCTAAACGGGCCGCTACTTTTTTTTCCCGGGCGATCCCCGGAATGGCATGCCGCCGAGGCCCGGAAGCAGACCTCCGCCGAGGCCCGGCAGTCCCCTGGCAGGATGCGGAAGTTTGGCGATGCCGCCGCTTTCGCGTTCGGCGCGATCGATCAGGTGGCGCAGGTCTCCGGGCACCGCCTGGGGATCGAGCCTGGAAAGTTCCGCCTGCATGCGCGCCAGTTCGGCTTCGTCGGGCGCTCCTCCCGCTTTTCCGAACATGCGGCCCATCAGTCCGGGATTGCGGTTCATCTTTTTCATCATGTCGGCCATCTGCAGGTGCATCTTCAGCAGCCGGTTGATCTCCTCGACCCTGGTGCCGGAGCCCTTGGCCGCCCGTCGCTTGCGCGATGCGTTCATGACCTTGGGATTGCGCCGCTCGAAGGTAGTCAGCGAGCCGATGATGGCGAGCTGCCGTTTCACGACCGTGTTGTCGAGGTCGGCGCCTTCGAGCTGCTTCTTGAACTTGGCCACGCCCGGCAGCATGCCGAGGATGGAGGACATGCCGCCGAGCCGCTGCATCCCGGCCAGTTGCTCGGCGAGATCGTCGAGATCGAACTGCCCCTTCTTCATCCGCGCGGCGATCTTTTGCGCCTTGTCGACATCGATCGCCTGGGCCGCCCGCTCGACCAGCGACACGACGTCGCCCATGCCGAGGATGCGGCCGGCAATGCGCTCGGCGTGGAAGTCCTCGAGACCGTCGAGTTTTTCGCCGGTGCCCAAGAGCTTGATGGGTTTTCCGGTCACCGCGCGCATCGACAGCGCCGCGCCGCCGCGGCCATCGCCATCGATGCGCGTGAGAACGATGCCCGAGATGCCGACCTCGTCATCGAAGGTTCGGGCGAGCCTGACGGCGTCCTGGCCGGTCAATGCATCGGCGACGAGCAGGGTTTCGTGCGGCCTGGCGAGCTCGCGCACCTGGCGCGTTTCGGCCATCAGCTCGCCGTCGATATGCTGGCGCCCGGCGGTGTCGAGCATGACGACGTCGAAGCCGCCCTGTTTCGCTTCCCGCAGCGCCCGGGCGGTGATCGACAGCGGCTCCTCGCCCTTGATGATTGGCAGCGTATCGACGCCGATCTGTGCCCCTAGAATCTGCAGCTGGTCCTGGGCGGCCGGCCGGCGCGTGTCGAGCGAAGCCATGAGCACTCGCCGGTTGTCGCGTTCCTTCAGCCGCTTGGCGATCTTGGCGGTCGTCGTCGTCTTGCCCGAACCCTGCAGGCCGACCATCAGCACCCCTACCGGCGGAGCTGCCCTGAGGTCGAGACCGCCACCATCCGCTCCGAGCGTTTCGACCAGTGCGTCGTGCACGATCTTGACCACCATCTGGCCGGGCGTCACCGACTTCACGACCGCCTGGCCGACGGCCTTGTCCTTGACCTTATCGGTAAAGCTCCGCGCCACTTCGAGCGCGACGTCGGCTTCGATCAGTGCCCGCCGCACCTCGCGCAGCGCAGCCTCGACGTCGGCCTCCGCCAGGCTGCCGCGGCCGGTGAGCTTGTCGAAGATCCCTGAGAGTCGTTCCTGTAGTGATTCGAACATGGGGTCCAACAAATGCCGAAAGCACCCGCGGGCGAACCTCGCTGACGGGTGTTGGCCGTCTCACCTCGGGACTTCATTCGTCCATCGATGTGAGCAGACCGGAAAAGACGTTCAGACGCCTTTGGAAAGCCGGGCCTAGATACTCTCCGACCGGGACGCGAGTCAACGCCGCTGGACCTCGTCTTCGGCAACCTCGTCGTCCTCGCCTTTCGCCGCAACGCTCTCCAGCGGCAGGCGCGGCACCGCCACGGGGCGCCGGGACGGGCTCTCCCGTCGCTCGCTGCGCTGGGCGCGGGCCAGGCGCGACAGCGCGACCGCCTCGCGCGCCGGGCGCGACATCTTGTACGTCCGATGGATGTACGTCAGCGCCAGGGCGCAGATGAACAAGGTGAGAGCGACCGCGGCAAACGGCAGGAAGTTGTTGACCCCGGTCGGGCTTGTCCCGATGCCGGCGATCAGATCGGACAGCATGTTGAACTTGGCGATCACGTAGCCGACCAGCCCGGCGAGCAGCATCTTCTGCAAATCGCCCGGACCCTCTTCGGTACGGTAGGGCGTCAGCAGGATGCCCGCTCCCCAACCGGTTACGCCGCCGAGCACGCCGGTCAATAACAGGGTGGGACGCACCAGCGGATCGGCGCCGAACCAGATGAACGCCGCCAGTGCCGCCACGGCGAGCAGGAAAATGACAGCTGCGGCGGTAACTTCCGAGCGGTCGCCACGATGCGGTTCACTAAGATCGAGATCGGATACGCGAAGCGGTCGAGCACGCGCCATTTCTTTGGCCTCCCAGTGTGGCCGTCCCACGGGAATCGCAAGCAGGATTTTAGCGGTCCGGGCGGCCACAGTGAAAGCTTTTTCGATACCGATGCTTGCGCGCAATTCCCGAAAGCGCTGGCGAAAACCCGCCCGTTCCCCATATAACGCAGCCATGGCGACCGCCTCTTCAATTCCCTTCCGGAAGATGAATGGTCTCGGCAACGATTTCGTCGTTCTCGACGCGCGTCACCGTGCCATTCCGCTCGGCGAAACGCAGGCCCGCGCCATTGCCGATCGCACGACCGGCATCGGCTGCGATCAGGTGATCGTGCTCGAAAGCTCGCCCGTCGCCGATGTGCGCATGCGCATCTGGAACAGCGAAGGAGCGGAAGTCGAAAGCTGCGGCAACGCCTCGCGCTGCATCGCCGATCTGGTATTCAAGGAAACCGGGCGCGCGCGCGCGACCATCGACACCAGAGGAGGTCTCCTCGTCTGCAAGCGGGCGGGCGAGGGTTTGGTCACCGTGGACATGGGCGTGCCGCGGCTGCGCTGGAACGAAATTCCGCTCGCCGAGGAGTTCATCGACACCCGCCGGATCGAGCTTCAGGTCGGCCCCATCGACAAGCCGATCTTGCATACGCCATCGGCCGTGAATATCGGCAACCCCCATTGCATCTTCTGGGTCGATGACGTTCAGGCGTTCGACCTCGGCAGGATCGGTCCGCTGCTCGAGCATCATCCGCTGTTTCCCGAGGGCGCGAACATCTCGCTCGCCGAGGTGACGGGACGCGACGAAATCGTCCTCAGGGTCTGGGAGCGCGGCGCCGGCCTGACGCGCGCCTGCGGCACGGCGGCTTGTGCCGCCGCGGTGGCCGCGGCGCGTCTCGATCGCGCCGGCCGCATCGTACAGGTTCGCCTGCCGGGCGGCGACTTGACGATCGAGTGGGCAGACACCGGCTCATGTCCTGATGACCGGTCCGTTTGCTCACGATTTCGATGGCGAGGTGCCGGCCCGCTTGTTGAGCGCACGCGTGTGACCGGCATCGAGGTTCTGACCTTCGGCTGCCGGCTGAACCGCTACGAATCGGAGGTCGTGCGCCTGCGCGCCGCCGAGGCCGGCCTGCGCGATGCCGTTATCGTCAACACCTGCGCGGTCACCGCCGAGGCGGTTCGCCAGTCCCGGCAAGCCATTCGCCGGGCGCGGCGCGAGACGTCCCTCGGCGCGCATCATCGCCACCGGCTGCGCCGCGCAGACCGAGCCGCACACCTACGCGTCCATGGCCGAGGTCGATCTGGTCATCGGCAACGCCGAAAAACTTGCGGCGGCGAGCTATTCCGGCGGCGGTGCGGCGGGCGGGGCCCGAATTCGCACTGCGGGTTTGCAAACCACCGAGCTTCTGGCGCTTCCGCCCGTTGGCCGCCTCGCGGGCCGCGCCCGCGGCTTCCTCGAAGTGCAGAACGGTTGCGACCACCGCTGCACCTTTTGTGTCATCCCGTTCGGCCGCGGCCGCTCCCGCTCCCTCCCGCCCGACGCTGCGGTCGGACACATGCGCCGTCTGGTCAACGCGGGCATCCGTGAAATCGTTCTGACCGGCGTCGACGTCACCGCCTACGGCGGCGAGCTGCCCGGTCGGCCTTCCCTCGGCATGCTGGTCGCGCGGGCCCTGCGAGAAGTGCCGGGGATCAGGCGGCTGCGGTTGTCATCGCTCGATCCGGTCGAGGTCGACGAGGACCTGTATCGCGTCATTGTCGGGGAAGAGCGGCTCATGCCGCACATCCACCTCTCTCTTCAGGCGGGCGACGACATCATCCTCAAACGCATGAAGCGGCGGCATCTGCGCAAGGACGCCGTGCTGCTGTGCGACAGGATCCGGCGTCAGCGGCCCGAAGTTGTCTTCGGCGCCGACATGATCGCGGGCTTTCCAACTGAAACCGACGCCATGTTCCAGAGCACGCTCAGCCTGGTCGAGGAGTGCGGCATTACGTACCTGCACGTCTTTCCTTTCTCGGCGCGTCCCGGCACTCCTGCCGCCCGCATGCCTCAGCTCGATGCGGCGGACGTACGCGAGCGCGCGAGGATTTTGCGGCTGCAGGGCGACCGGACGCCTCGAGGCGTTTCTGAAGAGCGAAGTCGGCCACACCCGCCAGGTCCTGGTCGAAAGCAACGGTCGCGGCCATACGCAGCATTTCGCGCCGGTGGTTTTTGATCACCCGCCGGCGGTCGGCAGCATCGTCGACGCGTTCATCACTGCCGCCGGGCCGCGGCATCTGCAGGCGCTTGCTGGCCGCATGAGCTTCCTGAAGAAAATGTTCACGCGCGGCTGCGCCGGCGCCGATATCGGAGGACTGCGGCGGCGCCGACGGACGAGAGCACTGCCGCGTCTGCCGAGTTCTCCGGCGAGCCTCGCCCGGCACGAACCGGCCGCCGGCGCGCCATCCACGCCGCCGCGCAAGTGGTTCGAGCGCCTGCGGCAGGGAATGGCCAAGTCCTCGAAATCCCTCACCTCCGGCATCACCGACATTTTCACCAAACGCCGGCTCGATGCAGCAACGCTGGAGGAACTCGAAGAAGTGCTGATCCGCGCCGACCTTGGCCCCGCGACGGCGGCCCGCATCGCCAGCGCGGTGGGCGAGGGCCGCTATGACCGCGACGTCGACCCCGAAGAGGTCAAACGGATCCTGGCCGCCCAGGTGGCGAAGGTCCTGAGCCCGGCCGAGATCGCCTTCCGCTTCGACGAGGCGCGCAAGCCGTTTGTGATCCTGGTGGTGGGCGTCAACGGCTCCGGGCAAGACGACGACGATCGGCAAGCTCGGCGCCATTGCACGCCGTGAAGGTTTTTCGGTAGCGTTTGCCGCCTGCGATACCTTTCGCGCCGCGGCAATCGAGCAGCTTGCCGTGTGGGCGGAGCGGATCGGCGCCCGCCTCATCTCGCGGTCCTCGGGCGCGGACGCCGCCGGCCTCGCCTTCGACGCGCTGCATACGGCGCGCCAGGAGGGAACCGATGTGCTCATCATCGACACGGCGGGCCGGCTGCAGAACAAGGCCAACCTGATGGCCGAGCTCGAGAAGATCGTCCGGGTGCTGAAGAAGCTCGACCCCGATGCCCCCCATGCAACCCTTCTGGTGCTCGATGCCACGACCGGCCAGAATGCCCTCGCGCAGGTGGAGATCTTTCAATCGCTCCGCGGCCGTGACCGGTCTCATCATGACCAAGCTGGACGGGACGGCGCGCGGCG
Source organism: uncultured Alphaproteobacteria bacterium (assembly GCA_963780765.1). Lineage (GTDB taxonomy): Bacteria > Pseudomonadota > Alphaproteobacteria > Rhizobiales > Aestuariivirgaceae > CAWHQZ01. The sequence continues at coordinate 95,069 of CAWADI010000005.1, read as the reverse complement.
GAATCCTCGTCGCCATCGCCGAAAAGTTTCGCCTTCCCGTGCACGCCATCGGCGTCGGCGAAGGCATCGAAGATCTGCAGCCGTTCGAGGCCGAGGCTTTTTCCCGGGCCATCGCCGGACTGGAACTGGAGGCCGCCTGATGGCTGAGGAAATACAGCGAAAGATGCCGGCGTGGCTGAAGATCGCCGTCGAATGGGGTCCGCTTGTCGCCTTCTTCATCGCCAACGCCAGGGGCGGCATCTTTCGTCGCCACCGGCGTGTTCATGGCGGCGACGATCATCGCGCTCGCGGTCGCCTGGGTAACCACGCGCCGGGTTGCAATGGTGCCGCTCGTCAGCGCGATATTCGTGGCCCTGTTCGGCGCCCTGACGCTGTGGCTTCAGGATGAAGTGTTCATCAAGGTGAAGGTTACCCTCGTCAACGTGCTGTTCGGCACCATTCTGCTCGTCGGGCTGGCGTTCGGGCGGCAGTTTCTCAAGCTGCTCCTCGGCGAGACGCTGAAGATGGATGACGAAGGCTGGCGCAAGCTGACGTTGCGCTGGGGAGTATTCTTCTTCGCTCTCGCCGGCCTCAACGAAATGGTGTGGCGCACCGTCAGCACCGACGCCTGGGTCACCTTCAAGGTGTTCGGCATCCTGCCGCTGACGCTGCTTTTTGCCCTCTCCCAGGTTCCGTTGATGCAAAAGCACATGCCGCTGGCCGCCAACGAGGAAAGCTAGCCAAGCTAGAGCATTGCTGCGAGGTTTTGGCCAATACGCTAGTCAAGTTCTGCGACGTCCGCTTCCGGTCGATGGTGTTGAAAAACAAATTTTGCTGGTCCTAACGACAACATTAACTCAAGACCATATTCGAAAAAGCAACATCGATTCGCCAGATCGCTTGCCAAGATTCGATTGTTGCACGCCGGCTGTTCATCGCGGCCTTTATCAACAGCATCGGTCACCTCCGCGTCAGTCGTCGTCCTCGTCTTCGTCATCATCATTTTCGACCTTGCCTGCCTCAGATGGCGCGGCTTTTGCTTCACCTGAACGAATGTCAACGAGCACTCTCTGCACACCGTTCTTTTCGAGATCGACAACGTAGGTTGGTATGCCGTTTTCAGTGTCAACCGCCGCCTTGAGCACCGTCCCGCCGGGAACAAGGGCTTGAGCAGCAGTAATCGCCTCGGCGAGGGTAAGCTTCGCTTCCGCCAGGGCTGCCCTTTCCAGCGCGTCCTCCGCCTTGTCGTCATCGGCCAAAACGACACCAGCGTTCGCAACGGCAACCAAAACGGCCGCGGAAGCTATGATGAGTTTGGAAGCAGTCATCCGGTTCTCCACTTTGCAATTATGCGCAATCGTACTATCCCGATGCTATGCGCAACTGTCTGACAACTGCCTGACTATCTCCATCAGCTGAGCGTCAGCAAAAAGAGGATTTCCGGTATCACGCCAGTTCCGGGCGGCGGAGCCGGATGGTCGCACGAAGTCCCGGGGTTTCGTTCTCGAGGGTCAGGGTGCCGCCCCAGGACTCGACGATGTCGGTCACAATCGCAAGTCCCAGCCCTGCCCCCGAGCCGCGTTCGTCGAGGCGTCCGCCGCGGCTCAGCGCTTCTGCGCGACGGCTTTCGAGAATGCCGGATCCGTCATCGACGATGGCTAGCGCGACGAATTTGTCGCCTGCCTCGCATCTGACCGACACGGCATGCCGCGCATGCCGCGCCGCATTCTCAATCAGATTCCCCACGGCTTCCGAGAGGTCATCGCGGTCGATGCATGCGGTCATGTCGTGCGGAACATCCACCGTCCAGTCGAGACGCTCGCCACCGGGCGTGCGCTGAACGACCCTGATCACTTGATCTATGGCGGCACCGACCTCGGTGGAGGCGTCGCTGACAGGAGCTGCGCGCCGGGCCCGTGCAAGCTCGCGCTCAACGTTGCGCTGCATGGTCTTGGTCACAGCAAAGAAGCGCTGAGCGATCGCGGTGTGGCCCTTTTGTGCGAGCCGTTCAATTTCTGCGTGTAGAACCTGAAGCGGCGTTCTGAGACCATGAGCAAGATCTGCCGCCCGGGTCCTCGCGCGTGACAATTCCAGATCCCTGGCGTCGAGCAGTCCATCAATTTCCTGGGCAAGAGGACGAACCTCCGTCGGGAAGCCCGATCCGAGGCGGCGACTCGCTCCAGACCTGATCGCCGCCAGGCGGCTGCGGACCGTTGCCAGTGGACGCAGGCCCACCGAGACCTGGACCCAGGCGGCGGCGATGAGAAGGGCGCCGATGGTCACCAGAAGCGGGCTCAGGTCTGCGGCAAACTGCCGGACCGCCTTGTTTACCTCGGCTGCATCCCACGCAACGGCGATGCGCGCCGTTCCACCGCCCAGGCGCAACGGCAGTTCCACGCGCCTTTGGATGAGATAGAGCTGTGTGCCGCCGGGTCCGGTGACGCGGTGACGCTGGACAGCGTCATCGACGATCGGCTCGGCAGGCAGCTCAAGTTCGGATCCCACAGCGATCGTGATCGCAACACAGCTGACGTCGGCTCTCGCATGATTTGCCAATAGAGACCCGAGAGAGGTTCCCCAAAGCGCGGATCAGCAGGCTGGTTCGAGAGCGTGATCTCACCCGGGGCAGGCGATTCCAGATGCGCCGCAAGCTGGTTGAGGTATACGCCGAGCTCTGCGTCGATGCGCCGTTCGACGTGACGTTCGAACAGAAGCGTCAGGCCGTAGGCCGCCAGGACGAGGGCGAGGATTATGGAGACCGCACCCGCCAGCAGGAGCCTCAGGCGCAGGGAACGGAATGTCATTCCGCTGCCGCGGCAACAAAATAGCCAAAACCGCGCCGCGTCTGAATCACGTCCGCACCAAGCTTCCTGCGAAGCCGCGTCACGAGAGCCTCGAGTGCATTGGCATCCCGCGCATCATCGTCCCCATAGAGATGCTCGATGAGCTCGCCCGCCGCTACAACCCGACCCTTGTGGTGCAGAAGGTAGGTGAGGAGCCGATATTCCAGGGGCGAAACAGGGAGATTTGCGCCGCTGACCATGACTCGCATCTGTCGTGTGTCGATCGCTACCGCTCCAGCCTCGAGTACGGGCGATCCGTGGCCAGCCGCGCGCCGGATCAGCGCTCGCACCCGAGCCATGAGTTCCTCGATCTGGAATGGTTTTGCAAGATAGTCATCGGCGCCGGCGTCAATGCCTTCGACGCGTTCGGGCCATGCGCCGCGCGCCGTCAGGACAAGTACGGGCGTATGGCGGCCGGCGGCCCGCCAGCGCTTGAGAACCGCAAGCCCGTCGAGCTTGGGCAGCCCGAGATCGAGGATGATGAGATCAAAATCCTCGGTGTCGCCGCGAAACCATGCTTCCTCGCCGTCGGCGACCACGTCCGTTCGGAAACCCGCGCCGGCAAGCGCTGCGGCAATGCTGCTCGAAATCGTGGGTTCATCCTCGGCGAGGAGAATGCGCATCAATCCTCATCATCGATGCCGAGGATCTCGGCCGTTTTGGCATCGACGTCAACTTCCTTAAGCTTTCCCTCGGGAGTCAGCACGTCGAATTCGTAAACGAAACGGCCTTCGTCCTCCACGTCAATCTTAACGCCAAGTATTTCTCCAGGCAGCCTCGGCTTTACCGCCGCCGCGATCTCCGACAGGGCACGAATACGCCCTTCGAGCACTGCCTTCCTCGCGAGATCATGATCCCGGGCCTCATCCTCATCGCCAGCACAGACAGCAGCAGTGCCTGCGAAAAAAAGATAGCCCATGAGCAGAAGTCGAATAGACCTGTCGCGCAACGTCACGTCTCGATGCTGCCCCGATCCAACTGACAATTGCCTGACGGTTCCCATCAGCCAACGGTCAGTCGGCCCAGGAGAATATGGGCGTGCCCGTGTCGTTGGTCTCAACTCTTGGTTTGGAGATTTTCCTGATGCATAAGCTCTTAATCGTCTCGCTTGCGGCTGCCGCGGTTGCGGGGCCCGCTATCGCCAGGGATGATGGCACCCTCCGTCTCAACGCGCTGCGCACGCAATGTCTCTACGGGTCCAGGATCACTAAGCAACTTGCCGCGAAGGGTCATGAATTTCTTTGCTGTCGCCCTTGTGTTGACGCGGGTCTCAATGTGCCGCGCACACAATGGCTTTCCTACTCCGACGTCACACAGAAACTCACCGTTCAGGGCTATCAAGTGCACGAGATAGAGGTCAAGGATGGTGCGTATGAATTCGAAGCAACAAACCCTGATGGTCTCAGAGTCGAAGCTTACGTGCACCCGGTGACCGGAGAAGTTTTCCGGCGCGCTCTTTGCTGCGATCCCTGTCTCGGGATTTGACTCCGTGCGCGGCGGTGAAGCGGTGGTGATCTCGGCGGTGAGCTTACGGAGTCCAAATGAAAAGTGTCGTACGCAACAGGAGTTGAAGACATGAAACTCAGTTATTTATTGTGCGCCGCCGCTGCCATCGCTGCGGTTCCCGCCTGGATTGGCGACGGCGGAAGGGCGTTTAGCGGGATCGCCGACAGCTCAGCGGACGAAGCCGGGTGGCGGAGGACCTTCAACGTGGACCCGAAGAACCTGGGCACGGTCGGCCACAATCCCTACTTCCCCCTGACGCCGGGGCTCAGGATCCACCTGGGCGGGAAGGACGAAGCGGTCGTCTTCTCGGTCATGGAGGAGACCAAGGTCGTCGATGGCGTGGAAACGCGCGTTGTGGAGGAGCGCGAGAGCGAGCGCGGCGAACTGGTCGAGATCACGCGCAACTACTTCGCGATCGACAGGACAACCGGTGACGTTTACTACTTCGGCGAAGAGGTGGATGACTACAAGGACGGAAAGATCGTCGGCCACGCTGGCGCGTGGATGTCCGGTGTGAACGGCGCGAACTTCGGATTGATCATGCCCGGCAAGCCCGCTCGTGGCGACAAGTTCTATCTTGAGATGGCGCCTGGGGCCGAGGAGCGGGTTGAGATCGTGGATGTGGACGCCAGGCTCGAGACGCCACTGCGGAACTTTAACAACCTCGTGTATTCCCTGGAAACCGACGTGCTGGATATGGAATTCAGCCACAAGTGGTATGCAGCCGGAATTGGTATGGTCGGCGACGGCAATCTGCGCGCCGTGATGATCGAGCAGCCCCGGAAGTAGGCCATCCCTCCGCTTGCGGGCTAGGCATCTCGGACAGCATCTACAGCATTTTGCGGCGAAGTGGAATCACTTCGCCGATAAGAAAATGCGCAGGATCAAATACTTGGGGCATGTCCTTATCGGAAAAGTGTGTACACTTTTCCGGGACATGCTCTAGGTGACGTGCGAATGCGGTACGACCGATGCGCGTGCTTGATCGAGGACATTGTTCATCGAGTTCAGCGCAGCTTCGAAGGCTAATTTCAGCCGCCCCTCCCTCCGAGATCTGATCGGGCGTCTCTCGCTTCTTGCCTCCAGCATACCAATGCTGGATGCTACGGCCGCGTGCCGCAGGCACCAAGCCCTGCTAATAAGCGCCAAGGGAGGACACAGTGACATCGATAGTTCAACGGCTTTCGACATTCGCATCCGCGGTTACCGTGGCAGCGGCCCTGCTCGCTATTCCGAGTCATGCCCAGGGCGATCTGACGCTGTACTGTTCCCCGCAGATCGAATGGTGCGAGGCCATGATCACCGCCTTCCAGAAGGAGACCGGAATCAAGGTCGCGATGACCCGTAAGAGCTCCGGTGAGACCTATGCCCAGGTGAAGGCCGAGGCCTCGAATCCGAAAGGCGATTTGTGGTGGGGCGGCACCGGTGATCCGCACCTGCAGGCGGCCGAGGAAGGCCTGACGGAAGAATACAAGTCGCCAGTGCTGGAGCAATTGCACGACTGGGCGAGAAAACAAGCGGAGCAGTCGGGCTACAAGACCGTGGGCGTTTATGCCGGCGCTCTCGGCTTCGGCTACAATACCGAGCTTCTGGCCAAGAAGGGACTTCCCGAACCCAAGTGTTGGGCGGATTCCACCAAGCCCGAGTACAAGGGCGAGATACAGACCGCCAATCCGAATTCGTCGGGGACTGCCTACACGGCGCTTGCGACGTTCGTGCAGATGTGGGGCGAGGAAAAGGCTTTCGAATACTTGAAGGCGCTTCACCAGAATGTCAACCAGTACACCAAGTCCGGCTCAGCACCGATCAAGGCCGCGGCCCAGGGAGAGACGACCATCGGCATCACTTTCCTCCACGACATCGTCACGCAGGTTGTCTCGGGTGCGCCGGTGAAGTCGGTATCGCCGTGCGAGGGGACGGGCTACGAGATTGGCTCGATGAGCATTATCAATGGCTCCCGCAACCTGGACAACGCCAAGAAATGGTATGATTGGGCGCTGTCTCCGGCCGCTCAGGGCCTCGCCATCGAGGCCAAGGCCTACCAGGTGCCGTCGAACAAGGATTCCCCTGTCCCGCCGGAAGCGCCGAAGTTCAGCGACATCAAGCTCATCGACTACGACTTTGCCAAGTATGGGTCCTCGGAGGAGCGCTCGCGGCTCTTGGCCAAGTGGGATGCGGAAATAGGTGCTGAAGCGCAATAGACGAGCATGGGCGGCCGCGTATTCGGATGAAAGGCGCCTCGCGCGGAGTGAACCAACGGGACGATCCGCCGTGTGAAATTGCGGACGATTAACGTGAACCGTGCCGTCGCGCTTTGGCTCGGCGTCGGCGCAGCGGGCTTCGTTCTGCTGCCCTGGTATGGAATCGGCAGCGGCTTCTGGCGCTTTCGTTGGCTTGCCGGCTATCCCGACCCAACCAGCGCCCCAGCGATCCTGCAAGCCATGAGCTACGGGCGTTTCTGGCTGCTGCCGCCGGCCCTATGCCTGCTCGCCGCGCTGCCGGCGATCTGGCGGCCCAAATCGGAGCCCGCGACGGCACAATTGCTTATCCTTGCCGGAGGCGCCGGGCTGGTTTCGATTCTGCTTCAGGGCTTCGCCATCGGGCTTGGCGGCTGGTCGTGGCCAGCACTGGCGATGCTCTTCGGTCCGCTCGAAGATGGGCAGGTCGCCATGGGCTACGGAGGCCTTGCAGTCGCCGCTGCATGCCTCTTCCTGCTGACGACCGGGCTCGCCTATGCCGGAGTGCTGAGCCGCGATCCGTTCGTCACCGGGAGTATCGGGCTAGTCGCGTGTCTGGTCGCGGCATTTGTTTTCTATCCGGTGCTGCGCGTCCTGATGAGCGCCGTCCAAGACAATGGCGGCGCCTTCGCCCCGGAGTTGTTCATCAGCAAGCTCCTGGCGCCGGGTATCTGGAGAACGGCCTGCCTCACCGGCTCAGGCAGTTGCGGGACGGCGTGGAACTCACTGCTGCTCGCAGTCGCAGTCGGGCTCGGCTCGACCGTCATCGGCCTCGCCTTTGCCCTCGTGGTCACTCGCACCACCTTTCGCGCCAAGCGGCTGTTGCGCATCCTCACCGTGCTTCCGATCATCACACCGCCCTTCGTCATTGGTCTTGCGGTGATCCTGCTATTTGGCCGCTCGGGAGCCGTGACGGGCATCCTCGAATGGGCGTTCGGCATTCCACCATCACGCTGGATCTACGGCTTCAACGGCGTGTTCCTGGCACAGCTCCTCGCCTTCACGCCGATTGCCTTCCTCGTGCTGATCGGCGTCGTCGAAGGTGTGAGCCCCTCGCTCGAAGAGGCGGCGCAGACCTTGCGCGCCGATGGCTGGCGTACATTCACGACCATCTCGCTTCCACTGATGCGGCCCGGTCTCGCCAACGCCTTCCTGCTGTGCTTCACCGAGAGTCTCGCCGATTTCGGAAACCCCATGGTGCTCGGGGGTAATTTCGACGTGCTGTCAACGGCGATCTTCTTTGCCATCGTGGGCGCATCCCACGATCAGGGCCGTGCCGCAGTGCTATCGTTGGTGCTGCTGACGCTGACCCTTGCCGCGTTCCACGCGCAGCGGCGCTGGCTCGGGCGCAAATCCTACGCGACGGTAACGGGCAAAGGGGACTCAGGCGTGCCGGTTCGTCTTCCCCGACGATTACGCCGGGCGGTGACAGGCACGGCACTGGCCTGGGCGGCACTGACGGCAGTGATCTACGTGATGATCCTGACCGGGGGTTTCTTCGAAGCCTTCGGCCGCGACTACGGCCTCACCCTGCGCCACTACGTTGCTGCCTTCGCAATCGAGGTCGGCCAATTCGGGCTAGTGTGGAGCGGAGCGGCCTGGAATTCGTTCTGGACGACGCTTCAGGTTTCCGCCCTCTCGGCGCCGCTTACCGCCGCGCTCGGCCTTGCAACTGCCTATCTGCTGGTACGACAGCGGTTCCCGGGTCACCAAGCCTTCGAGTTCGGGACCATGCTGAGCTTCGCCATCCCGGGAACCGTGATCGGCATCAGCTACATTCTCGCTTTCAACACCCCACCGATCGAACTCACGGGCACTGGCATCATACTCGTCCTCTGCTTCGTTTTCCGCAACATGCCTGTGGGAATTCGCGCCGGTGTCGCAGCCATGGCGCAGATCGACAAGAGCCTTGATGAGGCGTCGTTGATGCTGAGAGCCGGCAGCTGGACGACGGTGCGGCTGGTCATCCTTCCGCTGCTGCGTCCGGCCATCGTCGCTGCCCTCGTGTTCAGCTTCGTCAGGGCGATGACGGCGATCAGCGCCGTGATCTTTCTGGTCAGTGCCAACTACGACATGGCGACATCGTACATCATCGGTCGGGTAGAGAACGGCGACTATGGCCTCGCCATCGCCTATTCCTCGGTGCTGATCGTGGTAATGGTGGCGGCGATCGTGCTCATCCAGCTCACCATCGGAGAGCGGCGCCTGGGGCGGCGCGAATACAGCGAAACACTGCCGATGCGGGGTGTTGCCTGACCATGGCCGGCCAACCGGCGTCCGTCCACTTCCGAGGCGTCACCAAGCGCTTCGGCCCCGTTGTGGCGGTGAACGATGTCACGTTCCTCGTTGAGCCAGGGTCATTGGTAACCCTGCTCGGACCGTCGGGCTGCGGCAAGACTACGACTTTCCGGTTGATCGCGGGTCTCGAGATGGCGAGCGAGGGCCAGGTATTCATCGCCGAACGCGACGTCACGCTGCTTCCGGCCACAGAACGCGATGTCAGCATGGTGTTCCAATCCTACGCGCTGTTCCCGCACATGACGGTGGCGGAGAACTGTGCCTATGGGCTCATCGCTCTCGGCCGCAAGCGCCAGGCAGCTCATGCGGCAGCGCGAGAGAAGCTGGCGCAACTGGGCCTCGCCGGCCTCGATGATCGGCTGCCGAGCGAGCTGTCGGGCGGCCAGCAGCAACGCGTCGCCGTCGCCCGTGCCCTAGTGCTCGAGCCGCAGGTGCTGCTGTTCGATGAGCCGCTCTCAAACCTCGATGCCAAGCTAAGGCGGCGCGTGCGCGAAGAGATCCGTGAACTGCAGCAGAGCTTGCGTCTGACCGTCGTCTACGTCACCCACGACCAGCAGGAGGCGCTCGCAGTTTCCGACAAGGTCATCGTCATGGACAATTCGGTGATCGCGCAGGAGGGCACACCGCGCGATCTCTATGAACGGCCGGCCAGCCGGTTTGTCGCTGGCTTCATAGGCGAGGCGAACCTAGTGCACGGCCGGCTCAGCCAGCGAAGCGACTTCGCTGGCGGTGGTCTCCTTGGGCAACCTCAAGATTAAGCTTCCCCATCGCGGCGCGGCGAACGGCGAGGTGCTAGTTGCGCTTCGTCCTGAGGCACTAAGTCTCGAGACCTCGCCGCCGCGAGCCCCTCATTTGTCGGGTGCAGTGCGCAAGATGGCCTACCTGGGCGATCGCATGGAGTACACGGTGGAGACCGCAATCGGCGAGCTTTTCGTGATCGATAGCGCGGTGGCGCGACCGGTGCCGGTTGGAGCCACGGTCTACCTCATACCGGCCCGACACGGCATTGCCGTGGTGCCAAAGTGACGCATGCATGACTTCACTTCGTGCCGGTCAGAGCGCTCAGCACCTCACGCAGCGCCGGAGTGCAGGCTAATATCGGATTGCCCTCAAGCAGGGCGTTGCCGCGCAGGAAGTCGCTCACCCAGCCGCCGGCCTCCTGGACAAGCAGCAAACCTGCGAGAACATCCCAGCTGTTGATGTGTTGCTCCCAGTAGCCGTCAAGGCGGCCGGCAGCCACATGCGCCAAGGCTAGGGCGCCCGAGCCTGAACGTCTCACTTCGCAATGAGAATCGAGCAGTCGGCCCGTCGCCTCTATGAAGGCCCGAACCGGGCGGCGGTATGAAAAGCCGATGCCGACGAGCGCCTCGGAGACTTGAGTGCAGCCGCTCACTTTGATCGGTCGATCATTGCAGGTCGCGCCATAGCCCCGGCGAGCCGCAAAAAGCTCTGCCGACGGCGGATGGTAGATCATGGCGAGTTCGACCTTACGACCGCGCAGGTAGGCCAGAGACACACAGTAGGCTGTGAGACCTCGGATGAAGTTCGACGTGCCATCGATGGGATCGATCACCCACACGTCGTCGCGCGCTTTTCCACCACCCTCCTCGCCAAAGAAGCCGTCGGAGGGAAAGGCTTGGCCGAGCAGCTGGATAATGAGTTCCTCGACTTCGCGATCCGCAGCACTGGCATAATCCTGCGGACCTTTGGTCTCGACCCTCAGCGAATCGAGATTGTCACTATGTCGTCGAGCGAACCGGCCGCCAGCCAGGACGGCAGCACAGCCAGCATGGAAGCGGGCCTCAAGATCGTCCATCGCTGCCCCTCAATATCCACAAGCAGTTAGCCGCAACGTCTAACCAAACTAGCAGCCATCAAAGCTAATTTGGAACCCATTGGGCCTTGGCAGGCGTCAAACCGCGCCAATGCTATTGCAGACAACACTGGTGCGATCCTGTCAACGCTACCTGAAATGACGGTTCCATCCTCCTACTTCCGTTGCTTGTGCAGCACCAAAGCATCGACAGCACCGGGGCTCATGCAGTCCACAGATAAAGCGCTTCCCACCGCCCCCTTGACGCGAGTTGAATGCCGGATCGTCCCATACCAGTGCACATCATCAAGTTCATGTTCTCATCTATACAGGCACTCGGGTGCGCTTCAATGACTGCTTCTGGGGCACATAGCGTAACACGCTGGGCGTCTGCTCTGGGGTATAGCGTCGGTTGGGCTGTCCCTGCGTGTGTCGCTAGTAGCGCGAAAAATTCCGTTCCTCTGGCGCCGACAGTTCGCTACTCTCAGCGGCTTCCGTCTTCGCCGGGAGGATTGGTGAACGGTGCGAAGTCTTCCTTTCCCTCCACTGAGCGATGCTGCATGAGCGCCCAGCGCACGCTGGGAAAGGCGATGTCGTGCCACGGGATGCGGTCGTACTCCATCAGTCGTACTTCCAGACTCTCCGGTCCGGCGGCAAAAGCCGGCGTGTGGAGACGGGCACGATACATGATCTGGACCTGCGACAGTCTCGGTACCGAGTAGACCGCCAGCAGCCGGTCGATCACGATCTCCGCCTGGGCTTCTTCGCGCGCTTCCCGGAGTGCTGCCGCTTCCGCCGTTTCGTGAAGCTCCATGAACCCCGCCGGCAAAGTCCAATAACCTTTGCGCGGATCGATGGCGCGCCGGCACATCAGGACCTTGCCCTCGTGCACGACCACCGAGCCCACCACGATTTTCGGATTGCTGTAGAGAACAAGTCCGCAACTGTCGCAGACCTGCCGCTCGCGATTGTCGCCGCTCGGAATCCTGCGAACGAAATTTGGCGGCAGCGCGGGCTCGCTCATTGCATTGCACCATTCCCGATTCAACTCTCGCGGCGGAAAATTCTATACCTGAGCGCTAGGCAGTTGCATCCGCGAGGCTTTCAGGGCGCAGCGGGTGGAGGCAGGGCACCTTCAGGCACGGGTGCTCAAAAAGCGGCGGACGTCCTGCAATCACTTCCGGGAATGCCGTCGCCGTTGCCTGAGCGGCAGGGGACCGGTTCCATGATGACGAGGGACGTCAAGCAGTTTTCGCGTTCTCCATATCATTTGCTGAAGCGGGCGGCGCAGTATGCGGCCGACATCTACATGGAGCAGGTCGGCAAGTCCGGGCTGACCCAGCGCCAGTTCACGGTGCTGCTGGCCATCGACCAGAACGACGGCATCAGCCAGACGCAACTGGTGAAGATGACGGGCATCGACCGTTCGACGCTTGCCGACCTGGTGGCGCGGCTCCTGGCCCAGGGCTATCTGCAGCGACGGCGTGCCAAGGATGACGGGCGCACCAATACCGTGCGCATCACCGCTGCCGGCAAGAAGGCTCTGAAGAGCGCCGTTCCGGGTGCCGATGAGGTGGACAAGGCGCTGCTTGCCGAGGTGCCGCCCGCCCATCGCCGGTCATTCTTCGAGGCGCTTGCCATCCTCGCCGCGGCGCTCGAAACCCAGGAGAAAAAGGGCAAGCGCGCCGAGCAAGCCCGCAGCCGCCGCCGCTAGCGCTACGGTTCCAAAAACCTGGTGACCTGTTGCCGAGCTGCCACAGGTTGGAAAATTTTTGGCGGCACTATTCTCCTGTTTTCGCGACCGCGCGCGCGATGGCCGGCAGGATCTCCGCTTCCAGCGCCGGCTTCGGTCATCGGCCCGACCCATTTGAAGCGGATGGTTCCGGCGCCGTCGACGATGAAGGTCTCGGGCACTCCGTATACGCCCCAATCGACCGCGGCGCGGCCCTTGTCATCTACGCCGATCGCTGCAAACGGCTGCCCGAGCTGCTGGAGAAAGCGCCGCGCGTTTGCCGGATCGTCCTTGTAGTTGATGCCGACGACGTCGACGTCCGGCCGCTCCTTGAGCGCCATGAGAAGAGGATGTTCGAGCCGGCATGGGCCGCACCACGAGGCCCAGACGTTCACGAGCGTTACCCGGCCGCGCGCCAGATCGCTGGCGGCGAGGCCGGGCACGCCGGTCCCTTCGAGAGGCGGCAGGGAGAACGGCGGAACCGGCTTGTCGATGAGGACCGAGGGCACCCTGGAGGGATCCCCGCCGGTGATGCCGCCGATGAAGATCGCCGCGATCGCCGCGAAGACCAGCACCGGCAGCATCACGACGAGACGCAGCCGCCGGCCCGCCCGCGGATTGGCGGCTTCACTGCTCATCGCCGGTTCCGCCCTGCCGTCGGTCGGCCAGCTCGAGTTCCTTGAGTATTCGTTCCTTTCCCCTGAGCTTGACGAACGAAGAAATCGCGAGGACCAGGATAGCGGCGCTCGAAACCGCGTAGGAGGCGACGACAAAGCCGATATGGGGTGCTGACAAATCCAAGGCCTAGCCGCGGCTCGCCGCCCTGATCTGCATCTGGCGGATGCGCCGGGCGAGAATTTCGGTTTTGACGTTCGTCAGCAGCAGGGCGAAGAACAGCATCGTGTAGGCTGCGATCATCACCAGCAGCGGAACGAGCAGCGAAACATGTATCGTCGGCCCGTCCATCCTCAGGACGCTCGCCGGTTGATGCAGGGTGCTCCACCAGTCAACGGAGTATTTGATGATCGGAACATTGATCACGCCGACGAGCGCGACGACCGCCGCAATCCGCGCCGCCCGGGCCGGGTCTTCGATGGTTTGCCAGACAGCCAGATAGCCGAGATAGAGCAGCAGCAGGATGAACATGGAGGTGAGGCGGGCATCGCCCCATTGCCACCACGTGCCCCACATGGGCTTGCCCCACAGCGAGCCGGTGGCGAGCGCCAGGAAGGTGAAACACAGGCCGGCAGGTGCGGCCGCCTTGGCCGCCAGATCGGCGACCGGATGGCGGAAAACGATCGCCGTCGCCGTGCGCCAGCGCCATGAACGTGTAGGCGAACAGCGCCATCCAGGCAGCCGGTACATGCACGAACATGATGCGCACGCGTTTCACCCTGCTGATAGTCGGGCGGTGACTCTGAACAGGCCAAGCGTCAGCCCGACCGCGAACAGCGCCGCCGCCGCCGCCCATGCCCAAGGGCGCAACCGGTCGGCAATGGCGAGGAGACGGGTGGGATTGGCGAGTTGCTGCATCATCGTACGCATGTCTAGCGCAAATAGGACCGCAGGGCAGCGGCCGAGGCCACCGGCACCACGACCAGGGCCGCCAGCGACAGCGCGGCGAGCAGCGCCAGCGACGATGCCCGGACATCGGGGATCGCCGAGGAAGACCTGCTCGCCGCAACTCCGAAGATCAGGATCGGCACATAGATGGGCAATACGAGGAGCGATGCAAGCAGACCGCCGCGTCGCAGACCCACCGTAACCGCGGCTCCGAAGGTCGCGAAGAGCGACAGGGTCACCGAGCCGACCAGCATCGCCGGCGCGGCGAAGGCGAAAACGGCGGGGCTCCATGTTCAAGCAGCAGGCCGGCCACGGGCGCCGCCAGCGCGAGCGGCAGGCTGGTCGTCAGCCAGTGTACCGCCGCCTTGATCAGCACGACGATCTCGAACGGCATTGTCCCGGTCGCCATGATATCGAGGGAGCCGTCGTCGAAATCGCTGCGAAAGATGAGATCGGCCGACAGCAAAACCGACAGCAGCAGCGCGATCCACAATGCTCCCGGAGCCACGCGCTGCAGCAGCGCCTGGATCGGGCCCGAGCCCAAGCGGCAGGAACGCCACCACAGCCAGAAAGAAGCCGAGCGCCGCGCCGAGGCTGCCTCCCTGGCGCACGATGAGTTGCAGATCGCGCCTGACGAGCGCCGCCACGGCAGTCATATCACGCCAAGCTCGAGCGCGCGACCGGCCGCGATTCCAAGCTCGACGTGGGTCGCGGCTACGATGATGCCCCCTTCGGCAAGGTGTCCCGTCATGTGCCCCCTGAGCGTCGCCGATGATGCGGTATCGAGCCCGGTCGTCGGCTCGTCGAGGAGCCACAAGGGCCGTCGCGTCAGAAAGAGCCGCGACAGCGCCAGGCGCCGCCGCTGCCCGGCCGAAAGCACTCCCGCCGGGAGCGAGCGCAGGCCGTCCAGCCCGAACGCTCCGGCAGCCTCATCAACCCCGCCGCCGCCCAGGAAGCCGGCCCAGAACTCCAGGTTCTCAGTGACCGTCAACGCCGGCTTCAGCCCGTCCTGGTGACCGATGAAATGCGCCTGCTCGCCGATGCTTCGGTCGGCGCTGCCGCCGTCGAGCTCGATCGTTCCCGCCTGGGCCTCCCCCAGGCCGGCAATCATCCTGAGGAGGCTGGTCTTGCCGGAGCCGTTGGGGCCGAGCAGAAGCAGGAGCTCTCCCGCCGCTACCGAAAAGTCGATCCCGGCAAGTATGATGCGCCCGCCGCGCTCGACCACAACGTTGCTCGCCCTGAGACGCATGCCAACTCGATGGCAGAACCGGCAGCGATTGCAAGCCATTCCCGTCGTCGCCCGGTGAACCCACAGGCGCTGCTGGACCACGCGCCGGGAAACCGACTATAGGCTTCTCCGGTGTCTTGCCGGCGAATAAGCATCACTTCGCCGACGGAATATGCTCTGGGTAAATCTGCGGAGTATGCGACCCGATGACTACGCCAACGCTCGACAGTTTCAGGTGCCGTCGGACCCTGAAGGTCGGAGCAAAGTCCTACGACTACTTCAGCCTGCCGGTCGCCGAGAAACGGGGCCTCGACGGCATTTCGCGTTTGCCTTTTTCGCTCAAGATCCTTCTTGAGAACCTCCTTCGCCACGAGGACGGCCGCTCCGTCACCAAAGGCGACATCGAGGGATTTGCGCAGTGGCTTGGCAGCCTCGGCAAGTCGGAACGCGAGATCGCCTTTCGCCCGGCCCGGGTGCTGATGCAGGATTTTACCGGGGTTCCAGCAGTCGTCGATCTGGCCGCCATGCGCGACGCCATGAAAGCGCTGGGCGGCGATCCCAAGCGGATCAATCCGCTGGCGCCCGTTGATCTCGTGATCGATCACTCGGTCATGGTGGATTTCTTCGGCACGTCGAAGTCTTTCCGGCAGAACGTTGCGCGCGAATACGACCGTAACGGCGAACGCTACACGTTCCTCAAGTGGGGGCAGCGCGCCTTCGACAATTTCCGCGTCGTGCCGCCTGGAACCGGCATTTGCCACCAGGTGAACCTGGAATTCCTGGCTCGCAACGTGTGGACGAAAAAGCCATCCCGGCCGCCGCAAAAGAGCGACCGCCTTCCCCGATACGCTCGTCGGCACCGACAGCCACACCACCATGGTGAACGGTCTGGCAGTGCTGGGCTGGGGCGTCGGCGGCATCGAAGCCGAGGCGGCGATGCTCGGCCAGCCGATTTCCATGCTGATTCCGGAGGTCATCGGCTTTCGCCTTTCCGGAATGCTTGCCGCGGGCACGACGGCGACCGATCTCGTGCTCACGGTCACCGAGATGTTGCGCAAAAAGGGCGTGGTCGGAAAATTCGTAGAGTTCTTCGGCCCGGGGCTGGCTCATCTTTCGCTCGAAGACCGGGCGACCATTGCCAACATGGCTCCTGAATACGGCGCCACCTGCGGCTTTTTCCCCACCTCGGCGGAAACCCTGAACTATATGCGGGGCACCGGCCGCGCCCCGGGTTTGCTGAGCCTCGTGGAGACCTACTGCAGGGCCCAGGGCCTGTTCTGGTCGCCTGACGCCCCCGAGCCGACGTACACCGAGGTCGTGGCGCTCGACCTGTCCGGTGTCGAACCTTCAGTTGCCGGACCGCGGCGTCCCCAGGATCGCGTTGCCCTGCGCGCCGCTTCGACGGCCTTCGCCAAGGCGATGGCCGATGATTTTCGCAAGGACGATACCCGGCGCGTTGCCGTCGACGGCGCCAACTTCGATCTGGGGCATGGCGATGTAGTCATCGCGGCGATCACTTCCTGCACCAATACCTCAAACCCGTCCGTCATGCTCGGAGCGGCGCTGCTCGCCCGCAACGCGGTTGCTGCCGGATTGCAGGTCAAGCCGTGGGTCAAGACTTCGCTCGCTCCGGGCAGCCAGGTAGTGACCGAATATCTGAAAGCCTCCGGCCTCCAGAAGCACCTCGACAAGCTGGGGTTTGATCTCGTCGGCTACGGCTGCACCACCTGCATCGGCAATTCCGGGCCGTTGCCGGAACCGATCGCCAAGGCGATCCGCGACAACGATCTGGTTGCCGCCGCCGTGCTCTCCGGCAACCGCAACTTCGAGGGCCGAATCAATCCCGAAGTGCGCGCCAACTATCTGGCGTCGCCGCCGCTTGTCGTTGCCTATGCGCTGGCCGGGTCGCTCAGGGCCGATTTGACCGCGGACCCGTTGGGAACCGGCAAAAACGGCAAGCCGGTCTACCTCAGAGATATCTGGCCAGGCCCTGAGGAGATTGCATCGTTTGTGCGCAAATACGTCACGCGCGCTTCCTTCCGCAGCCGCTACCGCGACGTCTTCAAGGGCGACGCCGCATGGGCAGCCATCAGGGTTGCCGGCGGGCTCACCTTCGATTGGAACGGGGCCTCGACCTACGTGCAGAACCCGCCGTATTTCACCGGCATGACGATGACTGCAATGCCCCTGCGCGATGTCGAGCAGGCGCGCATCCTGGGGCTGTTCCTGGATTCGATCACCACCGATCACATATCTCCTGCCGGTGCCATCAAGCTCACGAGCCCGGCCGGCAAATATCTGGTCGAGCGGCAGGTGGCTCCGGCCGATTTCAACTCCTATGGCGCCCGGCGCGGCAATCATGAAGTCATGATGCGCGGCACCTTCGCCAACATCCGCATCAAGAATCAGATGGTTCCGGGCATTGAAGGCGGCGTGACCCGTGTTTATCCCGGCGGCCAGGAGATGCCGATCTATGACGCCGCCATGCTGTATCGCGCCGAGGCTACGCCGCTCGTGGTTTTCGCCGGCAAGGAGTACGGCACCGGCTCCTCCCGCGACTGGGCGGCCAAGGGCACCAGCCTGTTGGGGATCAGGGCGGTCATCGCCCAGAGCTTCGAGCGCATTCACCGCTCGAACCTCATCGGCATGGGCGTGTTGCCGCTGCAGTTTCAGGAGGGCGAAAGCTGGCAAACGTTCGCCCTGCGTGGCGACGAGGTGGTCAGCATCAGCGGCATTTCCGTCGGGCTGAAACCGCGCGCTGCCCTCAAGGTCGAGGTCGCCGCCGCCGACGGGTCGAGACAGACCATCCACGTCCGGTGCCGCATCGATACCGTGGATGAACTCGACTACTTCAAGGCCGGCGGCATCCTGCCCTTCGTGCTGAGAAACCTCGCCAACGCCGCGTAGGGCATTGCGGCGTTATTTCCTCACCACATCGTGAATCGCTGTTGATCGGGCGAGGAGTCATACCGGCGTCATGGTCAACTCCCTGACCCGGCGATCCGTTCTGGCGGCTAGAGCGGCGAGTCTCGGTTGGTCAGCATTTTCCTGGCCGGCCGCGGCAGCACGGCGGCCGGTGGTCGTCGAGCTCTTCACCAGCCAGGGCTGTTCCTCCTGCCCGCCGGCCGACGCCTTCATGGGCGACCTCGTCGGCAGAGAGGGCGTCATCGCCGTGTCGCTCAACGTCGACTACTGGGACTATATCGGCTGGCGGGACACGCTCGCTTCGCCGAAGAACACGAACCGCCAGCGCACGTACGCGGCCAAGCGCGGGGATCGTCGTGTCTACACGCCGCAGATGGTCATCAACGGACGCGATCACGCAGTAGGGTCCGACCGCAAGGAAGTCCTGCGCCTCATCGAACGGGAAAGCCGTGCTGTCGCGCGCAATAGCGTTGCCGTATCGATGGCCGAAGAGGGCAAGGAGATCGTAGTCACTGCCGGCCAGGCTCCAGAGGACAGCTT
This sequence comes from uncultured Alphaproteobacteria bacterium, assembly GCA_963780765.1. Taxonomy (GTDB): domain Bacteria; phylum Pseudomonadota; class Alphaproteobacteria; order Rhizobiales; family Aestuariivirgaceae; genus CAWHQZ01. Next base: position 76,405 of record CAWADI010000005.1, on the reverse strand, counting down.
GCGGCAGAAGTCGACACTGCTCATGATGACGGTGACGCCCGAGGTCGCGGTCGCCATCGAGCGCGGCGAGAACACCGGCAGCACCGTCACCTACTTCAATGTCGTGCGCTCGATGATGCCGGTAGGCTCATGGCGCGGCGATGCGGTTGAGGTCCGGCTCGCCACGGATCATCTGACCGACGGCAGGGACGGCTGTGCGTTGCCTGCTTCAGGCAAACGACAGCGGCCACATCCTAGGGGCTGCCGCATGGCGCCCCGGCACAGCGTAAGGGTTTAGCCTTTGGCGCCGTAGGCCGTTGCCATGACCGCGGACAGGCGCTTGCCGAAGCCGGCTGGATCGGCGACGGTTTCACCCTCGAGGATGTGAGCCTGGTCGAGCAGCAGCCGTGCCGCTTCCTCCATCTCGGCATTGGCTCCGGCGGTCTTGGCTCGCGCCGCGAGAGCCGCAATGAGCGGATGCCCGGCATTGATCTCCAATACCGGCGCGCTCACCTTGATGGTGCTGTCACCACCCTGGCGCGACAGCAGCCTCTCGAGGGTACGGTCGAGCCCGGCGGTGTCTGCTACGAGGCAAACCGGGCTGTCGATCAGCCGGGCCGATTTGCGCACTTCTTTCACCTCGTCGCCGAGCGTCTGCTTGATGACCGCCATGAGCGTTCCGAGCGCGGCATCGTCGGCCGTTGCCGGCTGGGCAGCGCCGGCGAGCGGCATGAGATCGAGGTCGGCAGCGCCCTGGGTCACGGACTTGAACGGCTTGCCCTCGTAACCGAGCGCGGTTCTGACCCAGAACGAGTCGACCGGATCGGTCAGCAGGAGCACTTCGATGCCGCGCGCCGCGAAGCCCTCGATCTGCGGGCTCGACTTGCGCCTTGCGGGCATCTTCCGCCGTCAGGTAGTAGATCGCCGTCTGATTGGCGACGAGCCTGCCGACGTAGTCCTTGAGCGATACGTCTTCGCCCTTGGTGGTCTTGAAGCGCACGATGTCAAAAATCTGATCGCGCCGCTCCATGTCTTCGTAGAGCCCCTCCTTGATCACGGCGCCGAACGCCTTCCAGATTTTGGCGAAGGCCGCCGCATCGCTTTCCGAGCATTTCTTGAGCTCGGCCAGGACCCGGTTGGTGACCGCCTTGCGGATGGTCGCAACCGTCGGGTTGTCCTGCAGCATTTCGCGCGAGATGTTGAGCGGCATGTCTTCCGAATCGATGACGCCGCGGACAAACCTGAGATATGCCGGCAGCAGTTCGGCGTCGTCGGTGATGAACACCCGCTTCACATAGAGTTTCTGCCGGCCGCGGCGCTCGGGATCGAAGAGGTCGAAAGGCCGCTCGGAGGGCACGAACAGGAGCACGGTGTATTCGCTGCGGCCTTCCGCGCGATAATGCAGGGTCAAGCGCCGGATCGGCGTAGATACCGGCCACGTGGCCGAAAAACTCCTTGTACTGCTCGGCGCTGATTTCGGCCTTCGGCCGGGCCCAGATGGCGCTCGCCGCATTGATCTGGCGCGATGTGTCCTTGTCGATGGCGAGCTTGATCGGGTGGGCGATATGGTCCGAATAGGTCTTGACGATGCTCTCGAGGCGCGAAGGCTCGGCAAACTCCAGCGCATCGTCCTTGAGATGCAGGACGATGCGGGTTCCCCGCGCGACGCCTGCCGGGAGCAGGTGCGATGGTGAAGCCGCCGCCGCCGTCCGATGACCAGACGTGCGCATCTGTCGTGCCGGCACGGAGCGAAAACACTTCGACCTTTTTGGCGACGATGAACGCCGAGTAGAACCCGACACCGAACTGGCCGATCAGGTTTATGGCATCCTTGCCGTCACTGGCGTTGGCCATGAAAGCCTGTGTTCCGGACTTGGCGATGGTGCCGAGATTGTCGATCAGATCCTCACGGCTCATGCCCACTCCGGTATCGGTCACCGTGAGGGTCTTGGCGCTCTTGTCGGCCTCGATGGTGATGGCGAGCGTGGCATCCCCGGCCAGCAGCTCGGGTTTGGAGATGGCTTCGTATCTCAGCCTGTCGCAGGCATCCGCCGCATTGGAGATGAGCTCGCGCAGGAACACCTCGCGTTCGGAATAGACCGAATGCACCATGAGGTGGAGGAGCTTGGTCACTTCGGCCTGGAAAGGCCGCTCCTCGCTCAGCCTCCGCCTGGGGCGCAGCCGCGCTCGCTTTCTTTGAAGTTTTGGCCATCCTGCCGATTGCTTTCGTACCGTTCCTGTCGAACGGCGCGGCATATTGGTTGGTCCCCCGCCAAGGTCAAGGCCCGGGGCAAATTCCTCACCGATATGGTATGTCTTTGTCTGGAAGAGCGGCAAATATGGGCCGCTGGAATGACAATATCCGCTTGGTAGAGGACCGGCCGATGGTCCGCTGGAGCTTTCTCGTCGTCAGCGTTGTTTCCGCCGCGACATTGTACGGTCAGGCGGCGAGCGCCGCGATTCGGATCGCTGTGGCCGGTCCGATGACCGGTGTCTATGCGTGGACCGGCGAGCAATATCAGCGTGCCGCCGAATTGGCGACCGAGGAGATCAACGTCAGGGGCGGCGTGCTTGGCCAGAAAGTCGAGCTGATCGTTGGCGACGACGCATGCGATCCCGATCAGGCGGTGGCACTCGCCCGTAAATTGGAGAACGATGGCGTCGTCTTCGTCGCCGGGCATTGGTGTTCCCACGCATCGATCCCAGCGTCGAAGGTTTACGAAGAGGCGACCATTCTTCAGATTGCTCCGGGCTCAGCCAGCGGGAAGCTGACCGACGAAGGCGGCCCGAACGTGTTCCGCGTGTGTGGCCGCGATGACCGGCAAGGAGCTAAAGTCGCCGACCATCTCGCCGAGCATTGGGCGGGCAAGGAGATCGCGATCCTGGATGACGGTACGACCTGGGGTGCGGGGGTCGCCAACGGGGTCAGAAGAAAGCTGAGCGAGCGGGGCGTTCGAGCTGCCGTGGATGAGGCGTTCATCCCGGGCGAAGCGGACTACTCCGCGCTGGTCTCAAAGATGCAGACCGCAGGAGTCGATGTCGTCTTCGTCGGTGGCTACCATGTGGAGGCGGGTTTGATGTTCCGCCAGGCGCACGAGCGGGGCTACGCGCTCCGATTGATCGCCACCAGTTCCATGGCGAGCGAAGACTTTCCGATGATCGCGGGTCCGGGGTTCGAAGGCACCGTCATGGCCGGACAAACGGATATGCGCACGAATCCCCAAGCGGTGGATGTCGTGGCGCGATTTCGCGCCCAGGGTTACGAGCCCTTGGGGTACACCCTCTACGCTTACGCCGCCGTTCAAGTCTGGGCCCAGGCGGTCGAGGCGGCGGGCTCCCTAGAGCTGGATGCGGTGATCGAGGCCATGCACAGCCACCAGTTCGACACGGTCCTAGGACCTTATCGGCTTCGACAGGAATGGGGACGTGACGGGATTTGACCCCTGGCAATGGTATGTCTGGCAGGCGGATGGCACCTACGTGCCGCTGGAGCAAAGCGTGGTCAAGAAATAGGTTGGGTGAAACGGCCTCTCGAAAAAGAGTACCGAATTGGACACCGCGGATCCCTTAAGAAACCAGGCAGGGCGTACTCGCCTCTCGAGAACCGTCGCGGGCACCGGCCCCCTTCTCAGCCCGATCGGTAAGCTGCCGTGATGTTTGAGCGTCTCGGCATACGCGGCCGTTTGCTGCTTGCTTCTTCGGCATCAGCACCTTTGCGGTGCTCGCGACCGCCGCCGCCCTCTATGCTTTCCTCGCGGTCGGCAGAGGTCGTCGAGCAGATCACTGAGCGGCGGGTGCCGTCCGCGCTGTCATCGCTTGCGCTGTCACGCCAGGCGGAACGGGTCGCTGCTGCTGCGCCGGCCGTTCTCGCCGCGACGAGCAAGGCGCAGCATGACACGGTGTCGACGGCGATAGCCTTCGAGATGGCGCGCATCGAGGAGCTGCTCGCCGACCTCAAGGGCGCCGCACCCAGCACAGCGGCGATGGCCGAGATCGAAGCCGCAGTGCTTGGCCTGCGGCACAATCTCGACGCCCTCGATGACCTGGTTGCCGCACGCCTTGCCGTCGTCGCTCGCAAAGAGGAGCTTCTGCGGCGTCTTGTCCGCCACGACGAACGCCAGCCAGCGCCTGGTGGCACCTGGGATCCTGGTGATGAACTCGAAAGTGCCGCAGTGGCGCATCGCCACGGCCGATCCCGCCGCAACCCCTGAAACGCGCGCCGCCGCAACCGCTGACCTGGGCCAGGCGATTGCCGCCTACATCCCGCAGCAGAAGGCGCAGCGGGAAATTTCCGCCATCAATGATGCCTTGCATCAGGCGGCCGTCGCGCCATCGCCTGGCGACTTGTCGCTCATGGCGTTTCCCATGGGCCGCTCGGTCGAGACGCTGGCGGCAGTGATGCCCGAGATCGAGGAAAGGCTGCAGACCCGATTTGCCCAGCGCGTCGACGAATTCAGGGCGCTGATCGACGGTCCGAAGAGCATCGTCAAGGCGCGCGCCGACGAGCTCGCCATTCTGGCAGAGGGCGAGAAGCTGGTGACCGAGAACGACGCGCTGTCGCGCCGGCTGACCCTTGCCGTAGACCGACTGGTGGCCGCAGCCGACAGTGAAATCGCCGCGGCCGGGCGCGAAGCCGCGACCGTTCAGCGCTACGGCACCGGAGTAGTGATCGGCTCCGCCCTGCTGAGCCTCTTGAGTTCGCTGCTGATCGTGCTGCTTTACGTCGACCGCAACCTTCTCGCCCGGCTGGCGGGCTTGAGCCAGAGCATGCTGGCGATTGCCGGCGGCAATCTCCGCGCACCGCTGCCCGCTGCAGGCCGGGATGAGATCGGCCGCATGACCGAGGCCCTTCAGATCTTCCGCGACACGGCGATCGAGGTCGAGGACAAGAACCTTCGCGAGGTGGCCGAAGCGCGCCAGCGGCTGATCGACGCAATCGAGAGCATCTCGGAAGGCTTCGCGCTTTACGACGCCGATGACCGGCTGGTCCTCTGCAACAGCCGCTATCGCGAAATCCTCTATCCCGAGCATCTACGACGCTGTCGTTCCCGGTACGCGAGTTCGAGACGATTATCCGGCAAGGCGGTCCAGCGGCGGCCTGGTCGAGGACGCCAGGGGCCGTGAGGAGGAATGGATCGCAGAGCGGCTCGCTGCGCATCGCAATCCAACCACGACGTTGATTCATGCATCGCCATCCCGACCGCTGGATTCAGGTGAATGAGCGGCGGATTACCGGCGGCGGCACGGTGGCCGTCTACACCGACATCAGCGATCTCAAGCGCCACGAGTCGGAGCTCGAGGTCGCGCGCGACGAAGCCATGGCCGCAACCCAGGCCAAGAGCAAGTTCCTGGCGAGCATGAGCCACGAGCTGCGCACGCCCCTCAACGCCATCCTCGGCATTACCGAGATGCTGCAGGATGATGCCAGGGAAGCCGGGCAACGCGAGCTGGTCGAGCCGCTCGGGCGGGTCAACCGCGCCGGCAAGCACCTGCTCAATCTCATCAACGAAGTTCTCGATCTCTCCAAGATCGAGGCCGGCCGCCTAGAACTGCATATCGAGGAATTCGACATCGCCAAGCTGGTTAAGGATGCCGCAACGACCGCGCAGCCGCTCGCCCGGAAGAACCGCAACCGCATCGTCAGTCCGCTGCCCGGCCGACATCGGCAGCATGCGCGCCGATCAGCTTGCGGGTGCGCCAGATCCTCCTCAACCTGTTGAGCAACGCCTGCAAGTTCACGGAAAATGGCGAGGTGACGATCGACCGCCGCGCGGCGCGCCGTTCGAGGGAGGCGATGGCGTGGTCTTCACTGTCGCCGACACCGGCATCGGCATGACGGCGCAGCAGATGGAGAAGCTTTTCCAGGAGTTCGCCCAGGCCGACAGTTCCACTACCCGCAAATATGGCGGCACCGGACTGGGCCTCGCCATCAGCCAGCGCCTGAGCCGCATGATGGGCGGCACCATCTCCGTCGACAGCACGCCTGGCGCCGGGACCACGTTCACGGTGCGGCTGCCCGTGGCGCGCAACTGCACACGCCTGCCCCGGCAGCCCATGATGTCGAGAGCCGCAGGCCCCGTGGCAGATCGCGCGCGGTCGAATGGCGTTCGAGCCGCCTCGAACGTGATCCTCGTCGTCGACGATGATGAGACGGTGCGGGACCAGATGCGCCGATTTCTCGCCCGCGAGGGTTGCGATGTGGTGACGGCCAGGGACGGTACGGAAGCCCTCAACCTGGCCCGGCAGGCCAAGCCCGCACTCATCACGCTCGACGTGATGATGCCGGGCCGCGACGGCTGGAGCGTTCTCCGAGGAACTCAAGGCGGACCGTGAGCTTGCGAAGATCCCGGTCGTGATGCTGACCATCGTCGACGAGAGGAACCGCGGTTACGCGCTCGGCGCCGCCGAATACATGACCAAGCCGATCGATCAGCGAGGGCTTGCACAAACTGATTGCCAAGTACCGGTCCAGTCGCGCCCGATGCCTCGCGGCTTCATCGTCCTGATCGTCGAAGACGATGCGACGACCCGCGAGCACTGGCGCCGCATGCTGAGCAGCGAAGGCTGCGCGGTGAGCGAGGCAGAGAACGGCCGGCTGCGCTGGAATGCCTCGAGCGAGGCGCGGCCGGACCTCATTCTGTCTCGACCTCATCATGCCGGAAATGGACGGCTTCGAGTTCCTCGTGGAGCTGCGCAAGCGGCCCGCCTTCAAGGCGGTGCCGGTCGTGGTCGTGACGGCGGCGACCCTGAGCGAGGAGGATCACCGGCGCCTCAACGGCGGCGTTGAGCGGGTGCTCGCCAAGAGCGCTTTCAGCCGCGACGAGCTGCTCGAGGAATTGCGCCAGCACGGTCGCACGATATGTCCCGGGGCGAAAGGCGCGCTGGAGAGAGATCGCCGCGATGGCTAGGATCCTGTACGTCGAGGACAACGAGGACAACATCTACATGCTGTCGGCGCGGCTCCAGCGCAAAGGCCACGAGGTGATCGTGGCAACCGACGGCGAGCAGGGTCTCGCGCGTGCGCTGGCCGACACGCCGGCGCTGATCCTGATGGACCTGAGCCTTCCCGTCCTCGACGGTTGGGAGGCGACGAAACGTCTCAAGGCGGCGGCCGAGACACGCGATATTCCGGTGATCGCCCTTTCCGCGCATGCCATGGCCGGCGACCGCGAAGCGGCGCTGGCCGCCGGGTGCGATGACTTCGATACCAAACCTGTCGAGTTTGCGCGCCTGCTCGAAAAGATCGAAGCCCTGCTCCCGAAGGAAGCCGAGCCATGAAAGCGGCCGATCCTGCCCTGCTCGTCGTGGACGACAACGAGGACAACCGCTTCACGCTGACCCAGCGCCTTGCCCGCGAGGGCTACGGGAACATCATATGTGCCGGCAACGGTCGCGAGGCGCTCGACCTCCTGGCCAGCCGGCCGTTCGATCTCGTGCTGCTCGACATCACCATGCCGGAGATGGACGGCTACCAGGTGCTCGAGCGCCTCAAGGCCGACACCGCGCTTCGCGACATCCCGGTGGTCATGATTTCGGCGATCGACGAGATCGACAGCGTCGCGCGCTGCATTGGTCTCGGCGCGGAGGACTACCTTGCCAAGCCGTTCAATGCGGTGCTGCTGCGGGCCCGCGTCGCCGCCTGTCTGGAAAAGAAGCGGCTGCGCGACCAGCGAGACGCTGTACACGCAGCAGGTCGAAAGCGAGAGGCGCCGGGCCGACGAGCTTCTCTACGCCATGCTGCCCCCCGGCGCGGTGCGTGAGCTCAAGGCGACCAATGCGGTCCGTCCCCGGCGGTACGATGAAGTCGCGGTGCTTTTCTGTGACGTCGTCGGCTTCACGCCGTACTGCGACGAGAACCCGCCGGAGAAGGTCGTGGACCACCTCCAGGCGCTGGTCAGTGAATACGAGCAGATCGTGCGCCTGCATGAGATGGAGAAGATCAAGACGGTCGGCGACGCCTTCATGGCGGCAGCCGGCCTGTTCAACCGCGTGCCGGATCCGATTTGTGCTAGCCTGCAATGCGGATTGGACATGGTCGAGGCATCGGGCCGCATCGAGCCCAAGTGGAAGGTTCGGGTCGGTATTCAGTTCGGGTCCGTCGTCGCCGGGATCGTCGGTCAGCGGCAATACGTATTCGACCTGTGGGGCGACACCGTGAATGTAGCAGCGCGGCTGGCGAGCCGGGCGAGCCCTGGAACTGTGGCGACCAGCGGCGCCACGTGGCACCGCATTCGTGATCGGGGTCGCGGGCGGTCACTGGGTTTGGTGGATGTCAAGGGCAAGGGGCAGATCGAGCTGATCGAATGCCAAGGGCTTCGCTGATTGCGGTCCGGCAACTGGCCTTTCGAGGGCCGAAAAAATAAGGCGGTCGGACTACCGGTCCAACCGCCGTTCACTCGGGAACAAGCAACTGACAAACTGAAAGGATGACCCGGCAGCCTTTGAAGCCTCGGAAGGGGGCTGGGGGGCTTGAGTTTTCCGAAGCTCCTGCGCCGCCGGGCCTAGAGGCAACATCGATATAGTGTCGTTGCATTTGGGAGGTTGCGGGGCCGGATCACGGCGGAAATGTGATAATTCCTTTCGCTTCAAGCAGGCACTCCCTTGTCAATCCAAAGCGGCTTTGTCATCATCGACGGAAGCATGATCAAGGCTTCACCCACCCTGGAACACGGCAGGTGACCGACACCGAACCGATAGTTCCATTTCGGCAGCGGGTGTCTGACACCGCTGCCGAGGTCCTTGAGGTCAGACGTGAATTCGGTGCCGGCGCGCATATCGTTCGACCGCAGGGAGCTTGCGGCGATACTCACGGTCTACGGCTCGAAGGTCGCCGACGGCGAGTGGCGGGACTATGCGATCGATCTCGACAACGAAAAGGCGGTGTTCTCGGTCTTCCGCCGCAGCGCCGACACCCCACTTTACCGGATTGAGAAGAACCCGCGCCATGCCCGCCGCCAGGGCGCCTATTCGGTGGTGGCGCAGGGCGGCATGATTCTCAGGCGCGGCCATGATCTGGCGCAGGTCTGCGCGTTCTTTCCGGCGACCGCGGCTCGTTCCATCTGAGAATGTCCCGGCGTCGCACACTTTTTTGTCATCCCGGCGCGAGCCGCATCCAGCTTTGGGTTCTCCGTTGCTGAGCGCGCAAGCGGTATCGGCTTTCGCCGGAAACGCTGAGCCAAAAGAAAAGCCCCGGGCGTTGCCGCCCGGGGCCTTGTCGAAAGCGACCGCTGCTACTCGCGATTGCCGAACAGCCGCAGCAGCATGAGGAACATGTTGATGAAGTCGAGGTAGAGGCTGAGCGCGCCCATGATCGCCTTGCGCCCGGCCACTTCGCCCGAGATCGGATACCAGGTACATCTCCTTGATCTTCTGGGTGTCGTAGGCGGTGAGCCCGGCAAACACCAGCACGCCGACCACGGAGATCACGAACTGCATCGCCGAAGACGCCAGGAAGATGTTGACGATGGACGCGATGATGAGCCCGACGAGCCCCATGAACAGGAAGGAGCCCATGCCGGTAAGGTCGCGCCGGGTCGTGTAGCCCCACATGCTCAGGGCGCCGAACGAGGCCGCGGTGATGAAAAACACCCGCGCAATGCTCTCATGCGCATAGATAAGACCGAGTGACGCGAAGCTTACGCCGACCAGCGCGGCATAAACCCAGAAGGTCAGCTGGGCTGCGCCGACGCTCATCTTGTGCACGCGGAACGACAGGAAGAACACCAGCGCCAGGGGTGCGAAGATCACTACCCAGGCAAAATTGCTGGCGAACAGCAACTGTCAGGTGTAGAGCCGCCGGCATCCGTAGTCTGAACCGCCGCCATGTAGGTGGCGATCGCCGCCAGCCCGGTAATCCCGAGGCCGGAAGCCATGTAGTTGTAAACGCGAAGCATGTAGCTCCGCAAACCAACGTCAACCTCGGCCGTTGCGGCACGCGGTTGCGCGATCGATCTGTCAAATTCAGCCATGGTTTATTCCCTCCAAGCCGTTCTCGGCTGTACCATATGGTCTCCCGGGGTGCTGCTTCAAGCCCAATCGAACGGCAGGAAAGGGCTTGCCTGGTTAACAATCCGTAAAGCCGTTCATTTCCCGCGCCATTTGCACATCCAGTTCCGTGACGCCGCCACGACTGTGGGTGGACAGCGTGACTTCGACCCGGTTGTAGACATTGGACCATTCCGGGTGGTGGTCCATCTTCTCGGCCAGCAGCGCCACCCGGGTCATGAAGGCAAACGCGTCGCCAAAAGTCTTGAACCGGAAGCTCTTGACGAGTGCGTTCCGATCCGGCGCTTGCCGCCAGCCGGCAAGGTCAGCGAGCGCACGCTGCCGCTGCTCATCGCTGAGAAGGTCTGGCATCCGCACCTCCCGGCACGGGCGGCGGCCTCGAGGTCAAAGGACTGGACAACGCCGTAGGGCCCGCCGCCACGCGACGGCCGCGAGGAAAAGAGAACGAACCGGCCGACTTCGAACGGCCGGGTGTGCAGCAGATTCTGGCGCGCAATGAAGGCCTGGACTTCGCCCATGTCGGCTCCCCTGAGTCTGGCGAGCGTCACATGCGGCGTGAACTTGCGCCCTTCGGCTGCCAGCCCCAGGGTCTGGCAGAGTTTTTCGTGGGCATTCTGGAGCCGCCGCAGTTCCGCCGACTCCGCCACCTTGGCGTGGATCTAGCGCGGCTCGCTGCCGCCGAAGGCTCCCACACCCTTGAGCCGGATGGTGAACGGCGCACTTGCCACGCGTTCCAGCAGAGTAGCCGATTTCATTGGCCAGCCGCTCTTCGATGTCGCCGATGAACCGCAGGGTGATGTGGTAGTCGGCAGGCTCGATCCAGCGCGCTCCCCACACGCCGCCCTGCATGAGGTTCAGATCGAAGGCGATGTCTTCTGGGATTTCGAGACCGGTGAACAATCGCGGCATGACTGGATCCCCCGCGGTTGGAGCGCTGCCGTCAGGACAGCCCATAGGTCGAACCTATACTGATTCTTTTCGTGACTGCAGCTCTACTTGGTGACGCCGGCTGCTCGCGGCAATCTCATGAATCGACGCGCCGGAGCAGCTCTTCCACTTTCGGTAGGATGCGCCTGACGATCTCATCGACGCCCTGGGCGTTGGGGTGCAGTCCGTCCGGCTGGTTGAGGGTGGGCTCGGCAGCCACGCCCTCGAGGAAGAAGGCGTAGAGGGCAACGCCGGCATTCGTCGGCGATGCGACGATAAATCTCCTCAAAAGCGTCCGCATAGGGGCGTCCGAGATTGGGCGGCGCTTTCATGCCGGCGAGCAGTACCGGGATGCCGCGCTCTCTCAATCTGGTGATGATGGCCGCAAGGCTGGAATGCGTTTCGTCCGGATCGATGCCCCGCAGAGCGTCGTTGGCACCGAGCTCGACGATGACTGCGTCGGCATCCGAATCAATCGCCCAGTCGAGCCGCTGCAGGGCAGCTTTGCGTCGTATCCCCCGACACCCCGGCGTTCTCGACCGCGACATCGAAGCCGCGGGCGCGCAACGCTGCCTCGAGCTTGGCGGGAAATGCATCCTTGGGCTCGAGCCCGAGACCGGCAGTCAGGCTGTCTCCCAGCGCGACCAGCCGAACGGGCTCCGCACCGGCCGGCGCCAGCGCCAGCAACAGTGCGACAAGGAATGCCGAGGCGCAGAGCGCATTACTCGCAAAGTAGTGTGCGGCCGGCCGGCCGACAACCTCGGCTTCCAAACTCGCGCACAAGCCTCCATATGTGAGCACCCTTCAGGCTATCCGGCATGGACACTCGCTTCCCCGCCCTTGATCGACATCCGCAATGCCCGTTTGACACTGACCAGCCTCGCCGGGCCGGTTGAAATCCTGCGCGGCATTGACTTCACGGCGGCCCGCGGCGAAGCCGTTGGCATCGTCGGGACCGTCGGGGTCGGGAAAGACGTCGCTGCTGATGGTTATCGGCGGCCTCGAACGGATCACCAGCGGACAGGCTCTCATCGACGGCCACGATTTAAGCCGCATGGACGAGGATCAGCTGACCCGTTTTCGCCGCGACCGTCTCGGCATCGTATTTCAGTCGTTTCACCTGATCGCGACCATGACCGCGCTCGAAAACGTGGCCATACCGCTCGAACTCAAAGGCGCGGATCGAGCGTTCGACCGCGCCGAAGAAAAACTTCAGGCCGTCGGCCTCGGTCACCGCCTCGCGCACTATCCCGGCGAACTTTCCGGTGGCGAGCAGCAACGTGTCGCCATCGCCCGCGCACTCGCCGCCGGAGTGAACATCATTCTCGCCGATGAGCCGACCGGCAACCTCGACCAACTGACCGGCAGCCAGATCCTCGATCTTCTCTTCGCGTTCAATGTCCGCGATCGATTGACGCTGCTGCTGGTGACCCACGATCCGGAAACGGCCCGCCGTTGTCACCGCATCGTCGAGTTGCGCGACGGCGCGGTGGTCCAGGGATCCTGAAATGTGGAGGTTGCCGGTACGACTTGCCCTGCGCAACCTGCGCTCGGGAACCGGCGGCTTTCGGATTTTCCTCATCTGTCTGATCCTCGGCGTCACCGCCATTGCCACCGTCGGTTCGCTTTCGAGGCGGTTGAGCGTGGGCTTGCCGAACGAGGGTCAGCCTCTGCTTGGCGGCGATATCGAGCTGGCGCTGGTCCACCGCCGGATGTCGGCTGAGCAGATGGGCGAGATATCCCGCCATGGCGTCTTGAGCCGGGCCGCTACCTTGCGGGCCATGGCTTCCAGAAACGGTCGCCGCAGCCTTGTCGAGGTGAAAGCGGTCGATGATCTTTATCCCCTCTATGGCGAGCTCGCTCTGCACTCCGGCGACGGAACTGTCCAGTGCCATGCAGTTGTCGGGTGGGCGCCACGGCGTGGCCGTCGATCCGCTGCTGATGACGCGGCTCGACCTGAAGATCGGCGATACACTGACGATCGGCGAGAACGATTTTGCGGTGCGCGCCGCCATCGGGAAAGAACCCGACCGCGTAGCTGACGGCTTCATCCTTGGCCCGCGCGTTCTGATGAGCGAGGCCGGCCTCGAGGCCATCGGGCCTCGTCAAACCCGGCAGCCTGATCACCTGGCGCTACCGCCTGAAGCTCAACGAGCCGGACGCGATGGGAGATGTCGTCGAGCGGCTGAAGGCCGGATTTCCGGACGCCGGATGGCGCATACGCCTGCGCGACGCCGCAGCCCCCGGCGTTTCCCGCTACGTGGAGCGGCTCACCCTGTTTCTGACCCTGGTGGGGCTGACCTCGCTGATCGTCGGCGGCCTCGGCGTGGCCAATGCGGTCAAGGCCTTCATTGACAAGCGCCGGCGCCAGATCGCGCTCCTGCGCTACGTCGGAGCATCTCCGCGCACCGTGTTTGCCGCTGCCTTCGTCGAGGTCATGATGCTGGCCCTGCTGGGCACGATTGCCGGGGTTGCGCTCGGCGCGCTGCTGCCGGCGCTGCTGATTGCCTTGTTCGGCGGGCTGCTTCCCGTCCCCGTGGCTTCCGGAGTGTTCCCCGTGCCGCTGCTGTCGGCGGCCGTATTCGGCCTCATCACTGCCGCCGCGTTTGCCCTGTGGCCGCTCGGAGCGATCCGCAACATCACTGCCGTCGAGCTCGTTCGCGGCGTCCGCCAGAACATCAGGGCCCGACCGGGTCTTGCCCACATGGTGCTGACCGCTTCCGCGTTCGCCGCCCTTGCCGCCTGGTCATTCCTGGCCCTTGACCACCCCTCCATGACCGCCTGGTACGGACTGGGAGTGGCGGGAAGCTTCCTTGTCCTGATCGTTGTCGGCCGTCTGCTCGTGACGCTGGCCAGAAAATCACCCAAGCCGGTCAACGCAACGGTCCGCTTCGCCGTCGCCAATCTCCACCGGCCTGGCACCGCAACGCCGGCGATCGTCCTGTCACTGGGTCTGGGGCTGGCACTTTTCGTCATGCTTTCGCTGGTTGATCGCTCGCTGACCCGCGAATTGACATCGAGCCTTCCGGACGAAGCGCCGTCTTTCTTCTTTCTCGACGTTGACAAGACGGAAAAGGAGCGGTTTGTGGCGGCGTTGAAAGTCGAGCCGAGTGCCCGCGCCATCACCAGCGCTCCGATGCTGCGCGGGCGCATCGTCAGGGTCAAAAATACCCCGGCAGAGAATGCCACCTCCACGCCGGACACGGCCTGGGCGCTTCGTGGCGACCGCGGCCTGACGTTCGCCGATGCTGTGCCCGCCGGTTCGCGGCTGGTTGCCGGCCGATGGTGGCCGGCCGGCTACCAGGGCCCGCCGCTCGTCTCGCTCACCAGCGATATCGCCGAGGGCCTGGGGCTCGCCGTCGGCGACGAAATCCGGGTGAACGTTCTCGGCCGCGAGGTGTCGGCACGCATTGCGAGCCTGCGCGAGGTCGACTGGCGTTCGCTCGGCATCAACTTCGTGATGGTGTTTTCGCCCAACGCACTCGCCGCCGCGCCGCACACGAATCTCGTCACCGTGAGCGTTGCCGAGGATCGGCACGACCCGTTTCTGAACCGGGTCGCCGAGGCGTTCCCGACCGTGACCGCCATCAGCGTCAAGGACGCCCTCGACGCGGTATCGAGCATGCTCGGCAAGATCGTTCTGGCGGTCCGGTTTGCCAACGGCCTGACGCTCGCCTCGGGTGTGCTGGTCCTTGCCGGTGCGCTGGCCACCAGCCTCGCCGCTCGCCGCTACGAGGCCGCAGTGCTCAAGACCTATGGCGCCGTCAGAACGCAGCTGATCGCGGTATTCGCCGTGGAGTTCCTCATCGCCGGCCTGGTAACGGCGCTGTTCGCGGTCGTCGTCGGCTCGATCGCCGCCTGGGCGCTCACCGCCTTCGTTCTGGAAATCGATTTCCAGTTTTCGTTCGCCGTCGCGGCGCATGACTGCCCTGCTGGCGATGGCGGCAACGCTCCTCGCCGGGCTCGCCGCCACGTGGTCGGCGCTGGCGGCACGGCCTGCCGCGGTGCTGCGCGAGGCGTAGTGGCGCCTCTGCACGCACCACCTATTCCCAGCTCCTGGGAATTTGTCTACCACTTCGGCCATGGTGGTCCTGAGCCGCATCTACACGCGAACCGGCGACAAGGGCACCACCGCGCTCGGCGACGGCAAGCGCGTATCCAAGACCCACCCGCGCATCGAAGCCTACGGCAGCGTCGATGAGACCAACGCCGCGGTGGGGCTGGCGCGCCTCCATACCGCCGGCCTTGCCGAGCTTGATCGCATGCTGGAGCGAATCCAGAACGAGCTTGTTCGATGTCGGCGCCGATCTGTGCATGCCGACGTCGCGCCGCACGCGCCCGACGCTCCGCGTGACAGGCTCGCAGGTGGAACGGCTGGAGAAGGAAATCGACCTGCTCAATGCCGGCCTGAAGCCCTTGCGCTCGTTCGTGCTGCCGGGCGGCCATCCGGCAGCCGCCCATCTCCACCACTGCCGGACCGTGTGCCGGCGCGCCGAGCGGGCGATCGTGGCGCTTGCGCAGCGGCGCGGTGAAAAGGTCGGCCGCGAAGTGCTCCTGTACATGAACCGCCTGTCCGACTTCCTGTTCGTCGCCAGCCGGTGGGTGAACGCGGCGGGCGCCGGCGATATTCTCTGGCGGCCCGGCGAAACCCAGAGCTCGTGAGCCGCCCATGTTCATACCACTCCACGACGATACGCCACTGCGCATGATCCGCTTTCAATGGGTAACGGGCGGGATCATCGTCCTCAACACGCTGCTATTCCTCATCACCTATGTCGGCTCTACCGAGCAGTCGATGTACGCCCTGGCGGCCGCCTATGGCGTCACCCCGCTCGACGTCACTGAGCCGGGCTCGGCCATTGCCGGCGCCGACCTGATACCGGCTCCCCTCACCTACGTGACCTACGCCTTCCTGCACGCCGGCTGGCTGCATCTCATCGTCAACCTGCTGTTCCTGTGGGTGTTTGCAGACAACGTCGAAGACGCCTTTGGTCACGGCGCATTCCTGATGTTTTATGTTTTGTGTGCGATCGGCGCAGCGCTCGTTCACACGCTGGCGGCGCCGCTGTCCGATGCGCCGCTCATCGGCGCTTCCGGCGCTGTCGGGGGCGTTCTCGGCGCCTACCTTCTGCTCTACCCGCGAGCCCGCGTCTGGATTCTGCTGTTCATGCGCGTGCCGCTGCCGATACCGGCGCTGTTTGTACTGGTCGGCTGGCTCGCTCTGCAGTTCGCGAGCCTCTACCTGTCGCCTCCCAGCGACGTCTCGGTGGCGTGGTGGGCGCACATCGGCGGATTTGCATCCGGCTTTCTCCTGACGCTGGTCTTGCGCTCGCGCCTCGCCCTCGGCCGTGCTCCTTGACGGAAGCGGTCGGGCGGTACTAGTTCCAGCGCTGGAGCGCGGATAGGGAGCAAAATGAAAGTCCTGGTCGCTGTGAAGCGGGTTGTCGACTTCAACGTCAAGATCCGCGTCAGGGCCGATGGCTCTGGCGTCGAGCTGGCAAACGTCAAGATGTCGATGAACCCGTTCGATGAGATCGCCGTTGAAGAGGCAATACGCCTCAAGGAAGCAGGCAAAGCCACCGAAGTGATCGCCGTGTCGATCGGTCCCGCCCAGGCCCAGGAGACGCTGCGGACCGCGCTTGCCATGGGCGCCGACCGCGCCATCCTGGTCAAGCACGACGCCTATATCGAACCGCTCGGCGTCGCCAAGATTCTGCAGGGCGTGGTTGCTGCCGAAACGCCCGACATCGTGATTCTCGGCAAGCAGGCGATCGACGACGACTGCAACCAGACCGGCCAGATGCTGGCGGCACTTCTCGGCCGTCCGCAGGCGACCTTCGCTTCGAAGCTGGAGATCAACGGTTCCGAAGCGCTGGTGACCCGTGAAATCGATGGCGGCCTGCAGACCATCAAGGCCAGGCTGCCGCTCGTGGTGACGACGGATCTGCGCCTCAATCAGCCGCGCTATGCTTCGCTGCCCAACATCATGAAGGCCAAGAAGAAGCCGCTGGAGGAAAAGACCCCGGCCGACTACGGAGTGGACGTGAAGCCGCGGCTCAAGGTCGTCAAAACCGAAGAGCCGCCCAAACGTCTGGCCGGAGTGAAGGTGAAGTCGGTCGCCGAGCTCGTGGCGAAGCTCAGGGAAGCGGGAGCGTTTTAGCCATGTCCGTCCTGCTGATTGCCGAACACGACAACGCCGCACTCAAGGACGCGACACACAAAGCGCTCTCTGCCGCGCTGCAGATGGGCGGCGATGTGCATGTCCTGGTAGCCGGCAACGCCGCCGCACCCGCCGCCAGCCATGCCGCCAGACTTTCAGGCGTGAGCAAGGTCCTGCATGCCGAGAGCGCGGCGCTCGAGCGCCCCCTGGCTGAGCCGATGGCCGCGCTGATCGTGTCGCTGGCCGGTCCCTACGAACATATCGTCGCGGCCGCGACGACGAACGGCAAGAACTACATGCCGCGCGTGGCCGCACTGCTCGATGTCATGCAGATCTCCGATATTTCCGAAGTAAAGTCGCCCGACACCTTCGTGCGTCTGGTGTATGCCGGCAATGCGGTTCAGACCGTGCAGACGACGGACGCCAAGAAAGTGGTGACGGTCCGCACGGCCGCATTTCCGGCCGCGTCCGAGACGGGCTCGGCGACGATCGAGACGGTGGCCGCCGCGGCCGATCCGGGTCTTTCGTCCTATCAGGGTGAAAACCTTTCAAAAACGGACCGCCCGGAACTCACCTCCGCCCGCATCATCATCTCCGGCGGGCGCGGCATGCAGAATGGCGAAAACTTCAAGCTTCTCGATCGAGTGGCTGACCGGCTGGGCGCGGCCGTGGGCGCCTCGCGCGCCGCCGTCGACGCAGGCTACGTGCCCAACAACTATCAGGTCGGTCAGACCGGAAAGGTGGTCGCCCCCGACCTCTACATCGCCGTCGGCATTTCGGGCGCCATCCAGCATCTGGCCGGCATGAAGGACTCCAAGATCATCGTCGCCATCAACAAGGACGAGGAAGCGCCGATCTTCCAGGTCGCCGATCTCGGCCTTGTCGCCGACCTCTTCCAGGCGGTGCCCGAGCTCGACAGCGAACTGGCGAAGCTGGCGAAGTGAACGGTGGGAGGTGCCCTACCAGTCACTGTCAGCCGTTTAGGTGCATAGCAACCAAGTCTTTTGCAAGTGCGAAAAGAGACTTGCCGGGCCACATCGCCCGTTATAGGCTCGCGGCCCAATTTCCGCAGGAAAAGAACACAGAAATGCCAATTCGCAAGATCGGCGTCATCGGCGCCGGCCAGATGGGCAACGGCATCGCCCACGTCTGTGCCCTGGCCGGCTATGACGTGCTGCTGAACGACGTCAGCCGCGACCGGATCGAGGCCGCCCTGGCCACGGTCAACGGCAACCTCGCCCGTCAGGTAAAGTCCGGGAAGATCGACGAGGCCGCGCGCACCAAGGCCTTGAAACGGATCCTGGCCGCCGAGAAGTTCGACCACCTGGAAGACTGCGACCTGGTCATCGAATTCAGCCTCCGAAGATGAGCAGGTCAAGCGCCGCATCTTCGCCGACGTGTCGAAAGTGCTGAAGCCGGAGGCCATGCTCGGAACAAACACGTCCTCCATCTCGGTCACCCGACTGGCTGCCGCCACCAACCGGCCGGAAAAATTCATGGGCATTCATTTCATGAATCCGGTGCCGGTCATGCCCCTGGTCGAACTCATCCGGGGTATCGCCACCGACGACACCACCTTTGTCACCATGAAGGAATTCGTGACCGGCCTCGGCAAGACCGTAGCCATCGCCGAGGACTTTCCGGCCTTCATCGTCAACCGCATCCTGCTGCCCATGATCAACGAGGCGATCTACACCCTCTATGAGGGGGTGGGCAATGTCGAGGCGATCGACACGGCCATGAAGCTCGGGGCCCGCCATCCCATGGGCCCGCTCGAGCTGGCGGATTTCATCGGCCTCGATACCTGCCTCGCCATCATGCAGGTGCTCTACGAAGGTTTGGCCGACTCGAAATACCGCCCCTGTCCGCTGCTGGTGAAATATGTCGAAGCCGGCTGGCTGGGGCGCAAGGTGCAGCGCGGATTTTACGACTACCGCGGTGAGAAACCGGTGCCCACCCGGTAGCAGCTTGCCAGGCATCACCTCGCAGAGGCGCGATGGGTCACGGGAGCGGCGCGCGAGACCAGCAGCTTGTCAATCTTGCGCCCGTCGAGATCGATGACCTCGAATCTCCAGCCGCCTTCGGTGAAATTTTCGCCTACTTCCGGGATACGGCCAAGGTATTCGAGAATGAACCCGGCGGCCGTATGGTAGCCGCGGTCGCTGGGCGAATGTCCTTCCCAGGACAGCTCCGACCTCGTCGATGCTGGCGCTGCCTGAAATCAGCAGCGAGCCGTCGTCGCGCTCGACGATTACCGGCTCCGCCGGTCCTTCTTCGGTCAGGAACTCACCGCCGATGGCCTCGAGAATGTCGGCCGCTGTCACCAGACCCTGGAAATGCCCGTATTCGTCGTGGACGAGGCCGACATGAATCCGTGATCTCTTGAGCACCGACAGGACATCGAGGGCATCCATGCTTTCCGGAACGATCGGCGCTTCCACGATATGGTTTTTCGGATTGAACTTGCGGCCCTTCAGGAAGGCATCGAGCAGCACTTTGGCTTGCACGACCCCGGCGACCCGGTCGGCTGCGCCGTCGTTGACGACGAGACACGAATGCGGGCTGGCCAGAATCTTGCGCCGCATGGTGGCGATATCATCTCTGACGTCGATGGTGTCGACCTCGAGGCGTTGGGTCATGACCGCCCGCACCTGGCGATCGCCAAGCCGCATGACGCCGGCAATCATCGACCGTTCTTCCGGCTCGAGCACGCCGGCCGTCTCGGCATCGGCGATCAGCGCGTGGATTTCTTCATCGTCGACAGTATCGGGCTTGGCTTTCGCGTGTCCCAGGAGCGCCAGGACGAGCCGGCCGGATCGGTCCAGGAGCCACACCACGGGCGCCGAAAGACTGGCCAGCAAGGTCATCGCCGGCGCCACCGCGCAGGCGATCCGCTCGGGGTTCCGCAACGCGATCTGCTTCGGCACCAGTTCGCCGATGACCAGCGAGAGATAGGTGACGGCGGTGACGACCCCACCGAAACCAAGAGGTCCGCAATAGACTCCGGCAGCCCCAGGCCCATGAGCCAGCGTACGGCGCTCTCCCCCAATGTCGCCCCGGAAAGCACGCCGGCAAGAATGCCGATCAGGGTAATTCCGATTTGAACCGTTGAAAGAAACCGGCCCGGGTCCGAGGCCAGCACTAACGCCCGTCTCGCGCCCCGGACGCTCCGGTCCGCAAAAGCCTTGAGGCGGGCGGGACGGGAGGACGCCACGGCAAGCTCGGACATGGATAAAAAGCCGTTGAGCAGCAAAAGGCAAAAGATGAAAAGGACTTCCAGATAAGGCATGCTCGCCGCGTCTTCCTGACCCTGGGTCAGAACAACGAGTATAGGCCGTGCCGGGGCCGCTCGATACCGGGTGGGCGCTAGCCCGTTGCCGCTGCTTCCCGCAGCGCCGTTCCTGATCAGGGTAAACGCCTCCGGGCTTGCCCAGCGAGCCGGTCCCAGAAGCCGGCCGATCTCCCTGCCCTGGCGATCGATGAGAATGGTGGCCGGCAGTCCGATGGCCGAAAACGCATGCAGAGCCTTGCCCGACGGGTCGAGATAGAGGCTCAGCGAGCCGGCGCCGATCTTCGCCAGAAACGGCGCCGCCACCTCGGCGCCGCCGCGGTCCATGCTCAGCGCGACGACCTCAAAATCCGGCGAGCCGAGCTCCGCCTGCAGGCGCGCAAGTTCCGGCATCTCCTCGCGGCACGGTCCGCACCAGGTCGCCCACAGGTTCAGCAGCACGACGCGCCCGCGCCACTCGGCCAGTGAGCGCGCCTTGCCGCTTGCATCCTGAAAGCTGATTTCAGGTACGGCCAGGCGCTCCTTGTGCACGAGGAACGCCGGCCAGGGCGCCCTTGGAAAGCGCCCTGGTGACGGCGGCCGGCGTCGTCTGCTCGCTGTTCTTCTGACCGGCCGGCGGTTGAGGCTCGGAAGTCCCGTCATTGCCTCCGAAGCCGAACATCAGGTAAATGGCCGCAATGCAGCCAATCATCCCGGCGATGGCCAGCGCCCGCCTCTGATTGCGGGCTCCCGGCTTGTTGTCGCGCGCGTCTTTCAAATCAGGCGTCCCGGATCACCGATATGACAAACAAAATGTGGGGCGGCCGGTTTGCCGCGGGCTCGAGCGAAATCATGCAGGAGATCAACGCTTCCATAGACTTCGACCGCCGATTGTACAAGGAGGACATCCTCGGCTCCAAGGTCCATGCGGCCATGCTCGGGCGTCAGGGCATCATCGCCGGCAGGGACGCCGAGCAAATCATCAGTGGGCTGAGCAAAGTTCAGGCGGAGATCGAAAGCGGCGATTTCCGCTTCGTGCGGGAGCTCGAGGATATTCATATGAACGTCGAGGCCCGTCTTGGCGAGCTGATCGGGCCGGCCGCCGGGCTTCTCCATACGGCGCGCTCGCGCAACGATCAGGTGGCTGTCGATTTCCGCATGTTCGTCCGCAGCGCCGTGGACGAACTCGTTGCCGCGCTGGCCCGTCTGCAGCTTGCGCTGGCTCGCAAGGCGAAAACCCACGCCGCCACCATCATGCCGGGCTTCACCCATCTGCAGGCGGCACAGCCGGTGACCTTCGGGCATCATTGCCTGGCCTACGTCGAGATGCTGGCCCGCGACCGTAGCCGGCTCAGCGACGCGCGGGCGCGGATGAACGAGTGCCCGCTGGGCGCCGCAGCGCTCGCCGGCACCTCTTTCCCCATCGATCGCCGGCGAACCGCCAGAGACCTCGGCTTTGCTTCGCCGATGCGCAACTCGCTTGATGCCGTGTCCGATCGCGACTTTGTCCTGGAAGCGCTTTCGGCGTGCGCCATATGCGCCACCCACCTGTCGCGCCTCGCCGAAGAGATCGTCCTGTGGTCGTCGGGGCAGTTCCGGTTCATCGAGCTCTCCGACCGCTTCGCAACCGGGTCCTCGATCATGCCGCAGAAGCGCAACCCCGACGCTGCCGAGCTGGTCCGCGCCAAGGCCGGCCGCATTGCCGGCGCGCTGGTGTCGCTGCTGGTCGTCATGAAAGGTTTGCCTCTGGCCTACTGCAAGGACATGCAGGAGGACAAGGAACCGGCTTTCGACGCTCTGCAGAGTTTGTCGCTGGCCGTTGCCGCCATGACCGGAATGGTCGATGACATGCAGCCGAACATCGCCGTCATGCGCGCCGCGGCGCTTTCCGGCTATGCCACTGCCACCGATCTCGCCGACTGGCTGGTGCGGGTTGGCAAGCTGCCGTTCCGCGAGGCCCATCACGTGGCGGGCCGCGTCGTCGCTTTGGCCGCCCGCAAGGGTGTGGCGCTGGAAGCGTTGCCGCTTGCCGACCTGCAGGAGATTCACGGCGGCATCACCCGGGACGTGTTTTCCGTCCTGACGCCCGAGGCATCGGTTGCTTCGCGGCGCAGTTTTGGCGGCACCGCGCCCGCCAATGTTCGCCGCGAGGCAGCCCGCTGGCTCAAACTGCTGGCCAAGGCGGACAAGAAGGTGGACCAACCTTGAGGGTAGGCCGAACTTGCAGAGCATGTTTCCGGAAAAGTGTGGCACACTTTTCCGATGAGAACATGCTCCAAGTATTTGATCGTGCGCATTTTCTGGTCGGCGAAAGCCTGCCTCGGCGTGACCCGAGGGTGATTCCACTTCGCCGGAAAATGCTGTAGAAGCGTGGCTGGCGGGTCGCCGGGCGGGAATCCGGACATGAGACGATGGGCCATGGTTGTCTGTTTGCTGGTTGCAGCCGGCACCCTCTCCGGCTGCGGTGTCAGGGGTGATCTGGATCCGCCACCGGGCTCCACGCCGCCCAAGAAAGACGATCCCTTCGTCCTCGATAAAATCATCTGACCAATGCACCATTTCAGCTACGTGGACGGCACCCTCCATGCCGAGGCGGTGAGCATTGCCGGCATCGCCGAGGAAATAGGCACGCCCTTCTATTGTTATTCGACCGCCACGCTCGAGCGTCACTATCGGGTCTTCGACGAAGCCTTTCGCGATGTCGATCACATGATTTTCTATTCGATGAAAGCCAACTCCAATCAGGCTGTCGTCAAGACGCTTGCCGATCTCGGCGCCGGCATCGACGTCGTCTCCGAGGGTGAGCTGCGCCGGGCCCTGAAACTCGGCATACCCGGCCGCAAGATCGTATTTTCCGGCATCGGCAAGACAGCCCGGGAAATGGCGCTGGCGCTGAAGGAACGCATCGCCTGTTTCAACGTGGAATTGGAACCGGAGCTTGACCTCCTGAGCTCGATCGCCGGGCGCCTCGGCACGCGCGCGCCCGTTGCCATTCGCATCAATCCCGACGTCGATGCCAGAACCCATGCCAAGATCGCCACCGGCAGGGCCGACAACAAGTTCGGCGTGCCGTATCTTCAGGCCCGCGCCATCTACGCCAAAGCCGCCAGGCTCCCCGGCATCGACGTCGTCGGCATCGACATGCATATCGGCAGCCAGATCACCGAGCTGGCGCCCTACGAAGCCGCCTACCGGCTGATGGCCGATCTGGTGGTCGACCTGCGCGCCGACGGTCACGACATTCGCCATCTCGATCTGGGCGGCGGGCTCGGCGTTCCCTATCGCGGCGTCAACGACATCCCGCCGCATCCCGGCGAATACAGCGCACTGGTCGAACGGCTGCTCGGCCACCTGCGCTGCCGCATCCTCCTCGAGCCGGGTCGCATGATCACCGGCAATGCCGGAATTCTCGCGGCCCGGGTCATTTATGCCAAGCAAGCCGATAGCAAGACCTTCATCATCGTCGATGCGGCGATGAACGATCTCGTGCGCCCGACTCTGTACGACGCCTGGCATGACATTGTCCCGGTCACCGAGCCGGCGCCGGACGCAGCCACCATCACCGTGGATGTCGTGGGTCCGGTGTGCGAATCCGGGGACTACATGGCCAGGGACCGCCATCTGCCGCTGCTCGTGCAAGGCGATCTCATCGCCATCATGACGGCGGGAGCTTATGGGGCTGTCCAGTCGGGCACCTACAACTCGCGTCCGCTGATCGCGGAGGTGCTGGTCAAGGGAAGCAGCTTCTCGGTGGTTCGGCCGCGCCAGACCTACGATGACCTGATCGGCTGCGATCGCCTGGCGCGCTGGCAGACGTGACACCGGCAGTCAAACACTTGATCACTTAGACCAGGTATCTGTGCTACCATCGATTCCGCGATGGACCGCGACCCGACCCGTCTACTGGACCGCCGGCTGTTCGAAGCCAGGCTCACCCTGGCATTCGAGCGTTTGTGGTCGCGGAGCTTTGCCCTGCTGATGTCTGCCGGATGCCTGGCGCTGGCGGTCTTGAGCGGCGTCTTTGGCGCCATGCCCTGGTGGGCGCGACTTGCCGCCGCCATCGCGGGTGTCTGCGCCCTGGCCTGGTCGCTGAAACCCGTCCTGCGGCTGCGCTGGCCTGCCAGGAGCGAGGCACTGCGGCGCCTGGAGGTTCATTCGGAGCTCAGCCATCGCCCGCTCACCGCCCTCAAGGATCAACTCGCCGAACCGCGCCTCTCGGGGGTAAGCGAAACGCTGTGGCATGAGCACCGCGTCCGGATGGCGCGGTCCATTGCCGCCCTCAGGGTCGGCTGGCCGCGCTCGGACTGGATGGCGCGCGATCCTTTTGCCCTGCGCAATGCCCTCGGACTCGCGCTCCTTGCCGCCGTTGTCCTCAATGGCGCCAACTGGCGCGACGAGCTCGCCCGCAGCGCAAGCGTTCCGCTCGCGGGTTCAACCGCGGTCAGCCTCGATGCCTGGATCACTCCCCCGAGCTACACCGGCCGACCGCCCCTGCTGCTCACCGGGCCGGACTTGTCCGCCCGCCTTGCCGAAGGCGGCATCGTCGTCCCCGAGCGGTCGGTGCTCGTCGTCAGGTTCAACGATGCACGCCAGCCCGCCCTGCGGCTGGCCAAACCCCTCGAAGACGGCTCGGCAGGAGAAAGCCTTGCCGAGCCCGGCCTTCAGGCGCGTTCGGAAGGCCGGGTGCACGAAGGCAAGGCCACCCTCGATCGCCCGGTTACCATCGTCGCGAGCGACCGCGGCCGTGAGATCGCCAACTGGCGCATCGCGGTGCTGCCCGACACGCCGCCTGAGGCCTCCGTCGAGGGCGACGTCGAGACCGAAGCCAACGGCGCTTTGAGCTTTCGCTGGTCGGTCCGCGACGACTACGGAGTTTCTGCGCTGGGCGCAAAACTGCGGCTTTCCGACAGCCAGGAGGATGGCGAAGGGCTGAGCGGCGGAGCGATCTTCCTGTTCGAGCCGCCGACATTCACCATTCCCCTGCCCAAGGCCTCGGTCGCCACAGGCGACGGCAAGGCCATTCAGGATCTGACCGCGCATCCGTGGGCCGGCTTGATGGTCGAGATGGTGCTGACTGCTCGGGATCAGGCGGGGCAGGCCGGCGAAAGCAAGCCGCTTCGCTTCAAGCTGCCGGAACGGTCCTTCGACAAGCCGCTCGCCAAGGCGCTGATCGAACAGCGGCGAGCGCTCGTGCTCGATCCCGACAGGCGTGCGGAAGTGGTGCAGCTCCTCGACGCACTGACGCTCTGGCCCGAGGGCATTCTGGACGACAGCAGCATCTATCTGGGGCTTCGCGTAGCCCGTACCGGGCTTTATCACAGCCGTTCTCACGATGATCTGAAAGCCAACATTGCGCTGCTCTGGGACCTGGCGGTGGCGATCGAGGACGGCGACGTGCCGGAGGCAAAGCGGGCCCTGGATGAAGCGCGCAAGGCCTTGCAGCAGGCGCTCGCCGAAGGTGCGCCGCCGGAAAAAATTGCCGAGCTCATGAGCCGCCTGCGCGAGGCCATGGATCGCTATCTGGCGGCGATGATGAAGCAGGCTCAGCGCAATGCCGAGGCCAAGGACGGCAAGCAGAATCCGAACGGCCGCACGATCAAAGCGGAAGACCTGAACCGCATGCTCGACGCCATCGACAAGCTGGCACGCAGCGGCGCCAACGAGGCGGCCCAGGAGCTGTTGGCGCGCCTGGAGGAGATTCTGAGCAATCTTCAACCCAGCCTCGCCGAGGAGGGGATGGAGCAGCAGATGCCTCCTCTCGCCGACATGCTCCAGGACCTCGGTGAATTGCTCCAGCGCCAGCAGGAGCTGATGGATCAGACATTCCGGTTGCCGCGCAACGGTGACGAAGGGAACATCACCGGCGAAGAAGGCAATGAACCCGGCATGCGCGGCCAGCGTCCGGGCGAATCCAATGCGCTGGCGCGCCAGCAGGACGAGCTCGGCAAGTTGCTCGAACAGCTGATGGCCGAGCTGGGCAAGAACGGTTTGCAGCCGCCCGACGGGTTGGGTCGGGCGCAGCAGGACATGGGCGATGCCGCCGAGGCGCTGCGCCAGGCCGAAAGGAGACGGGCGCTGGGTGAGCAGGGTGACGCCATGGAAGGGCTCAGGCAGGGTGCCGAGGCCATGGCCCGGGAGCTGATGCAGCAAGGAATGGGCAGTCAGGGGAACTACGGCCGACACGGCGAGGCGCGCGGCGATGACCGCGATCCTCTCGGCCGGCCGCTGCCCTCGCGGGGCGAGGACTACGGTCCGGAGCGCAACATGCTGCCCGATGAGGCGGCGATCGAGCGTGCCCGCCAGATCTTGGAGTACCTGCGCGGGCGCGCCAGCGACGCGACCCGCCCGCGCCTCGAGCGCGACTACCTCGATCGTCTGTTGCGCGGCCTCTATTAGGGTACGATCCCGTCCAGCTAATCGACGCGCGGCAGCGCTTCCGCGGTCGCCAGTAGCCTTCCGGCGATGCGCCACATGGAACTTATTGGTCTGGCCCTCATAGTCGGCGCTTGCATTGGCGTGGCTTGGCTCATCGCAGATCACGAACCTTCTCGCCGCTTGAAGAGACCAAAGTAACAGGGACGCAGTCAGCCGAGCCCTTGAGCATCCGCCTCCACCGGCTTGGTGAGTTCGATCGACAAGTTCGCGACCACCAGCTCGCATCCCAGCGAGCTGACAGACTGCGCGGAGTTCAAAGAGGCGGTTGGCCTGTTGACGCAAGCCGACGTACCTGCGGAAACAGTGAGGCAGTACGCGCTGGGTGCGAACCAAGGGTTGTCCTGCGTCGGACTAGCGTCTCTGGCCATTCGCGATGACCGGGATCAATCGCTTTCCTCTGTCTTGGGCGAGTTTCCTTCGCTCATGCCCTGGCCGATCTACTTTGGTCTCGAGTACCTGCTGAGCGCGGAGCCCCGGCCTGCGGTTGGCGCTCCGGTGCTGTCCGTTCCGGAATGGTGGCTTCATCAGCCCGTGATTCCGAGGCTGTTCCGCGACTACTTCGCCGTCGAGAGCAGTTCGGCGACAATGCCAGTTTCGGGGCGGCATTGGGTGCGGATTTGGCATCAAAATCGACACAAATCGAAAACCTCCTCAAGCAGATCGATCATCCATACGCCAAATCCTTGCTGGCAGAGCTGGGCAGCAGGAAGGCTTCGACCGCCGATCTGACCTTTCTCACATCGGTGGGCCGCATCTGGCCGGTCGAGGAGCCAGGGGAATTGCTGATCGAACCGGCACCATGGGCCGAGCACTTGCGGACGGCGGAGAGCGCGCTTCTTCAGGATCCTCCGCGGTCGCTGCTGGTCAGCGGCGAGCCACAAGTCGGCAAGACCTCGTTGCTGCGCCTCATCGGTCGCAAGCTTCAGGAGCGGGGCTGGACAATATTCGAGGCCAGTGGGGCCGGCCTGATGGCCGGTCAGATCTACTTCGGGCAGCTGGAGGGGCGCGTCGCTCAACTCGTCCAGGAGCTGTCAGCAAGCAAGCGCGTCGCCTGGTACATCGCAGATTTCGTGCAACTTGCAACGAGCGGAACCCACCAGGGCCAGGCTGCCAGCATTCTGGATCAGATCTTTGCCGCCCTGACCTCCGGGCGCCTGATCGTGCTCGGAGAGGCGACGCCGAACGGTTTTACCAGGCTTCAGCAGGTTCGCCCCGCCCTGCGCAGCGCGCTCGAGTTGATCCGGATGCGCCCGCTCACGGAACCGGAAACCGCCACCCTCGCGCAGATGTTTGCCGCGCGCGTGCAAAAGGAGCTGGGCCTGACCTGCGAAAGCAACACCGTTCCGACCGCCCTGTACCTGGCGCGGCAATATCTGGGCGCGAGCCAGCTACCAGGCAGTGTCATCGACCTCATCAAACTGTCCGCCAATCGTGCCGTGGCTAACTCCGAGCCAGCCCTGACGCCGGATGGGCTGCTGACGACTCTTTCTCAGACGACAGGCCTGCCGAAGGCCATCCTCGACGAAAAGGAAAGAATTGATCTGGACGCCATCCGCAGCTTCTTTACCGAGCGCATCATTGGACAGGAGGAAGCCGTCGGTGCAATCGTCGACCGCATCGCCATGCTCAAGGCGGGTCTCACCGATACCGCACGCCCAATCGCGGTGTTCCTGTTTGCCGGCCCCACCGGCACTGGAAAGACCGAGCTGGCGAAGACACTCGCGGCATATCTTTTCGGCTCGGCCGAGCGGATGATCCGCCTCGACATGAGCGAGTTTCAGACCGCCGAGTTCAACTCGCAAGATCCTGGGCGAGGTGGAAGGGGCCAACGATTTGGATTCGCTCATTCAACGGGTGCGCAGGCAGCCGTTTTCGGTAATTCTGCTCGATGAGTTCGAAAAAGCACACTTCAACGCTTGGGACCTGTTTCTGCAGGTGTTCGACGACGGCCGGCTCACCGATGCGACGGGCCGTGTCGCGGATTTCCGCCACTGCATCATTTGTCTCACCTCTAATCTCGGCTCTAATGCACACCAGAGCTCCGGCCTCGGGTTTGCACCCAAGCCCGACCATTTTTCGCCCGATCAGATTCTGGCCTCGGTGAGCAAGACGTTTCGGCCCGAATTCATCAACAGGCTCGACAAGGTCATCGTCTTTCGCCCGCTGACCCGCGACTTGATGCGCGACATCCTGAAGAAGGAGCTCAATCGGGTGCTGGAACGCCGGGGCCTCAAGAATCGCGAGTGGGCCGTGGAGTGGGAAGTGTCGGCGCAGGAGTTTCTCCTGGACAAGGGCTTCTCACGGGAAATGGGCGCTCGTCCGGTCAGGCGCGCGATCGACCAATATTTGTTGGCGCCCCTCGCCGCCACAATGGTCGAACACCGGTTTCCCGAGGGTGACCAGTTCCTCTTTGTGCGCAGCGACGGCAATGCCATTCAGGTGGAGTTCGTGGATCCGAACGCGGAATCGACGCCTTCTCAAGCTCCGGCCAGGCCTCCTGACCGCACCACCGGGATCACGCTTGCAACCATGGTGTTGCAGCCGGCAGGCGCCATCGCCGAGCGTGACGCCCTGGACGCTGCGATCGCGTCGATCGAACAGCAACTCGAGTCCAACGCCTGGGAGGACCTTCACGACCGGCTCGGCCGTGAAATGAGCGCCTCGGGATTTTGGCAGCGCAGGGATCGCAAGGGAATTCTTGCGCGCTTCGCCCTCATGGATCGCGTCAGGCAAGCTGCCCGGACGATCGGTTCCTTGCGCGATCGCTTGGGCAAGAGCTCCGGCAAGCTCGGACAGTACTCGCGGGAGCTCGTCTCCCGTCTCGCTCTCCAGGTGCATCTTGTGCAGCATGGCATTAACGATGTGATGGAGGATGCACCTGTCGAGGTCGCGCTTACCGTCGTGCCGGTGCTCGAAGGCGCTCAGGATGCATCCGCTGCGCGGCGATGGTGCGCGCAGCTGTCCAAGATGTATCAGGCGTGGGCAGTCAAGCGCCGCATGCAGTCCTCCGAGCTTTCCGACAGCCCGGCCGATGGGTCGCCGATCCTGGTGTTCAGCGGTTTCGGCGCCCACCGGGTGCTCGCCGCAGAGACAGGTCTGCACGTTCTCGAGTCCGGCGAGCGTCGCGCCGTCGCACGAGTGCGCGTGACGGAGACACCGCTCGACGACCTGCCCCGCACCGAAGCCTTCCGCATGCTTTGGGGCAAGCTCAGCGAAGAGCCACCGTCCGGAACAGTAGTGCGGCGTTATCGCGGCGAGCCCTCGCCGCTGGTGCGCGACGCAATCAGGGGTTGGCGGACCGGGCGGATGGACGAAGTACTGAAGGGAGACTTTGATCTGATCGGCGCCGAATAGGCACCGGCCACGATTACCTATCTATGCGCAGCCGTCCGTATTGCTGCAGCACCCGCACCAGGGCGTCATGGTCGATCGCGCTCACCTTGGCGCGGTCCCATTGGGTTCCGCCCATGTCCTGGGCGGCGAGCATGGCATTGATGACCGCCTCCTCGATCGCCTGCACGACCGCCTCGTAAACGGGGTCGAGCCATTCATCATTGAGGATTTCCATCCGCAGAAGTGCGCCCGCCTGGTGCGGCATCGGCGGTTCGTTGGCCACCGAGAACGCGAGGAAGATGTCGCCGGAACTGTTTCCGCCGACCGTGCCGCCGCGGCCGATGCCGATGGCGCCGCGCCGGGCGACGCGCTGCAGCTGATGCGGAGCCAGCGGAACATCCGTGGCGATGACGGCGATGATCGATCCGGTTTCGCGGTTGCGGAATACCTTGTTCTCGCCCAGATGCCGCCCGACCGGCGCCCCGAGGACGGTCAGCCAGTCGCGCCGGCCGTGATTGGCCTGCACGAGCACGCCGATCGTGAAATGTTTGCCGTCGACCTCGATGCGGCGTGAAGCGGTGCCGGTGCCGCCCTTGAACTCATAGCAGATCATGCCGGTTCCGCCGCCGGTATTGCCTTCCGGAACCGGCCCGGCTTTGGCATCGTCGAGCGCGTCGATGACGTCCTGCTCGGTGACCGGCTGGCCATCGATGTCGTTGAGCAGCCCGTCCCATGTTTCCGCCACCACCGGCATGATCCACAGCGAGTTGGTGCTGCGATAGGTCTCGGGGTAGCGCCTGAGCAGCCATTTGATCGCCGCATGGTGGGCGATGCCGACCGCATGCGTGTTGGTCAGGATGACCGGGCCGATGAAATACCCGCCGTCGGCGATCCAGTGGCTTCCGGTCATCTCGCCATTGCCGTTGAAGCGGTCGAACCCGGCCCACAGCGGCGCGGGGCTCGCCGCACTCGCCCTGGGAACGATGGCCGTAACCCCGGTGCGCGCGGGGCGCGGCCGGCCCGGGCGCGGCCGCTGCTCGATGATCGTCTTGAGGCCGACCTTGAGATCCGCGATGTCGGTGATGGCATTGAGAGGGCCGGTGATGCCGGGCAGATCGAGTCCCAGATCGCGCGCGCGTGACGGACGTTCCACAGCTATCTAGCTTGCAGTGCGCTTGACGTCGTCTTGCGGGTCTTGGTGCGCCTGCTTTTCGTACCCGCCACGTAGCCGACGAAAGGCAGTTCGCGAAAGGCATGCGCCATGTCCATGCCGTAGCCGACCACGAATTTGTCCGGACAGTCGAAGCCCTTGAAGTCGGCTTCGATGTCGGCGGCCCGGTGGCCGGCCTTGTCGAGCAGCACGGCGGTCATCACGCGCTTGGCGCCGCGCACCGCCAGCAGATCCCTGGCGAACGCCAGCGTCCGGCCCGACTCGAGGATATCGTCGATGATCAGCACGTCACGGCCTTTCACATCGGTTTCGATGTCGCGCAGGATGTCGACGCGGCCCGACGACCTCGTGTCGGCGCGGTAGCTGGCGAGAATCAGGAAATCGACTTCGGGCGTCAGCCCCGCCCGGTGACAGGCGCGCATCAGGTCGGCGGCGAAGACGAAACTGCCCTTGAGCACCGGTACGGCCAGCAGCCGGTAGGGCTTCGACTGCGCGATCTCCCTGGCGACGGCTCGGATGCGCCCGCCGATCTGCCTTTCCGAAAAGAGTACGCGGATGTTTTGCCCAGCGATGGTGACGGCCGTCATGGCCGGGGATTTGTGCCCGAATCCCTGGCTCCGGCAAAGCGAATTTCAACGACTTCGGCCGCCGGGGAAGGCGAGGCAAGGCGAGTGAGGAATGTCGAGACCTCGCCGGCCTTTATGGGCCGGGTCGCCGGCCTTAGCGACCATTCGTAGATCGCCGCCCGGTTCGCATCGCGCAGTGTGAAATGCAGCACCGGAATTGCCTGTTCGCGGTTGCTCACGTTGACGATTTCGCCCTGGATGGCGAGCACCCGCACGTTGTCGGCCATCAGGTGCTGCTGGCCCACATTGCGAAACGCGAGTCCGCGCAAATTGATGTCGAGCCCGGCAATCGCATAGAGCCGCATGGCCGGGGGGAAGGCGCGTGCCACTTCGAGGGGCAACAACAACATCATCAGGATCGCCGCCCCTATGCATGCTGCGAGAGCCAGCCACCCGCGCAACGCGCGCGCCTGCTGCCGGCGCCGGCTGGCATACCTTTGCTCCGCGGCTCGTGCCGCCTGCGCAAGGCGGATCGCTTCGCGTTCGGCAAGAGCGTCGTATTCCGCTTGCCGCGCTGCCTCCGCATCCGGCAGAGCGGGCTCGTAAGCGACCGCTTCGATGATCTCTCCCGGCGTTCGCTCGATCCAGCTGCGCCGGCAGACGAGGCAGCGAACCATCGCCTTGCCGTGGACGAGATGGTTTTCCTGGACCTCTTGGCGTGTTGTGCAGGATGGGCAGACAACTATCATCGGACTGACAGGATCGTGGGTGATTCGAATGGCGCATGGGCCCCGCGAATAGTCGCCGGGCTTCAGCGCCGGATCTGGCGTTCACATATAAGCGGCAACATGGTTAAGGGCCGCTTAAGCGGCAGGCCGGGGCAAGTGATTTCACTTCGCCCGAAAATGCGATAGGGAACCATCGCGTGGTGCGCTTCGAGAACGTGGGTCTGCGCTATGGCAACGGGCGCGAGATCCTGAAGGACGTCAGCTTCACCATCGAAGAGGGCAGCTTTCATTGTTTGACCGGGCCCTCGGGCGCCGGCAAGTCGACCCTGCTCAAGTTGCTTTTCCTCGCCCTGCGGCCCACCCGCGGGCTGATCAAGCTGTTCAACCGCGATATCGCCGTGTTGCGCCGGCCGGAGATTCCCGCGCTGCGCCGGCGCATCGGCGTGGTGTTCCAGGACTTCAAGCTCCTCGATCACCTGACCACGGCGGAAAACGTCGCCTTGCCGCTGCGCGCCCAGGGCCGCAAGGCCGACAGCTACCGGTCCGATGTCCAGGAGCTGCTGGACTGGGTGGGACTCAAGGGCCAGTCGCACCTGTACCCGCCGGTGCTGTCCGGCGGGGAGAAGCAGCGCGCGGCCATCGCCCGGGCCGTCGTCGGCAAGCCCGATCTGCTGCTCGCCGACGAGCCGACCGGCAATGTCGATCCGGCTCTGGCCATGCGCCTCCTGCATCTCTTTCAGGAACTCAATCGCTTCGGCACGACGGTGGTGATTGCCACCCACGATCCCAAGCTCGTAGCGACCGCCAGGGCCGGGGTGATGATGCTCGAGAACGGCATCCTGAGGCAGGCGTGACGGAAGGGCAGGACATCATTCCGCTGACTGCCCCGCCGATGCGGACGCTCACCCTGTCGATGACCGTAATGTGTTATCTTGCCACCCTGGCGCTGGGCGCTCTCATGCTGGTCGAGGCGGCGGTGTCGCAGTGGACCTCCGGTGTCTCCGCCGAAGTTACGGTTCAGGTCCGGCCCTTGTCGGGCGGCAGCCTCGACAGCGAGGTGAAGAAGGCCGTTGCCATCCTTACCGTCACGCCGGGTGTCGCCGGCATCCGCCGGCTGTCCGGTGATGACACCCGCAAGCTGCTCGAGCCGTGGCTCGGAGAAACCCCGCACATCGACAAACTTCCGCTGCCGGCCCTGATCGCGGTCAGGATCGACCAGACGAGGCCCCCCGACTTCGACGCCCTCGAGGCGGTGCTCAAGGCGGAAGTCGCGGGCCTGAGCTTCGATACCCACCGGCGCTGGCAGGCGGAATTGATGCGCACCGCCTCGACCCTGCGTCGCCTGAGCTTCGCGGTGCTGGCGCTCATCGTCCTGTCGGCGTCGGGA
Organism: uncultured Alphaproteobacteria bacterium; assembly: GCA_963780765.1. Taxonomy (GTDB): domain Bacteria; phylum Pseudomonadota; class Alphaproteobacteria; order Rhizobiales; family Aestuariivirgaceae; genus CAWHQZ01. The sequence continues at coordinate 42,446 of CAWADI010000005.1, read as the reverse complement.
CTCGTCGTTTTCGCCACCCGTTCGGTTCTCGACGCCAATCGCTCGCGTCATCGAGCTGTTGCATCTCGTCGGCGCCAAAGACGGCTTCATCGCCGGCAGCGTCAAGGGCCGCTTCCTGCGCACCGGCCTCATTGCCGGTCTTGCGGGTACGCTCGCGGGCATCGCCACCTTTGCCGTGATCGGGCTGGCGGGCTCGCCCGCCGGCAGCGATGCGCTCGCCGAAGCGAGCACGCGGCTGCTCCTGTGAACGCCCTCCATGTCGGTTGCGACCTACACCGTGTTCCTGACCGTTCCGGTCGCCGCCACGCTGCTGAGCGTCGCGACCGCGCATATAGCCGTCGTCCGCCAGCTCCGCCAGGAGAATGCCGGCTGATGGCGTTGCTGCGCTCGCTGCTTTTCAACATCGTGTTCTACGTCAATCTCGTGGTCTTTCTGGTCGTCGGGTCGCCGCTGTTTTTTGGCCCGCGATCGTGGGCGATGTGGGCGCTGAAGCTGTGGGCCAGGGTTTCGCTGTGGTGGCTCGAGGTGATCGCCGGCATCCGCCTCGAGGTGCGCGGCCGCCAGCATGTCCCCACGGGGGCAACGCTGGTCGCCGCCAAGCATCAATCCCTGTTCGAGACGTTTGCGTTGCTGCCGCTGTTCGCCGATCCGGCGATGGTGCTGAAGCGCGAGCTCATGTGGATCCCCCTCTTCGGCTGGTTCGCGGTGAAGTTCAGGATGATCGGGGTCAACCGCGCCGCCGGCGCAAAAGCACTCAAGAGGATGATCGGCCGCGCCCAGGAAGCGGTGCGTGCCGGGCGCCAGATCCTGATTTTTCCGGAGGGGACACGCCGCCCGCCGGGTGCTGCCCCGGAGTACCGGCCGGGGGCCGCTGCCCTCTATCTCAATACCGGCGTCGCCTGCGTTCCGATGGCGCTCAACTCCGGCCTCTATTGGCCGCGCCGCTCGTTCCGGCTTTCACCCGGCACCATCATCTTCGAGTTCCTGCCCGCCATCCCTCCCGGACTGGACCGGGCGGAATTTTCCCGCCGTCTCGAGGATGCCATCGAAACCGCGTCCACAAAGCTGCTCGCGGAAGGGCGGCGCAAGCTCCGCGATTGATTTCAGACATCTCGCCCTGCAGGACTCACCCATCAGCCTCTCAGTCGCAGCACGTCGTGGGTTGGCACGGCCTTCGCGAGACCCTTGATCGAAAGCTCGCCGAACGGCACGGCCTCCACGAGATCCTCGACTTCGCTGAGCACACGCTGGCTGATGAGGATTTGGCCCGCCTTGGCCTCGGCACACAACCGAGAAGCGAGGTTCGCGACCGTGCCGATGGCGGCATAGTCGAAGCGGCCCTCGAAGCCGATCCGCCCCAGTGTCGCGTAACCCTTGGCGATGCCGACACCGAATCCCAGCTGATGTCCGCGCTTTCGCCACAGTTCCGCGAGTTCGTTGACGCGGTCACGCATCGCTATCGCCATCCTGACCCCCCGTGCAGCCGGGTCGGCGCAGGGGATGGGATCGTTGAACAAGACCAGGAGTCCATCGCCAAGAAAACGCTCAAGCGTCCCTTCGAAGCGATGAATGATCTCGCCGAGTGCAGCGTGATATTCGCCCAAGACCTCCATCACTTCCTCCGGTTCGGCCGTCTCGGCGAAGGACGTAAAGCCCCGCAGATCGCAGAACACGACTGCCACGTCTCGCCGATGGCTCTGCAGGATGCGGTCATCGCCACTCGAGATGACCGACTCCGCGACGTGTGGCGCCAGGAACCGTCTAAGGCGGCTTATCCGTTCGATCTCCGCGATCTGATCCGCCACCCGCTGCTCGAGGGTGCGATTCCACTCGGTGAGCTGAACGGTCTGCGCTTCGAGACGGGCAGCCTGCTCCTGCACCGTGTCGTGCAGCGCCTTGAGGCGCAGAATGGACCTGACGCGCGCCAGCAGCGCTGTCTGATCCACCGGCTTGGTGACATATTCATCGGCGCCGCTCTCGAGCCCGGTGATGACGTCACGCGGATCATCCTTGGCCGTCACCAGGACGATCGGCATGAAGGGCAGCGCCGCGTCGGCCTTCAGCAGGCGGCAGACCTCGAACCCGTCGCGCTTCGGCATCATCACGTCGAGAAGAATCAGATCCGGGCGCTGCTCAAGCGCCGTTTGCAGCGCCGCCTCACCGTCCATGGCGGTGACGATGTCATACCCTTGAGTCGTCAGCCTGGTTTTCAGAATATCGAGATTGGCGGCATTATCGTCGGCGATCAGAATTCGGGCCGGAGATCTCATCGGATTTAGGGTCGCTGAGTGCTAGGGCAGCAGTTGACGGACTTTGGCAAGCAGCTCGCGCGGACTGAAGGGTTTTGCCACGTACGCATCGGCACCGGCCTCGCGTGCCTTCGCTTCCTCGCCGCTCAACGCATAAGAAGTGACGATGATGATCGGAACATGCCGCAATTCGACGTTGGCCTTGATCCGCCGTGCCGCCTCGTAACCGTCGAGCTCCGGCATCTGCACGTCCATCAGAATGAGATCGGGCCGGTGCGTTTCGGCCTGGCGTACGCCCTCCTCACCGGTCATTGCCTCGACCACTTCAAATCCGCTGCTCGTCAACAGATCGCGCATGATCCTGCGGTTGTCTTCCTGGTCTTCGACGATAAGGATGCGTTTGCTCATGCCGGCATCTTCTGCGGAAGCGGTTGCAACGGAAGCGAGAAGGCGAAAGTCGAGCCGCGTCCGACTTCCGATTCGACCCACATGCGCCCACCATGAAGCTCGATGATCCTCTTCGAGATCGACAGCCCTAGACCCGTGCCGCCCTTCTTGCGGGTCACCGAGCTGTCGGCCTGCTGAAACTCATCGAAGATCCGCTGCTGATCCTTGATGGAAATTCCGGGGCCGGTATCGGAGACAGAAACCTCGAAGGCTCCGTTGGCGGCGCTCGCCTTCACGGCAACCTCTCCTGTTTCGGTGAACTTGATCGCATTGCCGACCAGGTTGAGCAGCGCCTGGGTGATCCGGCGCTCGTCGCCCTTTCCGGTCGGAAGGTCCTCGGGAACCAACGCCCTGAGCGCCAGCTTCTTCTCTGCCGCCAATGCCTCGGTTCCGGTAACTACCGTTTGCACGACCTGCTTCATCGAATAGTCTGCAATCGAAAGCGTCAGTTTGCCGGCCTCGATCTTTGAGAGATCAAGAACGTCGTTGATCAGACCAAGGAGATGGCGGCCGTTGCTTTGAACGCGAACCAGCACCTCGCGTATTTTCTCCGGCACTTCGCCATAGATGTCATCCTGGATGAGTTCCGTATATCCGAGGATGGCGTTGAGGGGTGTTCTGAGTTCATGGCTGGTGTTGGCGAGAAACTCCGATTTGTGGCGGCTCGCCTCCTCGAGCTGCTGGTAGAGGCGCCCCAGTTCTTCGCACATCCGGTTGACATCGGCCGCCAGCTCGCCAAGCTCGTCACGATTGGCGACGTGGACACGTTGCGTGAAGTCGCCAGCCGCCACCTGCCGAAGTCTGTTTTCGATCTCCGCTACCGGCCCGACGACCGACCATGAGATGGCGTATCCGAGTCCCAATGCCAGCAGTATGCTGCCAACCGCAAAGGCTATGACCGTCCAGCGCGACGTGGCGTAGGCGCTTTTCGCTCGCTTCAACGGCCGCCACCATGTCCGCCTCGGCCTTGTTGACCAGCTGGTTGGTCAGCCGTTCAAGGCGGTCAGCAAGCGGTCTCGCCTCTGTGAGCTGCAGGTGCCGCGCCTCGGCAAGACGCTTGTCACGGATGAGGTTGACGACCTGCGTCACGATATCGGTATAGCGGCCGTACTCCTGGCTGAACCGCTCGAGCAGTTCCACCTCGTCCCTGGCCACAAATTGCAACCTGTCACATCATATCCGGTCTGCTTGAGCTGGCGGAGCGCTGTATCCAACGTCTTCCAGGGCTCGCCGGCCGGGGGAGTGTGTTCATGCGAAAACACCAACGCGGAAGCGACATCATGGAGCTGGCTGGCCGTGTCATGTTGCACCTGGCGATAGGCCGCGATTTTGCGCTGCAGGGTGACCAGTTCCTCGGTGCGCTCGTTGGCTCCCGCCAGGACGCGGACTCCGACTGCGCCCAGCACGATAAGAAGCAACACAATTGCAAGAAACGCCGCCAGCAGCTTGTTTTGCACGCGCGCCGGTGCACGCGCAACCAGTCCAACCAGAAGACTCCTGATCCGGCTGGGGCTCATCCACGAGGCTAAGGAGGTCACGCCGGAACTCCTCCGGGTCGAAGCGCACGCCAAGGTATTGTACGCGCAGTTTGCCCAGCGGGTCGATAAGCGAGGTGAGAAACATGTGGTCCACGTCACCGCTGGCCGTTTTCGACACGAAGATGCCGTATCGACTCGTCACCTCCCGAATGGCCGTCGGGCTGCCGGTCAGGAAAGCCCAGCCGGCGGGATTGGCGCCGAAGCTCCTGGCGTACTGCTTCAGCACTTCAGGCGTGTCGCGCTCCGGGTCGACGGTGATGGAAACAAACGCGATTCTTGTCCCGAAATCGGCCCCCAGGGCGTCCTGCACCCGCGCCATCTTGTCGGTGAGGAGCGGGCAGGTATCGGTGCAGGAAGCGAAGATGAAGGTCAGGGCCACCGCCCTGCCGCGATAATCGCCGAGCGACACCCGTGCGCCGTCCTGTGACGTCAAGGCGAAATCCGGCGCCTCTCCGATGACCGGCAGCCGCTGGTCGTGCGTTGCGTCATGCGCAAGCGCCGGCCCTGCCAGCAGTGCGAACATCAGAAAAAGTACCCGTCTGAGGCTCACGTCTTCAGCTCGCGTTTGAGCTCGTTTAGGATGCGCCAATCCGTGCCGCTGTCGATGATCTTCTGCGGACTCGACTTGACGATGCCGGCCTCATGCAGCCGCAGCGCATAGAACCGGATCGTATCCTCGGGATCGTACTCGCGCCACTTCCCGTACGGGACCTCGTTCAATGTCTGAAGCGCATAGTCGTAACGGGCGGTGAAGCCGTCATCGACTATCCCTTGGGCTACCCGCTGTGGCTCCGCGACGCACAGGTCCGCGGCCTTGAGAATGGCGCGCAAGACCCGCCGGGTCGTGACCGGATGCCGATGGATGAAGTCCGTGTTGCCGGCCAGCATGCAGCAGAAGTACTGCGACCACGGGCGATCCACGGCGCTGTTGACGATGACCTGACCGATCTTTCGGGCGCGCAGCTCCTGCGGGTCGGGCGGAAGGCCCAAGAACGCATCGATCTTTCCCTCGGCGAACAGCTGCATTGGCTTGATATCCGGGCTGGCGATCCATTGGATGTCCGTTGCGGGGTCAAGTCCGACGTAAGTGGCCATGCTGGTCAGGAACAGATGTGGGCCTGAACCGATATTCGGCACGCCCACGCTCTTGCCCTTGAGATCAGGAATGCGGTTGATGCCCTCGCGTCCAAAGAGTTCGAAACAGCCGGTGTGCACGCCGGCCAACGCCGTGATGGGTTCGCCGGCATCGATCGGCACGATGAGGTTTGCGGCGTAGTTCAGGCTGAAATCCACTTCGCCGTCTGCGATGACCCGTCGACGTTCCAGCGCCCGGCTCAACCCGAACGTAGCGGATGTCGGTAAAGCCCTCGGCACGCAGCAGGTCCTCGGCGGCGTATTGCGGCGCCCAGCAGATGGCAGGGAGCTTCGCGAGGCGAATCGTGGTCGTTTCCGGTGGCGGCTCCGCGTGAAGTGATCCGGTGCGGTCAAGAAGACCCGCGGCGCCAGCTGCCGTCAGCGCTGGCTAGGAAGCGGCGTGCGGTTCTGGATGATCTGCATCGAGGTGCTCCTTTCATCGTTGGATCCGCAACGAGAGTGGACCATATGGCTCTACGTCTTCAGCTCGCGCTTGAGCTCGTCGAGGAAGCGCCAATCCGTCCCGTCGGCGATGATCTTCTGTGGGCTCGACTTGATCATGCCCGTCTCCTGCATGCGCAGGGCGTAGAACCGCAGCGAGTCTTCAGCGTCGTAGTCCCTCCACACGTCGTGCCGGGTGTCGTTGAACGTGTGGATCGCGTAGTCGTACGAGGGAACGAAACCGCGATCGACCAATTGCCGCGCAACCGATTGCGGGTCCGACGCGCAGAGATCGGCGGCCTTGAGGATGGCCCGCAGGACGCGCTTGGTCGCCACCGGGTATCTGTTCACATAGTCCGCGGTGCCGGCAATCATGCAACAGAAATACTGCGACCAGGGGCGGTCTACGGCATTGCTGACGATCGTGTGGCCGATGTTGCGGGCGCGCATCTCCTGCGGCTCGTACTCGGCGCGCGAGGAATGCATCTATCTTCCCGTCGATGAAGAGTTGCATCGGAGTCGTTGCTCCACCTTCCACCCACTGGATGTCGTTGACGGGATCGAGCCCGACATAGGTGACCATGAGGCTAGTCAGCAGGTGCGGGTGTGAATTCAAGGCATACAACGCCCACCCTCTTGCCCTTGAGATCCGTGAGGTTGCTGACGCTGTCGTTGGCGATCACTTCGAAGCACCCGGAGTGTAGGCCAGTCAGCACCTTGATCGGCACGCCGGCATCGATCGACGCTATGTGCATCGTCGGCATGTTAAAATCGAAATCCGTCTCGCCGCGTGCGATCCACTCCTAGTTGTCGACGCTGGTGTCACCTTGCACATAGCGGACATCGGTAAGACCGTCGGCGCGCAGCAGATCTCCGGCGATGTATGAGGCTGCCCAGCAGTAGCCACCATCGATCCACTGCGGCAGACGAACGGTGGTCGTTTCCAGTGGCGGCTCCGCGTGGAGGCGATTTACCTAGTGCGCCGCGCCAAAAAGACCCGCTGCGCCCGCCAGAAGCCAGTGGCCAGGAAGCGGCGTTCAACTTTGCATGATCTGCATGGAAGTCTCCTTCTGCTGGTTCGAGTGCCGCAGTTTCAGATCTTCACCTCACGCTTGAGTTCTTCGAGGAAGCGCCAGACCCGTGCCGTCGGCGATGATCCTCTGCGGGCTCGATTTGATAAAGCCGGCTTCGTGCATGCGCAGCGCGTAGAAGCGGAGGGTGTCCTCGGGGCCCGTTATCAACCAACCGTTTTGCAACCAATTTCGGATCCGAGATGAACAGAGATCGACAGTCTTGAGGAGGGCCCGCAGCATTCGCTTGGTCGCCATTCTTGAGCAGACGGACCGTGGTCGTTTCCGGCGGCGGTTCCTGCGCACAGTGATTTTGATATGCCGGCGAGACCTGCCGCACCCGCAATTGCGGCGCCGGTGAGGAAACGACGTCGATTTCTGCGTGATCTGCATCGAAGCGGGTCCGACCGGGCCAGGAGCAGACTGTCAATGCGGGCGGAAAGCTTACGCTCGCCTCCAGGCGAAGGCAACGAGCGGAGACTGCTTGGCGTTCACCATCGCCACATCAAACTTTCGGTTGCCGGCGATTGTTACTTTGGTACAAAACAAGAACATGATACAATCGGCAACGAGGAGGCCATGAACGACACCATCCACACCGACGAGCCCATCGCCCGCGACATCTGGGAGATGAAGTACCGTATGAAGGACGTCGGCGGCCGCCCGCTCGAGGCGGCGGTCGAAGACACGTGGCGGCGCGTCGCCGCGGCTCTCGCCGACGCCGAGAAACCTTCCGAGCGCCGACGGTGGGCGAAGGCCTTCTACTCGGCCCTCGAGGACCATCGCTTCCTCCCCGCCGGGCGCATTCTGGCCGGCGCCGGCACGGGCCGCAGCGTGACCCTGTTCAACTGCTTCGTCATGGGCAGGCTCGACGACTCGATGGCCGGCATCTTCCAGGGCCTCAAGGAAGCGGCCCTCACCATGCAGCAGGGCGGCGGCATCGGCCACGATTTCTCCACGCTCCGGCCGCGCGGCGCGCCGGTGAAGGGTGTCGGCGCCGACGCTTCCGGGCCCTTGAGCTTCATGGATGTCTGGGACGCCATGTGCCGCACCATCATGTCGGCGGGTTCGCGCCGCGGCGCCATGATGGCCACCATGCGCTGCGATCACCCGGACATCGAAGCGTTCATCGACGTCAAGCACGACGCGCGGCGTCTGCGCATGTTCAACCTGTCGGTGCTCGCCACCGACGCCTTCATGCGCGCCGTCCGGTCGGATTCCGACTGGCCGCTCCAGTTTGCCGGGCGAGGTCTACAAGACGGTCAAGGCGCGCTCCCTGTGGGACCGCATCATGCGCTCGACCTATGAGGTGGCCGAGCCCGGCGTCATCTTCATCGACCGCATCAACGCCAAGAACAACCTTTCCTATTGCGAGACGATCGAGGCCACCAACCCTTGCGGCGAGCAGCCGCTGCCGCCCCATGGCGCTTGCCTGCTGGGCTCGCTCAATCTGACCCGCTTCATAGAGGCGCCATTCACCGGCCGGGCGAGGCTCGACACCGGCGCGCTGGCCAGGACCGCAGCGACCGCCGTGCGCATGATGGACAACGTCGTCGACGTGTCGCTCTTTCCCCTCGAGGAACAGCGGCGGGAAGCGCTGAACAAGCGGCGCATCGGCCTCGGCATGACCGGACTTGCCGACGCCCTCGTCATGTGCGGCCTGCGCTACGGCTCGCAAGCCGCCGCCGCGACGGCCGGGGAATGGATGGCCGCGATCGAGACGGCAGCGTACCAGGCTTCGATCGAGCTGGCGCAGGCGAAGGGTTCGTTTCCGCTGTTCGACCGCGAGGCCTACCTCGCCTCCGGCCACGTGCGCGACTTGCCCGAACCTCTGCGCGACGGCATCGCAAGATCAGGTATCCGTAACGCGCTTCTCACCTCGATCGCGCCCACCGGCACCATCTCGCTGTTCGCCGGCAACGTATCGAGCGGCATCGAGCCCATCTTTTCGCTGGCCTATCGGCGCAAGGTCCTGCAGCCCGACGGCAGTCACCGCGAAGAGCCGGTCGAGGACTATGCCGTGCGTCTCTTCCGCCGGCTGAACGGACCCGAAGCGGCCCTGCCCGAGGCGTTCGTGACCACCGCCGATCTCACCCCTTCCGAGCATCTCCTCATGCAGGCGGCGGTGCAGGCCCACGTCGACTCCTCGATCTCCAAGACCATCAACGTGCCGCAGTCGATGAGCTTCGAGGACTTCAAGGCCGTCTACGCCGAAGCGTTCGACCTGGGACTCAAGGGCTGCACGACGTTCCGGCCCAATCCGGTGACGGGCTCGGTGCTGAGCGATGCGAGTGCACCTGCGGCAGCCGAGGCGGAACCGGCGCTGCCGCTCGAGGCGCCTGCCCCGCCGGTGGCGCCGAAGTCCGACGCCGGAGCCGGCGTCGTCTACATGCGCAAGCCCCTGGAGCGGCGCGGCGTGCTGCCCGGCTTCACCTACAAGCTGCGCTGGCCCGATTCCGATCATGCCATCTACATCACCATCAACGACCTGATCGAAGCAGGTGGCCGCCGCCGTCCGTTCGAGATCTTCATCAACTCGAAGAACATGGAGCATTTCGCGTGGACCGTGGCGCTGACCCGCATGATCTCGGCGGTGTTCCGCCGCGGCGGCGACGTCGCTTTCGTGGTCGAGGAGTTGAAGGCGGTGTTCGATCCGCGCGGCGGCCAATGGATGGAAGGCCGCTATGTGCCGAGCCTGCTGGCGGCCATCGGCAGCGTCATCGAGAAGCACATGATCGACACGGGCTTCCTGAAAACCTCCGACCTCAGGGAAGCGAGCTTGCGGCGCATCGCCGTGGGCGAAGACAGCGCGGCGCCCGGCAGGCAGTGCCCCAAGTGCGGCGAGTCGGCGCTGATCAGCCAGGAAGGCTGCGACATCTGCCTGAGTTGCAGCTATTCCCGCTGCGGCTGACAAGTTGAGCTTGACAGAATTGTCTTGTTGTTCTACTTTTGTTCTCATGTTTCAGCAAGCCTCGAGCCCCGCTTTCGTCAACTCCGAACCAGGCATCGCCGGTCTCTTCTGGTACTGGCGCGGCCATTCCGGCAGGGAATACATCCATTCTGTCTATCCCTGCGCTACCTGTCCGCCGATGCCCGGCGCCGTCTACGTGGCCGTACGCCGCGAGGGTGATCGGAGGGTCGCGGTGGCGGCCGGCCGGTTTTCCGAGTTCTGGGACATGAACAGCGATTCGGCCGGCCCCCGTCTCGGCGACCTCCGCGCCGATGAGCTTCACGTGCATCTTCTGGCGCGCGACCCTGTTTCCGCAACGGCCGTCGCCCGCGACATCAGGATGGCGATCATGACTGCATCCGCCCGCCCGACGCGGCGCCAACAACGCCGCACTTGCGCCATGGAGGCCTGACGCCTCTTCTCCCTGTCGATCTCGATTCGAGTTTATCGAGCCGTTAACGCACTACACTCGTCAGGCCGGCGAAGAAGCTCAAGCCGGATCACTGACGGTCTGTGCGCCGCCATGGTTCGCGCGCATCACCAGCGCCCGGCGGCCGCGCACTTCATCGCTCATCTTCAGGACCGCGGCGGAAGCTGTCGTCTCGTAACAACAGGGCACGAACCCGTGCGTGAGGGCTGCCATGGCGGCCCGCAAGAGGCGGGCGGAAAACCCGAGCGCAAAGGCCATGTGCTCGAAATAGCCTTCGCCTGCAGCTTCCGGATGGGCACGAAAAACGCGGTGCAATGCAGACATTGGCTTCCTCCATGGGGCGATCGGCGCATCATGCCCAAGATTTCGCAGGAAATGTTCCCAAATGCTCGACACCTATGCTATTGTACTGGGACATTTTCCTATGAAAAGCACTAATGACGGTGTTGGATCCCAAGGATCGCCGGATTCTCCGCGAGCTGCAGCACGACTCATCGCAGTCGATCGAAAGCCTCGCGGCCCGCGTTCACCTGTCACGCAATGCCTGCTGGCGGCGCATCAGGATGCTGGAAGAGGAAGGAATCATCCGCGGCCGCGTGGCGCTCGTCGATCCCGCAAGGATCAATCTCGGACTTACGGCCTTCATTGCCGTGAAGACCGCCCAGCATGAACCGAAGTGGCTGGAGAAATTCTCCGCGGCCGTGAAAGACATACCGGAGATCATCGGCGCCTACCGCACTACCGGCGACACCGACTACCTGCTCCACGCGGTCGTCTCCGACGTCGCCGGGTATGACCGGCTCTACAAGCGCCTCATCGCCAGGATTCCGCTGACCGATGTTTCCTCGAGTTTCGTCATGGAAAAGATCAAGGAGACGACGGCCCTGCCGCTCGACCAGGAGTAAAGCGGCCCGCCCGTTCGCGGGTTGAACATCGCAACGGCATTGCCGCGGTTCCCTCACCCCGCCCTTTCTCCGGAGGGGAGAGGGTTTTCTATCGCACGAAGCCTGCTCCCCAGCCACTCGATCGTCGGCTCTCTCATGCCAAGCTCCCGCAGATGGTCGAGCGTGTTGAGCACGTAGTCCGGGTTGGCTCCCGACTTGCCGTCTCCCTGCAGCACATGGCGAAGCAGGTCTTCCCGTGACAGCTTGCCGGCGTATTGGCGGTGGCTGCGGTCGACGACGAAGGTGAGCGCCGACACCAGCCGGCCGTCGTCGAGGATCCGGATGCGCCGTATCGTCTCCCTGTAGACCATGGTCACCTGCTCGCGCTCGCGCAGGTAGCTGACGGTGGCGGGCCATCTCTGCGCCGCGATCCGGAACGCCACGCCGCGGCAGCCGCCGCCCCGGTCCAGGCCCATGACCAGGCCGGGCTTCTCCGGCGTGCCGCGATGCACGTGGGAATAGACGCACAGCGCGCGGTGCAGGCCCGCCAGGTAGGCGATCCGGCGCTCCTCGTATTCGAAGCCCGGCCGCCACATCAGCGAGCCGTAGCCAAAAACCCAGAACTCCTTCATAGCTCCCGACCAGAATCCTTTTTTTCGATCTCTATCACGAATTCGCTGCGGCTCATGAACCCGCCATCGGTCTCGTCAAGGTTCCTGCTTCTCGCCGCGGCGGCCTTCGTTGCGGTGGCTTCCTGGTGCGGCTACTGGCTTTACGCGTTGCGCGAAGCGCAGGCCAGAGTGGCGGCCTTCGAGACGAACCTCAAGGCGGACGGACTCGCCATCGGGTGCGGTAGCCGTTCCTGGGGCGGTTTTCCCTTCCGCATCGTGATGCGATGTGCGCCGTTCTCGGTCCGCGCGGCCACCGCCGATGCCGGCCTGATCATCTCGCGCGCCGAGTTTCTGGCTCAGGCCTATGATCTCGACCACATTATCGCCATTGCCGGATCCCCGGCCGAATTGCGCCGGCAGGAGGGTGTGGCCACTATCGACTTCGGCCGGGCAGTCGCCAGCCACGTCGGCAACGACGACGACGAAGTATTGATTGCGGTCAACGCCCTCGCTTCGACCCCGGCGCTGGCTGCACGGCGGCTCAGCCTGCATATCAGGCGATCGGCATCGCAGCCTTCGCAGCTCGATTTCGACATCGCGGCGCACGACGTTTCGTTCGAAGTCGGGGGCTACGGCAAAGACAAGCTCGACCGTTTTTCAGCCCACGGGTCGCTTCCCACGCCCGATCTCGAATCGTGGCCGGCCGAAGGTACCCTTGTCGATGTCCGCAGCGTCGAACTGGCAAGCGGGGACATTCTCGTTCGCGGCAAGGGGCGCATTGGTCTCGACTCAAAGGCGCGTTTTCACGGCCGCATCGGTCTCGACATCCCCAACCTGCGTCAATTGCTCGATCGCCTTGCAGGCAAGGGAGTGATCGCACCGGACGATATGGAAGCGGGTCTCGCCTTCCTTACATTGCTCGGTGAGGGCGGCGCGACGACGATCGATCTGCGCGCCGAGCACGGCCGTATCTATTTCGGCCCCTTCCGCTTGGGCAAGCTGCCGCCCGTGCGTTGAGCGGCCGGCGCGTCGCCGGCGTGGCGGCCGAAGTCGGGGGCGGCGATATCCTGGCCCGCCGCGATGATGTCGCGCCGGATGCCGCGCGCCCTGGTGAACAGCGTCATGAGGGTATCGCCGTCGTTCCAGCGGATGGCTCGCTGCAGGGCCGAAAGGTCCTCCGAAAACCTGCCGAGCATTTCCAGCACGGCGTCCTTGTTGTTGAGGAACACGTCCCGCCACATCACCGGATCGGACGCCGCGATGCGGGTGAAGTCGCGAAAGCCGCCGGCGGAATATTTGATCACTTCCGAGTTCGTCACCTCCTCGAGGTCCGCCGCCGTTGTGACGATGTTGAAGGCGATGAGATGGGGCAGATGGCTGGTGATGGCGAGCACCAGGTCGTGGTGCGCGGCGTCCATGACCTCGACGTCGGACCCGCACGCCTGCCAGAACGCCTTGAGCCTGGCGATCGCCGCCTCGTCGGCGCCGTTGGCGGGCGTCAGAATGCACCAGCGCCCCTGAAACAGTTCGGCGAAGCCGGCTGCCGGCCCCGATTGTTCCGTTCCCGCAATCGGGTGGCCGGGAATGAAGTGCACGCCGTCCGGCACATGCGCTCCGACGTCTCGCACCACGGCTCCCTTGACCGATCCGACATCGGTCAGGATGGCGCCGGGCTTGAGCGCCGTCGCGATCGCGGCGGCAACCTCGGCGCAAGCGCCGACCGGCACGCACAGCACGACGAGATCGGCATCATGAACGGCCGCGGCAGCGCTGGCGTGAATGGAATCGACCAGCCCCAGCGCCGCCGCCTTGTCACGGGTCGCAGCACTCCTGGCATGGCCGGCGATGTGCGTCGCCAGCCGTTCGCGCCGGATGACATGGGACAGCGACGAGCCGATCAAGCCGAGTCCGATCAGCGCCACCCGGTCAAACACTGGTTTCGTCATGTCGCCGCCGGGGCGCTGCCGCCGAAGTTCTTGAGCGCCGCGATGAAGGCGCGGTTCGCTTCCTCGCTGCCCACCGTGAGCCGCAAGGCGTTCGGAAGCCCATAGGCTTCCATGCGTCTCAGCACCAGCCCGCGCGACAGCAGGTAGGCATCCGCGGCCGCCGCACCCTGCCCCTTGCCGGCGCTGAAATGCACGAGAAGGAAGTTGCCGACGCTGTCGGTGACGCCGAAGCCCAGCTTCCTGATTTCATTCGTCAGCCAGCCGAGCCACTGCGTATTGTGCGCGACCGCCCGCTCGACGTGGCCGGCGTCGGCAAGTGCAGCGGTCGCGGCGGCGATGGCCGGAGCGCTGACGTTGAAGGCGCCGCGCGTGCGATTGAGCACGTCGGCGACATGGCCCGGGCAATAGGCCCAGCCGATGCGCAGCGCCGCCAGCCCGTGGACCTTCGAGAAGGTACGCAGCATCACCACGTTGTCGCATGCCGAAACAAGCTCGATCCCCGATTCATAGTCATTGCGCCGCACGTATTCGGCATAGGCGGCATCGATCACCAGCAGGCACCGCCGCGGCAGGCGCGCCTGCAGCCGCTTGACCTCGTTGAACGGCAGATAGGTGCCGGTCGGGTTGTTCGGATTGGCGAGGAACACCATCCGCGTCGCCGGTGATACTTTCGCGAGGATGGCATCGACGTTTGCCACATGATTTGTTTCCGGAGCCGCCACGGCAGTGGCCCCGCTGGCCTTGATGACGATCGGATAGACGAGAAACCCGTGGGCGGAGTGGATCGCCTCGTCGCCCTTCGCGAGATAGGCCTGGGCGAGGAGTGAAAGCAGCTCATCGGAACCCGCCCCGCAGACGATGCGCTCCGCATTGAGCCCGTGCTGGCCGGCCAGCGCCTCGCGCAGCGCGGTCTGCCGATCCGTCCGGGTAGCGTTCGAGCTCGCCCGCGCGGCCCGATAGGCGGCGATGGCGCGCGGGCTGGCACCCAGCGCCGACTTGTTGGAGGAAAGCTTGAAGGTCTTCGCGCCGCCGGAAGCGGTGCTCCTGCCCGGCACATAAGGCGAAATGTCGCAGGACCCCGGCTCGAGGCTGCGGCCGCTGCTCATCCGGCATGATCACTTCCTGGCTTCGAGCGGGCTTGGATAATGCCCAGCGACGCGAATGGAAAGGCCGGAGAGGTTCGGCATTTCGGCGGTGAGATAGCCCGCCAGACAGAGGGCGGCGAGGTTGCCGCGCCGCTCCGACCACAGCGGAGCGCAAGTCCGACGGAAGGTTGCCGCCGTTCCGCAATATCGCGATCGTCAGGTCGTCGCCTGTTGTTTCCTGGCGGGCATGGCCGAAGATCAGCAGATCGGGAGCTCTGTTCTTCGGGCCGAGCAGCGGCAAACAGCCCACCACCTTCGCATCGCCGAAGGAACCGCAGTCGAGACTTTCGATCCACCCTCCGCCGCGCGGCAGGACGGCGATGTCGGTAATCGTTGCCCGCGACGGCTGCAGCGACAGCAGCTTCGTCGGCGACCTTGAGGCTGAGGCCCGGAAACTGATCCAGTACCTGCGCGACGAGACCGGGATCGGCCATTACCGCCGGGCTCAGGTGCACCGTGGTGTTCGCCTGGGCCGCCGTCGCAGCCGACATGATGGATCGCCAAAGCCGCACCATGAGGGCCTGCGGCAGATGACCCCTGCGCAAACTCTCCAGACGGCGCAGAATGACCGCTTCGCGTCCCGGCCGCATGGGCGATCCGCCGTCTTCCCCCGCACTGGCCTTGGCGGCCCTGATCCTGTCAATCGCCTCGAAGCGCCGTTCCAGGAGCGCCAGCAATTGCGCGTCCACGGCATCGATGTCGCGCCGAATTTCCTCGAGGCTTGGCGTGGTCCGGGCGCGGCTCATTTGTGCGGGTTACTGCTAGAAGATTCTCAGGCGAAGTGGACACACTTCGCCGTATGAAAATGCTCCAATCATAGCTGGAGCATGTTCTTCGAAAGTGTGTACACTTTCCGGAACATGCTCTTGCATTTTCGGGCGAAGGGGAATCAATTCACCGCTGCGGAGTTGAGTGCCGGCTGCGGCGCGAACGCCGGCCGGAGTATCGGCACCAGCCTGCGCACCCGCTTTCCCGGCGAAATCGCATAGACCTGTTTCGTGGCCGCGACGATGATCACCCCGGCAAACCCGGGTGAGAGACGGCGTCCCATTCGTTCCCAGGCGACCGCGGAGCGCACGAAGAAGGCGCGGCGAATGGGTGGAACGAACAGTGCCTGCGACCATCCCGCTGGCGAGAACTGCGCTTCGCGCAGCATTTTCGTCAGCTGCTGCCGGGAGAACGGCTGACCGTGCCCGAACGGAGTGGAATTGAAGCGCGCCCACATGCCGCGGCGGTTGGGGACGACGAACAGCACGGTGCCCTGGGGAGCCAGCACGCGCCACAGTTCCCGCAGCATGTCGTTGAGGTTCTCGGTGAGCTCGAGCTCGTGGATCACCAGCGCGAAGTCGATCGAGCTGTCGGGCAGAGGCAGGTCGATTTCGTCGACCAGTGCGGTAGCGCTGCCGCCTTCGGCCGGCCAGTGGGTGACGCCCAGCTCCGCGGGCATGAACCCGAACACCGCCTGCGCCTCCTCGCGCACCATGTCCAGGTAGGGCGTTGCAAACCCGAGTCCCAGAACTCTGGCACCGCTCATGTTTCCCCAGTGCGCGCGGATGCGCTGCGCGAGGATGCGCCGCGAAGCCTGGCCAAGTGCGCTCGCATAGAACTCCTGAAGATCGACCACGTCCATGGGAACGACCATAACATGGCCCTTCCAGCGCCCTAAACGCTGGACCGCCACATGGTAAGGCCCTATCTAAAGGCCATGCCCGGCCTTGAAATCTTTCAGTTCCCCTGTCTCGAAGACAACTTCGGTGTGCTGGTGCACGAGCCTGGCTCCGGGCTCACGGCTTCGATCGACGTTCCCGATGCCGGCACCGTCGGCGCGGCCCTGAAGGAACGCGGCTGGAAGCTCAGCCACGTATGGACGACGCACCACCACGGCGACCACACCGACGGCAACATCGAAATCAAGGACCGCACGGGAGCACGGATCATCGGACCCGCCCGCGACAGCCGGCCGATCCCGGGGCTCGATCAGCCGGTGGAGGGCGGCGCCCGCTTCATCTTCGGCGGCTTCGAGGTCCATGTCATCGACACCCCCGGCCATACCAGGGGCCATATCGCGTACCATATTCCCGAGCACCGCATCGCCTTCGTCGGCGATACCCTGTTTTCACTCGGCTGCGGTCGCGTGATCGAGGGCACGATGGACCAGATGTGGTCCTCGCTGGACCGCCTGCGGCGCCTTCCCCCCGAGACGGCGGTCTATTGCGGCCACGAATACACCGTCGCCAACGCGAAGTTCGCGCTCACCGTCGATCCCGGCAACCAGGCGCTCAAGCGGCGCTCCGAAGAGGCAGTAGCACTCCGGGCACGGAACAAGCCCACGTTGCCGACGACGCTGGCCGCCGAGCTCGCCGCCAATCCGTTCCTGCGTCCTGAAAACCCGGAGATACGCGCCGTGCTCGGGATGCCGGAAGCATCGGACGCGGAGGTATTCCGCGAGCTGCGCGAGCGCAAAAACCGCGGCTAAAAGAACCGAATTCGGGCGATTTTTTGTCAAGGCTTCGGCATTGCCCCAGATTGGCCCTTCCGAAAACTGATTTTTGACCACTTGTGGTCCTCAACCTGAAGCATGCGGGACACTACGCACGAATCAGTGTTCTGTCTGCTGCTGGCGTTCTTTTGCTGGGCGCTGGCGGGCGCAGCATCGGCCATCGATTCCCCAACCGCGCCCTCCGGGCACCGGCAAAGCAGCGAACCTTCGAACGCATCCGGCAGCGGGATCGCCGCGCAGCTGGAGTATTGGCCCGCCAAGTGTCTGGAGCTGGAAAAGTCCGGTACCAATACCGATGCCAGCCGATGCTGGTGGTACGGCGCCGAAGCGCTCAGTCGCTATGCCACCGCCAACCGTCCCTTGAGCGAAGACCTCGAAGCAATTCGGACGGATTGGCTGTGGAGAGGCGTCCGGCTCTCCCTGCGGGTGCAAGAGAGCCGCGAATCTTCACCTGCTGAGCCGGATCCGGAGAGTCGCAAAACTTCTCCTCTTGAGCTGTATCCGGAGAGTCGCAAAGCTTCACCGGCCGAGCCGGTTCCGATCGCCCGCCAGGGACCCGATCCCGCCCGGATCGCGGGTCCGGTTTCATGCGCGTCGATCCTGCTGAGCGATCGTGAAAAGTGCCTCGCCGCAACGACGGCCGCAACCACACCTGAGAAGAAACAGGTCCAGCCGCAAAAGAAGAAGGCCGCGAAGGTCAAGGTCAGCAAAAAGAAAGCTGCCCCGCCGAAAGTTGTGAAAGCGAAGCCGAAAACGAAAGCCGCGCTGCTCGTCCCGAAACCCCCCAAGAAAAAGGCGCACGAGAACATTGCAGCGGCACAGGGAAAACCCTGCAGTCCCGTTGTTCTCGGAGATTCCGATAAATACCAACTTTGCGTGTCCATCCGCTAAGCCATGTATTGGCCGCCATTCGCCGACAGCGTCGCTCCGGTGATGAAGCCGGCCTCATCGGAAACGAGAAACAGGACACAGCGCGCGACCTCCTCCGCCTCGCCCAGCCGGCCCACGGGAATTTGCGGGATGATGTTCTTGTCGAGCACGTCCTTGGGCACCGCCATCACCATTTCGGTCGCGATATAGCCCGGACAGATCGCGTTGACAGTGATGCCCTTGCGCGCGTTCTCGAGCGCCAGCGCCTTGGTGAAGCCGAGATCGCCCGCCTTGGCGGCCGAATAGTTGGACTGCCCCATCTGGCCCTTCTGGCCGTTGATCGAGGAGATGTTGACGATGCGGCCGAAGCCGCGCTCGCGCATGCCTTCGATCACCGGCCGGCACATGTTGAAGAGCGAATTGAGATTCGTGTTGATGACCGCGTACCATTGGTCGGCCGTCATTTTGTGGAACATGGTATCGCGCGTGATGCCGGCGTTGTTGACGAGCACGTCGATGGGACCGGTCTCCGCCTCGACGCGCTTCAGGCCCGCCACGCATGCCTCATAGCTCGACACGTCCCACTTGTAGGCGGTAATGCCGGTATCGGCGCTGAACTTGCTCGCCGCTGCCTCGTTGCCGGCGTAGTTGGCCGCAACCTTGTAGCCCGCTTTCTTCAGCGCGCGCTGAGATGGCGGCGCCGATGCCGCGCGTGCCGCCGGTTACCACTGCAACTCTTGCCATCGACTCTTTCCTTAGCTGGTCACTCGCGAGCCACGCACATGGCAATCCCCATGCCGCCGCCGATGCACAGCGTCGCCAGCCCCTTCTTCGCTTTGCGCTTCTGCATCTCATGGAGCAGCGTGACCAGGACACGTGCCCCGGAGGCACCGATGGGATGGCCGAGCGCGATCGCGCCGCCGTTGACGTTCACGATGTCCGGGTTCCAGCCCATGTCCTTGTTGACCGCGCAGGCCTGCGCGGCGAACGCTTCGTTGGCTTCGACGAGATCGAGATCGTCGGCCTTCCAGCCGGCTTTTTTCAGCGCGGCGCGCGATGCCGGGATCGGCCCCGAGCCCATGATCGCCGGGTCGACGCCGGCATGCGCCCACGACACGATGCGCGCCAGCGGCTGGAGGCCGCGCTTTTCCGCCTCCGCGGCCGTCATCAGGATCACCGCGGCGGCACCGTCGTTGATGCCGGAGGCATTGCCGGCGGTCACCGTGCCGTCTTTCGCGAACGCCGGTCTGAGCTTGGCCACCTGGTCGAGCGTGGCTCCATGGCGGATGTATTCGTCCTGGTCGACGATGACATCGCCCTTGCGCGAGGCAACCGTGACGGGCGCGATCTCGTCCTTGAAGCGGCCGGCCTTCTGCGCCGCTTCGGCCTTGTTCTGCGATGCCACGGCGAAGCGGTCCTGGGCCTCGCGCGTGATCTGCCACTGGCGGGCCACGTTCTCCGCCGTGTTGCCCATGTGATAGCCGTTGAAGGCATCCCACAGGCCGTCGCGCACCATGGTATCGATCATCTGGTAGTCGCCCATCTTCACGCCGTTGCGCAGGTGCTGGCAGTGGGGCGCCATGCTCATGGACTCCTGCCCCCCGGCGGCGACGATCTTCGCATCTCCGGCCTGGATCTGCTGGGCGCCCAGCGCCACCGCCCGCAAGCCCGAGCCGCACAGCTGGTTCACGCCCCAGGCGGGGCTCTCAACCGGAATCCCGGCCCCGATCGATGCCTGGCGGGCGGGGTTCTGGCCCTGGCCGGCGGTCAGGATCTGCCCGAGGATCACCTCTTCGACCTCCGGGGCTTCCACCTTCGCGCGCGCCATCGCGGCTTGCAGTGCGACGCTCCCCAGTTGCGAGGCGGGCAGGCCCGAAAGCGTCCCGTTGAATGAGCCGACCGGCGTGCGCGCGCCCGCGACGATGACCACCGCATGTTCCGAAACCGCCATGCCTCTTCTCCCTGATCTTGCTGCGTTGCGAAAGCCCATCCCACGTTAACCACGAACTTGCAAGCGAAGCATGTGGCTCAACGCGCCAGTACTTTTGCGCTTGCCATGGCGCGCCGCGCCGCGCGACAATCGTTGCTGCGATGCACACGCAGCAGGCAGCACCCCAGCCCGAAGTCGTCATCAAGAAATACGCCAACCGGCGTCTCTACAATACCGCCTCCAGCACCTACGTGACGCTCGAGGACCTGGCCCACATGGTGAAGCAGGGCGTGGATTTCACCGTGCACGACGCCAAGACCGGCGAAGACATCACCCGCTCGGTGCTGACCCAGATCATCTTCGAGGAGGAGAACAAGGGTCAGAACCTGCTGCCGATCAAGTTCCTGCGCCAGCTGATCCGGTTCTACGGCGATCAGATGCAGGCCTTCGTGCCGAGCTATCTCGAAATGTCGCTGGAGCAGCTCGCCCGCAGTCAGCAGCGGCTGCGCGACCAGTTCCTCAAGACGCTGGGCGTCAGCACCGAACCCTTCAAGGGCATCGACGAGCAGGTGAAGAAGAACATGACGCTGTTCGAGGACGCCATCAAGATGTTCAACCCTTTTGCGGCCTCGGCAAAGGAAGAGGCGCCGCCGGCCGAAACGCGCAGCGACTCATCCTCCTCGAGCGCCATCAAGGCGATCGAGGATCAGCTGCGCGACATGCAGCGCAAGCTCGAAGAGCTGGCGAAGAAAAACTCGTAGCGACAAGTCCTGAGGAGCTCGCCTCCCTCGGCGTTGAGCGAGGGGCCAGCGAGGACGCGCCAGAGCTCGCGGTTGACATCGCTCAGGGTCCTCGGGTCAAGCGCCGAGGACGCAACATGTTGGGAGAGGGAAAGTCCTTACGCGCTGCGCTTGCCGAGAATGCCGGAGAGCCTGTCGCCGAGCGTGCTTTCCGCGGGCTGCGGCGGATCGCCGGCGGGCTTCCTGAGCTTGCTGTCGAGCGCGGCGATCGCCGACCTGAGGCGCGACAGATCGAGCTCGAATGACGAGGCATCGAGGAGGCGTGGCTCGGATTCCTCCGGCACTTCGGGCGGCGGTGGAGGTTTCCTCTAATGCCGTTTCGGTTCCGTTGTCTCGATGGAAGTCACCACCTCCACGTCGGCGCGCGCGATTCTAGGTGCGGACGTCGGGATCAGGCTCGTGTGCATCGACAACCGCGGTGAAGGCCGTGGCGCCTGCATCGGGCTGCCGCCAGGGCGGTTCGAGGGAGGCTTCGCCGAACAGCTTGCCCTGCAGGTAGTCGACGCCCCAGGACGTCAGCAGGTCCGCATCTGCCCTCGTCTCCACCCATTCCGCCACCGTCTTGAGCTCGAATTTCTTCGCCAGATCGATCAGCGAGCGGACGAAGAACTGGTTGTCCTCGCTGGCCGACAGCTGCTCGCAGAACGAGCCGTCGAGCTTCACGATGTCGATGTTGAGCAGCTTGATGTTGCGGAACGACGTGTACCCGGCACCGAAGTCGTCGATCGCCACCCGGCAGCCGAGCTCGCGCAGCGCGGCGATGAAGCGGGCCGTCTCGTTGAGATCGTTGAGCGCCACGGTTTCGGTGATTTCGATGGTCAGCCGGTCGTTGATTTCCCGCTGTTCCGACAGGATTTCGGTAAGCTGACCGTACCACCTGGGGTCGGTGGCGGTGATGCCGGACACGTTGAGGCTGAGGCGCGCATCGGGAAAGCGCTGCAGCCGCTGCACGGCCAGCATCATGATGCGGCGGTCGATCAGCCGGACAAGCCCGAGCTTCTCGGCGATCGGGATGAGGTGGGCGGCGGCGGTCGTTTCGCCTTCGGCCGAGGAGATGCGCAGCAGCGCCTCGTGCATCGCCACTTCGTTGGTACGGGCATCGATGATCGGCTGGTAGGCGAGCGTAAACCGGTCCTCCTTGAGGCCGGCGACGATTTCGGCGGCGCAGCGGGCATTGAGGTCGCGGACCGAGACGCGCTCGGCCGACGGCCGATAGGCGATGAACCCGTCGGTCGGCAGCCGCCTTGCCTCGGCGAGCGCTTCCTCGGCCCTGGCCATCGCCAGGCCGGAGGTCTCGGCATACTTCGGCAGCACCAGGCCGCCGATCGACAGCATCGCCCACACCGGGCCGCGGACCGTTTCGATCACGCTTTCGCGGGCGACCGTCAGGAACCGCTCGGCGGCGATCTCGAGGTCGCGGTCCTCGCAGTTGGCGAGGATGATCCCGAACTTGGCGCCCGAGTAGCGGCCGATGGCGTCGCCGGTGCGGACCACCTGGCGCAGCCGCCGGCCGACCGCGATGATCACTTCATCGGCGATGTCGTAGCCGTAGGCGTCGTTGACGACCGCCAGATTGGAGATGGTGGCGACCAGAAAGGCGCACGATTTGCTGTCCCGCTGCGCAACGCTCATCGTCTCGCTCAGCGCCTCGCCCATGCGGGCGCGGTTCATCATGCCGGTGAGCGGATCGCAGTTGCCGAGAATGCGGATGTGGGGATCGGCTGTGCTGCCGGCCCCGGATCTGGCGCACGACGCCGAAGGCATGGTGCGGCTTGCCGTCGGGCCCGGCGTGCCAGCGGCCCGCGTCTTCGAGCCAGGCTCGAGGCCTCTTCGCCGCGCCCGCGCGGGCGGAACAGATATTCGATGTGGTAGGAAACGCCGGCGCCCTCATCGCGCAGCGGCGTCCGCATCACCGCCTCGAACCGGCTGGTGAAATTGTCGGGATCGAGCAGGCTCGCGTAGCCGCGGCCCGTCTGGATCGACTCGGCGCTGTCGACACCCAGCACGGCGGCGGCGTCGGCGCTCCACGTGAGCTTGTCGGTATTGGTGTTCCAGTGGTAGGCGGCCTCGCCGACCGAAACGAGCGCCTTCCTGACGTGGTCGATTTCCGTTGCCGCGGGCGGGAGGGCCTGCCCGGCCGGCGGGGCGGCGGCCGCTGCGGCAGCGGCGACAGAAGGTTCACTCAACTGACTACCCCCTCGGCGGCTGCCGTCCAGTCCCTGTGAGCCCGAGCCTAGGTGAGGAACGTTAAGGAAGCGGAAAACCCCTCACTTCCCTCTCCCGATGGGGAGAGGTTCAATAGGAAACCCTCGCCCCGCAGGGGAGAGGGAAGCGTAATGCGGCGAAGCCGCTGAGCAGGGTGAGGGGTGGCTCAATACCCGAGCGCCATGCCGTCCTTGCGCGGGTCGGAGGCGCCAATGAGCGTTCCCCGCTTCCAGTCGATCTCGACGATCTGGCCGCAGCCGAGCGGCCTCTCGCTCAGGCTCACGTCATGCCCCTTGGCCCGCAGCGACTCGGCGCTTGCCTCGGGCACGCCCGCTTCGATGACCACCGAGCCGCCCGCCGGAGACGACCGCGCGAAGTCGAGCGCTTCCTGGCTGTCCATTCCGTAGACAAGCCGGTTGACGAGCACGGCGATGTGGCCCATCGGCTGATAGTCCCCGCCCATCACCCCGAACGACATGGTCACCCTGCCCTCCTTGCGGCACATGGCCGGCATGAGGGTGTGCAGTGGCCGCTTGCCGGGCCCGATGCAGTTGGGATGGCCGGGGTCGGTCACGAAGCAGGCGCCGCGGTTCTGCAGCACGATGCCCGTGTCGCGGCTCGACGATGCCGGAGCCGAAGGGATGGTAGAGAGAGTTGATGAAGGAGACGGCAAGACGGTTGCGGTCGACGACGCTGAAGTAGACCGTGTCGCTTCCCGCTGCGGCGGCCGCGGGCTCGTCGAGAGCCCGGTCGAGCGACGATGCGCCGGGCAAGCCGGCGCGCCGTGCCGGGAGCGATGAGCTCGTCAAAGGCCAGCGGCGTGAAGTCCGGGTCGGCGATGCACCGGTTGCGGAAGATCCAGGCGAGGCGCAGCGCCTCGATTTCGAGATGGCGCCGCTCGCCGCTTTCCGGCGCATGACGCCCGATATCGAGCTCCTGGAGGATGTTGAGGCCGATGAGCGCGGTGATGCCCTGGCTGGCGGGGGGAATTTCCAGCGACCTCGGTGCCCTGGAACTCGCTTCTCACCGGCTCGACCCACGTGGCTTCGGTGGCGGCGAAATCGTCGGGGGTTATGAGGCTGCCCATCGACCTGAGGTGCCGGCAGAGGTCGCGGGCGATCTCGCCGCCGTACATCGCCTCGCGGCCCCCTTCCGCGATCCTCTTCAGGGATCGGGCGAGCGCGGGATAGCGCATGACTTCGCCCGCCGATGGCGCCCGGCCGTCCTTGAGGCAGTGGCGGGCGGCGCCGGGGTCGCGCGCCAGGCGATCGGTCTCCTTCTGCCAGTCGAAAGCGACGCGCGGCGTGACGGCGACGCCGTCGAGCGCCAGGCCGGATCGCCGGCGCCAGCGCCTCGCCGAGACTCCTGCTGCCGTATTTCGCAAGCAGCCTGTCCCAGGCATCGACGGCGCCCGGAACGGTCACCGAATGAATGCCGTCGGGATCGATGCCCTGCAGGTTCTGGGCCTGCAGCCACTCAGGTGTGGCGCCCATTCCTGCCCGGCCCGAACCGTTGAGCCCGACGACGGTGCCGTCCGGCAGGCCGACCAGCGCGAAGCAATCGCCGCCGATCCCGGTCATGTGGGGTTCGGTGACGCACAGCACGGCCGACGGCGGTGACCGCCGCATCGGCGGCGTTGCCGCCGGCCTTCAGCATCTCGATCGCCGCGAGGGTGGCGAGCGGCGAGGACGTCGCCGCCATGCCGTTGACCGCATGCACCGTCGACCGGCCGGGAAGTTCGAAATTTCTCATCTGCCCCGCAAGGATACCTGAGCGCATGCCGGTCGTCTCCCACCCCTCACCCTGCCCTCTCCCGAAAAGGCGAAAACGGGGAGAGGGTTGATTTGGTGAGGCTTGCTTACTTTAGCCCTCTCCGCCATCGGGGAGAGGGCAGGGTGAGGGGGCGCGTCGGAAATCGGCCAGAAGCGTCGTGGCGGCAATATCGCCGCGGCAAGGCGCCTCTAACTGTGTGGTCTGAAAGAACAAGGGGTGAGGGGCGCCATGGCCGAGATCAAGAGCGACATCGAGATCGCGAGGGCTGCGAAGGTGAAGCCGATCCTGGAAGTCGGCCGCAAGCTCGGCATTCCCGAGAAGCACCTCATCCCCTACGGCCATACCAAGGCGAAGGTCGGCCTCGATTACATCACCGGGCTGAAGGAGAAGCCCGACGCGAAGCTCATCCTGGTGACCGCGATCACGCCCACGCCGGCCGGCGAAGGCAAGACGACGACCACCGTCGGGCTCGGCGATGGCATCTGTGCCGCCGGCAGGAAGGCCATGATCTGCCTGCGCGAGCCCTCGCTCGGGCCCTGCTTCGGCATGAAGGGCGGGGCGGCCGGCGGCGGCCATGCCCAGGTGGTGCCGATGGAGGACATCAACCTGCATTTCACCGGCGACTTCCACGCCATCACCGCGGCCCACAACCTGCTGGCCGCGCTGATCGACAACCACATCTATTGGGGCAACGGGCTGGCGATCGATTCGCGCCGCGTCACCTGGCGCCGCGTCATGGACATGAACGACCGGGCGCTGCGCCAGATCGTGGGCCCGCTCGGCGGCACCGCCAACGGTTTCCCGCGCGAGGCGGGCTTCGACATCACGGTCGCCTCCGAGATCATGGCCATCCTCTGCCTTGCGACCTCGCTCGCCGATCTCGAGCGCCGGCTGGGCCAGATCGTCGTCGCCGCCACGCGCGACCGGAAGGAGATCCGCGCCGCCGACCTGAAGGCGCCGGGCGCCATGACCGTGCTGCTCAAGGATGCCGTCATGCCCAACCTGGTGCAGACGCTCGAGAACAATCCGGCCTTCGTGCACGGCGGACCCTTCGCCAACATCGCCCATGGCTGCAACTCGGCGATCGCCACGAAGGCGGCGCTCAAGCTCGCCGACTACGTGGTGACCGAGGCGGGATTCGGCGCCGATCTCGGGGCGGAGAAGTTTTTCGACATCAAGTGCCGCAAGGCCGGCCTGCATCCCGCCGTGGCCGTTCTCGTCGCCACCGTGCGCGCGCTCAAGATGCATGGCGGCGTCGGCCGCGACGATCTGAAGCGCGAGAACGTCGAGGCGCTGCAGGAAGGGGCTCGCCAACCTCGGGCGCCATATCGAGAACCTCAAGAAGTTCGGCGTGCCGGTGGTGGTGGCGGTCAACCACTTCACCAGCGACACCGATGCCGAGATCGAGGCCATCCGTTCCTACAGCCGCGAGCACGGCGTCGAAGCCTTCCGCTGCACCCACTGGGCGGACGGCTCCAAGGGAGCGCGCGAGCTTGCCCGGCACGTGATCGCGCTCGCCGACAAGAACATGAGCCAGTTCACGCCCATCTACGGCGACGACATGCCGCTGTGGGAGAAGGCGCGGACCATCGCCCGCGAAATCTATCGCGCCGACGACATCGTCGCCGACAAGGCGGTGCGCGACCAGCTGCGATCCTACGAGGCGCTGGGCTATGGCCGGTTTCCCGTCTGCATGGCCAAGACCCAGTATTCGTTTTCGACCGACCCCAACCTGAAGGGCGCGCCGATCAATCACGTGGTGCCGATCCGCGAGGTGCGGCTCGCGGCGGGTGCCGAGTTCGTCGTCGTCATCTGCGGCGACATCATGACCATGCCGGGCCTGCCGAAGGCGCCCGCCGCCGAGGTCATCGGGCTCGACGCCGAAGGCGAGATCACCGGCCTCTTCTAACGCTTTGAACCCTCGCCCCATTCGGGGAGAGGGAAGGGTGAGGGGCACAGTCAATGAAACGGCAACGCATCGATTCCGCCCGCCAGCTCCGCCGCGCCAGACCGAAGCCAGGGCATCCTGTGGTCGAGGCTTCGGAGCGGCAGACTCGGCGGTCTGAAGTTTCGGCGCCAGCATGCGATCGCGCCGTTCATCGTTGACTTTGCCTGTCTGAGTTGCGGGCTGATTGCCGAACTCGACGGAGTCAGCATCGGAGCGTACCCTGCAGGATGGGGAGCGAAGCGTTGCTGCGGCGACAAGGCTTTCGGGTCATCCGGTCTGGTTCATATTCTGATGAGCTCGATCTTCCAGCCGCGGCCATCCTTGACCTTCTCGCGTCGGTCGGACTCCATTTCATCATGGACGCGTGCTACGGTTACTGCCTGGCCCTCACCCGGCCGGTGCTCCCTGGAACCGCGGGACGAAGGTGAGTGCCTCGCTGATTGGGAGAGTAGACGCAGGGTCGAAGCCGCTGATCTGAGACTGGCGACCATCCTCGCCGAGGGCAATGAAGCTCTCTGCCACGTAGATGATCATTCCCGCCCCGCTCACGCCTGCCCTCTCCCCGATTGGGGAGAGGGTTGAGGGATCAGGCGCGGAGGCGGTGGTTGTCGGGATCGAACGGGCTTTCGGGGATGACGGTCGCCTTGTGGTTCTTGCCCAGGATCGAGATTTCGAGCCCGGTTCCGAGGGCCGCGTGCTCCGGCTTCACCATGGCGAGCGCCAGCGACTTGCCGCACCGCCAGCCGTAGCCGCCGTTGGTCGCCCGGCCGACGAGCCTGCCCCCGGCATAGATCGGCTCCGAGCCCCGCGCGTCGGCGTCGCTGACGCCATGGACCTCCAGCGTCACGAAGTTCCACTTGAGCCCCTGCTCGCGGTTTTTCACCAGCGCGTCGCGGCCGATGAACTGGCCCTTGTTGGGGTGCACGAACCGGTCCAGCCCCGACTCGTAGGCCGAATATTCGATCGACAGCTCGCGCGGCACGAGCCGGTAGGACTTCTCGATGGCGAGCGCCGACATGGCCTTGATGCCGAAGGGCCGGATGTTGAACTCGGCACCGGCCGCCATCAGCGCATCGAAGAGCGCATTCTGCTGCTCGATCGGATGATGGAACTCGAAGCCGAGTTCGCCGACGAAGTTCACGCGCAGCGCGTGCGCGGTGCACGGACCGACCGAAATCGGCTTGCCCGACAGCCACGGGAACGCTTCGTTGGACAGATCCGCGGTGGTGAGCTTCGCCAGCACCTGGCGCGACTTCGGCCCGGCCAGCACCAGCACGCCGAGGCGCGTCGTGATGGGGGTGAGCGTCACCGAACCGTCTTCGGGCAAGTGCCGCGCCAGCGTGTCGTGGTCGTGGCGCTCGTAGGCGCCCGCCGACACGAGATAGAACCGCCCCGGCATCCATTCGTAGAGCGTGAACTCCGAGCGCACGCCGCCGGCAGGCGTCAGCAGATGGCAGAGCGCGATGCGGCCTTGCGTTTTCGGGATGCGGTTGGCGAGGATCGAATTGAGCCAGGCGCGCGCCCCGGGACCCGACACCTCCATCTTGGCGAAGGCCGACATGTCCTGCAGCCCGACGTGTTCGGAGACGTGGCGGCATTCCTCGCCCACGATCGGAAAATAGTTCGACCTGCGGAACGACCATTTCTCCTTGATGCGGCCGTCGCTCGCCGCCGGCGCGTGGTTGTGGCGAAGGAGCGTGTCCGGCCGGCCGAGTGCCGCCTCGTCGAGGCCGTAGCCCCTGGGCGCGAACCAGCCCGGCCGCTCCCAGCCGTAGACGGTGCCGAACACCGCCCCCAGCGCCTCCATGCGCGAATAGCAGGGCGCCGTCTTGAGCGGCCGCGCCGCGGCGCGCTCCTCGTCCGGGTAGTGGACGGTGAACACGTTGGCGTAGGCTTCCTCGTTCTTGAGCTTGAGATAGCCTTCCGAGGCGTAGGGGCCGAAGCGCCTGGGATCGACGCCCATCATGTCGATGGTGGGCTCGCCTTCGGTGATCCATTCGGCGAGCTGCCAGCCCGCACCCCCGGCGGCGGTGACGCCGAACGAGTGGCCCTCGTTCAGCCAGAAGTTCCGCTTGCCCCACGCCGGACCGATGATCGGCGAGCCGTCGGGCGTATAGGCGATGGCGCCGTTGTAGATTTTCTTGATGCCCACCTCGCCGAACGCCGGCACCCGCGCGATCGCCGTGTCGATGTGCGGCTCGAGCCGTTCGAGGTCCTCCTGGAAGAGCTCGTATTCGGATTTTTCCGACGGCCCGTCGACGTAGCAGCACGGCGCGCCCTTCTCGTAAGGTCCGAGCAGCAGGCCGCCCGCCTCCTCGCGCATGTACCAGGAGGAATCGGCCTCGCGCAGCACGCCCATTTCGGGCAGCCCCTTCGCCTGGCGCTCGAGGATTTTGGGGTGCGCTTCGGTGACGATGTACTGGTGCTGGACCGGGATGACGGGGATGTCGAGGCCGACCATGGCGCCGGTCGGCGCTGCGAAGTTGCCGGTCGCCGAGACGACGTGCTCGCAGATGATGTCGCCCTGGTCGGTCTGGACCCGCCACTCGCCGTTGGCCTTCTGCTCGATCCCCGTGACTTTGGTGTTGCGGTGGATCTCGGCGCCTTTGGCGCGGGCGCCTTTGGCGAAGGCCTGGGTGAGGTCGGCCGGCTGGATGTAGCCGTCGTCGGGGTGCTGGATGGCGCCGAGGATGCCGTCGGTGATGCAGAGCGGCCAGATTTCCTTCACCTGCGCCGGTGTCAGCTTGTTGACCTTCACCCCGATGGTTTCAGCGACGCCGGCGTAATACATGAACTCGTCCCAGCGGTCCTTCGTGCGGGCGAGGCGGATGTTCGAGCAGCGGCTGAAGCCGACGTGCTGGCCGGTTTCCTTTTCGAGCTCGCCGTAGAGCGCCACCGAATATTTGTGAATTTGCCCGACCGAATAGGACATGTTGAAGAGCGGCAGAAGGCCCGCCGCGTGCCAGGTGGAGCCGGAGGTGAGCTCCTTGCGCTCGACCAGCAGCGCGTCGGTCCAGCCCTTTTTGGCGAGGTGATAGAGCGTGGACACGCCGACGACGCCGCCGCCGATCACCACCACGCGGGCATGGGATTTCATGAAGGGAACCTCAGGTCAGGGTGTTGCCAGGATCGAGCCACAATAGGGAGCGGAATTCAACAGGGGCAGGATCGGGCGACGGACCTCGGGCGGATTGCGACACCATACCGATGGTTAGCCATCCATTTATATGGCTATTTCGCAGTATCGATGCTAAGACCCCCCGTGATGTCTCTTGCAGGTTTCGACTGGGATCCCGGCAAGGACTTGGCGAACCAGACGAAGCATGGCGTGAGCTTCGCCGACGCACAGCACGCCTTTGCCGATCCGGCCCGCGTCATCGCCGAGGATCTGACGCACAGCACGAATGTGGAGAAGCGCTATTATTGTTTCGGTCAGCATGGCGGCGGTGTTCTGACGGTCCGCTTTACGTACCGGGACAATCTCGTTCGAATCATTGGCGCCGGTTACTGGCGCAGAGGAAAACGAATCTATGAAGAAGCAAATAAGATACACGGATGAGCCGTTGGGCCGCATCAAGGTCGTCGATGACTTCCTTCCGCCGCCGAGCGAATTGGCGTATCGGCAGGAGTTGGAGAAAGTTACGATCACGCTGTCAAAACGCAGCGTTGATTTCTTCCGCCGCGAAGCGCGCCGCAACGGCACGCAGTATCAGCGCATGATCAGGACGCTGCTCGACCGCTACGCGCAGGTGCATGCGACGTCGGAGAAGGATCGCTAAACAGGGTCGTCTCCGGCATCCTGATCCTTCCTTGCCGTTCTCGAGTTTTTCGGCCAGCACGCACAATGCGAGCGCCTCGGCCCTGGCCATTGCATTTCCTCTGCTCGCACCATAGGCGAGGACGCCAGGAAGTTCCGGAACTTCGGCTATCCAGCGCCCGTGGTCTTCGCGCAGCGTTTCGATAGTCAGTTTCAGGTCACGGTCGTTCATCGGCGAATTTCATCTGCCGGGTCCGGTTCCTGAGTCGAAGCCCAAGGACGGCGATGACGGAGCTGAGCATGTTGAACCTCACTCCGCCAGAAACGGATTGCGGATCGTCAGCCGGTCGATCGATTGCGCGTGCTCAAGATCCTCGGCGTAGAGCGTCGTGCAGCCGGCGCGCACAGCCGTCGCGATGATGAGACTGTCATAGAGCGAGACCCGAAATCGCTCGAGGATATCGAGGCCGAGCTCATGCGTTTCGATGTCGATCGGCCTGACGCTGCAGGCGGCGCGGATAGCCGAAAGCACTCCGGGCAGCGCCAGGACGAGCCTGCGCAAATGCGACGGAAGCGAACTCGGTCAGGACCTGTACGCTGACGACGCCGCCCCCGGCCAGGAGCGCCTCCGCCCGGTCCGCCTTGCCGTGGTTCGCCGACAGTAGATACAAAAGAACGCTGGTATCGAAGAAGGCGTCAGCCGCGCTCGTGCGCCTCGAGCCGGTCGAACCTGAATCCCGCCGGCAGCCGGTCGCGATACTTCCGCAGCCGGGCGATCAGCTCCCGCGCCCGGACCAACCTGCCGATCTCGAGCGACCGGCACCCAGGACGTGGACCTCGACCGAATCGCCTTTCTCGAGGCCAAGCGCCTCGCGTCCGCGATGCAGCGCGGCGCGAAACAGTCACCGCCTACCTCTTGTATACGCTGGCGAGATCGACCGGGCTCTTGAAGGCCATGTAGCCCGAATTGGCGGTGTGGATGCCGCCGGTGATCCGGCGGGCATCGTCGGAAGCAAGAAACACCGCGAAGGCGGCGATGTCAGCAGGCTCCAGGATACCCATGAGATGCATGCGCTCGATCGTTTCGCGTTGGACGGGATCGTTCATGAACACGGCCTGGTGCGGCGTGGCGACGAAGCCCGGGCAGATGGCATTGACGCGGATGCCGTCGGGCGAGAGGCCGGCCGCCATCGACCGGGTCATGGCGACGACGCCGCCCTTGGCCGCCGTATAGGCATCGAGGCCCGCCTGGCCGATCAGCGCATCGACGGTGGCGGTGAGCACGATCGAGCCGCTCCGGCGGGTCAGCATGTGTTGGGCGGTGTATTTGGCGGTGAGGAAGGTGCCGGTGAGCACCAGATCGACGATCTCGTGCCAGGTTTCTTCGGGCAGCTCGGTGATGCGCCGGTCGCGGTTGTTGATGAGCGGCACCGACACGGCGTTGTGGAACAGCACATCGATCTGCCCGAAGCGGGCAAGGGAGCTCGCGACCATTTCCTGCACCGAGGCGCTGTCGCGCACGTCGACATGGGCGGCGAGTGCGATTGGCCGCCGGCCTCGATCGCCTTGGCGACGGCGGCGGCACCTTGCGTATCGAGGTCGGCCACCACCACCGAGGCTCCAGCCCGCGCCATCAGCTCGCATCCCGCCCTGCCGATGCCGGAGGCGCCGCCGGTGATGAGCGCCACCTTGCCCTTGAGGTCTGCCATTTCCACGTAGCAAAGCCAATTCGTCATCCCCTCGCAAGAGGGGATCCAATAAGCGGTAACCGATCTATCACCACTTATCCACCACTTATCGAGCAGCTGAGACTCTCCATTCGGACCCCCGCTTTCGCGGGGGTGACGGTCTGGTAGATGGTCGGGGATGACAGAGAAGACGGGGATGACGGTACATCAGCCGCGATAGCGCGTCAGGCGCAAGGCCAGGATGCTCGAGCCGATGGTCAGCAGCAGGATCAGCGTGCCGATGGCGTTGACGGCAGGTGTCAGCCCGGTGCGGATCATGCCCCAGACGAGCGTCGGCAGGGTGTTGCCGCTGCCGATGGTGAAGAAGGTGATGACGAAATCGTCGATCGACAGCGCCATGGCGATGAGGGCGGCGCCGATGACGATCGGCCGGATGATCGGCAGCGTCACGGTGAGAAAGGCGGTGAACGGGCTGGCGCCCAGGTCGCGCGCGCTTTCGACGGTGTGATAGTCGAAGTTCGCCATGCGCGCATGCACGATCAGGATGACGAAGGGCTGGGTGAACAGAACGTGGCTGATGATGACGGTGAGAAGGCCGGGCTTGAGGCCGACGCCGACGAAGAAGGTCAGGAGCGCCACGGCGAGCACCAGGGGCGGCAGCATCACGGGGAGAGTGAGGGCGCTCATGGTGAGCGCGGCCTGCCTGGGCGCCAGCGACACGAGCCCGATCGCCGCCATGGTGCCGACGATGGCCGAGATCGCCCCGACGCTGAGCCCGATGATCATGCTGTTGCGGAAGGCGGGCCAGAACTGGCGATGCCCGACCATCTCCGCCCACCAGCGCAGCGACAGGCTCTCGATCGGAAAATTGGTGAGGCCGCGCGAGGTGAAGGAGAAGACCATCAGCAGCACGATCGGCGACACCAGGAAGAAGACCAGCGCGATGGCCGTGAACCGCCACGCAGCGGCGGGGAAGCTGCTCATGCCCGGCACCACCAGGCGGCCATCCGGCTGAACAGCCAGATCACCAGAACCGAGGCCGCCAGCATGACGAACGACATGGCCGCACCCAGCGGCCAGTTGAACATCGAGCCGAACTGCGGCGCGATCAGATTGCCGATCAGCGTCTGCTTGCCGCCGACCAGCACCGGCGTGACATAGTCACCGGCGGTGATCAGGAACGAGAAGCTGAAGGCAGTGACGATGCCGGCCCGGCAGCGCGGCACGATGATGGTGGAAAACGTCTCGAACGGAGAGGCGCCGAGGTCGCGCGCCACCTCGATCTCGATGTCCTGGATGGTGCGCATGGCGGCATAGGTGGGCAGCACCGCGAAGGGCAGCGCGAAGTGCAGCAGCGTGACGACGACGGCGCCGGGGCTGTAGAGCAGCGCGCTGATCGGCTGCTCGATGAGGCCGGCGGCGATGAGCGCGGTATTGAGCACGCCCTCGTTGCCGAGGATGGTCTTCCAGGCATAGATCTTCATCAGGTAGCCGCCGAACATGGTGATCAGCACCACGAACAGCAGCATGTCGGCCCAGCGCGTGAGCTTGAAGCGGGCGATGAAGGCGTAGAGGAAGCCGATGACGACGGTCAGGACCGCGGTCGCTGTCGCCAGCACGACGGTGTAGACCGCGACCGGCACGTACTTGTCCCAGATCTCGCGATAGTTGGCGAGCGTTGCCGCCGGCGTCAGGGCGAAGAAGTTGACGACCCAGAAGCTGATGACGAAGAAGTAGAGGAAGGGCGCCACGAAGGTGGCGAAGAAGATGATCCCCGACGGCAGGGTGAGGACATAGGGCAGGCTTCGGCCGGTCATGGATTCCCTTTTTCGTCATTCGCGGGCTTGACCCGCGAATCCTTTTCGACCGCCCAAAAGGATGGCCGGGTCAAGCCCGGCCATGACGATTCCTTTTTCCGTCCGGACGCCTAAGCCGTCTTGAAACGCTCATAGGCCTTCAGCCAGTCGCTGAAGGTCGCGTGCGTTCCGTCGGGCTCGGTCGGCGGGAAGGCGAAGAACCCCGCCTTCTTGCCGAAATCCTCGATCGAGTCATATGGGTAGAGCGCCTTGACGGCCGGGTCGAGGGCGGCGATCGCGTCGATGTTGACGATGGCCTGGATGGCGTTTTCGGCAAGCCGTTTCTGCGGCGCGACATCGATCACCCGGTTGCAGATCTCGTAAGCGGCGTCGAGGTTCGGCGCGTCCTTGGCGATGCAGTAATTGTCGAGCCAAGCGAAGGTGCCTTCGGAAGGATAGGTGTAGGCGATCTTCTTGCCCTTGTCGGCGGCGAACTTCTGGATGGTTTCCCAGCCGCTGAAGGTCAGCGCCACATCGCCGCGCGCCATGGCATCGGCTAGGTCGCCCCAGCTGACCGTCACGACGCGGGACTGCTTCTTCACCGAGATCAGGAAGTCGATCGTCTGCTCGAGCTGGGCCGGCGTCAGCTGGGTGGGCACCTTGGCGTCGGTGGCGATGAGGGCCGCCAGCATCATGTTGCCGAGCGGATCGTCCATCATGCCGACCTTGCCCTTGTATTCTGGCTTGAGCAGGTCCATCCACGACGCCGGCGCGGTGGGAATGACGGCGGGATCGTACATCATCGGCCCGGAGCCCCAGGTGAACGGGACGCCATAGAGCTTGCCGTTGACGTTGACATTGGGGTCGTTGCGGAACAGCGGCAGCATCTTCTCCAGATTGGGCACGCGCGCCGTGTCGATCTCCTGGATGATGTCGAGCTTGGCGAGCAGCGGGATGTAGCCCATGTAGGGCGTGACGATATCGATCTGTCCGATGCCGCCCGAGCGCAGCTTGGTGATGATCTCGTCGTTGTTGCCGATGTAGGTGGTGTTGAGGGTGATGTCCTTCGTCTTGGTGAAGTCGTCGAAGGTGATCGGATCGTCATAGCCCTGCCAGCCGAGGAAGGTGACGGTGGTTGCGGCATGGCTCCTGACCGGCATGAGCCCGGCCGCCGCCGCCGCGGCGGCGACGCCGGCTTTCAGCGCCGCGCGCCGCGACAGCGGCGCTGTCATAAAGGGTGTCTTGTGTTCAGTCATCGTTTCCTCTCCTGATTGGCCAGGATGCGGCCCTGGCTGCCGTATTCCACATACCCTCTCCCCGACGGGGAGAGGGAAGGGTGAGGGGTGCGGTCATGCGCTGACGATCCGGTGATGCCGGCGGTGCCAGCCGATGCGCATCGGGTCGCCGATGCTGTGGTCACCGGGCACGATCGGGGCGCACATGCATGATCATATCCTTGCCGCCCGCGATGGCCACCCGGTACTTCACGTAGGACCCGAGATAGACGATATCCCGGATTTCACCATCGAGCGTCAGGTCGGCCGTCTCCTGCGGCCCCAGCGCCACCAGATTCTCCGGCCGGGCAACGAGCGAAATCTCCTCATCGGGGCCGGCGTCGGCGAAGTGTGGTCCGGCGGCGAGTCTGGATCGTGCCGTTGACGCGCCGGCCGGGCAGCAGATTGGCCTCGCCGATGAACGTCGACACGAAGCGCGTCTTCGGCCTGTCGTAGATCTCCTGGGCGGTTCCCACCTGCTCGAGGCGGCCCTCGCGCATGACGGCGATGCGATTTGCGAGCGCCAGCGCTTCCGACTGGTCGTGGGTGACGAACACGAAGGTGCCGCCGATCTCGTGATGAATGCGCCGCAGCTCCTCCTGCATCGCCTGGCGGAGCTTGAGGTCGAGGGCGGCCAGCGGCTCGTCGAGTAGCAGCACCTTCGGCCGCATGACCAGCGCGCGGGCGAGCGCCACCCGCTGCTGCTGGCCGCCTGACAGCTGCTCAGTGCCGCGCCGGGCGAGATCGGCCAGCTGCACCAGCGCGATCGCCTCGTTCACCCGCCGATCGATCTCGTTCTTCGGCATCTTCTGCAGCCGCAAGCCATAGCCGATGTTCTGGGCGACGTTCATGTGCGGGAACAACCCGTAGCCCTGGAACACCATGTTGGTCGGGCGTTTCTCCGGGCCGAGGCCCGTGACATCGGCGCCGGCGATCTCGATCGTGCCCGTGGTCGGCGCGACGAAGCCGCCGATCATGCGCAGGAGCGTCGTCTTCCCGCAGCCCGAGGGCCCGAGCATGGCGACGAAGTCCTTGGGGTAGATGTCGAGATCGAGGGGTTCGACGGCAGCCGTGGCGCCAAAAACCTTCGAGAGACCGCGCAGGCGCAACAGGGGCGCCCGGCCGGCCCCGGCAGGTTCGCGAGAAACGTCGCCGGCCGTGGAAGACAGGCCGGGCATGGCCCGATCAAGCATAGGCAATTACGACATCAACGTTTCGAGACGCACGCAAGCAGCCAACGAAAGCTTGCACCCACCGCCACAAACGATGCATTCGTAGCCTGATATGTCAATACTTCCGAAGCCCGGCGCGAGCTATCCGGTCTCCAGGGTCGAGGTCCGCTGCATCGCCGATTGCCGCGACAAGATCGGCGAAGGCGCCTTCTGGTGTCCCGACGAGCGGGCGGTCTATTGGCTCGATGTGCCGATGCCATCAAGGCTGCATCGGCTGACGCCCGCATCGGGCCACCATGAAATCTGGCCGATGCCCGAGATGATCACCGCACTCGCCAAGCGCGCCGACGGCTCGCTGCTGATCGCCTCCGAGCGCGGCATCAGCTTCTTCGATCCGAAGGAGGGGAAGCTCGAGCGGCAGATTGCGCCGGAAGCCGACCTGCCCCGCAATCGCAGCAACGACGGCGCACCCGACGCACGAGGGCGCTTCTGGATGGGCACGATGATGAACAACCTCGGACCCGATGGCGAGGATCTGCCGATCACCGAGGCCTCCGGCGCTCTGTGGTGCATCCATCCGGATCTGTCATACCGGCGGGAGCTCGCCGATATCACCATCACCAACGGCGTCGTCTGGAGCCCGGACGGGACGACGCTCTATGTCGCCGATTCCGCGCTCAAGGTGATTCACGCCTACGATTTCGATATGGACGTGGGCCATGCTTCGAACCGGCGGGTGTTCAGCGCCATCACCGATCTCGGCTCCCCCGACGGCGCGGCCATCGACCGCGACGGCTGTCTCTGGAGCGCGCGCTGGGAGGGCGACTGCGTCGCAAGGTTTTCGCCCGACGGCACCGTTCGACCGCATCGTTCCCATTCCCGCCTCCCAGGTCACCTCCTGCGCATTCGGCGGGGAGGATCTGAAGACGCTCTATGTAACGACCGCGCGCCACGGGCTGACCGCGGAAGCGCTTGCCCGCCATCCGCAGGCGGGTGGTCTTTTCGCCTTCGAAGCTCCCGTCCCCGGCCTCGCCCGCCCCCGCTTCGCCGGCTGAAGTACCCTCTCACCTGCCCTCTCCCCGGTGGGGAGAGGGTTCGATAAGAAACCCTCGCCCCGGAGGGGAGAGGGAAGCGAAGCAGCGAAGCCGCTGCGCCCGGTGAGGGGGAAGGGAAAGTGTTCACGGCACCAGTACGCCCGGATTGAGGATCCCGGCCGGGTCGAGCACGCTCTTGGCCGCTTCGTATGCCTTGCCGAAAAGTTGCGGGCCGCTGCTCGCGGTACCAGGGCATGTGATCGCGCCCGACCGCATGGTGGTGGGTGATCGTACCGACCGCCTGCGAGCAGGGCAGCGGAGGCGCGGGCCTTGATGTGCCGCCACTGCTCGATAAGCCGGCCAGGCGTGCCGCGGGCATTGAAGGTGTAATAGGGCGCCGGCCCGTCGGGATAGACATGGGTAAACCGGGTCGAAACAATGCCGGGCCGGCCGGTCGCCTCCTGGATAGCCTCACTGGTCGCCGCG
The DNA here is from genome assembly GCA_963780765.1 of uncultured Alphaproteobacteria bacterium. Taxonomy (GTDB): domain Bacteria; phylum Pseudomonadota; class Alphaproteobacteria; order Rhizobiales; family Aestuariivirgaceae; genus CAWHQZ01. The sequence continues at coordinate 4,368 of CAWADI010000005.1, read as the reverse complement.
CTCACCGCGGCATGAAAGGCCTCGAACTTGTCCCAGGTGACTGCGCTCTCGAAGGTGTCGTTGATCACGCCGAGCGGGACCGACAGCTCCCGCGCGTACGGCATGCGGACAAAGGCCGTACGCCAGGCCAGGCCAGCGCGTTCGTCAGGGTGTCGCCGGCCGCCATGGTCCTGGATGAGCTCGACCGCCCGCATCATCCATGCCTCGACCGGATGGTCAGCCGATTCGAAGGCGAGGATCAGCAGCGTTTCCTCGTAGTCGTTGACGCCGTAGATGCCTGCCTCGTGATTGTCGATGACGCGCAGATTGGAAGGGTAGAGGCCGGCCTGGCCGACGATGCGCACGGCGTTGGCCGCCGCAAAGAGATCGGGAAAGCCGAACACGGCGCCATCCCGGAAGCGGGGGCGGCCTGCAGCCGCATCCACGCCTCGACGATCACGCCGAGCGTGCCTTCCGAGCCGATGATCATGCGGTCGGGGCTGGGTCCGGCGCCCGAGCCGGGCAGGCGGCGCGATTCCATGGCGCCCGCCGGAGTGATCGTCCGGATGCTTTCGACGAAATCGTCGATATGGGTGTAGAGCGTGGCGAAGTGGCCGCCCGACCGAGTGGCGATCCAGCCGCCAAGCGTGGAGAACTCGAAGCTCTGTGGATAGTGCCGGATCGCCAGGCCGTGCGGCTTCAGAGCCGCCTCGATTGCCGGGCCTCGCATGCCGGCCTGGATGCGCGCCGCCCGGCTGGTGCTGTCGATCTCGAGAACACGGTCGAACCGGCTGAGGTCGAGGCTGACAACGCCGGCGTAACGGTCGCCGACGACCGGTTCAACTCCACCGACGACCGAGGAGCCGCAGCCGAACGGAATGACGGCGACGTTCGCGCCGCTCGCCCAGTCCAGCAGCGCGCTGAGGTCCGTTTCATTTGCCGGAAGGGCGACGAGATCCGGCGCGTTGGCAAAGTCGCGCGCCTGGGCGCGGACGGTCTCCGGGTAGGACTTGCCGTAGGTGTGCAGAAGCCGCTCATAGGGTTCGTCCTGGAACAGATGGGCGATCGCGGCGGGCGGCGTCAGACGCGGCGCGCGCAAGCCGATGTCCGACATCTGCGGCGGGGCGGCGAGACTGGGTTCAACGTGGAGACGATCTGCCAGGAAACGGAACAGCCGCTCCCGCTCCGCCTCGTCGAGACCCGTACCCTCCCTGCCCCAGCCATAGAACTTCAGGCGCCTGACCATTCGATAACGCTCCCCTCTGCAGCATTTTCCGGTGTAGAGCACTGGCCATGAAAGTCACCAGACTCGAAACCTTTGTTGCGCGCGTCCCCTACAAGCGGGTCGAGACCAGCTCGCTCATCAACCGCGGCGGCATCACCGACGTCGTCGTGAAGCTCACGGCGGACAACGGCCTCATCGGCTGGGGCGAATGCACCCGCGCCGCCGACACGGCCGGCATCGAGAGCGCGGTGAAATCCATGGCGCCGCTGGTCGTCGGCCGCGACCCCTGGGACAAGGAGGCGATCCATCGCGACCTCGGCGTTCACGGCGTGTGGGCGTTCCAGCCGATGACCGGCAATTTCGCCTACGCCGGCATCGACATGGCGCTGTGGGATCTGTGCGGCAAGGAGTGCGGGCAGCCGCTCTACCGGCTGTTCGGCGGCGCCATGCGCGATTCGGTCGACTACTTCTACTACATGGATTGGGCCACGCCGGAGGAAGTGGAGCGGCAGGCCCGCGACGGCGTCAGCCGCGGCTACCGCGTCTACTACATCAAGGTCGGCATCGACGAGGCGAAAGAGGAAGCGATGCTGGAGGCGCTGCGCGGCGCCATCGGCGCCGAAGGCAAGATCCGCATCGACGTCAACCAGAGCTGGACGAAACCGCAGGCGCTGCGACTTCTGAAGCGGTGGCACGCCCGCTTCGATCTCGACTTCGTCGAAGCCCCGGTACGGATCGATCCGGTCGAAAACATGCTCGAGCTCCGCACCCGCCTCGACGTGCCGTTGTGCGTCAACGAAGGCCTGGGGCGGGAAGCCGATGCCTACCGGCTGATCAAGAGCCGGTGCGGCGAATACCTCTGTTTCAGCCAGTACTGGGTGGGCTCGCTCCTGCGCTGGCACCGCTCAACCATATCAGCCACATGGAGGGCTGGCAGGTCTGCAAGCATACGCATGGCGAACTGGGCCTGACCGCTGCCGCCGGCCAGCACGTGATGCTGGCCGCTCCCAACGCGGCCCTGGGCAACCAGCAGACCGCGCAGATCATGGAAGACGACATCCTCACGGGCGGCTGCCGATTGCCGATGGTCCGGCGTGGGGGCGCATCGATGCCCCGGGACTCGGCGTCGAGATCGATGAGGCGAAGCTCATGCGCTACCACGAGAGCTATCGGAAGCTGGGCGAGTTTCCGACCTACGCCGGCAAGGTGTGACCGCGCTCGCGAACCCGATACGTCCTCAATTCAGCGCTTCCCATCGTGGCGGTGATAGACGCAGGCGAGCTTGTTGCCGTCGGGATCACGCACGTAGGCGACGTAGAAGGTGGGCTCGTAGTACTCCCGCGTTCCCGGCCCGCCCTCGTCGCTGCCGCCGTGGGCGAGCGCTGTGCATGGAAGGCTTCGACCTCGCCTTCGTTGCGCGCCCTGAACGCAATCATGGCGCCGTTGCCGGGGCCAGGCGCCTTGCCGTCGAAGGGCTTGCAGATCCAGAAGCTCACGCCCTCGTCATAGATCGGACCCCAACCCGCCCAGCCTTTCGCCCAGTCCGGGCTCCTCGCATATCCCAGCACCGAGAACACGGCGTCGTAGAAGGCGATCGACCGTTCAAGATCGCTGACGCCCACCGTGGTGTAGAGGATCATGGTCATATTCAACGCACAATAATACGTCATGGCCGTGCTCGACACGGCCATCCTTTTGGGTTTCCAAAAGGATCGCCGGTTCTGGGCCCGGCGATGACGACTTATTAACCGGCGAAGCCGCCACCGGTGAGGAAGGTCAGCTCCGCCGGCGTGGATTTCCGCCCCAGGACGGCATTGCGGTGCGGGAAGCGGCCGAAGCGCACGATGACGTTGCGATGGAGCTTCGCATACCAGACCATCTCCGCCAGACCGAGGCTGCCGAAGAGACCCACCGCGCGGTTCTGGGCGTCGAGGTCCTCGGCGTGCTCGAAGGGCAAGAGAAACCACGCGGCCAAGGGCGCCGGCACGGCGTGCTGCCAGCCCAGCCCCACGACGCGCCGCGCCAGCGCCAGCGCGCGCGAGTCGGCGGCGAAGGCGAGCGGCGAGCCGCGGTGGATGTTGCGCGAGAACTGGTCGAGCACGATGACGAGGGCCAAGGCGCCGGCGGGCGTTTCGGCCCAGCCGTCGCAGGCGCCGGCGCGCGCTTCGGCGAGAAGATTGCGGAACCGCGAGGCGATCGCGCCGTCGAAAGCAGCATCGCGCGTGAACCAGCGCTCAGGTCCGGCGAGGCGCCAGAAGTCGACGATCTCCTCATGGGTCACGGCGCGATGCCGAACTCGCTGAACGGAATGAACGGCAGCGTGTCTCCTTCCTCCACCTGACCCACGTCCTCTGCGACCTCGATGAAGCCGGTGGCCCGGGTGAGACCCGAGATGAGGCCCGAGCCGTCGCGTGCGAACTTCCTGAGCACCGGGCCCGCCCCCTCATTGTTGACCCAGCCGCGCCAGAACTCCCGCCGCCCCTTCCTCTTGGCTTCGAAGCGGAACCCGGCAGGCAGCGGATAACGCTGCGGCGGGCGCCAGCAGGCGCCGCCGAGTCTCGCCAGCATCGGCTGGCAATAGAGGAGGAACGTCGTGAACACCGCCACCGGGTTGCCGGGCAGTCCCAGGAATACCGTGTCGCCGATCTGGCCGATGGCGAGCGGCCGGCCGGGTTTCACCGCCAGCTGCCAGGCGTGCACCCGGCCCTGCTCCAGCATCGCGTTGACGATGTGATCGGGCTCGCCGCGCGAAGCCCCCCCGGTCGAAACGATCACGTCGGCCTGGTCGGCGGCTCTCGCGAGGGAGATGCGCACCGCCGCGGCATCGTCGGCGACGATGCCCATGTCCAGAACCCTTGCCGCGCCGTGCCCGCAGCAGGGCGCGCAACATGCTGTGGTTGGAATCGTAGACCTCGCCGGGTGCGAGATCGGCGCCGGGGCGCCGGATTTCCTCGCCGGTCGAGACGAGCGCCACCGTCAGCGCCTTCCGGCAGGCGACGCCCGGCCGGCCGGTAGAGGCGATTGCCGCGACATCCTGGGGCTTGAGCCGCGTTCCCGCCCCGACCGCCAGGTCGCCGGCCTTCAGGTCTTCGCCGGCCTGGCGCACGTTGGCGCCCTTGCGGGCGCCGGCCGGCACCGTGATGAACTCTCCGTGCACGGAGACA
>CAWADI010000004.1:0-88006 GCA_963780765.1 uncultured Alphaproteobacteria bacterium | reverse complement strand
TCTACAATGCTTCCGCCGCCCTCATTCGCAAATTCCGGGAAATTGCCAGCCCGTGATTTGTGAGCCCAGAACCTCGCGACGCGGAAACCAGGAGTGGACGGAAACCTCCGCATGATCTTTGCCAGCCCTTAACGAGCGCGTTTCCCGCGATGGTAACAATCGTCGCAAATGCGGCCTATGATGCCCGAAATGACCATCCATTTTCCTAATCACAGCCGCTGTTATGATCCAGCACGCCAGTGTGTGCGTTTCAGTGGGCATGATTCAGTATTCGAGATTCTGTTTTTCGTCGAGGACGAGGCGCTCTCCCGGATGAGTCCGGGCACGTCTAAGGATGAAGCCGGATTTTTGAGCGCATTCGATGCAAATCGTGATCGTATCGTCGAGGTGGCCGGCAAGCTCTACTCAGGACGCCACGGGGCTCCTTACGTTCTTGGCACGGCGAATTTGCCGAGCTAGGCGTTTGTCCAACAGGTTCGCCTGCATGCAAGGACATCTTGGATGACCAATTGAGGAGAAGATCAATGGCCAAAGGTCAACAAAGACGCAATCGCGAGCACAAGAAGCCGAAACAGCCGAAAGCGAAACCGCCGGCCGCCGTATCGCCGTTTTCGATCATGCAGCCGAGGCTCACTCCCTCTGCGCCCCGCAAGAAAAAGTAGCGGATGAGGCACCGAGATAGCCAGCGCCCCGACATGGGGTTGGCCGCGCTCCCGAACTCGACAATTAGATTAGACTATCGCCGAAGAACTCACGGACCCGTCCATGGAACTGGGCGATATTGATCCATTCCAAATCGAGCGCCGGATAGGGCAGCTCGTAGCGGCCTTCCGGCGCACCACTGACAGATAGCGGCCTTTCGCTGGACCTCTTCATCCAGCAGGAGTTGCCGGGACAAGACAAGGAGAGCAACTGGCTGCCCACGCCGCAAGCCGGCGGGTTCGTCCTCCAGCTACGCCTCTACTGGCCCAAAGCCGCCGTGTTCGACGGCGCCTGGGCTCCGCCGCCGGTAAAGCGAGTTCGAGTGATCGAGTGGCGCCCCGATCCATCAAGTTGGAATGCGAAACCACCACCTACGTGATATCTAGGGGAGCAATCTTGCCAGCGCAGCCAGGGTAGCTCCGCCCGTGAGTTGTTGTCTGCTTGCTGCCTACGGCTCCAAAGCAGACCCAACGGCGTGCTTATGAGTTCACGTCCTGGACCGCGCGCGCTGTGGGCAAACTCCCAATACAGCTCGCGCGCCTTGTGCATCACCGGCCCTGGCTGCAGATGCCGGGATTCGACGCGGGTAACGGGGAGAACCTTACCGTGATTGCCGGTAGAAAAGACTTCATCGGCATCCAGAAACTCCTGCCAGACAAGCGAGCGCTCGTGGACGGCAACGCCGGCCCGGCGCAACAGTTCGATCACGCGGCCGCGGGTGATGCCGACGAGGAAGGTGCCGTTGGGCACCGGCGTGTGCACCTCGCCGTCCTTGACCAGCATGAGATTGGCGGTTGCAAGCTCCGACACTTGGCCGACCGCATCGAGCATGGCGGCATTGTCAAAGCCGCGGCCTCGCGCCTCGCGTATGGCGCGCGCCGAGTTCGGATAGTGGCAGGCTGCCTTGGCATCGGTCGGAGCAAATTCCAGCGACGGCCTGCGAAAGGGCGAGCAGGTGACGGAAAATCCCGATGGCGCCGGCAGGGGCGACTCATAGACCGACATCGACCACCGCGTTGATTCCGGATCGACGTCGACAAACCCTGCTTCGGCCCATGCCATCGGCCTGATGTAGAGCTCGGCGCCTTTCGGAAACCTGTCGATTCCCTCCCATGCGAGTTCCACAAGCCGTGCAGCCGAGACGAGCTCCTTGAGGCCGAAGCTCCTGACCGACCGCACGAGCCGTTGACAGTGTTTGTCGAGATCGGGCGCTACGCCATCGAAGGCCCGCGCCCCGTCGAACACGCAGGAGCCCAGCCACGGCGCGTGCGTCATCGGACCCATGAACATCGGGTTGCCCTGCTGCCATTTGCCGTCGAAGAAGGTCCAGGACTGGAAAGTCGCGCCATGCATGCGCGCAACCAGTAGCACAAACAAACGGGCGCCCGAAATGGCGCCGCTTCAAGTCAAGAAAAGTCGGCGGGTCAGGAGTTGGTGTAGAAGATGTGGCGGCCGATCTTGATCACTCGCTTTAAGGAGGTGGCCCACTTGGGCGTCACGTAATCGGCGTGGTAGTGAGTAGCAGCGGTCATGATCTTTATCGACTCATCACCGGCCATGGCCTTCGCAGCAACTCGCTTGGCCTGCTTCCAGGAGGCGCGCACCGTTGGCTGATCACTAAGGCCGTCGCAGGCGAAGGAGAACTGGCACGAGTTGTTCCGGCCGGCGCCCTGATAGACCACGCCGCAGATGGTTTTGGGGTAGTTCGGATCTTTCAGGCGATTGAGAATGACCTTGGCGACCGCAAGCTGACCCATCTCGGGCTCGGAGCGTGCTTCAAAGTATACGGCACGCGCCAGGCAGTCCTGCTCGGCCAGCCGAAATCGGCGTTCGGCGGCGATTTTGCGTTTCAGGGCGTCGCCGGCCTGGAATGTCTGCTCGAGCTTGGCGATCGACAGCAGCGCTGCAACGGCGTCCTCCCGCGTACCGATGGCGTCTTCGCGTATGCCGACGTCCTCTTCCCGGACCAAACCCTCGGAGAGAAAATCACCCTTGCCGGAAGCGGACGATTCCTGCGCGGAGCCCAGCGAGGCCAGAAACACCGTCGCGCCTTGAAGCCGGGACCCTTTGCCGATGATCGAAGAGGTGGCCGGCGTGACCAGGTCGTCGTATTCGATCATGGTAGCCGCCGCGGTGTGGGCGACGGCATTGTTGCCGAAGTAGTTGCCGGCGACACCGAAGGCCGCGAACAGCGCCAATCCTGCCATGGCAAAACCAAACACAGAGGCGCGCACCGGAGCAACTTCGTCCGTGTACGGAGCGTCCCAACGCGCCTTCCGGATCGTGGTTACGGCGTCTTGCTCGCTGCACTTCCCCTCAACTCCAAACGTCCCGCGGCAGTAAGGCTACCGGTTGTATGAACCCCGAAACCGTAGCCCCAGCCCGTTTAGGATTGGTTAACTATGCGGCAATCTGGCCGGGGGCTCAACAGGAAATATGCACTTGACAGGGTTAATTGATTCGATCCGTCCGGTGCCAATTCGGGCCGCCGCAGGCCATTTTCGCACGATCCGCACCTTCACTTCATAGCCCGCCCGGCCGCTGCCTGGGCGGCTGCCAGTCGGGCGATCGGCACCCGAAAGGGCGAGCAGGACACATAGTCGAGCCCGATCTCCTCGCAGAACCGGATCGAGGCGGGATCGCCGCCATGTTCTCCGCAGATGCCGAGCTTGATGTCACTGCGCCGGCGACGCCCCCTGTTCGACGGCGATCCGTACAAGTTCGCCCACCCCCTCGATGTCGAGCGAGATGAACGGATCGACGGCGAAAATGCCCCGGGCGGCGTATTCGCCGAGAAACCGCGCGCTGTCATCGCGGCTGATCCCGAAAGTTGTCTGAGTCAGGTCGTTGGTGCCGAACGAGAAAAACTCGGCCGATGCGGCGATTTCGCCAGCCTGCAGGGCGGCACGGGGCAGCTCGATCATGGTCCCGACAAGATACTTCAGAGGCATGCCCGCCTGCGCCTGCACCTCCCGGGCAACCGCCACGATACGCTCCTTCACCAGGTCGAACTCGAGCTTCGCCGCCACGAGCGGGACCATGATCTCGGGGATCGGCGCCGCGCCTGTCTTTCTGCCGGCCTCCACGGTTGCTTCGAAGATCGCCCGCGCCTGCATTTCGGCGATCTCGGGATAGGATATCGCCAGCCTTACCCCGCGATGCCCGAGCATCGGGTTGAACTCGTGCAACTCGGCCACCCGGCTGCGCAAGGCTTCCGCATCGGCGCCCATCGCGTCGGCGACCTCCTCGATTTCGGCATCGCTGGCAGGGAGGAACTCGTGCAGCGGCGGGTCGAGCAGCCGGATGGTGACCGGCAATCCGGCCATGATCTCGAAGAGCTCGGTGAAATCGGCGCGCTGCATGGGCAGGATCTTGGCGAGCGCAGCGCGGCGGCCCTGCTCATTGTCGGCCAGGATCATTTCGCGCATGGCGATGATGCGATCGGCATCGAAAAACATGTGCTCGGTCCGGCACAACCCTATTCCTTCGGCACCGAACGAGCGCGCCACGCGGGCATCGAGGGCCGTTTCGGCGTTGGCCCTCACCTTCATGCGGCGGACGGCGTCGGCCCAGCCCATCAGGACTGCGAAGTCTCCCGAAAGCTCCGGCTTGATCGTCGCGACGGTGCCTTTCATCACCTGTCCGGTCGAACCGTCGATGGTGATCAGGTCGCCGGCCTTGAGCGTATGACGCCCGGCGACGAGCGATGCATTGGCGTAGTCGACCCGGATATTGCCGGCGCCCGAAACGCACGGCTTGCCCATGCCCCGGGCGACGACCGCGGCATGCGACGTCATGCCGCCGCGAGTGGTCAAAATGCCCTCGGCGGCGTGCATGCCGTGAATGTCCTCGGGGCTCGTCTCGACGCGCACCAGGATCACCTGCCGTCCCTGCGCCTTGAGCCTTTCCGCCTGATCGGAATCGAACACGATGCCGCCGCTGGCGGCCCCCGGCGAGGCGGGAAGTCCCGAACCGATCACCTCCCGCCGGGCATCGGGGTCGAGAGTAGGATGGAGCAGCTGGTCGAGCGAAGACGGGTCGATGCGCGCCATTGCCTCGGTGCGGCTGATGACCCCTTCGTTGGCGAGATCGACGGCAATCTTGAGCGCGGCCCTGGCGGTGCGCTTCCCCGACCTCGTTTGCAACATCCAGAGCTTGCCCTCCTGGATGGTGAACTCGATGTCCTGCATGTCGCGAAAGTGCTGCTCGAGGCGGTTGAGCAAGACGGCGAGCTCCGCAAATGCCGACGGCAGCAGCGTTTCCAGCGAGGGCGCAGAGCTGCCTGACGCCAGGCGGGCCTCCTCGGTGATGCTCTGCGGGGTTCTGATGCCGGCGACGACGTCTTCACCTTGTGCGTTGATGAGAAATTCGCCGTAAAGCTCCTTGTCGCCGGTTGACGGATTGCGGGTGAAGGCGACGCCGGTCGCCGAAGTATCGCCGCGGTTGCCGAACACCATTGCCTGGACGTTGACTGCGGTTCCCCAGCGCTCCGGAATGTTGTGCAGACGGCGGTAGGTTCTGGCGCGGGCCGATTGCCACGACAGGAACACCGCTCCGATGGCGCCCCACAGCTGCTCCTCGACGCTTTGGGGAAAGGGCCGGGCGGCATGTTCTTCGACGAGCGCCTTGTAGCGCGCGATCAGGGACGACCAATCTTCTGCCGTGAGCCCGGTATCGGACGCCAGGCCGTGGTGCTCCTTGTATTCGTCGAGCTGATCCTCGAACAGCTGATGATCGACGCCGAGCACGACATCGGCATACATCTGGATGAAGCGCCGGTAACTGTCGAAGGCAAACCGGCGGTCGCCGGAACGGCTGGCGATGCCTTCCACGGTCTCGTCATTGAGGCCGAGATTGAGCACGGTATCCATCATGCCCGGCATGGAGTCGCGGGCGCCGGAACGCACCGAAACCAGCAGCGGGTTGTGGCGGTCGCCAAAGACGGCGCCGGCCTGCTCGGCAATAAATCGGAGCGCTTCCTCGACCTCGCCCGACAAGCCGTCGGGATAACGCTGCCCATTGTCGAAGAAGCTGTTGCAGACCTCGGTGGTAATGGAAAAGCCGGGCGGGACCGGCAGCCCCAGCCTGCTCATTTCGGCCAGATTGGCACCCTTGCCGCCGAGCAGGTCTTTCATGGCGGCCGTGCCCTCGGCCGCACCGCCGCCAAACCGGTAGACCCGTCTGTCCGGCGCTTTCGCCATCTCAGGCGCCTTCGATTTTCGAGAAATCGGCGACCGTCAGGGTCGCCTCACGGATGCGGTGCAAGAGCTTCAGCCGATTCTCCCGAAAGTTCGGGTCGTTGACCAGTACCTTGTCGAAAAAAGTATCCACCGGAGCGCGGAGTTTCGCCATCGCACCCATGGCGGCTTCGAAATCCTCGACCTCGAGCTGCTTTGCGTGACTATGACTTCGGCGACGTTGATTGCCGTATTCAGCGCCCGCTCTTCCGCCTGCACAAGCTGGGCCTGCGCCACCTGTCCCGAGTACACGCGCCCGTCCTTCTTTTCCTCGATCCGCAGAATGCTGGTGGCCCTTCTCACCCCGGTCAACAGGCTCGCGCCGGCATCGCCATCGAGGAAGCGTGCCCAGCGCCTCGACGCGTTTCACGATCATCAGCAAGTCGTCCTCATCCCGCAGGGCAAACACCGCATCGATGAGATCGTGCCGGCTGCCTCGATCGCGAAGATGAACCTTGAGACGCTCGGCGAAAAAAGAAAGGAGATCGCGGCCGTCGAAACCGGCCGAGAAAGCCTGCGGCCGCTGAGCCGCAGTAAAGCTCCAGACCCCATTGGAATTTCTGCAGCAGCGGAATGCGCAAACCGTTTTCCAGGATGATCCGAATCGAACCCAGAGCCGCGCGGCGCAGCGCATAGGGGTCCTTGGAACCGGTGGGCTTCTCGTCGATTGCCCAGAATCCCACCAGCGTATCCAGTCTCTCGGCCAGACCCACGGCCATGGATACAGGCGCCGCCGGAACGGCGTCATGCGGCCCCTTGGGCCGATAGTGCTCTTCGATCGCCGCCGCTACTTCCTTGTCGAGGCCCTGGGCCTCGGCATAGTAGCGCCCCATCAGTCCCTGCAGTTCCGGGAACTCGCCCACGATGCCGGTCGTCAGATCAGTCTTGCTCAGGCGGGCCGCGAGCCGGGCCTGGACCGGATCGGCCCTGCAGGCCGGCGCAAGCTCCGCCGCCCACGCTTCAAGACGCTCGACCCGCTCGCGCTGACTGCCAAGTCTCGCGTGGAACGTGACGAAGGCGAGACCAGGCAATCTTGATTCGAGGGTCGTCTTGCGATCCTGATCCCAGAAGAACCTCGCATCGGCAAGGCGGGCGGCGATCACGCGATCGTTGCCACCGATGATCTGCCTGCCGCCGTCCGCTGGCGACCAGGTTGGCGATGAGCGCATAGGTGCTGGAGAGTTTGTGCGACTTCGCATCCTGCAACGCAAAGCACTTCTGATGAGTCCTGATGGCGGTAACAATCACTTCCGCGGGAACTTCGAGAAACTTGGCGAGCGAACTCGCCAAGCAGCACGACCGGCCACTCCACAAGTCCGGCAGTTTCGCGAACGAGCGCTTCATCGGGGACGACCTCAAGCCCACGTGCGAGGGCAAGATTTTTCAGTTCAGCCCGGATCCGTCTCGGCACGTTCTTCGGCATCGACGATGACATGATGGGCGCGCAGGGAGCTGGCATAGGCGGCAAAGCATCTCGCCGCTGATCGGGCCCGGTGCCATGAAACGATGACCCAGCGTCTCGTCGCCGGATCGGATGCCCTCGATCTCGAACGGCACGACTTCACCGTCAAAAACGCAGAGGATCGAATGCAGCGGCCTCACCCAGCGCAGCTGCCCCGATCCCCAGCGCATGGACTTCGGCCAGGGAAACCGGCGGATCGTTTCAGACACGATCTCGGGCAGCAGGCTTGCGGTCGGTTTGCCGGGTTTCAGAATGACCGCGAGGTACGAACTTTTCCTGCCCTCCTCCACGATCCGGCACTGGTCGAGGGAGACTCCGGCCGACTTGAGAAATCCCTGGATTGCAGCTTGCGGCGCGTCAGTGCGCGGGCCGCGACGCTCTTCGCTGGTGTCGGGCGAGACGGCTGCCAGACCCTCCACCGACAATACGAGCCGCCGGGGAGTGGCATGGGCCTGCGCTTTTTCGAAGCCGAGGCCACGCGTTGCGAGGGCATCGGTTACCATCTTGCGCAGATCTTCGGCGGCCCGATGCTGCATGCGAGCCGGGATTTCTTCGGAAAAGAGTTCCAGCAGAAGTTCCGGCATTGGCGGCTCGCAGGGCCGACTCGCGGCCCTGGATCGCCGCGGGCAGGCTCAAGCGTCCCGCCTTCGGTCTTCGCCCAGGCTTCGCAGCAGCTCTTGGCAAGCTCGCGCACGCGCAAGATATAAGCTTGGCGCTCCGTCACCGAAATCACACCGCGGGCGTCGAGAAGATTGAAGGCGTGCGAAGCTTTTATGCACTGGTCATAGGCGGGCAGCGCCAGCTCGTGCTGTGCCCCCTTGTCGCCGGCTTCAAGCAGGGCGCGGCATTGCTGCTCGGCATCGTCGAAGTGGCGCACCAGAATTGCCGTATCGGCATATTCGAAGTTGAAGCGCGAGTACTCCTGCTCGGCCTGGAGAAAGATATCTCCGTAGGTGACGCGGTCCGGGCCATCGCGACCGTTGAAGCTCAGCGCGATAGACGTTGTCGACGCCCTGCACGTACATCGCCAGCCGCTCCAGACCGTAGGTCAGTTCACCTGACACGGGAAAACAATCGATGCCGCCAACCTGCTGAAAGTACGTGAATTGCGATACCTCCATGCCGTCGCACCAGACTTCCCAGCCAAGACCCCAGGCGCCCAGCGTCGGGCTTTCCCAGTCGTCTTCCACAAACCGGATGTCGTGATTGCCCCTGTCGATGCCGATCGCATAGAGGGAACCGAGATAAAGTTCCTGAAGATCGATGGGCGACGGCTTCAGGATGACCTGATACTGATAGTAGTGCTGCAACCGATTGGGATTGTCGCCGTAGCGGCCATCGCTCGGCCGGCGCGACGGCTGCACGTAGGCGGCGCGCCACGGCTTGCGGCCAATCGCCCGCAAGGTGGTGGCCGGGTGAAACGTCCCGGCTCCCATTTCCATGTCATAGGGCTGAAGGATTACGCAGCCCTGCTCCGCCCAGTACCGATGCAGCGTGAGAATCAGATCCTGGAATGATCGCTTGGGATCGAGCGCCGAGGGCATTCATGGCCCCTGATGGAGGGAGGTGCCGAGCCTATATGGCCCGCCTCCCACGTGGTCAAGGCATCAGTCGGCGGGATAATAGACGCCGGTCCTCGGATCCTGCTTGAGTTGGGTTACGGCGCGCGCCGCGGCGGCTTCCTCGTTGGCAACGCGAACGGGCGACCGGCGCAGGTCATCGAACATGCGCTTGACGGATATCGCCGCCAGCACCAAGCCGATCGTGCCCAGAACGATTCGTGCGATCATGGCGGAAACCTCCTGCAGACGGCGAGTCGCGTTGAAGGTGTCCATCATAGCCCATAGCGGGCCCAAAGTGCACGCACTTCGAGCTCATCGACCAAGCCTCCCGCGAGGGAGGCGCCGGCGTCGGCCGCAGCCATGCCAAAGCGGCGCTGCAGCCAGCCGCCCGGCCTCGGCACCTCGATCAGCTCAACCTTGTCGCCGAACTTCGTCCTCAGAACCCCGTGCACATGACCGAGCCCGTCGATCAGCCCGAGCTCGAGCGCCCGCCGACCGGTCCAAAACGCACCGCTGAAGATTTCGGGATCATCTTCCCTGAGCTTGCCCTGCCGCCGTTCGCGCACCGCGGCCTTGAAAGCGTCGTGAATATCGCACTGCAGATCCTGCAGCCGTTTCACGTCTTCCTGCTTTTCCGGCTGGAAGGGATCGAGAATGACCTTGTTGGTACCGGCGGTATAGACGCGGCGCTCGATGCCGAGTTTCAGCATGGCGTCAACGAAGCCGAAGCCGGCCGCCAGGACGCCGATCGAGCCCACGATGGAATTGCCGTCGGCATAGATCTCGTCCGCCGAGCTGGCGATCCAGTAGCCGCCGGAAGCCGCCACGTCTTCGATGAAGGCCAGCACCTTGACCTTGTGCTGGCGCGAAAGCTCGCCGATCCGGCCGGCGATCAAGGCCGACTGAGCCGCCGAACCGCCGGGGGAATTGATGGCCAGCGCCACCGCGGCGATGCCCTTGCGGGAAAACGCGCGCTCCAGGCGCTCGTTGACGCTGTGCAAGGTCAGGGGCGGGCGCAACGGCGCGCCGATGCCGATCGTTCCGGCAAGGCGCACGAGCGGCACCCTCGACGGCATGGCGGCGCAAGCGTCGCGGCAACAATCGATCGAGCGATGACATACGCCACATCCAGGCGCACATAATCAGCCGGTGCGATTTCTGGCAAGATGCCAGGTCAGTCAGCTCACGAGCGGATGTTAGAGGTTACTGCGGTTAGTGGCGCTAAATCAGGGCAAGGGCGCTTCCTTTGGATAACCTCACGATCATCCTGTGCATGTGCATCGGCCAAGCCATTGCGTGGCTGATAGCCATCTATACGGAGCGCGGCGCCCATCTGCTGCTTTGGAACGCTCTGTTCGGGACGGTGGGCGCGGCATTGTGTGCGCTGGCGATCGCCTGGATCGCCCCCACCCTTGGCGTCGTCGGGCTGATGACGGTGGGACCTCTCTGCGCCCTTCTCATGATTTTCGCCGGCCACGCGATCAGACGCGCCCTGTAGGCACCGATAGAGAAGCCGCCGCCGCCGACTTGACGGACGCGTTGGCTAAGCCTCGCAACCCTGCTTAGCGCAGCCGCCAGGCCATCCCATCGCGGAGAATGGCTTCAGCGTCGGCCGAGAATTGATTGCCCGATGCGTGCAATACGAGCCCGGGAAGCAGCTGTAGCGGCGCCCGCGAGCCCTTCACCCCCTGCACAATGACGCGTGAAGCGGCCATGCCTTCGCGCGCGTAGAGAGGGGCCACCCGGATATCGCCGAAGCGGTCCTCCATCGCAGCCAGAATGCTGCCCAGGCTCTCGGCCCGATGCACGAGCGTGCAGGTGCCGCGCAGACCGACCATCGCATGCAGGACCTTGATCCACAGCTCGAGGTCGCGGGGAGCAAAGGCATGGGACTGGGCCCTGAGGAACTCGGGGGAGGCCCGCACCTTGTCGGCCTCGTGGAACGGGGGATTGGCGAAAACATGGTTGAAGGAACCGGGAACCGGCCATTGCGCCAGATCGCGCCGGAGACAGTCCTTCACGTCGCCATGAATTATTCGCACGTTATGCTCGAAACCATTCCGCCGCGCGTTCTCCTCGGCCAGCAGCGCATGCCGGGCGGCGAGTTCGATGCCGGTAATGTGGGCATTGGGAACACGAGCGAGCGTGCAGAGCGCGGCGACGCCGGTACCGATGCCCGCCTCGAGCGCGGTCTCGCCCGGGCCGCAAGGCACCGCGGCCGCCAGAAACACCGAATCGATACCGGCCCGATAGCCTTTTTCCGGCTGCAGGATGCGCAGCCGGCCGCCGAGAAAGCCGTCTTCGGTGAGCGAAGCCGGGACCTGGCCAGGCGGCGGGGGGGCCTCTGCCGGATTATGGGTGGCTACATTCATGGGTTTCGGAACGTTAATTCTTACCCCGGGATGGTTAGCGCAATGTTACCGAACTGCCGACAATTCGCTGCGATCGCGCCAGATCGTCTTCTTCCACCATGATGCGCCGCGGCAAGGCGCCAATCGAACCCTCAACAGAACTCATGTGCTCGTCGAAAACAAGCGATGCGATTCCGGCATCCTTGAGCAGGTGCCGGACGTAGGAGATGAGCACCAGATCGTTCGAGCGCAACAGTTCCACCATGTTCGTTTGCCGCCGGCGCGCGGTTCAGCTGTTATGTGGACCCCGCGGCGGGAATCTCGCACGCTTGCGCGCCCGCGGAAGCGGTTAGTCTTGCCGGCCGGTCGTGACCTCCCTATCTTTGTCACCCGAAAGCGAGGAAGCACTCCAGGTGGGCGTGGTCGTTCCATTCGAAGCCGGTGACGACCGTGGCGCCAGCCTTGCGCCGCTTCTGACGCTTACCGCCAGAGACATGGAAAAGAGTCAACGAAGTCATTCTGGCGCACGCCCAGTCGCACGTCGAACATGATTCCGGAACTGGCCTTCCACCTTATCAATTCCGGCGGCAAACGGCTGCGGCCGATGCTCACGCTGGCGGCCTCGCAGATGTGCGGCTATCACGGCGACAAGCATGTGAAACTCGCGACAGCCATCGAGTTCATGCATACGGCAACGCTGCTGCACGACGACGTCGTCGACGAAAGCGATTTGCGCCGCGGCCGGGCCGCGGCACGCAAGATCTGGGGCAACCAGGCCAGCGTGCTGGTCGGCGATTATCTGCTCGGGCAGGCTTTCAAGATGATGGTGGAAACCGCCTCAATGGAAGCGCTGCGCATATTGTCCTCCGCAGCGGCGGTCATCGCCGAAGGCGAAGTCATGCAGCTGGCCGCGTCACATGACACGGCGACGACAGAGGACGCCTATCTGAAAGTCATCAATGCCAAAACCGCCGAGTTGTTCGCCTCCGCCTGCGAGATCGGCGCGGTCATCACCGGCCGGCCGGGCGATGAGCAGAAGGCCCTGGAGTCGTTTGGCCGCAACCTCGGCATCTGCTTCCAGCTTGTCGATGATGCGCTTGACTACAGCGGCAAGCCATCGCTCATGGGCAAATCGCGTGGGTGACGATTTCCGCGAGGGAAAGATTACCCTGCCGGTCGTGCTGTGCTACCGGCGCGGCAGTCAGGAGGAGCGCGTTTTCTGGCGACGGGCGCTTGAGCAAGGCGACCGGCAGGAAGAGGATCTGGAGTTTGCGCAGCGGTTGCTCGTCCAGCACCAAGCGATCGCCGATACGGTCGAGCGGGCGCGGCACTACGGCGCCATCGCCCGGGACGCGCTGGCGATTTTCCCCGCCAGCGCGCACAAGTCCGCGCTGCTGCAAACCATCGAATTCTGCATCTCGCGCGCGCACTAAAACGATCAAGTGCCGGATGCTTTATCGCAGTGTCGTCTGGCGCACCCACCAGTCCGGGCGAGCGAGGGCAATCCCGGCTGCTGCCGCCCGCGCGGCAGCCTCACTCTGAAAAAGCCAAAACAAGTCGCCCCGGACCCGGACATGCGAGCGATCCAATTCCGGCACAGCGCTCGAGGAAGTCGATGACCTCGGCGATCACCGGAAACAGCGCAACCGCGGTCGTCTGGAGATCGTTCCGGCATTGGCGAAGCCACGCAATGTCGGCATGCCGGACGCCCGGCGGCAGTCCCGGAAACGCTGGCCTCCCCGCCGACAGCCCGGCGGCGCGGAAAACATCAGCCGTGGGACACTCGATGCCCGGATTTACCAGAACCGCCGGTGTTGGCCGCCAGTCGGCAAGCGGGACAACGGTTTCACCGATACCGTTCATGCGCTGCGCCGTGCTCAGGATCGATACCGGCACATCCGCACCCAGCGAGGCAGCCAGGGAATTGAGCTCGCCTCGAGGAATGGCCAGCCGTCCAGCAATGCATGAGCCCGCGCAGCGTTGCCGCCGCATCCGCCGTGCCGCCGCCGAGCCCCGAGGCAACCGGGAGGTTCTTAACCAGATCGATGCGCATCCCGGGAGGTTCAACGGCGCAGCGATCAGTCAGCGCGCGCCAGCTCTTCCAGACCGCGTTCGAGGGGCCGGCATCGAGCGCGGCGGCAAAAGAACCTGTAATCGACAGATGAAGTCCACGCTCGACCGGGTAACGTCGAGAAACGGAGTTCATCGCCGACATCGGCGAAAGCGACGAGTGAATCGAGCGCATGATAACCGTCAAGCCGCCGGCCGACGACGTGAAGCGCCAGATTGATCTTGGCCGGCGCAAATTCGACGTGGCGGGCGGCCCTGTCCGCCGCCAGGCCTGTCTCAGTTCAGAGATTTGCTGTTCTCGGTCTGCTTGGTCGCGGGCCCAGCCGGTGGCAGCTCGGGCATGCCCTTCAGAAGCTTCTCCTCGATTTTCCGAAGGTCTTCGGGTTCCGGCTTGGCTGTCGCGGGCATGTTGCCACTGAAAGTTGGCCTCAAGCCTCCGGCCGGCCCGCCAGTAAGCGTCGCCCAGGTGATCGTTGATGATCGGATCGTCAGGCTTGAGCTCAACGGCGCGTTCGAGATGCTTGACCGCCTCGCTGAATTCACCGAGCTGAAAATGAGCCCAGCCGAGACTGTCCACCACGTAACCGTCGTTGGGTTTCAGCTCCACTGCCTTGCGGATCATGTTCATGGCCTCCGCCAACTTGATCCGCTTGTCGATCATCGAATAGCCGAGATAGTTGAGGACCAGCGGCTGGTCTGGATTGAGCTCAATGGCGCGCCGGAAATCCGCTTCTGCCCGCTCCCATTGCTTGGAACGCTCGAGCGCGATGCCGCGAAAGTAGAACACGGTCCAGTGCTTGCGTTCCGGCTTGTCCAATAGCGCCACCGCTTTGTCGTAGGCAGCGCCTGCTTCGGTGAAACGCTTCGCCCCACGCAACAGATCCCCCTTCGTGAGGTGCGCCTGGTAGTGCTTCGGATCGCGGCCCACGACCTGGTCTATTCTGGCCAGCGCCTCGTCGTTGCGCTCCAGGCGATCGAGATTGATCGCGATCTCGATATCGGCCCTGGCTCGCAGGGCAGAGTTCCGGGCGATGAGATCGTAGGCCTCGATCGCCTTGTCGAAGCGGCTGGACTGTTCGTAGATGTCGCCGAGAAGAGAATAACCGAGAAAAAAGTCCTTCTTCGGGATCAGCGCCAGCTGGGCATAGACCAGGGAGATATCGAGGGTCTGCTCATCACCAAGGGCGCTGGCGATGGAGAACATGACTTCGGCGACGCCTTCGGCGGCATCGGGGACGAGATGTTTGGGTTTGCGGCCCGCTTCGAGCCCGGCAAGCGCCTCCGACACCAGCGGCTGGCTCTCCGTGTTGGCGAGAAATTGCCGGTAGATGCGAGCCGCTTCCTGGCGCTTGCCCTGGCGCTCAAGAAAGTTCCCGTAGGCCTGAACCACGCGCAGCGAGTTGCCGGCCTGCTCATAGGCCTTCTTGTAGAAGGCCTCGGCACGAACGCGCTGATTCAGGAGATCGGCGATCAGGCCGCCGTGAAAGCTCTTGAAATTGGTGAAGGCGTCGTTCTTGTCGAGCCGGTCGAGGGCGGTAAAGGCGGCCTTGGAGTTCCGTTCCGCCGCCGCAGTCCAGGCCGACAGCAGTCCCGCCGAGAGTTCGCCAATCGGACTTTGGTCACTCTTGCGGAAGAACTCGGCTGCCTTGTGATAGCGCTTGTTGCGGAACTCTCTGAGGCCGCTCACGATCTGGGCCAGCCGGTTCTTGGGGTCGATGTCCAGGACGAGCGCCGCCATCTCTTCGGCTTGTGCAGTGTCACCGGAGGAGATCGCCAACACGAATGTGCGCTCAATCAGGTGCTGGTTGCCGGGATCGTCCCGCAGCGCCTGGCTGAAGTATTCGGCCGCCACGTCCATGTCGCCGAGCTTGCCGGCGTAGCGGCCCGCCAGATAGTTGCCGGAGAGCGAGGAGGTCTCAAAACCGAGAGGCCCCTCCTCCGCGACAGCTGGAATGGCCGCGGCAAACGCCAGCGCCAGCACGGCAAAGCCCCGGCGCAGATAGTTCGAATAGACGATCATTTTCATGCATCTCTTCCGTTGGTCCCCGCCGCGCGACCTAAGGCGGACACTGATGGCCAAATGATGGTGATCTGCGCTCCAATGCACAAGTTAAAGCCTGAGTGCCTTCGCCGGCTCACGCCTGCCGCCGGCGCCTTGTACTACAGCAACGTCAGCTGGTCACCTTTCCCGCTTGGCGGCCGGAAACGGCTGGCGTCGAGGACAATACGGTCGGTATTCAGCCCGAGCCTGGCGCAAGCAAGCTCGAACCGCCTGCCGATAGCCCAGGCGTAAGGACCCGTTCCCCGCATCCGCCTGCCCCAGGTCGCGTCGCTCTCCTTGCCGTTCCGCGTTGACTTCACGGCGGAGAGAATGCGCGCTGCGCGATCCGGCATCTCCTTCATAAGCCATTCGCGGAAAATGTCCTTGACCTCCAGCGGCAGCCGCAAAAGGACGTATCCCGCTTCGCGCGCGCCGGCTGCGGAAGCCGCCTTCAAAACCGCGTCGATTTCATTGTCATTGAGCGCCGGTATGATCGGCGCCACCATGACCACGGTGGGGATGCCCGCTTTGGAGAGGATTTCCAGCGCCTGCAGGCGCTTGCCGGGAGTTGCAGCGCGCGGCTCCATCAGGCGGGCCAGCTCAGGGTTCAGTGTCGTGACCGATACCGCTACTTTGACCAGCCCCTTTTCGGCCATCGGCTGGAGGAGATCGATATCCCGTGCGACCAGCGCCGATTTGGTGACGATCCCCACCGGGTGATCACACTCGCTCAGCACCTCAAGAATGCCGCGTGTCAGGCGATAGGTGCGCTCGATCGGCTGATAGGGATCGGTATTGGCTCCAAGTGCAATTGTTGCGGCCTGGTAGCCCGGATCGGCAAGCTCTTCCCTGAGCTTCTCGACAGCGTTTGTCTTGGCGAAGATCTTGCTTTCGAAATCGAGACCCGCGGACAGCCCTACGTAGGCATGGGTCGGGCGCGCGTAGCAATACGTGCAGCCGTGCTCGCAACCGCGATAGGGATTGATGGACCGATCGAAGGAGATATCGGGCGATTCATTCCGGGTGATGATTGTCTTGGCCGTTTCGATGAATACTTCGGTCTTGAAAGCCGTGCTCTCCTGCAGAGTTTCCCAACCATCGTCGAACAGATAGCGCTTTGCCTGCTCGAACCGACCGCTCGTGTTGGACCGTGCGCCGCGCCCGCGGATTTGCGGCGGCGTGACGGGAGGCAGGGTATCGAGCCCTGCATCAAATCGTCGATCGGTGAGACCGGCCATAGTCGCAACAATAGGAAACGGCAGGGAACAAATCAAGAACCAATAGCGCGGATACTCAGCTCTTGCGGCGCCGCAAATGTTCGTCGAGTCGCGGCATGATCTCGACGAAGTTGCAGGGCAGATGACGATAGTCGAGCTGCTGTTTCAGAATCCCGTCCCATGCGTCGCGGCAGGCGCCTGGCGAACCGGGCAGGCAGAAAACATATTTGCCTCGGCAGATGCCCGCCGTTGCCCGCGATTGCACCGTCGAGGTTCCGATCTTCTCAAATGAGATGATGTGGAAGGCGGTGCTGAAACCGTCGATCTCCTTGTCGAACAGACCGCGCATCGCCTCCACCGTAACGTCACGGCCGGTAAGTCCGGTCCCGCCTGTGGAAATCACCACATCGACGTCGGAACGCTCCGACCATGCTGCGACCTGGGCGCGGATTGCCGCCACCTCATCTTTGGCAAGCGCCCGGTCCACCAGCACATGGCCCGCCTCGACGAGGCGGTCGACCAGCACCTGGCCCGAGGCATCGGTTGCCATGCTGCGCGTGTCCGACACCGTCAGAACACAAATGCCCAGCGGAATAAACGCCCGACTCATGCCAATTCGACGCCCGGCGTAGCCCCCAGCCGGCGCTGAAGGTTCAACAGGTCTCTCCAGGCAAGGCGCTTTTGCGCCGGTTGGCGAAGCAGATAGGCCGGATGCAACGTGGCGAGCAAAGGGAGCCCCTGAAAGGTGGTCCAGCTGCCGCGTAGCTTGAGAATGCCTTCGGTGCTCCCGAGGAGACGTTGGGTCGAAGTTGCGCCGAGACAGAGCAGGAACTCGGGCCTGGCCAGGGCAATGGTGCGCAACAGGAACGGCAGGCACATCATCGTCTCTGCTTCGGTCGGCTTGCGGTTGCCGGGCGGGCGCCAGAAAATGAGGTTGGTTATGAACACGGCCGTGGCCCGCTCTTCGGAGCGGCGGGAAAGCCCGATCGCCGACAGCATGCGGTCGAGCAGCTGACCCGACAGACCCACGAATGGCTTGCCCTGCTCGTCTTCATCGCGCCCCGGCGCTTCGCCGATCAGCATGACCCGCGCGTGCGGGTTGCCATCACAGAAAACCAGGTTGGTCGCAGTGCGCTGCAGCGGACAAGCCACGAAGATCCGCAGGGCCGCCTCGATGTCGGCAAGGCTTGCGCAGGCCTGGGCCACGGCGCTGGCATCGGAAATGGCTGTCTCGGCAGGTGCTGCCCGGTTGGCCAGACCCTTGATGTCCGGTCTGATGACCGGCGAGGGTGCTGCCGGCGGCGTTTGGACAGCCCCCTCGGGCGGGCGGCTCGAAGGAGCAACCGCTTGCTCACCCACCGTCTCATCGGCACCCATGTCGAGAAGCCAGCGCAATGCCGCAGCGGCGGCGGCCGGGCTCATGCCATTTGCGGGATGCGCCATGTGCAATCGTGCTCGTTGATTTCACTTCGCCGGAAAATGCCGTAGTGCACTATAACAAAGCCGCCCGGTTCTTGCGAATTGCGGAGAGATCGCTGTGGAGTCAGCACAGGAAGCCAGCGCGAGGCGATGGAGTACGATGTTGTCATCGTCGGCGCCGGGCCGGCGGGTCTGGCCGCAGCCATACGCCTGAAGCAGCTGGCCGGGGAAGCCGGCAACGAGATTTCCGTGTGCGTCCTCGAAAAGGGGTCGGAAGTCGGCGCCCATATCCTTTCCGGTGCGGTGTTCGATCCGATCGCTCTCGATGAGCTCATCCCCGACTGGAGGGAACGGGCGACGCCGATCAACACGGAAGTCAGGGAGGATCGCTTCTTCGTTCTGGGGCGCAAGCGGGCGCTCCGGCTGCCCGCCTTTCTGATGCCGCGCCTGATGGACAACCACGGCAAATACGCAATCTCGCTCGGCAACCTGTGCCGGTGGCTGGCGCAGCAGGCGGAAGCCCTGGGCGTCGAAATCTATCCTGGCTTTGCCGCCTCCGAGGCGCTCTACCGCGACGATGGATCCCTGCGCGGCGTGGTTGCGGGCGTGGCCGGAATTTCCAAGTCAGGTGAGAAGCGCGCCGACTACCAGCCGGGCATGGAGCTCGTCGGTAAATATGTCTTCATCGCCGAGGGGGCGCGCGGCTCGCTTGCCAAAGACATAATTGCGAAGTTCAGGCTATCGGATGGCCGCGATCCCCAGAAATTCGGCATCGGTCTCAAGGAACTCTGGGAGGTCAAGCCGCAAAATCACCGGCCGGGGCAGATCACGCACACGATGGGATGGCCGCTCGGTTCGCGGACCGGCGGGGGAAGCTTCATGTACCATCTCGACGATAACCTCGTTTCCATCGGCTTCGTGGTCCATCTCAACTATCGCAATCCCTATCTCTCACCGTACCTGGAATTCCAACGCTTCAAACACCACCCGCTGATCGAGCCGGTGCTGCGCGACGGCCGGCGCATCGCCTACGGTGCCCGCGCCATCACCGAAGGTGGATTGCAGTCGGTGCCCAGGCTGTCGTTTCCGGGCGGAGTGCTCATCGGTTGTGCGGCAGGCTTCGTGAACGTGCCGCGCATCAAGGGCAGTCACAACGCGATGAAAACCGGCATGTTGGCCGCCGAGTGCGCCTTCCAGGCGGTAGCCGCCGGGCGGGCCGGCGATCAGCTCACGGAGTACCAGACGGCCTATGAGCGGTCATGGGTGCATGAAGACCTCTCCAGGGT
Organism: uncultured Alphaproteobacteria bacterium; assembly: GCA_963780765.1. GTDB lineage: Bacteria > Pseudomonadota > Alphaproteobacteria > Rhizobiales > Aestuariivirgaceae > CAWHQZ01. The sequence goes on along the minus strand of CAWADI010000004.1, from coordinate 68,659 downwards.
CCGCAACGTGAAGCCGCTGTGGTCGAAGTTCGGGCTGATCGGCGTGGCGCTGGGCGGCCTCGACATGTGGGTGAACCAGCTGTTCGGATTTTGCCTGTTCGGAACGCTGCACCACCGTGAGACGGATGCAGCAAGCATCGACCCGGCGGCACAGTCGCGACCGATCGACTATCCCAAACCCGACGGCGTGATCTCCTTCGAGCTGCTTTCCAACCTCGCCTACTCGGGCACCAACCACGAGGAAGACCAGCCGGTCCACCTGCAGCTCAAAGACCCGTCGGTGCCGATCAGCAGAAATCTGCCGATCTATGCCGAGCCGGCCCAACGCTATTGCCCGGCCGGCGTGTACGAGGTCGTGCGCGACGGCGAGGGCGAGCGATTCCAGATCAACGCGCCGAACTGCGTCCACTGCAAGACCTGCGACATCAAGGACCCGGCGCAGAACATAAACTGGGTAACTCCCGAAGGCGGCGGCGGACCCAACTATCCCAACATGTAGAACCGGCTCCGTGATCGTTCTAGCTCATCGGCTTAGCAGGAGTCACATCTCTAACCGATCCGCTGGAAATTGCCGGAGATCATCGAGGCCGCGCCTTGTGGCAAATCCTCAGCTTGCAACTGGACCGCCAACTGTCAAAGTTGACGAATGGCGCCAATCGACAGCGTCCCACGCCGCTTGTCACATGGGTCGCCACTCGATAGTTGATGACGTAGTCTTTGCGCGGCCTTTCAGGGAGCCAGTTCGGATGCCGGGACGATTGATGAAGACTGCAATGCTTTTGATCGGCTGTACTTTTTCGGCTCAGCATCCGGCCGCACAGGAATTGCCGTAATGTCCGGAATTGCAGAACACCAGATCGGCCCTCCTGGAGCCTGACAAATATTCGTGGGAGCTCTTCGTAGCCCTGAACCAGCCCGGCGACAGAACGACGAAGTGCAACGATGCGAGCAGGGAATTCGGCGCCGAAGGTCCGGTTCTCTGGGAAACCTGGAGTAATCGCGAGGAATGGCGCAGCGGATACGGCCTTCCCTCCGGATGGCAGCGACCCGGTCCATGGCTTGAAGACATTGCGCCGGAATTGCGCTTGCTGTCCGAGCAGGAAAACCGGCTGCTCAAGCAGGTGACCCTGGCGAGCCAAAGGGTAAGAACAACGGCGGCCAGGGATCTTGCGGTAGCATTTGATCCGGTGGTCGGCGAATTCAATGAAGTTCGCCTCAATCGGCCGACCTACGAATTCATAAGGGACAATTCCTTCTACAATCGGGACAAGCTGGTTGAAGCGGCAGGGTCAGGCATTTGTCGGCTTGGGCTTTCCTGCGGAAGATCCCGGCGCGTGGTGAACCCGGTTACGGGCATTCGACGGGGCCACCGCAAACGATCACAGCGGTCATACCCACGGCAGCGATCTCGCACACGGCCTGCAGGTGGCCAGATCTGATTTAGTGGCGCCCGGTGCACGGCTGTTCATTGAAGGGCATTATGTCGCGGCTGACGATGCCCGCGCTGGCAACGCGTTAAACAACGTTGCGTATCGGGAGCTTAGCGTGGAAGACGGCGGCGGAAACATTGCGCTTCTGAATACCGATCTCACCCAGAAATATTCGCCGGCTATTCTTGCCTGGCCAGGCGCCTCCTTTCAATCGATCTACAGTCCTGAAGCTGCCATCGATAATCGCGATGTACACAGCCGCATCATCGTGGGCGCCAAAGTCGAGCAGGTCGGCGGTAAGCGCCACCGCTACGAATATGCGGTTTACAACATGAATAGCGATCGCGGCGTCATGCAGTTCGGCGTGCCCGTCGGTAGCCTCAATGTAACCAACATTGGGTTCTCCGCCGTCAAGTCGAACGATGACGGCTTATCGAACGAACCTTGGACCAACTCGATACTTGATGGCCGGCTGGTCTGGACGGCGAAAGGACATGCGGAAGATCCGCACGCCAATGCGATTCGATGGGGCACGACCTATAACTTCTGGTTTGAAGCCGATTCTCCACCCACGGTGGGCGCTGTTACGTTGCGCAAGTTCAAGCCCGGCGAGGGCCCGGACGAGGTCAGTACCATGATTCATGCGCCAACTTCGAAGTGAAGAAGACGAGGCACATGAGAGCGGCAATGGCCGCGGGGCTTGCCGCGATGGCGGCCGTCCTACTTACTTCTTCTGGTTTCCCGCGAAAGCGGCTGTCAGCCCAAGGCCAATGAACAGGACGCCACTGACATAGCGCTCGAATTTGAGATAGCCGCGGCTGCGCTTCAGCCAATTGCCCGCTGTGCCGGCGGCGAGCGCATAACAGCCGTCGGTAATGAAGCCAAGGAGTGTGAAGAGCAGACCCAGAAAGGCGATTTGCATCGCCAAATGGCCGCGGCTCACCTCTACGAACTGCGGCAAGAAGGCAAGAAAGAACAGCGCGGTCTTGGGGTTGAGGAGGTTGACGATGAATCCCTCGCGATACAGGCGCGCGTATCCGCGGCCCTGCAATGTGACATTGACGTCGGGAGCCTCGATGCGGCCGAAAATCTTCTTGAGACCGAGCCAGATCAAGTAGGCAGCGCCCGCGTACTTGACCACACTGAAAGCCAGGGCCGACGAGGCAAGGACCGCTGACAATCCCAAGGCGGCGGCAACGACATGTACCAGCGTCCCCGTGTGAATGCCGAGATCCGAGACAAGGCCAGCGAGCCGGCCCTGCTCGACAGAACGCCCAACGATGTAGAGAACCGCCGGTCCGGGAATCAGCAGCAACACCAAGGCGGCGCCGATAAACAGTCCGAGATTGGCTGCACCGGGAGTGACGATCTCCATGTTCCGATCCACTTCGTTGACAGACTTCCGCCATCAAGCCCGATGCGGAGTACCTGTCAACAATGCGAACCCTACTCCCTTTAATTCAGTGGCGGGCCGGCTGGAACAGCTCAACGAGATTGCCGGAGGGGTCCTTGAGCAGGATTTGCGATCCGCCGGGTCCCGTTACGATGTCATTGCGGAACTGCACGCCGGCGTCACGCAGCCGCGCGACCTCGGCCGGAAGATCCTCCACGATGAGATGAATGCGATTCCAGCCGCCGGGTCGCGGGCGATCGCCATCAGGCATGGGGCGACCGGCGGAGCTCGTCGGCCCGCTGAGCAACAGCCGTAGCGATCCGCGGGCAACGTCCGCGAATGCGGGTGCCGCACTGGAGAGGAGCGAGAAGCCCAGGTACTTCGTGTACCACGCAACCGCGGCGTCCACATCATCGACCATATAGCGGACATTGACTGTTGTGGTCGGCATTGGCTGGCCCCCGTCGCGTTGAACTTCGCCAAGGTATTGAAAATTTTATGTCGTAAATAGGTTCGCAACGTCGTCCGCACTCGCCTCCAGGGCGCACGCGCGCCAAGCGTGAGCTACCAGATTCCTGGAATCAATTTGTGAGCGCGTACGCGACGCGAACTCCGCGTAGCCCGACAGTTCGCGGTGCAAGGTTGCATCCTCCAGGATGGTGCGGATCAAAACATGTCGGGTCGGCAGGCAATTCCGCAAGAGCCAAACCGCTCCGGTCGGTTTCGGCGGAAAATCTTTCTTCCGGACTTCATCGACACACCGAATCCCGCCATAGTCGAAGTCATGGGACGATGTGCCGGCATCAGCATGCACGCGCTCGAGGCTACGTATCTCAAGAGCGGCGCGCCGGTCACCTGCGGCATCGACGAAGCGGGACGCGGTCCGCTCGCGGGGCCGGTGGTCGCGGCGGCGGTCGTTCTCCACCCGGGCCGTGTCCCGGAGGGCATCGACGATTCCAAGAAGCTCGCACCGCAAACGCGCGAACGGCTCTACGACGAGATTGTGCAGTCGGGGGTGGATCGGCGTGGGCATCGCCGATGTCGATCGCATCGACAGCATCAATATTCTCAATGCGACCCTATGGGCGATGCAGGAAGCGGTACGGGCATTGTCCGCACCGCCCAGCGTCGCGCTGGTGGACGGCAACCGGCTGCCGAAGCTCGACTGCCATGCCGACGCGATCGTCGACGGCGATGCCATCTGTCTGTCGATCGCCGCCGCGTCGATCATCGCCAAAGTCACGCGCGATCGTCTCATGTGCGCGCTGGCGCTCGATTTTCCTGACTACGGCTTTGCGCAACACAAAGGCTACGCGACGGCCGCCCATCTCGCCGCCTTGCGGCGCTACGGGCCGAGCCCGCACCACCGCCGCTCCTTTGCTTCCGTCGCAGCAGCATTAACCATAGCCGCCGAATTGGATTCACTGCCGACCTCCTAGGATTCACCATGCCGGCAACGGGTGAGTTCGCGTCAGGAGTTGCGCGATGGGATTCGCGGTGCGGCCGGAAATCCGGCCGCTGCTCGATACGATTCTGGTCGGCGATTGCCGGCAGGAGCTGGCAAAGCTGCCGGCCCAATCGGTCGATCTCATTTTTGCCGATCCGCCCTACAATCTGCAGCTCAGGGGAGATCTGCATCGCCCCGACCAGAGCAAAGTCGATGCGGTAGACGAGGACTGGGACCGCTTCGCAGATTTCCAAAGCTACGACACATTCACCCGGTCGTGGCTCACCGCGTGCCGGCGCGTGCTCAAGGATACCGGCAGCCTGTGGGTGATCGGCAGCTATCACAACATATTCCGCGTCGGCACCGTCCTTCAGGACGTCGGCTACTGGATTCTCAACGATGTCGTCTGGCGGAAAACCAACCCGATGCCCAACTTTCGCGGCCGGCGGTTCACCAATGCCCACGAAACGATGATCTGGGCCGCCAAGGGCGCCGAGCATCGCGGCTACACGTTCAACTACGAGGCCATGAAGGCACTGAACGACGATCTCCAGATGCGTTCGGACTGGCTGGTATCGATCTGCAGCGGCAACGAACGCCTGCGCGACGACCGGGGCGACAAGCTTCACCCGACCCAGAAGCCGCAGGCCCTGCTGCATCGGGTGATCATTGCCTCGTCCAGTCCGGGCGAGGTGGTACTGGACCCGTTCTTCGGCACCGGCACAACGGGCGCCGCCGCCAGGCGGCTCGGCCGGCATTTCATCGGCATCGAGGCCGACCCCGGCTATGCGGCTGCGGCGCAGGCGCGGATCGCAGCCGTGCGGCCGCTGGCGGGAGACGTGCTCAATGTGTCGACGGGCAAGCGCGATGAGCCGCGCATTCCGTTTGGCCTGCTGGTCGAGCGCGGTCTCCTCAATCCGGGCGATATCCTCTACGACCCCCAGGAGCGCGCGGCCGCGAGGGTAAGGGCGGACGGCTCCGTCGTGTGCAAGAACGCCACCGGGTCCATCCACAAGATCGGCGCCATCGTCATGGGCGCAGAGGCATGCAACGGCTGGACCTTCTGGCACGTGCGCAAGGGCAAGTCGTTCTTTCCCATCGATATCCTGCGTCAGCAGGTCCGCCAGGCAATGGCCGCCGTCAGCTGACAGCCGCCACCTACCAAGCGCCGGCAGCAATTACCTTGCGCATGAGCGCGGGCAACGCTTCCCGGCCGAGGTCGGCCGGCGCAACCCAACGGGCATCGCCGTCGAGATTTACGGAACGACTGGCCGAGATCCGCGTGCGATAGACGGCCAGAACGAGCCGGAAATGCGTAAAGGTGTGCTCAACGGGGGCGGTCAGGCGCTGCCAACGGGCCCTGATGGGTGCTGATTTGACGCTGGATGCGCGCGACGTCGACCAGACGCTGCCGGGCACCTCCATCATGCCGCCGAGCAGCCCCCGCTCCGGCCGCCGACGGAGCAGCAGCGCGCCATCCTGGCGTTCGATCAGGAAAGCGCTGCCGTAGCGGGTTGGGATCGGGCGCTTTGCCGGCCTGCGCGGATAACGCGCCGCGGCTCCCTCGGCGTGAGCCTGACAACCATCAGCCAACGGACAAATTTCACAGCGGGGCGACGCCGGCAGGCAAACCGCGGCGCCCAGGTCCATCAGCGCCTGCGCGAAGTCTCCCGCCCGCCGCGGCGGAACGAGCGCCGCTGCCCGCTCCGCAACTATCTGCCTTGCCTCCGGGAGAGGCGCATCGATCGCAAACAGCCGCGACAATACGCGCTCGACGTTGCCATCAACCGCGGCTACAGGCCGATCAAAGGCGATCGCCGCGATGGCGCCGGCCGTATAGGGGCCGATGCCGGGGAGCGCCGAGAGACCCTCCACGGTCGTGGGGAAATTGCCCTGCAATTCGCCGGCGATCACTTTGGCGCAACGATGGAGGTTGCGAGCCCGGGCATAGTAGCCAAGCCCCGCCCAGGCTTTCAGCACCTCATCGAGCGGTGCCGCCGCCAGGGCAGCCGACGGTGGGCCAGCGGCGAAGGAAGTCCGGATAGTAGGCGAGCACGGTGGCGACGCGCGTCTGCTGGAGCATGATTTCGCTCAGCCACACGCGAAAGGGATCCGCCCGCTCGCCGATGCCGGCCCGCCACGGCAGCCGGCGAGCGTTGCGGTCGTACCACTCGAGCAGCGCCCTCGCCTTTGCCTTGATAGATCGGGCCGGCGGGAATGTGCACAAAGGGTCGCGGCAAGCCATGATCGGAACTATATTGCCTCTCCGTGATGGAACGGCTGGACAAACACTTCAAGACCATTACGCGGGCAGCCTTCGAGCGTCATGGTTTCGCCCATGGCGAGATTCTCACCCAGTGGCCGGCAATTGCCGGCGACAAACTTGCGCAGTGGGCAACGCCGGTGCGGGTTACCTGGCCCAGGCAGCCACAGCCTGGCCGAAAGTCCGGAGGCCTCCTGCTCGTTCGGGTCGACCCGGCGCGCGCGCTCGACCTGCAATACGAAGCGCCGCGGCTGATCGAGCGCATCAACAGCTATTTCGGCTATGGGGCGATCGCCGCGATCAAGGTCGTTCAGGGCCCTGCTCTCCCACATAAACCGCCCGCACCCCGCAGGGCCGACCGCCCGAGCGCGACGGTGCAGCATCTTCTCCGCGCCCAGCTGGCGGGGATCGTCGATCAACGGCTGCACGATGCCCTGGCCGAGCTTGGCTCCGGCGTCCACCGGCCATCACAGAAGACGCGCCGCGACTGACATTGTTTGCCGCCATCCCGCAAAGGCTTACACTCCTGCGATAGATGATCTAGGAAGCTCTTTTGGCTCATACCTTGAAGGCTATTCGCAATGAAACTCGACCGTCGAACTCTACTTGCTGGCGCGGCCCTTGTCGTGGCCGCGGGGGGCGCCTACTGGTTCGCGCAGAACCAGCCCGCCATGACGCTGGCGCCGGGCGCAAACGCCCAGGACAGTCCGGAAGGCGACGTCGACCCGGTCGAGCTCATGAAAGCTCCGGGCCTCGGCGAGCAGGCGCTGGGGGCGCCGGACGCCAAGATTACGATCGTCGAATACGCCTCGGCGACCTGTCCGCATTGCGCCGCCTTCCACAAGGAAACCTTTCCGACGCTCAAGAAGGAATATGTCGACACCGGCAAGGTGCGATTCGTGTTTCGCGAGTTCCCCTTCGACGATCTGGCGCTGGCCGCGTTCATGATCGCCCGCTGCGCGCCGGCGGACAGATATTTCCCCATGATCGAGGTGTTGTTCGAACAGCAGGGCACATGGACCGACCGCGGCAGGAATGCGCGCGAAGAACTGTTCAAGATTGCCCAGCTTGCAGGATTTACAAGCGAATCATTCGAAACATGCCTTAAAAACGAGGAGGTGGCCAAGGGCATCATCGAGATCCAGAAGCGCGGCGAAGGCGAATTTGCAGTGCGAGCCACTCCGACATTCTTCGTCAACGGCAAGCGGTTCCGCGGCAAACAGGATATCGAGGAGTTCCGGAAGACGATCGACGCGGCGCTCGCCGGATAAGCGGGGCGGCCAGCCTGGTCGACGGGGCGATCGGGAGACTTGAGGCAACATGAAGTTCACCAGGCTCAGGCTGTCGGGGTTCAAATCCTTCGTTGAGCCGACGGAGCTCATCATCGATCAAGGCCTCACCGGCATCGTCGGACCGAACGGCTGCGGCAAGTCCAATCTGCTGGAAGCTCTGCGCTGGGTGATGGGAGAGAACTCCTACAAGAACATGCGCGGCGCCGGCATGGACGACGTCATCTTCTCCGGAACCGGCAACCGTCCCTCGCGCAACATGGCCGAAGTGACGATTGCGCTCGACAACCTGTCGCGAACCGCGCCCGCCCAGTTCAACGAGCAGGAGACGATCGAAATCGCGCGCCGCATCGAGCGCGACGCCGGATCGGCCTATCGCATCAATGGCCGAGACGTGCGCGCCCGCGACGTCCAGCTGTTCTTTGCCGACGCGTCAACGGGGGCGCGATCGCCGGCCCTGGTGCGCCAGGGGCAGATCGGCGAGCTGATCAATTCGAAACCGCAGTCGCGGCGGCGAATTCTCGAAGAAGCCGCCGGCATCACCGGCCTGCATACCCGCCGTCATGAAGCGGAGCTCAAGCTCAAAGCGGCCGAGAGCAACCTGCAGCGCATCGAAGATGTGGTGGGCCAGCTCGAAAGCCAGCTTGCGCAACTGAAGCGCCAGGTGCGCCAGGCTGCCAGGTACAAAAGCATCTCCGCCGAAATACGCCAACTCGAGGCAGCCGGACTCTACCGGGAATGGGCCGAAGCGCGCGACGCCGCGGCCGGCGAACAGGCGAAGCTGCAGGCAATCGCCAGGGTGCTCGCGGAACATACGCGTGCCCTTTCCGAGGCCACCCGAGGCAGAGACTCGGCCGCCGAGAGCCTGCCCAGGCTACGTGAAGAGGCAACGAGGCAGTCGGCGGCCCTGCAGAGGCTAATCCTCGCCGGGCAGAGTCTGGATGAGGAGGAGGCGCGAGCCAGATCGCGTCAGGCCGAAACCGAAGCGCATCTCGCCGAAAGCGATCGCGACCTCGAGCGCGAGCAGGCGAGACTTGGCGATGCCTCGGCGATCCTCGCGGGACTTGGCGAAGAGAAGACGTCCATACTTGCCGGTCAGGCAAAGGAAGCCGACCGCAGAGGTGAGGCTGAGCGCGAACTGCAGAGCGCCGCCGACGATCTGTCGCAGTCGCAGAAGCAGGCTGACCGGCTGAGCACCCGCCTCACCGAGCTTCTGGCGCGCCGTGAATCGCTCGTACGCCTTATTCAGGAGCAGCGGGCGCGGCTCGAGAAACAGAACCTCGAGATCGCTACGAACCTGGAGCGCCGGGAGAGGCTGCTGGCCGGCGCTGAAAGCGACAAGCTGGCGCAGGCGCTGTCGCAAGCCGTCGACAAGGCGGCTGCCGCGACGCGCCAGTCCGAGATCGATGTCGGCGATGCCGAAAAAGCAGCGGCCGAGGCCAGTCGCCTCGAAGCGGACGCACGACAGGCATTCGATGAAGCACGACGGCAGACCGAGCGCGCCGAAACCGAAATCGCGACCCTCGTCGCGCTGCTGCGCGTAGCGGAAAAGGGGTCCTGGCCGCCGCTTGTCGACGCGTTGACCGTCGCAAGCGGCTTCGAGGCGGCGCTCGGGGCCGCGCTGGGCGATGAGCTCGACGTACCCACCGACGAGGCGGCACCTGCGCATTGGCGCTCTCTGCCGCCGCTCGATACCATCGCCCCGTTGCCGGAAGGTGCGACGCCTCTCTCGCGAGTTCGTCAATGCCCCGCCCAGTCTCGATCGCCGGCTCAGGCATATCGGAGTTGTCGAGCGCAGCCGGGGGCAGGCCTTGCAAGGCGACCTGAGGCCCGGGCAACGACTGGTGAGCAAGGATGGCTTTCTGTGGCGCTGGGACGGGCTCACGATCTCCGGCGACCTGCCCGCGGCGCCGGCCAAACGCCTGGCGGAACGCAACCGCTTGCACATGCTGGAGGAAAGCATCGCCGGGAACCGGGAGGCAACCGAAGCCGCCAGGGGAAAGTTCCGGGCCCTCCAGGAGACCGCAGAGCAGGCCCACGGGCGCCAGCGCTTCCATCGCGAAGCCTGGCGCGCCGCAGTCGCCGCACTCGACGCCGCCCGCCTCGCACTGCAGCAACAGGAGCGGGACACAGCGGCGCGCCGGCAGCAGCTCAGCGCCATCGAGGAGGCCCACCGCCGGCTTTGCGAGGGGGCGCAAGAATCCCGCCACCAGCTGGCAGAAAGCGAGCAGCGCCTCCAGGAACTGTCGCTGCCCGAGGAACTGCAGAACGAGCTGCAGGCGCTGCGGGAAGAAGTCGCCAGGCGGCAGGTTCGGCATGCGGAGGCGCGGGCTCACCATGGGGGCCTGGAGCGCGAGGCGCGACTGCGCAATGACCGTTTGCAGTCCATCGAGTCTGAACACCGGCAATGGAGCGAGCGCAGCCGCCAGGCCGCGGTGCAGATTGCCGATCTCAAGGCGCGGGCGGAGGCGGCCAGGCTCGCCATCGAGGAACTCACGCTCGTCCCTCGGCAAATCGAAGACAGAAGGACCAAACTTCTGACGCTGCTGTCGGAGGCTGAAGCGGCGCAGAGGACGGCGAGCGACGAACTGATGGCGGGTGAGAGCCGCTTCCAGCAAGCCGACGGAGCGCAGCGCGCCGCCAACGAGCGTCTTTCCCAAACCCGGGAGGAGCATGCCCGATCCGGTGCGCTGGTCGAATCCGCGATCTTGCGTCAGCAGGAAAGGCAGCGGCGAATCGCTGAGCAGTTCAACTGCACTGCGGAGGAGTTGGGCAGAACCGCCGATGCAGAAAAACTCCGCGAGCCCGAGGCGATCGAACGCCGGCTCGGACAGTTGCGCGATGAACGGGAGCGGCTGGGCGGGGTCAATCTGCTTGCCGAGCAGGAGGCCGCAACGGTGCAAACGCAGCTCGAAGGCTTGAAAAGCGAACGCGACGACCTCGTGCAGGCGATCGCCAAGCTGCGGGGAGGTGTCCAAAGCCTCAACCGCGAGGGCCGCCAGCGCCTGATCGCGGCTTTCGATGCGGTCAATCGCAACTTCGGCGCCCTGTTCACAAACCTGTTCAGCGGCGGCAGAGCGGAACTGCAGCTCATCGAGTCGGATGATCCTCTCGAAGCGGGGCTGGAGATTCTGGCGCATCCGCCCGGCAAAAAACCGCAGGTGCTTTCCCTGCTTTCGGGAGGCGAGCAGGCGCTAACGGCACTCGCCCTGATCTTCGCGGTGTTCCTGACCAATCCGGCGCCGATCTGCGTACTCGACGAGGTCGATGCGCCGCTCGATGATCACAATGTCGAGCGTTTCTGCAACCTTCTTGACGCCATGCTCGAACGCACGGAGACGCGGTTCCTCATCATCACCCACCATCCACTGACCATGACGCGCATGCACCGCCTGTTCGGGGTGACGATGATGGAGCGGGGGGTCAGCCAGTTGGTATCCGTGGATCTGAAAATGGCCGAAGGGCTTGCGCGAAGCAAGCTGAAAAGCAAAGGACTACAGCTAGTTGCGCACCCTGCCCGCTTGCTTGACACTGCCCCATGCCACAACTATGTTCGCCCGCGATCTTGAACGGGAAGGCGATGCGGCGTCGAGATCCTAGCTAAGAAGCTCATGGCTGAGGACAAGCTCAAGGACTTCGCACGGCGACTTGAGCAGTCCCGGCAGGCGCAGCGGGGCGGGAGCACTTCCAGAAACGAAGAAGGTTCTGCGCTCGGCCTGGCGACCAGGGCAGTAACCGAACTGGTAGTCGGGCTGCTGGTAGCCATGGGGCTCGGTTGGATGCTCGACCGCTATCTGGGCACCCAGCCTTTGTTCATGCTGGTCTTTTTGCCTTTGGGACTGGCGGCCGGTATCCTGAATGTGATGCGCCTCGGGCGCAGCAAGCAGGCGGAGGAGCTTCTCGGCGGGAACGAGGCGAATACGCCCGCGCCCGCCAGCGAAGGATGAGGACGAGGACTGAGCGTGGCGACGCAGACGGAACCGGCGGCAGGCACGGCGCAAGAGGCCGGCGGCCATAGCGTCATCGATCCCATCCACCAGTTCGAAATCGAGCGCATCTTTCCGATCGAACTCGGCTTCATCGACGCATCGTTCACGAACTCGGCGCTGTGGGCGGTAATCGCCGTGCTGCTGGTCAGTCTGATCATGCTGCTCGCGCCCCGCCAGCTTGTGCCGAGCCGGTTTCAGTCGGCTGTCGAGAGCCTCTATGAACTGGTGTTCGGCATAACCGAGGAGGTGCTCGGCCCCCACGGGCGGCAGTATTTCCCCTTCGTCTTCACGCTCTTCGTCTTCATCCTCTTCTGCAATCTGCTGGGACTTCTTCCGGGCGCCTTCACGGTCACCAGCCACATCATCATCACGCTGGCGCTTGCCCTTGTGGTTTTCCTGAGCGCAACCGCCATCGGCTTCGCCCGGAACGGACTGGGATATCTCAAGCTGTTCGCGCCGGCGGGCGTGCCGGTCGTGCTGCTGCCGCTGGTCGTGCTGATCGAGATCATCTCCTACTTCATCCGTCCCTTCAGCCTGTCGATCCGCCTGTTCGCCAACATGATGGCTGGCCATATGATGCTCAAGGTCATCGCCGGCTTCGTGGTCCTTCTCGGCGTGACGGCCGGCTGGCTGCCGCTCGCGGCCATGGTGGCCCTGTTCGGGCTCGAGCTTCTGGTTGCCTGCCTGCAGGCCTACGTGTTCGCCTTGCTCACCTGCCTCTATTTCAACGACGCCCTGCACGTCGATCACTGACCGACCGGTCCCCAACCCACACACATCAAAGGAGCAGACAAGATGGATGTTGAAGCAGCAAAGATGATTGGCGCCGGCATTGCGGCGATTGCGCTCGGCGGCGCCGGCGTGGGCATCGGCCACATATTCGGCAACTTCCTGTCGGGCGCGCTGCGCAATCCTTCGGCCGCCGCCGGGCAGCGCGGCACATTGTTTCTGGGCTTTGCCTTCGCCGAAGCAACCGGCCTCATCGGCTTCGCCGTGGCGATGCTGATTCTGTTCGGCTGACATGCCCCAGCTCGACCCTTCGACGTGGGCGCCACAGCTCATCTGGCTGGCGATCTCGTTCCTTGCCTTGTACTTCATCATGGCGAGAGTCGCCCTGCCGCAGAGTCGGAGCCACGATCGAAACCCGCAAAGCAACCATCGCCCGTGATCTGGATGCCGCCCACTCGCTGAAGGGAGAAACCGAACAAGCGCTCGCCGACTACGAGGCGGCCTTGGCGGGAGCCCGGGCCAGCGGCCAGGCGATCGCCCAGGAAGGCCGCCAGAAACTCGACGCGGCACTGGAGCAGGAGCGGGCCAAACTCGACTCCGATCTCGGTACGCAAATCATCAAGGCCGAAAAGCGCATCGGCGATCTGAGGCAGGCGGCCCTCGAAAGTGTGGAGCAGATGGCCTCCGAGCTTGCGGCGACCATCGTCACTCAGCTCGGCGGTTCCCGGATCAGCCGGAAAGCTGCCGCCGAGGTGGTCGCCCAGATCAGGCCCAACTAGGCACATGGAAAGTCTTCACGAGGCCGAAACCTGGGTAGCCGTCGGGTTCGTGCTGTTTGTCCTGCTGCTGCTCTATCTCGGGGCGCCGCGCATGATCGCCAAGTTCCTCGACGAGCGGACGGCGCGCATCGCCAAGGAGCTCGGCGACGCAAAGAAGCTGCGCGAGGAGGCTCAGGCCCTTCTTGCCGACGCGCAGAACAAGCGTCAGGCCGCCGAAGCGGAAGTGGAAGCCATACTGCGGCAGGCGCAGGATCGACGCCGAAGCTTCAGCAGCCGAGGCGCGGCGCCGGTTTGCCGAAGCCATGGCGCGGCGTTCTGCCGGCGCGGAGCAGAAGATCGCGCAGGCAGAAGCGCAAGCGGTAAAGGACGTTCGCATGGCGGCAACGGAACTCGCCATCAGCGCCGCCTCCCGGATTCTGGAAGACGACCTCAAGGGTCCCAGGGGGGAAAAACTCATCGACAAGAACATCGCGGAGATCAAGGCTCGTCTACGTTAGTCGGATAGTGGTAGTGTCTCAGTTGAATTTCGGCGGCGGTCGTCCCTCAATACAGATGTTCGCGCTCGCCGTCGCGTTGGACGGAATGCCGAACGTTGAGTAAGGCGCCACGCGGCCATCAGTTGACAATCAGTGACGCTTTAGCGTGCAGTGTTCTCTTCCCAGCAAACGCTCGAGATAGGCCCGCAGACTTGGAAATCCGCTCAGCAGTCCCTGCTCCTGTCCCCAGCTAATCGTGTATCCAACGATAATGTCTGTGGCAGAAAACCGATCATCAACCAAATAGCCCGTCTTTCCCAACACAGCATCAAGTACAGCGGCGGCGCGTTTGTACATCATCGAGTTTTGCTCAATGATCCCGCGTACGTGTTGGCTTTCCGGCAACACAAAATCCATCGAATTGATCTCGGTGCTATGAACGTAGGGTTCCATCTCTGTGAGCGCGGAACAGACCCACTGATAATGGAGATTGCGAGACCAGGTTCCCGGCTTGGCAATTAGGTCTTTCTCTGGAACCAAATCTGCAATGGCCGTCACAATGGCTGCTGATTCAAACAATGGTTTCCCGTCAATAACTGCGGCAGGCAATTTCCCCAGCGGATGAATGTTTCGTAGTTCCTCGCTGCCAATAATTTCGACCCGGTTACCTACCGATTCATACGCCAGCCCCGCCTCCAACAGCATCCAACGCACGCGGGCCGATCTCGTGGAACCCAATTCGAATAATGTGATGCTTGGCGTTGGCTTCCACTCCCTTGGCCCCAGCGAGTTCAAATTCGACAGGCCGCTGAGCGCCTCGTGCGCTCCGCGGAAGAACCGCAAGTGTCAAGCCCGCAGCCGCCGCCAAATTTTCAGACTGAGACGCTACGCGGATAGCGCAGCTGCACCCGATAATGCTGCGGCAAGGCTCGCGACCATCCTACTCCGCAGCCTCCTGGTAGTCCTCCACGGGAGGACAAGTGCATACGAGCGTGCGATCTCCCTGCACGTTGTTGACCCTGGCGACCGGCGGCCAATATTTGTCGTCCCGCCGGGTAGGGAGAGGGAAATACGCCTTCTCTTTCGAGTAGGGCTTCTTCCAGTCGCCGAGCAGGCGCCGGTACGTGTGGGGAGCATTTTTCAGAACGTTGTCCGCACGATCGGCCTTGCCGTCTTCCACTTCCCGAATTTCGTTGCGAATGGCGATCATCGCATCGCAGAAGTGATCGAGCTCGCGTTTCGATTCCGACTCCGTCGGCTCGATCATCATCGTATCGACGACCGGGAACGACATGGTCGGCGCGTGATAGCCGAAATCGACCAGGCGCTTGGCGACATCCTCGACCGTGATGCCGCAGCGCTCGCGCATGCCGCGCATGTCGATGATGCATTCATGGGCGACGTGGCCCCTGGGGCTCGTGTAGACGATGGGAAAATAGGGCGCCAGGCGCCTGGCGACGTAGTTGGCGTTTAGGATGGCCGTCTTGGTCGCCAGGGTCAGGCCAGCCCCGCCCATCATCGTGATGTAGGTCCACGAAATCGGCAGGATCGATGCCGATCCCCAGGGCGCGGCCGCGACCTGGCCGATCGACTGGTTGCGCCCGGCCGCCGGGTTGACACCGGTTACGACGCGATGGCCGGGAAGATAGGGAGCAAGATGCACCTTTACGCCGATCGGTCCCATGCCCGGTCCGCCGCCGCCGTGCGGGATGCAGAACGTCTTGTGCAGATTGATGTGACAGACGTCGGCTCCAAGCTCGGCCGGACGCACCAGGCCCACCTGGGCGTTGAGGTTGGCGCCGTCCAGATAGACCTGACCGCCATGTTGCATGAACAACATCGCACATGTCCTTGATGGCTTCCTCGAATACGCCGTGGGTCGAAGGATAGGTGACCATCAACGCCGCGAGGCGCTGGCCATGCTCGCCGGCCCGGGCCTTGAGGCTTGCCAGATCCACGTTGCCGCGCTCGTCGCAGGCGACCGCCACGACCTTCAGACCCGCCATCACGGCGGAGGCCGGATTGGTGCCGTGAGCCGACACCGGGATCAGGCAGACATCGCGCTGGCTTTCGCCGCGGGCCGCGTAGTAGCCGCGGATGGCCAGAAGGCCCGCATATTCGCCCTGGCTGCCGGCGTTGGGCTGCAGCGAAACCGCATCGAAGCCGGTGATCTCCATCAGCATGGCCTCGAGCTCCTCGAACAGCTGCTGATAGCCCTGCGCCTGCTCCAGCGGCGCAAACGGATGCATGTGCGCGAAGCCGCGCCAGGTTACCGGGATCATCTCGGTCGTCGCGTTCAGCTTCATCGTGCATGAGCCAAGCGGAATCATCGACCGGTCGAGCGCGATATCCTTGTTCTGCAGGTAGCGCAGGTAGCGCAGCATTTCCGTTTCGGAGTGGTAGAGCGAGAAAACCGGATGCGTCAGGTAAGGCGACCTGCGCTGCAGCTCCTCCGGCAGGACTTCGACCAGCCGCCTGTCGAGGTCATCGATGTTGACGATGCCCGCGGCGTCGGTCCGGAAGCAGGCCAGGAGCTTTTCGAGCTCGCCGCGCCGCGTGGCCTGATCAAAGGAAACGCCGAGGTGATCGGCATCGACGAAACGCAGATTGATCCGCTTCTCGCGCGCCTTGGCAAGCAGCAGGCGAGCCCGGCCGGGCACGTGAACCGTCACCGTATCGAAGAATGCCCGGGTAGCGACCTCGTAGCCGAACGACTTGAGTGCGGCGGCAAATATCTCCGCCAGTCGATGGGTGCGCTCGGCCGTCTTCCTGATTCCCGCCGGGCCGTTGTAGACGGCAAACATGGCGGCGATCACCGCCAGCAGCACCTGTGCGGTACAGATGTTGCTCGTGGCTTTTTCGCGGCGAATGTGCTGTTCGCGGGTCTGCAGCGCCATGCGCATCGCCGGGTTGCCTTCGCTGTCGACGGAAACGCCGATGATGCGTCCCGGCATGGTGCGCCGGAACTCGTCACGCGCCGCGAAGAAAGCCGCGTGTGGCCCGCCGTAGCCCATCGGCACGCCGAAACGCTGCGCCGAACCAACGGCGATATCGGCACCAAGCTCGCCCGGCGGCGTCAGGACAGCGAGCGCCAGGAGGTCGGTCGCCATCACGACCAGGGCGCCGGCACCGTGAAACCTCGTGATGAGGGAACGGAAGTCGCGCACCTCGCCGGAAGATCCGGGGTAGGAAAGAAGCGCACCAAAAAACTGTCCGACATCCAGATCCTGCAGCAGGATCGCCGATGACAACGTCGAAGCCGAGCGACACGGGCCCGGGTCTCGACGACGCCAATCGTCTGCGGATGGGTGTCACGGTCGACAAAAAAGGCGTTTGCCGGCGTCTTGGCCGCCCGCCTGGCCATCGCCATTGCTTCCGCCGCCGCGGTGCCCTCGTCCAGCAGCGACGCGTTGGCCAGCGAGAGACCGGTGAGGTCGATCACCATCTGCTGGAAAATGAGCAAGGCCTCGAGGCGACCCTGGCTCACCTCCGCCTGATAGGGGGTGTAGGCGGTGTACCAGCCGGGATTCTCCAGCACGTTGCGCAGGATTACCTTGGGCGTAATGGTGCCGTAGTAGCCCATGCCGATCATGGAGGTGAACACCTGATTGCGCTCGGCCATGGTGCGCAAATAGGACAACGCCGAACGTTCCGCCTTGCCGGGCGGCATATCCAGCGGGCGGCGGGAGCGGATCTTGGCAGGCACCACCTCGCCGATGAACGCATCGAGCGTGCCGGCCCCCAAAAACCGCAGCATTGCAGCGCGCTCAGCCTCGTCCGGACCGATATGCCGGGCGACGAAATTGGCTCCGGGTTCCAGCTCCTTCAGCGATGGACGGGCAGCCGTCATGATGGCGCTCCTCATTCGGTTGTGGAGATGAAGGCCCGATAGGCGGCTTCGTCCATCGAGCCCGTCGAGCTCGGACTTGTCGGCGAGCCTGATTTTCATGAACCAGGCGGCGCCCTCGGCGTCTTTGTTGACCCTGGCCGGCTCGGCCTCGAGACCAGCGTTGACTTCAATGACCTCGCCGGAAACCGGGGCATAGACCTCGCTCGCCGCTTTTACCGATTCAACGACTGCCGCGTCGCCGCCCTTGACGAGCTTCTTGCCCGTCGGCGGCAGCTCGACAAAAACTACATCGCCGAGCTGCTCCTGCGCATGGTCGGTAATGCCTACCGTGGCGGTGTCGCCGTCAACCTTCACCCATTCATGGTCCCTGGTGTATCGTTTCGTGCTCATCCCGATCTCCCTGTCAGCGTTTGTAAGCATGCGGTACGAAAGGCAACCCGGCCACGACCGCATTTACCGCCCGCTCGCGCAGCATGAGGTCAACACCCGTGCCGATGCTCGCGCAGGCGGCGTTGACATAGCCCATGGCGATCGGACCGTTGATGGTCGGTCCAAAGCCGCCTGAGGTAACAAGGCCGATGCTGCTGCCGTCTTTCGCTCTGATGGCAGTTCCTTCCCGCGCCAACCCACGGCCGTCCGGTCGCAGACCTACCCGGCGCCGTGCCGGGCCATTGGCGATCTCTGACCGGATGCGGGATTTGCCGAAAAATCCGCCCGCCTCCCGACGCCGTTTGCCCACCGACCACCCGAGGCCCGCCTCGATGGGACTGGTCGTTTCGTCAAGATCGTGGCCATAGAGGCACAAGCCGGCCTCCAGGCGAAGGGAATCGCGGGCGCCAAGTCCGACCGGTCGCACTCTCTCGTCGGCGAGCAGACGCTCGACAAGCGCCACGCGCCCGGTCGGATTCTCATGGAGATCTCAAATCCGTCCTCGCCCGTGTAGCCGGAACGCGCGACGGTACAGTTGATGCCGTCAAGCTCGACCGGCTTGGCGGTCATGAACGGCAAGGCAACGATGCCTGCCGACAGGCGCGCCAGGACCGGCTCCGCCGCCGGGCCCTGGAGCGCAACCAGCGCACGATCCTCGAGAGATCTGCAGCTTTACCTCGCCAGGAAGGTGCTTGGCGATCCAGTCATAGTCGACCGACTTGCGCGAGGCATTGACCACGAGGTTGAGCGTTCCGTCTTCCTGCGCCGAAGCAGGCCGGCCGATCATCAGGTCATCGATGATCCCGCCATCCGGGTTGGTGAGCTGGGTATACCGGATGCGTCCCGGCGCCAGTCCCAGGATATCGCCGGGCACCAGCAACTCGATCGCCATCGCAGTCGTCCGGTGGTCGGGCCCGACGAGTCGGGCCTGCCCCATGTGGGAAACGTCAAAAAGCCCTGCCGCCTTGCGCGTGTGCAGATGTTCGGCGAGGATTCCCTGCTTGTACTGCACCGGCATTTCATAACCGGCAAAGGGCACCATGCGGGCGCCAAGCGCAATATGCAGATCGTGGAGAGCGGTGCGGCGCAAAGGGCTGCCGGCGGATGCTGTATAGTGCCATCACGCGTCTCCAACAGGGACAGGCTCCGCCAGCGAACTGGCGGCGCCCCCTCTGTCGGAGAACCTGAGAGATTTCGTCCGGCGCCGGAGCGCCTGACTTACGCCCTTCGGTGAGCGGCACGGGGCCGCTGCTCTCCAGAGATATTGGCGACGCGGTCCTCGGTGCCTGAGAGTTTCCGGGGCGGTTGCTCCTTCGGCGCCGGGTCAGTGACCCGAACTCTCCCGCTGTAGCCACGCCGGATTCCTTGACATGAAGTCTCGAAGCCGGCGCGCGCTCACCCTAACTTTCGGCTGGACGTTGTCAAGGCAACTGCCGCTGTGCGCTCGACACACGTGACTTGATCAAGTGCATCGGCTAGAGCCGGTCGCAAACGAGTTCACGATGACACCCCTGCCCTCCTCCGCCCAACGCGTTGCCGCCGCCGCTGCCGCAGCCGGGATCGCCGTCGATGTGCGCCAGATGCCGGCAAGCACGCGGACCGCGGAAGAAGCGGCGCGAGCCTGTTCCTGCACCGTTGCGCAAATCGTCAAGTCGCTGGTGTTTCGCGGAGTGGAAACCGGCAAGCCCTATCTGCTCCTCGTGTCTGGCTCCAACCGGGTCAATGAAAAAGCCGCTGCCGCAGCCCTCGGCGAGGCGCTGATCCGACCCGACGCAGACTATGTGCGGACGGTCACAGGTTTTTCCATCGGTAGCGTTCCGCCTTTCGGTCACTCGACTGTCCTTGCAACGTATGTCGACCGCGACCTGCTTGCATTTGACGAGGTTTGGGCAGCCGCGGGAACGCCGCATTGTGTAATGCGCCTGAGCCCTGCCGACCTCAAGCGCGCAGCATCGGCAACGGTTCTGGATGTCCGCGTGCCGGCCTGATGCATGCCCAAACCCACCGTGCAAATCTATACCGATGGCGCGTGTTCCGGGAATCCGGGTCCCGGCGGCTGGGGAGCGATCCTGCGCTACAACGGCGTAGAAAAGGAATTGAAGGGCGGCGAAGCCTCTACCACCAACAATCGCATGGAGTTGATGGCAGCCATCGCCGCGCTCGAGACATTGAAACGTGCCTGCGTGGTCGAGCTCTATACGGACTCAGTCTATCTGCGGGACGGCATCACCAAATGGATTCACAAATGGCGGCGCAACGACTGGCGAACCAGCTCCAAAGCGCCCGTCAAGAACGCCGCCTTGTGGCGAAGACTGTCTGACGCATTGGGCCATCACGAGATCAGGTGGCATTGGGTGAAGGGGCACTCCGACCATCCCGAGAACCTGCGCGCCGACCAGCTGGCACGCGACGGCATGGCGCCGTTCAAGAAGGCCCGCGGCTCGGCGGCGAGCGAATCCTGATTACAGCTGCTTCAGAATTGCCTCTGCCCCCGACTTCGCGATGCCGGGTCCGTCTTCGATATTCAGGCTCCGCACCACGCCGTTATCGACGACCATCGAATAGCGCTTCGATCTCGTGCCCATTCCGTGGGCGCTGTAGTTGACGTCGAGACCCACCTTGCGGGTAAATTCACCATTGCCGTCGGCAAGGAACCTGATCTTGCCGTCGGCGCGCGACTGTTTGGCCCAGGCCTTCATCACGTCGATGTCGTTGACCGCAAGGCAGGCGATTGCGTCGACACCCTTGCTTTTGATGCTGTCGAAATGCTCGAGAAAACTCGGCAGGTGCTGTTCATGACAGGTCGGAGTGAAGGCGCCCGGCACGGCGAACAACACGATCTTGCGGTTCCTGAAGATCTCCTGTGACGAGATTTCTTCGTCGCCGTCTGCCGTCGCGACAAAAATTCTGGCGTCAGGCAACACCTCGCCGACCTTGATCGTCATGCTTCACTCCGTAGCAGCCAATATATGCATGCCTGCATAGCCCGGGGTGGCGCAGCCAGCAACCAGCCAGGCCGTGAAGTCATAACTTTCGTCAGCTTCCCCGTTGGCCACCCAAAGTCCGCTTCCTGCAGCATAGCAGCGATCCGTCTCGACGGGCCCGCTCTTCCGAGTAGTGCTGCCAAAACCGGTAATTGCCGCCTTGCCTGAGTTCGCCGATAAGACCTTGAAACAGTCTAGTCGGTCACCGGGATCGGTCCCTTTGCCCGAGGGGCAACCAATGTCAGCGCGACCGTCATTGTTGCAAGCGATAGCCAATTCCATGCTGAGTGTTGTTTGCGAATATGATCATGCCCCTTCAGGTGCGTGTCCGCCATCTGAAAGGCAGCAAGCCGCCCCGCCATGTAACGGTGCGAGAGCTGCTATTGGTAAGGCCCGGGCACTTGAGCAAAGGTTGGAGTCTGTTAAGTTTGGAGCCCGGAGGGCTTCAAATCATGCAATCTTGGGCGCTCTTCTCCTGATCGCTAGGGTGTCCGCTTGTGATGCTGTGGACGGCTCCTCCACCGGCACGAGAGTGCCATAGATGGACACACGACGAAACTGGGAAGGTGGTTCTCGGAGGCTGCAGGGTGACGGAGTGGTGACAACCGGCTCAGAGATTCCCACGTGGCACACGTCGCCGGTCGAGGAAGTCCTCACGCGACTGGCGACAACACCGGCTGGTCTTTCTGGCACTGAGGCCGCGCAGCGACTCACCACGCACGGACCGAACGAGCTGCAGGCGACGACGCACACGTCGGCATGGCGCACCTTCGCGGCACAGTTCGAGAACGTGCTCATCCTAATTCTTCTCGCCGCCACTGCGGTATCGGGATTCCTCGGTCACACTCTCGAAGCCATCGTCATCACGGTCATCGTCCTGTTTGCCGTGCTGCTCGGGTTCATTCAAGAGCATCGGGCGGGCCGGGCACTCGAAGCGCTGAAGAAGATGGCGGCGCCGCTGGCGCACGTGCTTCGCGACGCGCTGGAAACCGCCGTGCCGGCTCGTGAGTTGGTGCCGGGCGACGTCATCCTGCTCCGCGCCGGCGACCGTGTTCCCGCGGACGTGCGCGTGTTGCAGGCCGTCAACCTCGCCGTCGACGAGGCTGCCCTCACGGGAGAATCAGCGGCCGTCGAGAAAACCGAGATCCGCCTGAGCGATCACCAGCTGTCACTCGGCGATCGACGGAACATGGCGTACGCGGGGACGCTTGTGGCCCGTGGACGCGGGCAAGCCGTGGTCGTCGCGACCGGGATGTTGACGGAGTTCGGCCGCATCGCGCAAATGGTGGAGACGGTCGAAGCCAGCCGGACTCCGCTGCAGGTCAATCTCGATCGACTCGGGGGCACGCTCGGCAAGGCGGCACTCTCGGTGGTCGCGGTCGTGGTCGTCGTCGGAATCGCCCGCGGCCTCCCGGTCATCGACATGTTCCTCTTTGGCATAGCGCTGGCGGTGGCGGCGGTTCCCGAGGCGCTTCCGGCCGTCGTGACCATCTCGTTGGCGATCGGCCTCCGGCGGATGGTCAAGCGCAACTCCCTCGTTCGGCGGCTGCCGATCGTCGAGACGCTGGGCAGCACGTCGGTCATCTGCTCCGACAAGACGGGCACACTGACGCGGAACGAGATGACCGTCCGGCAGGTGTTCGTTGACGATCGCCTGTTGGAGGTGACCGGCGTCGGCTACGAGCCAGTCGGCAAGGTCCTCGACGGCGGACGGACCGTCGAGCCGCCGTCGGGTCTGCGCGAGGCGCTGCGTGCCGGCGTGTTCGCGTCCGACGCGCAGCTCGCGTGCCGCGATGGGCGCTGGCATGTCGTGGGAGATCCAACCGAAGGCGCGCTCGTCGTCGCGGCAACCAAGGTGGGGTTGAGTCCAGCCTCGCTGAACGAACAGGAGCCGCGCTCGGCGGAGATCCCCTTTGCGTCCGAGCGGCGCCGCATGACCACGCTGCATTCGACGAATCCCGGTGGCGCCGTGGCTTACTCGAAAGGCGCCGCGGACGAGATTCTGGCGAGCTGCACCAGAGAGCTGCGCTCGGGCGGCGAGCGTCCCTTGACCGACTCGGGTCGCGAGGCGATTCTCGCCGTCGAACGGCGTATGGCCGGCGAAGGCCTGCGCGTCCTCGCAATCGCGAAGAAAACCGGCGCGTCGCTCGAGGATGCCGAACGCGACATGACGCTGTTGGCGCTCGTCGCGATGATGGATCCGCCTCGCGAGGAAGCGCGGGCCGCGGTGCAGACGTGCGAGGCCGCAGGCATCCGGGCGGTGATGATCACCGGCGATCACCCGCTGACCGCCAGCACCATCGCCAAAGAGCTGGGGATCCTCAAGGACGCGCGGGTCGTCTCCGGTCGCGATCTCGAAGCGATGAGCGACGAGGCTCTGGACGGGGTGGTGACCGACATCGCGGTGTACGCGCGCGTCTCGCCGGCCGACAAGCTTCGCGTCGTGAGCGCGTGGCAGAGCCGCGGACAGGTTGTGGCGATGACCGGCGACGGCGTCAACGATGCGCCGGCCCTGAAGAAAGCCGATGTCGGCATTGCGATGGGCATCGCCGGCACCGATGTCAGCAAAGAGGCCGCAGGCATGACCCTGCTCGACGACAACTTCGCGAGCATCGTCGCGGCCGTCGAGGAGGGCCGGATCGTTTTCGGGAACATCAAGAAGTACTTGATGTATCTGCTGTCGTGCAACGTCGGCGAGATCGTGCTGCTTGCCGGCGCTGTCCTCGCCGGGTTGCCGATGCCGCTGACGGCCGTGCAGATTCTCTACGTCAATCTCGCGACGGACGGTCTGCCCGCGCTGGCCCTGGCCGTGGATCCGCCGGAAGCTGACCTGATGAGGCGACGACCGCGAGATCCCCGTATCGGCATCTTCACGCCGCCGGTCGTGGTCATGCTGATCACGGCTGGTGTGTGGACCGCGCTCATGAACATCACACTGTTCGTCTGGCAGCTCCGTTCGGGGCGGCCGCTCGAGGAGGTGATGGCCCTGACCTTCGTGTTGCTCGTCCTGATCCAGTTCTTCAACGCCTACAATTGCCGATCCGATCGTCTGCCGATCATCAAGGGCGTGTTCTCGAATCGCTGGCTGAACCTGGCCGTCGCCTGGGAACTGTTGCTGCTGATCGTCATCACCTACGTCCCCTTCTTTCAGCGGGCGTTCGGGACCTTCGGCTTATCGGCTCGAGACTGGATGCTGACGATCGCGTTGGCCTTTTCCATCGTGCCGGTGGTCGAAGTGGTGAAGTGGATGGCTCGCCGTGGCTGGTTCGGAGAAGTCGTGTGATCGCGTAGCGGCAAGCGTTTTATGCGGAGAATGGCCCCGATGACCTTTACACGGGCCGATCCCATCGCGCCGTCGCCATCCGTGCTCTTCAGGAGAAGCTATGAAGGCTACTCGTCGTCACTGGTTCGAGTGGTTGCTAAACGCTTTTTCACGTCGGCAATCCACTGATCATTCGACCCAACATTCACCCCCGAGCATCGCTTATGGCGGGTCCGAGAGTCCTCTTCGTGGTAGCGGAAATTTTACACGCCCGGAACCAGCCCCGTCCGATGATACATCGCAGCAATGATCACTTCGCATTCGTGCCATAACCGGAGGATCCAAGCTTCCGGGTTGAAGCTGCAGGTCAACTCCTCTAAACTTCCAATTCTTGCGCATCCCAAGGAGGAGCGCGTCCCGTGAGCGAAGCAGGCGTGGAGCGCCGACCTGCCGTCATTCTGGCGCATACATAGCCGGTTAGAGCAGCCTTATTCGAGAGGATGAGGCAACCACGATGGCGACATTGAAGTGCTCTTCGTGAAGAGCTCCCTCCCAAAGCGATAAAACATGACGGATTAGGGGAGGATCGGAGAGATGGCTGATCAATGGCTATTCAAGAGCGAGACTTATGACAACTGCAATTGCGCCATGAATTGTGGTTGCCAGTTCAACTTGCCGAGTACCCACGGATATTGTCAGTCGGCCTTCGTCGGCGCCATCGTTGAAGGCCACTTCAACGATACGCCGATCGCAGGCCTGAACTGGGCGGGGCTGTACAAGTGGCCCGGCGAAATCAAGGACGGAAACGGCCGGCGCCAGATCGTTATCGACGAGCGTGCGGATGAAGCTCAACGGATCGCGCTTGAAACGATCATCTCAGGTGAGGCATGCGAACCATTGAGCAATCTTTTCTCCGTATTCGCGTCCACATGCTCGGAATTTTGCGAGACATTGTTCCTGCCGATTCATCTTGAAGCGGACTTGGAACTCAGAACCGCACGAGTAGAGATACCCGGCGTCATGCGGAGCAGCGGCAGGCCGATGATCAATGAGTTTAATGGTCAACCATTCCACATTGCGCTGGCGCGTCCTAGTGGCAGTTTCGAGTTTACCTACGCAGAGATCGGGCTAGGTACGACCTCGGTCACGGGGGATATGGAGATGGCGTTCGAAGATTCATGGGCGCATTTTTGCGTTCACCACTTCAATCAGGATGGCTTGGTTCGAGAAAGATCAAGGCTCACCGCATGGCTTGGGGGCATGAGTCCGCGTTCCCGGGAATGACGGCAATGGGTCATTCACGTCGATTTCGTCACGTCCGTGACATGTCCGGTGATTGGGTTATTCCGGACCTGCCGGTTGGCTGTTGATGGCGTCGCCTGAGTCCGCGCCCTAATTCACCGGCAACCGTTGCTCCAGCCGGGTGACGCCCGAAACGACTGTGACGGTCAGAGTATGACCGCGCAACTCATCGATGCTGCGCAAGCCGTCGATGGGCAGCAGAAAGGCGGAGGTCAGCGGTTGTTTGTCCGCCGGGCGGGGTTTTCGGAAGTAGGCCCGATCGTACCCCTCCACAAAAATGTCCGTTGCCAGTGCGTCAAGTTCGCCATCCATTGAAACCTTCAGTTGGGCGCTGCCGCCGACCGAGTCCACGGACAATCGCCTGACGGATGGGCGCGCTCCCGGCTTTGGCTGGCCGGGAAGCTGACCCGTGAAGTTTTCGATCAGCGCCAGATCAGCTATGTCACCGTGGCTGCCCGGCACCAGCTCGATGGCAAGGTTCGCCTCGGCTGGTATGCAGATGTTGTTGCACGCCGCGTAGAACAACTTCAATGCCAGCTTGACCGGCGTCCCGGCAACGAGCGGCTGCACGTGCAACGGAAAGACGATCCGATCCTTGTAGCCGATCGTCTCGCCGGCAGCGTCGCTGAAGCGATGCGGCACTGGCCACCCCACGCTCACACTGCCGAGATTGCCCGATGCCGACCAGTCGAACGAGGGTGCGACGCCTGACTCGCCCGGCACACGCCAGTACGTCTTCCAATCCTGCATCAGGGCAATCTCGAGGCCGGCGCGCCAGTGGCCATCGCCCGAGGCTCCCGCGAACAGCCGGGCACTCGAGTGCTCGCCGGCTACGAGGGCCGAGCCGGGGGCGGCGTCGAGCGTGGCCGGCGCGGTGATCAGCAGCACGCAAATCAACCAGGCCAGCCACGCCATGCCGGTTTTGCCTGTGGCAGCCTCGCTTCGATGTGCCACGCCTCGCGCCGCCCGGTTTCCCGTGGTCATCCGATCAACAAACTTCCCTCGTATATACATAGCCTGAAATCCTCTAGACTCGTATCGATGGCAGGACCATGACCCAATCGAAAGACATCTATTTCGACGGCAAGCTGCTCATTGCCATGCCCGGCATCGGCGATCCCCGCTTCGAGCGCAGCGTGATCTTCATGTGCGCTCATTCAGCCGACGGAGCCATGGGCATCGTCATCAACAAGGCAGCCACGAATATCACCTTCAATGATCTCATGGAAAGGCTCGATCTGTTCCCCGCCGAAAACCGCATCGAACTGCCGGACAAAATTTCGCGCATGCCCGTGCAATTCGGGGGCCCGGTAGAGACCGGCCGCGGTTTCGTGCTGCATACGGCCGACTATTTTTCCGCCGACACAACGCTGCCGATCAGCGAGCGACTGGGTCTTACCGCGACACTGGATGTGCTTCGCGCCATCGCCCAGGGAAAGGGACCACGTCAGTCGCTGCTGGCGCTCGGCTACGCCGGATGGGGGCCGGGCCAGCTCGAAAGCGAAATCCAGCGCAATGGCTGGCTGCATTGCGAAGCCGACGAGAACCTGATCTTCCAGCTCGACAACGACCGCAAGTATATGGCCGCACTCACCAAACTCGGCATCGGCCTGCACAATCTGTCCAGCCAGGCCGGCCACGCGTGAGCTTTGCCGCATTTCCGGCGCCGGCCACTCCTCCGTGGATCGCCGCCTGACGGCAGACAACATCCTGCATCGCGTCGTGCCCGCTCATCAGTTCGGCTTGCTTCTGGTTTTCTTCTTGCCGGCCTTGCGCAAGATTTGTCCCAGCCTCGCCTTGGGCTCCGTACCGACTTCGACGGGTTGGTCCGGCGGCGGGGCCTCTTGTGCCTCAGGGGTGGCCGTGACCTCCGGCGGTGGGGCCTCTGGTGCCTCGGGGGTGGCCGTGACCTCCTCGGCAAGGGGTGCCGGCGGCGTTTCCTCAGCGTCAGTGGCTTGTGCTATCTCGTCGGGCTGGAGGGCAACTGGCGCCGTCTCTTCGTGTGACGGCGTAGCATGATCGTCGCCGGCAGCGATCGTCGCCGGCATGTCAGCGCCGGATGGACTTTCTTCGGCCGCAACTTCAGCGGGTGGCTCGGCTTGTTGTTGCGGCTTCTTGCGGCTTGGTGGTTCTGCGCCTTTGGCGGGCGCTCTGGCAATACGTGGCGCCGGTGTCGCTGTGCCGGGCCGCGGCGCCGGTGAATGGGTCGAGGGTGGCGTGAGGCCGAAAATATCGGCAGGGCGGCGCGGCGGCGCCGGAATGTTTGGTTCCGGGAGGCTCAAGGTAGTCTTGAAGGTTCGGGCAGGCGCGCGGCGCGGCCTGGGCTCATCCCCGAGCTGAGCCGGCGGGGTTGTTCTTGCCGATGCGGCAAGCAGGCTCGCCGCTTCCTGTTCAAATACCTCGGCCTCGAAGGTGGGCTTCGTGGCGGCATGCGACCCGTTGCCCCTGGCAGCGGCCGGCACCGGGTGGGGCGAACCAGACTGCAAAATCTCTACCGGCGGTCCGAGGCTATGACTGTATCCGGGGGGCGTATCGGCGTGCGGAGCGGCGAGCGCCGGCGCCGAAACCGGCGCCGGCCTTTTCTGCTCGGCAGCCGGCTGGCGCGTGCTCACGCGGTCCCAGAACCCCGCCAATCCGGGCTTGCTGCCGAGATAGCCGCTGCCGCCGAGCGCTTCCACCACCTGCTTCGCCGACATCGGTTCGCCGAAGAAGAAACCCTGGCCGAAATCACATTCCAGCTCGGCAAGCTGCGACCGCTGCTCCTCAGCCTCGATGCCTTCAGCTATGACATCGAGCCGGAGATCATGAGCCAGGAGGATGATCGTCTCGAGGATGATCATCGCCTTTTCGTCCTCGGGATCAGCCTCAAGGAAGCTCTTGTCCACCTTGAGAGTATCGAAGGGCAACCGGCGCAAATTCGCGAGGGCCGAATAGCCGGTGCCAAAATCATCGCAGGCAAGGCCAATGCCCAGGCTCTTCAGCCGCTCCAGAATTTCGACCGTCAGCTCGGGATTCTCCATGGCCAGCGTCTCGGTCAGTTCGAGCTTGAGCGTTCCCGGGATAATATCCTCCCGTCCGAGCAGCGCGCGCACGTCTTCGACCAGATCGGCGCCGAGCAGCTGCATCGACGACAGATTCACCGACACGAAAAGCGGCTTCTCCGGGCGAAAGGCACGCTGCCAGATACCAAGCTGCCGTGCCGCTTCGTTCAACACATGACGGTTGAGCTCCTTGATGATGCCGGTTTCTTCCGCAAGGGCGAGGAATGAATCCGGCTCCAGCAGACCCGCGGTGCGATGCCGCCACCGCATCAGCGCCTCGAAACCTGCGAGCTGCGTGTCGGCCAGGCGGGCGATCGGCTGGAATACGACCTCGATCTCGCTGCGTTCGATCGCCTTGCGCAGGTCCTGTTCGAGATTGAGAAGCCCGGAGCGCTCGCTGCGCATTTCCTGGCGGAAGAACTCGATCGAGTTCCCGTCCCCGGCGCTTGGCCTCATAGAGGGCAATCGCCGCATCTTTGGCGAAGTCATCGGCCGAGGCTGGATCATCGACAAAGCGCGCGACGCCATAGCTCGCGGTCAAAAACAGCTCGCGGTTTCGCAGCCTGATCGGACGTGACAGCGCCCCACGCAATTGCTCGGTAAACGGAATCACATCGCGCTTGGGCTTCTTGCCGTTGAAGATCAACGCGAACTGATCGCCGGGCAGCCGCGCGAGGGTGTCCTCCGGGCCGATCAGGCCAGCAAGCCGTCGCGCCGTCACCGACAAGAGGCTGTCGCCTGCCTCGAAGCCGAGGCCCTCATTGACGGTCTTGAAGCGATCGAGATCGATCACGATCACATAGAGCTCGCGATTATTTTCCATGTGCGCCCGACGCATGGCGACTTCGAGCCGATCCATGAACAAAGCCCGGTTGGGCAGGCCGGTCACGCGGTCGCGAACGGCATCGGACAGCAAACGTTCCTCGGACCGCTTCCTGCCCGTGATATCGCCGAGCGTTCCGATACAGCGCGAAGCACGGCCGTCCGGTCCGACCACGGCGCGGGCGCGCAGCAGGTACCAGCGATAGGTGCCGTCGTGCCGGCGCAGCCGGAATTCCTGAGAGAAGGTCCCTCGTCCACGCCGTTCGGCCGCCTCCACCGCAGCCACGTAAGCCGCCCTGTCGCCCGGATGAATAAGCTCGATCCAGGACTTCAGTCCGCGCCCCGTCACCGCCCCGGCCTCGAGCCCAAGGGCGCGCTCGAGCTCGGGACCGACGTACAGCGCGCCCGATCGGCCTGCCAGTCCCATACCGTCTGCTCCGCCCCGGCAAGGGCGAGCGCCCGTCTGCCGGAGTCCTCGAAGAAGCGGCTCGACAGAATGCCGTGACTGAACGCGAACTGCGCCAGGGTGAAGCCTAACGTCAGCAGCACCAGCGCAAGGCCGGCGGCGATGATGAGACGAGCACCCGGCCATGAAACGATATCGAGCACGGCCACGGCGGCAACCAACGTCCAGACGAAGCAGGATGGTCCACGTGAACATGGAAGCGCGCGCACGGGCGCCACCTTCCCGCCACAGGGCGAAAATCAGCACGTACCCCAACACGGTGACGAGGCCGAACATCAGCCGCGCGATGCCGGCAACGGCGGCAGGCTGGTAGAGGCCGAAGACGGCGAGTGCGCCCGCCAGGACGGCAAGCAGGGCCAATCCGTTGCCGAGCAGCGGCACCCGCCTGCGCAGCTCGAGCAGGCTGACCAGGCAGGACAGCAACCCTGCCAGCATCAGACTTTCAACGACAGCCCGGACCTGCTGGCTGCCTTCGGAACCGAGCGGCAACCAACTGACGATCAGCGGAAGATACCCGGCCTCAATCGCGAGAAAGACAACAGAGGACCAGGCGAACAACGCGGCGGCCAGAAAGACCGCCTTCTGGCGGGCGATGAAGAAGCTGACGATGGCGATGCCAAGGAGCATCGCGATGCCGAGAATGACGCCGCGAAAAAATGCGAACTCACCATCCTGAGCTGCGAACGCCGAACGCTGCCACAAGGTGAGCTCGGACAGGCCGGCCGAGGTCAACTCCAGTGCGAATGTCTGCGACGACTTGGGGGCCATCGTGAACGCCAGGGCATCGGCACCCAGCGCCGGCAGCTGTCAGCGGCGAGTTCGGCGCTCGTTGATACCGAATACAGCCGGGTGCCCTGGCGCTTCGGCCAGAAGAGGCCGGAGCCGACGAAACTCTGGTGTGGACTGACGATGACGAGCTCGCGCGGGAAATCATCGGGGTTGAGAAGCGAAAACACGACCCAGCGATGCAGGGGTCCAGGCCCCGTGGCCTGCACGGTGAGGCGGGTCTTCTGCGTTCCGTTGCTGCCGGCCAGCTCGATCGATACCTGGCTTCTGTCGGTCTCAACCGCTTCCAGCTGGGGAATGAGGTCGATGCTCGGAGTCTTCAGCGCGGCGTTGATGATATCGCGCGCCTCGACCGGCTGGCCCCCGACTACCAGCAACAAAAAGATCAGATAGAGCGAGTGCGCGAACCGGCTAATGCTGTTGTTCCTCTAGTAACCGAAAGTGCCCCGATTTCGGCCCCTTGGTACCCGTCGCAGGTCGCCAAGGCAAGCACGCACGCCATAATGCCTAACGCGCGTCCTAGGCGTGACGATCCTCAGCAAGCATGGCAAAAAGAAGGTGAT
Organism: uncultured Alphaproteobacteria bacterium; assembly: GCA_963780765.1. Taxonomy (GTDB): domain Bacteria; phylum Pseudomonadota; class Alphaproteobacteria; order Rhizobiales; family Aestuariivirgaceae; genus CAWHQZ01. The sequence goes on along the minus strand of CAWADI010000004.1, from coordinate 37,359 downwards.
CATGCCACTCGCCATTGATCTTCAGGTATCGGCGCGCGCGGCCCTCGGGGGTGAATCCGCTGGCTTCCAAAAGCCGCACCGATGCTTCGTTATGCGGCAAACAGGCCGCTTCGAGCCGATGCAAACCCAGCGGGCCGAAGGCGTAGGGCAATATCGTGCTGATCGCATCGCGCATATATCCCCGGCGAGCGAACGGCGCTCCGACCCAGTATCCCAGGGTTGCCGTCTGCGCCACGCCACGCCTGACGTTGGAAAGCGTCAGCCCGCCGCAAAGCGAAGACTCGGTCTGAGTGAAGATCAGAAACGGATAGGCCGTATCCTCTTCGATATCGCGCCACGACCGCTTGACGCGGTGGCGGAACGCAGTTCGCGTCAGCTCGTCATGGGCCCACAGAGGCTCCCAAGGTTCGAGGAAGTGGCGGCTTTTTGCCCGCAATGCAGACCAGCTCGCCTGATCGGCCATTTGCGGAGCCCGCAGGAATACTCTTGCGCCGCGCAACACGGGCGCCGCGGCCTGGTCTACGAGACCTGCAAGAAATGCCATGTTCTCAAGAGCTCCCGGTCCCGGCGGCGCATTCGTTCCCGAACCCGTGGACTCGGGAGCCGATGCTTTTCCAGTCAGGCAAACTTTGCCGCGATCCCGTCCGTCGATGCAAGGGATTTGAGCGCGCCTACGGCCGACATTGCGGGTCGTGTAGAAGTCATCAGATCATTGGCGAGCTTCTTGATATCGTCACTCGACAGCCTGTCTATTTTTGCCACCAGATCGGAAAGCTCGGGCACCCGCCCGAAGGCGAGGAACTGCCGGGCGATCTGATCGGCGCGCGACGAAGCGCTTTCCAGATTCATGACCAGGCCGGCCTTCAGCTGCGCCTTGGCCCTCGCCAGTTCCGGTTCGTTTACATCGGTGGTCAGTGTCAGCATGACGTCGGTCATGATGTCGGCGACCTGGTTGGCGTTGGCAGGCGAGGTGGCGGCGTAGACATTCAGCGTGCCGACGTCCTGATAGGACGAGGAGAAACTGAAAATCGAGTAGCACAGGCCGCGCTTCTCGCGCAGTTCCTGAAACAGCCGCGAGGACATCCCTCCGCCCATAACGCTCGTCAGACACCTGCAAGGCGTAGATGCGCTCGTCGCGATAGCCGGGAGCGGAAAAACCGAGGACCAGATGCACCTGGTCGAGCGGGCGCTCGGCCGACCGGTAGCCGCCCCCAAACTGCGGCGTCGACCACACCGGCACCTGCCCGTTCTGCAATTTCTGGAACTGCTGCGAAGCCGCCTCGACCAGTTCGCCATGGTCGATGTGACCCACGGCCGCAATGACCATGCGCGGGGTCCGGTAGTGGCTTTCGCGATAGCCGCGGATCGTGGAAGCGTTGAAACCTGCAACGCGGCGCGGCCTCGCCGAGTATCGAGCGCCCCAGCGGATGATCGGGGAATGCGGCGGAGTTGAGCAGCTCGAAAACCAGATCGTCCGGCGCATCGTTGGCCGCGGCGATCTCCTGCAGTATGACGTCTTTCTCGCGCTCCAGCTCGTCGACGTCGAACACGGGATCGCTCACGATGTCAGCGAGAATATCCAGCGCCAACGGCCAGTCGTTGCGCAGGACGCGCGAATAGTAGGCGGTAGTCTCCATGCCGGTACCGGCATTGAGGTCGCCACCCACCCCCTCGATCTGCGAGGCGATGTCCATCGCGCTGCGCCGTCCTGTTCCCTTGAACGCAATGTGTTCCAGAAAGTGCGCGACGCCGCCCTCATGAGATTGCTCGTCACGGGCCCCGGCCTTGACCCAAATGCCCAGCGCCACCGTCTCGAGATGCGGCAGCGCCTCGGTCAGGACGTGTATGCCGTTGGCAAGACGCGATACGTGAACCGCCATGGGGAGCTAATTCCGGGACAGGATGTAATCCTGGACTGCCTGAAGGTTGTTCGGCAAGATTTTAAATCTCTCTTTCTTATCAAATAGATCGGCGAGGCCGCCCGGGCAGGGCCGGACGTACCCCGCTCGCCTTCTCGACAGAGTCGGGGAACTTTGCAGGATGCGCCGTCGCCAAAATGACCATCGCATCGCTTGTCGCGGCATGACGGCTGGCGACGACATAGCCGACAGCGGTGTGGGGATCAATCAGCCTGCCCGTAGATTGATAGACCGTCCTGATCATCTCGAGGACAGAGGCCTCGTCGGCATGGCCGGAACAAAAGTCGGCGCGAATTGCGGCAAGCGCGTGGGCAGTCAGGTCGAACCCGGCCGAGCGGGCGAGCCGGTCGGCCGAACGAACCACTTCGGTCGGATTTCGCCCCGAGACCTCGAACAGCAGGCGCTCGAAATTGCTCGAAACCTGAATGTCCATCGAGGGGCTCGAGGACGGGGTCACCGGATGTACTTCGTAGCGTCCGGTGGACAAGTGCGCGGTCGAGGATATCGTTGACGTTGCAGGCGATGACCAACCTGCTGAACCGGCAGCCCCATGCGTTTGGCAACATAGCCCGGCAAAGATGTTGCCGAAGTTTCCGGTCGGAACGGTAAATCTCACCGCCCTCTCGGGCGCCCCCAGGGACAGGGCGGAAGTGACGTAGTAGACGACCTGAGCGACGATGCGCGCCCAATTGATCGAATTGACCGCGGCCAGTTCGAGGCGATCGCGAAACGGCCGATCATTGAACATGGCTTTGACCAGCGCCTGGCAGTCATCGAAGGTTCCTTCAACGGCAATGTTGTGCACGTTGTCGGCGAGGACGGTGGTCATCTGGCGGCGCTGCACCTCGCTCACCCGGTTGTGCGGATGAAACACGAATATCGAGGCGCGGCTGCTCGATCGGAATGCTTCGATCGCGGCCCCGCCCGTATCGCCCGAGGTCGCGCACAGGACGGTGGCGCGAGCGCCGCGGCGAGCGAGCGCCCAGTCCATGAGACGTGACAGAAGCTGCATCGCCAGATCCTTGAAGGCAAGCGTCGGGCCATGAAAAAGCTCGAGGAGCCAGTGGTTGGCTGTCAACCTGGACTGAGCGGCGCGACGGCCGGATGGCCGAAGGCTGCATAGGCGCGGTCAATATGCAGGCGGAGTTCGCCGCCGGTCATGAAGCCCTGTACGAACGGGGCGATCACGGCTTCGGCCACCTCGGCGTAGGGACGCCCGCGGAGCTTCTGCAGCGCCGAACCATCCGAGGCTTGGCCACTGTTCAGGGACATAGAGCCCGCCATCCGGGGCGAGGCCGGAAAGCAGGACATCCTCGAAGCCGAGGGGAGGAGCTGAGCCCCGGGAGGAAATGTAGCGCACGGAGAAGGAAATCCCTGATGCAGACGGCTGCCGAGCCTAGAGCATACTTCGTCAAAGCGCGCGGACTTTACGCCGAGGCCCAAACATAAATGCAGGAAAACAGAAACAGCCAGATCACGTCAACGAAATGCCAGTACCAGGCCGCTGCTTCAAATCCGAAATGCCGCTCCGGACTGAAATGCCCAGCCAAGGCGCGGAAGAAGCAGACGCTCAGAAAAATCGTGCCGATGATGACATGGAAGCCATGAAATCCGGTGGCCATGAAAAATGTCGAGCCATAGATATTGCCGCCATGGTCGCGGCTGAAGGCAAATGCTGCGTGACCGTATTCATAGGCCTGCACTGCCGTGAACAGGATGCCGAGAAGGATGGTGAGCGCCAGTCCCCATTTCAGCCCGGCGCGGTCATTGTGCAAAAGCGCATGGTGGGCCCAGGTGACGGTAGTTCCCGAGGTGAGGAGGATGAGCGTATTAAAAAGGGGCAGATGCCAGGGATTGAACGCCACGATGCCCTTGGGCGGCCACTGGCCGCCGGTTGCAGCCTGGCGCGCGACCTGAAGCTCGTCGCCCGGATAAAGGCTGGCGTCGAAAAAAGCCCAGAACCAGGCGACGAAGAACATGACCTCCGAAGCAATGAACAGAATCATGCCATAGCGCAGGTGAAGACTGACTACTTTGGTGTGATCGCCCCTCTCGCCCTCCCCGATCACATCGCGCCACCACATGAACATGACGTAGAGAACGCCGAGCGCGCCAAGCAACATCACCCACGGCTGCGAGCCGTGCATCCACATGATGGCCCCCAGGGCCAGCACGAAGGTGGCGATCGCGCCGATGATCGGCCACGGGCTCGGGTCAACGAGATGAAAGTCGTGTTGTTTGGCGTGGCTATCGGCCATGGTCACCCGTTCCCGGCGGCGGGCTCGCTGCTTTCAACGGTCGGCGCTGCCGGGATCCCGACACCATCCGACGCCGCGGGATAGAACGTATACGACAACGTGATGGTTTTCAGTTCCTTGAGATCCAGGTCATCGGCAACCGCCGGATCGACAAAGAATACCACCGGCAAGTCAGCGGTTGCGCCGGCTTGCAGGGTCTGCTCAAGAAAACAGAAGCACTGAATTTTCGCAAAGTACTTTCCCGCCTTGTCGGGCGTGACGTTGAAAACAGCCGAGCCGGTAACGGCCGCGCCCGAATTGTTGCGCACCCGATAATGTGCCACGACCTCCTCGCCGACGCGCACCCGCAGGCGGCGCTGGACCGGCGTGAATGTCCAGGGCAGACTCCCGCCGGTGTTGGCATCGAACTCCACCGTCACTTCCCGCGCCAGCATCCTGTTCGGCGCCGCACTGGCGCGCTGCGTCGTGCCGCCGTAGCCGGTGACCTGGCAAAAAAGCCTGTACAGCGGAACCGATGCATAGGTGAGCGTCACCATCGCGGCAACCAGTGCCGCGCAAGCCACTGCGGCGACGGCATTCGGGCGAGCCCGCACGATGGATGCCATCACCGGGCGCTCAGAAATCACGCAGAGCAACATTGCCGCCCAGGCGGACAATGGTGGTCACGAACAACACGATGGCGAACGCGGCGAGCGTCAACGCCAATACGACAGAGCGGCGGCGCCTGACTGCCTGTTCGGAAGAGCCGGTGATCTGTTCGTTCACAATTGCACCATCAAGTGCACCATTAAGCGGCCGCGCCAGGCGACCCCAGAAGCTGCTCGACAAGAAGAACCGCAAAGACCGCGAACAGGTAGAGGATCGAATATCCAAAAAGCGACCGGGCAGCCTTGCGCATGCCGTCGCTGTCGCGAGCCCTGCCGCAGCGACCATGCGTAGTGGACAAACAGCAACCCGAGGATCGCGGTCAGGACGAGGTAGGGCAATCCGACCATGCCGAACAATGCCGGCGCGAAGGCGACTGGAAGAAGCAGCACGGAATATACCAGAATCTGCCGGCGCGTTTCGTCGACACCGGCAACCACCGGAAGCATCGGCACTCCAGCGCGCGCATAGTCCTCGATCCGGCACAGGGCGAGCGCCCAGAAATGCGGCGGCGTCCAGACGAATATGATCAGGACCAGCGTCAGCGGCGCCCAATCGATCGACCCGCTCGAAACCGACCAGCCGATGAGCGGAGGAAAGGCGCCGGCGGCGCCGCCGATAACGATGTTCTGCGGCGTCAGGGGTTTGAGCCACATCGTGTAGACGACGACGTAGAAGAAGATCGTGAAGGCCAACAGTCCGGCGGCGAGCCAGTTGGCGAACAGACCAAGCAGAAGTACGGACGCGGCCGCCAGAGTCAGCCCGAAACCGAGCGCCTCGCCCGGCGCCATGCGCCCGCGCGGCAACGGCCGGCTGGCGGTACGGCGCATCAACGCATCAGCATCGGCGTCATACCACATGTTCAGGGCCCCTGCCGCTCCGGCGCCGATGGCAATGGCCAACAGCGCGACAAAGGCCAGCCAGGGATGAATGGTCCCGGGCGCAGCAACGATCCCGACCAGCGCCGTAAACACAACCAGCGACATCACCCGCGGCTTCATGAGCGCGAGGAAGTCCTCAACCGACGCAATGCCGAGTCGCGTGCCACTCTGCGGTGCTGTTGCGGCCTGGGTAACGATCGGGCTTCTTGGCATCGGCATGCGCCTTGCGACCTCTATTTTATGACGGGAAGGGTATTGAACTGATGAAATGGCGGCGGCGAGGACAGGGTCCACTCCAGCGTCGTCGCCCCGGCACCCCAGGGATTGTCGGCGGCCTTGTCTTTGCGCGCGAACGCCTGAAACAAGCCGAAGAGAAACACGGCGATGCCCAGCGCCGACAGATAGGACCCGATCGAGGAGACCATGTTCCAGCCCGCGAAGGCATCAGGATAGTCGATGTAGCGCCGTGGCATTCCGGCGAGGCCGAGGAAATGCTGCGGGAAGAATACGAGGTTTACGCCGACGAAGGTGATCCAGAAGTGGAGCTTGCCGATGTTCTCGTCGTAGTTGTACCCGAACATCTTGGGAAACCAGTAGTACCAGCCGCCGAAGATGGCGAACACGGCGCCGAGCGAGAGCACATAATGGAAGTGCGCGACAACATAGTAGGTGTCGTGCAGCGAGCGATCGACGCCGGCGTTGGCCAGCACGACGCCGGTGACGCCGCCGATAGTGAACAGAAAGATGAAGCCGATCGCCCACAGCATCGGGGTGCGAAACTCGATCGAGCCGCCCCACATGGTGGCGATCCACGAGAAGATTTTTACTCCGGTCGGCACCGCAATGACCATCGTCGCGGCGACGAAGTAGGCCTGGGTATCGACGTTCAGACCGACGGTGAACATGTGGTGCGCCCACACCACAAAGCCGATCACGCCGATCGCCACCATGGCGTACGCCATCCCGAGATAGCCGAAGACCGGCTTTCTCGAGAACGTCGACACGATCTGGCTCACCATGCCAAAGCCCGGAAGGATGAGGATGTAAACCTCGGGATGGCCAAAGAACCAGAACAGATGCTGGAACAGGATCGGGTCGCCGCCTTGTTCGGGTACAAAAAAGCTCGAGCCGAAGTTGCGGTCGGTCAGCAACATGGTGATGGCTCCCGCCAGCACCGGCAACGCCAGCAGCAACAGGAAAACCGTCACCAGAATGGACCACACGAACAGCGGCATCTTGTGCAGGCTCATGCCGGGGGCGCGCATGTTGAAGATCGTGGTGATGAAGTTGATGGCGCCCAGGATCGAGGAGGCACCCGCCAGATGCACCGAGAGAATGGCGAAGTCCATCGCCGGACCGCCACCCAGGGATAGCGGAGCGTAGAGGGTCCAGCCGCCGCCCACGCCCATAAAGCCGTCCTGGCCTTCGACGAAAAACGAGATCAGCAGCAGGAGAAAGGCGGGGACCAGGAGCCAGAACGATATGTTGTTCATGCGCGGGAAGGCCATGTCCGGCGCGCCGATCATCAGCGGCACGAACCAGTTGCCGAAGCCGCCGATCATCGCCGGCATGACCATGAAGAAGATCATGATCAGCCCGTGCGCCGTCACGAACACATTGTACATGTGCTTGCCGGCATCGAGCGGCCGCGTCGGCGGGGATGCCGTAGGCCATCTCGGCAAGGCCATGGAAAATCTGGATCCCCGGCTCGGCAAGCTCGATGCGCATGAAGATTGAAAGCACGCCGCCGAAAACGCCGGCAATAATGGCGAGGACAAGGTACATCGTGCCGATGTCCTTGTGGTTCGTCGAATAGGCGTAGCGGCGCCACCCGGAAGGGTGATGCTCGTATTCGCCGTCGATCACGCGCGCTTCAGTCACTCCACCCACACCCTAATCGCCGGCCACGCGGACAGCCGCTGCCCCGGCAGGTGGCGCCGCTCAAGCCGGCGACAAACCGGCCCGCTTCGCTGATTCCGGCGGCTTTCGCTTTGTCCACCCAGGCGGCGAAATCGGCCTCCGAGACGACCTGCACCGCGATCGGCATGAAGGCATGGTCCTTGCCGCACAGCTCCGAACACTGGCCGTAGTAAAGGCCTTCGATCTCAGCCTTGAACCAGTCTTCATTGAGCCTGCCCGGGACAGCGTCGATCTTGGAGCCGAAGGAGGGAATCGTCCACGCGTGAATTACATCGCTGGCCGTGACCAGGATGCGCACTGTCTTGTTCACGGGAACCACCATCGGGTTGTCGACCGCGAGCTGGCGCGGCTCGCCGGCGGCGGCGGCATCGGCGTCGTTCTTTCGATTCGAATCGAAAGCAACTCCTTCCTGATCGGGATATTCGTAGGACCAATACCACTTGTTGCCGGTGATCTTCACAGTGAGATCGGCCTCGGGAATATTCCGCTGAAAATACAGCAGCCTGAAGGAGGGAATGGCGATCGCGATCAGGATGACGATCGGAACCACCGTCCAGGCGACTTCGACCGCGGTGTTGTGAGTTGTCCTCGAAGGAACCGGATTGGCTTGCGCGCTGAACCGGATGGCCACGTAAGCAAGCAAGCCGACCACAAACAGAGAGATCGCGACCGTGATCAGCAGCAGAAAGTTGTGGAAGGAAGCGATCGACCGGGCGACCGGAGTAGCTGCCTGCTGAAGTCCCAATTGCCAAGGCTCAGGCTGACCGAGGCCTGACGCGGAAACGTCACCTGCCCAAGCCATCGCCAGAACGACGGCCACAGCCCCCGGAACACGCATGAGTTGAATCCTTTTTCGTCGAACAACCACAATCAGCAGCCTGCCGCAACTCATCCCGCGGGAACAACCATTCGGGCATGCGAGAACGATGCGGGAATCATCTCGCAATTCCGCCTCAATTGTAAACGATCAAGTCGGAGGTCGCGTGCGACAGAACGAGCGACATCAGCGACTATTTGACACAACAATCGTAGCGCAACTCGAAGTTCTGCTTCACCAACACCAGCAAGGTTGGCTAAGCCTTGCGGCGAAGAAATGGAGCGACGAAGATCGTGAGCAAGAGATTTGGTCTGTTCCTCCGCCTGGCGGTGATGATTCCCGTGTTCGCCGGCTTGAACCTGCCGCCGACGGATTTTGCGCAAGCCCAGACTCAAACCAAGACGCAGAAGGGCGCCCAGGCCAAGAAGCCTGCGTTCGGCCCGCCGGGCAAGGAACAGCGGCCAAGGTGGTACACCCGCCGAAACGATCGCGACGTTCGAGGACTGGAAGGTGCAGTGCGAGACACCGCGGGCGCGCAAAAAGAGCGCTCCGACAAGAGCGCTCCGGCGCCGGCGAAGACCGGCGGCGGCGAACACGTCCGGCAAGTCCGACAGCGAGGCCGCTGCTCCCGCGGCCGAGCAGCCGGAAGCAGCCGAGCCACCAGCAGCCGAGCAGCCGGAAGCAGCCGATGCATCCAAACGGGTGTGCGGCATGACGCAGACGACGCGCAGCGAAAAGGTCCCGCAGATCGGCCTGTCGCTGTTCATTGCCAGGGCAAGACAGGGCGACAAGACGCAGACCCAGATGCGGCTTCTGGCGCCCATCGGCGTCTATCTGCCGACCGGCGTGGCGCTTGAGATTGACGGAAGTCCGATCAGCCGCGTGCCGTTCAGCCGCTGCCTGCCCCAGTTCTGCGTCGCCATCGCCGAAGCCTCACCCGAGACGCTCGACAAGATGGTCAAGGGCGAAGCCGCCAACTTCATAGTGTATCAGGGACCCGGAGCGGGTTTGCCGATGAAGATTTCGCTCAAGGGCTTCGGCAAGGCACTCGAGACGCTCGACAGCCAGTAGCCGTCCCGGTCTGGGCACCGGCCGTGAGAGCGCCTACATTGGGCCCATACCGGCCCCTCGTCTTAAGCGATACCGACATGACCAACCCAAGTTTGCTCCCGGATCTTGACCGTGACCGAGCGGGAAAAATTGCCGCCGGGGCGCTCAGCGGCACGGACGACGGTGAACTCTTTCTCGAATACCGCCAGTCGGAAGCCCTCGTATTCGATGACGGGCAACTGAAGAATGCCTCATTCGACACAAGCGAAGGGTTCGGTCTCAGAGCCACCATGGGCGAAACAACCGGCTACGCACACAGCAGCGAGGTATCCGAAGAGGCGCTGAAGCGGGCCGGAGAAACGGTCCGTTCCATCAGACAAACCGGCGGAAGTCTTGCCCTGCCGCCGCAAAAGACGAATCAAAAGCGCTATACCGACCGCAATCCCATCGACGAGCTTCCGTTTGCCCGCAAGGTCGCCCTGCTCACGGAAGCCGATGCCTTTGCGCGCTCGCTCGATCCCAGGATCAAGCAGGTTTCGATATCCCTGAGTGGTGAGTGGCAGTTCGTCGAGGTCGTGCGACCCGACGGATTCGTGGGGCGCGACATGCGGCCGCTGGTGCGCTTCAACGTCAGTGTCGTGACGGCCGAGGGCTCGCGTCAGGAAAGCGGCAGCCATGGCTATGGCGGACGGGCTGGCTACAGCGATCTCCTGAGCGCAGAGCGCTGGCAGTTTGCGGTGCGCGAGGCGTTGCGGCAAAGCCTGGTGTCGCTCAGCGCAGTTGCCGCGCCGGCCGGAGAAATGGACGTTGTGCTTGGTCCCGGATGGCCAGGCATCCTGCTCCATGAGGCGATCGGGCACGGCCTGGAGGGTGACTTCAACCGCAAGAAAACCAGTGTCTTCACCGAACTGATGGGCAAACGCATCGCGGCGGGCGCGGTTACCGTCGTTGACGACGGCACGATAAATGACCGGCGCGGCTCGCTGTCGATCGACGACGAGGGAACGCCCAGCAATCGGACGGTGCTGATCGAGAACGGCATTCTCGTCGGCTTCATGCAGGACAGGCTCAACGCCCGGCTGATGGGGGTCCAGCCGACAGGCAACGGCCGACGTCAATCTTTTGCCCATGCGCCGATGCCGCGCATGACCAACACGATAATGCTCGACGGCCAACACGATCCCCAGGAGATTCTTGGATCCGTCCGTTCGGGCCTGTACGCGGTGAATTTTGGCGGCGGCCAGGTCGACATCACCAGCGGCAAGTTCGTGTTTCAACTGCACCGAGGCCTACAAGCTCGAGAACGGCAAAATCGGCGCACCGGTCAAGGGCGCCATGATCATCGGCAGCGGCGCCGACGCGCTCAAGCGCATTTCCATGGTCGGCAACGATTCGAAGCTCGATTCCGGCATCGGGACCTGCGGCAAAAACGGACAGGGAGTTCCCGTCGGCGTCGGCCAGCCGACCTTGCGCCTGGACCGCATCACGGTCGGCGGGACGGCGGCATGAAGCCGGCGGCCCGGATGGCGGCTGCCGGATGACGATCATCGAGGCGCTCGACGCCGCCCAGGGCGGTACCCTCTTCGAAAGGCTGGCACCGCTTGCGGGACTGTCCGGCAGCGATTGCCGGAAGGCGTTGAGCGGTCTTTGCCCGGCAATCGCCGCCCGGATGCAGGAAACCGCGCGCGATCCAGAACGCTTCAAGGAGCTTCTCGACCGGCTTGATGACGATGAGGGCGATCTGCTCATCGACGCCGATCCGGGCAGCGCTGATACGCAAGAGGACGGCCGCGCGGTGCTGGTCAGTGCCTACGGCTCGGAAAAGGCGGCTCTTGATGAGGCGCGCGCCACCGCGAAAGCCCTGCGACTTGACGAGAGGGCAACACTCGCCCTGATGCCGGTGGCTGCAGCACTCGTTCTCGCAGTGCTGGCCAACCGGCATAAGGAACTTGCCGAGCCCGATGTCGATGGGGAAACCGGCGCGGCAATCGAAACGCCCGGCGCGACGGCGCCTTCGCGGTCAGGAGGCGGCATTCTGTCGGTCCTGGTTGCGGCGATCGGCGCCGGCATGGCCCGCGCGGTCATGAACCGGCTGTCGCCCCGGCGAAGGCGGCGCTCCTCCTACCGACGTACCGGTTACAGCCGAAGCACGGGTTATTCGCGGCGCCGGCGGCGCCGGCAGCCGACAATCGAGGACATGTTTCGCGACCTCGTTGGAGGATGACGCCGGATTTTCGGGCAGTCTGCGTCGGGCTGCAGTTCAGTAGGCGAAGTCGCGAAACACGCGATCGATGTCGCCGCCCCATTGCGTGATTGAACAGAGTCCACCAGATCTTCGGCACGGGTGCGATCCCTGGCGACGATATCATCGAGCACGTCGAGAAAGAAACTTTCATCACGCCCGCGCGAGCCCTTGAGCGAGCGCCTCACGAGACCGGCGCGTGACAGCTTCAGCACATCGCGCGGCCACATCGCGAACGCTGCGGCCACCGATGCGGGCCGCCAAGGCCTGGCGAGGCACGGCGGCGCGCAGCTCCTCCCGCTGAGTCGGCCGTCCACTCCCTTCACCAGGTCCCAGGCGCCGTCGAGGGCAGCCTGGTCATAGAGAAGCCCGACCCATACGGCAGGCAGCGCGCACAGGCCCCGCCATGGACCTAAATCAGCGCCGCGCATCTCGAGGATATTTCTTCAACCGCACTTCGGGAAAGATCGTCGTCAGATGGTCGGACCAGTCCTTGCACGGTGGGCCGTTGGCCCGGCAGCTGGGCAAGCCTGCCGGCGAGAAAGTCCTTGAAGCTTGCGCCGGCCACGTCGTGGTAATGGCCGTCGCGATAGACAAAATACATCGGCACGCCGAGCGCATAGTCGACGTAGCGCTCGAACCCCATGCCGCTTTCGAATGCAAACGGAAGCAGGCCGGTGCGGTCGGGATCGGTATCGCGCCAGATTTCGGCGCGGAACGTCTTGAAACCGTTAAGCCGGCCTTCCAGGAAGGGTGAGTTGGCGAAGATCGCGGTGATGACCGGCTGCAGCGCGAGGCCAACGCGCAGCTTTTTCACCATGTCGGCTTCGGACGAGAAATCGAGATTGACCTGAACCGTACAGGAGCGGAACATCATGTCGCGCCCGAGCTTGCCCTTGCGGTCCATGTAGGGGGCCATGATCCGATAGCGCCCCTTGGGCATCATTGGAATTTCGGCACGCGTCCATTTGGGCGATACGCCCAGACCCAGAAATCCGATACCGAGCACATCGCCGACCTCGCGTACCTGGGCCAGGTGATTGTGCACCTCCTCGCAGGTGTCGTGGAGCGTTTCGAGCGGCGCGCCGGACAGTTCGAATTGTCCGCCGGGCTCGAGCGAAATCGATCCGGCGCCGCTCGGATCGGTCAGACCGATGAGATGCGACTGCTCCTCCACCGGCGACCAGCCGAAACGATCGCGCAGGCCTTCAAGAAGCGCCTTGATCGAGCGCTTGCCGTCATAGGGGACCGGAGCAAGCGTATCGGTCAGAAACGGAAATTTCTCGTGCTCGGTGCCGATGCGCCAAGCGGCATGCGGCCGCGCGCCCGACGCAATGAAGTCAACGAGCTGACGGCGATCGTCAATCAGCGCGCGGGCATCAGGCGTATCTTGGGTGGGTACGCTCAAGTCAGGGACCCTCGGCATCTCCAGGAGCTGGCTGAGGCGGTCCTTCGCGGCGCGGAAGGCCTGCCCGTTGGGAGCGAGTTTCTGTAAGGACCCGTTGTTCGTGCGGCAAGCAAAACATAAGGAAGCATGTCAACGCCAGTCGCCCAGAACGCTCTGCACAATAGCCGAGGGCGGCAACGGCTGCGGTATCGGCGCGCAGGACCCGCGGCCCGAGCGAAATCGGCGTCACGAACGGGAGCGCGCGCAGCAGGTCCTGCTCGTCCGGAGCCAAGCCTCCTTCCGGACCCACAAAAACGGCCAAAGGTCCCGCGGCCGCCGAACGAAGCGCCGTGATCGGGCTGGCGACCGGGGCGTGCTCATCGCAATAGACGAGCCGCCGCTCGCCATCCCAGTCACGCCAGGATCTGGCGCAGGCTGGCCGGTTCGGCGACTTCCGGCAGCCACACGAGATTGCACTGTTCGGCGGCTTCGATCACATTCGACCGCAGGCGATCGAGGTTCACGCGCGCCGCGACCGTCCGGGCGGTGAGCACCGGCCGCAGCCGGCGCACTCCCATCTCGGTCGATTTCTGCGCAAGATAGTCCAGCCGCGCGCTCTTGAGCGGGGCGAACAGATAATCGATGTCGGGAGGAGGAGCGGGAGCCCGCAAACGCTCCTCGCAGCGCAGCGTAGACATGGCGCTTGCCGAGGCCGGTGATGGTGCAACTCCATTCTCCGTCCACGCCGTTGAACAACCGAAAATGCTCGCCCCCCTTCACTCTCCTGACATGCAGCAGGTAGTGCGCCTGATCGCCGGCAAGACGGACTTCGCTGCCGCTTTTCAGCGTAGCGGTGACGTAGAGCCGTGGCGTGCGCAGCCAGTCCCTTGTGTTCGGCATTGCGGCACTATTGCCGCAAGCTAGATCATTTCTCGTCATCGGCGATCCAGCACCGGGAAGCGACGGTTTGCGGCGCCGCGGCAATCACGCTAACAACCCGACATGACCGAACACGCGCCGCTCGACAGGCCGGTCGCCGACGCCGTTCACCGGCATTGGGCCGATCGCCGGTTGCCGCGGCGCGTCCGGCCATATGCGCGTCTGGCACGGCTTGAACGACCGGTCGGCTGGTGGTTGCTCCTTCTGCCCGGCTGGTGGGCGATCTCGCTCGCCCAAGTGACCGCGGGGCGGCGGATGGCCGGATATGAAGCTGCTCGCGCTGTTCGTCATCGGCGCCATCCTGATGCGCGGCGCCGGCTGCACCTTCAACGATATCGTCGACCGCAAGCTCGATGCCCAGGTGGAGCGTACACGGCTGCGGCCGATCGCCAGCGGACAGGTCACGCTTGCCGGCGCTGCGGTCTTTCTCGCGGCGCAGCTCCTCGGTGCGCTCATTGATCCTGGTGCAATTCAACACGTTTGCCGATGTTCCTCGGAGCGGCCTCGCTTCTTCTGGTCGCGCATCTACCCGTTCATGAAGCGGATCACCTACTGGCCGCAGCTGTTTCTGGGTCTGGCGTTCAATTGGGGGGCGCTGCTCGGTTGGGCCGCGGTCGATCGGCGCCGTCGCGACGGCCGCCGCCCTGCTTTACGCGGGAGGCATCTTCTGGACGCTGGCCTACGACACCATCTATGCACATCAGGACAAGGAGGACGACATCCTGATCGGCGTAAAATCAACAGCTTTGAAATTTGGTGAGGCGACCCGGACCTGGCTCATCCTGTTCTTCGCAGCATCGCTGGTCCTGATTGGAGTCGCGGGCTGGACGGCGGGCGCAGGCGTCGCGTTTTACGCCGCAGTCGGCGCCGCCGCCCTCCACGCCGCATGGCAAATCCGCCGGCTCGACATCCATGACCCGGAAAATTGCCTGGAAGTGTTTCGTTCCAACCGCGATTTCGGCCTTGTCATATTCGCCGGCTCGCTCGTCGCAGCCCTCCTGGCTGGAGAAGTGACCGGTGCCTGAGATAAGCGACATCGTCGCCGCGAGCCTCGCGGCTGCCAAGCGTGCCGGCGCCGAGGCGGCCGACGCGATTCTCATCGCCGGTCAGTCGCTCGAAATTTCGGTCCGCGAAGGAAAGACGGAAAAGCTCGAAAGGTCGGAAGGCCAGGACCTCGGTCTCAGGGTGTTTGTGGGAAAGTCCCAGGCCATCGTATCGACCAGCAAACTCGACCCGGAAACGATCGCCAAGGCTGCCGAGCGCGCCGTCGCCATGGCCCGCCTTGCCCCCGCCGACCCGTTTGCTGGCCTGGCGGACCCCTCCTGCCTCGCTAAAGACGTGCCCGATCTCGATCTCGCCGACAGTGTTGAGGCCGACGAGCAGCAGTTGCTTGCACTGGCGTGCGCTGCCGAAGCGGCGGCGCTGGCGGTTCGCGGGGTCAGCAAGAGTGCGGGCGCGGGAGCTTCAACCAGCCGCCGGCATGTTGCGCTCGGAACGAGTTCGGGATTTCTCCGCGCCTATCGGCGCACGGGCAGCGGTTTTTCCGTATCGGTCATCGCCGGCAGCGATGGCGGAATGGAGCGCGACTACGCCTACAGCTCCGCGGTCCACCTTGCCGACCTCAAATCCGCCAGCGAAATCGGGCGCGAAGCAGGCGAGCGCGCGGTGCGCAGGCGCAAGCCGCGCAAAATCGTTTCGCAAGCCCTGCCGATCATCTACGAGCCGCGGGTCTGCGGCATCACTGCTCGGACACCTCGCAGGGGCGATATCCGGCACTTCGGTCGCGCGCGGCACGAGCTTTCTTAAGGACATGATGTCAAAGCCCTTGTTCAGGCCCGGCATCGTGATCGTGGACGATCCGCTGATGCGCCGCGGGGTAGCCTCGCGACCGTTCGATGCCGAGGGTGTCGCGGTGGCGCGAAAGACCCTGGTTGCCGACGGCATTCTCGCGAGCTGGATGCTCGATGCGCGCTCGGCCCGGCAACTCAACCTGCAGCCGACTGGCCACGCGGCACGCTCGACCGGCGGCGCGCCCTCGCCGTCATCATCCAATCTGTACCTGGTTCCAGGGTCCAGGTCTCCCGCCGAGATGATTTCCGAAATCAAGCAAGGTCTGTACGTGACCGAGCTCCTCGGCATGGGAGTGAACGGGGTTACCGGCGACTACAGTCGCGGCGCCAGCGGCCTGTGGATCGAGAACGGCAACCTGAGCTACCCGGTCAGCGAAATAACCATTGCCGGAAATCTCAGGGCAATGTTCGGTGCGCTCGGCTGCGCAAATGACCTTGAATTCAAGGGCAGCACGAACGCGCCCACCTGCAGCATTGAAGGAATGACCGTTGCCGGCACGTGACCCGCAAGCCTGCGCCGTGGCCGATCTCGAGCTTGCGCTGGAAAACGTGAGGGAGGCCGGGCAACTGGCGCTCGAGCACCTCAACCGGGACACCAGGCACTGGCGCAAGACCGACGGTACGCCGGTGAGCGAAGCCGATCACGCAGTCGACCGCATGCTCATGCACCGGCTGCGGTCGGCGCGGCCAGCCTACGGCTGGTTGTCCGAGGAATCGCAAGCACGAGCCGTTTCGTCCGACCAGGCGTGCTGGGTCGTCGACCCGATCGACGGCACGCGATCCTTTCTCGCCCGGGAGGTGCAGTGGGCGATTTGCGTGGCGGTCGTGGAGTTCGGCCGACCAACGGTGGCGGTTGTACATGCACCGGCGCTGCAACAAACCTATGCCGCCGCAAGAACGGCGGGCGCGACATTGAACGGAGCGGCGATCAGGGTCAGCGGCAGAGAACTGCTGGAGGCTGCCGTCGTGCTCGCCAGCAGAGCCTCTTTGTTGCCGGGCCGATGGAAAGTACCTCTGCCCCCGCTGGACGCCAGGCCGCTGGCATCGCTCGCCCTGCGCATCTGCGCGGTGGCCAGAGGCGTCGCCGATGCGGCGCTGGCCCTCACTTACAAAAGCGACTGGGACCTGGCGGCGGCTGACCTCATCCTTTGCGAGGCCGGGGGCAAGATGAGCGATCTGGCCGGCACTTTGCTGCGCTATCAGGCTCCGCACTGGCGGCAGAGCGGCTTCATAGCGGCGACGCCGGCCGTGCACGCGGCCATGCTGGCGCACGGGCCCATCACTGCGAACTGACGGCAGCAACGCCATGAGCAAGGCCAATCCTGGCAAACCAGCGCAACTGTTGCACCTGGTTTTCGGCGGAGAATTGACGGACCTGAGCGGCGTCGACTTCCGCGACGTCAGCGCGCTCGATATCGTAGGCATCTATCCGAACTATGCCGAAGCGGAAAAGGCCTGGCTTACCAAGGCGCGCGAAACCATCGACAACGCGCAAATGCGCTACTTCATCGTCCACCTGCATCGGCTGCTGCATCCAAGAAAAGAGCGCTTCAAGATTAAAGCGCGCCGCGGGCCTGCAGCCGGCCGATGACGAAGCCGGACATCGGATCGGAGGCCGCCACGGCAGCCAGCCGGCGGGCTGCCTCGCGGCAATCCTGGCGCATCCGATCGACGAGACCCGCGACGGAATCAAACTTCATATCCGGCCTGATCAGGTCGATGAACAGCACGTCGATCACCTGGCCGTAGAGGTCGCCGGAAAAATCGAACAGATGAACCTCGAGGAATTTCCGTCCGCCGGCAAACGTCGGGCGAGCACCGATGTAGCCGGCGCCATCATAGCTTTGGCCGGCGTGGCGGACGCGGACTGCATAGATGCCGTCGAGAGGCTCGGTGGCGGGGTCGAGACTGATATTGGCGGTCGGAAACCCGATGGCGCGCGCCACGGCCATCGCCCCTGACCACCTCACCGGTCAACTGCCACCAGTAGCCGAGGCTGTACGCCGCCTCCACAACCCGGCCGTGGCGAAGATCGTTGCGGATCGCGCTTGAAGAAAACGGAGCCTGGCCGTCGTCATCGGTGACCTGATCCACGATCGTCACGCTGAACCGTCCCTCTGCGAGGCGATGAAGTGTTTCGGGATTGCCCTTGCGGCCGTGTCCGAAGTGGAAATCGTAGCCGGTTACGACATGAACCGCTGCCAGCCGGTCGACGATGTATCTGGATATGAATTCTCCAGCCTCGAGCTGAGCAAAGGCGCGATCGAAACCCAGCACGACCAGGAAGTCCGCACCCAGCGCCCGCGCTGAGCCGCTCCTTGAGCGGCTGCGGGACTCAGTCGGAACAGCGGCTGATCGGGGCGGAAGAAAGTTCGCGGATGCGGCTCGAAGGTTACCATGCCGAAGGGCGCGCCGCTTTGTCGCGCCTGACGCTCGGCAGCCTGCCAGCAGCGCCTGATGGCCGCGATGAACGCCATCAAAGTTGCCAATTGCGACGACGCCGCGCCGAGCCTCCGCCGGGACCGCGGCTTTCACCCGCAACGATCAACATCGGCACCTGACCGGGGTCACCTTGGCGACGAGAACGCCGGGGCGGGACAATCCGAGCACAATCGCTTCGCGTTCAGGCGGCTGCGGAGGCTACCTGGCCGGTGAGATCGTGGCGTACCAATCGAGGCGGCGAGAACAGCGGCCCAAAGCCAAGGCCCGCCCGGGTGGTTATGGCCGCAAGTTCCGTGCGCGTCGCCACATTCGAAGCTATGACTTTCAGGTTGTGGAGCGATGCATCGCGCACAAATGCGGCGACCGTATCGTCCGCCTGCTTCGAACTGCTGTTGGCGAGCGTCATGATGTCCATCGCCACGAAGCGGAAACCCAGATCGCGCAAGGCGCGCGCCTCCACACCCTGGCCATCGGCATCAGTCAGACACAAAGCGACCCCCTGCTCGGCAAGCCTGGCGAGACCTTCCTGACCCCGGGCGACAGTGCACCGAGATCCGGCTGCCCCAACGCCACCACCAAGGCGCGCGCCACGTCGCTGGTTGTCGACGATCAGGCGGTTGAGGCGGGCAATGAAATCGGTATCGGCCAGCGCTGCCGTCGAGGCCGTGCAGAAAATGCTGACGCCGCGCTGACGTTGCATGAGCTTGCGCAGAACCGACATGGCCCGGGTTATGGTGAGAATGTCCAGCATCGGCATCAGGCCGGCTCGTGGTTGCCTGATGCTGGATGGTTTCCATCCCGACGCGCGTGCCGTCCGCCATCCGCAGCGACAAGCTCGCCCGATAGTGGCGGGTCGAACCGTCTTCGATCTGCACAATCGGCTCAAGATAGAGGTCGAAACGCTCCTCCTCTCCGATCCTGCCGGTACTGGGCGGAGGTGGAGGCGGCGCCTCGACGTGGGCGCTGCCATTGGTGAGCGCCCTGGCCGGCAAAGGATCGAGACTGCCGGCTCCGGCCTCGCGGGTGCCGTTGGCAATGCTGCGTCGTTCTGGCGGCGGAGTGAAGGCTGGCTGCCGCCACTGCTGGCGGTGGTGCGGAAGCCGTGCCATGTCGCCGGATTCGAGAGCGTCGAGACGCTGGGAAACCGAATGCACTTCGCGGGCAAGGGTGCTGTACGCGCTCATCACATCGCTTACCCGGCGCAGCTCAGCAGCCATCGTGGCGTCGCGCGCAGTGAAGGAAACCAGCTGGGCCAAACCCAAAGTCACAACCGCGGCGCCGAGAATGAGCTCCGTCGGCCCGCCCCGCATCACCGACCAGATGCAGAATCCGATGATCGCCAGGCAAGCGATGCCCAGAACGACAGTCAGCAGTAGCTGCGACCTACTCATGAACACCCACGAACCGCATCCGACCTCACCGGGCAGGTCAAGCCCGAGGTGCACTTCCACGACGAAGATTTCAGACCACGACGCCTGGCTGCCAACCGGTTCAGTCTGAACCTAACGGCTTGTGACCAAGACTAATTCCTCCCGGGCCGCCTGACAACGACAAGGTTAAGGAATCGTTAACGCTCCTAGCTGACCGCGTTGAAGACGGCGGGAAGCTTCCTGACGAAAATTTCCTCGATCTGCTGTTCGGAAACGATCAGCGGCGGGGACAGGGCGATCGTGTCGCCGGTAATCCTGAGCATGATGTCATGATCGTGGAAGCCCGCCTCCATCGCCAGGTACGCCCGCTTGCCTGGTGCCGCGGCAATGGGCGCCAGATCGATGCCACAAACGAGACCGATGGTGCGGACATCCTCAACGAGCGAATGCCCCTTCAGCGACATCGCGGCATCGGCCCATTTGCCTTCGATTGCCAGCACGCGGTCGTAGAGACCTTCCTCCTTGTAGAGTTCGAGGCTGGCGAGCCCGGCGGCGGCGGCCATCGGGTGACCGCTGTAGGTGTAGCCGTGGAAGAGCTCGATGACATGATCGGCACTCGTCCTGAAGGCATCGTAAACGTGCTGACGCACCATGACCCCACCCATCGGGATGGCGCCCGAAGTTACGCCTTTGGCGAAAGTGATCAGGTCGGGAACAACTCCGAAGCGCTCGGCGGCAAAGGTGTATCCGAGGCGTCCGAACGCGGTGATGACTTCATCGAAGATCAGGAGAATGCCGTGCCGGTCGCAGATTTCGCGCAGCCGTTTCAGATAGCCCCTGGGGGGCGCGAGCACGCCAGTTGATCCCGCCATCGGCTCGACGATGACCGCGGCGATCGTCGATGCATCATGAAGCTGCACCAGCCTTTCAAGATCATCGGCAAGGTGGGCGCCCCATTCGGGCTCACCTTTGGCGAAGGCTTGTTTGTCCCTGACGTAGGTGTGCGGAAGATGATCGGCGCCCGGCAGCAAGGGACCGAACCACTTGCGGTTGGCCACCATGCCGCCAACCGATATGCCGCCAAAGCCCACGCCATGGTAGGCGCGCTCGCGCCCGATCATGCGCAGACGGTGACCCTCACCTTTGGCCCGGTGGTAGGCGAGAGCGATCTTCAAAGCGCTGTCGGCAGCCTCTGAGCCGGAGTTGCAGAAAAATGCATAGTTGAGATCGCCTGGCGCCAACGTCGCCAGGCGCGAGGCCAGTTCGAAGATCTTCGGGTGGCCGAACTGAAACGTCGGGCTGAAGTCGAGCTCGGCGGCCTGCTTCTGAATCGCCTCGACGATAGGCCGGCGGCAGTGGCCAGCATTCGACACACCACAGGCCTGCGGTGGCATCGAGAACCGCACGGCCGGCCATGTCGTAGTAGTGCATGTCCTTGGCGCGGGCGATCAGCCGCGGGCGCTTCTTGAAGGCGCGGTTCGGCGTAAACGGCATGAAGAAGGGTTCGAGATTGTTGGGCGTCGGCTGCCAGGCGCCGTCGCCTGTGTGCTTTTGCGGCTTGTTCATGGTCGCGCCCTCCTCTCAGGCAAACGCTGCATAGCAGAAGCGGCCGCGCGTAGTAAGTGCGGCACGGCTTGTCAAAGGTACTGCGGCGTGGCAAGCACCGGCGCCCGCCAATCCGGAGCTCAGCCCATGTCATCGATCGCGCGCGTGATTTCCGCAGCGATACTCGCCCTCGGCGTCGCAGCCGCCGGCTACCTTGCCGGCCAGGCATTGATCAAGAGCCGGCTTGGCTTTCGCGTCGTTACCGTAAAGGGCCTTTCGGAGCGCGAGGTGAAAGCCAACCTCGGCTTCTGGCCGATCCGGTTCGTCGCCACGGGGGCGAGCCTCGAGGCGGCGCGACAGTCGCTCGAGACCTCGCAAGCCAGCGTCAAGTCCTATCTCGCCGCCAAAGGATTCGCGCCCGCCGACTACCAGGTTCAGAACATTCAGGTTGAGGATCGGTTCGCCGGCTACAACGCTCAACAAGTGCCCCAGGAGCTCCGCTTCGTGCTGACCGAGGACATGCTCGTGCGGTCGGCGGAAGTTCAGAAGCTTGCCGATGCTTCGCGATCGGTCGGCGACCTGATCAAGTCGGGCGTCGTGTTCTCCTCCGACGCCTACAATGCCGGCCCGTCCTTCGTTTTCACGAATATCGCCGACCTCAAAGGTGAAATGCTGACCGAGGCGACGAAACGGGCCCGCGAGGCGGCGGAAAAGTTTGCCGTCGAATTGGGGGCCAAGGTCGGCGATATCCAGAGCGCCAATCAGGGCATCGTCGAAGTCAACCCGGCGGTTGAAATCCCCAACGATCGGCCGGAGAAGCAGATCGACAAGAAAGTGCGCGTGGTGACCACGATTTCGTATTTTCTGGTCAACTGACCATTTTGCGGCGCCGGAAAGGCCCGGTTGCTGAAAGGTCAGCGGGAGCGAAGGCCTCTTCTTGCGGATTGCCTGCTGACGCGCTCGAGTTCGCGAACGGGATCGATCGACCATGCAAGGTGCATGGCGGAAATGACCTCCAGCCGCGTCAGTCCGATGTCGGACAGCATGTAGTCGTCAAGGTCGAGCAACTGCCGCAGTTTGCGGCGCTTTCGCCAATTGGAGAACGCGCGCTGGATCCGGCCCAGGACAGAGGTACCGCCCAGGCTTTGAGCCTCAAAGGCTGTATATTCTCGCATGATCAGGCTCCGCATTGTATCGGTACAATCAATTGCAGTTTTTACTGAGGTTAGTTGCTATGTTCGCATTGTATTTCTTGCGATTGTGTGCGTCAATTGCTAGATTGTCACCATGACAATCTGGATCCCTGAGCTGGCCCGCGATCGGCCGCGTTATAAGGCCTTGGCCGATGCGATTGCCGCCGATCTCGAGGCCGGCAAGCTCAGCCCAGGCGATCGGCTGCCCCCCCACCGCGACCTTGCCTGGCGATTGGGCGTAACCGTCGGGACGATAACCCGGGGTACCAGGAAGCGGCTCGACGAGGGTTGCTGGTTGGCGAAGTCGGGCGCGGCAGCTTTCTCAGAGGGCCGGCGCCACGCTCACTCGGCCACGCCGATCGTGCCCTCTGCGGACCGCGGGACCGGCAACATGTATGTGGCAACCCCTCCCCGGGTGGCATCGCATTCGCATTTCGATGCCGCGTTGATGGAGGTTGCTCGAGACGCCGACCGCCTCGCTCTGCTCGATTACGCACCGCCGGGCGGAACACCGGAGCAGCGGCG
This sequence comes from uncultured Alphaproteobacteria bacterium, assembly GCA_963780765.1. Taxonomy (GTDB): domain Bacteria; phylum Pseudomonadota; class Alphaproteobacteria; order Rhizobiales; family Aestuariivirgaceae; genus CAWHQZ01. Next base: position 14,376 of record CAWADI010000004.1, on the reverse strand, counting down.
CATGGGCGCCTCGTGGCTCGCCAAATGCGGAGTGGAAGTCGTCGGTGAATCAGGTGGTCCTGGCGGCGGGCGGCCACGGAGCCCTCGTGGCGTGTCTGGCGGGAGTGGCGCGCGCGGGGGACGATGTCCTGGTTGAGCCCCTGACCTACCCTACCATCCAGCCGCTCGCGCGCATGCTCGGTCTCAAACTGCATCCGCTGCAAATGGATGGTGTCGGCATTGTTGTCAGTTCCATCGAGCGGGCGTGCAGCCACGGCAATGCGAAGTTTCTGTATCTCGTGCCCACCCTGCACAATCCGTTGAGCGTCACCCTGCCGGAGGAACGCCGACATGCCATCGTCGAGCTCGCGCGCCGTCACGACCTGACGATCATCGAGGACGATATCTTTCGCCTGCTTGCGCCGGAACCGCAGCCTCCGGTCCTGTTCTCCCTCGCGCCCGAACGCTGCTACTACATTTCCAGCCTGTCCAAGGCCGTGGCCCCGGGTCTTCAGGTGCGGGTTTCTCGCCACGCCGGTCGGCATGGCCGATGCGATCGCAAGACAACAGATGGTCGCGGGAGCACGCACCACCAGTCTCGCCATTGAAGTGGCGCGATACTGGGCCGCCAGCGGCACCATGGAGGGCGTGCTCAAGGACATCCGGATGGAGCTTGCGGGGCGTCAGGCGGTCGTGAGCGCGGTTTTTGCCGGCGTCGAAATACAAACGTCGCCGGGCTCCCTGTTCTTCTGGCTGCCGCTGCCTCGGCAGTGGCGGGCAGTTGAGTTTGCCGCGGCCGCTGAAGCGCGGGGCATCAAGGTGACGCCCGGCATGGCGTTCGCGATCGGCGGCTTTCAGTCGGAGGCGGACCATGCGGTCAGGGTCTGCATCGGGGCAGTACGTTCGCGCGAGGCACTGAGGGAGGGGCTGACGCGTTTAAGGCAGCTGATGGAGGAAAGCCCCGGGGATAGCTTCCGGGCGATCGCTTGAAATGGAATTCTGCCAATATTTTCAATTAGAGCGCTGTTAGCGTCAGTGGAATCGAAGGGGCTTCCCAAATCAATTGAATTTTGAATTCACGGTTCTCGGCAAGCAAAGGGGGGATCGCGATGGGCAGGCCGTACTCTCAAGATTTGCGCGACCGAGTGCTGCGTGCGGTGGACGAGGGCAATCCGGTGTACGAATTGGCGGATGTTTTGGGGGTCAGCGTTTCGTACATCTACAAGGCTCTTATCCGCCGGCGGACCACGGGAGAGACGTCGGCGCGGCTTTTGGGCCGCGGCCCGAAGCCGAAGCTCGCCGTTCACGACGAGGCGTTGCGCGAGAAGATCCAGGCGACGCCGGACGCCACGCTGGCTGAGCTTCAGGCTTGGCTGCTCGACGAGTGGGCAATCAAGGTGAGCACGGGCTGCCTGTCGAACCGGCTCAAACATCTCGGTTTGACGCGCAAAAAAAGTCGCAACATGCCGCCGAGCAGGAACGCCCAGACATTGCCCAGGCGCGTCGCGACTGGATGGCCAGCCAGAGCAATTCTGAATTCCCGAAAAACTGGTCTTTATTGATGAAACCGGGACCGCCACCGACATGGCCCGCCGCTATGGCCGAAGCCGGCGCGGTGAGCGGCTCGATCGCCGCCGTTCCGCGCGGCCACTGGAAGACGGTTACCTTCGTTGCAGCGCTGCGATCCAAGCGGCCTGACTGCTCCCTGTGTCTTCGACGGGCCAATGAACGGCGAATGCTTTCGCGCCTACGTCGAGCAGGTCCTCGCGCCAACTCTTCAACGTAAGCGTCCGGGGAACCTCGCCTTGTTTGTGGTGATCTTCTGCTGAAGATCGGAGTCTTGATGTGACCTTGGTCACTAATCAAGACCTGTGCGGTTCCTATGTCTGGACATAGCCAAGAGAGACGTTTTGCGATCGTGGCTGAGACGCGGCGCAAGTGGTCGCGGGCGGAGAAGGAGGCGATGGTGGCGGAGACGGCGGCAGCATCGGTGTCTTCTATCGCCCGCAAGCACGGGGTAGCGGCGAGCCTTCTGTTCCGCTGGCGACGGGAGTTTGGCGGCGGCGGCAAGATGGTGAAGCCGGTGTCCCAGACCGCGCTTCGTTCCGATAGCACTGCCTGCACCATCTGCCGGTTACAACTCCCGCCACGATGACGCACGGCGGGCTGATCGAGATCGAGCTTGTCGGCGGCCGGCGCATCCGGGTCGATGCCATGGGTCGATGCGGCGGCGCTCAAGCGGGTGATCGCGGTACTGGAAGAGCGATGATCCCGGTACCTTCCGGCGTTCGGGTATGGCTGGCAGCGGGCTATACGGACATGCGCAAGGGCTTCGACGGCCTGGCGATGGCTGATCCAGGAGACGCTGAAGCGCGATCCGCATGGCGGGCACGTGTTCGTGTTCCGCGGCAGGCGCGGCCATCTGATCAAGCTGCTTGTGGCATGACGGTCAGGGCATGTGCCTGTTTGCCAAGCGGCTGGAGCGCGGCCGGTTCATCTGGCCGTCGAGCGCCGGCGAGGCGGTGACGATCACGCCGGCCCAGCTCGGCTATCTTCTCGAAGGCATCGACTGGCGGGCGCCGCAGCGGACCTGGCGGCCTGAGCTCGCGGGATAGCTTGCGGCGGGTTGAACTCGCGGCAAAGCGCGCAGCTTCGACTCGATCCAAGAGGCCGTAGCGTTGTGCGCATGGACATCGATCTCGCGGCACTGCCGACGGACACGCCGAAGCGCTTCAGGCGCTGGTGCGGGAACTGGCGAGCGATGTCAAAGCGAAGAGCCTGCGGATCGCCCAGCTCGAGGCGCGGATCGCCCGGCTGAAGCGGCTGCAGTTCGGGCGCTCCTCGGAGAAGCTGGCACGAGAGATCGAGCAGCTCGAGTTGGCGCTCGATGAGTTGCACGAGGACGACGGGGTCCATGCGGTGGAACGCCCGGCGGTCGTGCAGGCCATCCTGGAAAAAGCCGGTGCGCCGGCCGCTGCCTGCACATCTGCCGCGCCAGGAAACGGTCCATGCGTTCGGCCTGCGCCTGTCCCTCTTGCGGCGGCGAGCTTCGTCATCTGGGCGAGGATGTCACCGAGGTTCTGGAATACGTGCCGGCCTCGTTCAAGGTGATCCGGCACGTGCGGCCCGAAGCTACTCCTGCCGGCGCTGCGAGACCATCATCCAGGCGCCGATGCCCTCGCTGCCGATCGAGCGCGGCCGTCCGGGCCCCGGGCTTCTGGCCCATGTGCTGGTGGCCAAATACTGCCGATCATCTGCCGCTCTACCGGCAGAGCCGGCATCTATGCCCGCGAGGGCGTGGAGATCGAGCGCTCGACGCTTGGCCGACTGGGTCGGCCGTCGGCGGCGCTGCTCAAACCTCTGGTCGAGGCGCTGCGTAAGGACGTCCTGGCATCGGCTGTGCTGCACGGCGATGATATCCCGGTGCCGGTGCTGGCGCCCGGGCTCGGCAAGACCAAGACGGGCCGGTTGTGGGCCTATGTCCGCGACGGGCGCCCGCATGGCGGCAAATGCGCCGCCCGGCGCCGTCTACTTCTATTCCCCGGATCGCAAGGGCGAGCATCCGCGCGGTCATCTCAAGGGCTTCACCGGCGTTCTGCATGCCGACGGCTATGCCGGCTTCAATGCCATCTTCGAAAGCGGCCGGGTGACGGAGGCGGCCTGCTGGGCCCATGTCCGGCGCAAGTTCTTCGACATCCTTGCCGCCCAGGCTCGCCGGTGGCCAAGGAAGCGCTCGACCGCATCGGCGCCCTCTATGGCATCGAGGACAAGATCCGCGGGCTGCCGCCCGACGAGCGGCGGCGATGGCGGCGGGAAACGAGCCGGCCGCTGCTCGATGAGCTCAGGACCTGGCTCGAGGCGACGGCGCAGAGAGCTATCGGCCAAATCCGAGCTCGCCTCCGCCATGCGCTACGCCCTCGGCCGCTGGCGTGCCCTCATCCGCTACCTCGACGACGGCACACTGGAGATCGACAACAATGCCGCCGAGCGGGCGCTGCGCGGCGTCGCCCTCGGCCGCAAGAATTACCTGTTCGCCGGATCAGACGTGGGCGGCGAACGCGCCGCGGCCATCTACTCGCTGATCGAAACCGCCAAGCTCAACGGCCTCGACCCGGAAGCCTATCTGCGCGACGTCCTGGCCCGCATCGCCGACCATCCCATCAATCGTATCGCCGAGCTGCTGCCTTGGAACTGGGCCGCCACCGTCAACCCAGTAGATCAAGCCGCGTAGTTCGCCGGACGCTTACTCTTCAACCAGGCGACATGGTCGTCCTCGACAACCTCGCCAGCCACAAAGTCGTCGGCGTTCGCCAAGCCATTGAAGCCACAGGCGCACGAGTGCGCTATTTGCCGGCTTACAGCCCGGACCTCAATCCGATCGAGCAGGCGATCGCCAAGCTCAAAGCCATCTTGCGAAAAGCCGCCGCGAGAACTGTCACCGCGCTCATCAAGGCCATTGCCGCTGCCCTGATTACCTTCACCGGAGCCGAATGTGCCAACTACATCCGCCATTGCGGATATCGCCAGAAACTATGAGGGTGCTCTCTAGCTGCTAGTTTCTACCTTTTACAGGCTATGGAGACGCGGAATGATCATCTGCGTTTCCATGGACCTTAGGTTTAGGTCCGCGACGCGAATAAGTGGCTGTAGTCTGCTTTCCCGTCGCGGTGACGGCCTCCGACCGTTGCGGACCACCACGCGGCGAGCGCGCTGACTAACATAGATGCCGCGTATAGAAAGGCGATGACAATGCCATATTTGCGCGCCTCCTCGGCGGCTTCCCGGGCCTGGGCAATCACAGTGTCAACGCGTTTCGAAGCTTCCTCCGGCGAAAGGCCCGTGTGGCCGGAGACGACCTGCGCGACATACGCCTTGTCATCAGCATCGAAAGTACCAGCCGCATTCATCGCGAAATCCGGCCGATCGACTGACGCTCCGCGTCTGTCGCCGCGGTGGCTGCACCTGCCGCGGTTGGTGTCCCGCCTGTCGTGGGCTGCGCGTCCGTCCCGGTGGCCGAGGGCTCTGTTAGCAGACGGCCGCAGCAAAGCATCCACATAGTAGCCCGCCGGCTCCGCGGCGGGGGAAGTTGCGCCACTAGCCACTCTGGCTCCAAGCGAAATTACCCCAGACACGGCTGCCCCAGTGATTAGCGCTCCAACAACCAAGCAGAGTGCCCAGACGAGTAGCCCGTGACTTCCATCCCGTACCTCCACCTCGTGGGCGTCGCCGCAGCATCGACGCGGCGCCGCAGCCGGCCAGCCAGATACCCGCCCGCGAAGAAGCAGGACACTTGCACCCATAGGACCCACAACGCCCCGGCAATGACGAGCCCTGTCGCAGGCAAACCGCGCCACGGGTAGGCTGAAGTAAGGCTCAGCCCCAACGCCGAACCGAATGCCAGGAAGAGGATAGCCACGGCAGATGCCAAAATGGCTCCGGCGAAGATGGCGCCCCAATCGATGAAATCCAAATCGATAAAGTAATCCGATGAACCGCGTGGTCCGCCCAGATCGGCTGTCATAGTCATAGTGGTGGGTCTCCTGAGAGCTACCGCAAACCTACAAGAGACAAAATGGCCAGAATGATCACGACGAGGCCGATCAAGTCAGATGATTCCGTTCATGGATGACCCTGTCGGGGTTGCTGCCGCGCAGTAACGCCGCAGCGGGCTTAGGTGGGGATCATGGCGTTGTTGTCGAGAAACCAGATCGTCGGCGGCTTCATCGCCGGCGCGCTCAGCGTGTTGGTGTTCCATCAGGGGTTAGTGTTCGTGCTGAACCAGGTAGGGCTCGCAGCTATTTTTCCTACGTCTGGATGCCGACCCAACCGTTCGGCGTGCCGCAGGTCCTCTCTCTGGCCTTTTGGGGTGGGCTGTGGGGGATTGCTTGGGCTGCTCTCGCCGCCAAACTGAAAGGCGGCAGCAGGCTCGGCTTTGCCTTCCTGTTCGGCGCCATCCTGCCGTCATTAGTGGCGGTCGCGGTGGTCGCTCCGCTCAAGGGCATCGACAGCACATTGATGAACGCGCGCATCTTGGCCTTCGCACTGTTGGTCAACGGCGTGTGGGGCTTGGGCACCGAGCTGTTCCTGCGCCTCGGCCGCCGACCGGTGTTGTGAGGACGTCCTTTGATCTCGACGTCTCCGCAGCCAGGCCGGTAAGCTTCGCGGAACAGGACGAGCGGCCTTGGAGCCATCGCCCCGGGGCGCCATCGGAACAGAGACGGGAGGCTTGGCCAGTGCAGGGTCCGGCAGAACGCCTTGCGCCAAGGCACTATTGGCGGCGAGCGTTCGCTGGTCGGTTGGCAAGTCGAGAATATCTTGGTCGCTGTAGCCGAACTGCTGGAGAACCGAAATTTCCTGCTCAAGTGACAGGGCTTGCGTCGCAGGCTGTGGTTCCGGTGGCGGCGGCTCGGCGGCGAGCCGGCGGTTCTCTCTGGTGGTCTGCATTTCCTGTCCGATGGCTACCGGGGCGGTAACGATCTCGAGGCTTCGCACGACGATCTTTTCAGCCACCCACGCCGAAGCCGAAGCTTATAAACGGCCCGCCGACAAACGGCCCACCGTAGTATGGGCGGGGATAGGGATAGTACCCATAGGGATAGTAGCCGAAGTAGGGATCGTATCCCGGATAGTCATCGTAATAGTAACGATAGTGTCAACGATAATAGCGCCGATGGGGATGATATCGGTGCCAGCGCTTGTGACCGTAACCTTTGCGAGCGCGATCACCCGCCTTGTCAACCAGACGATCAGTGCCCTCGGAATTGTCGAGCCTTTCTCCGTAAGCGAGCCTGCCGAACTGGTCTGCGCGAGGGTTATGAGGCTGCCTATCGCTGCGGCAGCAGCCAGATACTTGAGCCTTCTCATGGCGCTTCTCCATGAAGTGACCCCCCGAAGGGCCGTAAGGTTCCTGCAGTCAAGTTAAAGGGAGCCAACCCACGCCGAAGCCACACACGCAACGAGCAAGCCGCATGGAGGGATGTAGTCCAAGCCTGGCCTTCTTCCCTCGTCACCATGTCATCGCGATGTCATCGCGCGGTAACATTTTCTGCGAAGGTAATCTAAGAGGGCTTGCCTCTGCCCTTCCGCATCGAAGCTGCCCCGGCCACCGACCGGGGCTTTTGTTTCAAGCAAGCTCGTACGTCAGCGCGAAGGCGATCCACGCCCGGACCATCCCATTTAGCAGAAGTCCGGCTCGATAAACTCCCCAACTGGACGCCCATACTATCTGCGACACTACGATCTCATGAAGGCAGCCACATGGCTGAAAATGAAGTCGGGCTGGCACATATGTGACCCGGAGGTCCTGTATTGGGGGCCACGCCACTCCAGTCAATTTGGGGAGCGAAATCGATCTACATCACAGAGAACGGCTGCGCCGCGAGGACGTGGTCGCCGAAGACGGCCGCGTCTACGACACGGACCGCGTGATGTTTCTCCGCGGAATGCTCAGCCAACTCCAGCGGGCGACCGCCGACGGCGTGCCGGTCGATGGCTATTTCTACTGGACGCGCAGGAAAACCTCCAGTGGAACGCCGGGTTCGGGAACCGGTTCGGGACATCTACGTGGATTGAAGCGCAGAAGCGCACACCAAAGCTCAGCGCGCAGTGGTTCCACGAAGCGGCCCGACGCAATGCAGTGGCATGACGAATGATGGGGCGGGAAAACTTGGAAGGAAGGTCTACATGACTGCAATTGGGATCGCTCTCACGAAATTGCTGGTCTGCGGATAATCCCGAGGTGGGCGGTGGCCTGCCTGATGATCCAGCCGGTAGCGGCACAATTGCCTACGAAGGTGTTGGTGCCGGGTATCCGCCCTCCCACGTGTCGCCGTAACGGCCCTGGGCGTCTTGACCGCCAACAGCACCACTCGGCCGCGCGTGCTGTCGTAGGCAGTCGACGGATAAGAGCGCGGCGCCGGACCAAAGTCACAGCGCTGCGCCCAATGCTTGCCATCCATTGCCACGTCGCGCCACTGATCTCATTTCCAGAAACGCCTCCGAAGACGATCACTCGCTTGGTGTCGTATGTCATCGCATGGTTATAGCGCGTACAGGGCCGGTATCGGTGACGCGCGCCCAAATTGCGCCGTGTCGCTCCCACGTCTCGCGCTTGCTTGCCGGATCTTGGGCCGGCTGGCCGCCGAATAGCACCACGCGCTTGCGGGCTTCGTCGTACGCCATCGCGTGACCAATGCGGGGGCCCGGACCAATTTCATGCTCGATTAGAATCCAGGTTTTCTCCGTTGCGACCCTTGGACTGCACGATGCGGATGATCATCTGCGCGCTGTCGATGTCGCCGGCTCGCAGCCGAACGATCTCGCCCGCCCGCAGCCCGCAGCCATAGCCGAGCGCCAGCATGACGTGGACCCTGAGATTGCCCGACATGGCGAGCAGCCGCTTGGCCTCTTCCGGGCTCATGACGAGCGGCAGCTTCTGCGGCTCCTTGAGGTGGTAGACCTCGGCGGCGAGATCGTGCCGCCGCAGCGTGACGCGGAACAGAAACCTCACCCCGGTCATGATCCGGTTGCGATTGCAGATGCTCAGCCCGCTCTCGACCAGGTGCAGCTGGAAGCGGCGAACGTCGTCGGCTGTCGCCGTGTCGGGCGAGCGCCCCAGGAATGCGGCGAACCGCCTGCAGCTGTGGATGTGGCTTCTCTGCGAATGCCGCCCCAGCTTGCGGCCAGCCATGTCCTCGATCATGCGCTGGCGCAGCGGGCTGACGGTGGTATCAGTGCTCATGGGGAGCCTCTCCTGAGTGAGGTTGTGCCAAGACCTCGATCTTCCTCAGGGCGGGGCTCCCCACCCCGCTACTGTCCGCTCTCTGAACCGGCTACCGAGCCCTCCATCGCGCACCCCCGCGCAGCGGCTATCGCGGCAGCGATTTAGTGCATTCGCGCGAACTCGGACCAACTGACTTCACTGATAGACTTCCGCTCACGGGAGAGAAAAGCGAACTCGCCGCCGCTACGAAGCATGGAGCTTTGCGGTGCTATTAGACCAGAGGCCCGAGTGCTAGGCTGCCGCAAATGAAATAACGCAGATGTTCGATCCCTCAGCACGATCGGCAATCGAGAATGTTGCCAAAGGCATGGGAATAGAGCCTGCCGCGCTGCTTGGGGCTGCTAGGTCGAGAGCGGCGGGTAATGCATTAATGGAGGGTCTGTGCCCATTCGCTGGGAAGGACACTATTTCTGGCGATTGACCGGTGGACAGACTCGTGAGGTCGCAGTGGCGGCGACGCTGGCGGATCCGAAGGCCGGAGCAATAGAACCCCAAGATATGAAGGCTCGTCACGAGCTTCTTGCTGCAACTTTCGTCAGATCGACGATGAAGCCGCCTTTCAATCTTGTTCTTGGGGTCTCGGCCAAGTTATGGGAGCCCATTGGAAGGCGCTGGGCTACGAGAGTGCTCTGGATCTCGCCGATCGGGCAATGTCTGGCATCGATGGCCAGGTGGAACTTATGGCACGCTTTATCAGACATAAGGGGCTAACCGACGATCTCAACAGCCACAACTGGGCGGCCTTCGCGAAATTTACAATGGCCCGAACTATGGAGCTAACCAATACGATTCTAAACTAGCGGCGGCGTATGATGAGTTTTCCAAGAGGAAATTTGGTGTCGCGAACTTTGGCGGCCTTAGCTGCTTGGTGGCGAGCCGCCCAAAACAGCGCCGTCATAGACAATCAGCGCCAGCACAGTGACTTCCTCGCATCCGGTCGCATTGCGGCCCTTTGAGGTCATTTGCGCCCGGTCGGTGTTGGTCACCTCGTGCGTGGTCGAGATTAAGGGCCGCTTGCAGCCTCAAAACGGACTCTGGCCACCGTCATCCCCGTTACCGCCTAGGGAGGCATCGGATCGGGGAAGCCCGGCGTAGAGATGCTGTGGGTATTTTTGAACTTCGTCTGAGAACCCGAGCGAATCAGTACCCTTATCTAGTAACATTTTCCTGGACGGCTCGGTCTATCGATCGCCCTGGGGCTCAGTGGGCGCCGACATTGAGGCCTTCGCTATGGCTAAGTCACTTGACGAGCCGCTATATCGTTTGGGCCATATAGCAACAGCTGCAGGGGTTCCTCCCGCGCCCCTAAGGACTGGCTTTATCGCAATTTTCTTTGCCATGAGGGCGGGGACGAACGCGGCAGTGGGCCAGGCCACTACGCTCGCTTTACCCTGCGCACGGCGCTGCGAGTTGCATTGACAGCCGAACAGGTCCGATGGGGCATTCACCCGCAGCTGGCGGGACAGAAGCCGGAACTGATTTCACGTCACCGGAAAATGCGGTGAATTTGACGGCGAGTTTCTAGGAGTCAGATGCCAGGGAAGGGCAAGGGCACATTGTGCTTCCGTGGCGGCGCCCTAAAGGCAAGCGGAACGGACACGCGCAGTGCAGATGAGAGGTGGAGCCATGGAGTACAGCGTGGTTTTCATGCGGAACGTGCTTGGTGCAGGCGTGATTGCTTTCGGTGTTCTAGGAAATACCGGCGCTGCGGCGAAGGATGCCCACGTTGTTGTCGTTGCCGAAGGAGAATCCTATGAAGGTGTGCCGAAGTTTCGCGTGTGGGCCGACGCCCGCCTTGTCGGGGAGGCACAGCTCGGCAGATCGCCCGACACATCCGTCGGCGTTGCAACGCAATCCTTGGGCGAGACTCTTCTTCGCTACGGCGGGCGGTTTGAGTTCATTGTCCCGAACATCGAGAACGTGAGATTTCTCGGGATTGGATTTACAAACAATGCCGGATCGAGCGAGGGCAAACCCGGAGTCCGCAATCTTACCATCACCGAAATAACCGTGGACGGCGTGGAATTTGACCCCAGGGCTCTCACCTCCGCAACGGTTGCCAGCGCGGACGTTGGTCAAAAGCGGATTGCGCTAAGCAGGGAAGGGCTGTTCCGACTTAAGAGACCTGTCGGCGGATGGACCCGTCGTACTGCCACTAAGGGGCCTGGAAACGAGGTACTGAAGAAGGAAGAGGCGGCACGGATCGCGGCCGCTGAAGAAGAGCGCAAGAAGGCCGAAGCGACACGAATCGCGGAAGAGGAACGCCAGAAAGCTGAAGCGGCGCAGGTCGCGGAAGAAGAACGTCAGAAGGCCGAGGCGGCACGGATCGCCGAAGAAGAGCGCAAGAAGGCTGAAGCGGCCCGGATCGTCGAGGAAGAACGCAGAAGGCCGAGGCGACACGGATCGCGGAAGAGGAACGCCAGAAAGCTGAAGCGGCGCGGGTCGCGGAAGAAGAACGTCAGAAGGCCGAGGCGACACGGATCGCGGAAGAGGAACGCCAGAAAGCCAAAGCAGCACGGATTGCTGAGAAAAAGCGCAAGAAGGCTGAAGCGGCCCGGATCGCCGAAAAGGAGCGCAAGAAGGCCGAAGCGGCCCGGATCGTCGAGGAGGAGCGCAAGAAGGCCGAGGCGGCACGCATCGTCGAGGAAGAGCGCCAAGAAAGCTGAAGCGGCGCGCATCGCGGAAGAGGAACGTCAGAAGGCCGAGGCGGCCCGGATCGCGGAAGAGGAGCGCCAGAAAGCCAAAGCAGCACGGATTGCTGAGAAAAAGCGCAAGAAGGCCGAAGCGGCCCGGATCGCCGAAAAGGAGCGCAAGAAGGCCGAAGCGGCCCGGATCGTCGAGGAGGAGCGCAAGAAGGCCGAGGCGGCACGCATCGTCGAGGAAGAGCCCAAGAAAGCTGAAGCGGCCCGGATCGTCGAAGAGGAGCGCAAGAAAGCTGAAGCGGCGTGGATCGTCGAAGAAGAGCGTCAGAAGGCCGAGGCGGCACGGATCGCGGAAGAGGAACGCCAGAAAGCTGAAGCGGCGCGGATCGCGGAAGAGGAACGCAGAAGGCCGAGGCGACACGGATCGCCGAAGAGGAGCGCCAGAAAGCCAAAGCAGCACGGATTGCTGAGAAAAAGCGCAAGAAGGCCGAAGCGGCCCGGATCGCCGAAAAGGAGCGCAAGAAGGCTGAAGCGGCCCGGATCGTCGAGGAGGAGCGCAAGAAGGCCGAGGCGGCACGCATTGCGGAGGAAGAGCGCAGGAAGGCCGAAGCGGCCCGTGTCGAGGTGGCGAAAGACGCAAAGCAGAGAGCGCGGACAAAGCGCGCTGTTGCAAACGCGTCCGCGTCAAGCGCGTGAAGGAATATGGCTGCACTTGAAATTACGGGCTACAAGGAAAATCGAGCGGAACTCCCGAGCGGGGCGGCAAACAACTGGCTGGTGTAGCCAGCCCTTAGCGCCACGAGTCTTGAACTAGCATGCGCTCCATGGTCTTTTTGCCTGAGCGACCTAATGTCAAGCTGGTCTTCAAATGCTTCGACAGGAGATTTGATCCTGTGCAGCCAAGATTGCTCCTCCCAAGTGTCGTCAGCCTAAGCATCGTTATCGCCTTGTCGGGTTTGCCCCGATCTTTTGCCGCGGGGCAACCGTCGGACGTTCCGGCGTGGCTGCGGGCCCATGTCGGCGAAGGCGGAGGCCAAATCGCACAAGTGGTTTTGCAGAGGGCGCGCGCGCTTTATCTGCAAAAAGTGAGCGAAGGCGCGGTTAAGAATCCCTGCTACTTCGCCATGGACGCTACGCGGCCCGGCGGGTGGGGGCGCCGGTTTTACGTTATATGCGAAACCGATCAGACGTTTCGCGCGGTTCCAGCGGGTCACGGCAACGGTCGCGATTTGAAAGGCATTGCGGATTTCGCAAACGGAATACGGTGCGCGAAGAACTTCAGCAATGCGATGGATTCCAAACTGACGACCGGCGGAGCCTATGTGACGGGAGAGGAGATCAGGTCTTTCAAAGGTTATTATCGCAACTCATCGGGGAAATATGTGGTTTTGAGCCGCTCGTTCGTGCAGTTTGACGGCGAAGGCGACACCGCAAACGCCAGACCGCGCGCCATCGGCGGGCATCCGGCCGTATTATTGAGGGGAGTATGTCTGCGAAAGGATCAGGACAGCCCGTACGCGAACCACGACGGTTACGTTCCGTTTGGAAAGCTGGTGGATTACTCCGGCGGCCGCAGCAACGGCTGCACGACTTGGTCGCCTTCCGACGCCCGGCAAATCATCCCGATGATGAAGGACAAGCCGACGACGCTTTACATTTATCCTGAATCAGACGACATCGACGCCGTCGCGCAAGCGGTGAAGGCCGGCCGGTCGCCATCGCGCGCGGGATCATATTGGAACGCCTCCTGCTTGAAAGAAATTCGGTCTCCGAAATTTTGGCCTAAAGAATCTCTCGAGCCGATCCTAATTCAATACTACAGGAAGGATCGCCCGGCACCACCGCCGCGGCCGATGCCGATTTGTAAGGGATCGTGAAATTTGTCTCCCTGCCTTTATGTCACAGGTCTGCTGCCGCCACAGTAATCTCTACGCCCGAAGCAGGCGGGAATGTTGCGCGAGCTATTTCTATGAGCGCGAGTCTTGAATTCAACACGCTGACCTTGGGCAATCGTCTGCTTATGATGCTGTGGACGGCTCCTCCACCGGCACGAGAGTGCATAGATGTGGGTGCTGTTAAGGCTCCCACAATTCGGAGGAGCTAATCATGCACACGGTCACGACAGTCGGTCTTGATATTGCGAAGTCGGTCTTTCAGGTCCACGGCATCGACGCACGAGGCAATGTAATGATCCGGCGTCAGTTGAAGCGCCGCTACGTGCTGGCATTCTTCCAGAAGCTGCCGCCGTGCCTCGTCGGTATCGAGGCCTGTGCATCGTCGCATCATTGGTCGCGCGAACTCCAGGCTCTTGGACATACGGTGCGCCTGATGCCGCCAGCCTATGTGAAGCCCTACGTCAAGCGGCACAAGAACGATGTTGCCGACGCCGAGGCGATCTGCGAAGCGGTCACGAGGGCAAACATGCGGTTTGTCGAGACCAAGACGAAAGAGCAGCAGAGCTGCCTGATGCTCCATCGCACCCGCCATCTCTTCATCCGTCAGCAGACCGCAGTGATCAATGCGATCCGTGCCCATCTTGCCGAGTTCGGGATCGTCGCGCCAGTCGGACGCAACGGTGTTCAGCAACTTCTCGATGTGGTTGCCGACGCCAATGACCAACGGCTCCTGAGGTTGCCGCGGCCGTCTCCTCGCTCTCGGCACCCAATTGCGGATGCTGAAAGGCCAAATACTGGAGTTCGACCGCCTGATCATGGCCTGGCACCGATCCAATGAGACGAGCCGGCGGCTGATGCCATTCCCGGCGTCGGTCCGGCGTTGGCCACCGCTCTGGTCGCCAGCGTCGCTGATCCAAAGGCTTTCCGCTCAGCACGGGATTTCTCGGCCTGGGTCGGGCTGGTGCCGAAGCAGCACTCGAGCGGCGGCAAGGACAAGCTCGGCAGTATCAGCAAACAAGGCGATCGCTATTTGCGTAGCCTGTTCACGGCCGGCGCGCTCGCCGTGATCCGGTATGCC
>CAWADI010000003.1:0-142543 GCA_963780765.1 uncultured Alphaproteobacteria bacterium | reverse complement strand
CGGTCATGACATGGAAAGCCTGGTTGAAGCTTTCGAAAACGCGCCGACCGAACGTCCCGTCTGCTTCATTGCATATACCATCAAGGGGTACGGCCTGCCGTTTCAGGGACACAAGGACAATCACGCAGGCCTGATGACGAAGCAGCAAATGGAACGGTTCCGCGCCGACCATGGCGTCGAGCCGGGTCATGAGTGGGATCGGTTCACCGGGCTCGCTGATCCCGGTTCCATGGAGGCTATTCTCGCCAACGTTCCGTTCAATGCCAAGGGACGGCGCCGTTTTTCCGCCAAGCGCATCGAGGTGCCGCGCCTGCCGCTGCCGACGCTTCGCGGTGCGATGTCGACCCAGGAGGGTTTCGGCAAGATTCTTGACGCCATCGCGCGGACGAACACGGAGCTTGCCGACCGCATCGTCACAGCCTCGCCGGACGTCACCGTCTCGACCAATTTGGGGCCTTGGGTGAACCGTCGGGGAATTTTCGCGCACGACACGCGCGAAGATGTGTTTCGCGAACGTAAGTTGATGTCGGCTCAACGTTGGGACATGGGACCCAAAGGGCAGCACGTGGAGCTTGGCATTGCCGAGAACAACCTCTTCCTGCTGCTCGCTGCGCTCGGCCTGTCGCATTCGTTGTTCGGCGAGCGCCTGCTGCCGATCGGCACGCTGTATGACCCCTTCATCGCCCGCGGCCTGGATAGCCTCAATTACGCCTGCTATCAGGATGCCCGCTTCATAGTCGTCGCTACCCCGGCGGGTGTCACGCTTGCGCCCGAGGGCGGGGCGCACCAGTCGATCGGCACACCGCTCATCGGCATGGCTCAGGACGGACTGGCCTATTTCGAACCGGCCTATGTCGACGAACTGGCGGTCATTCTTGAATGGGCATTCGGCTACGTTCAGCGCACCGCCAGCGCAGGAGTGGGAGACTGGCTTCACGAGCGCGAGGGCGGCTCGGTCTATCTGCGGCTCTCGACACGGTCGCTTGATCAGCCCATCCGCGAGATCGACAGCGAAATCCGCGAAGCGATCATCCTGGGTGGCTACTGGCTAAGGAAGCCAGCGGAAGACGCCGATCTCGCGATCGCCTATACCGGCGCAGTCGCACCCGAAGCTGCCGCTGCGTTGGGGCAGCTCCTCGAGACCGAGCCCGGCGCAGGCCTGCTGGCTGTTACCTCAGCCGATCGGCTCAACGCCGGCTGGCAGGCCGCTTCAGGCGCGCGTCACCATGGCGATGATCAGCCGCGCAGTCACGTCGAGACGCTGTTGGCCCTGCTTTCAAACCGGGCGAGGATCGTGACTGTGCTGGACGGACATCCCGCCACGCTTGCCTGGCTTGGTGCAGTACGCGGCCATCGCGTCGAGCCGCTCGGCGTCGAGCATTTTGGCCAGACGGGCACGATTCCCGACCTCTACCGGCACCATCGTATTGACGAGGAAGCAATTTTCAGGGCCGGGCTTGCCACCCTTCCGAAGGGGCGGCGGCACTGAAAATCACCCTAGTTTTTCGACCTTTGTACTTGATCTGTCACCGTTTCGATTGCTGCAAGCAGCCGGCAAGCATCAAATGGCTTGTGCAGAAACGCGACGCAGCCGAAATCCATGGCCTGCATTCGGATCATGTCGCCATCAGATCCGGTCATGAATATAATTGGAAATTTGAAGCCGGCCGCGGCAAGCTGCCGCCCAGCTCCACCCCTGAAATATCGCCGAGCTGGATATCGACAACGAGGCACTTCGCTTCGCTCGTCGCCGCGGCATTGAGAAAACACTCGGCGGACGAAAATAGCTCCGCCCGATATCCGTATGCTGACACCAGGCTTTCCAGCGCGCTACGCACTCCCGCATCGTCGTCCACGACCGCAATAACACTTCGCCGCATCATGATCTCGTACCGCCACTGGCTTCACTTACGATCTGTTACCTACGCGACGTCAGATATTGCGAACCGAGCAGCAGGTATTTGCAAAGGACGCCAAATCATTGCGATTTACCGCCACTGCCCGTGACGGGAGCTTTCAGCCCTGCCGAATCTCTTTCGGCGTCCTGCCGGTCCAACGCCGGAAGGCGGTGCTGAAGGCGCTCTGGCCGGCGTAGCCGAGCAGGAACGAGACCTGGGTCAGCGACAGGTTCGGCTCGTTCAGATACCGGAGGGCAAGTTCATGGCGCAGGCGGTTGACAACGTCCGCAAAGCTCGTGTCGAGATCGCTAAGCCTTCGCGTAAGGGTGCGCTCGCTGAGGCCCAGGTCGGTCGCCACGATCTTGTTGCGCGCCTGCCCGGAGGGGAGCAGCTCGGCGATGCGGCGCTCCAGCTTCTGCAGGAGTTCGGGCTTGCGCCGCTTCTGCCGGCTCAGCACTTCGTCGCAATAGCGGCGGGCGGCTATCTCCAGGAGCGCGGCGTGCCGTGTGTAGGGGATCCAGGCATCTTCGTTGTTGATGGTGCGCGCCTCCAGTCCAGCCTCACACAAGGCGCTCTCGAGATCGACGCCCGCCTTGCGCAGCTCGCGCGCCACAACCTGCGCCCAAGCGGCGCTTACCGAGTTTCCATCCCCGCTCGCCATCGATCCTTCCTTGTCTGCTCGCATCCGAAACTCCGCTTGCCACGCGAAGCGAGCAATAGGAACCAGTTGGCGGCAGATCGCAAGGAAATGGCGAAGGATAGGAAGCGCACAGGACAGGCAGGCGGGTAGGTTGTGCTGGCGCGTCGGAAGCAGAACGAGCGCGAAGAGCGGCAGTTCAACAAGCGGCTGTTGTCGATCTACCCCCCGAAGGTGGAGGAACACAACATGAACGGTGACTATAAGACATCTCTCTCTCTTTGCTCGGTATAGCGACCGCCCTAATCGGTACGCTGGCAAGCACGGCAACGGTGGCGCAAGGGTTCGAGTGCACGATCTCGGAGACAGACTCGTGCATTAGCGGAGCCATTCTGCCCAAGGGAGGAGGTCGCCAACAGCTCGGCAAGCCCTACATGGTCGCTGGCCGTTGGTTCGTTCCCAAGGAAGAGCCCGACTACGACGCCAGCGGCATTGCGTCCTGGTACGGTCCGGCATTCCACCGCCGCATGACGCCAACGGCGAATGGTTCGACATGGAATATCTGTCGGCCGCCCATCCCACCCTGCCGCTTCCGAGCTATGTCAAAATCACCAACCTCGACAACGGCAGCGCAATCATCGTGCGAGTAAATGATCGCGGCCCGTTCATCGGCGACCGCATCATCGATGTGTCGAAAAAAATGCGCGGAGGCGCTGGGCTTCAAGGACCGGGGCACCGCCAACGTCCGAATTCAGTACGTAGGCAGCGCGCCGCTCGATGATGGAGGCGCACACTTGCGTGCAGTGAACCGGGAACTGCGGCGCGGCACGGGATTGGATCGCATGATTGCCGCCGCAGATAGAGCTGCACGAAAGGTCGCTGCCGTAGCAGGGACGCCGCCGCATTTATACTGATCCGCGGTTGCAGCCAGGCTTCTGCCAACGGCGGCGGCCGGATGGTAGGCGATTTGTTTATATTGCAAGGGCGTGTGGCAACACGATTTGTTTGATAATTGCCGTAAGACGAGAGAGTCAGCCTTTTGGATAGAGCCGCGGCGCTAGCTGACTTGGCTAGAGGACTGATGGGCACCTAAGGTTGGAGCCGCGGCGAGGCCGAAGCTCCGTGAATGTAATCTAAGGGGCTGGCCTCTGGCCCCTCCGCATCGAGCTGCCCCGGACCCGACCGGGGCTTTTGTTTCACGCAAATTCGGACGTCAGCGCGAAGGCGATGGCGGAAAGGAACTGGCCCGGCCACCCAATTGGGGGAGATTCGGATCGATAGACGCCCCAACCGGATGACCATACAATCTGCGCATCATACAAGCCGGAAGGACACATGACCCAAGACCAGTCCCCCGAGATCCCTCATCAGTTTCGCGAGGTTGCGGAGAAAAACGTTGAGCAGGCACGTGCCGCGTACGGTCAGTTCATGGACGCCATGGCGCGCGCAATGGGCATGTGGACGGCAGCGATGCCATCGAACGAGATGATTTCCGGGTTCAAAGTCGCTCAGGAGCGGGCAATCCGGTTCGCCAAGCAGAACGCCGAGGCCTGCTTTGCGTTGGCGAGCGAGCTTGCCCATGCCAAGGACATCCGGGATGTGCTCGCCATCCAGAGCCGCTATGCACAGACGCAGATGCAGGCCTATGCTCTTCAGGCGAAGGAACTTGGCCGGCTCATGGCGGAGGCTGCGGAGAATGTGCAGTCCAGAAGTTGAAATGGCGACCATCGTCTTCCCTGCATCGGTCCACAGCGTCAGGCCCGGACTCGATGCCGAAGGCTGTCAACCGTGCCGCTTCGCCGCCTCTGCAAGGATTATGGCCGCTTCTTATGAAGGAGACGGCCGCGCGGGACTAGGCAGACCAACAAAACAAAGCGGCCCGGGAGGCAGGCCGCTAGGAGACAGGGTCGCAGCCCTGCGGATTTTCTTCGCCCAAGGTCCTAATCAGCCTTATGTCTCGCGCCGGAACCGACCCCCTCGGTGCCACCCGGCACGGGCGCTCACCCTTCCCCTGCGGGCGTCAGGCTCTGATTTGGACCTCCCCTATGTCTCGGCTGGTTCAGAGCGCTAGTTCGTCGCCAATATGGCTTCCAGCGGCCAGCCTGACGCAGGTATTGTAGCGGGTAATTCTGCCACACTTCAACGAAACTCGTCTGTAAACGGACCTTTCCTCGGGCCGCTCTAACGGCAGGAACCCGCTGACCCCGGAGCAACCCTTCGCCTATGGCAGATTGCGGGGCTGCCCGCCCGGCATGCTCTGGCGCTCGGGCAGTGGCCCTGAATACTCGTAGCGCAAGGGCCGCCTTATTGCTGAGCGGCCCTTGTTGCAGTCGCTGAGTCGGGTGCTTGGGTCGAAGGATTTCAGCCAACGCCGGTAGCCGTGATGCCCGCGTTGGCGGTTGCGCTGGGCCATCCGGTAGTTGACGCGGCCAACACCGCTAATGTCATGACGATTCCTGCAAGTGCAGCACGAATCTTGAGCAGCTTCATTGTCGTCCTCCTTTGATGCTGGTTGCGCATGCACAAAGATACGGAAGACCCATCGCGAAGGTTTCAGCCCGGAGTTAAACATGCGTGACGAGCGACCGCTTGGCCGCTCAACCGATGGATGAAACCGGGGAGAGATCTGGTCGCGAGTAGCAACGTCGACCTCGCGCAGTTGTTCACGGCGGGGCATGGGCTCAGCAGCAGGCGAGTTGGTCGTGGTCACCATTGGACATGCCGTTCCTCAGCGCGATAAGACTTCGAATAAATCAGAATTTTGGGTGGAGCGCCGGATGTTGTCTGATCAGTTGGAGGAACACATGGTGAAACCGATCATGAACCTCGACGATGTCGAGTTCGACGATATCGAAGAAAACGGCCTCTACACTTCGAGCCGCGGCCAAATCAGCGATCACATCGGAGCCAGGAAGCTTGGCTACAACCTGACGGTCTTGCCACCGGGCAAGGCGCAGTGTCCCTTCCACTGCCATCATGGTGAAGAGGAGATGTTTCTGATTATCGAGGGCGAAGGCGAGCTGCGCTTTGGCGACCAAAGATACCCGATCCGCAAGCATGATGTGATCGCATGCCCGCCCGGCGGCCCGAACGTAGCACACCAGATCATCAACACCGGCAAGACGACGATGCGGTATCTCGCGCTATCGACACTGGTCGATGTCGACGCGTGCGAGTACCCGGATTCGCAGAAGATCCTCATCGTGACCGGACAGCGCGGCGAGAGCGGCGTCCGAAAGATGTTCCGCGCCGAAAACACGGTTGACTACTACGACCGCGAAACGGTCTGAACGAAGCCGGTCGTGACTTTGCGCAAAGCTCCGCCGCCCACCAGGCAGGTGGGGCCATTTATGCTATCGGCCGTATCGAGATTGACGACATTTTGCGGCTCACGGACTCTCCATTGACCCAGCTGTCGATATCCGCCTCATAAGGTGGACTAACGGCAACCGCTCCGTCGTCGATCTTGCTCCTTCTGAGCCGATCCTAGCCGATCCTGATCTGGTTCATGACAAAACCATTAACCTGGCATGCCCAAGGCACGTAGCAGCCGGCCAAAGGTTCCGTTTTCAGGGGCTAGACCGTGGTACCGGTCGCGCGCAGATGCGGCTATAGTGCCTGATTGCCCTTTCAATATCGCCATCGTAGCGCAAGGACACTTCGGTGTCGGGGCGCCCGCGCCGCGACCCTGACTTGCCGCCGCCGCCTGGTTTCATTGATCACGGCGGCCCAGGCGCGCGACCTAGCCTCCTTTGCGCTCACTCCCCACTCCCGGTAGCGCTCGGCAATGCGCTCGGCTTTTCGCTTCTGCCTGTCGGTGTAAGCGCACTTGTCACCTCTTGGCATGATCGCCTCCATCCTTTCGCGACGATGTAAACGCTGAAGGGACCACGATGTTCCTGTTCCGGCCGGAAGCGGCGCAGCTCCTGCCACCCCAGCCTCAATGGCTCGCAACGCTGTACAACGATGCCGGCGCAGCAAGGGAAACCTCCGCCGCCGGCGCGCGCAAGCGGGTCTCCTCGACGACACGCGCGCGATGCGAAAGCGGTGAACGTTGGGGCGCTCGCCAGGTTCCGCCGCTAATTAGCCTTTCACACGGCCTTTCAATCCTTGTGGATGACACACGATTTCCACATTGACTTTCCAAGTTTCGTGGTCTGATGATTTCGGCATTGTAGTCAAAGGCATGCGGGGTCACATGAGCATGATTGCCACGCGCTGCCCGCAGACGGGGCAAGAAATCGCCACCGGAATCGACATCGATCCGTCGAGCTTCAAAAGCCTTCCTGACATACCAGCGAATGTGAAGTGCCCAGCCTGCGGTAGGCAGCACACGTGGCGCAAGTCTCAAGCTTGGCTGGCGCATGGAACGAAAGTTAAGGGCACGGCCTGACAACCTGTCGGTTTGGTTATTTGCGCCGGATTGGGGCCGTCACGTGACGCGCGAGGTTTTCTGCATGCATCGCCAGTCTCTCACCGCGGAAAAGCCATACCAGCTCTCCACGCTTCGAAACCTCCTTCTGATGATCGTTGTTCTCGGTTGTTTCGCGGGCGCTCGCATTCAGGACGCCGCGGGCACCGAGCCGCGCACCGCGCTCAGCGGCGTCTATCGTGCGGCCGGTACCAATCCTGACGGCAGCCAATATCAGGGAATGGTTGCGCTGACGCGTGCAGACGACCAGTTCCGACTTACGTGGTGGATCGGCTCGCGCGTCCTCTACGGCACCGGCGAGTTGGCGGGGCGGACGATCGTGGTCCATTGGGGCGACAAGCATCCGGTCATCTACAGCTTCGGTGCAAATGGCAGGCTGGATGGAAAATGGGCGGATGGCGCGGCAAGCGAGACCCTCGATCTTTTCGCGGCCGCGGCAGCGGGCGCCGTGAGCGTTCTCGAGGGTCGGTACCGGTGTGCCGGCCGTTCGGTCGATGGTTCGCGCTACTCGGGAGTTGTTTCGATCAGCAAACGTGCGGGCCAGTATGAGGTGGAGTGGAAGATCGGCACGACCATTTATCGCGGAACCGGGACTCTCGAATACAACGTGCTCACTGTGAACTGGGGCCACTCGACGCCGGTCGTCTATGCTGTCGCACCCGACGGCACGCTGACGGGGCTGTGGGACGGCGGCAGGGGCGAGGAAACGCTGACGCCCGACGTGAACGCCTAGCCCTTTTGCCCGATGGTCCAGGCGAGCGGGACTGCGCAAGCCTGGCCGAGCACGCTGATCGGCCGTAGGTGACGTGCGTGGGCGTTTTTCTTCGTCCGGAACCCATTTTAGCCGTCGCGCGTTATTCCCGCGGTCTCACCCCCATTCCCGACACCCCAACGTGAGACCCGTACCAGGGCCCCGGCATCCCTCCCGCCGGGGCCTTTCATTTTTGCCGTCCGGGCCGCAACGTGGGCGCCCGTTGTGAATGGACCAAGCGAACTGTCGATGACCGCGCGGTCGAACTTCAAGAAGAATGAGGAGGAACACCATGGCCCAGACCGGACCGCGCAAGGTCATCATCACCTGCGCTATCACGGGATCGGTGCACACGCCGACCATGTCGCCGCACCTGCCGATCACTCCCGACGACATCGCGCGCGAGTTGGTCGCCGCGGCGGAAGCCGGTGCGGCGATCATCCACCTTCACGCCCGCGATGCGAAGGACGGACGGCCAAGCCCCGATCCCGGAACCTTCATGCAGTTCCTGCCGCGCATCAAGCAACAAGCGGACGCCGTGCTCAATATCACGACAGGCGGCGGGCTCGGCATGCCGATCGAGGACCGCATTGCCGCGACGCGCGCGGTCAAGCCCGAGATGTGCACGCTCAACATGGGCTCGATGAACTTCGGCATCTTCGGCATGGTCGGGAAGTACGAGCAGTGGAAGCATCCCTGGGAGAAGGATTTCCTCGAGCGCTCGCGCGACTTCATCTTCCCGAACACGTTCAAGAGTCTCGAATACATCATGAAGGAGATCGGCCAGGGGATGGGCACCCGTTTCGAATGCGAGTGTTACGATGTCGGTCATCTCTACAATCTGGCGTATTGCCTCGACCGCAAATGGATTGCGCCGCCGCTCTTCGTGCAGACGATCTTCGGCATTCTCGGCGGCATCGGGCCCGACCCGGACAATCTGATCCACATGAAGCGCATCGCCGACAAGCTGTTCGGCAGCGACTACGTCTGGTCGATCCTCGGCGCCGGCCGCCACCAGATGCCGCTCGTCACCCAGGGCGCGCTTCTGGGCGGCAACGTGCGGGTGGGGCTCGAGGACAGCCTCTACCTCTCGCGCGGCGAACTTGCGAAGAGCAATGCCGAGCAGGTGAAGAAGGTCCGCGGCATCCTCGAAGCCCTCGGCCTCGAAATCGCCAGGCCGGACGATGTCCGCGCCATCCTGAACCTCAAAGGCGCCGATCAGGTCGGCTTCTAGGCTCTGATTCTGAATTGCCGGGTTTGGCGTACGCGCTCACCACGGATACTCACTGCCGTTATAGTTGTAAAACTTGCCTGAATTGGCCGGGCCGAAGGTATCGACAAGCCCGCGCATCGCCGTGACGCTCTCTTCCGGCGTGAGCCTTGCGCCAGGGCCGCCCATATCGGTCTTGACCCATCCGGGATTGATGAGAACGCAGCTGATCCGGCGCGGCGCCAGATCGATTGCAGCGCTGCGCATGACCATGTTCACGGCCGCCTTTGAGGTGCGATAGGCGATCGAACCACCGGACGTATTGTCGGCGAGCGAACCCATGCCGCTCGTGATCGTGATCACCAGCCTGCGCTCGCTGCGGGCGATGTGGTCGGTGAAGGATTCCATGACCCGCAGGGGGCCCATCGCGTTGACGTCGAGGACGCGAGCCCAGGAATCGTAATCCACATTGCCGGTGCTCTGCCCCCACGCACCCGCGATCCCTGCGCTGTTGATGAGCACGTCTATTGTGGCCTCCTTGAGATGCGCTGCTGCTTCCCGGATGCCTTTCGCGTCGGTCACGTCGAGCGGGATTACGGCAACCCTGTTGCCCCTGCCCTTCGCAACCTTTTGAAGCTGGTCAGCGCGCGCCGGATCGCGGCAAGTCGCAAATACTTGCCATCCGGCAGCCGCGTACTGCCGGGCGAACTCCAAGCCAAGGCCGCGATTCGCGCCTGTGATCAACACTGATGCCATGACATGACCTCGCAGAGCGGCGCACTCCCTCACCTATTGCTCAAACCCGTAACCGACAGCTTTGTTTGCGCCGTGCGCGAGCAGTAAGTTCAGCGAGGCCCGGATTCACCCTCCGGGGCAACAGTTTCCCGCATGATTCCTCCTTAAAACGGCCGCGGATTGCCAAATTTTGCAAACGGTGCACACTATCACCTGTTGGCAGGTGAGTGAGTACGATCATGCGTCTTTTGCAATGGCTCAGGTGCCGGCTGCGTCTCTGCCCGTGGACCATGAGCTACGACGACACCGGGTTCTACCAGGAATGCAGCCGGTGCGGGAAGGTCAGCCGCTAGAGCACTAGCACTGACGATAGCTTGAGATTGGTTGGCTGGTTCGGTCGGCGACGCTGCGACGAACGACGGCGCGGTCGCTCAGACCGTAGAAGCGTCCCGTCTCTAATGAACGAAACCTCGGGGACCGAGGAAGGCCAGCACGGAGCTTCGAGGCGATTTGCGGCACGCGATCTGCCGCGGGAAAGCGATGCGCGCTAACCTCCCGCATGTTGCGCCGTTGCCACTAAACGCCATAATCGCCTTCCTGTGACAGGAGGCACCCCGCGTCGGCGCCAAAAGTGCTAAGATCGGCAGTCATGGTGATTCGCCTCGCCATGGCAGCGATGCTTCTGGGGGGAGCGGCCAGGGCAGAATCCCTCCACAATCTCAACGACCCAGGGCACTGGTATCCGCCCAGCTGTTGCTCCCAACGCGATTGCGAGCCAATTCCCATCGACGCCATCACAGAGACCCGCAGTGGCTGGGTAGTGCACTACGTTTCGGTCCGTTTCGGCGCCATCAACGAAACGATCCCTCTGCGTGAAGCACGCCATTCCCGCGACGGCGGCTTCCATGGCTGCTGGCGACTCAACCCCGACACCAAGCCCCGCACCATCTGCTTTTTTGTGCCCCTCAACGCCTAACCCGGCAAAGCGCCTATTTCGACGCCTGACTGGGCGAACGCCCGCGCCGCTTCAAAGGTTCACCATCAGGATATCCGCCGGGCTATAGCCGGTCCGGCAATGGCATCCGGAGCGCCTGATGAGCAAACTGCTGGACATCAACTGGTCGGAATTGGTTGTTCCCACACATTCGCTGGCGGAGATGGCCGTACGCGGGACATTCATGTACATCCTCCTCATCCTGGTTTTTCGCCTGTTTCTCAAGCGCCAAGCAGGCGCGATCGGACTGGCGGACCTGCTGCTGGTCGTCATCATCGCCGACGTGTCCAGCAACGCCTTCTCGAAGGACTATGGCTCGCTCAGCGAAGGGCTGGTGCTGATCCTTACAATCGTATTCTGGGACTATGTATTTGACTGGCTGGGGTACCGGTTCCCGGTGTTCGGCCGCCTGATCCACCCCCAACCACTTCTGCTGATCAGCAACGGCAAAATACTCAAGCAAAACATGCGGAAGGAGGCGATCTCCGAGGACGAGCTCATGAGCCTGCTTCGACAACAGGGGGTAGAAAGCCCGGCCCAGGTCAAGAAAGCATATATCGAAGGCGACGGGCACTTCAGCATCATAAAGAAGAAATAGGATGCCCAACCGTCATGGGCCGTTGGGCCAAATCGATTGGCCGAGTGCGGGCGGGTTGCCAGTGCTGGCTATGCGTTCGCAACCGATCTCGATCGGGAGCCAAAGTCCTTCCGCAGGAAACGCTGCCCGGTCAACAGCGCCGCCCGTTGCTCATGCAGCCGGACGCCACCTCGCCAGTCACCGTCCCCTCTTGCAGTCAGACGTTCGGCTCCGCGATCGATTGGTTCCCTTTCCCTTTGTTCCATCAGCTCCCCAGCCCACGCTCCGGCGACAAGCAATTCTGCCGCCAGCGGCGAGATTCACACGCGCACGAGATCACACTGCAACGCAATAATTGCGGGATAGCGGCGGATTGTCTTTTAAGTGTGTCGGTTGGGCCACAGCCACGGCTACGAAGGAACTTCGGACCCACTGATGCCAGATTCCGGTGTGCCGACGGAACTGCTAAAAAACCCGCGAGCCAGAGCAGCCCGCGGGGAAATCGTCAGATAGGTTAACGTTAGTTGATGCTGCTCCAGACGTTGGAAGCTGCGCCGAACTCAGCTTCATTCATCATCGCCGGATCGGCGTCGCTATTGAGATACGCATACAAACCGCCGTTGAACTCGGCGCGATCAACCTTCCCGTCCGAGTTCTTGTCCCACGCGGTGAACTCATCATAGCGGACTTTGTCGAACTTGTTCGCAGCCATGTCGGTCTTGAAGCTCAGGTCCGTCCCGGCACGGAATTCAGCTTCGTCGATGTTGCCATCGCCATTGGCGTCGAACTTCTGTATAGAGATTTGTTCCGTCAAGACCTACGGAAAACTCCTCGATGGTGAGATTCTATCGGTCGGCGTTGGCGTCAACTTTGCCGAACTCCACGCTTCCAGCGTTCGCGCCGCCGAAGCTATCATGGCCTGCTCAACGTCCGGTTGCACTTTCTGGCTTCCGGCCAAGCGGCTAAAAATCTCATCCGCCTGGCGGACATTACGGAAACGTCAATCAAGCCCGGCGCGAAGGAGATTGCGGCGCGCCAGGTTACGCATGAGTTCACCCACGCCAAAGGTCCATGGAGCGCAATCATCTGATCTGCGCATCGTATTGGCGAGCGTTCCGAGGCCCCTCGAGGCGACCGCCACCACGTCACCGTTCCTGTGGGTGAAGCCGCGCCCCTGCGTGTCGCGGTCTTCGACGGGCGCAAACATCGTCCCCAGATAGAGGACAAACCCGTCCGGATACTGGTGATGCGGCCCGATTGTCTGCTTCACCAGATCTTCCGGCTTGCGGCTGATCAGTTTCATCGAGCTTTCGCCCTTCAGAGAGAAACCCTCGCACCCATGCACCGAAAGCATCACCTTCTCGTCTTCCAGGGCCGCAAGCGAATATGTTCTGTCAAACAGGCGAAGGAATGGGCCCACCGCCGCGCTGGCGTTGTTGTCCTTGGCTTTGCCAAGGAGGAGTGCGGAGCGGCCTTCGACGTCACGCAGGTTAACGTCATTGCCGAGCGTGGCGCCAACGATCCTGCCGGTCGAGGCTACTGCGATGACGACTTCCGGCTCCGGGTTGTTCCAGTCGGATTGCGGATGCAACCCGGCGCAGGCACCGGTGCCGACTGACGAAAGCACAGGTGCTTTGGTGAAGACCTCGGCGTCAGGCCCGATTCCCGACTTCAAGGTACTGTGACCATGCCCCCTTTGCGGCAAGCACGGATTTGAGCGCCATTGCCTCCTTGGAGCCGGGTCTGAGTTGCGAAAGATCCTCGCCTATGAGGGCGAGCACCTCTGCTCTCAGCTCCTTGGCAAGGGGCGCATCGCCCCGCGCCTTCTCTTCGATCACCCTTTCCATCAGCGAAGCGGCGAACGTGACGCCCGCCGCCTTGATCACCTGCAAGTCGATGGGCGCCAGGAAGTAAGGCCTGGCGGGATCGCGCCCGTCTTCGTTCGAGTTTGCGAGGACGCCGGCCACTTCCCCGATGCGCTCCCCAGCACAGCCCCTCAGCGCGGCTGCCGGATCAGGCTGCTCACAAAGATCGCGGCAAGTGGGATAGGTGCGTGTGATGTCAATGATCTCATTACCCACGAGCCGAACAATTGAGGGCCCCTGCACGTCGGGGCGCCAAATCCGGCCGACCAGAGACCCCCGCGTGCCATCCGCCGGGAGAGCGACTTTTGGCTCGAGATAGGTTTGCAGCTGCATTTCTTACCGGCCGGCTACCTCGAATACTCAAGGTCCAGCCAACCGATGCCGGCAGCTACGTTAAGGCCCGTCTGGCCCTGGACGCTCACCGGCTGGAGTGCGATTGATTTTCGCTGGCCGCCGACCAGAACATTGGCGCCAAGCCCCAGCAGAACCGTGGCCTGCGCAGTAGCGCCGACATAGGTGCCCGCGAGCGCATCGGGATCCACAAATCCGGGCGCAAATACGAGCCAGCCAACATAGGCTTCGTTCGTCACCCCGATATCAATTCCCAGCTTCTTGACGGATCCCACGTAGTGTCCCGGTTCGCCTCCGCCGGCTGGATGGACACGCAATCCATGCCCTTCGATGAGCCGAGGATCAAACCGAAGCCCCTTCGATCGTGCAGTTCAGCGAACCGACATTGACGCCTGAACCGGCCGAAACCGGCGCTGCAGCATTAGCGAGCAGTCCCGCTGCCGCAGCGAGAAAAAGCGCAAATCTCAGAGTTTTCATCTGCAGCCCTTTCGGCTGACAGTTCCCGGGAATATAGAACAATACCACGCCCACCCATTGCAAGCGCAGGAGACTGGCTTATGGCATTCGAGGAACTCAAGGCGCAGGTTGCGATGCTTCTGGAGCGTCTCGAAGAAGATCCCAAAGACGCTCACGAGATTTACGAGCTCATCCGGGAAAAGCTCGAGCAGATGAAAGCCATGGGACTGCCGCTGCCGGCCGATCTCGTGCGGCTTGAGCAGAGCCTCGAAAGGGATTTCGCCAGGCGCGCTGAACCTGCCCGGAAGAAAAAGTAGTTCATCCAAGGGAAGTCGCAGCGCGATGCGGCGGTGATCGAACGGCTGTTCAAGCGCGATCCGTACTCAATCCGACCGATGCCGAGCATTTGCTCGGCCGGCAGGAGTGCTGGACGAAGGAGCGGCGCCGCGGGTCTCCGGCGATACCCGCTGCCCTTGTGGTAGAGTTTATGGAGGTGCGGCAAGAGGCCGGCGCTCCTGCCTCCTGCCGCAGCTTGTTGCAGCGATTACTTCTTAGTTCGCCACCGGCGTTGCCGACCCACTGTGAATGAAACGGGCGTTCGTCATGCTTCACAGCTGTAGCCAGCGGTCTTGTTGCTCTCGGCAATGACATTTGCGTCGATACCGCACACGTTCGCGGCTACATCCACCGGAACCTGCACGGTTGCAGGTGCATGCAACTTCAGATCGTTTAGAAGCTGAGCATCGTTGATTGCGACGTTCACGAGACCTTCCTGCTGGGCGTAGGTTGCCCCGGTGACGAGGGCAAGCGCTAGACCGGCAGTCGCGATTGTGGATCTGATCATTTTGATGCTCCATTCTGGTTAGTCCCCGGCTTAAATCAACGCTCACCCTGCCGCATGGTTCCCCGTCGCCCGCGTCTATCGAAGGAGGTTGTTCGAACATGCAGGCACGACGGCGAGCGCGGCATCGCGGTCGCCGTCGCCTCCGCCCGGACAGCGGTCAGCCGCACTCACCTCCTTCGTGGTCCTATGCAGGGGGATGGAGATAGAGGGCGCGTCGGAGGGCAAGTCAGTGCGCCGGCGCGGCAGCGGCGCCTCTTTCAGGATAGAGCCGCATGATCCAGAGCAGGAGCAACAGGCCGGGCACGGCCAGCAAGGTGGTCGACGTCCAGAAGGTGACCCAGTCGGTATGGTCGGCGAGCCAGCCGCTGCCGGATGACAGCCACGTCCGCCCCTGCGCCATGAACGAGGTAAGCAGCGCATATTGGGTGGCAGTGAAGGCGATGTTGCACAGGCTGGAAAGGTAGGCAACCAGGGCAGCGCCGGCAGCGCCACCTGCAATGTTGTCGGCCGTGATCGCCACCGCCAGGGCCGGCAAATCATGGCCCCTCAGGGCGACGTAGGCGAAAGCAAGATTGCTGACCGCCTGGAGCACGCCGCCGACCAAAAGAGCGCGGAAAATGCCCCACCTGGCGACCGCCAGCCCGCCGATCAGCGCGCCGAGCACGGTCATCCACACACCCCACAACTTGCTGACGGCGGCCACTTCGCTGCCGGTGAACCCCATCTCGACGTAAAACGGGTTCGCCATCGTGCCGCCGAGCGCATCGCCGAACTTGTAGAACAGCACGAACAGCAGAATGACCACCCAACCACGGCGGCGCATGAAATCGGCGAACGGGTCGATGACTGCTTCCTTCACCCACAGCGCATAGTCGCGATCGGCCCGCCGTACCGGCGCCTTTGGCTCGGGCGCCAGCAGGGTGACGATGGTCGAGGCAGCCATCGCTGCCGCAAGGACGGTGAACACCAGCGGCCAGGAGAAATAGTCCGACATGGCGAGCGCGCCGGCGCCGGCGAGCAGAAGGGCAAAGCGATAGCCCGTCTGTGTGGCGGCGGCTCCCTGGCCCTGCTCATCCTGCGGCAGGATCTCGATCCGATAGGCATCGATCACGATGTCCTGGCTGGCGGAAAGAAACGCGATAATGATCGCCATCATGGCGGTGCTCACGGGGGCCTGCGCCGGATCGGTCTGGCCCATCAGAAAGATGGCGACCGCGAGCAACACCTGGGTCAGAAGCATCCAGCTTCGGCGCCGGCCGAGAAGTCTCGTCAACACCGGCAGCGGCACCTGGTCGATGATCGGCGACCAGAGAAACTTGAACGTATACGGTGTGCCCACGAGGGCAAACAAACCGATGGTGGTCTTGTCGACCCCCACCTTGGAGAGCCAGTAGGAAAGCGTTGAAAGCGTCAGCAGCAGCGGCAGGCCGGAGGCAAACCCCATCGCCAGAATAATCAGCATGCGCGGGGTCAGATAACCGGCTAACGCGGAGCCCCAGCCCTTCTTCACCATCACCGCTTGCACCATGACAATCCCCTCAGACTCAGAGGAATAGGTAATCCAGGATAGCATTTTCCGGTGACGCTGAATCACACGTTCACGGAAACCAAATGGCCCGCGGCCACCGATATGTGCCGCCTGGGAATGGCAACGCGACGCTGCTTTCATCAACGGCTTTTGTTCAGGTAACGTGTTTCCCAATGCCAGAGGAGCGCAAGATCAGCATAGCGGTGAACGGGCCCGAACACGTTTCAGGCCTCTTGCTGCGCACCGGTCCATGCCCGGGCATGTTTCGTGATGGCCCATGGTGCCGGAGCTGGCATGACCCATCCATTCCTGACATCGGTCGCCGAGGAACTTGCCCGGCGCGGTGTCGCCACGCTGCGCTATCAGTTTCTGTACATGGAAAGGAACGCCAGGCGGCCGGACCCTCCAAACCTGGCCCAGACGGTCGTCCGTGCCGCTGTGGCCACGGCCGGGGAGCACTTCCCCGCGCTGCCTCTCGTCGCTGGAGGTAAGTCGTTCGGCGGCCGCATGACGTCACAGGCCCAGGCCGCCTCTCCACTGCCGGGGGTCGGAGGCCTCGCGTTCCTCGGCTTCCCATTGCATCCCTCAGGGCGGCCGTCGAATGAGCGTGCCAGCCACCTTTTCGACGTCAAGATTCCGATGCTGTTTCTCCAGGGAGCCCGGGACGCTCTCGCCGAGTTGGAGGTGCTCAGGCCGATCATCCGCCGGCTTGGCACGCGGGCTACCTTGAAAGTGTTCGACGATGCCGATCACTCCTTTCACGTGCCCGCCCGCACCGGGCGCAAGGACAGCGAGGTCAGAAGTCTGGTACTGGACGCGTTCTCCGCCTGGATCGATGGCATCATGCCGCGCAGCGCATGAGGGTCTCGACCGGAGCCGAACGATCCAATAACGTCTTCAAATGAAAGCGAGTGGACATGGCATCGGTTGACGTCGTCGACGTGCGCAAGTCATTTGGCGCGCAGGAAATCATTCATGGCGTGACGATCTCCATCCCAGACGGCGAGTTTGTGATCCTCGTCGGCCCTTCGGGTTGCGGGAAGTCAACCCTGCTGCGGATGATCGCCGGCCTCGAACCCGTCACCTCGGGCACCATCCGCATTGGCGAGCGCGTGGTCAACGATCTGCCGCCCAAGGACCGCGACATCGCCATGGTGTTCCAGAGCTACGCCCTCTATCCACACAAGACAGTGGCCCAGAACATGGGCTTCTCGCTGAAGCTCAGGCATGCGCCCAAGGCGGAGATCGAGACCCGGGTGCGCCGGGCCGCGGAAATCCTGGGCGTCGTGCCCTATCTCTCCCGCTACCCGCGCCAGCTTTCCGGCGGCCAGCGCCAGCGCGTGGCCATGGGCCGCGCCATCGTCCGCGACCCGAAGGTGTTTCTGTTCGACGAGCCGCTTTCCAATCTCGATGCCAAGCTCAGGGTGCAGATGCGCGCCGAAATCAAGGAGCTGCACCAGCGGCTGAAGACCACCACCGTCTATGTGACCCATGATCAGGTCGAAGCGATGACCATGGCCGACCGCATCGTCGTCCTGAACGACGGCGTGATCGAACAGGCAGGCTCGCCGCTCGAGCTCTACGACCGGCCGGCCAACCTGTTCGTGGCGGGTTTCATCGGCTCGCCCGCCATGAACTTCATCAAGGGCACCGTCCGCGGCAAGGGCAAGCCGTCGTTCCTGACCGACAGCGGCATCGCCCTGCCGCTGGCCCAGGCGCCTGCCGCAACAGCTGACCGACCGGTCATCTACGGCATCCGGCCCGAACACTTCTCGCTCGGCGGCAACTCGGTGAAGGCGGAGAGTCTCGGTCGTCGAGCCGACGGGATCGGAGACGCAGGTGTTCGCCCGACTCGGCGGGCAGAAAATCGTCGGCGTATTCCGCGAGCGGATCGATGCGCGCCCGGGGCACATGCTGGCGATCGCGCCCAACCCGGCAGCGGCACATCTGTTCGATGCCGAGACAGGGCAACGGCTAAACTAAGGGGCTCTTTGGGGAATGCTCAAGTCGATCGATCCCATTCTCAACGCGGAGGTCCTGCATGCGCTGCGGGCCATGGGTCACGGCGACGATCTCGTTCTCTGCGACACCAATTTTCCCGCCGAACTCGGTGGCGCGGCAGAGCATCGCTCGGACGTCTGCTCCGTCTCGACGGCGTGACCGCGGGGCGGGCCGCGCGGGCTATCCTTTCGCTGATGCCGCTCGATGCCTTCGTTGAGAAGCCGGCGTTGCGCATGGAGGTTATCGGCAAACCCGCCGAAGTGCCGCCGGTGCAGGCGGAGGTACAGAAGGAGATCGACGCGGCCGAAGGGCGGGCCTGGCCAATGGGCTCGATCGAACGTTTCGCTTTCTATGATCTTGCGAAAAAGGCCTATTGCGTGGTGCAGACCGGCGAGCGCCGGTTCTATGGGTGTTTCGTCTTCAAGAAAGGGGTCATACCGCCCGATTGATCAAGTTCAGGTACAGGGGCTACATAGTAACCACGAAAAGACAAACACACTGTGGGAGGTTTCGCCATGAGATTGCAACAATATGACTGGCTTGCGGGACTGAACCGGCGCTCTGTTCTTAAGGGTGCGGCTGCCGCTTCCGCACTGGCCACGACCGGGGCAATTGGGACGCTATCTACACCTGCACTGGCGCAGGGCGAACTCAGAGCTCAGATTCTCCAGATCCCGGGCGTTGGCAAAGGTTCGCCGACGGATGCCGATTGGCAGAAGGTGGGCGAACTCTGTCTCGGGTCCACCAAAGCGAACATCAAGGAAGGCGAGTTCAAGGGCGTCGAGCTCACCTTCATGGGGCTCAATAACCAGAATCTGCACAATCTTCTGTTCCGCGGCTTCCTGAAGCCCTGGGAAGCCTACACGGGTGCCAAGATCACCTGGATCGACCTGGCGCAGGCAGACTACAACCCGCGCCTGCAGCAGGCGATCGCCACCGGAACGGTGGACTTTGACATCCTTGAGATGGGTGCGCCATTCGAGGGCGACGTCTGCGGCAAGGGCCTGGCGTCGGTAATGCCCGACTGGGTCAAGACGCAGATCGACATGGACGACTACGTCGGCTACCTGAAGGCCCCGGTCGGAACCTGGGAAGGCAAGACCTACCGCATCTCTATCGACGGCGACTGCCACACCTTCAACTATCGCACCGACTACTTCTCGGATGCCGACCTTGGCGCTGCCTGGGCAGCCGAAGGCGGTCAGGGATCATGGGGCGTGCCGAAGACCTGGCAGCAGGTGCAGGCGGTAACCAAATTCCTCAAGGGCAAGAAGTTCAAGGGCCAGGATGCCTATGGCTACCTCGATCCGCTCAAAGGATGGGGTGGCTTCGGGTTCTATTTCCTCGGCAGCCGTGCTACCGCGTACGCCAAGCACCCGGACGACAAGGCGTGGCTATTCGACGTCGACACCATGAAGCCGCGCATCAACAACCCGGCTTGGGTGCGAGCCATCCAGGATGTGATCGACGCGCTGCCGTCGCAGCCCGCCGACCAATTGAACGCCGATCCAGGCACCACCGGGTTCCAGCAGTTTCTGGCCGGCACGGGCTCGATGTTGTCGTGGTGGGGAGATATCGGATCGAACGCCAAGACCAACGACGCTTCGGTCATCGGCGACGTCTGCGGGTTCGATATCCTGCCTGGTTCGGACGACGTCTATAACGCCAAGACCGGTCAATGGGACAAACTTCCGAGTCCCAACTACGCTCCCAACATGGCCTACATCGGCTGGGGCGTTTATGTCATGGCCCGGGTCGACAGCGACGCTGCCAAGCAGAAAGCGGCGTGGAGTGCTGCAGCGCACCTTGGCGGCAAAGACATCTCGCTGTGGATGGCAGCCTACCCTTCAGGCTTCCAGCCCTACCGCAACAGCCACTTCAACATCCCTGAATGGGTGACAGCCGGCTACGATGAGGCGTTCATCACCTCGTATCTGAACTCGGAAGCCAACTCCTACAACCATCCCAATGCGGCGATCGAGCCTCGGGTTCCCGGCATCTTCCAGTACTACAGCGTGGCCGAGGATGAATTGCAGAAGATCTTCGCCGGCGGATCGGACGCCCAGACGGGCGCCGACGCCATCGCCGCTGCGTGGGAGAAAATCACCGACCAGATTGGCCGCGACAAGCAGATCGCGCTCTACAAGGCCTCGCTCGGCTTGTGAGAGATGAATTTCCATACCTCTCGTCATGGCCGGGCTTGACCCGGCCATCTTCTTCCGGCAGCTGCCGCGCCGCGTGGAGAGTTGTCCTTTCAGGTTCCTCTGGACCCGAAAAGGATGGCCGGGTCAAGCCCGGCCATGACGAATAGTTGGTTGGAGGGGCTGGCACCGGGCGGGCGCTTATCGCGGCGGCTACGCTGGCGCTAGCCGCCGCACTTGCCTTCCAAACGCTTCACGCTGCGGGAGCTATTGCGGCGGGCTTCGATAACTGGCGCCCGGCAGCCTACGCGTTTCTGCTTTGGTCGGTCGCGCTCGGCGCCGGCCAAGTGCTGATCCGGGGCGAAGCTGGCCATCGGGCCTTGTTCCTTCTCCCCGCGACGTTGTTCACCATCGCCATGGTAATCTTTCCGACGTTCTTCGGACTCTACATCGCGTTCACCGACTGGAATCTAAGTTCGTTCGCGGGCCGCAGGTTCAGCGGTCTCGACAATATCAGGGCACTCATCGGCGATCCCTACTACTGGAACGCGCTTCGCAACATGGTCTATTACGTGCTGGCCGTTCTTGTCCAATACGCAATCGCGTTCGGGCTCGCTCTGCTGCTCAACGCTGAGATACGGGCGCGCAAGTTCTTCCGCGTCGCGTTCCTGCTGCCCTTCATGCTGAGCCCGGTGGCAGTAAGCTGGATGGTGGGCAAGTCGATCATGGAATACCGGTTTGGTCCGGCGGCCACGC
Source organism: uncultured Alphaproteobacteria bacterium (assembly GCA_963780765.1). Taxonomy (GTDB): domain Bacteria; phylum Pseudomonadota; class Alphaproteobacteria; order Rhizobiales; family Aestuariivirgaceae; genus CAWHQZ01. The sequence goes on along the minus strand of CAWADI010000003.1, from coordinate 121,367 downwards.
TCGCCCGTTATCTAGGCTGGGAAAGCCCTGCCTTTTTCACCACCCCATGGGTGGCACGGCTGAGCATCATGGCCATGGATGCCTGGGTGTCGATCCCGTTTATTATGATCCTGCTGCTGGCCGGCCTGCAGGCCCTGCCGAAAGAGATCACGGAAGCAGCCAAGGTCGACGGCGCCAGCCCATGGCAGTCGTTCTGGCAGATCACCTTCCCGCTCATGCTGCCGGTGAGCGTCACGGCCATCATCATCCGGATCATATTCGAGCTCAAGCTCGCCGACATCGTCATCAATGTCACCGCGGGCGGGCCGGGCGGGGCGACCGATACGGTCTCAAGCTTCATCTTTCGCGAGTACCGCGACCGGTCGAATGTCGGGTACGGCACGATGCTTGCCGAGTTCTATCTGCGTGATCATCATCATGTTCGTGACCCTGCTGCTGAATTTCGTGCGGCGCCGGATGCGGAGCGTGACGTAAGGAACCTGATCGCTTGGCCAGCCACACGACATCCAAGGATGGCAGCACGCGCCGCATCCGATACGCAGCGAGCCGTGTACTGATCTACGGCACACTGATCCTGTGGGCGTTCATCTCGCTCTTTCCCATCTACTGGACCGTCACGACATCGTTCAAGACCGCCGTTGACGTGATGCAAAGCCACATGATCCCGTGGGTCGACTTCGCTCCCGACTGGAAAGGATGGCGCTCGCTCGGTCTTTCGCCGGACACGATGGGCGCGACCTCGACGGTGCGGGAAGAATTCCTCAAGCGGTTCGAGAACAGCGTGCTGGTGTCGGTCGGCGCGTCTATGCTGGCAGTGGCGATCGGATCGCTGGCCGCCTATGGGCTAAGCCGCTTCGAATACAAGTTCGGACCGTGGCGGAACAAGGACATCTCGTTCTTCTTTCTGTCGCAACTCATTCTGCCGCCGGTCGTTCTCGCCATGCCGTTTCTGGTCCTCTACAAGGAGCTGGCGCTGCTCGACACGAAAGTGGGCCTGATCCTGGTCTACACCCTGACGGTGCTGCCGATCGTGATCTGGATCATGCGCGACCAGTTCGACACCATTCCCGTCGAACTCGAACAGGCAGCGCTGGTCGACGGTTGCACAGTGTGGGGTGCGTTCCTGCGCATCGTCCTGCCGATCGCGTTACCGGGGATAGTGGCGGCGTTCATCCTTTCCGTGGTTCTGTGCTGGAACGAATACTTCTTCGCCGCACTCCTTACCAGCTCCGATGCCAAAACCCTGCCGGTCATGGTGGCGAGCCAGACGGGTTCGCAGGGGATCAACTGGTGGTCGATGGGGGCGCTATCCACCGCGGCGATCGCACCCTTGGTTCTCATCGGCATCTTCCTCGAACGCTATATCGTCAAGGGGCTGACCGCGGGGGCTGTGAAATAGCCTCCGCCGATCCTTACGTCGCGCTTGATGAGCGCCCGCGCCGTGCTAGGACCGATGGGGCTTGCGGCTTCCAAAAAGGCACGAAGGGGTGGGAAATCCTCACGCCTGCTGCGGCACTGCATCGCGAAGGACTCTTAGCGCTTCAGCAGCCGGCGATGGCTCTGCACCATGTCGGCCAGGCTGTCGAAGCGGAAATCGTGCCTTGGTATTTTCCCGGGATTTTGAGTGGCGCCGAACCCCTCCCTGCCGTGCCGACGCCAAATCCAGCATGATGAAAGCCCGAGCTCATTCGCCGCAGCATGATCGTGGAACAGGCTTTCCGCCGTATGGAGAATGTCGCGTCTGTCGATCCCAAGGCCGGCGAGCTTTTCCAGCATGTAGTCGAAGTTGCGCGGGCTTGGCTTGTAAGAGCCAATGTCCTCGGCGGTGAAAACCGCGTCGAACTCTATCTTCAGCCTGCGCAAGCTATGGGCAAAGCTGGCGTTGTCGACGTTTGACAGAATGACGAGCTTGTAGTGCCGCTTGAGATACTTGAGTGATTTGGCCGAGTCCGGGAAGGCTGGCCAGCGTGCTATCGACCGGCCGTAGCCGAGACACTCCTGCCACGTAGGCGCGACACCCCATTCTTCTGCGAGGCGCTTGTAGACAATGGCCAGAAGCTCGCTGTAGCGCAGGGTCGGCGTGTAGCGCTGCTGGGAAGATTCATGACGCGCGTGCGCTTCCAGGATGTCGTCGCGGCTGAGGCGGCGTCCCGCCTTGCTCGTCAGGCGCTTCAGTGCGGCGATCATGCCGCTCTCCCAATCGATCAAAGTGCCATAACAGTCGAAGGTGAGCACCCTGAAGTCCGTTAGCTGCATCGGCCTTGCCCCTATTCAATGTGAATGAAAACCATAGTTTGAGTCGCGTGTACGGAAATGCTGGATCTGCCCGTCTCATTCAGCCGGGCGTCGCGCAAGCGCGGCAAGGATGAGCGCGACCATGGCGAACAGTTGGCAGGCGGCGCCGGCTGCATGTGAATATTCCCACTGCAGGCGCAACACCTCCCAGTTTTCCGGAACCGTTGTCCAGTTCGCGGTCGCCGCGTTAGCAGGATAGGTGTAAACCCAAAAAACCGCCTGTGCCGCAGCAAGACAAAAGACGGCCGATAGTGCAAATCCGGACACCAGCGGCTGCCTCCGATAGAGCACGACCACAGCAAGCATCGAGACCAGCTGAACGGCCAGGACGTAGGCGAGTTGGAACCAGCCACGGTAGATGCCTTGGACCGTAAAGTACTCGCCCTGAGGGAGACCAATCTTGTTCGGAAGCTCGAACAAGTGGGCAAGCGCTCCGCCCAGGGCAATTGCGGTGGATAGGAGCGCAATGAAGAGAGCGAGCGCGCCAGCCACCGGATAGCGGCTGCCGCGAACGGCAGGTCTAATGCGTCAGGCATGTCCACAAACGACCGAACTTAACGCGGTTCCGAAACGACCGTGGCTCAGCCCTTCCGCAGCAGACCCTTCTTGGCCAGCACGCTGCGCGCAATGCATGCGCCGAAGCGCCGCCCTGGCTGGACGACGCGGCGGAAGCAGTCCACTTTGCGGGATGTTCGGGGCTTTGCGGCAGGAGCAGCGTCGTCCGCAGAAAGGGCCGCCAGCTTGACGACGGTGCCGCCTGCGTTTCCGAGATGCAGCTGCACCCGCCGGCAGTAGCTCAGCGAGCGAGGCGAAAAGCGCGTCTCGCCGTGGCCGGCGCGGTACTTCATGACGGTGGTACAGATGTCGCCGCGGGCAAGCCGCCACGCCTCAGCGAGGTAGCGCACTCCGTAGGCGATGTTGGTGGCCGGCTCGGCCAGCCGGGCTAGCGTCCCGGTGAAGCCCATCATCACGGCGGTGCTGGGGAGCACCTGCATCAGGCCGATTTCACCCACGCCGCCGAGCGCGTTGGCGTTGTAACTGCTTTCCACCCACATGACGGCATCAACCAGCGCAAAGGGAACGCCCTGCCGTGACGCTTCGGCGCGGCCGATGTGACGGTAAAGTTCCCTGGGGTCCCCCTCCCCGACAAGCGGCGGCCGCGCCAGAGCCGGCTTCGGCGCGGAAGCGCCAAGGAGAAGAGCGCCCAGCAAAAGGAAAGCAACTCTTTGCACCAGCGACCTCACGCAAAACCTGCGACACTAGAAATACGCGATTGCTCGGCCGGCGAAAAGTACCCCGATCCAAACCGTTACGGACACGATTGCGTGAAACCGCGCAGCGGGCGGCAGCGCCCCTTTCCCGCGATCGTCCCGACGGCGAAAGAAGTAATAGGCGCATACATTGAGAAACCCCACCAGCAGCAGCGCCATCTTCACCTGAAACACCGGATTGAGACCGATAGCGCCCGCTTCGGCGGCAAACAGCACGGGCCCGGTGGCCGCCAGGATCAGAATACCCAAGGCAGCGAGGGGGACGGCAGCGCGGGCCGCCGCCACGGCCTCGGCGTAGCGGCGCGAAAGCACCAGCACGTCGAACACGGCAATACCGCCGACCAAAAGTGCTGCGCCCAGCACATGGCCGAGGTTGGCCGCCGGGTAGAGCCAGGTCAGCGATCGGGCAGCATGTCCGAGCCACGAGCCCTCAATCGCGGAGAGAAAGCCTGCAAACATTGCTGGCGTCGGCCGTCAGCGCAATTCGAAGGTCTTGCCTCCCACGGTAATGCGCTCCGCCCGCATTTCGTTCGCCGTTCGGGTCGAGGGATATCCTTCCACCGATACTGGATTGCCCGACGCCAGCATTTCCGGCGCCAGGCCGCGGTTCTGCATCCGGGAGATCGGCGCCAGCACGATCATCCACATGGCACCGTCATGTTTCAGCATGAGATGGACGTGGGGATTTTGCCAAGCTGACGTTCTCCACAGGCGCGGCGATTACGAACTTCTTCGCGGCGTCGTAGCTGCCCCAACCATGATGGGCGAGCGCGGCGGAGGAAGACAACACCAACAGGACCGCCAATGCGACAAGCGTTCTCTTCATGAAGAGCTCCCTACTCTTAGGCTAAGACCTATGCCCGTGACCGTCTCCTCGCCAGCAAGCGATCTCGGTTTGCGTCGCCGCAACCGCAGAGGCCGGTTCACTCACGGACGGCTGCAAATGACCGTTGCCGCGCACCTCGTCTCGCGGGAGCGGCATCTCAAAGGTCGCCTCCAACCCCTGCGGCTTGTAGTTCATCTCAACCCACGCCCCTGTCTGTGACGTGAACAATTTATCCATCAAGTGCGTACCGAAGCCCTTGCGCTGTGGCGCAGTCACCGCGGGTCCGTCTCGTTCCTGCCACAAGATGCGCAGGCGGCGGTCTGCCTCTTCCGTCAAAGACCACGAAACCTTGAGCCCACCGCGCCGGGTCGAAAGCGCCCCGTACTTCGCAGCGTTGGTGGTGAGCTCGTGAAACGCCATCCCGAGTGCCAGCGCCATGTCTGAGGGGAGTTCGATGGCTCCTCCCTCAAGCTCGATGCGCGGCCGAACCGTATCGTCAAACGGGTCAAGTTCGATCGACAGCAAATCGCGGATACCGATGCGCGACCAGTTGTTTGCAACCATCAGCGTGTGCGTCATTCCGAGGGCATGAAGTCGATGCACAAACGACTGGCGAAAGGTGTCGATGTCAGACGCGAAGCGCGCGGTGAAACTGGCGATCGCCTGGACCGTGGACAACGTGTTTTTCACGCGGTGGTGAAGCTCACGCACCATCAGCCGCTGCTGTTCCTCCGCGCTCTTGTGCGCCGTGATGTCCATGATCACACCAAGGATGCGGGACGGGGCCCCTGCGGCATCGCGCTCACATCTGGCGAAGTTTTCGACCCAGACGGTCGAGCCGTCAGGGCGCACGATACGGTACATGGCATGCAAGTCCGAGCCCGTCCGCTCCGACTGCTCGAGCGCGGCCATCGCGGCGGGCAGATCTTCGGGGTGGACCCGTGCACGCCAGGCCTCGCGGCTTGGCGTAGTCTCTCCGGGACGATATCCCAGCAGCTGATGCTTACCTTCCGACCACCACATCTCGCCCGTGGCTAACGTCCGCTCCCAGGTACCCAGCTTTGCCGCTTCAAGTGCCAAATTCAGCCGGACCGCCGCGCGCTCAAGTTCTGCAGTGCGCGCCGCTACTCTGCTTTCCAGCTCGCGGTTCAAGCTCTCCAGGTCACGCGTCTTTCGATAGAGATCAACAAAAACCTTCACCTTGGCGCGCAGGACAGCCGGCACGACAGGCACGGGAACGTAGTTGACGCCGCCAAGCTCATAGCCACGCAAGCGGTCGATGTCGCCGAGCTGAACCGCGGAGATGAAGATAATTGCAATTCTGCGAAAGCGGGGATGTTCTCTGATCATCGCGGCGAGCTCAAACCCGTCCAGCTCCGGCATCATGACGTCAATCAGGATAACAGCCACTTCGTGCCTGAGGAGCAACTCCAAGGCTTCGCGCCCCGACGAGGCCTTGAGCAGGTTCTCGCCCAGCTCGGCCAGGATCGCCTCGTGGCTCATCAGCTTGGCCATCTGGTCGTCGACCAGAAGTATGTTGAGTTTGTCCATCAGCGATGGAGCCACTGCCGCAGCGTCGATAGGAGCTGCTCGGTGTTGACCGGCTTGGCGAGATAATCGGAAGCGCCGGCCTCGAGACACTTCTGACGGTCGCCCTGCATGGCTTTTGCAGTCAAGGCAATGATCGGCAACCGCCTGAGGGCGCCGTTGCTGCGCATCGCGGCGATCGTCTGATAGCCATCCATCTCGGGCATCATGATGTCCATGAGAATGAGCGCCAGCTCGGGTGTTCTGTCGACCAGGGCTATGGCTTCTCGCCCGGTAGTGGCGGTCAGAACGCGCATGCCGCGGCGTTCGAGAACGCTGCTGAGCGCGAAGATGTTGCGCGCATCATCATCCACGAGCAATACAATACGACCAGCCAGATCCTCATCCGAACTCACCAGCCGCTCGAGCATCTTTTGCTTGGCTTCCGGCAGCTCGCCTACTATTCGGTGCAGAAACAGCGCCGTTTCATCGAGCAGACGTTCAGGCAACTCCACACCCTTGACGACGATGCTGCGGGCCATAGCGTGCAGCTGGGCGTCCTCCTGAGCCGATAGCTCGCGGCCGGTGAATACTACGACAGGAGTGTCAGCGAGCGCCGGGTCTGACCGCATCCTTTCGAGCACTTCAAAACCGGACATGTCCGGCAGGCGCAGGTCGAGCACGACGCAATCGGCTGATTCAGTCCGCATGCTTTCGAGCGCCGCCGTGCCCGTGCCGACGATCTTTACATCTATGTCGTCATGGCTGAGCAGCTCCGACACGCTCACCTGTTCGACTTCGTTGTCCTCGACGATGAGCAGGCGCCGACGGCGTGGCTCGGCATATGACTTAATGCGGCTGAGCGCCTGTCCCAAGCCCTCCGCAGTAGCGGGCTTCGTGATGAAGGAGTAGGCGCCACGCGCAAGGCCGTGCTGGCGATCCTGGTCGAGGGTTACGATCTGTACCGGGATGTGGCGGGTCCTTGGGTCCTGCTTTAGCTGGCTCAGGACGGTCCAGCCAAGCATGTCGGGCAGGAAAACATCGAGCGAGATTGCCGTCGGTCGATAGTGGCGAGCCAGTTCGACTGCCTCCGCACCACGCACGGAGGCGATGACTTTAAATCCCCTGTCGCGGGCCAAATCGATCATCACACGGGCATAGTGCGGGTCGTCCTCAACGATAAGCAGCGTGGTGTCGCCTGGCTCAATATCGGCACGATCGTCCGCCAGTGGCTCGGTCGGCAGCTGTTCGCTGGCCGCCAGAAGCAGGGGCAGCGCACCTGCAGTGGATCGCTTCTCCGGCCACGACGGAACCGTCATCCCGCCATACCCCAAGGGCAGGTAGAGCGTGAAGACGCTGCCCCCACCGGGCGAACTCTTAAGTTGAATCTCGCCGCCGAGAAGGTTGGCGATCTCGCGACTGATCGCCAAGCCAAGCCCTGTACCGCCATATTTGCGGCTGGTACTCGCGTCGGCCTGCTGGAAAGCTTCGAAGATGATTTTCTGTTTCTCCGGCGGTATGCCGATTCCAGTGTCCGATACTTCGAACGCCACTACCTTTTCGGCCTGGCGGAGAACCGGATGCGCTGCCGACCAGCCGCTGGTAACGGCCGCCGCAGACAACCGGATGCCGCCGCGGGCAGTGAATTTGAAGGCGTTCGACAACAGATTTTTCAGAACCTGCTGCAAGCGCTTCGAGTCGGTTGTGAGGCTGCGGTCAAGGTTGGGATCCAACCTGACTTCAAACGACAGTCGGCGGCTTTCGGCCTCATGTCGAAACGGCCTCGCCACCGTTTCCAGCAAGTTGCCGAACAGGATCTCCTCGGCCTCGACAGACACCGTGCCGGACTCGATTTTCGAGAGATCGAGAATGTCGCTGATCAGGTTCAAAAGGTCGGTGCCGGCGGCGTGTATGGTGCGGGCAAATTCGACCTGTTTCGCGCTGAGGTTGGCTTCGGGATTGTCGCCGAGTTGCTGGCCGAGGATGAGGATGCTGTTGAGCGGCGTCCTAAGCTCGTGGCTCATGTTGGCGAGGAAGTCCGACTTGTATTTCGACGTGAGCGCGAGCTCGGATGCTTTCTCTTCGAGCGCCCGGCGGGCCAACTCGATCTCCAGGTTCTTGGCTTCAACCTCGACGTTGCGCTCGGCGAGCTGCTGAGCCTTCTGCTCCAACTGCTCATTGGTCTGCTGCAGCTCGGTCTGCTGAGTCTGCAACTCGCCGGCAAGTTGCTGAGACTGGGTCAGAAGCCCCTCCGTCTGCATCGTGACTTCGATGCTATTGAAGAGAATTCCAATGCTGGACGTCAGCTGCTCGAGAAAGGCAAGCTGCAAGCTGCTGAATGCCCTGATCGACGCCAGCTCGATCACGGCCTTGACCTCGCCTTCGAACAGAAGCGGAAGCACGATGACGTGGCTTGGACTTGTCTTGAAAAGCGCTGAACCTATCGGATGGACGTGGTCGGATAGGTCGGTGATGAGAATTCGCCGCTTGTCGAGAGCGCACTGGCCAATCAACCCCTCTCCGATCCTGATCTCCTGGCGGAAGCCGTTGACTTCGTCCTCGGCATAGGATGCGAGCTTGCGCAGGCTAGCGAGCTCGCCTGCACTCATCTGATAGATCACACCAAGCTGCGCATCGACGAGCGAGGTCAGCTCAAACAATAATAGCCGCCCGACGGTCGCCAGATCGCGCTGGCCCTGGAGCATGCTGGTGAATTTGGCGAGGTTGGTCTTGAGCCAATCCTGCTCGGTGTTGCGCTCTGTGGTCAGGCGCAAGTTATCGATCATCGTATTGATGTTATCTTTGAGTTCGGCAACCTCGCCGCGAGCCTCGACCTGAATGGAGCGCGTAAGGTCGCCCTTGGTCACTGCCGTCGCAACCTCGGCGATGGCGCGCACCTGGGTCGTCAGGTTGGCAGCCAGAAGATTAACGTTGCCAGTGAGGTCTTTCCAGGTACCGGCGGCGCCAGGCACGTTCGCCTGACCTCCCAGCCGGCCTTCGACGCCTACTTCGCGGGCGACCGATGTCACCTGCGCCGCAAAGGTTGCAAGTGTGCCGGTCATGTTGTTGATGGTCTCGGCAAGCGCTGCCACCTCGCCCTTGCTCTTGACAGTGAGGTTCTGCTTGAGGTCGCCGTCGGCGACGGCGGTCACGACCTTCACGATGCCGCGCACCTGCTCGGTGAGATTGGCCGCCATCACATTGACGTTGTCAGTCAGGTCTTTCCAGGTGCCGGCGACACCGGAAACCTGTGCCTGCCCGCCGAGCTTGCCCTCGGTGCCCACCTCGCGGGCAACGCGCGTCACCTCGCCGGCGAAGGCGTTGAGCTGGTCCACCATGGTGTTGATGGTGTTCTTGAGCTCGAGGATCTCGCCTTTCACATCGACCGTGATCTTGCGCGACAGGTCGCCACGGGCCACGGCAGTCGTCACCTCGGCGATGTTGCGCACCTGAGTCGTGAGATTGGCGGCAAGCAGATTGACGTTGTCGGTCAGGTCCTTCCAGGTGCCGGCCACGCCCGGAACCACCGCCTGGCCACCGAGCCTGCCCTGGGTGCCGACCTCGCGGGCAACGCGGGTCACCTCGGCGGCGAACGCACGCAACTGATCGACCATCGTATTGATGGCTTCCTTGAGGAGGAGGATTTCGCCACGCACGTCGACGGTGATCTTCTTCGACAGATCGCCATTGGCGACCGCAATCGTCACCTCGGCAATATTCCTCACCTGACCGGTGAGGTTGTTGGCCATCGAGTTCACACTCTCCGTCAGGTCCTTCCAGGTGCCCGCAACTCCCGGCACGGCGGCCTGCCCGCCGAGCTTGCCCTCGGTGCCCACTTCGCGGGCGACACGCGTCACTTCACCGGCGAAGGCGTTGAGCTGGTCCACCATGGTGTTGATGGTGTTCTTGAGCTCGAGGATCTCGCCTTTCACGTCAACGGTGATCTTACGTGACAGGTCGCCGCGGGCCACCGCGGTTGTCACCTCGGCGATGTTCCGTACCTGGGCGGTAAGATTGCCGCCCATGGAGTTGACGCTGTCGGTCAGGTCCTTCCAGGTCCCGGCAACACCAGGCACGTTTGCCTGGCCGCCGAGGCGGCCTTCCGTGCCAACCTCGCGGGCGACGCGGGTCACCTCGCCGGCAAACCGGTTGAGCTGATCGACCATCGTGTTCAGCGTTTCCTTGAGCCGCAGGATCTCGCCGCGCACGTCGACGGTAATCTTGCGAGACAGATCACCGCTCGCGATCGCCGTGGCTACCTCGGCAATGTTGCGCACCTGCGCGGTCAGGTTTCCCGCCATGGAGTTGACACTGTCGGTCAGGTCCTTCCAGGTGCCGGCGACGCCCGGCACCGCCGCCTGGCCGCCAAGCTTGCCGTCGGTTCCTACTTCGCGGGCGACGCGGGTCACCTCGGCGGCGAAGGCGTTGAGCTGGTCAACCATCGTGTTGATGGTTTCCTTCAACTCGAGAATTTCGCCCGAAACGTCGACGGTGATTTTCTTCGAAAGGTCACCCTGTGCGACGGCGGTTGCCACTTCGGCGATATTGCGCACCTGCCCGGTGAGATTGCTCGCCATGGAATTGACGCTGTCGGTCAGGTCCTTCCACGTGCCGGCGACGCCCGGCACCGCCGCCTGGCCGCCAAGCTTGCCGTCGGTGCCGACCTCGCGGGCAACGCGCGTCACTTCGCCGGCAAAGGCGTTGAGCTGGTCGACCATCGTGTTGATGGTCTCCTTGAGCTGTAGAATTTCGCCCTTCACGTCAACCGTGATCTTCTTCGACAGGTCCCCGTTGGCGACTGCGGTCGTCACATCGGCAATATTTCTCACCTGGCCGGTCAGGTTGTTGGCCATGGAATTGACGCTCTCGGTCAGGTCCTTCCACGTACCGGCGACGCCGAGCACGTTCGCCTGGCCTCCAAGCCGGCCCTCGGTGCCGACCTCGCGGGCAACGCGCGTCACCTCCGAGGCGAAGGCGTTGAGGCGGTCCACCATAGTATTGATGGTTTCCTTGAGCTCGAGAATTTCGCCGCTCACGATCACGGTGATCTTGCGTGACAGATCGCCGTTGGCAATCGCGGTTGCCACCTCGGCGATGTTGCGCACCTGCCCGGTCAGGTTGCTGGCCATGAAGTTGACGTTGTCAGTCAGGTCTTTCCAGGTGCCGGCGACACCGGAAACCTGTGCCTGGCCGCCGAGCTTGCCCTCGGTGCCCACCTCGCGGGCAACGCGCGTCACCTCGCCGGCGAAGGCGTTGAGCTGGTCGACCATGGTGTTGATGGTGTTCTTGAGCTCGAGGATCTCGCCTTTCACGTCGACCGTGATCTTGCGCGACAGGTCGCCACGGGCCACGGCAGTCGTCACCTCGGCGATGTTGCGCACCTGAGTCGTGAGATTGGCGGCGAGCAGATTGACGTTGTCGGTCAGGTCCTTCCAGGTGCCGGCCACGCCCGGAACCACCGCCTGGCCGCCGAGCCTGCCCTGGGTGCCGACCTCGCGGGCAACGCGGGTCACCTCGGAGGCGAACGAACGCAACTGATCGACCATCGTATTGATGGCTTCCTTGAGGAGGAGGATTTCGCCACGCACGTCGACGGTGATCTTCTTCGACAGATCGCCATTGGCGACCGCAATCGTCACCTCGGCAATATTCCTCACCTGACCGGTGAGGTTGTTGGCCATCGAGTTCACACTCTCCGTCAGGTCCTTCCAGACGCCGGTCACCTCGCTCACCTGCGCCTGCCCGCCGAGCTTGCCCTCGGTGCCCACTTCGCGGGCGACACGCGTCACCTCGGAGGTGAACACGCCGAGTTGCTTGATCATCTTGTTGACGATGTTGGCCGAGCGCAGGAATTCTCCCTGTAAGGGGCGGCCATCGACTTCGAGCCGAACGGTGTCAAGAAGGTCACCCTGAGCGACCGCGGCGACCACGCGTGTTACTTCCTTGGTCGGCCACAGAAGATCATCGATCAGCGTGTTTACGGAGGTTTCCATGTCCCCCCAGGCGCCCTTCGACAGGCTGTTTCGAAGGCGCTGGCGGGTCTGGCCCTTTCGACCTACCGCTTGACCCAATCGCTCGAGTTGCTGTGACATCTGCTGGTTTGCGCCGACAATGTCATTGAAGGTGTCGGCGATCCTGCCAACGATACCGTCGGCGTTGCCAGGCATTCGCACCGTGAAGTCTCCAGCCCGCATGGCCTGCAGGGAAACCAGCAATGCGTCCAGCTGCCGGGAGGTAGCATTGGCCGTTGCGGATGCGCGCAACTCCCGAGCAGAAGCCCGCGGGTGCCTGTTGGCTGCTCCCCTGCCGGCCTTGGGAACGATTAGGTCCATGGGATTCCCCTTTTTCAGGAGCGCTGCCGGACGAAGGGCTCGCAAACTGGCGCCGTCAACGCGTGAACTGCCCCATAAACGAACGCGCCCAGCTCATCACGGTTCCGCAAAAAAGAAAATATTGTCGAACATAACTAGAACAACTATAAATGTTGCGGTTTTGTTCCGATTCTCTGAGGCCGCAAACCCGCCACACGATAGGGGTGCTGAGATGCTGACCAAAAAGCAGTTCGAGCTTTTGATGTTCATCCACGAACGGCTGAAGGAGGCGGGCGTGCCGCCTTCTTTCGATGAGATGAAGGAGGCGCTCGACCTGCGATCGAAGTCAGGCATCCATCGACTGATTACCGCCTTGGAGGAGCGTGGCTTCATCCGCCGCCTGCCGCACCGCGCGCGGGCGCTCGAGGTAGTCAAGTTGCCAGAGTCGGTCGCTCCGAGCCTTTTCGAGCAGCGACAGAAGACCGCGTTCAGTCCCAATGTCATCCAGGGATCACTGGGACGCGTCAAGGCGCTGCCGCAGGCAGCCGACGGAAGCCCGCGCGGAGCTGTCGTGCCGGTCATGGGCCGGATCGCCGCCGGCGTACCGATATCGGCCATCCAGGACCACACGCACAACATTGCCGTCCCGCCAGAGATGCTCGGCCCCGGCGATCATTTCGCGCTTGAAGTCAAGGGCGACTCGATGGTCGATGCCGGGATCTTCGAAGGCGATACGGTAGTGATCAAAAAAACCGATACCGCGCAGACGGGCGACATCGTCGTTGCCCTGGTTGATGATGAGGAAGCCACGCTCAAGCGCCTTCGTCGCAAGGGAGCCTCCATTGCTCTCGAAGCCGCGAATGCGGCGTACGAGACACGAATATTCGGCCCAGACAGGGTTCGTGTGCAGGGAAAGCTCGTGGGATTGATCCGACGGTATTAAGGTTCTGCGTCGCTCTCAGGAGTTGGTGCTTCTTTCCCCAATGGTGCAGGATGCTGCCGCCAGCGTTTGAGGGGGTCCGGAGCATACTGCGCTCGCGGCTGAAGCTACTTCGCCGGAAGTTGCACCAGGGGCCGCTTGCGCGGTTTGGGCTTGGCGACCCATGGCCGAAGACCACGCTGCTCGCGTGAAGTGGTGACCTTTAGCGCATCATCGGCAATAAAGATCGCATGGGCGCCGTGCCGCCAGACGTCAAAACGGTCGATGCGATGGGCGATATTCTGGCAGCGGCGACGCAATGGAAACGCCGCTACCACGAGATCGACCTCGGGGCACGAAAAGTCCTGTTCGGCTTCCTTCGTGAGGTATGCTACCCGTCGGCCCTTGACGACGGCCTGACACACTTCGGGCTTGCACGACCACCCCTGCCGGCGGTGAGCATCGCCAGGCTTGGCACCGTCGCCGTCACTCAGCAGCCAGCGCTCGATGGCGAAAGCGCTACGGCGCGCCAGGGCCGGAACGAGCTCGCCTGCGGAATTGCGAACGGCCACATTGCTGGCCGTTCGCTCGACCAGGATGTCGGGCTCGCTCCGCCATCCGGCGATGACCAGTCCGGCCAGGAGAACCAGCATTCCACACCACCGCGCGCCGGTCTTGAGGATGCAGCACCAAAGCAGCCCAAAAATCATCAATAGCGCAGCGGGCGAGCTATAGCGCGCGGCGACAATCTGGGCGCCGGGGAGACTGGCCGTCCAGTCGGAAACGACCATCACGGCGTCCAGACCAAATCCCATTGCCGCCAGCGGCAGCCGTTCAAGCCCCAAGGGCATGAGCAGGGTCGCTCCCAGCGCCATCGGCATGACGATGAAACTCACGACCGGCAGGGCAAGCAGGTTGGCGAGTAGTCCATAGACGGCAATGCGATTGAAATGAAAGGCTGCAACCGGACCGGTGCACAGACCGGCGATCACGCTCGTGGCGGCAGCAAAAACAATGGCTTTGAACAGCCGGCGAATGATCCCGGGGACAAAGCTTGACCTCACATCGTTTTCGGGGTTGAGCCAGTTCCCGTCACGAGCCGCTTCGTAGAAACTCATAAGGCCCGCAACGGCAAGAAAGCTCATCTGAAATCCCGCATCAAGCGCAGATGACGGCCTCAAGACCAACACCACGAGAGCGGCTATCGCCACGTTGCGCAGGCTGAGCGCCGGGCGGTCGACCAGGATTGCGCCGAACATGATGGCCAGCATGATATAGGAGCGCTGGGTCGGCACTTCGCTACCGGACAGCAACAGGTAGAGGGCGCCGACGGCCAACGCCCCCAGAGCAGCCCATTTCTTGATCGGCCGAGTTGCAGCGAAAGACGGTGACAAGGCAAGCAGTGCGCGCACCACCCAAAAGAAGCCACCGGCGACCAGTGTCATGTGAAGGCCGGAAATCGATATGATGTGCGCAAGGCCCGAAGCCTGCAGGCTCGAAGTGGTCGAACTCTGCCACGCCGCTCCGATCCCCGGTCACGAGCGCCGTGGCAAAGGCCCCTACGCCGCCTGGGAGAACCGCTGAAATGCGGTTGCCGATCAGCCCTCGGACCAATTCCACTCTATGCTTGGCCTCAAGAATGACGCCGGCGGAGCGCTGCTCATCAACTTCGAGCGAATTCAGCACGCGGCCGGTCGCTCCAATACCGCGTAGCCATTGACTCCGTGCGTAGTCATACGCCCCAGGCGCCACCGGGGTGAGGAGCGGGAACAGGCGGACGCTTCCGGAGACGAACCTCCCGATGCGCAGATCACCGCTCATGGGAACGGTAAGGAGAATCCTTTTCGGGCGATCGCTGGCGGGCAAGTCTTCCAGCGCCACGACCCGGATCATGAGTGCGGCATTGCGCCTCCCGCGCCGTTCAATGTTCTCGATTACCCCCTCGAAGCGGGAAACTTCCGTGACGGAGGCGACAAGGGGAGTGCCCGACAAAACTGTATCGCACTTGGCCAACAGGAATCCCGCCAGCCCGGCTACCAGCACGGCTGCCGCTCCGGGTCGCCCGCGCCAGCCCGCGTACAGCAGAGTGGCGAGCACTCCGAGTGCCAAGGCGACCACGGCAGCGCCCGGCTCGATAGGCAACGAGTAATAGGCGCCGATCCCGGCCACTAGCCCGACCGGCAACCAAAGAAATCCCCGGTCCGCCTCGCGTTCGAGGCATGCCGCGACTCTCAGCGAGCCAAAGTGATGCGGCAGCCGGCCAACCCATACCGGCTGTCGCGTATTCTCTATGACCGCGCGCACCGTTCTCCCGCACTTAAATCGCTGGGCGGGTTGTGCTAGACCGCCGCCCACATCCACGATCATTGCGGACATCGGCGCAAATGTCATCGCTCGTAATCACGCGGTTCGCTCCTTCGCCGACCGGGTTTCTGCATATCGGCGGGGCTCGGACCGCGCTGTTCAACTGGCTCTTTGCGCGGCGCATGCAGGGCAAAATGCTGCTGCGCATCGAAGACACCGATCGCGAGCGCTCGTCGCAGGCAGCGGTTGATGCCATTCTCGATGGCCTTGGCTGGCTTGGTCTGTCGTGGGACGGCGAGCCTGTCTCGCAATTCGCCAGGGCGACGAGGCACAGGGAGGCGGCCGAAACACTCCTTGCCAGCGGGCAAGCTTATCGGTGCTACTGCACTCCCCAGGAGCTTGAGGCAATGCGCGCCAGGGCAAAGGCAGATGGCCGGCCGCAACGATACGACGGAACCTGGCGGGACCGCCGCCCATCGGAGGCACCTCCCGGCGTGCCGGCTGTCGTCCGGTTCAAGGCGCCGCTAGAGGGCAGCACGGTCATAGAGGATCAAGTCCAGGGCAGTGTGGAATTCCAGAACCGGGACCTGGACGATCTGGTCATTTTGCGCTCCGACGGTTCGCCCACCTACAACTTGTCGGTAGTGGTCGACGACCATGATATGAAAATCACGCATGTCATTCGTGGCGTCGATCATTTGACCAACGCGGCGCGCCAGTCGCAGATCTACCGCGCCCTCGGCTGGCAGATGCCCGTGATGGCACATATTCCCCTGATCCATGGTCCCGACGGCACCAAGCTCTCGAAGCGCCACGGAGCCCTTGGCGTAGAGGTCTATCGCGCCATGGGCTACCTGCCTGAAGCCATGCGCAACTATCTCGCCCGCCTCGGCTGGAGCCATGGAGATGACGAAATTTTCTCGACCAGGCAGCTAGTGGAGTGGTTCTCCCTGGAAGGCATCGGCCGATCTGCAGCGCGGTTCGACTTCGCAAAGCTCGAAAACCTCAACGGCCACTACATCCGTGCAGTCTCCGATCGCGATCTCGTAGGCGCACTACTCGACTTTCTGCCACCCAGCGATCGTCCAGCCGCTCTTCACGGGAACATTAATAGTTCGATGCGCACCAGGCTGCTGAAGGCCATGCCAGGCCTGAAGGAGCGGGCCAAGACGTTGAGGGAGCTTGCCCAGAACGCGCGCTTCCTGTTCGAGACTCCCCAGCCCGACGAAAAGGCCTTGAGCCTCCTCAACCGAGAAGGCAGGGACATCCTGCGAAACGCCTATCCGGTCCTGGCCGCAAGCACCGAGTGGACTGCTTCGGCGCTCGACCGCGAGGTGCGGCAGCTTGCCGAACAGATGAACACCAAGCTTGGCAACATCGCCCAGCCCCTGCGCGCGGCGCTTACCGGGTCCACGACTTCGCCCGGCATTTTCGAGGTGATGGACGCTCTTGGCCGCGAAGAATCGTTGCGCCGCATCGAACGCTATTCACGGTCCGGCGAAAGGTCCTAATATTGCAATGCAACACCTGGGCAGCACTTGCAGCAAAGAGACTGATGCGGTAGCCAACCTGTCTCACCATGGAGCGTGAAAGCGATGCCTGAAGGCGCCAACTCGGCAACTCTCAGTCTCAACGGTAAGGATCACGTAATGCCGGTGCTAAAGGGCACGGTCGGGCCGGACGTCGTCGATATATCGACGCTGTACAAGGACGCCGATGTGTTCACCTACGACCCCGGATTTACGTCCACGGCGGCATGTGAATCGAAGATTACCTATATCGATGGCGACGCCGGAATTCTGCTCTATCGCGGCTATCCGATCGAGCAACTGGCCGAGCACGGCGACTTTATCGAAACCTGCTATTTGCTCTACTACGGCGAGTTGCCGAACCTGGCCCAGCGGCGCGAATTCGAAAATGCCATCACCAATCACACCATGCTGCACGAGCAGATGGCGCGATTCTACCAGGGCTTTCGGCGCGACGCCCATCCAATGGCGGTAATGGTGGGAACGGTGGGGGCGCTCTCTGCCTTCTACCATGACTCCACCGACATAAGTGATCCCGCGCAGCGCGAGATCGCCAGCCGCCGCATGATCGCCAAATTGCCGACGATCTCGGCCATGGCCTTCAAATATTCGATCGGTCAGCCATTCATCTATCCGCGCAACGATCTGTCATATGCAGCGAACTTCCTGAACATGTGCTTTGCGGTGCCTTGTGAGCCATACAAGCCAAATCCAGTGCTGACGCGAGCCATGGACCGCATCTTCATCCTGCATGCCGATCACGAGCAGAACGCCTCGACCTCCACGGTTAGGCTCGCAGGTTCATCCGGCGCCAATCCGTTCGCCTGCATCGCCGCTGGCATAGCCTGTCTGTGGGGACCGGCGCATGGCGGTGCGAACGAGGCGGCCCTCGGCATGCTGATGCAGATCGGCAGGCCGGAAAACATCGCCAAATACGTCGCCAAGGCAAAGGACAAAGACGATCCCTTTCGCCTCATGGGGTTCGGGCACCGCGTGTACAAAAGCTACGATCCGCGCGCCAAGATCATGCAGAAGACAACCCATGAGGTGCTCAACGAGCTCGGCATCAAGGACGATCCGCTGTTCGATGTCGCTCGCGAGCTTGAGCAGATCGCGCTCAGAGACGAGTATTTCATCGAGCGCAAGCTTTACCCCAACATCGATTTCTATTCGGGGATTACACTGAAAGCGCTGGGGTTCCCGACGTCGATGTTCACGGTGCTCTTTTCGCTCGCCCGAACAGTCGGCTGGATCGCCCAGTGGAAGGAGATGATCGAGGACCCGGATCAGCGGATCAGCCGGCCGCGGCAGCTCTATACCGGAGCCAAGCGCCGGGACTATGTGCCGCTGAGCCGGCGCGGGAAATAAGTCGTCCGCTACTGCCGAGAGCTTCTCAGCATGGCGCTGATCTGCGCTTCGGCCACCCGCTCGCCATCGACATGAGCCTCGGCCGAAAACTTCCAGACCGGTGGCCGCTTTTGCACTAGCCGCACCGGAAAGTGGACCGTGTCACCCGGCAAGACCGGCTTGCGGAAGCGCGCGCGATCGATCGACATGAAGTAGACGATGCTGCCCGCGTCGTCCGCTCCGAGACTGCTCATCACCAGAGTCGCCGCAGTCTGCGCCATGGCCTCGACCAAAAGCACGCCTGGCATCACTGGATGGCCGGGGAAGTGGCCGGCAAAAAAAGGCTCATTGATGGTAACGTTCTTGATGCCGGTTGCCGACTGCTCACCGTCCATGTCGACCACGCGGTCGATGAGCAGGAACGGATAGCGATGGGGCAGAAGCTCGAGAATGCGGGCGATGTCTGCCTGGGCCAGCGTTCCGTTCCTAGAACTTGCCGCCGACGCCGAAGCGGAAATACTCCACTTCATCGTAGTCGGCCTTCAGGAAGGGGTACGCGAGGTCGAAGCGCAACGGCCCGAACGGCAGATTCCCAGGTGATGCCGGCGCCGGCAGAAGCGCGCAACTCGGCGGTATCGAAGACATTGCACACTCCGCCCGAGCACTCAGGGTCTACCACGTCTTTCTCAGGCGCATTGAACAGCGTACCGAAGTCCGAAAATACCGATCCCGACACACCGAACTCCTCCGGAAGACCCAGCGGGAAACTCACTTCGACCGTGCCTACCCCGTAGGTCTGCCCGCCGATTGCATCGGTGCCGGAAGAATTGGCGCGCTCCATGCGCGGGCCAATGCCCGATCGCATGAAGCCACGGAACGTATCACCACCCTTATAGAAACGGTCGAGGATCGGCACTTCATCGCCTGCCCATGGCGCCATTTGACCTGCGGTGCCCTTGAGCTTCAGCGTGATACCCTCCAGCAAGGGGTAGAAATAATAGCCGGCGAGTTCCCCGCTCAAGTAGTGAACGTCGCCGCCGAGGCCGGCCACTTCCGTATCGGTCTGAAAGCGAAAGCCCGACGTTGGCTTTATCGGGTTGTCAAGCTGGTCGTAGATGTAACCCGTACCTACCATCGACTTGTTCGTCGATCCTTCCGCATCCCGGATGGCCAGCGAAACATTGTCCGGGTCGTTGACGTCAATGATGCGATGGGTGAAGTTGTATCTCGTCGTCACCGTCGAGTTTTCATCCAGCCTGAAGCCGAAGCGGAATCCACCCCCGTACTGTTGGCTGTTGTACGAGGACTCCTCGTCCTGGTCGGTGTACTGAGCGATGGCGTTGACGCCTGCAGCAATCCGGCGACCCAAGAAATAGGGTTCGGTAAACGAGAAACTGATGTTCTGACGCTTTAGGCTGGCGGAAGACGAGAGACTGACACGCTGTCCCCGGCCCAGGAAATTCCGTTCGGCCAGGGTTATGGAGCCGATGACGGTCTCCACGGTCGAGTAGCCGGCGGCGAAGGAAATCGAGCCTGTCGATTTCTCCAGAACTTCGATCACCAGCACGACCCTGTCAGCCGTGCTGCCGGGATCCTCACGGATGTCGATCTTCTCAAAGAAATCGAGAGCGGTCAGGCGCCGGCGGGCCCGGTCTACCAGAACACGATTGTAGGCGTCGCCTTCGACAACTCGAATTTCCCGGCGGATCACCCGATCAAGGGTGCGCACGTTGCCACGAATGTCTATGCGTTCGATGTATACGCGAGGCCCTTCCTGGACGTTGTAAACGATGCTGAGGGTGCGATTGACCGGGTCGCGCTCGATGTTCGGCTCAACCTTGGCAAACGCATAGCCGGCCTTGCCAGCTTCGAGCGTCATCGCCTCGACTGTCTGGTCGATCTTGTTGGCGTTGTAGCGGCTGCCTGTCTCTGTTCGGATCGAAGCATTGAGAATGGCGGGATCAAGCGAGGTGGAACCGGTGTTGACGGTGACCGCGCCGACCGAATATTCCGGGCCCTCTTCGAGCACGATGGTGATATAGAACTGCTCGCCGTCAGGCGCTAGTTCCGCGGTCGCCGCGGTTACGCGAAAGTCCGCGTAGCCGTTCTTCAAGTAGTACCGGCGCAACAGTTCCTTGTCGAACTCGAGACGGTCCGGGTCATAGTTGTCGGTAGTCGAGAAAAATTTCCACCACCGCGTCTCGGACGTCGAGATGGCGCGGCGCAGTTGGCTATCGCTGAAGGCCTCGTTGCCGATGAATGCGATACGTTCAATCCGCGTCGAGGCCCCTTCCTGAACCTCGAACACGAGGTCGACCCGGTTCTGCGGCAGGCGGATAATTTTGGGCTCGACGCGCGCGGAGAACAGGCCAGAGCGGCGATAAAGTGCAACGATGCGCTGCACGTCGCTTTGAACGCGCGAGCGGGTAAAAATCGTGCGCTCGCGCAACTCGACTTCCTTGGTAAGGTTCTCGTCGGTGATCTCGCTGTTGCCTTCGAACGCAACGCGATTGATAAGCGGATTTTCCTCGACCTGAACGACGATGGCATTGCCGCGACGGAAGATCCGCACGTCGGAGAACAAACCGGTCTGGAAAAAATTTTGACCAACTCGTCGAGAGCTTCCGAGCTGCCAACGTCGCCTGGGGTGATCTGCATGTAGGCGAGAATCGTATCTGTCTCGACGCGTTGGTTGCCCTCTACGACAATATTACGAACAGTCTGGGCCAGCGCCGCGGAGCCGAATCCTTGCGGCCCCGCGAAGGGCAGCACCGTGGCGACGGCAAACCCCATTATGGCAATGAAAACAATCCGATATCGCATCCTGGAGCCATTCACCCGCTAATGACACCCAACCCGCTTGGCATGCAAATCAGTATCGATCAATAACGATGTTTGCCAGCCATTGCAAATCAAGAATTCGGCAATGGCAACTTGAATTTAGCCGCGAGACATGAAGCCCGGGAAGTAGCGCGCGAGGTCGTTCCAGAAGGCGAACAACAACAGCGCCAGGACGAGCGCAAAGCCGACCTTAAATCCCAACTCCTGGGCATTGGCGCCGAGAGGACGGCCTCGGGCAGCTTCGATGGCATAGTAGAGGAGATGACCACCGTCCAGCATAGGCACCGGGAAAAGATTGATGAGCCCGATGCTGACCGACAGCAAGGCTACGATCTGTATAAGTTCATAGATGCCCTGCGATGCCGCCTTGCCTGAGATTTTGGCGATGCTGAGCACTCCGCCGATCTGCTTGGCGCTCTCCTTGCCGGTAAAGACTCGTCCGATGAAATGCAGCGTCTGCTCGATGAGCTCCCAGGTCTCGTTGCCGCCGAGCCACAGCGCCTCGACCGGATTCTTGCGGAC
This sequence comes from uncultured Alphaproteobacteria bacterium, assembly GCA_963780765.1. Lineage (GTDB taxonomy): Bacteria > Pseudomonadota > Alphaproteobacteria > Rhizobiales > Aestuariivirgaceae > CAWHQZ01. The sequence continues at coordinate 99,675 of CAWADI010000003.1, read as the reverse complement.
GTACTTGAGGTCACTGGAGCTCTTTACGCCGAGAAGACCGACCTTCACCTTGCGGCCAAGAACATCATCGATTTCGGTGGAGCGCGGAACGATCTGAAATTCGATTGGCTGGCCTGCCCGGTCGACTTCGACGCGAAGCATCTCTCCGGACCGCGGCATGACAATTCTCTGGATGTCCCTGAAATTGACGATCTCCTGGCCGTCGATGCGCCGGACGATATCGCCGGGCAGGATGCCTGCAGCCTCGGCTGCGCTGCCCGCTTGCACTGTCTCGACGCGAGGCTCAAGCATCGGAACCCCGACCGCAATGAAGCCGACCGCGAAGATCAGCGTCGATAGAATGAAGTTGGCGAGCGGTCCCGCAGCCACGATTGCCGCCCGTACGCCGACGCTCTTGGCGTAGAAGTTGCCTGGCGACAGTCGTGCCGATGCGTCGAGGGATTGCGGCAAAGGCAGGCTCGCCGGGTTGGCGTCGCCCTCGAATTTCACATAGCCGCCGAGCGGTAGCCAGCCAAACTTCCACCGCGTGCCGAGCCGATCCGTAAAGCCGATAATTTCGCGGCCGAAGCCTATGGCAAAGGCCTCGACGTTAACTCCCGCAGCGGCGGGCAACCAGGAAGTGACCGAGCTCATGAATGAAAACGATCACCGTCAGAACAAACAGAAAGGCAACAAAAGAAAATAAGCCGGTTCCAACACTGGCTCAAAAGTGCTGACAGCATCGACGGCTCCTCATCCAACAATACAACCAGTGACATCATCAACGATGGATGTTGCGAACTTGTTCGCATTAAGACGCCAGCTCCGTATCGCAGTCAACCCAAGCTCCAGCCTGACGCGCCAACAGGGTTACCACAAAAGCAGTCCAGCAGCAGCGGATTTTCCCTCGCCATGGGCGACGCCGATCGCGGCAGCGGCGACAGCGGCCGCGGCCAGCCCATCGACGCGGTCGAGCACACCGCCATGTCCCGGAATCATCCGCCCTGAGTCCTTTGCGCCTGCCCAGCGCTTGAGCGCCAACTCAAACAAATCGCCGGCTTGTTCGATCATCGCCAGAAGGCCGCCAAGCAGCAGGAGCGGCCAAAGCCTGGCAACGTTCGACCATGCGCCAGCAGCCAGAGCGGCAAGCGCGCCGCCAACGATCGCGCCGGTAAAGCCGGCCCAAGTCTTGTTCGGCGAGAGCATCGGCGCTAGCCGGGCCCCCCCGATCACCCGGCCGGCGAAGTAGGCCGCCGTATCTGCGACCCAAACCACCAGCAACACGAACATTACGGCGCGGAAGCCCCAGTTCTCGTCCTCGCGTAACAGCACCAGGGATGCCGCAGGAAGCGCCAGGTAGGGTATGCCGGCCAGCGACCAAAGGCTAAACGGGGCGCCGGTCACATGCGCCAACCATAGGCTCGCCATCCAAAGTCCGACGATCGCCGCCGCCATCAGTGCAGGGGCGGAGAGCGCCGGCAGGATCGCTGCGGCGATACCGCTGGCCGCGTGAAGGGCAAACTGCGCGGCGCTTCCTGCATGGACGAGCTGCGTCCACTCCTTGGCCATCAGCGCCGCGAGCACGGCGACAAGACCGGCATACCACCAGCCCCCGAAATGCACCACGGCAACCACCACTGGAATCAGAACGGCCGCTGAGGCGATCCTGATCTGAAGATCGCGCCATTGGGGCTGCGGGTCGGCAACCACCCCTGCTACACCTGCATGATTTCTGCTTCTTTGTGGGTCAATACGGCATCGATCTCCTTGATTGTCTGATCGGTCAGTTTCTGAACTTCCTCGCCTCTGGCGCGATGCTCGTCCTCGCTGATCTTGTGGTCTTTCTCGAGCTTCTTCAAAAGCTCCATGCCGTCGCGGCGAACGTTGCGCACTGCGATGCGCGCCTTCTCGGCGTATTGGTGAGCTACCTTGGTCAGTTCCTTGCGCCGCTCCTGGGAAAGCTCGGGAATCCGCAGACGGATGACCTGACCTTCGGTCTGCGGGTTAAGGCCCAAGTTCGAGGCGCGGATGGCCTTTTCAACGGCTATCACCACTCCCCGGTCCCAGACCTGCACTGAAATAAGCCGCGGCTCCGGTACCGTGACGCTGGCAACCTGATTTAACGGCATCATCGCCCCATAGGCGTCTACGACGATCGGATCGAGCAGGCCCGCCGAGGCGCGACCGGTACGCAAGCCTGCAAACTCATGCTTGAGCGCCTCGATCGCGCCCTGCATGCGCCGGCCAACCTCCTTGAGATCAAACGTGGTCATGTGCGTCATCGCCAGGCTCCCATGGATGATCGGCAATCAAATGCATTTTCTGGTTCCGGAGAATTGCTCCGCCAAGACGAAACATGTTCTACGCCTTCACGATGGTGAAGCGGCCGCGCCCATGGATGACCTCAAGGACCGACCCCGGCACCCTGATGGAGAACACGACTACAGGAATCCGGTTATCGCGGGCAAGCGCGATGGCGGCGGGGTCCATGATCCGCAGATCCTTGACCAGGATCTCGCTGAACGTGGTTTCCTCATACCGTTTGGCATCCGGGACGGTCTTCGGGTCGGCACTATAGATGCCGTCCACGCTGGTGCCCTTGAGCAGGGCATCGCATGCCATTTCGGCGGCGCGCAAGGCCGCTCCGGTATCGGTGGTGAAGAACGGCAGTCCCGTGCCGGCCGCGCAGATAACGGCCCGGCCGGTTTCCAGGTGGTGCACCGCCGTGGCGCGTGAATAGGTTTCGCACACGGTGGGCATCGGGATCGCCGAAAGCACCCTCGCGTCCACTCCCTGGTCTTCCAACGCTCCCTGCATGGCGAGGGCGTTCATCACGGTCGCCAGTATGCCCATGTGATCGGCGCTCACGCGATCCATGCCTTTGGCAGCGGCCGCCATGCCACGAAAAATGTTGCCGCCGCCGACAATGATGCTGAGCTGCGTGCCCGCTGCCAGGCACGCCGCCGCCTCGCCGGCGATACGGTTGACCGTGGGCGTGTGAATACCGAAGGGTTCAGTACCCATGAGTGCTTCGCCCGATATCTTGAGCAGCACGCGCCGGAATTTGAGTGGTTCTTTCATCGGCAGCCGCAGACGATGCCGGCGCTTTTTTCGAATTGCACCCGTATCAAGCTGCGCCTGCCGGCTTCGCGATACCCTCGCCCAACTGGTAGCGAACAAAGCCGGCAAGTTTTAGCGGTGCGCCGCCTTTGACCTCCGCCTCCTTGAGCACCTGGCCAACGGTCTTTGCGCCATCGTGAATGTAAACCTGATCCACGAGGCACGCTTCCTTGGCAAAGCTCCGCAGTCCCGAGGCAATGATCTTTTCCATGACCTGGGCAGGTTTGCCGGCGTTCTTCTCCGTCAATATTGCCTTTTCGCGAGCAAGCATCGCGGGGTCGACGCCGGACAAGTCGACAGCGACCGGATTGGCAGCGGCGACGTGCATCGCGAGATGGCGCCCCAGCTCCCTCAATCCCTCAACTTTTCCCGTCGACTCAAGCGCCACGAGAACGCCAATCCTGCCCATCCCGGGTGCAATCTGGTTGTGGATGTAAGACCCAATAACGCCGCTCGGGACTGCCAGCGCGGCGGTGCGCCGAACCGTCATGTTCTCGCCAATTGTCGCCACCATCTCGGTGACATGCTCCGCCACACTTTGTTTGGAGCCGGGCAAAGACGCGGCACGAAGTTTGTCCAGGGAGCCGGCCGCCTTGATGGCAAGGCGAACGATCTGCCCGACCATGGCCTGAAACTTCTCGTTCCTGGCAACGAAGTCGGTCTCCGAGTTTACTTCGACCAGCGCCCCACTCAGGCCATCCACGGCAACGCCGATAAGCCCTTCCGCCGCGACCCGGTCCGCCTTTCGTGCCGCCCTGGACAGACCTTTGGCCCGCAGCCAATCGATGGCTTCCTCCATGCTGCCCTGCGTTTCCTGCAGCGCCGCCTTGCAGTCCATCATGCCCGCGCCGGTTTTCTCGCGCAGCTTCTTCACCATGCTTGCGGTGATATCAACCATCCCCGGATCCTCGTGAGTAGCGTCGATGGGCCGGCAATGTTCAGCCAACATGCCGGTCGGTTGCAGCCAGGTTCGAATTCGCCGACAACAGGCTTTTCGCCTGCTCGACCCACTCCTCGCGCCCGATCCGGCCCTTCAGCTTCAGTTTATCGTCCAAGGAAGTAACCTGGTCATGCGTCCAGGCAGCGATCTGGTGCAGCGATGTAACGCCTTCGGCGGCGAGCTTTTTCTGCAACGTGGCGCCGATGCCGCTGATGAGCGACACATCATCATGGTTGCCGGCGGGGGCGGACGCTGCCCCGATATCAGGCATCGGCTCCGCGAGCGGGTTCGCGGAAGCGCCGACGTCAACCCCGGCCTGCATCTGGGAGACGCTGAGACCTTCGAGGGCGGCTCGCGCAATCAGATCGCAGTAGAGGTTGATGGCTCGACCGGCATCGTCGTTTCCGGGCACGGGATGGGTTACGCCAGCCGGATCACTATTGGAGTCGAGCACGGCCACTACGGGAATATTCAGTCGATTGGCCTCCTTGATAGCCAGTTGCTCCTTGTTCGTGTCGATCACGAACATGATATCCGGCGTTCCACCCATTTCCTTGATACCGCCCAGGGCGTCTTCGAGCTTCTTTCTCTCGCGCGTCAGCTGCAAGAGTTCACGCTTGGTCAGGCCGAGGCCTTCCTTGGCGGTCAACTCGTCGAGCTGACGCAGGCGCTTGATGGAATTTGAGATGGTCTTCCAGTTGGTGAGAGTGCCGCCGAGCCAACGGGAGTTGATGTAATATTGGGCGCAGCGTTTCGCTGCCTCCACGATCGGCTCGGATGCCTGACGCTTGGTGCCGACAAACAACACTCTACCGCCACGGGCAACGGCGTCACGAACAGCCACGAGAGCTTGATGCAGCAGTGGCACGGTTTGAGCCAGGTCGATTATGTGAATGCCATTGCGCGATCCGTAGATGTAGTCTTTCATCTTCGGATTCCAGCGATGGGTCTGATGGCCGAAATGAACGCCTGCTTCCAGAAGCTGGCGCATGGAAAAATCAGGCAATGCCATGCCTTGTCACTCCTTCTCCGGTTTGACCGCCGCGGACTGCATTGTGGATGGTGAGAGCACCAGCACCGGAAGGTCGTGGCCTATGTGGGAATGGCAGTCCCGCGCCGGCGACCCAGCGTCCGCGTGTGAATTTCGCGAAGGGCTTGTAGGGGAACCCGGCTTAGGTTGCAAGAGGCGGGTCGTAGAGCGAATTTTGTTGCTGACTTGGGGAGACGATGTGCTGCCAGGGCCTCCGATGCCAATTGTCAAAAATCGTGAACATCAACTACGCCGGGAATCGCCTTGATGGCGCTCTTGATCTGCGGGCTCACGGAGAACTTGTTACCCAGCGCGATTGCTACCTCACGGCCTCCCGGCAATTGCAGAACCAGTTGAACCGGCGCCCTGCCGCCATTGGCGAGACGGCGGGCTATGGACTCGAGCGGAGCTGCGTCCTTGAGGAAGATGGTAATGCCTGCTTGCATGCCGGCCGTTACCTGGTCAAGCAACTCAACACCTTGCAGGCGCAGCCGGACTTCTTCACCGTCCACATCGGCCTCGACTTTGGCAATAATCGCGCTCCCGGGTTCAATAAGATCACGGGACGCTGCGAGCAGGTCGGAGAACGCGACCGCCTCGAACTGACCTGAAGGATCAGATAGTCCCACGAACGCGAAGCGGCTGCCGTTTCGGGAGCGGCGTTCCTGCTTGTAAGTCACGGTGCCGGCGAGTTTCGCCGCGCTCCCGCGGCCGCTCAACACCTTTTCCTGGAAGGTGGTCCACGGCTCCACGCCGATCTTGGCAAGCAGCCCCATGTAGTCGTCGAGCGGGTGACCGGAGAGGTAAAAGCCGACAGCTTCAAATTCGGCGGCAAGCTTCTCCATCGGCAGCCAGGGCTCGACAGCAGGCAGGCGAAGGCCACCGTCTCCGGCGTCGGAAGCAGAGTGACCAAAAAGATCTCCCTGCCCTGCCTCGGCCGCGACGGCGGTGCGATTGGCAAGCGCCAGAATTGTCTCAACGGCTTCAAAGACCTGCTTCCGGTTGGGAATGAGGCTGTCGAAGGCTCCAGCCTTGGCGAGACTCTCCGAGCGCCCGCTTGTTGAGGACATGGGCATCGATTCTGCGAGCAAAGTCGCCGATCGAGACAAATGGGCCCCCGGCTGCCCGCAGCGCCGACAGATGTTCGATGGCACCCTTGCCGACGTTCCGCAGGGCCGCCAGAGAATACTGGATAACTCCCTCCCGGACATCGAATTCGACTCCTGACTCGTTGATGGAGGGCGAGTGGAGCCGCACGCCGAGCTTCGCGCCCTCGCGACGCAGCATCATGAGCTTGTCGGTGTTGCCGAGGTCGAGGGTCATCGAGGCCGCCATGAACTCGGTCGTGAAGTTTGCCTTGAGGTACGCCGTCTGATAGGCCAGAACTGCATAAGCCGCGGCATGAGACTTGTTGAACCCGTAGCCTGCGAATTTGGCCACAAGGTCAAAGATATAGTCCGCCTGATGGCTGGCGACGCCCTTGGCAACGGCGCCGCGCAGGAAACGTTCCTTCTGCTGATCCATTTCGGCCTTGATCTTCTTGCCCATCGCGAAGCGGAGCACGTCGGCCTCGGCAAGGGTGTAGCCCGCCAGCATCTGGGCGATCTGCATCACCTGTTCCTGGTAGATCATGACGCCGTAGGTTTCCCTGAGGATCGGCTCGATCAGCGGATGAAGATAGTCCGGTTGCTCATCCCCCTTTTTGCAGGCGATGAAGCGGGAAATATTGTCCATGGGCCCGGGGCGATAGAGCGCCACGATGGCGATGATGTCCTCGATGCAGTCGGCCGACATTTTGCGCAACACGTCGCGCATGCCCGAGCTTTCGAGCTGAAACACCCCCAGTGTATCGCCGCGACCCAACATCTCGTAGGTGGGCCGGTCGTCATAGGGCGCCCGCTTGATGTCGAAGTCCGGCACCCGCTCGCGTATGAGCGCCTCCGCCTTCCTGATCACCGTCAAGGTCTTGAGGCCAAGGAAATCGAACTTCACGAGGCCGGCTTTTTCGACCCACTTCATGCTGAATTGCGTAGCGGGAAGGGTGGAGCGCGGATCGCGATATAGCGGCACAAGCTCCTGCAGCGGCCGGTTGCCGATCACAACCCCTGCCGCATGCGTCGAGGCGTGGCGATACAGTCCCTCGAGCTTCATTCCGATGTCGAGCATATTGGCCACGTTCGCATCGCGTTCGCGCTCTTCCTGAAGCCGCGGCTCGCTCGCCAGCGCGTTCTTGAGCGTGATGGGATTGGCCGGGTTGTTGGGGATGAGCTTGCAAAGCCGGTCAACCTGGCCGTAGGGCATCTGGAGCACCCGGCCGACATCGCGGCACACGGCTCTGGCCTGCAGCTTGCCGAAGGTGATGATCTGCGCAACGCGTTCCCTGCCATAGCGCTCCTGGACGTAGGCGATGACCTCGTCGCGTCGGTCCTGGCAGAAGTCGATGTCGAAATCGGGCATGGTTACACGCCCAGGATTGAGGAACCGCTCAAACAGAAGATTGAAACGGAAGGGGTCGAGGTCGGTAATCGTGAGGGAGTAGGAAACCAGCGAACCCGTCCCCGAACCGCGACCAGGACCAACCGGTATGTCCCGCGACTTGGCGAACTTGATGAAGTCCGCGACGATGAGAAAGTAACCCGCAAAGTTCATGGAGATGATGACGTCGAGCTCGAACTCGAGCCGTTTCTCGTAGTCGTGCCGCGAAGTGCCCGGCGCCAGGCCGTTGACCTCAAGCCGTCGGCCAAGTCCCTCGCGCGCCGCGGCGCGAAACTCGTCCTTCTCGTCGTGACCGGCGGCAATGACAAACCGCGGCAGCTGCGGTTGGCGCGGGGTGGGCCGGAATGCACATCGCCGGGCGATTTCGATGGTGTTATCAACTGCCTCGGGGAGATCGGCAAAAAGACGGACCATGTCGCGAGGCGGCTTGAAGAAGTGCTCGGGGGTGAGGCGCCGGCGATTTTCCGAGGCCAACACCTCACCATCGGCGATGCAAATGAGCGCGTCGTGCGCGGCGAAGTCTTCGGCCGTCGTAAAATACGCTTCGTTGGTTGCTACGAGAGGTAAGCCGATTTCATAAGCCAGTTCGACGAGGCCGTGCTCGGCGCGAACCTCCAAGTCCAGGTTGTGACGCTGCAACTCGACGTACAGGCGATCGCCAAAGATCGCTTGCAGCCGCAGAACACGCTGGCGCGCAAGCAGCAGTCTGCCCGTCGGCGAGCGCTTCGTTGAGCGGCCCCATGTGGCCCCCGGTCAGGCAGATCAGGCCACTCGCGAGTTCACCCAAGCTAGCAATCCGCACATGCGGCACCGCGCTCTCGGGGCTCTCCAGGTAGGCCATGCTCGACAGTCTCATCAGGTTGGCATAGCCCTGCTCGTCTTTGGCCAGCAGCGCCAAGGTCGGAATCGAGCCGGGGGCAGGAAAGCGGCTCTCTCCCGTCGCATCGGTGAAGTCGACTTTCAGTGAGCATCCGATGATCGGCTGCACTCCCTGATCCGACATCGCCTCGGAGAATTCGAGCGCCCCGAAAAGGTTGCCGGTGTCCGTGATGGCGAGCGCCGGCATGGCGAAGTTCCGTGCCAGCTGCGCAAGGTCCTTTACCCGCAATGCGCCCTCCGAGAGAGAGTAGGCTGTGTGGGTACGGAGGTGAACGAATGAACACGAAGAATCGGTCATCGACCGGACATTAGCTCACCAGCGCTGGCGTTGCGCGCCTGCCTTGCGGCTGTGCACATTTCTTAGAAACAAGCCTGGCGGTCCACCTCGTGGTCAGCAGCCGACGAGTTCGCCTCGATCGAGCTTGACTACCCGCGTCATGCGGCTGGCGAGCTCAATATTGTGCGTTGCGATCAGGGCACCCAGGCCCTCCTCCGCGATGAGCCGCAGAAACTCCGCGTGCACCTGTTCCGCTGTACGCGGATCGAGATTGCCGGTCGGCTCATCTGCCAGAAGCAGCAAAGGCTTGTTGGCGATGGCGCGGGCAATCGCCACCCGCTGCTGTTCGCCGCCGGAAAGCTCCGCCGGCCGGTGCTCGATTCGTTCGGAAAGGCCCAGCCGCGCCAACAACTCGCTGGCCCTCGCGCGCGCCCTGGCGTGCGCAGTATTGGCAATGAGCTGCGGCATGATGACGTTCTCGAGCGCGGTAAATTCCGGCAGCAAGTGATGGAGCTGATAGACGAAACCGATGCCGATGCGGCGAATCCGGGTGCGCGAACGATCATCGAGGTCCGTGCAGTTCCGGCCGGCGATCAGCACTTCGCCCGCCGTCGGGCGTTCCAGCAGCCCGGCGATATGAAGCAGCGAAGATTTGCCGGCACCCGACGGTCCAACCAGGGCAACGATCTCTCCCGGCGCGACAGTCATGCTCAGGCCGCGGAAAACATCGAGGCGCCCATGCCCCTCGGGGTAGCTGCGGTCAATATTGCGAAGCTCGAGGGCCGGGCGAAGGGCGGCCGTCATTCGTACCTCAGGGCTTCGACCGGATCGAGGCTTGCTGCGCGCCAGGAGGGATACAGGGTGGCGATGACCGACAGCAGCAATGCAAGGCCGACCGCCCACGCTGTTTGCACCGGATCCATCTCCGCGGGAAGCTGCGAGAGATAGTAGGTCTCGGCGGCGAAGATATTGGTGCGTGTGAGCCAGGCGACAAATTGGCGGATACTTTCGATGTTGAGGCAGACCACAACGCCGAGCACAAAGCCTGCCAGGGTGCCTGCGACTCCAATCGACGCTCCAGTGATCAGGAAGACCCTTTGCACCGTGCCGCGCGAGGCGCCCATCGTCCTCAGGATGGCGATGTCGTGGGACTTGTCCTTCACCAGCATGATCAGTCCGGAAATTATGTTGAGCGCCGCCACAAGGATGATCAGGGATAGAATAATGAACATGACGTTGCGCTCCACGGCGAGCGCGCTGAAGAAGGTTTCGTTGCGCTTCTTCCAGGTAACGAAGGTGTACTGCGGCCCGGCGGCAGCAGCCATCGACTCGACTGCTGCTCGATTGCTTCGGGATCATCGACCATCACTTCGATGCCGCTGGCTCCTTCATCGATCAAGAAGTATTCCTGCGCCGCGTGCAAGGGCATGTAGATGACGTTCTCGTCGTATTCCGACATGCCGAAGTTGAACAGTGCCACGATCGGGAAATTTCGAATTCGGGGAGCGGTGCCAAAGGGCGTCTCTGGACCGTTGGGGGCAATGAGTGTGATTTCGCCACCGAGAGTGAGCTGGTGCTTGAACGCCATGCGCCAGCCGATCGCCACCCCCTCCCCGGAATCGAAACCCTCCAGGGTGCCGCGAAGCTCGTCGTTCACGAGTCCACCGAGCTTCTTGATGTCAGCTTCGCGCAGGCCCCGCACCAGGCCACCGGTCGCCTGGCGCTCGGAGGCCACCATTACTTGCCCCTCGACGTAGGGAACGGCGCTTACAACGCCCGGCGTTCTTAACAGGCTGCGACCAAGTGTTTCGAATTCGGCGATCGGCAGGGCTTCGGCGTGAAAGACGTTTGCATGGCCGGAGAATCCCAAAATCTTGTTCATCAACTCGCTGCGGAAGCCATTCATAACCGCCATGACGATGATCAGCGTCGCGACGCCAAGCATGATGCCGAGGAATGAAAATCCGGCAATGACCGAGATGAACCCTTCCTTGCGTCGGGCCCGCAAATACCTTGCGGCGATCGTCCACTCGAAACCCGCAAACGGCGGCGTGTCAGGCGTATCCGGTTTCATGCCTGCCAGCTGCGAAACAGGTCGGAGGTGATCCGGTCGAGCGGAACGCTCCGACGCTCGCCAGAAGCACGCCGCTTCACCTCCGCAACTCCCTCCTTCAGCCCGCGTGGTCCGATGATCACCTGCCACGGCAGGCCAATGAGATCCATCACCGCGAATTTGGCGCCCGGCCGTTCGTCGGTGTCATGATGAAGGACTTCAAATCCGCCCTGCCTCAGCGCGCAATAACTCTTCTCGCAGGCAGCATCGCAAGCTGGGTCGCCAGGCTTTAGATTGATAAGACCGACGTCAAAGGGCGCGACGGGCTCAGGCCAGATGATCCCGGCCGGCATCGTGACTGGCCTCGATGATGGCGCCGACGAGCCTCGATACACCGATGCCGTAGGACCCGGACTCGACCGCTACCGGCCTGCCGTCCTGGTCCTGCACCAGGCACTCGAGCGGCTGGGAGTATTTAGTGCCGAAAAAGAAGATATGGCCGACCTCCACGCCGCGACCCGTGAGCCGGCGTTCGTGCGGCACGCGACGATCGAACTCGGCTGGATCGTGCTTATCGTCGGTGGCGGCATACTTTCCGGTGAAGTCGGCAACAACCGAAGCAACGGCCGCCACGTCGTCATAGTCGATGTCAAACGACTTCCAGTCCATATCGTAGAAGTCGCGGTCGAAGTAGACCGCGCTCTCGCCTGTTTCCGCAAGCACGAGAAATTCATGACTGTTGTCACCGCCGATGGGCCCGGTCTCGGCGCGCATCGGAATGGCCTTCAGGCCCATACGCGCGAAAGTGCGCAGGTAGGAGACAAACATCTTGTTGTAGGAGTGCTTACCGGCCTCGGCGCTGACATCGAATGAATAGGCATCCTTCATCAGGAACTCCCGCCCGCGCATGACGCCGAAGCGCGGCCTTACCTCATCACGAAATTTCCATTGTATGTGATAAAGATTGCGCGGCAGATCGCGGTAGGACTGAATTCCCTGACGCACGATGTCGGTGATCATCTCTTCGTTGGTCGGACCGTAGAGCATCTCGCGATCGTGCCGGTCTCTGAAGCGCAACATTTCCTTACCGTAAACCTCGAACCGGCCCGACTTTCGCCACAGCTCGGATGATTGAAGCGTTGGCATCAGCACTTCGATCGCACCGGCGCGATTTTGTTCCTCGCGCACAATGTTTTCGATTTTCTTGAGCACTCGAAGTCCCAGCGGGAGCCACGAATAGCTGCCGGCAGCTTCCTGCCGGATCATGCCCGAACGCAGCATCAGCCGATGGGAAACGATTTCGGCCTCCTTGGGATCGTCGCGGAGAACAGGCATGAAGTATCTGGAGATTCGCATGATCGATCCGGACGGGGAAGGGCCCAAGCTCGCAGCTCGCGACACCAAGGGAAACGCAGGCATTTGTAGGCGAACTGCCCGCGAAAACAAAGATACAGAGGCAGCGAACCCGTCCCTTGGACGCCGTCTTGACCGGCAATCACCATTTACCCTCATTTAACATGACAGACAGTCCGACCGTGGCTATCGTGCAGCGAGCAAGAACAAGGCGAGACACCGGATCGGATTTCTTCGAAAATCAGGTCTCGGGGTTCCAAGTCTGGGGAGGTAGGTGCCTTGGCCCGCCGCCGACGAGGAGTCTGGCGAAGCTGAGACTGTCGCGGAAAACCGCCAGGGATCAAGGCAGGCAAACTAACAAAGCAAGGCGCCCGCCTTGCTTTTTTTTGCCGCAGTGGGCCCGCTTGCAATGCGCTAAAGCAAGGAAAGATAGCCCGACGATCTCAACCACAGAAACGCGGCAAAGATCAGCGCCGCCAGAAGCGTCGTGGCAAGCGAGCTTCCTGACCATCATTGGCCGCAGGGGCGCGCTCGGCGAATGGCCCGGCGGCACTTCCGCGCCCGTTTCATGGGCGCTGGTCGTTCCCCAGGGAAGAACTGCGAACAAGGCTGTCCACCAGATGATAAAATAGATGGCAATGGCGCTTCCAATACTCATGCCTGTTCGAGTTCCAGAAGCGCGCCAAAAAAGTCGCGAGGATGGAGGAAAAGCACCGGCTTGCCATGCGCTCCAGGCCGGGGCTCGCCATCGCCCAGTACGCGTGCCCCGCAGCTTAACAGGTGATCGCGTGCGGCGATGATATCGTCAACCTCGAAGCACAGATGGTGAATACCGCCGCCTGGGTTGCGGTCGAGAAACGCCTTGATCGGCGAATTCTCCCCCAATGGCTCCAGAAGCTCGATGCGCGTGTTGGCAACCTCGACAAAGGCAACGGACACACCGTGGCCGGGCTCGGCCTGGTTCGCCGACACCTTGGCGCCGAGCATCAATGCGGTAGCGCTCTGCGGCAGCCGTCAAATCCGGAACTGCGATGGCCACATGATTTAGACGCCCGAGCATGACCATCACTCAGTGCAGGCCCGCCAGCAGGCGGGAGCGCGCTTCCGGTATCGGGAGGCCTCGAGGAGCGAGCAGATGGCGTTCGATAAAGTGCCCCGTCAGGATGAACCCGTCGCGCACGTCGGCCGGGTCCGGCGTGCGGGCGGTGCCAAGCAGGAAGCCCGGAAGTCTCAGGAGTCGGTCGCGATAGGCCTCGCCCGCCTCCAGGCTTACTGCCCTGCCGGTCTTGGGCGACACATAGCCGAGCGCCGTGCTTGTTCCGGTCGCCGCACAGCGGGCGAGATCGAGGCCGAACCCCAGCTCGTCGAGGAGGCCGAGCTCCCAGCGCACCAGCAAGGCGGGCCAGACCTCATCATCGGTGAAGCTCTCAAGCACGACAGAAGTCGCTTCATAGAGGCGCGGATGCGGCTCGCGCTCCGGCAGAAGCTGACTGAGGGCCAAAATGGTCGTAAGGCCGGCGAGGCGAAACGGACAATCCATAAGGCTGGCGGCACGAAGCCGCGCCGGCTCAATGATGTAGAGTCCGAGGTGCTCTTCGAGCCGGGCTCTCCACGTGGCGAGAACCGAATTGCCGGGCTGCAGCACCGGCCGCATGGCATGCGAGCGGCCGCCGCGCACGAGTCCCAGGCTGCGTCCGTGGCGGGCGGTCAGCAGCTCCAGGATGACGCTTGTTTCGCCATGGCGGCGAGCGCCGAGAACAATGCCTTCTTCGCTCCACTGCATGTTGTTCAGGGTTCCAGACCCATCGCCCTCAAGCGCTCGGGATCGCTGGCCCAGTTTTCACGCACCTTGACGAACAGAAACAAATGCACGGGCCTGGCGAGCTGTCGGCTGAGGTCAAGTCGGGCCAGCCGGCCGATATGCTTGATGGTCTGGCCGCCCTCGCCCAGCACAATCTTCCGCTGACCTTCACGTTCGACATAGATGACCTGCTCGATCCGGACCGAGCCGTCGGGGCGCTCTTCCCATTTCTCAGTCTCGACCGTCGATTCATACGGCAGTTCCTGGTGCAGCCGATCAAGTATTTTTTCGCGGGTAGTTTCGGCCGCCAGAAGCCGCAGCGGCAGATCGGCTAGCTGATCACCCGGGTAGAGCCATGGTCCAGGGGGCATGAGGGAAGCCAGATAATGCCGGAGCTCCGGAACGCCATCGCCCTTCTCGGCGCTGACCATGAGCGTTGCCGCAAAGTTCAACCCGGCGTTGAGCATCGGCGCAAGGACGGACATCTTCTCGCCTCGCACCAGATCGATCTTGTTGAGCGCCAGGCTCACGGTAAGCCGGCGGGCCGCGAGCTCCGTCATGAGGCGCTGAACGTCAGCTGTCATACCCCGGGCGGCATCGACCACAAGCAGGATCACTTCGGCCCCTGCTGCCTCCTGCCAGGCAGCACGGACCATCGCCTCATCGAGTTTGCGCCGCGGCGCGAAGATTCCCGGCGTATCGACAACTATGATCTGCGTGTTGCCCGCAACTATGACAGCGCGCACTCGAGCGCGCGTGGTTTGCACTTTGCGGGAAACGATGGATATCTTGGCGCCGGCGAGCGCATTAAGAAGCGTCGACTTGCCGGCATTGGGCGCGCCGATGATGGCCACAAAGCCGCAGCGCGACTCATGCTCCATCGGGCCAGGCTCCCTCGCGCTTGAGCAGCGCTTCGGCAGCGCGTTGCTCGGCCTGGCGCTTCGTGTTGCCTTGCCCGTATGCCGGATGGAGGCCGGAAACCACTACCTCGATTGAAAAACTTGGGCCGTGAGCGGGGCCGACGCGAGACACTTCGCGGTAAACCGGAGCGCCCAGAGCGCGCGCCGCGGACCATTCCTGCAGGGCCGTTTTCGCGTCCTTGGGGCCGCGCCAAGCACTCCCCAGCCGCTCTTGCCAGTGCCCGTGAATGAAGGCGCGTGCGGCGGCAAGGCCACCATCGAGATAGATGGCGGCAATCAGCGCCTCACAGACATCGGCAAGCATCCTAACGCTCATCTTGGCGAATGGGATGTCGCCGGCATCGGTTCGCATAAGCTCAGCGATGCCAAGCTCGCGAGCAATCTCTGCCAATGTGTCGGCGCAGACCAGTTTGTTAAGAGCCTGGCTCAAGGATCCGACGTTGGCGGCCGGCGAGTTGCGATGAAGGTGCTCGGCAATAACGAGGGCCAATACACGGTCGCCAAGAAACTCCAGCGCCTCATTGTTGTCCTTGGCGGGCGCAGCCGACCGGTGGGTAAGGGCGCGAACAAGCAGTCGTTCGTCGCGGAAGCGATATCCTGTCCTGCCGGCGACGTCAGCAATCAGCGACGGATGTGCCGGCGCCGCGGTCAATTGACCGCGTTGAGGAAGCGGCTCCACCTTATGGCCGCCGGCCATTTCCATGGTTCGAGCAGGCCGGCCGTGCCGTCGTGCGAGAAGAAGATGAGATCGGCCCGGCCAACAAGGTTCTCGGCCGGAACAGAACCGACCGGATGCGGGAAGCGACTGTCCTGGGAGTTGTCGCGATTGTCGCCCATCATGAAATAGTGACCTGGAGGCACGATGTATTCGATGGTGTTGTCGCCCTGCGATTCTGGATCGGCGTCCAGGATCTCGTAACTCACGCCGTTGGGCAACGTTTCGCGGTATCGCGGAACGGGCTCACCATCGCCTTCGCCGGTCAGGTCGACATAGTCGGCGATGCGCTCGCGCTTGACGGCTTCACCGTTGAGATGAAGAACTCCGTTGATTACTTGCACCCGATCACCCGGCAACCCGATCAGTCGCTTGATGTAGTCCGTCTCATTGTCGGCGGGCAGTTTGAATACGATCACGTCGCCGCGGGTCGGCTCTTCGGCAAAAAACACCCTGCCCTCTATTGGCACTGGGCCAAACTTGAACCCAAGCCGCTCAACCCCGAAATTGAAGGAATATTTGCTGTAGCCGTAGGACAGCTTCGACACGAACAGGTAGTCGCCGATCTTGAGCGTCGGGTACATTGAGCCGGAAGGAATATTAAACGGCTGAAACAGGAACGTCCGGACCACGAACGCCAGCAGCAGCGCCTGGACGACCGTCTTGATGATCTCCCAGGCGCTCTCTTCCTTGCGAGTTTCCTGCACGTTCGCCGCCATGTGCCGTTCTCTTGGCTGATCGTCCAATGGGACCGGGTGTGTCAAATCGGAGTGGAGCCTATAGCCCGCGCGCCAGCTTCAAGCAATCTGGACCGCCGCGGTTGCGGGATTTGCAACACATCTGTTGCGTCCAGGACACAGCTTCTTCAGCGTCGAACCGCCCAGATAATGACCATGGCCTGCGCATATGGGAACTCGTCGGTGATGGTCAAGTGAACCACCGCATCGTGACCAGGCGGAGTGATCGCGTCGAGACGAGTTCGGGCGTTTCCGGTCAGCACCATCGTTGGTTTGCCCGAGATGTCGTTGACAACTCCCAGGTCGCGCCAGAACACGCCTTGAGAGAACCCGGTTCCAAGTGCCTTGGAGCAGGCCTCCTTGGCTGCATAACGCTTGGCGTACGAGGCAGCGCGGGCATGTCGACGGTCAGACTTCTGGCGCTCGATAGCGGTGAACACCCTATCGGTGAACCTGGTCCCGTAGCGGGCGAGTGCCCTTTCGATTCGCCTTATGTCAATGATGTCGTTGCCAATGCCCAAGATCATCCGCGGACCAAGCCACGGGTCGCCAGTGCGCGGGCTTTCAGCCGTTCGGCTCGCCGACGCTGGTAGGCTGCCGTCGCGAACCGGGCAATGAAGTAGATCGGCGCCGCGACCGCAAGACCAAGAAGCGTGCTGCCGATAAACATCGGCAGAAGCACAGGCCCAAGCGCTTCCGTCAGCTCGCCGATCACATGAAGCGGTTGCGTGAGAATCTGCGCCCACGTTGCGTCAGGCACGTCAAACTTGAAGTCAGCGCGGCCTTCCTCGCGCAGAACGAGTTCGCCGAGCTGATAGTTCCCGATCATCATCAATGGGCAGGTCAAGGGGTTACAGAGCATCATGCCTACGGCCGCAGCCAAAAGACTGGCTCCCAGGGCCGCACAAACAACTGCGGCCAGAATAAAATGGAAGCCGATCAGCGGGCTGAAACTCATAAACACGCCGATCGCCAGCCCGAGCGCTATCGAATGCGGCGCGGCGCTGATGCGTCGAAACCGATGCCAGAGATAAGCCCAGGCTCGCGACAGCCCCTTG
Organism: uncultured Alphaproteobacteria bacterium; assembly: GCA_963780765.1. Taxonomy (GTDB): domain Bacteria; phylum Pseudomonadota; class Alphaproteobacteria; order Rhizobiales; family Aestuariivirgaceae; genus CAWHQZ01. The sequence goes on along the minus strand of CAWADI010000003.1, from coordinate 82,317 downwards.
CGCGGCCACAGATAGGCTCTGAGGCGGGCGCTAAAGCTCGGAGTTTCCCGACGCTTGAACATCGGCTTCTAGCAAAGGCCCCGGCTGCCCGGCTTTGTCGGTGGAATTCGCGCCAGCTCCGGCGGCAGGAGGTCAGCGCGATAGACCGGAATTTCAAGGCAGGCAAGGCTCACCAGAGGCAACCCCAGATCGGCCTTGCCCCCGGATCGGTCAATCAGGCAGGCAGCAGCCACGGTCTCTCCTCCTTCCGCGCGGACACCGGCCATGCACTCGCGGGAAGAAAGACCCGTAGTAACGATGTCTTCCACCAGCAGAACTCGTGCTCCCCTGGGCACAGTGAAGCCGCGCCGCAAAGTGAACTTGCCGTCGACGCGCTCAAGGAATATTGCCGGGATACCCAACTGCCTGCCCATTTCGTAGCCGACAATAACACCTCCCATTGCCGGAGACACCACGAGGTCGAATGGACCACCGGCCGCCTCGCGCACGAGGGCTGCAAGTGCTTCGCACAGCCGCTCCGCGCGACGGGCATCCATCAGAACGCGGGCGCACTGCAGGTAGTTGGCGCTATGCAGCCCTGAGGACAGGACGAAGTGGCCTTCCAACAGCGCTCCGGCGGCGCGAAACTCGGCCAAAACCTCCTCACGGCTGATCATTTGACGACTGCTGTAACGCAACAGGAGTGAGCCTCGTTGCGCCCCTATCGCTTCACGTCAGCCGGTGACACGGCTGACCCCGCTCACCAGTGGCTTGGAACGCAGACCGGCCACAATCGAGTTCAAGTGTTTCAAGTCATAAACTTCTACGACAATGTCAAGATCATAGAAGTCGATTGCGTGCGTGAGCATCTGCAATTGATCGATGTTGCCGTCCAGTTCGCCGATTGTTTGGGCGACTTGCGCCAAAGCGCCGATCTCGTTGTGGATCTCGACCTTGATGCGTGATGGGTAGCGCACGGTGTCGCCGCTGGTGTCCCAGGTCAAGTCCACCCAGCGATCAGGCTGATCGTCGAAGGCCTGGAGCGCTCGGGCGAAAATCGGATAAACGACAATACCTTCGCCCGGTGTCAGAATGCCCACGATACGGTCGCCCGGCACAGCCCCTGTCTCGGCAGATATCTTGATGGGCAGATCGCGATTTACGCCGCGCACGGCGATCAGGGGTGACGCCCGTCTTCGCAGCGGCTCCTTTCGTGCGGCGCGGCTCCCGTTTGCGCTTGGTCGCAACCTCGATGCCCATGGCGCGGAGGACGTCGGCGGCCGCTATTTCGCCCCGGCCCACTGCGGCAAGCACGTCTTCGGCGGTCCTGATTCCTAGCCTTGGCACGGCGCCAGCGAGTTTCTTGTCGTTCAACGTCTCACCTGCCGACAGCAGGAGGCGTCCGAGGATCTCGCGGCCGAGGCCCGCGTACTGCTTGCGGACCGCGTTACGGGTGGCGCGACGAATTGCAGACCGGGCCTTGCCGGTAACGGTGAAGCCTTCCCAGGCGGCCGGCGGCACCTGAGCCTTTGACCGAATGATCTCGACCTCGTCACCGTTTTCCAGCTCGGTCATGAGCGAGGCATGGCGACCATTGATGCGACAGCCGACGCAGCCATCCCCAAGCTTGGTATGAACGGCATAGGCGAAATCGATCGGAGTGGCCCCTTTCGGCAAAGCGATCAACGCGCCCTTGGGCGTAAAGCAGAACACCTGGTCATGAAAGAGCTCAAGCTTGGTATTCTCGAGGAACTCTTTCGGATTGTCTCCTTCCGACAACATTTCGACCAGATGCCGAAGCCAGCGGTAAGCGTTCGACTCGGTGCTTGGCAGCCTCACCCCGGTGGTCGCTCTTTCGGCGTTCACGATGTCCTTGTAGAAAGCATGCGCAGCGACGCCCCGTTCGGCAATCTCGTGCATCGTCCTGGTTCTGATCTGCATCTCCACACGCATGTGATGGGGACCGATCACGGTCGTGTGGATCGAACGGTAGTCATTCTGCTTCGGGTTTGAGATGTAGTCCTTGAAGCGGCCCGGAACCATGCGCCAAGTCTGGTGGACCGCGCCCAGCGCCGTGTAGCATTCATCGACCGTTGTGACGATGACGCGAAAACCGAATATGTCGGAAAGCTGGCCGAGCGAGAGCTGCTTTTTCTCCATCTTGCGCCAGATTGAATAGGGCCGCTTTTCCCGGCCGGCCACCATGGCCGCAACGCCGGCCTGGGCGAACCGCGCGGAGAGCTCGCTCTCAATTTCCTTCAGGACGTCGCCGCTTTCCGCATGAAGCTTGCGCAGCCGCGCGACGATGGTCTGGTTGGCCTCCGGGTTCAACTCCCGGAAAGCGATATCCTCCAGTTCGTCACGCATGTTCTGCATTCCCATGCGGCCGGCAAGCGGAGCATAGAGCTCCAAGGTCTCCTGGGCGATGCGCAGACGCGTATCAGGCTTCATGTGGCCGAGGGTGCGCATGTTATGCAGACGGTCGGCAAGCTTCACGAGCAGCACACGGATGTCGTCGGCCATGGCCAGCAACAACTTGCGCAGGTTTTCCGCCTGGGCCGCTTCCTTGGTGACCAGATCGAGCCTGCGGATCTTGGTCAGCCCATCAACCAGCGCCCCGATCTCCTTGCCAAAGAGATCCTCGATTTCCTGGTGTGTCGCCTCGGTATCCTCCACGACGTCGTGGAGGAGAGCGGCTGCGATCGTGGCATCGTCGAGCTTCAGATCGGTGAGGATGGCGGCCACCTCGAGAGGGTGCGAGAAATAAGGATCGCCCGACGCTCTCGTCTGGGAGCCGTGCGCCTTCATGGCGTAGACGTAGGCCCGGTTCAGGAGCTTCTCGTCAGCATCCCTGTCGTAACCGGTAACTTTCTCGACGAGCTCATATTGGCGCATCGCAGGTCCGGGCGCGTGTTAGCGACTGCACCCAAGCATAGTGCCGCAGATACGTTAAGCAAAACATGTTGGAGGCTGAGGTCTTTCCCTGGCCGTCAAGCCCCCGGCGTTTCGCCTCAGTAGCCGGAACGCTGGCTCCCGGGACTTTCAGCGGGCGGCAGGCCTTCCAGACCGCGCAGCAAATCTTCCTCGGTCATGCGGTCCATTTCGGGCGCATCCTCGTCAGCAGGGGCCGCTGTCACATCGGCATCACCGGCAGTGAGCATCAGTGGTGCCTCGGTCGCTTCCGGTTCATCGACTTCGACCTGCTTCTGCATCGAATGGATGTAGTTTTCCCGCAAATCATCACGGTTGATCGCCGCATCGGCTATCTCGCGCAGCGCCACGACCGGATTCTTGTCATTGTCGCGTCCAATGGTGAGCGGCGCCCCCTGGGCAATCATGCGTGCCCGGTGCGCCGAGAGCAGCACTAGCTCGAACCGGTTGGGCATCTTGTCGATGCAGTCTTCGACGGTGACGCGTGCCATGGGCTCGCCTCCTGACAATTATTGACTGATATGAACTGGGTTGGGCCGGCTTTTAGTCCCTGGCCGGTGCAAATGCAAGCCGAGGGTTCACCAAGGCACGCGCGCCAGGATCCGCCCCTGCTCCCGGTTCGCGAGCTTGTCCAAAAGCTGCCGGGCGGTTTCACCGGATACGGGATGGCGCCAGCGTGGCGCGATCTCCGCGAGCGGGACGAGAACAAACGGCCGCCTGGCCATTTCCCGGTGCGGAAGAACCAGCCGACCGGTGGCGCACCGCATTCCGTGGTAGTCGAGAATATCGAGATCGAGGGTCCTTGCCGCCCACCGCGGTCCGCGATACCGCCCGGCATCGACTTCGATGGCCTGCAGCTTCGCCAGTAGTTTCTCCGGAGCCAGGCCGGTCACGACTGCACACACGGCGTTTAGGAAGGCAGGCTGGTCAGGCCTTCCCAGGGGCGCGGTCCGGTATAGCGCCGACAGCCGCGCGACACGAACGCCATCGCGATCGAGGCGCCGCAGCGCTGCGCGCATGGTAGTGCGCGGCGGACCCCACCGGCCGCCGATGTTGCTGCCAAGCGCGATGAGGATCATGGCGACCTTGTTGAAACCCGCTGTCGATGAAGATAGGGTAAGCGACATTCAAGCACAGCGGCGAATTTGCGCCCCGGTATTCAACACATCAGGTCGTTCGAGGAGCGGGAGATGTATTTCCACCAGCAGGACCGTTTGGCCCTATTCATTGACGGATCCAACCTCTACGCTACCGCCAAAGCGCTCGGCTTTGATATCGACTACCGCAAGCTGTTGAGCTATTTCCGGCGAAACTCACGGCTCGTGCGGGCTGTTTACTACACTGCGCTCATGGAAGATGCGGAATATTCGCCGGTGCGGCCATTGATCGACTGGCTCGACTACAACGGCTTCATGGTGGTCACAAAACCCGCCCGCGAGTACACCGACTCGCTCGGCCGCCGCAAGATCAAGGGCAACATGGATATCGAAATTGCAATCGACATGATGCAGCTTGCCGACAGTCTCGATCACCTGGTGCTGTTCTCCGGCGACGGAGATTTTCGATCGCTGGTTGAAGCGGTGCAGGGCAAGGGCCGCAAGGTCAGCGTGGTATCAACGCTCACCACCCGGCCGGCGATGGTCTCCGATGATTTGCGTCGCCAGGCAGATCAGTTCGTCGATCTCATGGAGTTGAGGCCCGAAATCGGACGCGATCCAGGCGAGCGCGAAAGCCGCCGTGTCGAGCGCCCGCTGCCCGCCCAGAAGGGAGACGACTTCGAAGAGTTTGCAAACATCTAAATAGGTCGTTGGTCGCCGAAGCAAAGAACGTTCTGGAGCCTCCGGCTGACTGCCCATTGTGTCCGCGGCTTGTCATGTACCGCGACGACAATCGTGCCGCCAGGCCGTGCTGGCACAACGCCCCGGTGCCGTCGTTCGGTGATCCGGGCGCTTGGCTCGCCGTCGTTGGTCTGGCCCCGGGGCTCAGGGGTGCGAACCGCACTGGTCGGCCTTTTACCGGCGATTTCGCGGGTGAGCTTCTATATTCCACACTCGCGGAGTTCGGGCTCGCCAAGGGAACCTATGCGGCAGACCCGGGTGACGGGCTAACCCTCGACGGCGTAGTGATTACCAACGCCGTGCGATGCGCGCCCCCGGGCAACAAGCCCACGCCGCAGGAAATCGTCATGTGCAACCTGTTCCTCAAGGCTCAGCTGACGGCGCTGCCGGCCCTGACCGCAGTGCTGGCGCTCGGAAGAATTGCCCACGACGCCACGCTCACTGCCATCGGCGCCAAGCGCAGCGCTTTCGGCTTTGCCCACGGCAAGCGGCACGAGCTCAACGGCATCGCCTTGTACGACAGCTATCATTGTTCACGCTACAACACGAACACCGGCCGGCTGACGACGGCCATGTTCCACGCGGTGTTTGCGGCAATCATGAGCGAGAGACAAAGAGGCCGGCATATCAGCCGCGATCACGAATGATGCGCTGACGCTGGCGCTGCCAGTCCCTTTCCTTCTGCGTCTCACGCTTGTCGTGCGCTTTCTTGCCGCGAGCCAGGGCGATGTTCACCTTGGCACGCCCACGCGGGTTGAAGAATATCTTCAGAGGTACAATGGTGAGGCCGTCACGCAATACGCCGTGCGCCAGCTTGTCGATCTCCCGTCGGTGCAGGAGAAGGCGGCGGGGCCGGCGAGGCTCGTGGTTAAAGCGGTTCGCCTCGCGGTATTCAGGGATGTAGGCATTGACCAGAACGAGGTCACCTTTCTCAACTACCGCATAGGCGTCGCTCAGACTCGATCTGCCGGCCCTGAGCGATTTGACCTCCGGACCGTGCAGCTCGATGCCGGCTTCGTAAGTGTCGAGAATTTCAAAGTGAAATCGCGCCCGCCGATTGTCGGCCACAACCTTGTGCGGTTTGTCAGGGCCAGGCGACACCTTAGGCTGGCCGGGGCGGGAGGCAGCGGACCCGCTCACGTTGCGCGGTGCATCAGTTCAGAAGCCCGGCATGCATCATCGCTTCGCGAACCTGCTTCCTGCACGCTTCGCCCGGCTCGACAAGCGGCAGGCGCACGTCGGGACGGCAAAGCCCGAGGAGGCTCATGGCATATTTCACCGGCGCCGGGCTCGTCTCGGCAAACAACGCCAGGTGAAGCGGCATCAACCGATCCTGAATCTTGATGGCGGCCGTGTAATTTCCCGCCAGCGTCGCCGTCTGAAACTCGGAACACAGGCGCGGGGCTACGTTGGCGGTCACGGAGATGCACCCAACGCCGCCATGGGCGTTGAAGCCAAGGGCGGTTCCATCTTCGCCCGAAAGTTGAATGAACTGATCGCCCGAGAGCAGGCGCTGCTTCGACGGCCGTGCAAGGTCACAGGAAGCGTCCTTGGTGCCGATGATGTTAGGGCAGTCCCTGGCCAGCCGGGCCAGGGTTTCAGGGCTGATGTTGGTCACCGTTCGGGCCGGGACGTTGTAGACGAAAATGGCAATGTTGACCGACTCGGCGATAGTCCGAAAATGCGCGTAGAGCCCTTCCTGGGTCGGTTTGTTGTAGTACGGAACTACGACGAGTGCAGCGTCTGCCCCGGCCTTGTGGGCGTGGCGCGTGTATTCCAGTGCCTCGGCGGTGTTGTTCGAGCCCGTTCCGGCGATCACCGGAACGCGCCCCGCCGCCGCCTCGACGGCTAATTCGACAACGCGCTTGTGCTCCTTCTCCGAAAGCGTCGGCGATTCCCCGGTTGTGCCGACAGGAACGATACCATGCGACCCCTCCTTGATCTGCCAATCGACGATCGACTGAAAGGCCTTCTCGTCCGCATCGCCGTTCACCATGGGAGTAATCAGGGCCGTGATGGAACCGCGGAAATGCACGCCAATTCGCCCCTGCTAATGATTTGTAAACCCGGACACCCTTAGCCTTTATGCGGCAGCCGGAAAAGAGCAAAGCGTAACAACCAAGCCAAGCCGGGCTCCGGCGTGGCATCATGGCACCAAGCGCATTGCAGAAAAGGCACAATGCCGCCAAAATTGCAGTGTTTAGGTCTACTTGCAGTTGAACGAGGCACCCGGGTGTGCCTTGATAGCATGACGGCGTGCGCTGGGCGGTCGGCGCAGCAGAGGGTAATCGGATGGCGCTTATCCCACGGCTAGCGTTCGTTCTCGCATTCGCACTTCTGCCGCTTGGATTGGGTGCGGCGGCGGTGTCGGTGTCGAGCGAGGCAGTCGCGAAGCAGAAGGACGGCGAGCCGAAAGTCGACGATACGTTCGGCAGAAGGCCAAAGGCGCGGCGCGGCAACGACGCGGCGGCGTTGGCAGTGGAGCTTGCCGGCAAAGGGGACTTCAATCAGGCGCGGGCCCTGGCAAACCGCTCCGGAGACAGCGCGGCCATCAAGCTGGTCGAGTGGTTCTATCTGCGCACCACAGGTTCGACAGCTGGCTATGAGCGCCTGATGGCGTTTGTCGAGGCAAATCCGCAGTGGCCCAAGATTGACGATATTCGCAGCAGTGCGGAGCGAGCCCTGCTGCGGCAAAGCTATGGGCCGCAAGTCGTCCTGGCGCACTTCGCCACTCGCCAGCCGGAGACGGCGGAGGGCATGATGGCCATGGCCCGGGTCATGGCGGCCGTTGGTGAGCGCGAAGAAGCGAAGAAATGGGCCGGACGGGCGTGGATCAGCGCGGAAGCCGACGCGGAAGTCGAATCCCGGTTGCTTTCGGAGCTGGGCCCGCACCTCACGACCGAGGATCACAAGGCGCGGTTGTGGTCGAAGATTTATGAAGAGGAGTCGAATGCAGCGGTGCGGGTCGCCAAGCGCCTGCCGAGCGACTACCAACAGGCGGCGAAGGTGGCGCAGCAGCTGCTACGGCAGGAGGCAGCCGGCGTCAAAGGATACAAGAGTCTTCCGGCTTCGCTCAGAAATGAACCGGCCCTGCTCTATGCGTTCGCCCGCTATCAGCGCAAGGCCAAGAAGCATGTCGATGCCGCGGCGACACTGACCAAGCTGGCCCAATTCGACAAACAGGTATCCCATCCTGAACCGGTCTGGATCGAGCGGCGCCTGGTCATTCGCGATCTGCTTGGTCACAAGTACAAGAAGCACTGGACAACCACTTACGGACTGGCCGCCGCACACGGGTTCAAGAGCGGCACCAATGCCGTGGAGGGAGAGTTCCTCGCCGGATGGTTGATGCTGCGCTATCTCGATCAGCCGCCGGCGGCACTCGAGCATTTTCTCAGGCTGACCACGTTCGCGAACAGCCGCGCCGAGAAGGCGCGGGCGTTTTATTGGCTCGGCCGCGCCTACAGCGCGATGGGCCGCAAGGACCGTGCCGCTGGGGCATACAGGGAAGCCGCACAGCACGAGCAGGTCTACTATGGCCAACTGGCGCGCGATGCGCTTGGTCTGGACAAGAGGCCGATTGCGGTTCCCGGCTTGAAGCCGACGCCTGCAGTCGAAACCAGAGTAGCCAGCGACGAGATGATGCGGGCCTTCCTGATTCTCGCGCGAGCCGGCCGGGAAGGCGACCTCGGTTTGTTCCTGTCGCCACTCGCCCAGCGCTTCAAAACGGCCGAGGAGATGTCGGCAGCCGCCGGGTTCGTTTGGAACGAAGGCGGCGCGCCCATGACCGTGCGCTTCGCCAAGTTTGCATCCAGCAATGGAGTCGACATCGACCACTGGGGCTTCCCGATCACCGCCATGCCGCGCTGGAAACAAATGGGGCCAAGCGTCGAAAAGGCGCTGGTGTTCGGATTGACGCGCCAGGAGAGCGAGTTCAACGCCGCGGCTGGCAGTCACGCCGGGGCCAAGGGCCTGATGCAGATCATGCCCGGCACAGCGAAACTCATCACCAGGCAGTACAAGCTGCGCTACGACCCGAAGCGCCTGACCTCCGATCCATCCTACAACGTCACGCTCGGAGCCTCGCACCTCGGCGATCTGGTGCGCGACTTCCGCGGCTCGTATATCCTGACGCTGGTCGCCTACAATGCCGGCCCCGGCCGGTCGATTGAATGGATCGGACGCTACGGTGATCCGCGCTCGAGCAAGGTCGACCCCATCGATTGGGTGGAGTCGATTCCATTCACGGAAACACGCAACTACGTCCAGAAGGTGCTTCAGAACACCCACGTCTACCGCGGGCGCCTGGATCCCGCTTCGGCCCGCACCATGACGCATGACCTGCGCCGGGGCGGCTCCGGCAAGGTCGAGCTGGCGCGGATCGAGGGTGCCGGCGGGGGCTCGTGCGGCGAGAATGCGGAAACGCTGGCCGGTCTGATCGCGGTTTGTGATTGAGCGAACGCATTTCCACCGCACGCCGGATGGCCTGCGGCTGTTTGCGCGCGACTTCGGTCCTGAGAATTCGCACCGCGTGCCCCTGTTGTGCCTGGCCGGCCTGACCCGAAACTCGCGCGACTTTCTGCCGCTCGCCGATAAACTCGGCGCCGACAGACGGCTTCTCTGCCCCGACTACCGCGGCCGCGGCCGCTCACAATACGCCAGCGACGTCTCAACCTACACCCCGGTGCAGGAACTCGCCGATGTGCTCGCATTGCTCGACCACCTATTGGTAGAGAAGGCCGTCGTCATTGGAACGTCGCGTGGCGGCATCATCGCCATGCTGATGGCGCAGCGCGCCCCCGAGCGGCTGGAGGGTGCGGTCCTGAACGACATCGGACCGCGACTTGAGAAAGAGGGCCTGCTGCGGATTGCGAGACATCTCGGCGTGAGTCCGAGGCTGGACAGCTGGGATGATGCGGTCGAAGCGCTGAAGGCAACCAACAGCGGCTTTGAAGCATTGCGGCCGCAACAGTGGCTCGACTTCGCCAAGCGCGTATTTCGTGATGAGGACGGCAGGCCGAAGCTCGACTACGATGCCGGACTGGCGAAAGCGTTCCCGACGCCGGCCAAAATAGCGGAGGCGGCGTTGCCAGACATGTGGGAGGCCTATTCGGCGCTACGCCAGGTTCCCGTCGCTGTGCTGCGGGCCGAGCACTCCGATCTTCTGAGCGCCGACACCGTGGAGCATATGAAACAGCTTCACCCCTCGCTCATAGCCGTGACCGTCGCTGATCGGGGCCATGTACCGTTTCTGGACGAGCCCGAGAGCGTGGCCGCGATCAACCGCGTACTAGCGAGGTGCGACAGCCAGACTGCCGGCGTCTAGAGCAGGTTCCGGAAAAGTGTACACACTTTTCCGACAAGAACCTGCTCCACCATTAAATCTGGCGCAGTTTCTTATCGGCGAAGTGATTCCACTTCGCCGGAAACGGCGCTAGGTCTTCTCCTTTTTGGCCCGCTTGCGCGCCGGTGGCCTGGCGTCATCCGGCTTCTTGCGGGTGGCGGAATCCTCAATCTCGGTCGTGCTGCCGGCCAAGCGCCTCGCCTGACTCTGCCAATCCTCCCGAACAATTCGGCCCTTGAACTTCAGACGCTCATCGACCCACTGGACCTCGTCGGCAGTCCATGAAGCGATCTGATCGAAGTGAAAGTAGCCAAGCCCGTGCAGGGTTCGTTCGATTTTGGGCCCGATGCCGGACACCAGCTTCAGGTCGTCGGGCTTGCCGCTGCGGGGAGCCGCTATACTCTTCGGTTGCTGCGGCTTCCCGCTCAACTCCAAAACAGGCAGTGCAGTCGTCGCAGCAACAGCCTCAGGTTTGGTGGTTCGTGACGCGACGGCGGCCGAAGGCTTCTCACTTGCAGCAGTGGCAGGCTTCTCACTTGCAGCAGTGGCAGGCTTCGTCACTTGCAGCAGTGGCAGGCTTCGCACTTGGAGCGGTGGCAGGCTTCGCACTTGGAGCGGCGGCTACCTTTGCGCTAGCTGGCGCCCTTAGTGGCGTGTGTTTTGTCGCGGCGGGTTTCGTTGCGGCGCTGGCAATTACGAGCTCCGGCTCGGCTCCGAAAAGCCGGCGGAACAGGCACCCCAACACGCAGCCGACGAAGAACGAAAAAACGATCCATAAGAGCAGTTCAAGCACCAGATGTGACATATGACCGGCCCTCTACCCGCTGCTAGCTCGTTCGCCGCGGCGTGTCGGGCCGGCAGGTCGTCCAACCGACAACAATGCCCAGTGCGAGCGCAGCAGTGAGCCACAGCCAGTTGTGAGTTGCCACGATGATGACGTCCTTGAAGTTCCCCGCATCTTCCATTCCGACTCTCCCTATTGCGCGACAACAAACTCGATGCGCCGATTGATAGCACGTCCCTCCGGCGTTTTGTTAGTGGCGGTCGGGCTCTTTTCGCCGTAGCCGACGGCTGAAAGGCGGGCCCGCATGACGCCGTTTGTGACCAGCGCCTCGAGAACCGAACCGGCGCGCCGCTCGCTAAGTTCGAGATTGTGAGTGGGGCTGCCGGTCGCGTCGGTGTGACCTCCGACTTCTATTCTGCTTCGCGGGCACTTCTGCGCCGCTCTTGCCACCTTTTTCAGAAGCTCGAGGCTCTCGGGGGCGATCGTGTCGCCGTCGGAGAGAAAAAAGATGAAGCGGCCAGCCATCGCAGCATTGATGGCCTCCTGGCAGCTTCGGTTTACCGAAACATCCGTCTCGGGCTCGAACGCTGGTTCGGTGAGGGATGCGACCTTGGTCTCCTGCGCCGGCGGCGGCTGAGCTGCGGGCGCGAGCGTGGCGGGATTTTGAGCTGTGGCCGACGGCGATGCCGTTTCGGCAGAGGCAGCCTGTGGTGCGGCCGTTTGTGCTGCGGTCGCCTCTGGTGCTGCGGCCTGTGGCGCAGTCACCTGTGGTGCAGCCGTTTGTGCTGCGGTCGCCTGCTGGTGCTGCGGCCTGTGGCGCAGTCACCTGTGGTGCGGCCGCTTGTGCCGCCTGGGGTGCGGTCACCTCTGATGCGGTCGTTTGTGGTGCGGCGGCTTGTGGCGTAGCCACCTGTGGTGCAGCCGCTTGTGGTGCCTGTGGTGCGGTCGCCTCTGGTGCTGCGGCCTGTGGCGCAGTCACCTGTGGTGCAGCCGCCTGTGGCGCAGTCGCCTGTGGTGCAGCCGTTTGTGCTGCGGTCGTTTGCGGTGCAGCGGCTTGTGGCGCAGTCACCTGTGGTGCGGCCGCTTGTGGTGCGGCGGCCTGTGGCGCAGCCACCTGTGGTGCAGCCGCTTGTGGTGCCTGTGGTGCGGTCGCCTCTGGTGCTGCGGCCTGTGGCGCAGTCACCTGTGGTGCAGCCGCTTGTGGCGCCGCTTGCGGTGCGCTGGCCTGGGGTGCGGCGACCTGGGGTTCGGCGGCTTGTGGCGCCGCCTGTGGCGCGGTCTTTTGCGGCACGGCCGGCTGCTCCGGCGGTGGCGCACGCTTGACCTGAATCTCCCCGCGCGTCAGGTCTGCCGACCGATTTCCTGAGGCATCCGAGACCGTTATCGCAACGTCATGCACGCCGCCCGGCAATTCATCGCCCATCGTCAGGCGCCAGTTGCCGTTGCCGTCGGACTTGAGCGTCGGATCGCTGCCGAAGATGTACGATCTTCCGTGCACGGTAATCGCGAGAAAGACCGCGTCACCCTCAGGCCAGGTGCCAGCGAGCTCGGCCGGACTCCGGTCGCCGGAGAAGGGCGTTATGGTGGGCGCTGCGGGCGGCACAAGATCGGGCGCTATTGCAAGTTCCCCCACTGTTCCGTCTTTGGAAATGTTGCCAAGCTCATCGGAAGTTTCGACCGCCACGTCATAGCTGCCGGAAGCGAAGGAGTCCGTCAGGGCGAGCTTCCAGTTACCCTTGCCGTCGGAGGAGAGCGCCCCGTCCGTTCCCAATACATAGGTCTTGCCGGCGATCGTCACTTTGAGCGATTTCGCGTTGCTTTCGTCCCAGGTTCCGCCGAGCGGCAGAGTCGTTGTCGCGGTGGCAGAAGGCGCGTGCGGAGGCGTCGTATCAAGCCGCACTTCGGAGACCGTGGTATCGGCGGCCCTGGCGTTCCTTCCATCGCTGATCTCGACCTTTACGTCATACGTCCCATCGGGGAGCGGCGTTCTGGGTTTCAGCGACCACACGCCGTTGGACGATGAAAGCTCGGGATCACTTCCGATCGAATATGTCTGGTCAGCGATCGAGACGGTGAGAGCTTTGGCCACGCCTTCCTGCCATGTTCCGGTTATGGGAAGCGCCGGATTGTTGGTGACAATGGAATTGACGGTCGGGGCGCTCAAAACGACGGGCGGAACAACCGTGACCGCCGAGGTGACGCGCCTGATGCCATGCTGGCCGGCGACCGTGTCAAATGCCTTGCTCTTCGCTTCTTCCGACTCCACTTCGCCCACGACGACAGCATCGCGGCCGTCCATCTTGACCGTTGCCCATTCGAGTCCCGCCAGCCGAAGCTTCGCCTCGACCTGCGTGCGCAGGCTCTGCTCGAGAGAATCCGTGCCGAGCCACCAGGCGGCGGCGAATGGCACCAGCAAGGGAATCAGACCCCATAGCCATTTGCGCGGTCGACACCTCATGCAGCGTTCTCCTTCTTCGCCCTTCTTGCGCAAGCCGCCATTCCCCTCCGAGACTGCAGCCGCGAGAATGCTGACTACAATCAGGCCCGCAGCGATGCAACCGCCTTGCAAAATCATGCCTGACCGCTGAGTCGCTGTTTTTCCAGCTACTTGGGCATCGAAGCATCTTGCGTTGCCCACCGAGTCCTGCGAGCGGGGAGGAAAAGGAGCCAAGAGAAGCTCAGCGAAAGCTTAAAGACCAAATTATTTCCGCTCTTTAGCTGATGTGTTGCGTTTTGGACACATTCGCAGGAAATGTTTGTATGCACCCTGCTCTCGCGTTGACCCTTCACTGCGCCTCAGCCACTAATATGCGTGTGTGCGATTCACTCGTGCATCGCCTCCAGAGACAAGGGGATCGGGGGGTTTCACCAACTCCAGAGAATCGGGAGAGAACTGATGACTAGAACGAAGTGGCTCCGGCGGGGGCTTCTGGGTGGTGTGGCGCTGGGCGCTTTGGCCACTGGAGCACAGGCCGACGAGCTGGCCGATCTCAAAGCTCAGCTCGAGGCGCTGCAAGCCCGCGTTGCCCAGATTGAATCCGCGCCACCGGCCGCAGCTGTGCCGGAGGGTTCGAGCCTGGTAACGGCGCGTCGGGGGCAGTTGTCGTCATCGATGATCGCTCCTGAGCCCGTCAAGGACCGGGTGCGTGAGCATCAGGGCTTCACCTTCGCCATAAGCCCAACGGCTGACATGCCGGCGCCGGTAACCGAGGTGACCGTGAGCGGGCAGGTCCGCGCCCGGGCGCTGTTCATCTCTGATGAGGATTTCTTGTTGTTCGACGGCTTCCATGATGGCACTGGCGGCTTTCCGCACAACGACGACGACGACGACGACAATGTTCTGTGGTGATCGCACGTTTGTGAGTGACGCCGACGACGGCTTCATTCGTACGCGCGGCAATTGCGACGACGGACGGCTTGGGTATCGATGCCCGCGGTCGTCTGCGCGTCGACGGCAAGACCGAGACCGCGGTCGGCGAGGTGGGAGCCACGCTCCGACTCGAAAGCGCTATGGCAGCGGCGCCATACCATGGGAAGCTCATGAGGACGAAGAAGTCCGCATGGACATCGCCTGGGGCTGGTGGCAGGCGACACCGAACTTTCAGCTAGGCGGTGGCTACTATTGGAACACCGGCTCGTTGCAGGCCGGTGTGGACTGGCAGCACAATCTCGACCTCGACGGCGGCGACTTTGGCTTCACCAACACCTCGAACGAGCAGATCCGTTTGACTTGGAGCGCGAAGGCCTCGGAGGAGGCACCGCCACGTTTGCGATCGGCATCGAGGACAACGACGCCAGTTGCTCCAATCGAGAATTTCGTTTCTGAGTTCGACGAAGACGAAGTCGACGAAGGCGAAGAAATCGAATTCGAAGGCGAATTCGATTTCTGCGCGAGTAGCGCTGAATCGGATATCCCACAGATCGGTGGCTATTTCCTGTGGGATGGCGGCGGTGGCTGGCAACTCACCGGTGCGGCAAGCTGGCAGAAGGACGAAAGCGAAGTCACCGTATTCGGCGAAGGCGACGTTGCAGACGCCTGAGACTAGACTTTAGTGCATTCGAGGAAGATGAGATCGACACCAGAGACAGTAATGACGACTGGTCGGCCGGCATCGGCATGAATGGCGTGTTTGGCAGCGCCAGCTTCACTATCGGCGCAGCGTTCGGCGAGGATACCGGTACCGCCATCCTTCCGCTTGCCGACGTCGCCGACGACGAGCGATGGTGGGCGGTGTCCGGCGGCTTCGTCTTCGGCGGATTTGCCACCGACGTCAAGCTTCAGCTGAGCGGAGCTTATGCGCAGAACCTGGGCAACGAGGATTGCCAGTTCGAGAATTGCGATGAAGAACTCGAATTCATTGATGCCGAGGTGTCGCTGTTCTGGGAACCGGTCGATCAGTTGACCTTGGGCATCGGTGTCGGTTGGCACTCTTTGGAAAATCGAGAACTCCGAACGGGATGATGATGATGACGAGAGGAGTCATCAGACGAGAGTAGAGTGGGCCGTGAATGATGGCGATGCCATCGTCGGCGGCTTCGGCGGCTACTGGAGCTTCTGACCCAGACGCCTGAGTTCACAGAAACATGCAATCAGCCCGTGGTTCGCCACGGGCTGACTTTTTTGTCTCGCCGACAAGTGAGCAACAAGTCATCGCTTGCCACGATGGGACCGAGGGGCGATGAGCTTGTTTTCGGTGCACTCTAGGCTGGGACCAGAAAACATCGAGATAGTTGCGCCGAGGAGGTGACAGTTGATTTTCCATCCTCTCTCGACTTTCGCTTGTGCGCGCTTGGCCTGAGCGCTCGCTCTCTCAATTCCTGCTATTCACGACATCCTGTGAGCGGGTTTGCCGGAGCACCATCTCAGAGGTCCTTTGCCGTGCCGGCTTGACCTGCGCAGGATCCGAACTTAGTTCTCCAGATCTTGCCGCTGTGGCTGACGCAAAGGACGACGGTGAATGCAAGAGAGAATACCAAAGCGGCATCGCACCGGTCCGGAGACGCTCAGGCAGACCAGCCATTGGCAGAAGGTTCTCGAGGAAGGCCTTCGATTGCAGAAGAAGCGGCGCTTCGGGGAGGCGCAGCGGCATTACCGATCGGTGCTGAAGGACAATCCGGAGCATGCCGGAGCCCTGGAATTGATGGGAACCCTCGCAATTGAAGCAGGCGATCCCTCGCAAGCCGAAAGGTACTTCCGCAGGGCGGTCAAATTCGAGCCTGACCATCCTCTCTTCCTCAACAATCTGGGCAATGTGCTCTGCGAGACCGAGCAATTCGAGAAGGCAATCCCGCATCTGGAAAGAGCCATTCGTATCGCTCCCCAGCTCTCTGAACCCCATTGCAATCTGGCACGCGTCTATCGCAATTTGGGCCTGACTGACCGGGCTTTTTCCTGCATCGAGACCGCTCGAAAGATCAATCGCGACTATCCCCTATCGATCCTGACGTTCGCTGAAATCCTTACCGACCTCGGCCGACCTGACGAAGCGACCCGCTACTTTCGCCAGGTCATAAGCCTCGGAGTGATGCTGCCCCGCAGCCTGGTCGGGCTTACGGAAGCGCACAAGTTCGGTCCCGAAGACCCGGAAATCGATCTCATTGAAAAACTGCTTGCCGGCGAGCCTTTGCCGAACCTCGTGAAGTCGCGGCTGCTTCACGCTGCCGGCAAGATCTACGATGACCTGGGCGAGTACGACAAAGCCTTTGATCGCTACGCTGCTGCGAAGAAGTTCGTGGGCTGGGGATTTGATCTGGAAGAACGCCGCAGGCAGTACAACGATCTGCGGGACATCTTTTCTGAGTCCTTTTTCGCCGAACGGCGCGGATTCGGCGATCCGGCGGCCGTGCCGATTTTCATCGTCGGAATGCCGCGCTCCGGAACCACTCTCACCGAACAGATCGTTGCGAGTCATCCGGCGGTGACCGGCGCCGGCGAACTGCCATTGATTGGCCGGTTGGCCAGAAGGATGGGGTTAGATCGCTCGGATATGAGCGAATACCGGCGCCAGATGACAAACATGACAGCCGCGGCAATCACGCGAGCTTGCCCAGGGTTACATCGACGCCGTGCGGGCGCGGCATCCCGACTTGCGGCAGATAGCGGACAAGATGCCCCATAATTTTGAACACCTCGGACTGATAGCGCTCCTGTTTCCGAATGCCCGCATCGTTCATTGCCGCCGCGAGCCGATCGACACCTGCCTTTCCTGCTTCATGCGCTATTTCAACAAGGCTCACGGCTATAACACGGACCTCTCGACCTTGGGTCTCTACTACCGCGAATACCTTGGTCTCATGAGGCACTGGGAACAGACCCTGCCCCTGCCTGTTCATGAGGTGAAGTATGAGCAGCTTGTCGGCGGATCAGGAGAAGGAAACACGAAGTCTCCTTTCATTCCTGGACCTGCCCTGGGATGACAGGTGCCTGAGATTCTTCGAAACCGCCCGGGGGGTGAAAACACCCAGCCGCTGGCAGGTGCGTCAGCCGATCTACTCCAGTTCCGTTGAACGGTGGCGTCACTACGCCGCCCATCTGCAGCCGCTGATCGCCGCGCTAGGAGACTTCGCTCCAGCGGGTGGGTCTTCAAGCAGAAACCCTGAGAGCTCTGGCAGAGGGTTGCTTCACGATCGCTGAGAGCTACTTCACCTCCTAGCAAGGCTGTTTGGGCGCGCCAAATTTGGGCAGGTGGCCACATTTGCGGCTGAAGCTCGGCGGGCGAAGCGTAAGCCTCATTACAGCGCTTCCGAGCAGTGCTTTTGTAGCCTGCTCGCTCCTCCCGGCTGGTTGTCTGCCGCGACACTCCTCGGAACCATACACTTGAGTTCCGACCGAAAACCGCGCCTCGAAACACCTCAAAATAGCCCCATGACCGATACTATCTTGGCCTCTTGCCCGAAGATTTTCGCGCGCGCGGCGCCAAACGAGCGTTTCGGTGACAGAAACTAGTCTAGTGTTATCCCCGTCGAATCTCTAGGCTGCAGCAGCCCTTGTAACTGGGTTTCCAAGTTTCGATGATGACTGAAATCCTGCCGCTTCCATCTCACAGAAAAGTGCTACATCGCCCTCGGCCATGCCTGCTTCCAGCCAAGCTGATTTCAGCGGACAGGCTTCGAACTGGACATCGAGGCCAATGCCATCACAGCGCTCGACGGGGGGTCGGAACATAGCCCCGCCGTCTGGGGCACACGCGAAGACCGGGTTGAGACCATCAAAATCACTCGGGAGATGGGCCTCCATCTCCGCCAGCCTGTCCACCGCCACAGTCGCCGGGTTCTTCCTTTCTCCTGCTCCGCTTTCCTGCGAGCCGCCCGCTCCGCAAGCATACTGTGCTCGCTTCCGGCGGTAGCCCTCCGTTTTCGCCCGAGGTCAGCAGTCGGCGGACGATCGCCTCGCGGCTAACGCTGTATTGTCGAGCCAAGATCAATATCTGCATCCGCCCACTCGATGGCGCCGGGGGCCGCACCGTCGATCAGGCGTTCGGCCAGGAACTCGGCTCGCGGCATTAGCGCGGCGGCCGCGACGTGATTGCAGAACACCTCCACGCGATCAACGGGGTTGGCGGCTGTCTTTGTCCCGCGGCGAAGGCGGCGTCCACAAGGGAAACTGCTAAGCATTCGAAAGGCGGCGCTCCGGATCGAAGAACGGCATGCTGACGACTTCGGCGGCGAGAGCCCGGCCTCCGCAGTCGATTTCGATCCGCGTCCCGGGCCGCGAGGCTTCGCGGTCAATGAAACCGATTGCAATCGGATAGCCAAGGCTTGGTGATCCGGTCGCTGATGTAATGAAACCGAGAGCGCGTCCATCGATCACAATCGAATTGCCGGTCAGCGGCACCTCGTCGCCCGTGATGCGAAAGCCCGCGAGCCTCCGCACCGCAGGATTTGCCTTCCGGCCGAAGCGCGTCGCGCGCGCGGTAACTCCCCTTACTCTCGCTGATCATCCAGCCAAGTCCGATTTCTACGGGGGTATGCCGCCAGTCGAAATCCTGCCCAATGTTCAGGATCGCTGCTTCTATGCGGCGAATGTTCAGGGCCCGGCTCCCACAGAAGGACCGCACCGCGATCTTCACGGCTTCCCACAAGTCCGCGAAGAATTGCGTTCCCCTTTCGACGTTGACATACGATGTCGAAACCGAGTTCGGCGGTAAATCCGGTGCGCGTCACGGTTACCGGCACACCGCACAGGCGCGTCTTGCACAGACCGTAGAACGGGACGGCGGAGAGGTCTGCCTCGCTTAGCTGCTGGAGGATTTCGCGTGAGCGCGGGCCCTGCACGCTCGCGACATGAATCCGGTTCGAGGTGAACCGGTGATGGACACATTCCGACCCAGCGCATTGGCGTAGAGCCACTGCTCGGAATGGCCTGGCCCTCCCACCCACCAAAAGCGATGAGCATTGAAGCGGACGAAAACACCATCCTCGACGATACCGCCGTAGTCATAACACAACACCGAGTAATAGCAGTGGCCGTCGCGCATCCGTCGCACGTCTCTCGGCATCAGATCGTCGAGCAGACTCTCGGGATCAGGACCTTCGATCTCTATGACTTCCTCTCCGGTCACATCCCACAGGCCTGCGACCCGGCGCATGCCCCAATATTCCCCGAGCGGATCAGTGATGAAGTCGGGCTTGAGATAGGTATTGTGCAGCTTGTAATCGGTAGCGAACCGGTTGATGGTCGGGAAAAAAGCGGTGCGTTTCAAACCGCGGCGGGCACGCATCCCGGTCCGGGCATAGGGCGGTACTCCGGTAAGGCTGGCAAATCCCGTGCGCTCAGAACACTTGTCCGGACGGCTCTGCATCAATTACTCCCTCATCGAGTGGTGTGGTGTAACCGGTTCGTCGATCACTCACTCGGTGCTCGCCAGAACTAAATCCGCGGCCCTCTCGCCGATCATCATGCAGGTCGCTGCTATATTCACGCTGATCATGCAGGGAAAAATGGAGGCGTCGGCGACGCGGAGCCCGTGCACACCCTTTACCTTGAGATCGGGGCCGACGACCGTCCGAGCATCGCCCGGATCGCCCATACGGCAAGTGCCTGATCCGTGGTAGCCGGTCGATTGTGTTGCGCGCACGAAGGCGGCGAGTTCCTCATCGCTCTGCGCGGAAGGACCTGGCGCCAACTCAGCGTCGAGCCAACCGGCAAGCGGTGCCTGGGCGAAGATGCGTCGCGCCAGCCGCAGGCCTTTGACCATAATGCGCATGTCGTAGCCGTCGGGATCGGAGAAATAGCGTGGATCGATGAGCACTTCCTCACGCGGGTCGGGCGATGCCAGGCGCACGTTTCCCTCGCTGCACGCCCTGTTGACGGTGAGATAGGCGCAGAAACCGTCTGCCGCCGAGGGGTAACCGGCCGGCACCGTCTGCTTTTCCACGGTTCTTGGCGATCAGTTGGACCTCGATGTCTGGCCCACGTTGCCCGGTTCGATCCCGGCGAACAGGATGCAGCTGTAATTCCATGGTTCGACCCGCTCCGGCGTTCGCGTCGCACTCCAGTTGAGTGAACAGTCCGGATGGTCGAGCAGGTGCGCGCCAACGCCAGGTAGATCGTGGACGACGGGAATGCCGAGCGCTCGCAGGTGTTTGGCTGGTCCGATCCCGGAAAGCATCAGCACCTTCGGCGAGCCGAACACGCCACCCGACAAGATCACCTCTCGCCTGGCGTGGAACATGCGTCCACCCGCTACAACGACGCCGGATACGCGGCCCTCAGGTTCGATCACCAGGCGCTCCACCAACGTCTCGGTATGCACAGCCAGCGTCTCCGGCAATGCCGCCATCGGATGCAGATACGTCACGGAAGCGGACTGGCGGACAAAGCCGAGCTGGTTGAAGCAAACACGCCCGACGCCCTCGCCGAAGGGCTGAGTGAAGTCAATGACGGGAAAACCCGCGGCACGGCACGACCCGAAGAGCGCGCACTGCGCCGCGCCATCGACCTGCAGGACTGTGAAGCGCAATCGCTCCGCAAGACGACGGCGTGCAGGTTCGGTCGCAGACGGCCCCCAGCTCGCAAGCACCGAGCCGCTCCCACGCCAGCACATCCGTCTCCGGCGGCGGAAACCGATGCAGGTATTATGTGAAGTGCACCCGCCGAGCACTCGTGCGAGCGGTATGACGACCCGGCTGTTGCCGTTCGCTTGTGGCTCAACAGGTAGCCTGACGCCAAACGGGCCCTGAACGACGTCGTCGGCGCGACGCAAATCGAGAATCGTGGTGTTTCCTTCATCACTTGGTCCAGCTTCGAAAAGAGAGACCGTGAAGCGTCCGTCATCGGCCAGCCGCCGGGCCAGCACAGCGCCCGCGGCGCCTGCCCCGACAACGATATAGTCCGAGTGATGCTCGCTCACGCCCCTCCTGCTGCCAGGCAGCGACTGCTGTCGAGCAGTCAAAACGCTGTTCCAAACAGTGTCAAGTTATGCAAGATTTGAAACGACCCTGCAGATCAGGCGTCCCGCATGGTTTGCCCGACTCAAGTGTATCATCGAAGAACGTGTTCCCAGTCGATACACGTGGGCTTCGCACAGCGACGAGCCGGCTCGGCGGGATCAAAAAAATGATCAGAGACCGCTCGCAAGCGCGACGGCCAAACGAGGGAGGGTTTCATGTCTCGACGATGGGATCTCCACGCGCCGCCGGTTCCTGACGGCGGCCTCGGCATGGTGGCGCGGCGTCGCCGCGCTCATGATCCTGCGCCCGCGCAAGGCACTGGCGCAGGAAACGCTGCGCATCGCAGCCGGCGAGGCGGACGGCCCGTCGGGCACCATCGATCCGGCGTTCAGTACCGCTGATCCGGATGCCGCGCGCATCAGCCTCGTCCTCGAGCGACTGGTCGTCCTAGACGACACCTTCGCGCCTCAGCCGCAACTGACGGAATCCTGGTCGTCGAATGAGACCGCCGACGAGTGGACTTTCCAGCTGCGGAAGGGCGTCAAGTTCCACGAAGGCGCCGAGCTGAGCTCGGAGGACGTGCTCTACACGTACAAACGCCTGATCGATCCGGCGACCGGCTCGCCGGGCACGCCCTCGTTCACGGCCATCGGCTCGGTTGACGCGGTTGACGCCCACGCCGTGCGTTTCAAGCTGAAGCAGCCGGTCGTCGAATTTCCGGCCTACATCGCCAACCGCTTTGCCTACATCGTGCGCGCTGGCCAGCCAGCCGAGGACATCCGGACCAAGGCGATCGGCACTGGGCCTTTCAAGGTGCAGAGGTTCGTACCCGGCGAAGAACCCAGCGTCTTTGTCAACTACGCCTATTGGCGTCCTGAACTGCCGAGGTCTACAGCGTCGAATTGCGCGCCATCCCCGAGGAGGCATCGCGGCTGGCGGCGATCTCCTCCGGCCAAATCGATCTGGTTTGGGATTTGCCGCGCGTCGGCCTCGACGACCTGGAGAGCAATCCCGATGTCAACATCGTGTCGATCCACTCGCCCTTCGTACTGACCTTCAGCATGTGGTGCGACACGCCGCCCTTCGACGACGTGCGCGTGCGCATGGCGATGAAGCTGGTGGTCGATCGTGAAAAGATGCTGCAGGTGGTGCTCGGCAAGTACGGCCAGCTCGGCAACGACAATCCGGTCGCCCCAGGGTTCAAGTACGCTCTCGATGAGCCGATCCGTGCCCGCGACATCGACAAGGCCAAGGCGCTGCTGAGCGATGCGGGGCACGGTGGAGGGCTGACGGTCGATCCTACCTCTGACGTCACGCCCGGCTTCATTGAGATGGCCACGGTCTACAAGGCGATGGCCTTGGATGCCGGAATGACGGTCAACATCGTGCAGTCGCCTGCCGGCGAGTTCTGGGATGCCGTGTGGCTGAAGCATCCTTCATCTGCTCCTCATGGTCGGGACGGGCGGCCGACGATGCGCTTTCGGTCGCCTACATGTCGGATGCCGAGTGGAACGAGACCCACTGGAAGCGTCCGGAGTTCGACAAGCTGATCCGCGAGGCACGCAGCACGGTTGACGAAGCCAAGCGCTTGGCGCTCTATCGGGAGGCACAGCGTCTGCTGCGCGACGATGGCGGCGCTATCATCCCGATGTACCCGGACGCCGTGGGCGCGACACGGGCGAACGTGAAGGGCTGGAAGCTCCACCCGCAGCAGTTCACCAAGGACTTCTCAGAGGTCGAAATCACCGGCTGAGGATGTGATCCGAATTGTCCTACGACGTCTCCAGGGTCGCTCGTCGGACTGCTGGCCGTCTCGCTCATTATCTTCTGGTGCGTCGAGTGGCTGCCCGGCGACACGGCGACGCGCATCCTCGGGCAAGGCGCGACGGCAGATGCCCTGGCGGCCATGCGCGAGCGCCTGCATCTCAACGACCCCGCTGTCACCCGCTACTGGTATTGGCTAAGGGGTGCGATCGGCGCCGACTTCGGCAGCTCTCTGTCGCCAATCGGCCGGTTGCCGATATGTCGCCGATCGCGCCATCAATACCCTGATCCTGGCGGCGTTCGCTCTCGCTCTTTACATCCCGCTCAGTCTCTTCCTCGGGATGCTGACGGCAGTCAAGCGCGGCAGCGCCATCGATCATGTCGCCTCGGTGGTGGTCCTGATCGGTATGTGCGTGCCGGAGTTCGTCATCGGTATCCTGCTGGTTGTCGCCTTCGCAGTGACGTTGCCGTGGTTCCCGCCGCTCGCGCTGATCGATCAGGCCAAGAACTTCGGAGATTGGTCAGAATCCTGTTTTTGCCCACAATCACGTTGACCGCAGCCATGACGGCCTATGCGGTGCGCATGATGCGCGAGAACCTGATCGAAGTGCTGGAGTTCAACTATGTGCGCATGGCCCGACTGAAGGGCCTGCCGCCGCGCCAGGTACTGTTGCGCCACGCGTTGCCCAACGCGCTGGGTCCAGCGCTCAATGTCACCGCACTCAACATCGCATGGCTGATCGGGGGGATCGTCGTGGTCGAAGCCGTTTTCAATTTCCCGGGGTTGGCCGGCTGCTCATCGATGCAATCCGGCTGAAGGACGTGCCGGTCATTCAGGCCGTCGCGCTGCTGCTCAGCGGCCTCTACATGCTGACCAACCTGGTGGCAGATCTGCTTGTTACGCTGCTCAATCCGCGGCTGCGGACGACGCAATAGGAGCGCGCATGGCGGGAGCATAAACTTCTCGCGATAGGCAAGGAAGCGCCATCGTCATCCGCAGGGCGACTGACGGCGGCGTGGTCGGACTTTCCGCTTGCGGCGCGCATCGCCGCCGGCGTGCTGCTGTTCGACGTTGCCATCGCCATCACCGGACCCTATTGGGCGCCCTACGATCCCACTGCAATATTGGTCGGCGATCCCTTCGCGCGGCCGTCCGGCACGCACCTCTTCGGTACCGACAATCTCGGCCGCGATGTGTTCAGCCGTGTTGTGCACGGCAGCGGCACTGTGCTTGCACTTGCGCTCTCCGCTACTGCTCTGGCGGTAGCCGCCGGCAGCCTGATCGGCCTCATGCTGGGTTACCTGCAGGGATGGTTGGACGAGGTCGGCATGCGCATCGTCGAGGTTATCATCTCCATTCCGCCGCTGGTCCTGGCGCTGCTGATCATTGGCGCGGTCGGCAACAGCTCGCTGCTCGTGGTGCTGACGGTCGCCTTTCTGTTCGCGCCGCGCGTGGCGCGCATCGTGCGCGCCGCCACACTCGGCATTGTGACCGAAGACTATGTGACCGCGGCCATCACGCGCGGCGAATTCGGCTTTCAGCATCGCTCTCCGGGAGCTGCTGCCCAACGTCAGCGGCACGATGTTCGTCGAGTTCTCGATCCGCAGCGGCTACGCGATCATGTTTATCGGTACATTGCTCTCGGCTTCGGCGCGCCGCCGCCCTCACCCGAGTGGGGGCTGATGATCAACGAGGGCCGCAGCAGCATCGCCGCTTCGGCCTGGCCTGTGCTGACGCCGGCGCTTGCCATGGCCGGTGATCGCGCTCAACCTTTTCACCAGGCATGTCGCGTGTCCTCGGCCACTCGACACCAAGGGGCGGTAAGGAATGATCGAGCCTGTCCTCGCCGTGCGCAGTCTCACCGTCGAATACCGCCAGCGGCATGACTGGATCGAAGTTGTGAGCGACGTCAGCTTCGAGATTGCGCCGGGCGAGGTCCTCGGGCTCGCCGGCGAGTTGGGCTGCGGCAAGTCAACGATCGCCTATGCTCTTCTTGGCGAGCGGCCGCCGGGCAGCCGCATCCGCCAGGGCAGCATCGTCTTCGTGGCCGCGATATCCTCCAGCTCACCGAGCCCGCGCTTCAGTCGGTGCGCGGCAGGCGCATCAGCTTTGTGCCACAAAATCCGGCGACCAGCCTGACGCCTTCGCTTCCGGTTGGCGAGCAGGTCATCGAGACGCTCGTCGCTCATCATGCCACCCGCAGCCTTGCTGGGCAGGCGACGCGGCGCACACGCTCGCTCTTCGCTGAGGTCGGGCTTCCCGCGCAGCCCGAGCGGATGATGCGACGTTATCCGCACCAGCTCTCCGGAGGTCAGCAGCAGCGTGTCGTCATTGCCATCGCACTGGCATGCGAGCCGGAACTCATCGTGCTCGACGAGCCCACGACGGGTCTCGACGTGACGACACAGAAACGCATCCTCGATCTGCTGGCCCATGTCCGCGCTACGGCCGGCTCGGCCATGCTCGTATGTCAGCCATGACCTCGGCGCGCTGTCGCAGCTCGGCGATCGCATCGCCATAATGTACGCCGGCGCGCTGGTCGAGGTCGCGCCGGTCGAGCGCCTCTTCGCCGCGCCACGACACCCGTACACGCGTGGCCTGATCGCCTCGGTGCCACAGGTGACGAGCCCGCCGGCGCGCGCCCTGATGTTGCGGGGCCCGCCGCCGCCGTGCGGAGATGCCGCCCGGCTGCCGCTTCGCGCCGCGTTGCCCATATGCCGAGCCGCATTGTCACCAGGTCGTGCCGAATGCGGAGCCGGCCGACGACCGCCATACCGTGGCGTGCTCGGCGCTTGGCGCGACATCGAAGCGCCCGCCGTGCAGCCCGTCCGCGCCGCGTTGCGCTCGTAAGCGAATTCGCGCCCTCGGCGGCCACATGCGCAACACTTCGACTCCGCTGCTCGAGATAAGAGACCTTGGCGGTCGACTCACGACGACGGCCTACGCCTGTTTCCCGTGGCTGCGCCGCCGCTTCGGGCACTCAACGAACTGCCGGCGGTGCGCGGCGCGTCCTTTACCGTCGCGCCGGGCGAGACCTTCGCGCTCGTAGGCGAAAGCGGCAGCGGCAAATCCACCATCGCCCGTGCGGTCGAAGGAAGGACTGGTACGGGTAAGCAGTGGCCGCATTCTCTTTCGCGGACAGGACATTACGTTGCCGATCGGCCGTCGCAGCAGGGTGTTGCGCCGCGAGATTTAGATTATCTTCCAGAACCCCGATGCATCGCTCAACCGCCGGCACCGCGTCGCCACGATCATCGGCCGTCCCTTGCAAATCTTCTTCGGCCTTGACGGTGTGGAGCGTCGCCGGCGCGTCGCTCAGCTGCTCGAAGATGTGCACCTCAGACAGCTCATACATGAGCCGCTTTCCCGGACAGCTCAGCGGCGGAGAGTGCCAGCGCGTCGCCATCGCCCGTGCGCTGGCGGCTGAGCCAAGCCTGGTGCTGTGTGACGGAATACTCTCCGCACTCGACGTCTCCGTACAGGCCAATGTGATCGACCTGCTGCGTGAGCTCCAGCGGCAGAAGGGTCTCTCCTATCTCTTCATTTCGCACGACCTGGCGGTAGTTCGCTGGCTCGCCGACCGCGTCGGCGTCCTTTATCGCGGTGAGCTGTGTCGACGTCGGGCCGGTGGAGCGCATCTATCGCCCACCGGCGCATCCCTATACCGAGGCACTGCTGAGCAGGCGATCCCGGTCATCGGCCGGCGCGCTGACCCGACCCGGGTGGAGCGCCTGCCATAGCTGGCCATGCCCCGTTCGATCACGAGCACAACTCAAAGCTCTGAACATCCGACGGAGACATGGAGATTTCGATGATTCCAATGAAACGCTTCGTCAACAAGGTTGCCATCGTTTCCGGCGGTGCGGACGGAATGGGAGCTGCGTGTGTCGAGCGTCTCGCTGCCGAGGGCGCGCGCGTTTTCGTCCTCGACCTCGATGGAGCTAAGGCCAAGCGTCTCGCGACGAGACTGTCTTCTTCCGGTGTCGAGGCCGACGCCATCCGCGCCGACGTGATGGAGGAGGCCGAACTCACCGCAGCCCTGACCACCGCCGCGGAAACCGCAGGCCGGGTGGACGTACTGGTCAATGTTGCGGGCGGCAGCGAGGGGGGCTCTGATCGAAGAAATCGATCTGGCGGTTTGGGATCGCCTTTACCGGCTCGATAACGTCCGCAGCACGCTTGTTGCCTGCCGCGCGGTGCTGCCGGCGATGCGCCGGCGGGGCTCCGGCAGCATCGTCAACATGGCGTCCATTTCAGGGCTGCGCGGCGATCCCGGCTGGGCGGCCTATAACTCTGCCAAGGCAGGTGTTATTGCCCTGACCCAGAGCCTCGCCTGGGAGGTCGGTCACTATGGCATTCGCGTCAATGCCATTTGTCCCGGCCCAATCGCTTCGCAACGGATGGTCAAGGCTCTTCCGGAAGGCATGCTCGACGCATACAACCAAGCCTGCGCAATCGGTCGAATGGGAACGCCCGAAGAGGTCGCAGCGGCCATCCTGTTTCTGGCGTCAGATGATGCTTCATTCATCACCGGCGCCTCGTTGGTGGCTGACGGAGGCCTGACCGCGCGAACCGGGCAGCCCACCTCTTGACGATGAGAGTTCGCGAGCAAGCCGGTCATCGAGCGCATAGCCGATGGTGCCCGCCAACGTGACCATGATTTCGCCGTTCCGCCGCTCAACGCGAACTCCGTGAGCAAGCTATACGATGCCGTCATTATCGGCGCCGGTCACAATGGACTGGTCTGCGGCGCTTATCTCGCCAGAAGTGGATTGACGGTTTGTATTGTGGAGCGGCGGCCAATGATCGGCGGCGCCGCGGCCACGGAAGGATTGTGGGGTGGGTACAGGGTCAGCACAGCGTCTCATGTGATGGGCTTGCTACAGCCGAAGGTGATCCTGGACCTGGAGTTGCCGCAGTTCGGGTTCGAAGTCCTGCCCCTCCCTCCTTCGTTCCATCAACTGGCCAATGGTCACCATCTCGTAGGTTGGCCCGAAATGGATCGACTCTGCGCAGAATTTGCGAGGTTTTCGGTCAAGGATGCCGAAGCTTATCCCGAGTATTGCTCGCAACTCCGTCGCGTGGCGCCAATCATGCGGCGGCTGCTTTGGGAGATTCCGCCTGACCCCGAGTTGACGCGTATCTCGGATCTCAAGGATCTTTTGCTGTTCACATGGCGTTTTCGCGACATCCGTTCATATTTCCATGATGTCTACGACCTGCTCACTCTGAGCGCATTCGATTACCTGAGCCGCTGGTTCGACTTCGACGCGGTCAAGGTGGTGCTCGGCTACTATCCGGCAGGCGCTGCCGGTCAAAGCGTCAGCATACGGACACCCGGCACGGCCTATCTGCTGCTCCGCTCTTATATGCGCGACAGCGACGCGGCCGGCGGAGTTCGGACTTGTGCGCGGCGGCATGGGCAGCATCGCCGATGCCCTCGCATCGTCCGGCAAACGCCACGGCATGGAGGTGCGGACGAATGCCGAAGTCGGGTCCATTATCGTTCGCAATGGCCGTGCTGAAGGTGTTGCACTTCGATCCGGAGACGAGATCGCAGCCAAGGTCGTCATTGCCAACGCCGATGCCAAGACGACTTTCCTCAATCTCCTCGAGCCGAGCACGCTACCAGCCGATTTCGTGCGTCATATCCGTAACTTTCGCGCGGTCTCGACCGCGTTCAAAATTCACCTCGCCGTTGACCGGCTCCCTACCTACCCCAACTTCGACTCTTCCGCGCTCGGCTTCGACTATCCGGCTCAGGTACGCATTGCACCAAGCGTCGAATATATGGAAAGAGCCTATGATGATGTCCGCCAGGGTCGCATGTCGCGCCGGCCTTACCTGACGGTGCTGGCGCCGACCGTGGTGGATTTCAACATTGGCGCCGGAGGGCGGTCATATCCTCAGTATTTACGGCGGCCACGTGCCGCAGGATCCGCAGAGCGAGCCCGAGGCAGACATCCGAAGGAAGCTCTTTTCGAGATCGTCCGCGAGACCTTATTAGAATATGCCCCCGGATTTGACGAGGCTATCCTGCACAAGCAGATCCTCGTGCCGATGGACTTTCAGCGTATCTTTGCGCTTCCGGGCGGTCACCCGCATCACGGAGACATCAGCCCGGACCAGTTGTTCTTCCGCCGGCCGGCGCCCCACTTCGCCAACTACCGTACTCCCGTTGAGCGGCTCTATCTCTGTGGGGCGTCCACCCATCCCGGCGGGGGCGTGTCCGGCGTACCCGGCCACAACGCGGCACGCGTTGTTCTCAAGGACTGGAAACGACGGTCAATTCGGTGACGCAGGCTCACTGAGGCGACCGAATACCGGTCGCGGGCCGTTAGAACCGTATGTCAGACCCCGTTCAGCGCCTGTTCGATGTCTTCGAGAATGTCGGCCGCGTCCTCGATGCCTATGGAGAGACGGAGCAGGCCGTCGCTGATGCCATGGGCTTTGCGTTCCTCGGGCGTGTAAGCGAAGTGAATGATCGTCGCCGGATGCTGAACGAGCGTCTCGGGTATCTCCGAGACTGACTGCGCGCGTGACCAGCTTGAGCCGGTTCATGAAAGCGAGACCGGCCGAGATCCCGCCGTCGAGTTCGAAGGCGATGAGTTCGCCCGGCGCCGACATCTGCCGCTTGGCCAGTTCGAACTGCGGAAAGGAGGGCAACCCCGGATATGAAAGATGAGCGACCTTGCGGTGGCGATGGAGCATCTTGGCTACGGCCAGGGCCGAGGCGGAGTGCCGAGACACTCTCAGCTCAAGTGTCTTGAGCCCGCGCAGGATCAGAAAAGCATTGATCGGCGACAGCGTTGCTCCCGTCATCCAACGCAGACCTATACTTCGCACCGTGTTGATCAGATCGGTGGTGCCGACCACGATGCCGCCGAGCAGATCGCCATGTCCGCCCAGATATTTGGTTGCCGAATGCACGATGACGTCGGCGCCAAACTCGATTGGCCGCTGCAGGGCCGGTGTCGCGAAGGTGTTGTTGACCACAACCGTTGCATTTGCGTTATGGGCAATCTCTCGAAATCCGGGCGATGTCGATCACCCGAAGATTGGGGTTGGCCGGAGTTTCAAAAAACACGACCCGAGTTTCATTGGCGAGCGCTTTCGCAAGCGTGATCCGGCTGAGCTGAAATCGGCCGACCGAACTGCGAGGCCGAATTCGGGTTAGTCCGTTCACGGCGTGAAATAGGCGAAAGAATTGCCATAGAGAGTATGATCGATGACGATTTCTTCGCCGGCACTTACGAGACTGAGGATGACGCTCGAGATTGCTGCCATTCCGGAAGCAACTGCGAGACCCGCTTCGCCGCCTTCCAGATCTGCCAGGCGTTCCTCGAGGATTGCCTGAGTCGGGTTGCGAGGTGCGGCCAGAAGACGTAGCCGGCGCGTTCGCCGCGAAACATTTCGACACCGGCCTCTGGCAGTCTCGAAGGCATAGGTCGAGGTGAGAAAGATGGGCGGAGCTTAAGCGCCCCCTTTTCCGTTGCCGGATCGTAACCGACGTGGATGGCGCGGGTCGAAAAACCGTGTCGATTATTGCGTCGCAAATCCTACAGCCTTCTCCAATTGCTACTCGATCGAAACGGCGCGCGAGAACCAGCTACTGACGCCGGCTCAGGCTCCGCCGCGGCCGTTGCCGGCTCGTCCAGACTTAAGCGCCGGGCTTCGGGTGGTACCGGTTTTGATTTCGACACGACCCAAAGCGGTTTCAAATCCGAGTTCCTTCGATATTCGTTCCGCAGTTTCCCGCACGGCGGCTAACTGTTTCCTCGGATCGGCTTGCCGCATCCTTTCGTGCCTGCAACGCCAATCCCGGCTACCACGACACCCGAGGGAACTCCCTAATGGATGTAGCGATGCCAAGAACGCCCGGGCGCCACTCACCGCAGGTTATGGAGTATCCCTGCTCGCGGATGCGCTCGAGTTCACCCTTCAGCTTGCGCCGGCTGGTAATGGTATTCGGCGTAAAGCGCTTGAACTCCCGGGTAGGCGCGAGCGACCATTTCCTCAGGCAATGCTGCAAGAATTGCCTTGCCCGTGGCGGTACAATGAGCCGGCGCCCGATCGCCTATCCCGACATAGGCTCGCACAGCGTGGGTACTGTCCACCTTATCTATGTACAAAACCTCGCCATCGTCGAAGACCGACAGGTGCACGGATTCCCCTTGTCGTCTCCGCCAGCGAGCGCAGATGCGGCGCCGCAACCGCCCGCAGATCGAGCCGGTTGAAAACGCGGGTACCCAACTCCCATACACGTAATGTTCATGAGGTACGGGTCTTCGGATCCTGTCGAACGTAGCGACAACCCTCCAAGGTCCTCAGAAGACGATGAGCGTTGCTCTTGGTAACCCCGCAAAGCTTTGCCAGATCGGTGACAGCGCATGGCCCGTCGCTGAGGACCAGTGCCTCCAGCATTTTCAGTCCCTTGACGACTGTCGTTTCCAATGTCAGCGGCCGGGGAAAGCAGACCTTTCTGTCTCCATATACCGTCCTGTCTGGCTGGCGACCGTCCAAACTGCAGGGGCGATGATAGTCCGGTTTTTCGAATCGTTGAAAGGGTGTTTCGAATTTTAGAACACGAAGCCCGTACGAAGACGACGCCGCGGCCAGGCGTTATGAGCCCGACAAGCTCCCGAACTGTTTCAGCCTCGACCGATGAACGGCATGTTCGTCGCCATGATGGTCATGAATTGCACGTTAGCCTCGAGCGGCAGGCCGGCCATGAAAACAAACCGCCCGCGCGACGTGGGTCACCGACATCAATGGTTCGACCGCAATCGTGCCGTCGGCTTGGCGTACTCCGTCTTTCATCCTGGCAGCCATTTCGGTATTCGCATTTCCGATATCGATTTGCCCCACAAGCGATGCCGTACTTGCGGCCATCCAGTGAAATCGATCGGGTCAGTCCGGTCACACCGTGTTTTGTGGTCGCGTAGGGCGCAGAGTTGGGCCGGGGAACGTGAGCCGCTATCGAGCCGTTGTTGATGATCCGACCACCGCGCGCAGGCATCTGATCCTTGATCACCCGGAAGGCTTCCTGCGCACACAGAAACATGCCGGTTTACCTTAAGGACCGCTCTCCATCGTTCAATGGTCAGATCCGACGGTATGGATGGCGCACTGGTACCGGCATTGTTGAACAGCAAATCAAGGCGATGGGTATCCGTCCTGGCCGCAGAGAACAGCGCCTTGACTGCTTCCGGGTTGGTCACATCGGTCGGTACCACGAGAACACGCGCGTCAGCCGCCGGGCCTTCGGCAGCGGTTTCTTCCAGCGCGCTGCGGTGCCGTCCAGCAAGGGTCACCGCGTAGCCCTCGTGCATAAGAGCGACCGCCACCGCTTTGCCGATCCCGCTTCCCGCGCCCGTAATCAACGCGACCTTAGTCATGTGCCAACTCCGGGTCGCCGCATCGGCTACAAATTTTCGAACTCCGGTTTTCTGGTTATCGTAATACTGTTGTGCTATCTGGAACAGCATCGGGTTGCAAAATTCGAACCTGCGCGCCCATCCGGAACACGGCTGATGGAGGTTCGGTCAGGGCATGGACCAGATTTCGTCGCGATACCGGCTCGGCGTTGACGTGGGCGGAACGTTTACCGACATGCTGCTGATGAACGAGTCGGAATGGTCAACTCGTCGCCCTGAAAGTTGCCTCATCCCCGGAACCCAGGACGCCATCATCGCCGGCTTGCAAGTGCTGCAGGACCGGCATGGCATCAACCCCGCGCAGATCGTCTACTTCTCGCACGGCACCACGCTCGGCGTGAACACCTTGCTGGAGCGAAACGGCGCCGAGCTGGCCTGGATCACCACCAAGGGTTTCCGGGACATCCTGGAACTGCGCCGTCTCCACCTTCAAAGGCAGATGACCTCTTCATTGCACGGCCATGACCGCTGATGGCGCGGCGACGTGTTGCCGGAGTTAAGGAGCGCTTGCTGCAGGACGGCCGCGTTTTCAAAGCCATCGAACGTGGGGAGGTGGAACGCGAGGCACGGGCGCTGATGGAGGGCAGCGCCACGATCCTCTAATGTCTTTCCTCCAACTCCTACCGAGCACGACCGGCATGAGCGCCAAGACCGAAAACCCTTCGATCCAGGGACGCCTTCCCCGGCAGGCCATGACAGCACCTCCTCGGAGATATGGCCGCGGCGGCGGGAATGCACGCGATGTTCTCTTTTACGTGGGCAATAGCAACATCGGCGCGCGTATGCGAACCTGTTTGGATACACTCACCGACAAGTTTGGCCGCGGTTACAGGCGCTGGCTCCCCAAAATTTTATAGACCAAATTGAACAGGGAGTTGGTGATCCGCTCACTGACCGCGGCGAGGCGCGGGATTCGGGTGGCCCTTAGGCCCAGCGTCACGCGTGGTTAGAGAAGCGTCCGTTTGAGCTCACCCATCGATCGGCGATGACGGCTCGTCCTCATAGGAGTGAGCGAGACGCGTTTCAACGTAGCAGTTTTAGATTGCAAAATCCCGCTATGCCACCGATCACGCTGTAAGGGGTTTTCCCGCGTCTTCTCCCGCTGTGGACAAATCTGGGCAGTAGGAGACCCGCCATGACTTTCCATTCTCCTCAGCTCAACCCCGAGGACATGTCTTGAGGTAGAGGAACCATGAGCAACACCGTCTCCAAGCCAGAGGCATCCCTACAACCAAGCAACAGAACTCAGGAGGTTGCGGATGCCTATGTGGTGCTCGCCCTTAGCTCTCCAGACGGGCTGCTCAGCAGCGAAGATGAAACTCGATAACGGAGAAGGCCAAGGAGGCTATAGAGAGCATCAGCGCGAGACTACGAACGGGAATGCTCTCGGATACCGCGCGAGCGCCGTTCTTCCGGTGCCACCGGCGGGGGACGTATGCTGCGGAGAGCTCGTGCCAGCGGCTCTCACAGCGCGGGGTGGACGCCTCCCAATATTCGCTGCTCCGCGGGTGCCTGGCACCACCAGCCCAACCCCGAGTCTGTGAGTGCTTTCACCGCGGAGGTGGGATGCTGTTGCCCGCGCGTCGTGCGTCCGCCAGACACCCGGCTTTGGGTGTGCGCTCGGCTTTCTGTTCATCAAATCTGCGTGCAAATTCAGTTCTTCGCAGTCTATAGGGAAGACTAAGTAAATTATCACGAGGACGATACGTTACGTGAGATTCATTCGCGAAGCTAATCGGCAAACGCACGAAAAACGTTCTCGAGACAACATTAGATAGGATAAGGAGTGTTGCCGACGTCTGCTCACATCCAGATTCTGCACCCGACCTCTCCCTTCAGCGGCCAATCGTTCAAAATCGATGTTACTCTATTCCGCCGGGGGAAAATCCCGTGGCAGCGCGCTGGAACACTGGTTTCATGAACGTTACAACCTGGTTTATGGCTTTGCAGATCACACAGCGCCTGTTGCGCCTGCTGGAAACCCGCATCCAAGAAATGCTCTGACTGGTCATTCGACAGAGCGAAGACAAAAGTACGAGCGCGCCTCCGACCGTTCGCCGCAACAACTAACGGAACCGTGCACCACCATAGCATTTGCGAGCGCGGCGCGCGCGATGCAACGAGCGCGGTGCAGGGGCGGCGCTTGGGCCTGAGGAGGCCCAGGAGATGAAATCGCCGGCCCCGGGGTTGTCGAACAACTGACGATACAACCAGTACAAATGCCAGAAGGATCCGAGATCAGCGTTGATCGGCTAGGGTGACTCCTCCATCGGCAAGGCTCCCAGGCATGATCACAAGATCAGATCTGCAATTGATCAAAATGCCTGGCGAATGAGCAAGGCCAAGTAGATCAACGATCAGCGCAGGCCCTGTTTTAAACTGGGCACCCGGTCTTCGTTAAAGGGAGCGCGAGGGTTGTGGCGGGCCTGGCTCATTGGTGGCCGAACGGGGAGATGTTCGCTGCGCCGAGGCGCTACGGCGTCCTAATGATACAATCGGCATGCAGATGGATCATGCCATCAGAGTCCGCATTCGTGACCAACCTCAAGGACTTCGCAACATCTTCATCTATCCTTCGACCCCGAGGCGACCCCGGGGATGTGCAGCCTGGAATCAGATAACTACTTATGGAACCCTCTTCTTCTACCAGGCCAAACTCATCTGCTACGCCTGGACCTTCATCCAGCATGTCGGATCCAGGCAGTAGCGTACTCGGCAGTAACGCGCCATCAAGCTCCGGTTTCTACCCACAGGGCATTCCAGATGCTGACCGGCGGAGGCTGTCTCGCACGGGCCCCCGGCTGGACCAGAGCATTTCCTCCGATGGAGCTCGCCGAACACCACACACAGAGGATCAGATCTCGGCGGTGTCAAAGCTCTATCTCCACAGCCTGGGTGCTCCACGGAACGCCGTGTTCACACGAATTGCTCACGCGTTTAGGCGCAGGAAGGATCGAAAAGGGCATCGACGACGTGCTCGGTTATGCCGAGACCCAGGCGCAACAGGTCATGGCCCACATTCCCGAGGGCGCGTACTTGCGTCAGTGACTTCGCAGTTCCAGACGGGTATCGTCGAGGCCTCAATTGTGAGTGCACATCGAATCCACCATGACAATCACGGACGGCGAAATCGATACTGGGGTTCACCGGCCCCGCCCCCCAGGTACGTGCAGCGCTGGATGTTCCGACGTGTGGAAAACAAAGGCACTGGATGCTCGTCGCGGGGCTGGTCAACTGGCTGTACACCCAGGAGCCCAACATAACCTATAACGCCGGGCTCGTGCGGCCAATCAAGGTGAACGTTGCCCGAGAAGGCGCGCCATTTCTAGATCCGAAGCCAGGCACTTCCTACCAGCACCAGTTATGCAACCTCGCCCGAGGTCTCTCTTCTACAATGTAACGATC
Source organism: uncultured Alphaproteobacteria bacterium (assembly GCA_963780765.1). Lineage (GTDB taxonomy): Bacteria > Pseudomonadota > Alphaproteobacteria > Rhizobiales > Aestuariivirgaceae > CAWHQZ01. The sequence goes on along the minus strand of CAWADI010000003.1, from coordinate 46,442 downwards.
GGAGCACCCGCCCAGGCAGTGCCCAGATGGGCTGACGACGACCTAATCCGCTCAAGGCTCGATCCTCCTGGGGTCCTCTAGCTGCCGCATCTAGAAGACGGTCCTCCTCCAGGTCAGTGTCCTTCATGGACCGGGTGACTGAGCAGCTCGGGGGCCCGAGCGGGTGGATGACGGCGTCTGGAGCAAGGGACGATGGTAAACCTCGATTTCCTCAAAAACATTTTTTTTCCACGCACAGGGAGTGGTTCGAACCTGCAGACATGTGCTCTATAAACGCTGATCCGGCATTACGGCTTGCGTGGGGAGCCTGGGCTCCACCGAACACTCGCGCGGTGTAACAGGAACCACAATCGAGTTTGAGAGCCTTTCTCGCCTTACACCACCGTCACGTCGCGGTGTGCCTCGAACACTCGCTGTTTCCGCCGCCAGGAGCACATGGAAGGCCAAGCCGCGGATGACCGGCTATACGACCCTGAATCCAGTGTGCAAGCCACAAGCCTCCTGGTCCTCGGCAAGATCGACGTCTTCGAGATTGAAGACCGTTGACATCCTACGCATCGGCACCCCCAGGCGGGCGGCGACTGAGGCGATCCGATCGAGCGAGCAGGCAGGTGTGGCTTCCAGTGAAGAGGTCCTCGGCGCAGGTTTCATCTCCTCCCACACGTCGCTCAAAATCTTCATCATCATAATGGACAACAACTTCCAACTATAGGGTATGAGAACAACTTCATGGCCAGCCTCCCTTCACCAGTGGCCGGCGATGCCTCCAGACCCACAGCATGATCCTTCCAGCCACACGCAGGGGGTGGCTTTTTTGCACACTGCGCACGACGAGCTGCACAGTACAGTAGTGAAAGCAACAAGAGCACCCCTGCAGTGCACATAGGGGCAGCACTCTTGCCAGAAGTTCCTCATATGTAACAGGAGGAAACCAATCACTTAGGTTCAATCCAAAATGTACAAGGCAGTTGAACACAAACAGATACTGGCAGCCATGTTCACCAAGGATATATCCACGCACACAGAGCAATGGGCACATTGAGTGTATCCATGAGAATTCATCATGCAGCCACACAGCAGGGTAAGCAGAATGAAGCCAATCCCTGGTGACAACCAGATGGCTGACCCAGAAACTAACCCACCCCCAGTTTCGTCTTCAATTGCTCCTGGTATCTGCCCGAGCTGGCAACAATGGAATTGACCAGTTTCTGCTTGGCCATATTCCGGGCCTCGTTTCCTGGATCTGACCGCGATCTCCGATCCGGATTTCCCTACACCAACATGTTGCCATCGCCGAACGGCTCGCAGCGGAAGTCGGGCCCTGGGCGTCAGTAACGACTGCCTCGTGGTTGTCTATGACGCAAGCTACGTGTCCGCTCGGGTGGGGTGTTTGTTCCGCGTTTTCGGGCATGGCCGGGTCGCGATGCTGATGGTGGTTGGCGCAAATGGAAGGCCGATGGCCAGCCGGTGGAGACCGAGAGGCCACGTTGCCCCGCGCGGCATTCGTGCCGCGGCACGTGAGAGAAAGGTCGCCGATTGGCGAGAGGTCCTCGCCGCAATCCAAACAGGATCGCCGACGATCGTCGATGCGCGAACGGAAGGCCGTTTTGAGGGCACGATGCCGTCCGGTTATCCGGGTGTGCCGAGCGGCCACATGCCGCGAGCCGTCAATCTCCCATGGGAGAAATTTTTCGATGCCTCCCGGAAATTCAGCTTGTCGACGATGGAACTGCGAGCGGATTCTTCGCCGATTCCGGGATTGACCCGCACAAGCCAGTGATCACCACTTGCGGATCGGGTGTGACGTCTGTCGTTCTTGCTCATGCTCGAGCGAGCAGGTAAATGCGGACTGGAAATTCTACGGAGGGTCGTGGCACGAGTGGGGGCAACGACCCGACTTTCCGGGAAGGCAGAAGCAGTGCGGGCGACGGACCAGAGAGGCTCCACCTACCTCCGAGCTCTGGTCCGCCAGCCGCCCTGGATTCCGGTGGACCGTATCGGCCACGATGCGCCAACGACCTCCGCAATTCTCAGCGCACAACGTGCCTGGTCGTTCGGGCGATGCCATGCCTGCGCGGACAGAGGTCGTGATCGTTGGCGGGGGCATCGTCGGCGTATCAGCGGCCCTCTTTCTCGCCCGCAAAGGCATCGCAACGACGTTATGCGAGAAAGGCGTCATCGGCGGCGAACAGTCGGGGCGAAACTGGGGTTGGTGCCGCCTGACAATGCGCGACCCGCTCGAGATTCCATTGATGATCGAGAGTTTGCGTTTGGCGCGACCGAAGCGCTCTCGGCGATGCAGATACAGGGTTCAAGATTACGGGCATCATATATCTCTGTGGCCGAAAGAGGCGCGATTCCGAAGAATACGAGGCGTGGCTAAATCACGGTCGGCAACATCAGCTTGATAGCCGAATGTTAAGTAGCGCCGAGGTGACTCGACTCCTGCCCAATTCGACAAGGACATGGCCAGGCGCCCTCTACACTCCCAGCGATGGTGGTGCGGAGCCGGAGAAAGCGGCATCAGCCATCGCTGAGGCCGCACGCCGGCACGGGGCAGCCATCCTGAGCTCGTGTGCCGTTCGCGGTGTCGAGCAACAGGCCGGTCGTGTGTCGGCTGTCGTTACCGAGCGAGGCCGGATCGCCTGCCAAGCTGTGCTGGTGGCAGCGGGCGTGTGGTCTCGTTTGTTCTGCGGCAATCTCGATCTGCGCCTGCCTCAACTCAAGGTCCGGGCATCGGTGATGCGTACCGAGCCTCTTTCCGGCGGGCCTGACATATCAGTAGCGGGGCCGCGATTTGGGTGGCGCAAGCGCCAGGACGGCGGTTACATCGTTTCCCAGGCCGGTGCCACGATCATTGACATCGTGCCGGACAGCTTTCGACTGTTGCCTGACTTTCTTCCCGCCCTGAAACGCGGAGAGAGGGATCTGCGGCTTCGGCTGGGCCACCGATTTGTCGAGGAATGGAAAGTGCCTCGCTTATGGGGCTCGATTTCGTGTCGCCGTTCGAGCGCGTGCGCATATTGGATCCAGAACCCTCCCATGCAGTCCTGGATGCCGCGGCGCGCAATCTGATTGCCGCCTATCCCTGCTTTCGAGACATGAAAATTGCAGCGCGCTGGGGCGGGATGATCGATGTGACACCCCAACTCTTTGCCGGTGATCTCGGCGATCGATAGCGTGCCTGGACTTCACGTTGCGACCGGCTTTTCCGGTCATGGGTTTGGCCTCGGTCCCGGTGCAGGCAAGCTGGCGGCGGATCTGATTGCGGGTGACCCAACGACGTCGATCCCCGGCCATACCGGTTCTCAGAATTCCTCGCCGCCGACCGCAACTATCGCAAGCGCAGGCTGCCGCGGAACAAGGCTCGAACGAGCGACCGGCCCCCGATGAAGAACAGCTTCAGATACATCGTCTTGGGCCTGGGCGGACTGGGCAGCGCGGCTTGCTATTGGCTGTCGCGAAAGGCCGGCAGCGACGTGCTTGGCATGGAGCAGTTCGAGCTGGGTCATGATCGCGGTGAATCGCAGGACCACTCGAGGATCATCCGGCTGACGTATCATACGGTGCCGTACGTTCACTTAGCCAAACAGGCGTTTGATGCCTGGAGCGTCCTGGAGGAGGAGTCCGGAGAGCAGATTGTCCTCAAATGCGGAGAGATCAACTTCTGGCCTCCGGAAACAACGCTCGTCGAGCACCTGTATACCGACAGCATGGCGGCGTGCGGCGTTCCCTCGAAACTCTCGATAACATGGAGATCATGCGCCGATTTCAACAGTTCCGGATTGGCGATGAGATCCACGGCATCTACCAACCGCAGGGTGGGCTTGTTGCTGCGGTCAAGGGAAATGCTGCCCATCAACGCCTGGCCCGTCTCCACGGCGCCATGCTTGTCCACCGCCTGCCCGTTACGGGCATAAGACATGTGGGCGGCGAGTATCAACTGCGCACGAAAGACGAGACTTTCAGATGTGAAAAGCTCGTCATTGCTGCCGGTCCCTGGTCGAACAAAGTCCTCGCCCACTTCGGAATGCAACTCCCGCTCGAGGTCACGCAGGAGCAGGTGACTTACTTTTCAGGCCCGCATTTGTCCGAGTCTCCGGATAGATTTCCGGTGTGGATTTGGATGATCGAGGACAACTACTACGGCTTCCCGGTTTACGGCGCTCAAGGAGTGTCAAGACAGCGAAGGACAATTTACCCCCGTCGACCCGGACAGGAGGACGTTCGAGCGCGATCCCGACAACGAACACGAGGTTCGAAGTTTCATGGGCCGGTATATGCCGCGTGCCGTTGGCCCGATCCTCTATACCAAGACATGCTTGCTGACACACACACCCGACACCGACTTCGTCATCGATCACCTGCCGGGACATCCGGATTGCGTTATCGCGATTGGCGCCGCTCATGCCTACAAGTTTGCCGCGGTGATCGGCCAGACACTGAGTGAACTCCTGATCGATGGAAAGACGGAAAAGACATTGGCGCCTTCCGGATCGATCGCCTGACGCTCCCAGCGAACCCGACCGAACCGGTTTCGCTATCGGAGCCGATCACCGGTCGATGCCTGTGAGGCGACACATCGACGAAACATCGGCACCTCGGCCTCCGCCGACGCATCGCCAGGAGTCGGCGGGCCCATCACTCGGCAACCCTGAAGCGGTGGTGGATCGAATCAACCATCTTCGCCTGGGGATAGCCCATCAGCCAGTAGAGCCCGGCCATGGCGGTCAGCACCTCGAGGTTCCGGTACGTCTCGGCTCGAATCTGGAGCGCCACATAGGAGAGATCGGTAACCAAAATGATCGAGACCAGTGAGGTGTCCTTGAACAACGAAACCCAGGTCGAGGCGCGCCGGCAGCACCCGCATGACCGCCTGCGGCAGGACGATGTGCAAGAAGACCTGAAGGCGTGTCATTCCAAGCGCGAGCCCGGCATTCCACTGGCCACGGCGGATCGGGACGATCCCGGACCGGAAAGTTTCCGAATTGAATGCGGAGACGTTGCAGGCAGTCTAGCACCTCGACACAGTGATTATGACTTTTGAGTGGGGGATAGGCGCGGCCCATTTTGGCGCGGGTTTTGTCGGTTGTGGAACATCCAATTGATGCGTCCGCCGGCGGTGTTGCGCTGCCGTTCCCCAGCGGCGACCTCGCGGACGAGGCGCTTGGGGTCGTTGATTTGCGGTCAGGCATTGCGGCACAGCCCAAGTTAGCCGATATCCGCACCTCCAGAGTGTGATCGCACCTGGCAAGATCGCAGTGTTGAAAGGTCGCGGTTCCGAGGCCGTAGAAGCGATGGTTACCGTCGAACGCACTATCGAACCCGAAACGACACTGCCGATGTGTACCATGACCTTTTCGAAATATTCCGTCTGTCCTACGGGGACCAATGCGAGATTTGGAGTTTACGGCGCCATCTACGAATTCCAGCAGCGCTTCTTTTTGACCGTGCGCTCGGCGATTCCCGTGGCTCCTTTTACTTGGCGGTGAAGCACCACCACCATGATCTAAACTCGTGGGTCGCCCTTTGTATTCGCTCTGCTTAGCTACTTCGATGGTGAGCTAACGCTCGACCAGAAGCGCAAACGCCCTGCCGAAGCTGGCTCTTTTGGCTCGATTGTAGTGGGCTTCCGTTACTGTTCGATGAGTATGTTGCAGGAGTGCCGATGCTAGGTGCGGTTGGTCACCAGCATAGAGATAGGCCATGGATGCAGCGCACGTCCTGAACAAGTGCGGGCTGATGCGAAGGCGGAGAATCAGAAACGTTATCTGCGGAATAATTCGCTCGCAGCCGGAGGACGTCAAAGATCGCCCGCCAATGCCGATCCCAAAGTCCTTGGTCCTGCGGCCAAAGAGCAGGACCGGAAAACCTCCAGATAACGGACAAGGTAGGGTTCCAGGAACTCGGGAATTCTTCGTTCTTCTGCACGCCGCGATTTAGTTTCGTTCGCGGGGATGACCACATGCCAGCTCTCGCTAACACGCAACACATTTAACCCGATCCTCAGAGAAGAAAAGTTCTTCACGCGAAGGGGCAGCAGCGCCAGGAAGGCGATCATCAGGCCGTTGCGAAACTGCAAGGCTTTCCCGGAGCGGCGATGGCTTTTTGTCGTTCTCGGCCTCGAGCATGAGGTCAAGGCCGGCCATGACGATGCGATCGAAATCCACAATCCGGTCAGTCTTCGAGGCTGGCTGCATATTCCATTCCAGCTCCTGCTCGACCTCGCGCAGCCAGGTGGAGCTCATTGCCCGGGAGCCAGCAACTCGGCGGTCCGGCGAAGCTTGTAGATGTTCCCGTAGAGCGTTACGGAGCCCACGCGACCTCGTAGTTCTGCGATGTACCCATCCACGTTAGTCGGCGTCACGAGCGCCGCGGGACCAACAGGATTGGCTGGTCAGCCCTGAGCGGGCTGCGTAGTCAAGGAACTGCCCGTAACGGCGAGCGAGATCATCTCTGGTGACCTGCTTCATATGCGCAGCCTTGCCGCCGCGTCTTAAACCGTGCGGCGGCCTGCACGCGGCGCGCCAGGCAAGCTGATCTCAAGACCTGAAACTAAGCTCAGCGAGCAGGAGTGAGGACTCAAGCTGCCGATGCACTGATGATCGTGCAGCAATTCATAGATAGCGGCAAACATAAATTGCCCCGCGCAGGGCTTAAAGTATCTCAAAGGATGTGGGGCAAAAACCAGGGTACGGCGTTGGGCAAGCAACTGGAGCTTGGTGGGAGGCTGCGGCACATCCGCCACGATATAAACGGCGATATCGCTCGCCAGCCCTTTTATGCGACGGGCGATCTTCAGGAAGTCAGCCGGGTCGAGACCGTCGGGATGGATGACATCACCAAGTTCCACATCGGGCTTCCACCTTTAGGTTGCCGATTCACTCTGAGATGTAAGTGTGGAGTAAGTCAGTCCCTCATGCTGACGCTGCAGACGCGGCCTGGAACGACACCTTTTGGAAACACCCGTGGTTCAATGAGCTGTTGCTTGCGGCGCGCGCCGAAACGGACGAGAGCAAGCGAGTGCCTGACAAGATAGCCCGCCGGTTCCCATACAGCTAAACTGGCGCAGCGGCGGCGCCGCTGACGTATCGTGCCAGTGTGGCGGCAGCAACCACCGCAGCAGGGCTGCAATGACTGCCGGTCATTCGGCCTCGGCCATGGTCCTGGCGGAAAGCACTCGTGCGGCGATATCGAAAGCGCCGAACTGTTCGTCCCGCTTTCTGCCTTCGACCACCTGGTGTTTGCCCCACCGAGAGGAGAAGTGCCAGGTGTTGCCGCCGGGATTGAACTCGAGCAAGTAAAGTTCTCCCGTTTGACTTTCCCTCAGAATGTCGCACGCCTGGAGGGGAACATCGGGCGCAACCGCATAGACGCGGCGGGCAAGGTCAAGGACGTCCGCGTCGTAGACGAATGCCCGCGTTCGCGGACCGGTTGTAGGTGTAATCCGTACACCCCGCAGGCCATCGGCCGTCAATGTTTCGGAAATAATCTGCGGTTCTTCCGAAGCGATTTTCTCGGCATAGAGCGGCGTGCCGAACAGGGTCAGCACACGGATTGAGCAGGATGTCGGCCGGTGTCGATGAACCGCTGGACAATCATAGGCCCTCGGCTGCCGGGATGGCCCTCGGGATAGGCTTCGGGAGGCTGAAAACGCACCTCGGCCGTGAGCCTCGCTTCGACCCCCTTGCTGAAACTCGCAACGGCCCAGGCGACCGGCTTGACAACGACGATCGGACCCCATTCCTCTACTGGAAAACTGTTCCCCGCTCTATGACCTTCCACTTCGGAACCGGAATTCCATGCGCCTCGAATAGGCGCATCTGCTCAAGCTTGGGTATGGTACGGCCACAGTAGATCCTGCCGCGCAGTGGCCGGAACCTCCTTAGTCGAGTCGGTGAGAACAGCAGGGTCGGATTTGCCGCCGCCTTCCTTTTTGCGGCGAAAGATCGAAATGTATTGGCTACGATGAACACGTCGATCTCGGGCGCAATGGTGCTGATCTTGTCGCGGATCCTGAAGAAATCGGCAGGATCGAGAAAACCCGGGCGGTGGACCATGATCAGGCTCCTCGTCGCCCGCGCATCGGGAGTTTCCTCGAACAGTTTCCTGCTCCTTCTTGCTCCGCGGCTAGCCCCGGATCGTATTCAACCCGGCGGCGAACGTGAAGCTAGCAGCCTCCCGAGGCAAAACAACAAGCTCGGCGTCGACAACGTTACTCGCGCATCCCTCCGATCGGCGCGGCATGGACACGATGTCACCCTGATTTGATTGGCACTTCGGCGAAATCTGCGGGTTCACAAGTCTCATGGTACGCAAGATTGAGCTTCGCGTGCGCTCACACCCCTGAACTCACACCGTGGTGTTGACGCAAAAATGCCGCTTGCCGCCGCTCGTCAGAGGCAGGCTCCCGACCCTCTTCAGATTGACCGAAAATGAGGGACCGGTTGCGCTCGAGAGCAGTGACAGGAGGTCGCGCTCCCGGCCTTCATAACCACCTTCGGCCACATGCAACTCCGCTGCTGACATTGCCGTCTGAGCGAATACCCATGCCTCGTGCCCCAGTATCTCGCAAACGCGAACGCGATCGATTGCCGGAAGGGAGCGTCGGCCGTCCGGGAACCGAAACATGTGCTCACGGCGCCCGACAACTCTTGCGATGGTGGGCAGGGTTCGTCCACATGGACACGCTGGGCCTTTTTCAACGAAGTCCCCGGAACGATAGCGAATCAGCGGCGAGGCATAATTGTACAGCGGCGTGACCACAAGCTCGCCGACTTCGCCGACCTCGCAAGGCGCTCCGTCAGCCCTGATGATTTCGGCAAATACTAATTCGCTCTGGACGTGAAGCAGGCCGCTGACCGGGCACTCGATGGCAATTACCCCGCCTTCCGATGACGAGAGGATATTGATCACCCTGCTGCCAAAGGTTGTTTCCGCGAGAGCTTTGACCTCTTCCGGCAGGTGCTCGGCGACGGCGATCAGGAAGGGTATTCGCGGCGGACTGTCGAGCTTTCGACCCTCCAGGCCAAGGCGAAGAATGTTGGAGGGCAGTGTGTTCACGTAGGCGGGGGCTTCACGGGCAATGTGAGCAAGCTGCGTGGCCGCAGGAGTTGAGATGTCCATGTGCAAACGGGCTCCGAGCTCGGCCTCAGGGAGCCAGGGGAAACCCCATTTGCGGAAACCTGGTCCGTCTTGCCGTTCCGAGCCGATCTGTGGCTTTCGGATCATGAACAGCGGTCGAGTAACGTCCATCCCCCACGCCAGGAACATGCGATACGTATTGACAATTCGCGCAACAAACTCGAGCGCCGACAATGCAATCCGGACGGGCTGACCTGTGCTTCCTCCACTTTGCACAGGCATAACGATGCCGTGGCTCGCGGGCATGTGTCGCGTCCGGATTGCGTTCGCATGCTTCGCGAGGTCATGACGCGATATGAACGGCAAGCTGTTCCAGCCTGTCGATCCGGTTTTGATTGGCACGTCGAGGGCAGGGTAGCTCTGGTAGAACGGAACGTTCCCGACCGCGTGCTGGTACAGCACTGTCAGAAGCTGTCCCTGGTAGCCATCGATTTCGGACTGTGGAGCCCGCTCCGTCTTGAGCAAACTTCTCTAGATACGCCTGGGCAAGCTCAAATTCATTCAGCATCAGATTCTGTCGAAAAACAAAAGGGACGACAGCCGCCGTCCCTGCCATGTCAAACTACAGGGTGCTTAGGAAATCCGTCGCATCTCAATGCCCAGAAGGCCATAGTTGACGCGATAGTAGCCGTCGGCGCCACGCGACACAGCCGCCGGCATGACCTGCAGCACATCCTGAGCCATGACGCCCTCGTATGTTTCGGGCCTGCCACTGTACTTAAAATGGTGCAGAGGGAGGCCGAGTACCGTGGTGCCGACCCGCGTTACATCACATTTCAGCCGCAAGTCGGACGGCGGCACCTCGTCATCGCCGACGCAAGGCCCGAGCGTGTTGAGCGGGACTTGAATTGCGTCATCGCCAATCGATGGACCCAGCTTACCCGCCGGCGGCTCAATTATATCATCTCCCACACATGGCCCCAGTCCTGAACTCTGCCCAGGAACCGCGTCATCGCCGGTCGAGGGACCGAGGCAGAAACCTGGTCCGGCACCTCTGCCCTCAACCGCGTCAACGAGGTTTAGAAACCCCTTTGAGATATTATATGCAATCTCGTTCATGGATTTCAGCTCCCCCCAGAAAGTCGTGCGGCTTTCAACAAGCCTGATCGCCGGGACCGGCAAGCGGCACCAAAGACAAGGTTGCCGACAGGAAATCCTCTACCCCGGTGGCACTCGAATCAATAATTCTTGAGGTGCTTTCAAAAAAATTCCGGAAGGTGCAGCAAAAAAGCCACAGTCAAACTCGCGGCTTTGTTTCTTGCTAGAGAGCTGATTACCTCGCCTTCTGTGGGATGGGCAAAGAGATGAGCAAGCCTGAAATTCACTAAATTTTTGCAATAACTTCAACGCATTATAGCTAAATTTGGCGGAGACGGAGATGGTGAAGTCCGGGTCGGGCCCTCGCTCACGATCGCCTTCTGCGCCAGCTTTTGCTCGGGCGCCAGCTTCGGCGGACGCCTGGGCAACGGTCTTCGCGCGAGACATTCATGCGGCTCCGATTCCCCATGGACCTCGGCCTACCCCTTGGTTTCGAGGTACCAGCGAGGCACCGCTGATTCTTGATTTTTGCGGGACACGCTTGTCCATCTCGTTACTCCCGCAGCGCTTCTGCCGGCGGCCCGAGCCAGGGGTTGCCGCCTGGGCCCCTCTGCAGCGGCCGCCGCGCTTGGTGACCTTGCTAGCGCGGTTGGCCAGAATTGTCTCCGAAAAGGCAAAGCCTATTGAATTCTGGCGGCGGCCATATACTCCTCCGCACCAGCCAGGGTCTCGTGGCCAAGCTTCGTCAGGGCGGCATTCTGGCGGATCGTCTCGACGCCGCCGTCGAAGTTCGTCTCATGCGTGAAGATGGCCTGCCGCAGGCGCTCTTTGTCAGGGTCCGAGAGGCCGCCCCGTTCATAGATGGCCTTTGCTGCCAGATGCATGCGGGCAGTGACGAAGGTTGCGTGAAAGATCCCGTCCATCGGACGCGGATCGTGGCGTAGCGGCGACGAAAACCGCTCGCTTTCAGGATTCTCGACCAGCGGACCATCGACTGCCTCGGCAAAGAGCAGCAGGTGGCCGGCTTCGTGAGCCAGGGCCTGGGCGATCTCGGCCGCGTCATCATGCTCGTCGGTATTGAAGAAGATCGCGCCCCACAAGGCGAATGAGCTGGCACCGCTGAAGTCGGACTGATCCCCGGTATTGCCACTATCGACCGCAAGTACGATCTCGGAAACGATTTGGCGGACCTCCGCCGCGAGATCGACATGAGTGATATTCAAGAGATGGAGGGCTCTCAGGAGGCGCTGCCGCATCGCCGTCCCCGTGCCGTTGCCGGGCGCTTTGAGGTTCAAGGGGGTCGTCGGATCGACCGAAAGATATCTCCGGTATCGCTCCAGAGTGCGGGATGAGAAATTTTCACCGCTGAAATCGCGAACGGAGAGCGAACTCGCCCGCCACGCGCCGCAGGCGATTTCCTCCAACACCGCCTGAGCATCATCGAACTGTTCGGCCGAAATCAACGCGATGAGATCGTGATAGGCGGCGAAGAGCCCGGGGGCGACCGGGTGATCGCCTTCGGTGACCCTCGCAACCTCTAGCAGGCGCGGATACCAGTCCGCGGACGTCAATTCGGAAGCGTTGGCGATCGCAATGAGAACTCCTGCCGAGGCGCGAGCGCATCGTGCGCGCAACTGCCCGTCCTCGCGCTTCACTGGGAGAGAATCTCATTCTGATATTTGCACAACGTCCCGCACGGGCCTCTGGCCCGACAACGAAAGAAAAGGGGCCGAGGATCACCGCGTGCACATACGGCTGAAGCCTTTCACCTTCGCTCCCCGAGATTGAGAGTCCGAAAGCCTCCGGCCCAAGCTGGCGAACATCATCTGATATACAAAGCAGAGAAGTTGGCCAGTTACGTTTAGCGCTACCCTGCCTCGCTTTGCAGATTTCTGGTGAGGATTGGTCATTGAAAGGCTGCCTCCCCTTCCTGAACATGTGCGTCGACTCCGCAGCCAGCGTTTCGGCGCAGTTCGATACCTGCGGAGAAATCGCCCTTCTGGCAAAGCACTGCCCCCAGGAGGTGGCGCGCATCGAAGTTGTCCTTGCGCACGGCCAGAACGCGCCGGTATAGCGCCATTGCCTCGTCGGGGGCGTCCGTTTTGATGAGCGCTTACCGCCTATGCGGCAAACTCTCGTGTCTTGCGGACCAACGCTTCGGCGGCTTTCCTCCATGCTCCAAACTGATCGATCATTGCCTGGCGGCCTCCAAGTGCCTCTCGATAGGGTCGCTTCGCGGAGGAAAAATGCCAGACGTTCCCGCCGGCATTGATTTCGAGCGCAAACAGGGCACCGTCCTGTTCACGCCGAAGAATATCGCACCCAAGCACTGGGTTTTTCGGGAACGCCTCGTGAATACGTCGGGCAAAAGCCAGGATCTCTTCGTCAACCGCCAGCGAATCGATTTTTGTGGATACAAGGTTTTTTGGTTCAATGACCGACTTCTCGATCTCATCGTCGGGTGCAGTAAGGGGCGCCCTCTCCACTGCGCTTCGAGACAGGGCGCCATAAAGTGGTTCTCCGAAAAGCGTGAGCACGCGCCATTTGCAGGGAAAACACCCAGTATCGACGAAGGACTGCACCAATCCTGGTGCGGTTTTCAGGAAATGCTCGTGTGGCAAGGACGCCAGAGTGAGCTGCTCCAGACGATGGGTCCGATAGATTCGGCTGTTACCCTCTGCCGACGTCATGGGCAGCGGCAATGGCTTCAGAACTACGAACTCCGACCAGTCTTCATGACTGTACGACTTGCCAAATTCGAAGCGTTCGGTACGCGGCGTTGGAATCCCCGAGGCCTGAAACCGCGCATATTGATCAAGTTTCGGAATTGCCCGGCACATGAACACGGGTCCGCGAGGGGGAACAAAGTTGCTCATCGGGGAGAAGCTGACCGTTATAGTCAACCTCTTCCACTTTTCTCGCTGAAGTACTTCCGCGCTATCCTCGGTGGAGACGACATGCACGGCGATGTCCGGGGCGATGCGCACCACGTTCTCGGCAATTTCGGTGAGATCGCGTGGATGCTGGCGGCGACAGTCCGTTGCCAGGATCAAGTTGATTTTGTGATCCCTCGACGACGGAATGTTCATCAGAGTCTGAAAGATTGGTGTGCGGTGCCAGGATTTTTAGCGCGCTGAAGCGCATACAGAAGCAAAGCGTCTTGAGGCGGGAGGATCTGGCCGTTGCAGTTAGCGCCCGCGCCCGTCATTAAGCTTGCTCAGCCACATAATGTCGCCTGGTGTCAATCACGCATGAAAGCTATCTGATTTCTCAAACTCTTGGAAACTGCTTTTGGAGTTCTGCGGGGCCAGGGAGATATCCTACCTGATAGGCAACGACACCCAGAAAATGTTTCCACAGGTCATATATGGAAAATTGGGGGAAAATTGATTTGATGCCGGGTAACCCGATGAAGAGCCAAGCTTTACATTTTCAGCGAGTCTAGGGGCGGTGGTGCAGATTCTTTTCCGAGTTCAATCGTCTCCGAAGGCAGCTTTGCTGCACCGGATGGCACTGACCAGCCGTGGCTACGGGTCCAGAGTTCGCGCGCGACGGGAAGCGGGTTCATCTTCCGGTCGATCCACCACCCTCGTTCATTGCCATGGTCGTGCAGCTCGCTATGGTGCAGATTGCAGAGTGGCACGGTGAACTCGTCGCTGACTTTGCGACCCAAGGCATTGGGCTGGGTGAAGGTCAAATGATGGGCGTGGCTCGGCTGGCGGCCGCACATCAGGCAGGGTTGGTTGGCGACGAATTTCAGGTGGTCCGGGTTGCGCTGGCAGTTTCGTCAGCCGATTTATAAGAGTTCCTTACAACGCTGGCGTCACTACGCCGGCCATCTGCAGCCGCTGATCGCCGCACTAGGAGACCTCGCTCCAGCGGTCAGGTCTTAATCAGAAGCCCCGAGAGACCTGCCGGGGAAGCGTGGCAACGAATGCCGAGCTGAAGGGGATGCTGAAGCCCTATGCGTCAGAGCGCATGGCGCTATGGCCGGTCGATCGAAAGGTTGGCAATGTCCACAACGAGGGGCGTGAACTACCGTAGCCTGTAGCCCTGGCGGGTTGAAGCAGCACGGACCGGATGATGCCAAACTGCACACCGCTCAGCGCGCCGATGAGCTGCTGGACAAGGGCGATGTAGACGGCTGCTGGACTTGGAAGCGGATCCTCATGGCGATCGAGGAACTAACGACCATCGAGCCCGATGCTGCGAGCCATTGATTTGTAAAGGTGCAAGCTGACCAATAGGAACTTGCGCTGCTCGCTCAAGTTCGCTCAGCCCCTGTGGCCAAAACCACACAGGTCGAAGGTTATCTCATCCCGACTTCGCTATATCGTTGTGGTGTGTATCGTGGGTGTGTGAATCTTCACGCGATAATATTGCCACTGGGGATGTACGACCATGACCACAATACCTCAGACACGTGACGATCACGTACGCAGCGCAATCAGATCCCTGAAAGAGCTGTCGGGGCCCCTGGGACAGGAAAGCACCTTGGCTCAAAGGAATTCTAGCCGCGACCAGGAGTTGGCGGTCTTGCGACATGTCGCCGGGCATATTGCGCAGGCGCGGAGAAAGCTCGCCCAGGAGTTGATGGACGAAAGGGTATCCTTACAGCTCCGCGCGGCGATTCGAAGAGATCTGATCTGAGCACATAGAGCACATTTTCTGCCAAAATGTTGGCGGCGCGCCTCGCGAAGCCATCTTAGAGCAAATCGATGAAGGGCGATTTGATACGGAAGGGGTCGCTCGGCCTGAACGGCGTCGATCCCACAACCCGGCCCGTGAAATAGACGCGTTCGGCGGGGCTTGCCGCCGCCGGGTTGCGTTTCACCTCGGCACGCCGGGCGGCGAGACGTTCGGCCGGAACGGTGAAGCCACCGAAGCGATACCAGGTAACGCTGGTCCTGCGACGATAGACGCGCACCATGACACCACGGCCGGTTTCGGTGGTCTCGGCGACATATGTGTGGTTGCCGAAGGCAATGATAGGATACCTCTTGGCGTGCGAAACTCCAGATAGGGCAGCAATGGCGATGAACGCCGCCACGAATCTCAGAAGCATGTACCGCATGGTTGACTCCGTTCCGACACGCCCTCTCCAATATCACTTTACGCTCGAAAGACCGTATTGGATCCAACCTAACTTGAACAGGGAATTCCCCATCTATGAGTAGTGAGCCCTCGGAGACGACAGCACAGGAATTAATGTTCGCGCCGTTTGGGAAGCCCTATTCATTCCGGCGAACCAAAAACCGCTCTAACGTTACAGAACACCCTTGTCCGTCGTTACTCCCGCAACGCCTCGGCCAACGGCCCCAGCCAGGGTTCGTAGTTTTTCCAGCGCTTTACCGAGGTCCGATAGATCGGCTGACGCACCTGCCAGCGGCTGAAAGTCAGCACTGCCCGCTCGGTCTCGTGAAAGCGAAGGCACCTCTCGTCCCACGGCAGACCGATAAATGAGATAAGCCGTCGCGCCTGGCCTTCCGGATCGAGAGTGAGCTCCTCATATGAATGGTCCAGCATCGGACGCCCGAGCACAGCGTGCCAGTGCCTGGTGAGGCGCTGGTACTCGCGGTAGTAGCTCCCCAGGTTGCCGAGATCGCGGCTATAGCCGTGACTTCCGGAGAAGTGCTGCATGAACACCGAAAGGCAGGTATCCATCGGATCGCGCACACAGTGAACGATCCTGGCCCTTGGGAAGAGCAGCGTGATGAGCCAGACGAGTTCAAAGTTGTGGGGCATCTTGTTGACGATCCGCGTCGCATGCGGCGCCGCCTCCCGCAGCGCTCGGAGGTACTCTTGAGCCAGCTCCCGGCTCGTTGCAGCCGTAAGGCTCAGCGCGCCGGCAATCGTCTTTTCCGGAGCACGCACGTCAAAGCCCAGGCGGCGGGCGAGGTTTGCAACATCGTTGAGTTCACCGACGCCGAACGCTTGCGGGTGACTGGCTATGATCTGCTCGGTGAGTGAAGTTCCAGACCGCGGCATCCCGATCACGAAAACCGGGATTTCGCTGTCGATGCCGAAACGCTCTCGTTCGGCGAAGAACTCCCGAGTGAACGTGGCGACATTTGCATCGACGAACCGCCGATAGCTATCGATTGCAAACATCAGCGGATAGACTTCCTTGGCACGAACGAGAGCCTCGAAGGCACGCCCATACTGCTTCATATCATCGAAGCACTTGGCTTGAGCGTAGCCCAACATCTCTCGATCAGGCGGTGGCAGATTGCTCCGTGCCAGCTGCGCCGCAATCATCTCGATCTCGGGCTCGTCGCCAGCGAACTTGTGGATCTGGGCATAGCTCGCAAGCGCCTCCGGAACCGAGCCAGGATCGGATGCGATCGCCTCCTTGAAATAGCCCTGAGCCTCGTCGTTGCGACCGAGATCCATCAGCACGTTGCCCATGACCAGTTTGACGTTGGGGCCGTTCGGCGCAACTTCGAGCGCGCGTGTCGCGGGCTCGAGCGCCTTGTCCGCTTGCCATAGGCGGCGCAGCACCCGCGCCAGATTGGTAAGCAGAACGATGTCGTTCGGATTGCCTTCGAGCAGGCGATGGTAAAGCTGCGCTGATTGCCGATAGAGGTGGAGTTCGCCCAGCACATTTGCCAGATTGATGAGCGCGCCACGGTAATCGGGGCGCAGGCGGAGGGCCGAGCTGAACGCCTTACGTGCCTCGATGAACTCTCGCGCTACCGCATGGCAAGTGCCGATGTCATTCATGATTTCATGGTCTTGCGGCCGAAGCCGCAGCGCTTTGGACAGGAGGGGCATGGCCTCCGCCGGTCGAAAAAGTGCCACCAGCGCCCTGCCCTGCCCGCGCAGAGCCTGAACATCGTCAGGATTGATGGCCGCGAGGCGTCGAAAACTTTTCAGTGCTTCTTCGCTGCGCTTGAGCGCCAGCTGCGCATTGCCGAGATTGAGCAGAGCTCTCGCCGAACGGGGCTTCAGCGCCAGAGCCCTCTCGATAAGTTCGATACCTGCGGAGAGATCACCCTTTTGGCAAAGCGCTGCCCCCAGGAGGTGGCGCGCATCGAAGTTGTCATTACTCACGGCGAGAACGCGCCGGTATAGCAGCACAGCGTCGTCGAGACGGCCATTTCGATGAGCGCCTACGGCCGCCGAAAGAAGGGCGGAAACTTCATTTTTGGCCTGTCCAGACTTCCTATGCGGCTTGGGCATTACCTTCGTCACCTTCGGCAGCCTTCTTCCACGCTGCGGGCTGTTCAATCAATTGAATTGCCAACGGCACAAGTTCCACAGGTTTCCACAGGTTTCCACAGGCCAATTTCAGTTTTGAGGCAAAAACAGCGCGTTCGCAGATGCAAACATGCAACAGTGCGCCCGAATTGCTTCATATGTCTGTACCGGTACTTGTTGTCGCCACACTGGGCTGGTAGATCGGTGGTGTTCGCTCTAAACACCCCGATATTCCAATGACATCAAGGCTGCCACGCTTCCTGTCTCTCTCCCTTGCTGTGCTCGCGCTCGTGGCCTGCACGGCGAACCAGGCGCAGCGTCTCGATGACCGCGTCATAAACGTCGAGGCAGGCGCGGTACCGGCAGGTGTCGCACTTTCTTCCTTGCTTTCCGGCGTCGTTTCCGATGCGAACCCCAGCTATGTGACCCTCATCATCAGCGAGCAAACCCCCCGCGGCGGGCGCCAAACCGACAAGCGGTCGTCGGCAGTGACCGCAGGCAGCGGCTTCCTGATCGATCCGTCGGGGTATGTGCTCACTGCGGGTCACGTGGCGATGCAAAAAGGCTTCACGG
Source organism: uncultured Alphaproteobacteria bacterium (assembly GCA_963780765.1). Taxonomy (GTDB): domain Bacteria; phylum Pseudomonadota; class Alphaproteobacteria; order Rhizobiales; family Aestuariivirgaceae; genus CAWHQZ01. The sequence goes on along the minus strand of CAWADI010000003.1, from coordinate 28,487 downwards.
TCAGCGCCAAGGGCCCTGATGGTCGCGTCTATTCCGGCAAGGTCGTCGACGTTAGGCCCAGCAACGATATGGCGCTGATCCGGCTCGCCGGCTATTCCGGCACCGCAGTTCAGCCTTCGGGCTCTGCTTGCCTCAGGAAGGGCGACCCCATTTTCACCCTTGGCAAACCCCACGCGCAGGGCGATACGGCACGATTCGGCCAGGTTGAGGCCATGAGTTTCGGGCACGCGGTTGCCTATCAGGGCTTCGGCTATCCCGACGCAATGGTGTTGCGCATGGACACCAAGAAGGGCGAGTCCGGGGGCCCGGTGTTCAACGATCGCGGTGAGCTCGTGGGCATGGTCGTGAGCACACTCTCGGATGGGAACGGGCGTCCACTCAATCTGGCGCACGCCGTGGCGCTTCCCGCTCTGGCGCAATTCGTCTGCAGCGAGATGGCCTGTTCGGCAAACTGGGCGCAACTGACAAGGCAAACATCGCAATCCTGTCCGGGTGCCTGATGCGCTTGGCGAAGGTCGTGCGTATGAACTGGCTCATGTGAAAACCTACGCCTGAATCATCCGGGCACCGGATGATCTACACGCAGGCTGGTAAGTCAATAAGGACGGGGGTGGGCTGGCCTCTCTTACCCTGGCGTCAGAGTATTACAGCTCTTTGCCGGCAGTATCCGCCAAAATCCGATAGAAAGCGAAGCCTGCGCGAAGCTATGGCAACAGCACCGTCGCCCCCGTCGTCTTGCGGCTCTCGAGATCGCGGTGGGCCGAGGCGACATCTTTCAGGGCATAACGCTGCATCACCGGTATCTTGACCTTGCCGCTCTTCACGACTTCAAAAAGATCGGCAGCAGTTTCGGCCAGGTCCTGGTCGGTGGCCGTGTAGCTCATCAGCGTCGGACGGGTCACGTAGAGGGACCCTTTGGCCGACAGCAGGCCCAGATCGAGAGACTTTACAGGACCGGACGCATTGCCGAAGCTTACAAGCAGGCCGCGCGGCGCCAGCGAGTTCGAGCGACACCCCGACGGTGGCTGCGCCGACGCCGTCATAGACCACGGGAACACCCTTGCCGCTGGTGATTTCGCGCACCCGCCTGGCCACGTCCTCGGTGCGATAATCGATGACGTGATGGCAGCCATGGTCTTTCGCCATCGCAACTTTCTCAGGCGAACCGACCGTGCCGATGACCGTCGCGCCGAGCGCCCGCGCCCATTGGCTCAGCAGCGTGCCGACGCCACCCGCGGCGGCGTGCACGAGAATTGTGTCGCCACGCTTCACGCGATAGGTCGCGCGCAGCAGATAACGGGCCGTCATGCCCTTGAGCATCATCGCCGCCGCCTGCTCATCGCCGATGCTCTTCGGGAGCCTGGAAACCTTGTTCGCGGGCAGGTTCCGCGTCTCGGCGTAGGCGCCGATCGGCCCGGTGCCGTAGGCAACGCGATCGCCCGTCTTGAAGCCCTTCACACCCTCGCCAACCTCCTCGATGACGCCCGCCGCCTCAAGGCCAAGGCCCGAGGGCAATTGCACCGGGTAGAGGCCTGAGCGATGATAGGTATCGATGAAGTTCAGTCCAATGGCAGTGTGCCGGACCCTGATCTCGCCCTGGCCCGGACGCGGCACCTCGATATCCACAAGCTCCATGACCTCGGGTCCACCTGTTCTGGCAATGCGCACTGCCTTCATGCCGGGATCCTTCCTGCTTCGGCTTGCTCGATGACATATCGTGTAAATGGATTTGTCGATGCCGTCGAGGCGCCGCCGATTGCCGAGGCCATGAGCTGGGTGATCCACAAGGCCCGCAACCGCCAGCTGTTGAACCTTTGCCAGGCGCTTCCGAGCTACCCGCCCTCCCCGCTGCTGCAGCAGCATGTTGCCGATGCCGCATTCCGCCCGGAGACCAGCCTCTATACCGAAATCGCCGGACTGCCGGAGCTTCGCTCGGAACTGGCACGCCACATGGCAGTTGCGTACGCAGGCGACATCGAGGCGGAAGACGTGCTCATTGCCGCCGGGTGCAACCAGGCCTTCTGCCTTGCCCTTACGGCGCTGGCCGGCCCGGGCGACAACGTCGTATTGCCGGCGCCCTTCTACTTCAATCACCAGATGTGGCTCGCCATGCAGGGAATTGAAGTACGGAGTTTTTCGCCGCTCGACGAAGGTGACGCTGTGCCGCAGCCCGGTCAGGCGCACGATCTCATCGATGGGCGCACGCGCGCGATCGTGCTGGTGACGCCGAACAACCCCACCGGCGCCATTTTTCCGCCGGCAACGGTCAGCGCATTTCTCGAACTGGCCCGCGAACGGGGCGTGGCGCTGGTCATCGACGAAACCTACAAGGACTTCCTTGCCGGCGAGGAGCCGCCCCACAATCTCTTCCGCGATGCTTCCTGGCGGGAAGCTCTGGTGCAGCTTTACAGCTTCTCCAAGGTCTATGCCCTCGCCGGTTACAGGGTCGGCTCGGTGATTGCAGGCGCCATCGCTGATCAGCCAGATTGCCAAGATCATGGACTGCATCGCGATCAGCGCGCCCCGGATCTCCCAGCTCGCGGCCTTGTTCGGCTTGCGCGAGCTTGCACCCTGGGCTGCAGAAAAGCGGGAAATGATGGCGGCGCGAACCGCAGCGCTCAAGGCCGCTTTTACGCGAAAGGATCTGGCCTATTCGCTCGCAAGTGCGGGAGCCTATTTCGCCTATGTGCGCCATCCATTCACGGGAACCCCGGCCAGGGCCGTGGCGCAGCGGCTGGCCCGTGACCACGATCTGCTCTGCCTGCCTGGCAGCATGTTCGGACCCGGTCAGGAGTTCTATCTCAGACTCGCGTTTGCGAACGTGGAAGCGGATTTGATGAAGGATGTCGCGGCGAGACTGGTCGAAAGCCAGTGATTACGCTTTTGCAATTCCCGAAGCCTGAAACTGTGGGAGTGGTTGTGGCGCTGGTAACGGATCTGAAGCCTTGCCGAAGATCACCGAAGTCGACGTCATTCCCGTCGCATCTCCTGATGCCTCAGCGAGCGATCTGGACGGCACCACCGATACCGTAATCGTGAAAATCATTGACGAGGACGGGCGCTTCGGCATCGGGGAAGCGGATGCGCCACCCCACGTCGTCAGGAACTTCCTTCAGATGCCGACCGCGCATCTGTGGAGCCGGAACGCTGCCGACATACTCATCGGTTCCGATCCGCTCGAAGCAGCGGCCTTGTGGCAGAAGCTCTACGAGGGCACCTTCTGGCCGGGACGGCGGGGACTGGGCATCCACGCCATCTCGGCCCTGGACATTGCGATCCACGACCTGGCGGGCAAACAACTGGGCGTGCCCGCCTACAAACTGCTCGGCGGCGCCCGGCGGGACAAGCTCAGGCCCTATTGCACCATCTATCCGGGCCTCGCCCACGGCCGCAGCATCGAAGAGCTGATGCAGGAAATCGAACGCCAGTTCCAGACGGCCATCGATGCCGGCTTCCGGGCGGTCAAGATGGAGGTCCTGTTCTTCGATCTCGTCACGGACCGGGAGCTGATCGACCTGATCCGGCGGGGCCGCCGCATGGTCGGAGATGGCATCCAGATGGCCGTCGATTTCGGTTACCGCTGGCAGAACTGGCACGACGCACTTTACGTTCTCGAGCGCATCACCGACTGCGACGTCCTGTTCGCCGAGGCCACGCTTCAGCATGACGACCTCGCCGGCCATGCCGAGCTTGCCAGGAGGAGCAGCATCCGGATCGGCGGCGCGGAGGCGGCAGCGACGCGATGGGAAATTCTGCGAATGGCTGACAAGCGGAAAGGTCGGCATCGTGCAGCCCAATATCGGGCGGGCCGGCGGCTTCACCGAAATGAGGCGGATTGCCGAAATCTGCGAGCTGCATGGGGCAGAAGTGATCCCGCATGGCTGGAAGACGGGCATCACCTCGGCGGCCGGCCGCCATTTCCAGGCCGCCTGCGGTCCCGTTCCGGTGTTCGAATACGTGTCACCGAAGGTTTTCGACAGCCTGTTGCGGCGCGAACTGGTCTCGCCGGAGCCGGAAGTCGTCGATGGCTACATGGCGCTGCCGGATCGCCCGGGCCTCGGCATCGACTTGAACGAGGAGCTGGTAGCGCGCCTGAGAACCGACGGCCGTTAGATAAGCAGGTTACGAGACGCGGTACTTTGCAATTGTTTCGAGTCGAGACTTACGCCGAGTCCGGGACCTGACGGCACCGCGATCTTGCCGTCGCTCGCCGATCGGGAAGGTCTCCCTCGTCAGCTGCCAGCGCAGGGGTGACTGGCTGGTCGAATACTCCGCCGGCTCCTCGTCCCAGTGCTGCGCCAGGAAGGCGAGGTTTGCCGCAATGGTGATGTTCGACTTGTAGCCGTGGGGCACGACGCGCCTCTTCCGGCCGCGCGCCATTGCGGCAATACGCATCAGCTCCGTCAGCCCGCCGGCCATGGTCACGTCGGGCTGCGCGATGTTGACCTTGCCGATATCGAACAGCTGCTCGTATTCGAAGCGGGTGGTCAGCCCGAGGTCGCCCCCGCCGATCGGGACGCCAAAGCCCTGGAAACGCGCGTGACCGGCGAGATCGTCGACCGGCAGCGGTGCTTCAACCCACTTGAAGCCGTGGTCACGGAAAAGCGGCATCAGGGGAAGCCCCTCCTCCGCCTTCGACCACGCGGTGGCTGCATCGACCATCAAGCGGATGTCCGGCCCGACATGCTCTCGGGCGGCGCGGATCAGCCCTTCCGCCTTGTCCAGATCGTCGCGCCAGTGCGGATCGGCAACGATCTTGATCGCCTTCAGACCGAGCTTCAGGCCGCGATCGATCGAGCGGCGCACCTCGTCCGGGGTCTCGCCTAGCGGGTAGACGGTGCCATAGGCAAGCACGCGGTCGCGCTGCCGCGGCCCCAGAAGGTCGGCAACGGGCTTGCCGGCAACCTTGCCGCGAATATCCCACAGGGCGATGTCCACGGCGCTCAAGGCATGGATCAGCACGCCTCGCCGGCCGTAGTAGCTGGTCAGGTCATACATCCGATCCCACAGCCCCTCCACGTCGGAAGGATCCTGGCCAACGAGGGCTTCCCGCAGCCCCATCGCGTGGCTGTGCGAGCGCGGCGCCTCGACAATCGCCCGGATCACCGAGGGCACGCTGTCGACCTCGGCAATGCCCACGATCTCCTCGTCGGTACGGACGATGACGACACAGTTGTCGTAGGAACCGTCGAAAGTATCTCCCGCCCAGCCGGGAACGCGCAACTCGATGGTCTCAATGTCCGTGATCTTCATGGCCGATTCCGAACAGCCAATTCGAACTACATGCCCCAGCGCAGCGCAGGAGTGTGAACCGGAGCATCCCAGAAACGGGCCAGGTCGCCGTCGAGCATGCTGAGGGTCAATGAGCACCCGGCCATGTCGAGCGAGGTCACGTAGGAGCCGACCAGCGAGCGCCTGACATCAATTCCGAGGCCGGCAAGGATTCGCCGGGCAGAGTTATACATCAGATAGAGCTCCATGGCCGGCGTGCCGCCGAAGCCGTTGACGAGAAGCAACGCACCACCGCTGGCCGGAGAGCGGAGATCGCTCACGATCGTGTTCAGCATCTCACCGGCGATGTCGTCGGCGCTCGCGAGCTTGACCCGGCGGCGCCCCGGCTCGCCGTGAATTCCCACTCCCATCTCCATCTCATCTTCGCCGAGGGTGAACGTCGGTTTGCCGGCCGCCGGCACGGTACAGCTCGTCAGTGCTACGCCCATGGACCGAGTACCGCGGTTTACCTTGTCGCCCAGGACCTTCAGCGACTTGGCGTCCGCGCCCTGCTCGGCCGCCGCGCCGAGGATCTTCTCGACGATGAGGGTGCCGGCCACGCCTCGCCGTCCGGTGGTGTAGAGGGAATTTTCGACCGCGACGTCGTCATCGACGATCACGGTCTCGATGTCGCGACCCGACATCTCACGGGCCATGTCGAAGTTCATGACGTCGCCTTCGTAGTTCTTGACGATGAACACGATCCCGGCGCCGGTGTCGACGGCTTCGGCGGCGGCCAGCATCTGGTCGGGCGTGGGCGAGGTAAAGACCTGGCCCGGGCAGGCAGCATCAAGCATGCCATGACCTACGAAACCCGCATGCAGGGGCTCATGGCCGGAGCCGCCACCCGAAATGAGACCAACCTTGCCGGGTTTTGGCGCCGAACGCCGGACGAACTTGCGCTCCGCTCCGATCGTCACGATGTCCGCGTGGGCGGCGATGAAGCCGTCGAGACTTTCAGCCAGTACGGCATCGACGTCGTTGATGAGCTTCTTCACTTGCGCTTTCCTCTTTTCGGTCTGCCTTCCACGAGGCGGGCAACCCGGCGCACAAACTCGGCGACCAGGGCATGAAGCCGGGCATTCCTGTCATCGTTCCCGAGGTCCGGAAGGTGGATCGTATGAGCCTTGAGGGCATGCCGCTCCGAAGCGGAAACCGGGCGCCGGGGGTGGGCGCGGCCATATGCCTCGAGAAATCGGCGGCGTTCGTCGCTGCCGAAGTGGCAGATCTCAAAAATGACGTCGAGGTGGCTTGCCGGTACGGGCGTTGCATAGGAGGGATTTGATATCTGCGAAATGAAGCTTCGGTTCTTTCCCAGCGCGGCGGCAAGGCGCTGGCGGGTACCCGAAGGGCGCCGATCGAGGACGCCGGCAAGAATGCGTTTGTATTCGACAGCAGCCGCCGATGCCGGGGGTTCCCTTCCGACCTGTTCGTGCGGCACGGAGCTATGCCCCAAGACGCGTTGCGGATATCGCCGCCTTGACCCGTCCCAGGGCCGGCGGGGCGACCGACAGAGACCTCAAACCGGCATTCAGCAGACTTGCCACATGGCGTGGTTCGGCCGCCATGTCGCCGCAAATGCTGACGGGCACCGCGCTCGCCGCGCCATGGCGCGCCACCTCACCGATGAGCCTCATGACGGCCGGATGGCAGGGATCATTGAGGGCGGCAACGCCGGGATCGCCGCGCGCGGCTGCCGTGACGTATTGGGTGAGATCATTGCTGCCGATCGAAAAGAAACGGGCATCGGCAAAGAGTGACGGCATGACCGCAACCGCTGGCACCTCGACCATGATGCCAAGCGGCGGCCGCGCGCAGAGAATGTCCTCGGACTGGAGGGACGAGACGGCACGGTCGAGTAGCGCGGACGCCTCCGCAAGCTCGCGAGGCGCGGTCACCATTGGCAACATGACTTTGAGGTTGCCGTGAACGGCGGCGCGGGCCAGTGCGCGAAGCTGAACCATGAAAAGGTCGGGGTGAGCGAGCGTCAGCCGCACGCCGCGCAGCCCCAGGAACGGATTGCTCTCGTGCTCCGGGGTCAGGCCGCGGATCGGCTTGTCCCCACCGGCATCGAGGGTACGGATGGTGACAGGCTTGCCAGCCGCCCACTCGACGAGGCGGCGATAGGCGCGATACTGCACTTCCTCCTCCGGCAAGCTGGCGCCATCCCGGAACAGAAACTCGGTGCGCATAAGACCGATGCCGTCGCAGTGCGAAGGGTTCAGGCCAGCAAGCTCATCAAGGCCTGCGATGTTGACCAGAACCTCGATGGGCGTGCCATCGGCCGTAACCGCAGGCCGGTCGAGGAATCTTCGGGTTTCTTCACTCCGACGCGACAACTCGCGCCTGGCCTCGGCAAATGCCGAACGTTCCCGCACATCGGGGCTCAGGACCACCCGCCCGGTTTCGCCGTCGATAATGGCCTCGGCGTGGCTATCAAGCTCGATGTTGCCCAGACCGACGACCATCGGCACCCCCCGCGCGCGCGCCAGCATGGCCACGTGACTGGATGGGCTGGAGCCCATGAGAGCAAGCCCTCCACCCTCGCTCCAGTCGGTCGCCAGAAACAGTGTCGGGGGCAAGTCCTCGCCGGCCCAAATCGCTCCCCGCGGCCCGGCAACGTCTTCGCCAACGCCGGCAAGATGGCGCCGGACGCGGTCGCGCAAGTCTCTGAGATCGGCGGCGCGGGCGCGGAAATACTCATCGGTGGAGGCGAGATAGCCTTCGATTTCGCCATCGAGCGCGCCGCGCCAGGCGTCCTCCGCCGAAGCGCCCCGCCCGATGGCAGCGCGAACCGGTGCTGCGAGCGCATCATCTTCAAGCATCGCCACCTGAAAGGCCACAACACCGGCGGCTTCTCCGGTTTCTCGTGCCATGAGATGGTTCAGCTCGGCTATGGAAACTGCGATCGCTGCCTCAAGCGCCGCCTGTTCGACCGCACGATCGCCACTGGGCGGGCGCGGCTGAAACTCACCGCTGATCCGGACCAGCGGACCGATCGCCAGACCGCTCGAGGCGGGCCGGCCCATCAGCTCAACTTGCGGCGGCATCGGCTCGATTCTCGTCGAAGTCGCGCGAGACGAGCGACAACAGGGCTGCCAGGGCCGCCTCAGAGTCGGCGCCCGTGGCCCGGAAGAAGAGCTCGGTGTCGCGCCTGGCCTTGAGCTTCATGACCTTGCTGATGCTCTTGGCATCAATCCAGGGACCTTCGGCCGACGCGGCCAGCTCGATCGCCGAAGTGAACGATTTGGCCAGTTGCGTGAGCTTGACCGACGGTCGCGCGTGCAGACCGATATCGTGGGTCATCACCACTGAACCTCGAGCGCTATCGTTGGCCATGACCTTGTCGTTCCGGCGTCAGGCGGGAGAGAGTTCTTCCGCGGTGCGTTTCACGTCCTGCAGATTTGCTCCGCCCGAAGCTTCAGTCGCCGCCATGACAGCACCCTCGACGATCGGCGCATTGCAGATGACAACCTTGCCGCGCTTGCGCTCGGGAAGGAGCTCCACCGCCATCTCGCTGTTCATTTCGGCCCCGCCCAGATCGACAAGGACCGCTACCCCCTTGTCCGACCACGCACTCTCAATGGCCGCCAGGATTCCTTCGACGCTCGTACCCAGGCCGCCATCGCCGTTCCCGCCGCAAAACCCAAGCGGAACGTCCCCGCCCACCATCTGGCGGACCATATCGGCGGTGCCGCGGGCCACGTCCAGTGAATGCGAGACGATGACGATGCCGACTTTGCTGCTCATTGCCTGCCCTCCAGGACATCGCAGACCGCCTCGATCATCAGTTGCGTCGAGCGGGCGCCCGGATCCATATGGCCGACCGAGCGGGGGCCGAGGAACGAGGCACGCCCGCGCCCGGCTTGCATGGGGATGGTTGCGGCGGCCCGTTCCCGGGCAAGCAACCGGATCGCGGGCAGGTGCTTCTCACCCGCCGCGAGCGCCTCGGCAACGGGCGCCAGCACGTCGAGCATGGTCTTCTGGCCGACGTCGGCCTTGCCCCGGTTCTTGAGGGCGAGGACGGCAGCGCCGAGCGCCCGGGCGGCCTCGGAGGCGGAGGGCGTGCCGTTAAGCTCCTTGCCCAGCGTCATGAGCAGGGTGGCATAAAGCGGCCCTGAAGCCCCCCCGACTTTCATTAGGAGTTTCATGCCAATGGCCTGCAACGCCTCGGGCAAGGGTTGGCTGGCGATCGCCGGAAGATCCGCCAGCACAGCGTCGAGACCTCGCTTCATGTTGATGCCGTGGTCGCCATCGCCGATCGCCGAATCGAGCGCCGTCAGCTCATTGGTCTCCGCGATGACGCGGGCGGCAACCGTCTCGACAAGGGTTCTGATATCCGGTGTCATGGCTTAGGCGCTAATGCGGTTGCCGCTCTTGTCGAACCAGAGCGGATTGTCGAGGCTGACTGATACCTTGTCGCCGGCTTTCAGGCCGTCGGCCGGGCTGGCCAGGGTAGTGATCTTGTGGCCCTTGATGGTTATGTGCAGATGGTTCTGGTCGCCCAGATGCTCGATCCAGTCTATCGTACCGTTGGTTTCGGAGCTGGCGCGCGTGATCCGGAAATGCTCGGTGCGAGCGCCGATCATTGCGGCATCCGCCCGCCAGCGGCCATTGGCGAGCACGCCGTGGGGAATGAGATTGATCTGCGGAAGGCCGAGTCGCTGGGCGACATACGTATTGGCGGGCTGCTCGTAGATGTCGCGCGGTGAGCCAATCTGCAGAAGTTTACCTGTGCTGATGACGCCGATCCGGTCTGCCATCGTCATCGCTTCGGTCTGATCGTGCGTGACATAGAGGATGGTGGCGCCCACGTCCTGCTGAATGCGCTTGAGTTCCAGGCGCAACTCGCCGCGCAGCTTGGCGTCGAGCGAAGACAGCGGCTCATCCATCAGGTAGATCGCCGGCTCGCGCACCAGGGCCCGGCCGATGGCAACGCGCTGCATCTCTCCGCCAGAGAGCTGGGTCGTCCGGCTCTGCAGCTTGTGGGCGATGCGCAGAAGTTCGGCGACGCGTTGCACCCGCCCCTTCACCTGACCCTCGGGAGTTCGCCGTGCCGGCGAGCGCAACGGGAAAGCGAGATTGTCGTAGACCGAGAGATGGGGATAGAGGGAGTACTGCTGGAAGACGAACGCCACGTCGCGCTCGGCCGGCTCGAGCCCGCCGGCATTGCGGCCGCCGATCCAGACCTCTCCGGAATCAGCTTTCTCCAGTCCGGCCACGAGACGCAACGTGGTAGTCTTTCCCGCACCGGTGGGTCCCAGCAGCACGACGAACTCGCCGTCGGCGACATCGACGCTCAGCCGGTCGACGGCCGTCACCGACTTGAAACGCTTGGTCACGTTCTTCAGAGCGACCTCAGCCACGTCCGGCTCCGTCATGACAGAATCGTGCGGATCGCCCTGCCCGAAGCGCCGTCGAATAGCGACAGCTGCGCGCCGGCAAAGGCGAGGCCCACCTGCTCGCCGGCCCTTACTTTCAAGCTTGCCGGCAGACGTGCTTTCAACCTGCCACGACCGGTAGTGACGGTGACGACCTGGGTGGTGCCCAAATACTCGGCGCCGAATACCTCACCGCGAAGTTTCGAGCGATCGTCGAAGCGAATGTGCTCGGGCCGCGCACCGAGGATGAACTCGCCGCCTGCAAACAGCTCGCGGGTTTCAGGGATCGCCACGCGCGCGCCGTCGAGTTTGACCGTCCTGGCGCCTTTGGCCAGCGAGCCCGTGACGCGGATCAGATTCATGGCGGGCGAGCCAATAAAGTCAGCCACGAACATGGTGGCAGGCCGGTCGTATACTTCCTGCGGGGGCCCGAGCTGTTCAATGACTCCTTCGTTCATGACCGCGATGTGGTCGGCCATCGACATCGCTTCGAGCTGGTCATGAGTCACGTAAACCGTGGTCGCCTTGATGCGATCGTGCAGCCGCCGCAACTCGTCGCACATGAGGTCGCGGAACTCGGTGTCGAGCGTTCCCAGGGGCTCGTCCATCAGAAACGCCAGCGGACGGCGGACGATCGCGCGACCGAGAGCTACGCGCTGGCGGTCACCGCCGGCAAGGCCGGACACCGGGCGGTCAAGCAGATGATCGATGCGCAGCAGCCTCGCCGTCTCTGCGAACTCGGGCAGCGATCTCGCTGCGGCCAACACCCTGGCACAACAGCGGAAAGCCGATGTTGCGGCGAACGTTCATGTGCGGATAAAGCGCGAACAGCTGGAAGACGAACGCAATATCGCGCTCCGAAGCGCGCCGGTAAGCGACGTCTTCGCCGCCCAGAAATATCCGCCCAGAAGTCGGCAGTTCCAGGCCCGCGATCATCCGCAGCGTCGTCGTCTTGCCGCAACCGGACGGGCCGAGCAGGCAGAAAAACGAGCCATCGGGAATGGTAAAGGTCGAATCCCTGACGGCGGTGAACTCGCCGAACCTCTTGTGCAGATTTTCGACCCGGATTTCCGCCATTGCCTACTCCGGAAACTTCGAGACGACCACGAACATCACTGTGCCGAGGAGCGTCGTGGCGAACGACCAGCTGTAGAGCGCCATCGAAACGGGCTGCAGCAGCATCAAGACGCCTGCGGCGATGACCACTGTCGCGAGACTTTCCCACGGACCCCGGCGCAGGCGCAGGAACCGCGACCACAATGAGTGGCTGGGGCTCATCACTTGCGCACCGCTCCGAAAGTGATGCCGCGCAGGAGGTGCTTGCGCAGCAGTACGGTGAATATGAGAATCGGAATGAGGAACAGCGTTGTGCCGCCGCCAACGGCAGGCCAATCCATGCCGCCCTCGCCGATGATGGTGGGGATGAAGGGTGGGGCGGTCTGAGCCTCGCCGGAAGTCAGCAGCACGGCGAAGGCGTATTCATTCCAGGCGAAAATCAGACAGAAGATCGCCGTCGCGGCGATGCCCGTCGCCGCCTGGGGAAGAACCACACGCACGAACGCCTGCAGGCGCGTATAGCCGTCAATCATCGCGGCTTCTTCATATTCCTTGGGAATTTCGTCGATGAACCCCTTCAGCAGCCAGACAGCGAGCGAAACGTTGACCGCCGTATAGAGAAGGATCATGCCGAGTGCAGTGTCGGAAAGCCCAAGCTTTCGATACATGAGATAGATCGGAATCGCGACCGCGATCGGCGGCATCATGCGGGTCGAACAGAATGAAGAACAGCAGGTCGTCGGCGAGCGGGATGCGGAAGCGCGAAAAGGCATAGGCCGAAAGCGCACCCAGCGTAACGGCGAGAAACGTCGAGCCGAAGGCGATGATCAGTGAATTCACGAAACGGGGAGCGTAGTTGGATGGCCCGGCAATCACCATTTCGCGCCGACGCGTGACCTCGTCGCAGACGCCTCGCGGCGGCCCCAGCGCCTTTATGTATTCGTCCGTCTGCCGGGTTCTGGTGGTGAAGAGATTGCAATACCCTTCGAAGGAGGGGCTGAACACGATCTTCGGCGGATAGGAAATGGAATCGGGCGGCGTCTTCCAGCCGGTCGCGAAAATCCACAGCAGCGGCACCATGGACACCAGCGCGTACAAGATCACTACAAAGGCGGCCACGCGCTTCGAGCCGACGGACGGCTCGACCACCGAGTGAGCTGCGACTGCGGCGCCGATCATCGCTGCTTCACCCGGTTCAGCGCCTTCACGTAGATGTTGGCGAGGCCGAACACGGTAACGAACAGAATGATGGCAAAGGCAGAAGAATAGCCCGTCCGGTACGCCTCGAAGGCCTGCCGCTTGAGGGTGATCGAGGCTACCTCCGTCGTCGATCCCGGACCGCCGCCGGTGAGCAGCATGACCATGTCGAACATCCTGAAGTTTTCAATCCCGCGGAACAGCACCGCCAGCATTATGAACGGGAGCGCCATCGGCAAAGTGATCGACCAGAACTGGCGCCACTTCGAGGCGCGATCGACTTCGGCTGCCTCGTAGATGTAGCTAGGAATGGAACGCAGCCCGGCGAGACAAATCAGCATCACGTAGGGGGTCCACATCCACGTATCGACGATGACGATCGCCCAGGGTGCGAGCGCCACCGAGCCCAGCATCTCAAACGACGAGGGATCGATGCCGGTGAAAAACGAGACGATGTAGTTGAACAGGCCGATTTGCGGCTGATAGAGAAACTTCCAGAAGTTACCGACGACGGCCGGTGACAGCATCATCGGTATGAGAATGATCGTCGTCCACAAGGCGTGGCCCCGGAACCGGCGATCGAGAAGATAGGCGAGCGCAAAGCCGATCAGCGTCTGGAGCACAATGGTCCAGAACACGAAATGGGCCGTCGCCTGCATCGCCGCCCATACCTCCGGCGAGCTCAGAATGTCCCGATACCACTTCAGCCCGACATTGACGATCGGACGATTGGGCCGGTTCGAGGCGTAGTTCGTGAAGGAGAGATAGATGGTCCAGAACAGCGGAAAAATGTTGATGGCCAGAAGCAGGAGAACCGTCGGGCCAATGAAGAGCCAGGCGATCGAGCGGTCCGAAAGGCCGCGCAAAGACCCGGCAATGCCGGGCGGCGTGACCTGCGCGGCACGATCGGAAAGTGCCTCGATGCTTGACATGGCAACCCGGCTTTCCCTAGGTCCTTGCCGGAATACCGGCAACGAAGAAGCGTCCCCGGGACGAGCCCGGGGACGTGCCGCGTAGGGAGGTTAGCGGCTACTGAAGCTTGCCTTCTTCCTTGAAGATTTCGGTCCAATCGACGATCAGTCCATCAAGGGCTTCCTTCGCGGTTCCCTGGTCAGCAACCACGTAGTCGTGGAGCCGTTTCTGCATCGCCTGCATCAGGGATGCATAGGCGGGCTCCTGCCAGAAGTCCTTAACGCCGCCCATAGCTTCGAGGAATTGACCGGCGAAAGGCTGCGAGTCCTTGAATGACGGATCGTTGAGAACGGCATTATGACAGGCATAACCGCCGAGCGCCCACCATTTCTTCTGCACCTCCGGCTGCGCAAACCATTTGATGTAGGCGAGCGCGCCATCCATGTTGTCGGTGTTGGCGACGACCGAGATGCCCTGGCCTCCGAGAGTCGAGGCAGGCACCTTCTCGGCCGGGTTCACGAAGAAACCGGTCTTGTCGCCGACATTCTCATCCTTTGCCATGCCCGGCATGAAGGCGAACCAATTCATCATCATGGCGACCTGGCCTGACTTGAACGCGTCAAGCCCTTCGCCCATGTAGCTGTCGGTGTAGCCGGGCGGCGTGCAGCACTTGTAAATTTCCTTGTACTTTTCGAGGCCGGCGACGGCGTCAGCGGAATTGACCGCGCCCTCCATGTCGTATTTGCCGGGAGTAACCTCGTACTTGAAACCGTACGGATAGAGTGCCGAGGTGGCGCCCATGGTAATGCCTTCAGACGCGCGCTCGGTGAAGATGGCGGCGCCATAGACCTTCTTGCCGTCTATGTCGCGCCCCTGGAAGAACTCGGCGATGTCCTTCAGTTCCGACCAGGTCTTGGGCGGCGCCAGATCGCGGTTGTATTTGCTCTTGTACTCGGCCTGAAGCTCAGGCTTGGCGAACCAGTCCTTGCGATAGAACCAGCCGTTAGCGTCGCCCATGGCCGGCAGGGCCCAGTAGTTCGGCGAGCCCTTCGGCCACGTCGAGTAGGCATAGACGGTGGCCGGCGCGAAGTCCTCCATCTTGATCCCTTCCTTGTCGAAGAAATCATTGAGCTTCACGTAGTGGCCGTTTTCGGCAGAACCGCCGATCCACTGCGAGTCGCCGATGAGCAGATCGCACAGCTTGCCGCCCGAATTCAGCTCGTTGAGCATGCGGTCAGCGAAGTTCGGCCATGGGACGAACTCGAACTTCATGGTGGTGCCTGACTGCTTCTCGAAATCCTTGGAAAGCTCGACCAGCGCGTTGGCGGGATCCCAAGCGGCCCAGCATAGGGTCAGCTCGGCTGCAGCACCCTGTGAGGCACCGGCGCTCAGCGCCAGGGTTGCGACAGACGCTGCGGCGGCAGTTTTGGCAAAAGACTTCATGTAGGGTTTCCTCCTGTTTCGCTTGCCCAAGGCAACCGGCGGCGCTGCCGCCGTGCCTCATTCGTGCGGAGCTTCGAACGGCTCCATCTTGTTTAGTGATTTTGTTTAGCAAATCACAGTTCACTAAACACTGCAAGCGCGGATTTGGGATAAGCCCGATTGACGTTTTGCGGCCAGGGAAAAGCAATTGAACGCGCATGAGCTTACACTGACTGCCGGCAAGCATTGGCGGAAGCCAGCCGACATGAACGCCAGATGAACAACGGGAACGGTTGTTGTTCATCCCTCTGGTGGCAATGGAACCCATCGCCACCCCTGCGACTTAACCGGTCGCATTGGAGATTTGTCTACTGGTCTCCAACTCGAGCCACATGAAAGGAATGCCAGTGAATCACTTCGCACGAAACGCCGCGATTGTTTCGACGATCGCATTGCTGTCCGCCGGCTCAGGCGGATTGGCCTACGCACAAGACGGCGGCTGCACCAATCCTCAAGATTGTCCGGGTCCGCAGATTCAGGAATCAGACAAACCGGGGCAGGATTACCCGTCCAGGCGTCAAAGGGCCGAGCGGAGCGAAGGCGAGGATCAAAACTCCGATGACGCCTTTCGGCGCAAACGCCGCATCGACCCGGATACGGACGTCGGTGAGCGGCAATTCCCAGGCGGGGACGACGATTACAACAAGCGCAGGAAGCAGGCGCGGTACGACTGGAAGTTCGACGATGATAAGCATGAGCGCCGGCGCCACAGAGACAAGCGCTTCCGCTTCGAGTTCGACGGGTATTGGTATCCGGAGCAGTATTGGTACGGTTACGGCTACAGCGTGAACTACGGCATCAGCTGCGGCGAAGGCCGGGAACTCCTGTTCGATCGTGGATTCCGGCGTGTCAGAGTGATTGAGTGCCAGGGCCGCACATTCACGTACCTTGGTCGGCGGCAAGGCGACGTCTTCAGAGTTCTTGTGAGCTCACGCACCGGTCGCATCGTCGGCGTGCGGCCCGCCTAGTACCGCTCGTTCACGGCTTGATCCCTTCTTCGTTGAGCCCGGCTGGGTGAACCAGCCGGACCTTCTTTGCGGCCGGGCCCGCGTCTGGACCGCCGGCGCTGCTTGAGCAAAATCGGGTTGGGTTGAGTTTGGGGGGCCCTTCGCGGCGAACTGGCCGACTTCCGCCCGTACCTATCGGTTGGATCCTAATGTGCCGGTAATCCATCGGATTCGTGTTCGCCATCGTTATCTGCACTCATCCAACCAGAACAAAACTACAGCTGTTGCCGCCTCGATCGTTCTGACAAGCTCCCCGACGACGCCCCCGGTACTTCGCAGGTCTCCGCAGGTATTCCTCTCTTCTGATGCCGTTGAGCGCTGGCAGACGCGCATTGCCTTGACCGCGTCTTCGAGCGCTTCGAGGGGGGTACTCGAGTTCCCGATTGTGGCTTGTGCGCCACGCCGAGCAAGATGGCACGGGGCAAGCGATGAACCAGACCAAACGCTGGTTGAAGCGCGTTCGGATAACTGCCGACCCGGCAGGTGATCTCATTGCAATCATGCGCCGCCACGCCGACGATGTGGACCTGCCGAATCTGTTCTGACACGCCGGGGCGATGCGCGCATGCCTCCGCAGCAAGGGTGCCTCTCACGAAGCACTGGCAGCGGTAAGGTTGCATGGAAGCGATAAACGAGGTGGCTCCAACGGCACTCGTCTATCTCGACGAGGGCGACGATGTGGATAGGCCCCCAGAGCCCAGGCAACTGCGCAATCAACAAGGCGAGCTTGCGGGTCACTGCCGACGATACATGGTCTATTTGGCATCGTCTTCGTGGGCAACTCAAAGTTAACCCGCCCTTAAACTCCGCTAACAGGAACCTTTCAGGTGCTTGGACGTTTACCAGCGGTCGTATGGCAAGATTAAAAGCGCCCGGCGGGTGCCCTTTGTCCCGCTGGGGCGATTAGGAAGTTAACTTCGGAGGAGCGCCATGCAAAACCTCAAATATCTGCTGGTTGCCGCAGCGATAGGCAGCTGCTTGAGCCTGTCGCAGACCTCAGCAAGCCCGCTCGTCGCCGGCCTGAGCGAAACAGGCTCAGCAGCAGCAGAGATCACCTCTGGTGTGGTCGAAAAAGTCAGTCACAGAAGGTATTACCGTCACAAGAGGCATTACCGTCATCGTTATCGTAATCCTCATCGCCGTTATTATCGTCACCGCTATCGTCGCTATTACGATGATGATTATTACTACCCGTCTTATGGCTATTATCCCTACTACTACCGCCGCCCATACTACCCCTACGCTTATCCATACGGCGGACCGGTTATCACCTTCGGCTTCGGCTTTTAACTAGGAGCGCTTACTGCCTCCAAAATGAAGGGCAGCCCATGCTGAGCGGCCCTTGTGCTATCGCCCGCGTCGGTCCCAGAGCCTGTCGCGAGCGAAGCGTGTCAGTTCGGCCCCTTACCCATGATGCCCGCATGGGAGAGCACAACGAGACAGCCACCAGTCGGCCCAGCTAACACCGCCAGTCGCCCGTGAGCTCTCCGGATAGTCTGCTGACCCGCAGCTCCACGACGATGAGGGTCGCAAGGTTCTGCTGCATCTGATGGCCGGCTCGAAGGAGGGCGCCGAACCCATGCTTGAACTAGGGCTGAAACTAGGGCAGCCAGAAAACCAAACGGAAGATTATGCAATAAAGAAAATGGATTACTCCAAAAAAGTGGCGGAGACGGAGGACGTCAAACTTTCAATCTAACTTGTTGGAACGAATAGGATTTAGTTCGATATCCTGTGCTCTGCCCCAGCATCTGTCCCAGCGGGCTGGCTCATGAGGAACCCGCTTCCTCAGGAAAGCCTACGGGCGAGACCGGCAGCAAGAAGACCCCACCCCACCGGGTACCCCCTTTATTCCTGATGGGTCCCATGCAGCGCGCCTATCACTATTGTGCGCGGGCGATGCTTAACGCTCCAGGCCAATCTATGCCGCGCAGGATGCGTTGCGCGAACGGTTGACTTCACATCCTCGGCTCAAGCCTCAGCAATACAAGCAATAATGAATCAGTAGCCTAATGCATTGCCATGGCCATGCCTGCGCTGCGCCTAGAAAACAGGCATAAGAAAGGTGAGTACGCCAAAGATATGCCCGGCTCTGGATTGCTCCGGAGCCGGGCACACTTTGCCAAACGATGTGAACAGGAGGTCCACGCGGCAATGCCTAATTCGCAGCCTCATTCAAGCTGCTGGTGCAGCTGGCTCAAGCCTTCTGCGCCTTAACTTTGGTTTTTTACTCTAGTCTTCGCCAGCTACAGCGGTCGCTATCCCTACTTTGCAGGCATCGCTAACATCGGCGACTTTATCTTTTATGCAGGCTTCAATGCGGCCCTCGCCAGGCTCGATGCCTGCGCAATGTTGTTTCACGTCATCCGCACAGGCCTTGGCTACTACAGCCTTGAGCACCACTGTCTGGCAGCCCTCGGACAGGCCCTTGAGGTTCGTCTTGATGCACTCCCTGATCGCGCCTCCCCCAGCCTGCACCCCTGGGCAAAGCGTTTTGGCATCATTCAGGCAAGCGCCGGTTACTTCTGCCGACGCCATGGAGCTTGGGAGCAACAACATGGCGATGGCAAAAAGAGGGCTGGTGAAAGCAATACGTGTGGTCATGTAAACCTCCTCTTTGACGCGGCCGTTCATGCTCCGAGGATTAAAGTAGCTGGGCCTTGACTTACATTTAATTACCAATGTGACAACAAAGCGACGTCATGAGTAATCAAAGAGCACTCAGGGTGGGAGGAAGCGCGGAGGACCAGCCGCACCCGCTGCCGGTGCAGCTGGCGCTGGATCGGTCAGCCTGATCCAGTTGGCAGGCCGGTGGTAGGTCGCTGCCGTCAACAAAACCAATGCCCAGCTCCGGAGGCCAATCTGGAGCTGGGCACTTGAGGAGAACTGAAATGAGCAACTACAACTCAACGTCGCGGATAATACCTGATTCGCAGGCTGGGTGTCCCAACTTTCCCGGAGCCGCCCCGAGTAACCGAATTTGCTCGCTATCCTCCGTAAAGGAGCGCACAAGGGTTCATCACCGGCAGGGCCCGTCAGGCGGCGGTGATTGAGGGCGCAAGACCTCTCGCCTGTTTAGGCAGTGGAGGATTGCATGTCACCCTTCGGAAAACCACTCTTCTTTCCACCGGATGACGTCGAAAGGCTTGCCACGGTCTTGGATGAGACCTGGAGCGACTTGCTCAAGAATCAAGATGCGCGTTTACGCGATGGAAGATTGACGCGTGACCAGGTTGCACAGCGGATCATGGACAGTGCCCAACTGGGCGAGAGACCCAGTCAGGCTCAAAGCCGCTGGCGTGGCATAGAGGCTGCGATTTCGATCAAGCCGCAGTTGGCAGTGCGGCGGCTGTTGCGGCGGCGGGCAGGTTTGCCTTCAGGGCTGGCGACGGATCATCTGATCCTGTTGGCAGGCCGGTGAAATCGTTGCCGCCGGAGCAGAAGGCTCCCAGTGATCTCCAAGGATGGCCGCACAGCGGTCTTTGTGCGCTTCAGCATTCCGCGGGGGGCGAGCAGCCCTACTTGCACCACGGACTCGTTTTGAAGTCATTGCGGGCAGTGCTATGGTCCCGCCACGCTGGATCGAAGGCCTTGGCTAATTTGAAATCCGGTTGAATCAAGCGGACGCGCAGACGACGATCACCCCATTGCAGTGACGCAGATACCGAGTTGTCTGCCAAGGAACGGTTGCCGGGCCGTCACTTAATCCCCCACCCCTCCGGGTACCCCCTAATTTCTGACGGGTCCCATCCTACTCGCCTTCACTATTCTGCTTTGGCGAAATCCAAAACTATTGCCGCAGGGACATTCGTCCGATGCTCCCTATGGTCCCTATGCCTCGCGCATGTTCGCTCGCTTATCCACTGGCAAGCTATCGCGTGGGCCGCTGGGGTGTCCGCACAGGCCAATTTCGGTTTGTTGGGCCAAACGCGCGGTGCGAGCCCCAGAAAGCACGATCCTGACGCACCTGTGATTCTCCTGACACCGGTCTAACGCCACATGCGAGGCCACAATGGCCGTTCGTATCGAGTTCGCTACAGTTTCCCTTCGCCAGGCTTTGCCAGACGGGCAGGCTGAACCGTCGCCCTTGCTGCCATCAATCTGGTGAAGCAGACTTGACTGCCACGAACAGCTGTTTCGGAGCCTCGGGGAAATAATGGAACAGCGCAGGGCACAGCCAGCCTTCCATGTAAAACTGTGGCGCGTGGTACCAGTTGCCGCCTCCCTCCGCGCGCCGCCAATCGAAACAATATTGGTGTCCGGGGAACGGTGTCTCGGAGAAGATCAGGGTAAAGCCTTGGTCGGCATCAGGAAGATGGGCAACCATTCTGTCGATAATGGTATCGGCTCCGGCGACAAACGGTTCCTGAATTAACCCAACGCGCGGGTCGTCAAACACCCACATGCCGTGATGTTTGTATGGGGCAATGATGTTGATTGCGTTCGTGACAGAAACATCCAGGAATTCATAAGTTGACAACAACACCCACCCCACCGGGTACCCTCCTATTTTCTGATGGGTCCCATCCTGTACGCCTATCACTATTCCAACCCGGGCGATGCTTAACGCTCCAAGGCTATCCCGTGCCCCGAAGGATGCTAAGCACCGGCGTCGGGCAGTGTGCTGGCGCCAGCTGGTTAGCGGTGGTGTTAGAGTCTTTGGCCATGAATGTCTCCGACCGTGCTCGCATCAATCATCAATCGTTTAGCTTTTGGACCGGATCAACTGCGAGAAACGCCAAGCGTAATTGAGCAGCGCACCGTGTGACGGCCATCCACAAAGCCGGCCATGCGGCTGTCGGACGCCTTCTCGGGCTGCCGTGCGGAAGGAACCGTGAGCGATGAAGTAGCGGGTTCTTTAGTGTCATGGACCACTATGAAGCGAAACGAGCAGTCGTCACGGTCGGAGGAGGCCGCGGGTTTGTCGTTCAAGGCGAGTTTGCTCGGTACATAATAACCGCCGGGCACTGTCTACCATTCATACCGCCCTGCATCTCCCTTTCCAATTTAGAAGAACGCACATACCAGGCGTTGCTTGGCCCGCTTGGCGAAAGACAATCGGTGTCGGCGGAATGCATCTTTGTCGATCCGATCAGCGATATCGCTGTCCTCGCATCTCCCGATAATCAAGAGATGAGCGAACAGGCAGACGCCTATGAGGCGTTCACTGAAGCGTCGAGCATACTTGCCATTAACGACCTTCAAGCGTCGAGCAGTTTCGACCCTCTGCAAAACTCGCCAGCCTGGCTATTGTCGCTTGATGGCCACTGGTTTCAATGTGAGGTGGCTTCCGTTAGAGCGGGCGCCCCGCTTTGGATAAAAAGCGCAACTAAGGGCATTATGGACGACATGTCCGGCTCGCCAATTCTTGATGATGACGGATCGGCGATCGGGGTGGTATGCTGCAGCAGTGGAGGCACCGGCGGGAGGATGCTCGTACCGAAGGCGGACCACAGCCGCGGCTCACACGAAATCTTCCGGGGTGGCTCTTAGGCGAGATGCTGCGACAGTAAACGGCGAAGTTGCATGACGAACCTGGCCGCTGATGTGGTCGGCTACGCCGCGCTCGTGGAAGAATTTCCGATCTGCAGCATTGTTCCCTCACCATGGCGAGTTTTCCCGAGGTGATGCTTTGGCCACCCCCACATGCCATCTGAACCCCACCCCTCCCCTACCCCCCTATTTTCTGATGGGTCCCATCTTGCCCGCCCAATCACTATTCACTGGTCCCTTAGCGGCGGAGCGAGGAGCAGAGCTGCCTTGAGTTGCCGCCTCTGTCAATTCGATGGACTTCCCAGGCTTCAGATGGGAGTGTCGTGATTTGAACGATAAGAGGGGGCCCATCCGGAGCCTACGCCATAAATGAGACGCCCCGACGCGGAGGGGTCCCCGCCGGGCGCTGGTCTCATTTTATACTTGCGGGCAAACGCAGGAGTGCGAGACCAGTGAAACAACGCGGTAGCCCAGATTAGGTTCTCGGCGAACAAGCCCCGACAGTGGACTGGCCTCTGCAACGTGCCCAACTGCGACCATGAAATCTCGATCATGGAATCGATCATTGAAGGGCTGGCCCGGGCCGCGCGGCTCATAAGTTAAGCCACGGATAGGCTGGGAACCTCCACTGTAAGAATACGTTGTTATTCCAGAAAAGAGCAGAAGGAGAGGCCTATGCCATGCCAATCGACCAATATTTCGTCGTAAACCACCAGGACACGTGGAAAATCAAACACAACGGCAAATATTCGAAGGCGTACAAGACTCAGAAAGCCGCCATAGGAGATGCCATCAAGCGGGCAGTGGCGTCTGAGGGTGGCGGCAGGAACTCGCAAGTGCTCGTGCAGAACGAGCACCATACATTCCGAACCGAGTGGACATACGGGAAGGACCCTTATCCTCCTGAGGGATGAACGCCGGCCTCGGCTAATTGGACTCCGGTGTTCATGCTGCAGACCGAGGCAACGTATCGACGCCCGGCGGGAGGAGATATCGGCCGGGGCGTTGATACGGTTTAACTGCGGGATTTGGGGGGAGAGTGTGAGACCGATGGAACAACGCGCCCGGCCCGACTTGGGTTCCACCAGGACAAAGAAAACTACGGCACGCGCACGGCACGCGCTCACGCCGCTTCTCGCTTGGCCAAGCCAACGCCGAGTGCGGCTCGACATTACTCATCGACCACCTGGAAGGTCGCAGCGGCAATCACTTCTTCCGAGTAGCCCAACAATCTTCTTCGACATATTGCCGCCTCCCGTTCATTAAGGCTCATGGCGCCTCAAAAGCGAAGGTCGGCAGTCACCCGCCGACCTTCGCTGTTACCCTGTGGTTTTCGCTGTTGGTGACAGCGTTGACCGTCGCTCCAAACACTCTGCGCTCGACAGGTTCCAAAGGACCAAAAGGCCCCGGCGTCCCGCACCGGGGAAAGGGGCTCCTTGCCAGCGGAGCGCCTAAATCGCCTCAAGCATGCGCAGAAGAAGACGCGGCGGCATTGGACCTTGGTCCCACTTGTCAACAGAGCCCAACGCACTCGACAGTCCGGCCTGTGGGTGCTGTCTGACGGGAGTATCCTTTTCCTTCTAGCGTGCTTCATATGGCATCATCACGTTGCAATGAAAAATCTGCACATTGGAGCCATGCGATCGGGTGGGACGGCACTTACCCTCCGATTTCGCTTGGCAGGGGTACGGGCAGTCTGCGCGTGTCTGGGAGCGGTTATATTCCTTCTACCAACGATCGGCGCAGCCACAGGCGAGTCCAAACGGGTGATGTTGCTTCACTCTTTTGGCCTAGAATTCAAGCCCTGGAGCGAATATGGCAAGGCAATTCGCACAGAACTACGGCGGCAATCACCCTGGCCGCTGGACATCACTGAACATTCGCTGGTAACGGCTCGCTCCAGCGATGAAAATCCAGAGACTGCGTTCGTCGAATACCTGCGCGCCCTCTATGCTAACCGCCCGCCCGACCTGATTGTGAGCATCGGCGCGCCTGCGGCCGGCTTTGTCCAGCGGCACCGGCAACAGCTCTTTGCCACCACCCCCATGGTATTCACGGCAGTGGACCAGCGTCGCGTTCAGTATTCCGATCTCACCGCCAATGACGCCGTTGTCGCGGTCCGAATCGACTATTTGGGCGCGATCGAGAACATCTTGCGAGTATTGCCGGACACCAAACATGTGGCAGTGGTGGTCGGCGCTTCTCCCGTTGAACAGTTCTGGCGGGAGGAGATAGCCAAGGAGGTAAAGCCCTTAAAAAACCGGCTCGCATTTACCTGGTACAATGATTTGTCGTTCGAAGACATACTGAAACACGCCGCCGCTCTTCCGCCGCACTCTGCCATTTTCTGGGAGCTGATGTCTGTCGATGCGGCGGGTGTTGTGCACGAGGGGAACACGGCGTTGGCAAGACTTCATGCCGTCGCCAACGCCCCCATTTTTTCTTATGACGAGTCCTTCTTCGGCAACGAGATTGTTGGCGGCCCGCTTCTCTCGGTGCTCGAGGGGAGCCGACAAACAGCCGCTGTGGCCATTCGCATCCTTGGCGGCGAGAAGGCGGGCGACATCAAGATACCGCCCATTGGATTTGCAAGGCCAAAGTTCGACTGGAGAGAAATGCAGCGCTGGGGCATCAGCGAGGATCGTCTGCCACCTGGAAGCATCGTTCAGTTTCGCGAGCAGACCGCATGGGAGCAATATCGTTGGCAGATTGTGTCAGTTGCGCTGCTGGTCCTCCTGCAAAGCGCGCTGATCATCGCTCTGATGTACGAACGCCGGCGCCGGCGCAATGCGGAAGTTGAGGCGCGCCAGCGTATGTTGGAGCTGGCGCATGTGAACCGTCATGCGACCGCAGGTGAACTATCGGCATCAATCGCGCATGAACTTGGCCAACCACTTGGTGCAGTTCTCAGCAATGCCGAGACAGCAGAAGTGCTGCTCAATTCTCCGTCGCCAAACCTGGACGAGATCAAGCAAATCCTCACGGATATCATACGCCACAACGAGCGGGCCAGTGAAACCATACGGCGGCTGCGAACTCTCCTCAAGAAGAGAACAGTCGAAGTCAAACGCATCAATCTCAATAAAGCGGTACGCGAAGTCCTTGAATTTCTTTCGGACCAGGCCGCCGCGCAGAACATCACGATGAGAAGTATGCTGGCCCCCCAGGCGCCCCAGAGTCGACGGTGATCGAATTCAGCTTCAGCAGGTAATAATGAATCTGGCCTTAAACGGAATGGAAGCACTGGCCGGTGCAGGCAATGGAGAACGCAGAATTACTATTAATACGGCTCTGTCGGGAGAGGCGGCGGTCGAGGTTTCCATAGCGGATACTGGTCCCGGAATTCCAGTGGACAAACTAACCAAGGTCTTCGAACCGTTCTTCACGACGAAAGAGCATGGCATGGGCATGGGGTTGTCCATTGTACGCCAGATTGTCGAGGCTCACGGCGGCCGGATATGGGCCGAGAACCAGGACGGAAGAGGCGCGATATTTCGCGTTAGTCTCCCGTTGACCAACTCGCACTAAGAGTTGAGGACAAGTCATCAATACTCATCTGCGTTTCTGGGCTCTTCGTCGTTGTCGGCGAGGTTGAGCAGGGCCGAGCCGGCAGTGGCGCTCTCCAAAGCGGGCGGCGGTTTAAGTCGGCTGTTCATGTCAGCGACGGGAAAGTCTGCTGTCAGCCTGGAAGCAGTCGCGAATAGCAGCCATCGCAAGTTCGCATTCGTGCCGATTGTGTTGCAAAAACTCGACCAGGGAGGCCTTTGTATTCAGGGCAATCGATCCGATGAACTTCCTTTCTCAGGTCAGTTCAATCTCGTACAACCGCGTTCTCCCAAAGACTTTTTTTGGAAGGGAGCCAAGGATGTTTGGTTGGATTGTTCGCATCGTGATGTCTTTGGCAGGTGTCATCACCGGCTGGTTCTTGGCTCGCAACGCCGTGAATTTCGAGTTCATTCAGGTGTTGGTCACACTCTTGTTGATGACCCTCTTCGTGTCGGTGGCGGTGTTCTGGCCCGATCTCGTGGACTGGTTTAGGAAACGGTGGATGTCGAAGGCCAAACTTGAGAAAGAACCGCCACCGCGGTCCTGACATGTCTGTGTGGAGCTATCAGGTATCTCGCCACAGCTCCGCCTCTTCGTGGTGTGATCTGTCACTGTTCCATGTGCCGCAAACACTCCGGCGCGCCAGCACTCGCGTTTGTGCATTTGCCAGCCGCCGCGCTCTCAAGGGTGAGCCCCAATGGGTACCAGTCGTCGCAGTATGCGAAGAGAGGCTTCTGCCCGGCGTGCGGCAGCACAGTGGCCATGCGTGAAGACGTTCTCGGTGATCGGGTGCAGGTATGTGTAGGAAGTCTTGACGAGCCGGCATAAGACCCAAATCCACGATCACGTTTGGACGCAGGAGTGCATCTCCTGGTTCGAGATCGAGGATGATCTCGCTCGCTTCATGCAAAGTAGCTCCGCAGTGCCGTCGAAGGCGCAACCTGCGGTGATCGACCGCTGATTCCGATAAGCGGCTCGCGCAGATGCATTGACCGGGCAGTCAGTAGCCACCAAATGCGAGCAGGCCACCCGAGCTTAGCGCACCGGAGACCGGTACCCACAGAGGAACGATGAAGGTGCGTTCCGGTGCCGGCGTGCCACGCAGTTTGATAGCGACCAGCGCCAGGCAAACCAGTATGAAGGTGGCTAGCGTAACGCGCGACGTCCATTCCGCAAAATTCGCAATGGGAAACGCCACGGCCAGCATGAGCACCAAGCCCGTGACCACCGCGGTGGATATGAGCGGCGTCCGGGTTAAGCGATTACAACTCGTCCGAACACCGAAGGAATACGTCTCTTGTTGGAGAGCCCATAGAGAATGCGCGCCGCCATGATGATCTGCACGATCACGCCATTGAGAGTGGCAACAATGGCGATAAGGGTGATGGTGAAAGAGGACAGACCCGTAACGCGCCTAAAGACATAGGCGAGCGGCGCCTCCTGCCGCGCAAGCTCCTGCGGCGGAACCGAAAGCACACACACCGCCGCCACGGCGATATAGAGAATTATGCTAAGACCTAGGGTGATGAAAATAGCCCAAGCAAGCGTGCGTTGCGGGTTCAGAGTCTCTTCGGCGACGCTGTCGATGTTCTCGAACCCTACAAAGGCAAAGAAGGCGAGGAGGCTGGCGGCAAGTATGCCACTTACAACTCCCGTTCCGCCGATCGCCGGCACCGTTTCGGGCAATCGGCTTAACACGTCCGTATCGCCGATGATACCGCCGACGATGACAGCCAGCAGCCCGCCGATCTCGATTACCGTGAAGAGACCCGCGAATGCGATAAACTCCCGGATGCCAAGGGCCGCAACCGCTCCCATGGCGATAATGACAGCCGCAAGGACCACTGCCCGCGGCAAGGTAACTAGCTCGCCGATATACCCGGCCGCCCCAAGGGCGATTGCCGCGCACGAGATAATCCCTATCGCCGTCACGGCAAGCCCGACAATCAACCCGAGCAGCGGCCATCCGAATCCCGCTTCGACGAAATGCACCTCGCCGGCAGCAAAGGGAAGCCTGCCCGCCAACTCGGCGTAACTCGCCGCCGGTAATAACATTACCAACCCTGCAACGATGAATGCGAAGGGAGCATGGACTCCCGCGCGTCCGGCAACTTCGCCGACGAGCACGTATATGCCTGCGCCGATGGTGACGCCGAGCCCGTAGAGAACAACGAGCGGCAAGGTCAAGGTTCGCCGCAGCTGCGTCTCGCCGGTCTTGCGGACGCCGGGAGGATGCTGGTTCATGGGCAGTAAGCACTCAACAAATGGGTACCTTGCCGAAGCCTGTCGGGGAACGAGTTTTCGATGTTACATTCCGGTCATGGCACTCGAACATGAACACGATGAAGCCTCGATCATTGACCGGTTGGGCCGGTCGGCTCCCGTTTCCCATATCAGGGATTGGGTCTATGGCGGCATCGACGGCGCGGTTACAACCTTTGCCGTCGTCGCGGGCGTTGCCGGGGCGCAGCTTTCGCCGGCAATCGTTCTCATTCTCGGAGCGGCCAATTTGCTCGCCGACGGATTCTCGATGGCGGCCAGCAGCTACAGCGGAACAAAGGCCGAGATGGACAATCTGCGGCGCCTGCGGGAAGTGGAAAACAGGCACCTGGAACTCGAACCCGATGGAGAACGCCGGGAGCTGCGCTTGATACTGAGGCGGAAAGGGCTCGAGGGACTAGCGCTGCATCAGGGAGTAGAGGCCATTGCATCGAATAAGCGGTTTTGGGTCGATACCATGATCGCGGAGGAATACGGGTTATCGACCAATCCACGAGCGCCATTGCCGTCGGCCATCCATACCTTCCTAGCATTCACTATATGCGGCAGCGTCCCGCTGATCCCGTATATCTTTGGTATCGCAAATTCGCTGACCGTTGCCAGCATAGCCGTAGTGATGGTTTTTTTCGGTATCGGCTCGCTCAAGAGCATCTGGTCGGTCTTGCCATGGTGGAGATCGGGGCTCGAGACACTGCTCATCGGCTCCACAGCAGCGGCGGTAGCCTATGGCGTGGGGCATCTCCTAAGTCGAGTTGTTCCGGTATTCTGACCGCGGAAAGAGAACTACTTAACGTCTCGTCCTGAACAGAGGAATTAGCTAGTAAAGCTGGTGACCCATCTGCGCACTTGCGCGAGTGGGAGC
>CAWADI010000002.1:0-130641 GCA_963780765.1 uncultured Alphaproteobacteria bacterium | reverse complement strand
CGGCGAGCGTGACCTCACCTTGTGGCAGTGTGCCCGGGGGATCGTTGGCCAGGCGACCGGCATGGCGAATTCCCAGGAATACCCGCAGGCCGACACGCTATCGCCCAGGGCCATGTTGCCATCCTGGTCCATGGCGATGCTGCCCATCCAGCGATGTGTCCGGTCTTCGGCTGTGTGCGTACCCTGCTGGTGGATGGGCCACGCGCCGGCCTGGCGCCGTAACTCATACCAGCGGATGCCGGAGTGTCCTGGCCGTCCACATCGATCGTTTGGTTGGTCGCCAGCGTCTCGTGGGTGCCGAAGTTGCGGTACTGCAGCCGGCGCATCAGCCGGTTGACAGAGGGTCGAGGCGTTGCGCCGTGCCCGGCTGTGGAATGCAGGGGCGGGGCAGGGCCGGGCCGCACATCTGAATGTCATAGGCGGCCGTGGGCAGGCTCACCGGACCCGTAAAGGTCGAAGCCGCCGGAGTGGCAAAGTTCACGCGGAACTCGAACATTTCAGGCGGTCGGCACCACCGCCCTGGGGTGGGCCATCTATCGAGCGGACGAAGAAGTTCGGTGTTCCGGGCGGCGGCTGCGGGTACCTTCGAGATCGGCAGGGAGAATTCTGTCCGAGCCCTGACAGAGATCGCAGTTAACGACGACAAGGTGAACCGAACAAAGGTCGCCGGGTTGCCGGCCAGCATGTTGGCGCGATCGAAAGCGAAAACCCCGAGATTTGCCCCCTCGTAAGTCGACATGTAGTAAGCGTCCGGCCATACCCCGATCTTGGGATAATCGGGAAAGTCGGGGGTGCGAAAGTCATATCGGTACCACCCGTCGGTGACCGGATTGGGACCTCGGGAAATGGCGATGCATTCATGGAAACCGGCTGCCCCGCCGGGAACCGCGAACTTACTTACCAGCCATCTGTCGGCAAGGTGATCGTATTGCACGATGGGATCGCCGTCGTCTTCCGTCTCACAGGGGCCGCCAAAGCCGGTCCACAACAGGCTGATGGGCGAGGGCCCGGCCAACAAATTGCCGCTCTTGTCGAAGATCGCAAAAGCGGTGTTGACCATTTGAATATAATGGTTCGGGCCCACGTCGCCGACAGTGTCGGGGCGGGAGCGCTCCGGTAGAGGGGATGCCTTCGAAGTTCGCCACGGAAGTGAGCACGCTGGCCTCCCCCGCCGCTTTAGGCATGTCTACTCCAAGTGTCTCGGGCTGGCCCGTCAACTGCCCGAAATCATACTCCGGCGGGACATCCGGCCGCGGCATCACACGGACCGGGTCCCCGGGCTGCCAAGGCCGCACAGTTCTTCCCTGCGATTCAATCTTGCAGCCTCGGATGGAGCACATGGGGCATGGCCGGTTCACTGGCGCTAGCGCCACCGGTCACAGGGCCCTCAGGCGATGTTGCCTCCGAGCTTTGCGGCGGCTGATCATACTCGGGGGGAACTTCGCGCCGCGGTATTATGCGGATCGGGTCCCCAGGCTGCCATGGCCGCACAATTCTACCCTGCGTGAGCTCTCGCAAGTTTGTCTCGAGCACCTTCGGCGCGACCCTCTCGCTGACCAAAGGACCTTGAATGGCCAAATCACCGGGTTGTTGAGCCCTGCTACCTCCTCCTGCCGAGTGCAGCGCAGCAACCACGCTTATGGCGAACACCACCTTTATGCGAACATGAGAGGCGACATGGAGATGCATGACTCAAACTCCTCGCTTGGATCACTCGGACGTATCGGACTGGCCTCCCTTCGAAGTAGGTTTGCCTGTCCTCCTTCGCTCTCCCATCACGCGGACGGGCTCCCCCGGCTGCCAAGGCCGCACGGTAGAGAGCTCGCGCAGGTCTCTCTCGAGAACTTTGGGGGAAACGGGTCCACCTTGGAGGGCTTTCCAGCACCTCGGGCCCTCCGCTGCCGGTCTTTAGACATCCGGAACGGGTCTCATCAGTGTCAGTCGCTCGA
This sequence comes from uncultured Alphaproteobacteria bacterium, assembly GCA_963780765.1. Classification (GTDB taxonomy): domain Bacteria; phylum Pseudomonadota; class Alphaproteobacteria; order Rhizobiales; family Aestuariivirgaceae; genus CAWHQZ01. The sequence continues at coordinate 128,692 of CAWADI010000002.1, read as the reverse complement.
GCCGGATTACTCCGTCATTGTAGACAAATGGTTCGGGCGCGCAATCCAGCGCTCGGGCAGTGTCGATAGCACACGATATGACCGGTTTTGTAGCACACGATCTGTCCGCCTTTTTAATCGCCCCAAACGAGTGCAATCACCAGGAGCGTTCCAATGACGCCCACCATCACCGCTTTTGAACGGTCGCCCGATCGCGGCAAGGGACTGGCGCGTGACATGTGCGTTCGCTGGGCGCTTGAAGAAGTGGGCCAGGCTACGACGTTCGAAACGTTCGGCAAGCCACGCGTGTTCGACCGTCCAACTCGGTCTCTACACGTATGACCGGCCAGAGTGGAAGCGGGCCTGCTGGCCACCTGCTAAGGCTTGGTCGCTCTATATTCGTACTCGTTGCTGTACACGCCGCAGTGCTCCAGCAACCAGGCTTTTACTACCTTGTTGATTGCATAGCGAACGCGCTCGCGTTTCTGGAATATCTGGAGCGCTATGCTCGCATTGATCGGTGCCCGCTTTGCTTGAGCGCAATCCTGTGGCTAACCGGGAGCAAATAGATTGGGTACTTCATCGCATTCGAGTAAGTCGTGCTTCACTCTCCGGTCGCGGATTGCGTAGTCGAAGCCGTCCATTTCGAGATCGAAGCCGAGATAACTCAGCTCCGCTCGGATCAGTTGCTCTTTTGCTTGTGGCTCGATCCTCGTAGGTTTTGAGTGAAGGTGTATCTGCCATCCCCACAATTTCCACTGCCGCGCCGTTTACTGATCGAACCGCAGGCCACGCTTCTTCTCCGGTATACATCATCCGCATCTCTCAGACTGAAAGCACCCACGCCCCTCACGACGATGCCATCATCAAGCGAAAAAGCGGCGATCACTAGGCTTTTTCAGCGGCCATTCAGCGCAGGGAGGGTCAGGCGGCAGGGCCGTGGAGGGACCTACCACCCTTGGGGTGGCATGCCGGAAAGGAGATTATCGCGCCACGACCTGACTTTGGAGAATGAAGGCCCCGGCGGGAGGGGATGCCAAGCCGTGGCTGCTTTTCTCGACACCCGCGGGGTGTTCGGGGGCAATCTGAGAAAACGCAGTGTCGCGCGGACGCGGCAGGAGCGGACATGGTTCCTTGACTCCAAAGATGGTCGTCAAATTGCGCCCTTCGGCTGAGCGGATCCTCCATGACGAGTATTCGTTCTTAGCCGCGCAAGACTTCGAATTCGAAGCGGGGTGGACTTCGGACCATTGGGTTGGTTTAGGCCGATATCGACGGAACATGCCGTCAGTATCAGAATGAGATCCAAGTCAGCGCGAAGAACTAGATAGTCGCCTGCCTTAGTAGGCGTGACCTCTGACACCAAAACGCCATCCAGCTGCGGAGGCGTATTCTGGAAAATGTTGACCGGATCGGGAACGAAAGAGTGTTTGATCCCGGCCTCTCGTGCCGCTGTGAGATAGTTGTCCCGGCAGTTCGGGTGAGGACCTTTCCACCCTACCTCCTCGTACAACCCCTGATCGCAGGGGGCGAACAGCATGTCGTGAATTCCTTGCGAGTGATCCTCGAGGAACGTCAGGATCGGCCGGCGCGCTGTCGTGTAGAAAGACTGACCCACCTGTGGGAACAGACGCCAGGTTACCGACCTTGTTACCGACGCGCTGAGGAATTCAAAGTCATCCTCCCGCGAAATTGCAAAGAGGTCGCCTATCTGTGTTCCGCAAACATCCGTTATGCGAATAAGCGCGCCACGCTTAACAAAGACAAATCGTCCCGAGTATCCGGGAACCTCAACGATCGTCTCAACTCTTGAATTTCCCATTCGCACCCCCGGCTCGTAGCGAATAGGAGTCAGCGCAATCTGGAAATTGTCGAATGCGAGACAGCGTATGAACGAGCAATGTCAACAAGGGGTTCTCCCAACTCTCGCCGGACAAGCGCCTCCTTGCGCTGATGCGGCGTGAGTTTAGGCTTTCTACCGAGACGCACACCCCGTGCCTTAGCCCGCTCGCGCCCCTCACTGGTTCTCGTTCGAATTAGTTCTCGTTCGAACTCAGCCAGCCCAGCCAGCACGGTTAGCATCAGTCGCCCATGTGGAGTGGTTGTGTCGGCCCAGGAATCGCGAAGAGATCGGAAGCCGGCCCCCTTCCCCGCGATAGCCGCCAGCGTATTGAGCAGATCCCGGGTCGATCGCGCCAGACGGTCAAGCCGCGTGACCAACAGAACGTCACCCTTCCCGAGTGCCGCCAGCACCCTCCGCAGCTGGGTCCGGTCACTGATCGCTCCACTGATCTTTTCTCGGTACACAAGCTCTGCGCCGGCCGCTCTAAGTTCACGGACCTGGGCCTCAAGGCTTTGCCCGTCTGTAGAAACCCGAGCGTAACCAAAGTCAGTCATATATAACCCTCTTTTCGCACCTAATTTATGCACAGACTAAACACTTGATGGCGAAGGGACAACTTATTTGTGCATAATTCGCGCTGACGTACGAGTTCTGTCTTGCACACCACCTTGGAACAAGAGCCCATGCTTGCTGCCACTGTCGGTTTAGGCTGAAACAACGCGCTGGGGCCATGGTCCTGGTCAGTCGCCAGCTGCTTCAGTGCCGCGCGATCGACCTTGCCTACGTCGCGAGCTGTTCCAAACGAAACCCCTCAGCCTGGTTTTTGGGGTTTCCCAAATAACCGGCCAAGGACCTCATCGGCATTAGCATTGAAGCAGCGCCCGTGACTGAGCACAATTCGTTCAGGCTGCCATGATTGAACCGTTCTGATCGCCGCCTTCGCCTTCTTCCTCTGCAACAGGAGGGGAAGACGCATCCCGAAAAAAGATCTGGCCGCGCGGGTGATACATTCCCGAGAGCTTAGTGGCTGTTCGCCAAGGCTCCGTGAGCTTGTCCAGCTCAAGATTGATGATCTCAAGATTGATGATGGTGTCGGTGAGGATGAGCGTTCTCGACACCTTGTGGAAGAAAACGAACTCTTTGAAGATCACACCAGGCACAAGGGTTTGCCCGAGCTCGCGACGCCACTCCTGGGGCGGCTGCGCCTCAAGGTCTCGCGTGAAAAATGCCGATCACGGCGATCGCGGTATTGAGTTCCTGAGACATAGCGTGCTCCTTGTCTTTGGCGCCCCCTTGCCAGCTTCGATTGCTAGCGGGGCAGGAGCACGGCCAGACCATCCCATTACCGGACTCTCACCACGAGAATTGCACGCGCGGATTCGCGACTCTTTTGGCTCGGGTCTTAGCGCCCGACTTCAAAGCCTTCCGTCGATCTTTTTTCATCGCGCCTGTCGATTTTGATGCAGCTCCTTCGACTATGGGAAAAAGAGGACAGAAATGAGTAAGGTGATCACAGGGGCGTTTGTGTCGCTGGAATGGGTGATTGCTTCAGCAAAAAGGGAGTGAACGATGACGAAGAACACGATTTGCCTCTGGTTTAATAACACCGCCGAGGATGCGGCGAAGTTCTACGCTTCGACATTCCCTGACAGCCGCATCAGTGCGGTCCACCGCGCCCCCGCCGATTATCCCAGTGGCAAGAAGGGAGATGTTCTCACGGTCGAATTCACCGTGGTGGGCATCCCCTGCATTGGCCTCAATGGCGGCCCGACATTTCCGCAAAGCGAAGCCTTCTCCTTCCAGATCGCGACCGACGATCAAGCCGAAACCGACCGCTACTGGAATGCGATCGTCAAAAATGGCGGCGCGGAAAGCCAGTGCGGCTGGTGCAAGGACAAATGGGGTGTATCGTGGCAGATCACGCCAAGGGTGCTGACTGATGCGCTGGCGGCTGGCGGAAACGCCGCGGAGCGCGCTTTCGAAGCGATGATGCCGATGAAAAAGATCGACGTTGCCGTGATTGAGGCGGCCGTACGGGGCAAAGCGGCATGATTGCACCATCCTGAGGATCTATCCGATGGTGGTCACCCGCGGCTCGGATAGCGGCTGCGCGGCCTATGCGATCGGTTGATGGACAGCGAAGCAACCCAAACGGAAAGGAGAACGACCCGGACTGGCGATGTTTACGGCTGCTTCTGGGGTGGAAAGCAAACTCTGCCGCCGAGTGCTTGGCGTTCGGCGGCCTGTGGACCCATCTGTCATGCTTACGTGCGCCGCTTGCCAGGTCGTCTCCGGATCACGGCAGCCACAATTGCCTGCCCGCCTCGCGAGACCGTCAAGTGTTTGACCGTGACGCTCTGCTTGGTTCCATGTTGGAGCTTATCCAGCGTAACGGCTGCGCTAGTGACCGCGAGCATCAGTTTTCCTGCGCTGTTCGCAAGGCGCGCCGCCTCAATGTTTTCCATCTGCGCCTGCGCGATGTTCCCGAAGCAAAAATCCTGCTCTGCGCGTTTGGCCCATGAATTCGCTTTCCCCGCCAAGCATTGCCAGCGTGTAGGCAACCGCCGTTTGATGCACGATCATATGTTGCAGCATGTTGCGTGGCTTCAGGTCCACGGACAGCCCCGGCGCGATGTCTCTGTCACCGCCGATCTGAGCATATTCGCGGATTAACATTCCGGTATCGGACAGCGCCCGGCGATCGATTTCGCGGTCAAGCGACCGACGTTCGGCTCTCCGCAAGTCACGTTGGCGCAAGGCTTCGCTCGACATCGCCAACTGATCACTCATTTTCAACTTTGCCATTCCGTTCAACTGACTTCCCTGAGTACCGATCGAAGCAACCATATCGCCGCTCTGACTTCGCGCCGACTCTCGATTGCCTCCCGCGATCGTCCGCCGTGCTTCCATCTCGCCTTGCGGCTTCTCTCCAGACCCTCGGGGTTCTGGGGCCGGTGGAAGGCCCACCATGCACCCAGCAGCGCCCATTGGGCATTGCCGCCCTCTGGCATGGCTTGCCGTCGGATTTGCGCCTGGCGCCACACCTTGGGGCAGCGTTGGCCGCTAGGAGGCGAGCCGCACCATGAGGTTCATTGCTCATTTTTGATACTCGCCCCGCTGTTTGCTCGCCCCCCGCCCCCGGTCTCCACCTGTCCAGCAACCACGGCTTGGCCTCCCTGGTTCACTTGCACGTGCTGGACCGTCACCACTTGCCGGCCACCTGTCCGAAGCCGTTGAAGGGTCAGCATACCTTGCTGAAACGTGCCGGTAAGGCGAGCGATTGCTCCGGCAAGCCTGCAAGTCTCGACGTTGAGAGCTTGCATGTTTGCCATCGTCAGGCGATCCGGGATGATGTGGCTGAGAGCTTCGACCTTCTGGTTGAGGCCGACGGTCATTCTCATCGCTACTCGATGCGTGGCCGCAAGCTGGTGAGCCAGCATCTTTTCCAAGCTGTTTCCGGCTTCTATCGTTTCGGCGAGGTCAAGCCCAAGCTCGAGCACGCCGGCCTGATGCGCCAGCTCGAGCCGGTGCCGGTTGGCATCGACGGTTACATAATACGGGTCCTTGACGGTATTGCGCAGCACGCACCCGGGAAGCGCACCTTCCTCCATCGGAGTGCCAAGTTCTTTGAACGGGCCGTCATAGGGCAATAACTCGCCGCCTGCGCCAATTTCCTTGAGTCCTTCCGGCAAAGGTACCCTTGTTTGCTCCTTGAGTTCATCAGCGGTGCGCCGGTCGATCACGTTAGAAGGACGCGGATTGGCAGCGCATTCAGTTTCTATACGAGCTGCAGTGAGCAGAGCTTCACCGGCCTTGGAGCGATGCTTGAGCGTCACGAAATTACGTCCCCCATCCGTTCGGCGGTGCCAAGCCAAGCCGCCAGCGCTTCACCGCCGACGCTTTCGGCAAAGCCGTATGCAATCAGGCAGGTGAATTCCTGATCGCGCTCCCAATGGACACGTGCGCCATCGGGCAAGTCGAGCGCGTCGGCCGCCAGTGGGTCCCCGCAGCCGGCGCACAGACCGGGGCAAGTGCGGGCCACAGTGCAGTTCCCACCACCCTTCGATGCATTCGCCATATGCAAGCCGTTCAGCTACTGGACGGCTATAACCGGCCTCGTACTGCCGTATAGCGGCGCGTTCCTCAAACAACTCGCGCCAGTCGGTCGCGTCTTCGCTGACTGGCGGAGTGATCGGCGCGGGCTCGGCTGTTGGCTGTCTCAGAACCGCAAGCACTGCGGGCTTCTGGGTGATCAATTTTCGGGCTATCGGCTCGGCTTGGCGAGGGCCGCGGATCACCAGCTTCTCGCCATAGGCGCGAATGCTCAGGCCGGCCGCTTCGGCTTCGCGAATAAGCGCTAACCCACCCATTCTTCCACTCCGCTCCCGTTTTGACGCTTTCCATCCGCTACACAGCCACAACCCGCATCGTTGCTGGCTTTTTTGTCATCTCGATCCGCTACACCCGAATTTCCCGTAGCGGATTGAAACGCCACTGAATGACTGATTTCATCGACGTTGTAGCGGTGTAGCGGACCAGTGGGCAGGTAGCGGGCGAAAGCATCCGTGAAGGTGGCGAGCAAGTAGCCTTTAACGACCTCATCTCCAGTACGGATGTTCTGTGGTGTGATTCCGAAAGGCGCCAACAACCGAGCCAATTGACGCGCAGTGATTGCCTTCCCGTTTTTCCACTCTGGCCACGGTCGATGCTCCATTGCACCGAGCCGCGCGACGATGGTGGCGGACGGCAGCCGGTCGAGATCGGTGGCGGCGAAGATAGCCTTGATGTCGACCAGGAGCATGGCGCGGATGGAATCATCCTCGCCTGCCTCACCAGCCGACATTAGCCGTGCCGACTCCCGCGCGCGGGTTGGCCAGTCGCCGCCGGCGGCGTCGGCGATTGCAAACAGTGGACGCCAATTGTCCGCCGCTCGGTCGTGCAGAAAGGACGGCATTTGGGGATCGGCGGCAGCAAGCGTCGCGGACCGATCCGTTGTCCAGCGAGCACATTTCCGGGCAAGCGGCCGGAATATCTCAACCCTGTCGAACCGCAGGCGTTCAACGGCTTCATCTGGGCGACGACGCCGCATCGGAACGATGATGCTTCGATCGGCGATAGTCCCGGGCAATTCTCCAATGCAGGCGATAACGACCGGTGCCCAGGCCGAGAACTGGCGTGGTTCATTCTCGTCACCCACCGTACGGATCACGGCACCATCACGAGCGTGACCCGCGTTGACGATGCCGCGCAGCCCGTCGTTGTCCTTCAGAAAGCTATCGGCCTCGTCAATCAGCAGACAGGGTTGCACCGCCTCGATCGTGCGGAACAGTGCTGCCGGAGTGATGTTCGCGGCCATCAGCGGCCGGGCGGCCAGAGCACCAATAAGCCGCAAACAGGTCGTCTTGCCGCACCGTTTCTCCGGCGAGGTGAGCGCCAGCCGCGGAGTAATAGGCGACACTGCGAAGGCATGGGTATGCAATACCCAAAGTGCCAGCGCTTCGGCAGCGCCGTCCGGCAGCGCCAGATACTGCGAGAAGTTGGCAGTCAACTGATTGAGAAGTGATGCACCCTCGACCGGGGTGGGCCAGGGGTCTGGTGATGGCAGCTCGAGACTGCGACCTTGGCGGCTGCCTCCACTTGCATCAGCTCGCCGGCAGGCAACCTCACGGTCGAGCGCGCTTTTTCGGATGCCAAGCTCCTTGGCTGCGTCTTCACGCTGCCGCTCGTAATCAATTGCAGGGAGGCTTGCGAGGCGTTTCAGCGCGGCGTCAGTTGGGGTCGATTCCGGGGCGGTGTCGGCCCAAACGTTCTGCATCGCTGCAGTGTTGACCAATTGGCGTAGTCGTTTCGGTGTCCAGCCGGAAGGCGCTTCGTCGGCGAGATCCCACTTGTCGGGGAATTCCTTCGGAACTTGAACAACAAACACACTGGCCGCCCCAGCCTGTCTGGCAAGCCGCACAACGTCAGCCGCATAGCCGGAGCCCTCATCATCGTGATCCGGCCAGATAGTGATGCTCCGCCCTACGAGCACCGTCCAGTCGGCTTTGTCTGCGGCCCTGGCACCATTGGGCGAGGTGACAGCAACAAACTCGGGGAATAGTCGCTCAGCCTCGTCCGCGGCCTTCTCGCCCTCACAAATGATTACTGCCGCGTTTGGGCGCTTGGCGAGCCGGTCCAAGCCATACAGCGGACGCGGCGCCAATGGAGCCTTCCAGCGCCAGCCGGTGCTCCCGGCCAATGAGCAGTAGGTGAGCGGGCAAATTACTTTTGAACCATCCACCTTGTCGAATCGGCACACGATGAACAGGAGAGCACCGGAAGCGTTGCGATATGTCCACACCTGCGACGGCCGTGCCATGATTTTGATGTTTGGGGTGAGACGGTGGCGGAACGGGCGCCGGCAGGATCGGCTTCCATTCGCAGTTCGACGATCTTGGCGAGAGGTTTGGACGGCACCGCCGCCAGCTCCTTGTCGCCCAATGGCGCAAACATGGTGTCCGCCTGTCATCGCTGCGGCCTAATGCCAAGCATTTCGGCGAGGCGACGCGCGGCTTCAGCCTGGCTGATCCCGGCGAGAAACGCGGTGAGGCTCACCACGTCGCCACCCTTGACCCCAGTGGCGAAGTCGGCCCAGCGACCAGTTACGACGTTGACGCGGAATGAGCCGGGCCGGCGGTCGGTGCGCGTGGGATTACGAGCTCGTGTACTCTCGGCCTTCAAGTCGGCCGTCAGGCAGCCACCGCCTCAATAACGCCGGCAACTGTGGCAGCGCAGCACGGTTGATTCCGGCGAAGTCAACCTGCGTCATGATGCAGCCTCGCCATTGTCGCTCGTGCTCGTGCGGCGCTGGGCATCGGCCCAGGCCAAGGTGACGGAGCGTTTGTAGCGGCGGCAGCGCCCAAAGCAGAAGAATGCCGGTCCAGTTCCCTCCAAGCGCCAGCGCTCCAGGGTTCGCTCGGACACGCCGAGCATCTCAGCCGCATCCCGCTGCGACATGAAAGCGTCGTTGGTCATGCGCCGCCGCCCTGGTGAGCCGGCAAGTGTTCAAGGCTCATGTGATAGTTCTCCTAACGGTTGCCGCGTATCTGCGGTGGTTAGGGGCGACGATAGCGATTTCAGGAAAATTCAAAGCCGGAAAGGGTGAAAACTCAAATCTGGAGTTTTCAGCCTTCCGAGGAACTCCAGCCGAAATCCTTCAGCCCATTATATATTTTTGACACTCGCTTCTTGACCTCGCTATCGGCTGGCGCAGGAAACTCGCGCTGCGAGGATTGATGGGTCATTCCATTGCCAAACCATTCGAGCAGGCTGGCCACGAGATCAGCTTGCGTCTTTGGAAGACCGTCCATGTCCGCCCGCCGTAGTATCTCATGGTGCATTTTGTCCCAATCATACTTCTGCGGCCTCACCTCCTTTGTTGACCACGGGAATAGGCGCATCATTGTCAAGCAGCGACCGGGCAATGGTGTCGAACAAGAACGCAGGGTATTGCTGCTTCGATTTGGCGAACGCACACAAAGCATCTCTTGTGACGGTTGAACGCTTAAAGTCGCCAAGGGACCTGAAGCTATTAAACTGGTGATCAGCAGGTAGAGCTTTGGTGGCTACCGCGCCACCCAGCATCTGAAGAATTGCGGCAACTCTGGGATCGTGTGTGCTCGAGTACTGGGGTGGATCCATTTCACACCAAAGCCACGAGGCTTGATCAACAGTGAAAACGTCGGCCAACCACCAATCCTCATGGAACACCTTGCACCTCCGCGTAGTGCTTCCGCCATGTTAAGGCGGCGCGGCGGCCCGGTGCGGTGCCGGGGGTTCAGGGATCAGCCTAGCCGCGCCACCTGCAGATATGCTGTGGTTTGCGCGCTTCTGCGAGGTAATCCGGCCTTACTGTCCACAATTATCTCGTCGATCGCTTGCCGTCGATCGGAACCACGTTGGCCTTTCGGCCATGAAGCATCGCGGCGATCTGGCCGCCCATCGCCTCGTTTGCCGCGCGCAGCGGATCAGCGGATAAATGACTGTAGCGTTCGGTCGTCGCGCCCTGGGAGTGCCCGAGCAGCCTGCCGATGATGGGAAGCGAAACACCGCCGCTTGCGCCGACCTGACGCAAAGCTGTGCCGCAGGTCATGCAGCCGGACGCCTTGGAGGCGGGCGACCTTGCATATTCGCACCCACGGCTTTCTGAGGTTCACCAGATGCTGCCCTGCCCGCTCGCCGACAATGACATAGGGGTTTTTCGCCACGCGCGGCAGCGCCGGCCAGAACTGCCAGCGCCGGGGCCGACAGGTATACGGGTCGAGGTCCGGTCTTGGTCTCGGGCAGGAATAGCATCGCCTTGTCGAGTTCACATGCTGCCAGCGCAGGGTCAGAACCTCATTCCGCCTCATGCCGGTGAATATCAGCAGCCGGATGGCCGCGATCACCCACGGCGTTTCGGTCTGCTTGCGCTCGGCTCTTGCAAGCGCCAGTCCCAGGCGGCCCAGCTCCCGCGGGGACAGAAACCGCTGCCGGGCCTTTTCCTTGAACTTCTCGATGCCAGCTGCCGGGTTGGAATTCTTGTCCCGAAGCCCATGCCGCTCGCACCACGAGAAAAAGCTGGAGAGGAACAGGACGGCCCGATTGGCGGTAACTGGTGTTTGCCTGAGCCGGTAGTGGAGATCGGCAACATCGCGAAATCGGGCGTCGACCACTTTGAGCTGCCCAAGCACTGGTTCCGCGAGGCGTTCCCACAGGTCGCGATAGTATGGCAGCCGTTGTGCGGCGCCGCTTGGCGTCGATTTCCTCTTTAAGGAAACGGTCCGCAGCCTTGCTCATCGTCGGCGCCTTGGCGTCAACATCGCGCTTGGTCGCCGGATCATGCCCCCGGTCTATTTCCCCGAGGATAGCGCGGGCCTCACGCCTCGCAGCGTCAACGGTCCATGTCCCGTGCTTACCGATGGTAAACCAGCGCTGGCGGGCCCCTACGCGAGTTTTGAGCACGTATATGCGGTCGCGCCGCTGCCGGCGAACACCGAAGCCGGCAACCGTCCTGTCCCATACGATCGAGCCCGGCTGCAGGGCATCAACGGTGCGTTTTGTGATATTGGCAACTCGTGATGACATGGTTGCCCTCGCTTCTAGCAACCATATAGCAACCAGACTGGCGAGTAACAAGGCGTGGCAGTGCGTAGTCCGTGAGCTATTTAGGGCCGAAAATCAGGGCTTTTTCGTAGCTACGCGTAGTCAGGCAGGAGCTGAACTTAAGTTTCCTAAACTGGGGGTCACAGGTTCGAATCCTGTCGGGGTCGCCAATCCCAAATCGTTTTGCAACAGTATCTGGGAACTCTGTCAGGGCTTCTCGGAGTCGGTCTGCTTGTGGCATCCCAAGCCGGACATCTGACATCAATTGAGGCTAAATAGTCCCGTCAAGAATTTTTTTACCGCAGCTTGTGCCGCCGCAGTAGCATCTTTGTCGTATCCGACAGTCGGACCGAGCTCCACACAAGAGTCATTGTAGGTGAAAAGCTTGCCGGTCTCGTGGTTCATTATTTTTCCGTCTTCCTCGCGACGCTGACATTTCCCCGAGTTCTGCGCATCTGAAAGAACGACGCGTCGCGGATTACTAGGATCGTCGAAGGAATGTAGCGCACCGGAGTATTCTGTCATGCTGACGTCTTTGCCAGCAGCTCGAAGCCGTGCGATGTAGTCGCGGCAGCGTGCAGCCAGGGTCCAGTCGTCCGCCGCGCCGTGGAATTCGCGGATTGGCGCGCCAGCAATGTCAAGTTCACCCATAAGCTGAATGTTGCAGGCGGGATAGAACGGAAGGTGTGCGGCGATACGCGCTCCGGTCGGCCCGTAAAGAGCCTGGAAACGCTTCATGCTTGCGTAAAGAGCCGCCACGCCCCCGCGCGAGAAGCCCATCACGGCAATGCGTGACGGATCGATACGCGGGTGGGCCGCGAGCACGTCGACGGCACGGTAGCTGTCATAGATCTGCGCGAACAGACTGAGCCGCGACTGGTCCGTCGCGACCTGGCCTAGGCCGCGCCCGCTAAAACTGTCGAGGCGCAGCGTGGCGATTCCCATGTTACTGAGAAATTCGTCCCATTGGTACGCCGCGTTGCTCAAGAAACCGTCAGAGCCGTGGAGCAGCACGACTGCCGGCAGACGCGAGTCCCAACTGGGCAACCGAAGCTTGCCCTTGAGTGTCACCGGAATCCCGTTCGCCGTGTCACCGCGCAAGAACTGCTCATTCGTCAGGTTGAGCGAGAGCACGTTCATTGTTTCGTCGGGTGGGGACTTTGGCCCCGCTTTTGCGCCGATGACGGGTGAAGCGAAGAGCGCCACAATGAAAAGACCGAGGGCAATTGTAAGAAAGCGCCTCATGGCAAGGCACCTCCGGGATCGTAGTACGCCAGCCGGCACTTTACTCATTGGGCGATGCCATGTCAGTTCCAACATCAAGGTCCAGCATTGACCCAATTGGGAACGCAAACTCCCGCTAATGGGATGGTCCGCAAGATTAATTCGAACAGAATGGCACTCGCGCATGAATGATTCACCAATGCCCGCAAAGTCCGATTCTTTTGTTGCGCGTTGATGATTGCTTCCGGCGTTTTCACACAGCCTGGACCCAACTCCGATATTAGTGACTGACTAACCGTTCATGCTCTTGAGCCTGCAACTCAGATGATGCGCGCCGACACAGCCGCGTTATGCCGATCAGGGACGCCGGCATGTTGGCGAGCCGTGTTTCCACCTAACCGCGACCACTTTTGCCGCAGCGCAATTGCACCGCGTTGATCGAGGCCCACAATGTGGAAAGAGTTCTTGCCGATATCGATGCCGCTCACGGCGATCGCGGTGTTGCGTTCCTGAAGCATAGCGTGCTTTTGGCGCGTTTCAGGTCGAAGACGTTTCCTCCAGCCGTCTGAGCCCCTCTACCATCTCCAGCAATACGCGTCCTACAGCCTTGTCCTGCTCAATACTCTCGACGTACCGCTTCAGGTTCGCGCGCTCTGCCAAGGCGCTGAAACCGTGCCGGTTCGCTGTTACTTGGGCAGCAAACAGCGCAGGCGCGAGTGCACAATCCGCGATGCTGAGGTCTTCGCCCCCTGCGTAGAGGTTTGTCCCTACCAGATCGTCAACGATGTGTAGAGCACCCAGAACTGCTTGGACATGAGACCGTCGCTCATCGTTGCTGCCGGGGCTGGCTAGGCAAACAATGGGCGGCATCAGATAGAGGTCCACGACACGCGAAAGTAGGCGAGTATGCGCGCGCTCTTTAGCCGTCCGTGGCAGCAAGCGTCGAGCCTCCGGGAAGCGTTCCTCAAGATACTCCAAGATCACCTGAGATTCGGGAATGATGCCATCGTCGCATATCAGAACTGGCACGCGGCCAATTGGACCAAGCTTTCGAGACGAAGCTTTCGGCCAGCCGACAGGCGGCAGTACCAAGGTCACGTTCAGATCTTTCGCGTAGATGGCGATCCGCACTCTCGCGGCGAATGGAGATACGGGCAAGCTGATCAGTTGCATTTCGGGGCCTCCTTACTACCCCCGGAAATCCGGGGCGCGGCGTCTAGAGGCGTGCAATTCCGAAGTCAAGCCCGAAGCAAATCGACGCCGAGATGTTTGGGTGCGATTTTCGCGGGTCGAAGTCGGCTGGCCGCCCGAGTTGGTGCGCCCGGCGGGTGGACAACTGTCGGTTGGACAAATCTTATATAACGCGCCGTCCGCTTCACGATCGGAGAATGTCCTCCAGTCGATCGCCAGGAGCTTTTCGTCGATCTCCGACCCGTCGAGCGCGACATGGCTTTGCCCACGTTCAAGACCTCTTTTCAGCGGCCGGTCCTCCAACGGAGGGGCAGGATGATTTCGACTACCTACACACTCGCCGTGCTTTCTGCTCTGCTTCTACCTGCACTAATCGTTGAGCTACTCTAATGCGCATTGGAACGCCTTTGTCTGCTACCACCACCCGCGCCGCTGCCTCCGCCGCTCGCGCCCGCGCGCAGCTTTGATAGGGGGAAAAATAAATCCAGAGGCCAATTGCGGCAATGATTGTTCCGCCAACAATTAACTCGATTCTTGTTGGCTTTTTCAGATGCCTGACGCGAAGGAAAGCCTCAGCAATGGGCAAGTACCCAAGGAGCGGCTCAAAACGGGTGTCATGCTGATCGTTCCCCAAAGTCAGTACTCGTTTCGTGTGGTTGAAACCTTCCAACTCCTCGGCGACAGGCACCCCGTTCCGCGGCATAGCTTCCAGTAGGCGACAACTGCGTTTTGCCCCGCGCGGGTAACGCCTCGCATCTTAACCCAACCAGAAGAGGTTCACGAGCGCCGCGAGCTCAATCAGAAAAAGTAGTCCGCCGCGCGAATGAGAGACTATCCCCTAACGCCGCGCAGCGTGATCGCATGGCTACCCAATGACGAGCGGCCGGCAAACCCGCGGGCTCCTCGGCGGTTCGCTTCTAGCGAATCATGAGTTTTTCCGGGATACCAGTGTCGGGGCGGCGCTCCCATTTTGGACGTACCTCATGTCCTGGGCAGAGCGATTCCGCTTGAAGGCAAGCGAATGCTGGGAGCTCGCCGAAAGTACACGATTTCCCCCGATGAGAGTGATCTTCATAAGATTGGCGGTGAGTTACGAAAGGCTGGCGGTACATGAGGAAGCCTTTGAGAGACCCTCAGACGCTGCACTTTTGCCTCCGCCCGCCGTACATGAGGAACGCCTAGAGAGAGCGCCCGGAGTAGCAGCGTCGCGCGCCGTCGAGCATTACGCTAGACGGCGGCGGCAATCTCACTGAACGGGCATTCTATACATACGGGCTGATGCACTCGCGAATCTTGCCCTTGTACGTCACAAAAGTATTGGTGCGGATGTTGTATGAGCGATAGCGCCTCAAGCACCATTCCACATGGGCATCATCGTATGTGGAGGAGGTTGCGTATGCGTCGTAAAGCCACCACGGGTAGGACCACCACCAACGGTCATGGAAGTGCCTGAACTTTCCGTGGCGCTTACGATGACGTTCATGCTTATCATCGTCAAAATCCCGTCGATGCCGCTTCGAGATGTCGCTCTGCCGCACCTTTCCGTCGAAGCGAGGATATTTTCGCGAACCGGATTCGCCGTCTTCATAAATCCATAAACTTTGTCGCTTCCGCCGGCCGTCTCCGACGGAGCGCCGCGTAAACTCTTCCGTCGAGAACTGCCCCCGACCCACCCGGCCATGCCAGTTATCGATGTTGCCGCCGCCACGCCTGATATACAGGTCACCGCCGCCGCCATCCCTGATCTGGAAGTCACCGCTACCGCCACCGTGCCTGACGAAGGAATCTCCTCCACCCGAATGACCACGGCCGCCGCCGTCCAAACCGCCGCCATGACCACGGCCACCACCGTCGAAGCCGCCGCCACCACCTCCGCTAGGCGGAATAAAAATAGTCGGGGCGCCGCCACCAATTGATCCTCCGCCCTTCCGCGCATCAGCCAGCGGAGAGGCCGCGATCAGCGCGCCTAGCATAGTGAGCAAGAAAAGGACTCTGGGGGACCTACACATGATTTTATGCCTCTTCGCAAACCTGATTTATGCCTTCGCAAATCTGGCGATCTCGAGATTGCCCATCATGAGTGGGAGTTGGCTACTCGTCATCCCTGACGAGTTAAGCAGAGTGTCCGCTGACATCAAGGTCATCGCGTCGACCATTTTGGGCCGGTGCCGGCGACCCCGACCCGTCGCCCATCGGCCCGCACATGCTCAGCGACGAAGTCTCGCGACTGCGCGTGCGCCGACCGTTCGGTACGCCGGAGCTGGCTCGGTCGGCTTCTGAATTTCAAATGGGCCGCTATTTCGAATGGGGACAGGGAGCAAAGGTATGTGTGGTTGCGTTCGCCTTCCCGAGGATTGGTCTGAAATCAGGATAGGTCTCAAGCTCGACAAAGTGATTGAGCACGATTATCGCCCAATCTGGAACGTGCCGCCGACCGAGCGTCTACCGATCGTCACCTCGAAGGAAGGGGCACGCACGCTCGCGCCTATGCGTTGGGGGCTCGTTCCTTCTTGGGCGAAGGACATGAAGGTCGGCTTCCACCTTCAACGCGCGCTATGGGGATAGTGGCGTCGGCAGTTGTGGCTCAGTGCTCGCAGTTGGCCGCGCTTGGGCTGCGTGAGGCGGTCGGAGACAAGGATGGAGGGTCAAGGCGAGGAACCTTGAGGCTCGGCGCATCTCGGAACGGCATGCGCCGCCGGACCGATCGACTCGGCTCCAGCGGTTGAACCGGTTGTAGACAGTCGTGTAGGGACCGTAATCCGCTGGACAATCGCGCCAGCGGGCGTCCGAGCCCAGCACGTGAATGAAATGAGTGCCCCCGTTTAATCCAGGTTGAACGGGAGTCTGTCCTGCACGCAACCATTCGATAACTGCAGTCTGTTGCAACCGGGAGACAGTGAACCATTATTTGCAAACTCCCCTGATTGGGCCACCCAGCTTGGCGTAGGATCCTTTGCCTTCGAATCGCTGTGACCTCGGAATTCGGGTGAGGCGCGATGCGTTGGGGGGACGACGACTACAGATGTCAAGACCTTGGGATACCCGTGCGCGACGGCCGTATTGGCGCGTGGAACGGGCACTAGATATCATCGCCGTGCTCGCTCTCATCGTGGCGATGGCGCCGTTGATCCTATTCATTGCCTCGCTGGTGGCGATCGATGTCGGGCTGCCGCTGACATCCTGTCAGCAGCGGCCGGGCATCCGAGGCCGATCATTCAAGCTGTACAAGTTTCGTACCACGGCCGCCGCGCATGATCGCTTGCACCGACGGGGGGCGGACCATGATCGCATGTCGGCGGTCGGGCGACTTTTGCGGCGCACGCGACTCGACGAGTTGCCCCAGCTCTACAATATCCTCAGGGGCGAGATGTCCTTCGTCGGGCCGAGAAGATGGACGACTATTTGAAAATGGCACGTCGTTTGGCTTTTTTGGATAGCGTCCACTGCGCGGGCGACGCCGGGAATTCATTATGTGATCCGTCCCTTTAAGCGCAGTGTCAACTATCACCGGCCCTGTATGGGCATCCCGTTGACTGAGAGATACCCTTGCTCGTCAGCTGTGTGAGGGCGCTCTGAAACACCTCGCCGCAGACAGACCTACGACGCCGAACTAGGCTCAAGCACTATTGTCTGCCCCCATGACAGACTCCGATCTCGTTCCCTTCGAACCGCCGGATCACTTTTCTTTCCGCGCAGCATTTCGCAACGTGATCGAGAGCTATCCCCGGGCGCTCTATGATGAGCTGGGTTTGGTACGATATCGCTCCCAGCTCCTGGATTCAGTCCTGGTCAGCGAGCCCGAGCTCATCCACGACATTCTTGTGGCACGGGCGGACCTGTTTCGCAGAAGCGATATGGCGCGACAGCTTTTGTCGCCGATGCTCGGCACCACCTCGTTGTTCATGGCAGAAGGTGCGGACTGGAAATGGCAGCGGCGCGCTGCCGCGCCCACCTTCCGGCATGAGAAGCTACTCGCTCTGGTTCCCACGTTCAGCACGATGGCGATGCGACAGGTCGAACGCTGGCGAGTGGCGCCATCTGAGCGTCCGGTCGATGTCGCTGAAGCCATGGCGCAAACGACATTCGAGGTGATTGTCGACACCATTCTCGGTGGCGTTGGTGCCCTCGATGCGCAAGAGTTTGCGCGAGCCTTAACCACAGTACTGGGTACATTTTCGTGGCGATTCATTTTAGCCGCGTTCCGCGCCCCGGTCTGGCTACCGTATCCGGGCCGGCTGCGAGCGACGCGAGCGCGCCAGCATATTCATCGTGAAGCCGCGCGCCTCATAGCGCACCGGCGGCAGATGCCGTCCGGTCGTGCCGATCTCCTCGATCTGCTACTCCAAGCGCATGATGAGGAAACCGGCCGCACGATGCGCGACGACGAGCTGATGCACAATCTTGCGACCTTCATCCTTGCAGGACATGAAACGACAGCCGTGGCGCTGACCTGGACGCTGTGGCTGCTGGCCAAGTATCCTCAGGTACAAGACCAGGTCGCGGCGGAGGCGCAGGCTACTATCGGCGGCAGTGCCGTCGCCGCGCAGCATGTCGAGCGGCTCACGTTCACCCGACAGGTACTGCAGGAATCGATGCGATTGTATCCGCCGGCGACGGCCATTTCGCGCCAGCCGCTGGCTCCACTGGCGCTCGGCGGCGAACAGTTGACCTCGGCCACACAAGTCACCATCACGATCTACCCGCTCCACCGCAATCGCCGCATCTGGCAAAATCCCTATAGCTTCGATCCTGACCGCTTTACGGCGGAGCAGATCAAGGCGCGTCCGCGGTCTGCCTACCTGCCCTTCGGCGCGGGGCCGCGCGTCTGTATCGGCGCGAGCTTCGCGATGATCGAGGCGACTGTCATTCTGGCGCTCTTGGTTCACGCCTATCGTTTCAAGGTGGTCCCCGGGCATCGGCCGTACCCGGTCGCGCGTGTTACTCTGCGCCCCCGCGACGGCATGCCGCTCTATATCGAGCAGCGGTGAACCAATAGCTGAACTGGCGAAGCGTCTGGTCACGTACCTGCCAGGGAAGAAGAGGGTCCTTTCAAACGGGTCGGGGCGCTCGAAGGTGAGGATACATTCCTCCAACGCCACGCGCCGTTGGTATCGATCTCCAAAACTGCGTCGTACGATTCAACTGACTCGGGAGACTCGGCAAACATAACCCAAGTAATGTCGTTTTTGGCCATTAGCCTGAGCGACCGGCGGACCTGCGTCGGATTGAGTACGGAGTCGATCCGGTCCAAAATGGCGAATGCAGGCCGGGCGAGAATCACCCGTGTGATAGCGAGCTGCTGTTGCTCTCCCAGAGACAGAACAGCCGGCCAGTCGTGCTCGACGTCCAGCCCGCCGACTCGTTCCAGTATCGAGCGAAGCCCGACGTCATGAAGGGCGGTTACAACAACGTCTTCGGACACGACCTTTTCCTGGCCCGTGCGAAGCAGGACTTGGCGGAGTGTCCCCGGCGGCAGATACGGCCGCTGTGGTAAAAAGTAGATCGCGTCCAGATGAGGACGAAAAACCTTCCCGACTCCCGCACGCCACATACCGGCAGTGACCCGGAAAAGCGCCGCCTTCGCGGCTTCGTTCGGCCCAGCGATCAGAACCCGGGTGTCGCGCGCAACTTCCAGGCTCAAATCCTTGACCAACACTTGGCCGTTCCGGGGATCGAATACCGTCAAATCCTCGTACCCGATTCGATTGTCGGTCTCGACAGTCACAACATCCGTCGCATCGGACGGGGGCAAGTGCTCGACGGCCTCGCCTAATGCGCCGAGCCGGGCGATCACCGCGGCGAATATCGTGAGGGAATGGACCTGATTGATGATGAGCGAGAATGCACCGATGAGATGCGCAAAGGCCATTGTCGATTGCGTGATCACCCCAAACTCGACCTCGCCACGGATGAAGAGCGGGGCTACGACCAGCGTCGGGATGATCTGGATGAGGTAGCTGTACCCGGTCGTGAAGAACCCGAGGTTGATGTTGACCGTGATGATGCGGCGGAAGTTTTCAGCCAAGCCGTCGATTCGCCGCAACAGTCGGGCGCTCAACCGGCCTTCGCGGCGCGACAGGGCAACAGACTCGGCGTTCTCCCGGACGTGAATCAGCTCCGAACGGAAATTGGCCTCTTGATCAGACTGACGGTAGTTGAGCCCGACCAGGGGCCGGCCGATGTAAATCGCCGCCAGTGTGCCGATCACCGCATACCCGACAGCGACCGTGAACAGCAGCGGGCTGATGGTCCAGAGTACTCCTGAAAAGGAGAGTATTGCCAACGCCCCGTTGAGGAACATGAGCATGAACGACAGGGCTGTTGCTGTGAAGGCCCGGACGTCGTCGGCGATGCGTTGGTCGGGATTCCCGACTGTGGCAATCTTCTTGAGCCGCAAGTAGGTCTGTTCGGCGAGGTATCGCCGGGTAATCTGCCGGGTCAGCCAGACCCGCCAGAACAACCCAAGCCGCTCTTCAATGAATCGGTAGAAGACTGCCACCCCGGTCGAGGCCGCAAAAACAGCTATATACAGGACGGTTTGGTGGGTGAAGCCGGCCCAGTCGCGGTGTTCGACTGCCGTCATAAAGTCACGGCCGACGTAGCTGTTGACGACATTCAAAACGTTGACTGTCAACGCAAAGGCGATGAGAAGGGCGAACATGCCTCGAGCATGCCAGCGAACCTCCGATGTCAAGAAACTCCTGACGACCCGGGCGAACCGTCGCCAGGTCTCTCGGTTGATGGTGACTTGTTGTTCGCTCATCGGTGACCTCCCGCAAGCGGCCGCTATCGCGTCAAATACTTGATGCGGTGCTCAAGTGATGTAACTTCTCCAAGAATACTACCTTGCTTGGCGAGGGATGGAGTGCTTTTGCGGGAATAACAAACTCCCGAATATCCTTCGGGGTTCCCTGGTCAATCCGAGCTGCCCCGAACATCGACGACGACGCCAAGGGCCGAAATCGGCGTCTCGCTGCAGGCGCCAACCGGCTAAACACAGGCATGATTTCCCCGCTGATTTCAGCTCTTTGCAGTGACTCTGCTTTCTGGAGACGGAACGATTCCTCGCCGACAGGCGCTTACGCCGTAGCA
This sequence comes from uncultured Alphaproteobacteria bacterium, assembly GCA_963780765.1. GTDB lineage: Bacteria > Pseudomonadota > Alphaproteobacteria > Rhizobiales > Aestuariivirgaceae > CAWHQZ01. The sequence continues at coordinate 108,240 of CAWADI010000002.1, read as the reverse complement.
GTTTCTTCAACTGGTACCTTTTTCGAAGATGGCGCCGCGACGAGCAGGCCTGAAGTGGATCCCGTTTTTGGGACCAGGAGCTTAGTTGGATAGTTTGCCGCTCCAAACTGGAGAGGAGCGGAGAATGACGAAGAAGACGAGACGGCGGATTGATGCGGGGCTGAAGGCGAGGATCGCACTGGAGGCTTTGCGCGAGGATGCGAGCGTTGCCGATCTGGCGGTGCGCTACGAGGTCCATCCCAATCAGGTGTATGCGTGGAAGAAGCAGCTGCAGGAGCAGGCTGCGCGGGCATTCGATCCGGGCAGCGGGGAGGAGGCGGAGGTCAGGGCACGCCGGAAGATCGAGGAGCTGCACGCCAAGATCGGCGAGTTGACGGTGGAGAGAGATTTTTTAGCCGGGAGGTCCGGGCGATGAGCAAGCCGGACCGCGAGAAGAAGCTCGACCGGGAACATCCCCGGCTGTCGATCCGACGCCAGTGCACGCTTCTCTCGCTTGCCCGTTCGGGCGTCTACCGGGAGCGCAGGAGGACAAGCCCGGAAGAGCTCGTTGTGATGCGCAAGATCGACGAGCTGTTCCTGAGTCATCCCTTCCTGGGGGCGCGGCGGATCGCCCTGATGCTCGGGCAGGAAGGCTTCAGGGTCAACCGCAAGCGGGTCAAACGGGATGTTAAGGGCGAGTGACAAGGTGAGCGGCGCCCCTTCCTGGCATTGCTCCGGGTGAGAAGCATCGCAAGAGCATAGAAAGCAGCTCCCAGCAGTGGCGATATTGTGAACCACGAAAAGGCACCGGTGCCGGGCTTTAAGATTGCAATTACACCGAGAAAGCCCAGCAGGACACCGCCCCATTGGCGCCCGGTAGCCGGTTCGCCAGTCAGCACAGCGGAAAGCAGGGCAATCATGATCGGGCTGGTGTAGACGGCAACCGCTGCCACGGACAGACTGAGCACGGGAAGCGCGGCGTAGAAGGCAAGCCAGGTGAGGACCAGGAGCACGCTACGAACGAAGGCCCACGTTGGTGATCGCGGTCTGAGACCGACGCCGGTCTCGATCAAGAGCGCGATCAGAATCGGGATTGCAACTAGCGAGCGACAAAGACCTGCCACAGCGTTAGGTTCGCACTGACGAGCTTCACCACGGCGTCCGCAAAGGCCATCGTCAGGACCGACTCCAGGATGATCCCGACACCTAGAGCCGTTCGATGGGGTCTCACCTCTTCCGTGTGCGCCATGACCTGTCCCGCATGGTTTCAGCGGTACTCTAAGCGATTTACGGCTTGTGGCCAAAACCGCACAGGTCGAAAGTTATTTTCATGCCGATGTCACTAAATCGTTGCGGTGTGAATTGTGTGTGTGTGAATGCTCGCGGGAGTTGCCACTGGGGGATGCACGATGATCACGAAACAGCAGGGACGGAACGACGTACGCAGCGCAATTAAATGCCTGACAGAGCTGTCGGGCTCCCTGGGACGGGAAAGAAGCCTGGCTCAAAGGAGTTCCGGCCGCGAGCACGAGCCGCCGGTCTTACGATATGTCGCCGGGCACATCGCGCAGGCGCGGAGAAAGCTCGCCAGGGAGCGGATGGACGATAGGGTACCCTTACATACAACCGTGCAGCGATTCGAAGAGATCTGAACCTGGATCAAGGTGAAATGGCCGTATCTTTGATCGGGAGGATGCATCATGAAATCCATTTGGAAAGCGTTACTGTTGGGCAGTGTTTACACAATGCTGCTGATCTGGGTGTTCAGCGCATCATCGCGCAGGCGCGGAGAGGCACTCGATTACGACCCGCTGCCTTTCCGCGTCCCACCTGTCTAGCCGGGCCAGATACTCTTGAACGACACCACCCGCCCTCATCGTCGCGGATCGAGATTTGCCCCGCCATAGCCGAGGTCGAGAGCAGCGTGATCGCCGCGGCGAAGCGGGCGATGCAGATCACGTCAATCCACAATTAGAGCCAGGTTGCAAAGGAGAAGATCGCTTGGTTGTCCGAGCGGTCTCTCTGTCATCGCCGATATCGGTCAAGGACGTTCGGCGGTATCCATGCTTCGGCGACGTGTTTTTTGACCGCCTACCACACTAGTCTTACTGAGTCAGAAAGTCGCGGGCGGGGCGCGATCCGACTCAGATAAGCGGAGAGATTCAGACATCGGCGGAAGGGGGCTGATATGGATCTCCGAGCGGCAGACGACAGTGAATCGCGGTTTTCGGCTTATGTCGAGGGGCTTGTGAGGGTGATTGGTCACGCCGACCGTGCTGGGCCTTTGCGAGACTATTGCGTCGGCCTGATGATGCCGTGCGAGCGCAAGAGCGTCGAGCCGATGGCGGCGGTGACGGCGCCTGGTCGGACGGCGGCGCAGCATCAGTCGCTGTTGCATTTCGTCGGCAACGCGGCTTGGTCGGACGAGAAGGTCTTGGCCAAGGTTCACGAGATGGTGTTGCCGGCGATTGAGCGTCACGGTCCGGTTGAAGCGTGGATTATTGACGACACCGGCTTTCCGAAGAAGGGCGGGCACTCGGTTGGCGTGGCACGGCAATATTGCGGCCAGCTCGGCAAGCAGGATAACTGCCAGGTTGCGGTGTCGCTGTCGCTTGCCAATCACCATGCAAGTCTGCCGGTGGCCTACCGTTTGTATCTGCCGGAAGACTGGGCGGGGGACAGCAACCGTCGGCGCAAGACGGGCGTGCCTGAGGATGTCTGCTTCAAGACCAAGCCCGAGATCGCGCTTGAGCAGATCGATGCGGCCTGCAGGGCTGGCCTTCCTCGCGGCGTGGTGCTGATGGACGCGGGGTATGGCTGCAATACTGACCTGCGCGCCGGCATTAGCGCGCTGGCGCTGTGCTATGTCGCCGGCATCCTGCCGCAGACGTCTGTGTGGGCATTGGGTATGATGCCGCTGCCGCCGAAAAAGTGGTCGGGTCGCGGGCGACCGCCGAAGCTCATTCGCCGGGACGACAGGCATCAGCCGCTCTCGGTCAAGCAAATCGCTCTCGGCCTGCCAAAGCGCGCTTGGCGTACGATCAAGTGGCGGGAGGGGACGTCCGAGCGACTGTCCTCGCGCTTTGCGCGCATGCGCGTTCGTGTCGCGCATCGTGATTACAATCTCACCGGCATCCGGCCAGAAGAGTGGCTACTGATCGAGTGGCCAAAGGGCGAGGACGAGCCGAGCAATTACTGGCTCTCAACGCTTCCGCCAGACATCGCCTTCCGCTCGCTGGTCGACATCACCAAACTGCGCTGGCGCATCGAGCGCGACTATCAGGAACTCAAGCAGGAGGTCGGGCTCGGACATTTCGAAGGGCGCGGATGGCGCGGATTTCATCACCACGCCACGCTGTGCATAGCAGCCTACGGATTCCTGATCTCCGAGAGGGAGAGGATTCCCCCCTGTGGACCTCGTTCCACCACGTTGTTCAAGAAACTTGCGGTTCCCGACGGTTATCGACCCAGGGGCTCCGCCGCTGCGACCCGAACGCCATATTCCGAACTCCGTCGCAACCATGCGCCGGCGATTAATCATTGCAATGGTCAGGACTCTGTCGCGATGCCCCTGCTGCGCAACTCAAATCCGGAGACCCCCGTCTCGAAGTCGTTCATGACGCAGTAAGACTAGCAGGGTGCTGAAAAAGTCTGTTTTCGAGACGGTTTGGATGTGATTCCGTGCCGGCATGATTCTCTGCGATTGATTCGCGAGTGTCGAGGGGTAGGCGATGCGCGGAATTGACGAGCGGCCGGCACAATTGTTCAGCTATGTGGATCTTGAGCGGCGGGTTTCTGCGGACCATCCGCTGCGCCCGATCCGGGCGCTGGTTGACGAGGTGCTGGACAGTCTGTCGCGGACATTTGCGCGACTGTACGCGCGAGATGGAAGGCCGGGCATCCCGCCCGAACGGCTGCTGCGCGCGTTGCTGCTGCAAGCGTTCTATAGTGTGCGCTCCGAGCGGCAGCTGATGGAGCAGCTCAACTACAATCTGCTGTTCCGCTGGTTCGTGGGTCTGTCGATGGATGATGCGGTGTGGGACGCGACCGTGTTCTGCAAGAACCGCGACCGGCTTCTTGACGGCGAAGTTGCCGCCAAGTTCATGACCGGGGTCCTCAATCTGCCCCAGGTGCGCGGGCTGCTGTCGAGCGAGCACTTCTCGGTGGATGGCACACTGATCGAGGCGTGGGCCGGCATGAAGAGCTTTGTGCCGAAGGATGGCCGCAAGCCGCCCGCGCAAGGGGGTGGGCGCAATGGCGAGCGCGACTTCCATGGCGAGAAGAGATCCAATGAAACCCACGCTTCCACGACCGACCCCGACGCGCGGCTGTTCCGCAAGGGTCAAGGCAAGGAGGCCAAGCTGTGCCATATGGGCCACATCATGACCGAGAACCGCCATGGTCTCATCGTCGATGCCAAGCTGACGGAGGCCACCGGCACTGCCGAGCGCGAAGCTGCCCTCGACATGATCGCCGGCAATGCCGGTCCGGGAAGCACCGTTGGCGCCGACAAGAACTACGACACCGCCGCCTTCGTCGCGGGCTGCCGTGAACAGGGTTGTGTGCCGCATGTCGCCCAGAACAACAAGCGGCGCCGCTCGGCGATCGATGCGCGGACCACGCGCCATCCCGGCTACCGAACCAGCCAGATCAGCCGCAAGCGGATCGAGGAACCCTTTGGCTGGATGAAGACGGTGGGTGTCATGCGCAAGACCAGACACTGCGGGCGCAAGCTGGTCGAGTGGTTCTTCGTGCTCACCGCAGCGGCCTACAATCTCGTCCGCATCCGCAACATTCTGGCGGCTGTGGGATGAGTTTGTCCGGAGTTGAGAGTTCGAGCCGAAAATGAGCAAAATCTGTTTGCCAAGCCGCGCAAGGCGCGGACAATCGATAACGACTTGGTCCGTATCCGGAGAAAATCACTCCACTCAGTTAACTATTTCAGCAGCCTGCTAGGGGCAAGACACCAGCTTGAGAACATCGGCACAATTGGGGCTGCGCCGGAACTCGTCAAAGTACAAAGTCCAGCCACCGTCATGAGTGGCTCGATAGGGGCCGAATTTGAAATACTGATACTGTCCGAGCCCTTTCTCGCTGTGGCCGATGCGCCCCCGTATTGTCACGACCCACTTGTCATTGGCATAGATTTCTATGTGTCCCGTGCCATCGGGGCCGGGTTTTGAATAGATGGCAAAATCGATCCAGCCCGAGTGTGGCGTGGGCAGCGAGTTGCCTCGGTTGATCGCGACAATTTCTCTCGTGCAAGCACCAAAGCGCTCGCTGCCCTCTCTCGTCCAACTAGGGTCGGTTGCAACCAGAGCGCGGGTCTGGTTCGTTTCGGGCCGCAACCACACAGCCGTTTCGCCGTTTTCACATTGAGCTGCTTGCCCTTTGGGATCAACCCGGGTCGCTGTCACCAGATTTGTTTCGACAGTGGCAAACAGCTTCCCCTTCTTCAAACGAAGCGCGAGAAAGGGACTGAAATCTCCTTTCGTGCCGGCGATTTCACGTTTCCACTGCGCGATGACATAGTGATGATCGTCCTGGGGAATTGGTTCGGCAAACTTAACTGCAAAGCCATACCAAATCCCTTGGTCATAGGGGACCCAAAGTTTCTTTCGTTCCCAAATCTCTGCGCGCTGGCTGTTTAAGCTCTGCGCCGTCTTTTCTACGCTAGGTCTAACACTGAGCTTCAGTGCCCCTTTGCCTCTATAAGTTACCTGGTTTTGAAACTCGACCGCTCCGGCATCTTGTTCCGGGTTTTTCTTGAAATAGAGGCCGCCCGATACTGAGAAATCGCTTGCTTCAAACCCATCGTAAAGAGGTCTACGCCAAGCCGCATGGATTGGTTCGTTTGCACACATCACCAGCTCGAAACCTACTGCGGCCCAGCGGCGCGGATCAATGCTGAAAGAGGGTGAAACGCCAAGACAAGGGGCAATTAACTATGAGTGATGCTGGCCGGGTCGTGCGCGGCGGCTTGTGTATATGGCGCTGTGCCGCTCGTGGGCTTCGTCTCCACGGCGAGGTGACGTGCACAAGTGGATTTACGTCTCCTCGTCTTGACCCCGTCTCTTGCCCCGACCGTTGACGATTAGCGCTTTACTCTGCACCGGGATCACTTTTGCCGATCGTGCTGCCGCCGCCGGTTCCGTGCAATCCACGACGCTGACCGATAGAAAGGCTAGTCCAGACTTGCCCGCGCAAAGGGGCGGACCAAGAAGATGCCCAGCCAGCAAAGCCCCACAAAAAGCGCAGTGAATAAGCCAACCACCGAGAGGGCTGGAATTTCATAGAGCCAAAATAGCATTTTCCAACTCCAAAGTTTCGCCACCCGCACTTCGAGGGGGCGTTGATTGCAGGACCCAGGAGCGTAAAGCACCCTTGAAGGTCCCGAAGGTAAAGGGAGGCAACAGAGCGCAGCCGGGCGCAGACCCGGCGGATGGCCATTGTCCTTGCGGAAATCCGCAATCGTCTTGTGATCGGGAACAAGACGGCCCGTGAGCCACATCACTTCAACGTTACGCCCTCCTCACGCTCGAGCCGGCGGCCCGATTGAATCCGATGGAGATAGCCGTAGATGTAGAGCTTCAGAAGTACCGACGGATGATATGAAGGACGGCCGGTTGCCTCGGGATCGACCCCGCTGAACCCAAGCTCGGCGAAATCGAGTTCGTCGACAAAGACGTCGATCACGCGAACCGGATTGTCCTCGCCGATCCAGTCTTCCAGGCATTCCGGAAATAGCGTGCTCTGCTCGCGATCCGCACCATCAACGAAGCGCTTCATCTGAACCCCCGCTCAGATCATGCACGAATCATAACATGAGGCGCGTTTTCACACAGCCAGGACCCTAAACAGGATCGACGCCATCGGACACTAACGGCGGTGAAACATTGATTTGCAAGGATGAAGGGTCGGTGGCCCTTCAGGTACTTTGAGTGCAACCTTCACCTTGCGACGGTGTTCGGTGTTGTGGATGCCAACGGGCTACGGAACCAGCCCGCGCATGGGCCTTCCAGCAGTGGTGCGACCGCCGGCTGGGGAGTAAACATGAAGCTCGCTCAACGCGAAGGTCCACCATGCCTGCCACACGCCTGCTCATCGGTCCCCTGCTGCGGCGGGTGGTCGGCACCCAGGCGACCGTCTGGGTCGAGACCAGCGCGCCCGCGGTGGTCACCGTCCACGCGGTCGGTGGCGCCTCGGGCACCGCGCCGACCTTCTCCGCGTACGACCACCACTACGCTCTCGTCGTGGTGGAGGGCTTGGCCCCGGACAGCGCGGCGAGCTACGAGGTGCTGATTGACGACGAGATGGCCTGGCCGGTGCCTGAGAGCGGCTTCCCACCTAGCGTAATCCGTACCCGGGCCGCCGACGACCGCGACCAGCCGGTGAGACTGATCTTCGGCTCGTGCCGGGAGACCACCCAGCACGCCGCCACCCGGCGGCTCTCCTCGGACGCGCTCGACGCGTACGCCCGGCGACTGATCGCCGCCCCGGAGCCGATCGACCGGCCCGACCTGCTGGTCCTCCTCGGCGACCAGGTCTACGCCGACGTCACCTCGCCGACGATAAAGCGGCTTCTCAGGCGACGGCGGCGACGGCCGGGGAACGCCCCGGCCAACCAGGTGATCAGCTTCGACGAGTACACCAAGCTTTACCTAGAAGTCCTGGCGCGACCCGGAGATCCGCTGGCTGCTCTCCACCGTGCCCAGCGTGATGATCTTCGACGACCACGAGGTGATCGACGACTGGAATATATCGGCCTCCTGGCGGGCGGACATGCGCGGGCAGGACTGGTGGACCGAGCGGATCCGCAGCGGGCTCGCCTCCTACTGGGTTTACCAGCACCTAGGCAACCTCTCCCCGGACGAGATTGCCGAGGACCCGCTCTATGTCAAGGTGGTCGCCGCCGAGGACGCCACCGACGTACTGTGCGAGTTCGGCGAGCGGGTCGACACGGAGGCTGACGTGGCGCACGACGCCGAACGCTGGCGGGCCGTGCAGTACCAGTGGAGCTACTCTCTTGATCTGGGCCGGACCCGCCTAGTCATGCTGGACAACCGGTGCAGCCGGGTGCTCAAACCGTGCGCCCGGGCGATGCTGGCGCCCGGCGAGTGGTCCTGGTTCCTGGACCAGGCGCACGGCGTGTATGACCACCTGGTGGTCGGCACCTCTCTGCCCTGGCTGCTCCCGCCGGGTCTGCATCACGTCGAGTCGTGGAACGAGCGCCTCGCCGACTCGCGCCGGGCCTGGGTGGCCCGGCTCGCCGAACAGATGCGCCGGGCCTGGGACCTAGAGCACTGGGCCGCGTTCCGGCGCTCCTTCGACGCCCTCGGCGCGCTCTTCGCCCGGATCGGCAGCGGCGCGCCGGGTACAACCGGCGACCAGGTCGGCACCGGGCCCGCGCACGCGCTGCCGGCCTCGATCAGCGTGCTCTCCGGGGACGTGCATCACTCTTACGTGGCTCGGGCACGGTTCGACGACCCGCGGGTGCGCACGCCGGTGCACCAGCTCACCTGCTCGCCGATCCACAACCAGACGCCGGCGGCGATGCGCCAGTTGATGAAGCTATGCTGGAACCCCGGGCCGGCCTCGGTCACCCGGGCCCTCGCGCGCTCCGCCGGGGTGTGCTGGCCAACCGTGCGCTGGGAGAAGCTGGCCGGGCCGTACTTCGGCAACGCGGTCGCCACCCTGGAACTCCGCGGCCGGGGCGCCGAGGTCGTGATCGAGGGCACCACCAGCGAAGGTCACCTGCGCGAGGTAGCCCGGCAGCGACTCGCCTAGACTAGGCGGGGTCAGTTTGATGGCGCGGATCAGCGGGTTGGCGCGATCGACGATTTATCATGGATTGTCCGACATTCGCCATAAGGTGTCGGCCCCGCCCGGGCGCATTCGCAAGGCGGGCGGCGGGCGCAAGAAGAAGACGATTGAGGACCCAATGCTTGTGGCCGACCTAAGAGCCTAGTTGAACCTGCAACGCGCGGCGACCGCGCAATCTTGTAAAGGGGCTGGCGAGACGGGGGCACAAGGTTTGCCCGACCGTGGTTGGTGATCTTCTGCATAGCATGGGCTACAGCTTGCAGGCCAACCGCAAGACCCGAGAAGGCAAGCACATCGACCGCGACGCCCAGTTTCAGTACATCAATACCCAGGCCATGGCGTTCCTCACCGCCGGTGAGCCGGTCATATCGGTTGACACGAAAAAGAAGGAATTGGTGGGCAATTTCAAGAACAACGGCCGCGACTGGCGCCCCAAAGGCACCCCCGAACCGGTCAACATTCATGATTTCATCGATCCCAAGCTGGGCCGTGCCGTGCCGTACGGCGTCTACGACATCACCAACAATGTCGGATGGGTCAGCGTCGGCCGATCACGACACCGCCAGCTTTGCCGTCAATGCGATCCACAGGTGGTGGCGGACGATGGGAAGGAAGCGCCACCGCAAGGCCACACGGCTGATGATTTCCGCCGACGGTGGCGGCAGCAACGGATATCGGGTGCGGCTATGGAAAGTCGAACTTCAGAGGCTGGCCGACGAGATCAAGCTTCCCATTGTGGTTTGCCACCTGCCGCCCGGCACCAGCAAGTGGAACAAGATCGAACATCGCCTGTTCTCGTTCATCACCATCAACTGGCGGGGCAAGCCGCTGCGCAGCTATCGCACAATCGTTCAGCTGATCGCCGCGACCACGACCGATACCGGCCTCACCGTCCACGCCGAACTGGACAAAAACAAGTATCCCAAAAGGCGTCAAAGTTTCCGATGCTCAACTCGCCGCCGTCAACCTCTCCCTCACTCGTTCCATGGCGACTGGAACAATACGATCTCGCCAAACCGGCGAAAGCAGTCACGTCGAACACCGAATTGACCGATTTATTTATGGACGAGCCCTAAGGAGGAGGCGGAAGTTGTAGCCGGCGGCGGCGAGGATGGCGTTGATGGCGTCACCTGACTGTGACCCAGATAGTTGCGATCCATGCGGTGCAATGCCGGCACAGGGGAAAACACCTTCGGATAGCGCGGATGAAAGCGGCAGCCCGGCGGCACCTCCTCGGGGTTCGGCGGCTCCCCGGCGAGCACGATGCGCTGCCGTTCGCAGCGCGTCCCGGCATCGCCGACAACAGCGCCATGAACATCTGCCCGTCGAACGCTGCAAAGCAACCTACCGGCTTCCACCGCACAAGATTATCAGAGATCTCTATGCACAGTGCGATGTATGGATCACTGCCAGCCGAAGCGAAGGATTCAACCTGCCGATACGTTTCGCTCGCTCGGGCTCGATCGGCGCGCCGCCCTCTGGCAGGTCAAGGGACTGGCCGGGGCAAGGCCGTTGCCGCTCTTCGCAGCGCTGGGCGTCGATGATCAGGGTGTGGAACTTCCCGTAATCCTGCCTGACATGACGCCTTCCGAACACGTGGTGAATGACTACCAGACCATACGGATGTCGCTCAAAGGCCATCCGATGGGCTTCCTGCGCGAGAAATGCGCACACGAGGGCGTGATGGACAATGTCCGGCTCAAGGCCGCGAAGGCCGGCGCTTTCGTGTCGGTTGCCGGCGTCGTGCTGGTGCGCCAGCGACCGGGCACCGCCAAGGGAGTCGTCTTCATAACCCTCGAGGATGAAGTGGGCGTGTGCAATGTCGTCGTGTGGCGGAAGGTGTTGGAGAAATACCGCGCCATCGTCATGGGCGCCCGTTTGCTGCTGGTGCGCGGCCGCATCGAGCGTGCCGGCGAAATCATCCATGTCGTTGCCGGCAGGCTCGAGGACAAGACCGGCTGGCTCAGCCTTCTTTCTGACGACCTGCGGCCCCTGGCCAATCCCCTCGCCCATGCCGACGAAGTCGTGCGTCCGGGCTACGACCGGCAGCCCGCTGCGCGCCATCCCCGCCAGATGCGCGTCATCCCAAAGAGCCGTGATTTTCACTAAACTGAAACAACGACGTATTGCTGGGTAGTGCTTATGGCATCCCCAAGAGCCGTGACTTTCACTAGACTAAAGCGGCAAGCCGTTTCACCCAAGGCTTGCTTAATCCAAATCCATCTAATGACTGATTGTCAGGGGCGAGAACATGACCGGCAATATTTCGCGAGATTCCAGCGCACCATCTTTCTGCTTGTCCACGATGACAAGTTTCTGCTTGCCCTCGGGGCCGGCCGGAATCACCATCTTGCCGCCGGGCTTCAGCTGCTGAAGGAGGGCCTGAGGGATTGTTTCCGGCGCCGCAGTGACGATGATCCTGTCGTAGGGAGAATGCTCCGGCCATCCGCGTGATCCGTCGCCCAACCGAGTCTCGACGTTGGTATAGTTCAAGTGCTTTAGGCGTTGGTGCGCTTCCGTCGCCAGCTCCTCGATGAGCTCAACGGTGAAGACCCTTTCAGCCAGTTCCGCGAGAATCGCGGTGTGATAGCCGAGTCCGGTGCCAATCTCCAATACCCTGTTGCTTTTGCCAATCTCCAGGAGATCGGTCATCAAGGCGACCATGAACGGCTGCGAGATGGTCTTTTGGTGCCCGATCGGCAACGGCGTATCCTCGTAGGCGAATGGCACGAGCTCATGCGGCACGAACTCGTGCCGGGGGACGCGACCCATTGCGGCCATCACGGAATCGTCCAGTTGCTCCTTGCGGATCTCCTGGGCACACAATCTGGCGTGCACCGCGACGACCTGCAGCATCGCCAAGCGAAGCGCTTCGTAGTGGGCGGGATCGATATGTCCCATTCAAGCCTCCGCATCAAACTCGAGCAACAGCATGACTTGTCCTAGAGCACGTTCCGGAAAAGTGTACACACTTTTCCGACAAGAACGTGCTCCAAGTATTTGATCCTGCGCATTTTCTTATCGGCGAAGTGATTCCACTTCGCCGGAAAATGCTGTGGCGGCGATGGTGTCTGTCAGGCGATGGGCAACGTCATCGTCAGCGTGATGCTGGAAGGGCAATTCTCAGTTGCGCGTACACCTTGGCGGCATGCGCCCCATGACACAACATCCCGGGCAGGATAGATAGCGCTCATGAGCACATTCCAGCAAAAACTGGCGAGTGGCCGCTTTGTGCTCACGGCCGAAGTAACGCCGCCCCTGAGCGCCTCCGCCGACGATCTGCTGACCAAGGTGGCGCCACTCGCGGGTCTCGTCGATGCCATCAACGTGACCGATGCCGCGAGCGCCCGCGTCGCCATGTCCAGCCTGGCCGCCGCTGCCATCCTGGCCCGCGAGGGCCTGGAGCCCGTCTGTCAGCTGACCTGCCGCGACCGCAATCGCATCGCGCTCATCAGTGACCTGCTCGGCGCGGCCGCACAGGGCGTCCGCAATGTGCTCATCCTGCACGGCGACGATCCGAAGTCCGGCGACTTGCCGGAGGCCAAGACGGTCTACGATCTCGATTCACGCTTGCTCATGTCGCTCATCCGCGACATGCGCGACAAGGCAATGCTGCCCTCCGGCCGGGCGATCGCCACCCCGCCGGCTCTGTTCATCGGCTGCGCCGACACGCCCGTCGATCCGCCGCCCGGCTGGAAGCCCGAAGCCCTGCACAGGAAGATCGAAGCCGGCGCCCAGTTCGCCCAAACTCAGTTCTGCTTCGACGCCTCTCTTGCCAGACGCTATGTGGAGCGGCTCTCCGAAGCGGGAATCATCGGCCGGCTGCCCGTCATCATCGGCACCGGGATTCTAACCTCCGTCAAACAGGCCCGCTTCATGCGCGAAACCCTGTTCGGCGTGTCGATCCCCGATGCGCTCCTGAGGCGGCTCGACAGCGCTCGCGATCCGCGCACCGAAGGGCAGCGGATTGCCGTCGAGCTGCTGGAGGATTTCAGAAGCATGCGCGAGCTGGCGGGCGTTCACCTCATGGCGCCGATGCAATCGGCGAAGAACATCGCCGAAGTGCTTGCGGCAAGCTCGGTCAACGCCTGACGTTACCTATTGGGAGCCGGCCAGCCGGTCACAGGACGCCCGCCACGCATTTCCTGGCGAGCGCCCGATATTGCTTCTCGCTGAACGAAACCGGATTACCGCCGGCGGTGGGATCCTTGACCGCCATCGCCGCAACCTGATCGAGCTTGCCGGCATCGATCCCGATGTCTTTCAGGGCGTGCGGAATGCCGATCTCCTTGCGCAGCGCCAGCACCCATTTGAGGAACCCTCCAAACCCTCCCTTGATGCCGAGATAGGCAGCCGCCCGGTCGATTTCCTTGTCGATCTTGCGGCGATTGGCCTTCAGCACATACGGCATGATGATGCCGTTGAGCAGGCCGTGGTGGGCGTCATAAAGCCCTCCGAAGGGATGCGACAGGGCGTGTATCGAACCCAGTCCGCGCTGAAAAGCCGTGGCCCCCATGGACGAGGCGATGAGCATGTTGCCGCGCGCGACGAGATCGCCGGGGTTCCTGACCGCCTTTGCCAGGTTTTCCTTGACCAGACGCATGCCTTCCAACGCCACGCCGGCAGCCAGCGGATGGTAGCACGGGCGTGCAGTAGGCCTCGAGACAGTGGGCAAACGCATCCATGCCGGTCGCCGCTGTCAGCTTCGGCGGCAACCCGACCGTGAGCTCGGGATCGAGGATCGCCACCTTGGGCATGATCGCCGGATGGAAAATGATCTTCTTCTCGTGGGTCTCGGGATGAGTAACCACGCCCGCCCGCCCCACCTCGGATCCGGTGCCCGCCGTCGTCGGCACCGCGATCACCGGCGAGATCTTGCTGGCGTCGGCGCGCGTCCACCAGTCGCCCACATCTTCGAGATCGAACATCGAGATCGTCTGGCCGTGCATCAGCGCGATCAGCTTCCCCACGTCGAGTCCCGATCCGCCGCCCAGCGCCACGACACCGTCGTGATCGCCGCTTCTTGAAAGCCTTGACACCTTCCAGGACATTCCCCTCGACCGGATTGGGACGGACATCGCAGAATAGCGCGGCGCCGAGCCCGGCGCCGGTCAGGCTGTCGAGGATTGCACGCACCATCGGCATCGCCGCCAGTCCGGGGTCGGTGACGAGAAGCGGTCGCCTGATGCCCTCGGCGCGGCAATGATCGGCAAGCTCCCTGGCCCGGCCGTTGCCGAACTTGATTGCCGTGGGAAAGCCGAAATTGCGGCTGGGTAGGGCGGTGCTGATCGCCATTGCTTACGCTCGCTCGAACCCTCTCTTGATTTCCCAGTCGGTGACCCGGCGGTCGTACTCGAACTGCTCCCAGCGCCCCGTATGCACGTAGTGGTCGACCACATCGTCGCCCATGGCGCTGCGCAGGAGCCTGGACCCGTCCAGCGCCTCGATCGCCTCGCGCAGCGTCTTCGGTACTTCGCGCGCCTTGCGCTTCGTATCGTAGGCATCGCCTGAAAACACCGGCTCGAGCTCCATTTTCTTTTCGATGCCCTCGAGTCCGGCGGCGATGAGCGCGGCAAAGGCGAGGTAGGGATTGAGGTCGGCGCCTCCTACCCGGCACTCGATCCGCACCGCCTTGCTGTCCGCCCCGCACAGCCGGTAGCCGGCGGTGCGGTTGTCGAAGCTCCACACCGCCCGTGTGGGCGCCCACGTTCCGGCAATGAAACGCTTGTAGGAGTTGACGTAGGGAGCGAGGAAATAGGTGATCTCGCTCGCGTGCGCCAGCAGCCCGGCCAGGTAGTGTTTCATCAGCGCCGACATGCCGTGATCGCTCTTGGGATCGTGGAACAACGACTTCCGGCCGTCCGCCGACCACAGCGACTGATGGATGTGGGAGGAATTGCCGGCGAGCCCATAGTCCCATTTCGCCATGAACGTGATCGCCTTGCCGAGCGACCAGGCGATCTCCTTGCAGGCGTTCTTGAGCACCACATGCCGGTCGGCCATCTCGAGCGCCTCGGCATAGGTCACATTGATTTCTTCCTGGCCGGGTCCCGCTTCGCCTTTCGAATTCTCCACCGGGATGCCGGCACCCTGGAGGCCGTTGCGGATCGCCCGCATCACCGCTTCCTCCTTGGTGGTCTGCAGGATGTGATAGTCCTCGATGTAGGTTCCGGCTGTCCGAAGCGATCGGTAGCCCTTGGCGTGGGCGCTCTCGTAGGATCTCATCGAACAGGATAGAACTCGAGCTCGGAGGCCATGTAGGCCTTCATCTTTTGCTTGCGCGAGCCGCGCGAGCTGTTTCTTCAGGATGGCGCGCGGCGAATGCGGAACATCGGCATGGGTGTGGTGGTCGAGCACATCGCAGATGACGAGCGCCGTGCCGGCGAGCCACGGGGTGCGGCGCAGGGTGCCGAGATCAGGCTTGAGGACGAAGTCGCCGTAGCCCTTCTCCCAGCTGGCCGCCTTGTAGCCCGGCACCGGCTCCATATCCATGTCATCGGCGAGGAGATAGTTGCAGGCATGGGTTTCCTGGTAGGCGCCGTCGACGAAGAACTGGGCGTGGAACCGCTTGCCCACCAGGCGTCCCTGCATGTCGGCGAAGGCCGCCACCACGGTATCGATGGCGCCGGCTTTCACCTCGCGCTTCAGATCTTCAAATGTGAGATTGCCGTTCATGACCGGAACTCCAAAAAGCGCTGCGGCGCGGGCCGGACCTCTTCTGGCACGTCGCTCTTCTGAACGCGCTTCTCGGGGAGATCAGCGGTACTCGACCTTGCTTCAGGGTATCCGACATTGGCAGGCCGCCGTCGCGCGCGAACGCGTACATCATGCGCGAGCACGAGGTCACGCCAGCGAGCGCACACAGGAAGTTCGACACCACGATGCCGATGATGATCAGACGCCTTGAGCACAAACGGCATCGGCGACTGGGCCATCAGCCAGTTGAAAGCGTTCCAGCCCTGCGCCGCACCCGCCGTGACACCGTCGGTGACCGTATTGGTCGACGCGTCCGTCTGGTCGGGCAGCGCCAGAACGAAAGCACACACCATGACGTAACCGAACACCGCTCGACCACCACACCGAGCGGATCATGCCTTTCGGGCACCTCGCGCTGGGCGTTGCGCGTTTCTTCCGAGGTGTGCGCCGAAGCATCGAACCCCGTGATGGTATAGACGGCATGCAGCAGGCCAAGGGCAAAGACATAGAGCGCGACCTGTGCGCTGCGGCCACACGGCACCGCCGGCATCGCCGGTGAAGTTGGTGAACGTAAACAGCCGTCCTGAAGTTGAGTCGAAGGCGCCCAGGCGAGGAGCGCCAGCGTCAGCACCACGGCGGTTGCCAGAATAAGATAGCCGCTGAAGTCGGTGAGAACCTGCGTCAGCTGCAATCTGTAGTGATTGAGAGCGGCCTGAACGGCAGTGATGCCGGCAATGAAGATCGTCTGGATCCACCAGCCGCCGGAGAATTCGCCACTTGGAACCCAGGCAGTGATGTCCATGCCGAGGACTTGCGCCGAGGAACAGGTCGCGGAACAGGTTATAGAGTCCCCAGTTCACCGACGAGACGACGAACAGCAGGCCGAGCAGATTGAACCAGGCTGCTGCCCAGCCAAAGCCCTTGCCGCCCAGGATCGAAGACCAGTGATAGATGCCGCCTGCTGTCGGGTAAGACGAGGCGACCTGGCCCATGGCCACCGCGACCAGCAGCGCAAACAGCGAACCCAGCGGCCAGACATAACCGATCGACGCGCCGCCGCCCGGCGCGGAGCGCCACGGCAAATTCTTCTTCCGGCGAAAGGACGAGCTTATGGCGCCCGACGAGCGCGAAGTACAGAATTGCGACGGCGAACCACACGATCACCCAGATCACGCCCTTGAAGAAATTCGGGTCCCTGATCTGGTAAATGAGCGTCACGACGCCGATGACGATCGTCACGACCGCTCCCGGTATTCCGAGCGGGCTCACGTAAGGCCGGTCGATGTTGGGTTGATTTTGCCTCAGCAGAATGAACGACACTGCCTGCAGGATGTAGGACAACATCGCCCCGAATACCGCCATGTTCAGCAGCACGCTACCGATGAGCGAGCCTGCCTTCTCGGCGCCCAGCGACACCCACATGACCAACATGATGCCGAGCCCGACAAGCGAGCCGACGATCATGGCGACATGGGGAGTCTTGTAGGTCGGGTGGGTAACCGAAAGGCCGGTCGGGAAGTAGCCCGCGCGGGACAGCGAGTAGATTTGCCGCCCTTGCGCGAACAGGATGGTGTGAAAGCTGGCGATCAGGCCGGTCAGCGCCAGAATGACCGAGCACGGTGACGCCGATATCGCCATAGATGGCCCGGAAGCCGTCGAGCAGAGGCTCGAGCGAGAATCCGAGCTTGTACGATCCGACTCCAATGACCGACGGATTCAGCAGCACGATCATGAACGCCGACACGACCAGCGTCAGCATGCCGAGGATGATGCCCTTGGGCATGTCCCGCTTGGGATCGACCGATTCCTCGGCCGCCAATGGCAGCTGCTCGATCGCCAGGAACAACCACACGGCGAACGGCAGGCTGGCCAGGATGCCGGTGACCCCCATCGGGAACATCGAGCCATTGCCCTCCGGCAACTCGGTATTGCCCGGACCGATGTTGAGCGCCCAGCGGCTGAAGTCCATGTTCGGGATGGCGCTGATCCAGAAAAAGACCAGCACCGCCAGTGAAATCAGCGGTCACGATCATGGTCACGCGGAACGACAGCTCGACGCCGAAGATGTTGAGCCCCAGGAAGATCAGGTAGAACACGATCCACAGGATGGGCGAATAGGCTGCATCGAAGCCGAAGATGCTGTTCACGTAGGCGACGATGAAAGTCACCACCACCGCCGGCGTCACGACGTATTCGACGTTCTCACAAAGGCCGGTGATGAAGCCGCCCCAGGGCCCCATGGCCGTGCGCCCGAACGAATACGCCGCCCCGGTGTGCGGCAGCGCCGGAGCCATCTCGGCAATGCAATACACAAGGCCCACATACATGATGCCGATGATGATGCCCGCCACCATGAGGCCGCCCCAGCCGCCGGTCGCGAAGCCGAAGTTCCACCCCGAGAAATGGCCGGAGATGACCGCCCCGACACCGAGCGCCCACAACGACCACACGCCTGCGTAACGCTGCAGCCCACGCTTTTCGAAGTACGTACTGTCAGCCTTCGCATAGCTGACGCTACCCTCTTTAGCTGCCATTGGTGCCCCTCTCTTTCCACGATTCGCGCCAACCTAGGCTGTGGCGCGAACCGCTGCTTCGTCCTGTGCCGCTTTCCTGAAATGCCGCCGCCTGCTGCAGCACGGTTGACAGGCGGTCGGCCCATTCAGCCTGACCCTGTCGGGTCGGCAATGAGATCGTTGCGAATTTCAATCATTGCGTAAGGAAGGCCACGCGGCTCGGGATGAAGATTGAGCATGTGGCAGACCCCGTCGGCGGGACCATAGGGCTCGTTGCAGCGAACGTCCCAAGGCCCCGACCGGGCGATGAGCGGCAGCAGTACATCGGTGAACCGCCGGTCACGGTCGAAGAGCAGTCCCACATGCAATGGCCGCGCTACTCCCTTGAACACTGGTGTGAAGCTGTGGATGGCGACGAATATTGCTGACTGGCCCCTGCTCGCGCGTGCATCGAGGATTTCTGCGACGCGCGCATGAAAGGGCCGGTAGATCTCTTCGGTGCGCTGCCTACGCTCTGCGGGCGTGAGGTCTTGGTTGCCCGGAATGGAAGTTGTTTCGCTCACCTCGGGCATGGCCGAGGCAGCATCGGGCGGCCGGTTGCAATCATTTACGAGGCGCGAATAGCGCTGCAGCACGGCTGGGGCGTCAAGCAGGTTCGCAAGTCGTCGGGTTACCGGTTCCGCGCCGATGTCCCACGCGATGTGTCTTTTGAGATCGTTCTCGCCAAGCCCCAGAGATCCGAGTGATCTGGGAATCCGGTTGCCCGCATGCTCGCAAATCAGGACGATCGGAGAGGTTCCGGCCTCAGTTGAGCACGATCGCCGCATCATCTTCGCCTTGCAGCAAAGACACGCCCATTCCCGGTTTTTCCCCCACTGCTGCCGGGTTGGCCTCAGGTTACCGGACCATTACAGATGCCGGTATGTCTGTCAAACTACGCACCATGTTCGACTTCATTGTCGTGGGTTCCGGTTCCGCCGGATCGGTATTGGCCTATCGCTTGAGCGAAAGCGGCAAGCACAAGGTGCTTGTTCTCGAATACGGCGGCACCGATTGGGGGCCCTTGATCCAGATGCCGTCCGCCCTCTCCTATCCCATGAACATGCGGCAATATGATTGGGGGTTTGTTTCCGAGCCCGAGCCTCACCTGGGCGGCCGGCGGCTGGTGACGCCGCGCGGCAAGGTGATCGGTGGATCATCCTCGATCAACGGCATGGTCTATGTGCGCGGCCATGCCCGGGATTACGACACCTGGGAGGCGATGGGCGCCCGGGGGTGGGGATTCCGGCACGTCCTGCCCTATTTCAAGCGGCTTGAGTCGTGTCACGACGGCGAGGAAGGCTGGCGGGGCTTGACCGGCCCGCTGCACGTGACGCGCGGCACCATGAAAAACCCGCTGTACCAGGCGTTCATCGATGCCGGCCGCGAGGCCGGATATCCCGTCACACCGGACTACAACGGCCGCCAGCAGGAGGGTCTGGGACCGTTCGAAATGACCGTTTGGCGGGGCCGGCGCTGGTCGACCGCCAACGCGTATCTGCGCCCAGCCATGAAGCGCGCCAATCTCAAGCTCGAAACCCGGGCGCTCGCCCGCCGCATTGTTCTCGAGGGCAAGCGCGCCACGGCCGTGGAGTATGAGCAGCGCGGCCAAATCAAGACCGCCCACGCCGCCCGCGAGAATCGTTCTCGCCGCCAGCGCCATCAACTCTCCGAAGCTGCTCATGTTATCCGGCATCGGACCCGCCGATCACTTGCACGACCTCGGCATTACGCCGGTCCACCATCTTCCGGGCGTCGGCCGGAACCTGCATGACCACCTCGAAGTCCTTCTGCAAGTCGAATGCAGGGAACCGATCACCCTGAACGGTCGAGATGGGCCTTCTGTCCAAAGGGCTGATCGGACTCGAATGGCTTCTCTTCAAGACCGGCCTTGGTGCGACCAACCACTTCGAAAGCTGCGGCTTCATCCGCAGCCGCGCCGGCGTCGAGTACCCCGACCTCCAGTATCACTTCCTGCCGGCCGCCATTCGCTACGACGGCAGCGCCCCTTCCGCCGGCCATGGCTTTCAGGTCCACATCGGACCCAACCGGTCGAAGTCGCGCGGCTGGCTGAAGCTTGCGTCCGCCGACCCGAACGCGCCGCCGCGAGCGCTCTTCAACTACCTGTCCGACCCCGATGACTGGCGCGACTTTCGCTCCGGGATCAGGCTGACGCGCGAAATCCTGAGCCAGCCGGCGCTCGCGCGCTTCAAGGGCCGGGAACTTACGCCCGGAGACGATGTGCGCAGTGACGACGCCATCGATGACTACGTCCGCAGCCACGTCGAAAGCGCCTACCATCCTTGCGGCACCTGCCGCATGGGCGCCGACGACGACCCGATGGCGGTCGTCGACAGCGAATGCCGGGTGATCGGCATTTCCGGCCTGTGCATCGCCGATGCGTCGATCATTCCGCAGGTGACCAACGGCAATCTCAATGCTCCCTGCATCATGATCGGCGAAAAGGCCTCCGACCATCTTCTGGGCAACGATCCCCTGCCGCCATCGAACCAGGAGCCGTGGATCAATCCGAACTGGCAGACGAGCCAGCGTTAGATGGGGTAACGGGCCAGCTTAACGGATAGGCGGTCGTCCCTAGAGTGATGGTGTTAACGGAGTCGGGCGTGGTGCCTGCTCCAAGCATCATCGAGGAACGACCATGGAACAGTATGCAGGAATCGACGTGTCGTTGGAAAGCGCCAGTGTTTGCGTGGTGGATGCGAAGGGCAAGATCGTTCGGGAAGGGATGGTGGCAAGCGAGCCCGAGCCGTTGATCGGATGGCTGACAAAGCCGGGTATGGGACTATCTCGAGTTGGGCTTGAAGCCGGGCCGCTGTCACAGTGGCTTTATGCGGGATTGAAGGCGGCCGGCTTGCCGGCCGAGCTGATCGAGACGCGACATGTGCGCGACGCGTTCCGGGCGATGGCGGTGAAGACGGACCGCAAGGATGCGCAGGCGATCGCTCAGTTGATGCGGCTGGGCTGGTTCAAGCCTGTGCACTGCAAATCCGCCTCGGCCCAGGAGGTGCGAGCGGTACTTGCCGCCCGCCGGCTGTTGCAAAGCAAGCTCTACGATATGGAGATGAGCCTGCGGGGGATATTGCGCGGCTTCGGGCTGAAAGTGGGCAAGACCACCAGCCGGACCTTCCCGGCGCGGATCCGGGCGCTGGTGGCCGGGCATGAGACGCTCGAGATCGTGGCAAAGGCGTTGCTTTCTGCGCATGCGGTACTGGTTCGGCAATACGCGGAGCTGGACCGGCGTGTACGCCGCACGGCACGCAGCGATGCCCGGGCGCGCCTGCTGATGACGACGCCGGGGGTCGGCGCGATCGTGGCGGTGACCTATGTCTCGGCGATCGACCAGACGTCGAGACTCAAGTCATCGAAGAGCGCCGGCGCCTTGTTCGGATTGACGCCCAAACGATATCAGTCAGGCGAGATCGACATCAGCGGACGGATATCGAAGACCGGCGACCAGCAGGTGCGCACCGCCCTCTATGAGGCGGCGCACGTCATCCTGACGCGACCGGTCCGGGCCTCCCATCTCAAGAGCTGGGCGATGCGGGTGGCCAGGCGGGCCGGAATGCGCAAGGCCAAGGTGGCGCTGGCGCGCCGGCTCGCCGTCATCCTGCACCGAATGCTCGCCGATGGAACGCCATTTAACCCGGAAGCCGCGGCACCGCGGGCGGCATAGAAGGGGATCCCGAGGAGATCCGGGGCGCTCCCGAAGGGTCGGCTGCGGACACGGGGACGAAGGAGTTGACGGCGGAGAGAGGCCGAATGTTTGTGCCATCTGGGATGTTGGCGCCCCCCAGTAGCGAGCTGTTCGGGCCAATGAAACAGTGGCGGCCGACATGGATCGGTTGCTTGGCGAGACGGCCGGCGTGGATCCGCGTGGGCTGGAAGTTCACGTCTCGCCCGATGATCGTGTGGTCCCCGATGTGAATGTACTCCAGATCGTGAAGGGTAACGGTGTCGAGCTGAACGCCCTTGCCGATCGTCGCCCCCCCGAGCCGATAGAAGGCATTCAGGATCGCGGTCCCTCGCAGCACCCCGAGGCTTCCCTCGAGAGAGCGAAGCAGTTGACGGACAAAGAGCCAGCGAAAATACTCAGGACCCCACAGGTCGCACTCTTGGTCCTTACTCCGTCCGCCCGCCCGCATGATGAGGAGGGCGACCGCCATGGTGGTCAGGGGTACCAGCGCGAGCCACAGAGGTCCCGTCAGGAGCAGCTGGTATGTGGTCAACCGCCCGGTGCTGACGTCGAACAGGACCAGCAGAGGAACGATACTCAGCGCGAGGATCGCCGGCTTGATGCCGAGAGCCGCCATCTGCAGCAGGAGTGCACTCGGGCGCGGTGGCCAATCGTTGGGCGCGAGAAGGAGCTGATGGGCTCGGGGGCTCGCGGTCGCGCGGGACGACTCAATCGCCGCCGCGGGCACGGGTGGGTCCTGTGAGGCGAAATAAGCCGCGACCTCGCGGATCGTCGGGTGGTCGTACAGGAGAGTGGGCGGCACCTTCAGCGAAAAGCGCTGCTCAAGCTGCTCGATCAACTCCAGGGTGCCAAGGGAGTCGAGGTCAGCGTCGAACAGCGGTCGATCGTGATCGATGCGCTCGCTGGTTAGCGTGGCCATGTACGTGGTCACGACCTCCGCGACTGTTTGCGCAATCGCGGGCGACGCTGACGACGGGACAGTCGGGGTGGGCGAGGCCCGAGCAGGGGCCGGTGCGGCCCGGATTCGCTCCGCGATAAGCTGCTTCTGTACCTTGCCGGTCGGAGTGCGCGGCAGCTCGTCCAGGAAATGAACGCGGTGCGGGACCTTGAAATTCGCCAACAGCTTCCGACGGCGCTCCTTCACCCTAGCCGCAGTTGGCTGCGCGCCGGTACGCACGATGGCAACCTCGACGACCTCGCCGAGCACGTCGTTCGGCATGGCAAAGGCCGCGCACTGCTTTACGCCTTCGATGCGGTCGATGACCTGCTCAACCTCCCAGGCAAAGACATTCTCCCCGCCGACATTGATCATGTCCTTGCGTCGACCGACGACGTGTACGTGACCGGCCTCATCGAGGGAACCCAGGTCCCCGCTTCGGTAATAGCCGTCGCGGGTGAAAACCTCCGTGTTGCCAGTCTCCACCTTTCCGTCCGCGAGGTAGCCACTGAACACCGTGTCTCCCTTGAGAACGATTTCTCCCACCCTGCCGAGGGCCCACCGTCGCGTCGTCCGGATCAACCACCTTGAGGTCGAGCCCTGGCAGGACGCGAAGCCCCTCCTTCATGGGCGCATGCGTCTCGACCTTAAAGGCCACGTGGCAGGTCGCTTCCGTCATGCCGAATCCCTGGATGAAATCGCAGTCGAAGAGGGTGGCGACCCGATGAACCAGCGCGGGATCGGGCGCGGCGCCCCCGGTGAGGATCCAGAGAAGGTCGGGAAACTTCCGCGCCTTAATCGTGGGGGACTCGCACATCAGCTGCAGCATCGAAGGCACCAGCTTGACTATGGTGACATGCTCGTCGGCCAGGAGCTTGCCGATCTCCTCAAATTGCAACTGGTTCTCGTGGAAGACGTGGCGCGCGCCGAGGAGCAGCGCGATCCATACGAAGGCGGCGTCACCGACGTGGAACATTGGGCCGAAATGGCCCCAGCAGTGGTCATCATCGGCGCTGAGTTCGAGCGCTTGGATGGTCGCGAAGGAATGGACGTAGACATTGTGGTGGGAGTGCAGAACGGTCTTGGTCAGTCCGGTTGTTCCCGAAGTACCAAATCCTTGCAGGTAGGAAGAAGGCCCTGGCAATGACGGCTCACCGGCGGGTGGAGCCGCCTCCGACAAGAGGGTCTGGACGGAGAGCGTGTCCCAATGGATCTCGGCCAACGCTTTGGCAAAGGCGTCTGACGTGAGGAGGATCATGGCGTCGCTGGCACGCAGTGCGGCCTCTAGCTCGGTGGCGGACAGCCGATGGTTTATTGGAAACAGGATGGAGTGGGTGATGGCCGCGGTGAAGAAGAACTCGAGAACGTGATGGCAGTTCGGCAACAGGACGGCGATGGTCGGTTGCTTCCCTGTGGCTTGCCGGTACTGGACCAGGCGATCACGGAGCGAAGCTGCAATAAGGGAAACACGAGCATTGCACTCGGCGTACGTGATCCACGTGCCGTTCACCCGATAGGCCGGTCGCGTCTGGTATTCCCGGCAGGCAGCCCCGAACAGGCTGGCCATGTCGAATTCCGGCCCGCCCGCCCATGACCAGACTCGGAAGGAGGGCGGAGCTTGGGCCACGGGGGTGATGCCGACGCTCGGAGGCGGTGGGAGAGCAGCATTCCCAACGCCCGGTAGAACCTCACGCTGAAGCCAGGATCCGCGGCGAGGTTCTCTTCGAGCGCATCGCGAGGTATGCGCAGCGCTGTCACCGGGCTGATAGCGCACAGCGTGGCCGATGCCGGTTGCGATTCGAGCAGCGACATCTCGCCTACGATTTCCCCTTTGCCGACGTGCGCGATGGCGGTGCCGCGGCCTTTCACCGAGACACTCAGTTCCCCTTCGAGCACCAGGTAGATTGCGTCGGGGTGGGTTCCTTCCGTGAGGAGTTTGTCGCCGACATGCAGTTGCTGGCGGATGCCGATGCGCATCAGTACTTCGACATCAGGCTCCTCAAGCGCGCCGAGTACGTAGATGACTTCCTTCATGGCCTTCTCCTTGGCAGAGGCGAACCCACGGAGTCTGCCGTCACAGAGTGCTGACCTCGTCACCTTGTACCGCCAGCCTTGCGCAGCATGGACCGGGACGACCCGATCGGCATCGCCCAGCGCGCTCGTCGATAGGTGGTCGGCGCCGAGCCGGCGAGGCATGTGGCTAGGATCGGTATCGTGGCGTTGGTCAACTGCATGAGGTCTTGAGCAAGTAGCTGCTTTCGTTGAGATTCAAGCCTCGCCTCGCATTGGCACACTCCGCGAGCACTCCAGCGGAAGCCTGAAGAGATCTCAACGGGTTGCACGTATCACGTCGTGCAATGTTCGTCGTGGACAAACGTCGACTTGACTGGACTTCAGCGCGCACAGCAGCCCACATCATCGATGCTGCCATTGAAATCGGAGACTACGCCGCCGGATGCGGTCGCCGAGAAGTTTAGCCGCTGCCCCCCGTCAAGAGCTTGTTGATGACGTGAAGCACTGATGCGGCCGTGAACGGTTTGCTAATCCTCGCGAGCTCGACTATGGGCAGACGGGGCTAAATAAGCCCAGCCTTGGGCCGTGAGCCCATAAATCGGCATGACCTGGGCAGCACACGGATGTCTGCTTCCGGGTTTGAAGGCCGCCTTTCTTCGCAACCCTCACCGTGTCGCAGAAGTGCCAATGCACAGGAGCCGACATCGGAGCCTTCGGAGCACCGCACTCGGAGCGACGCAGTTAACTCACTCCTTCATCAGTTGATCGTAGACCAGCTGGAAGGCCTCGGCCGACACGCCCACCTCACCCCGAAACGGGTTGTCCATCAGGGCTATCAGGGAGATCATTGTCGCAAGGAAGAACGAGATCATTCCGCCGAGTAGCAGGTGGGTTCCAGGGCGGAGATCGAATAGCCAAATGAAAATCATATTGATCAATGCCCCGACCGCGACCGTGTACCATAGAAGCCCGGGGATACCGGCGTTGACACTGTAAAGCCGGGTCCTTCGATGCTCGAAGAAATTATTGAACTGCCGCATTGCCGCGTCGTGTAGCGCTTCTTGGGCTTTGGTTTGTGGCTCGAAGCCAACTAGATTTTCTTGAAACTCGGCGATCCGCTTCACCGCGCCAGGTGGAACGATGCCCTGACGTTGCAGCGGCCATGCCTCATCGATGACATAGCGGGTGTATTCGCGGAGGAGAGTTTTCAACTCCGTGCGCTGCGGTTCGGGGTAGGCCGAGACATCTCGGTGTAGCGCCCCCAACGACGACGCCTCGCTACTTACGGCCTTCTCGACATCGTTGTGGCTTTGATAGGTCGCGACAGCCAGTAGACCGAGCAGCAAGCCATACATGACTCCGAAATATTGAAGGAAATCGCCGATAACCTCGTTGAGACTTGGGTCGGGATTGACTTTCCCACATACTGCCTTGAATCAGCCCCGCTCGAATTGTGGTATGATCGCTCGGCGATCCACTTAAGCTGTGCGCATCACCAGTCGAGGATTTCCCACCGGCTCCTGTCACTGTCGATGTGGTCTATTTAACGGGGAGGATCGTCAGTCATCATCCGCTCAGCAGCGGCGAACTCTGGTGTAGTCAACGAATACCCGGCGTCTCGCTGCAGGCGCGCCAACCGGCTAAAGACAGGGCATGATTTCCCCATTGATTCAGCTCTTTGCAGTGACCCTGCTCTGTCTCTTCGTGCCTGGCACAGCCCAGGCCGAGCCCTGCCGCGACGAGTCTTTCAAGAACTCGTCCTACATCGTTTGCAGCTTCGATCCGACCAGGGAAGATCTGCGCATTTTTTGGCGGGGCGATGACGGCAAGCCCTACCGGACCTTTGCAGCACTCGCCGCGGACCTCGAAGGCAAGGGCAAGTCGCTGCGATTTGCCATGAACGGGGGCATGTACGAGGTCGATTACCGGCCGGTTGGACTCTATATCGAAAATGGCCGTGAACTGACCCGGGCCAATACTGCTACGCTCACCGGCCTCCCCCATCAGATACCGAACTTCTACAAGAAGCCGAACGGCGTTTTTTATATCGGCGACGGCAAGGCGGGCATTCTGGAGACGGAACGATTCCTCGCCGACCGGCCGGAAGCATATTTCGCCACTCAGTCCGGTCCGATGCTGGTGATCGACGGGACGATCCACCCGGCCTTCATCGTAAAGTCGGCCGATCGCAAGGCGCGCAACGGCGTTGGCGTGTCGAGCCCGACCGAGGTGCATTTCGTCATCACCCAGGGATCGGTGAACTTTCATGAGTTTGCGACTTTTTTCCGCGACGGCCTCGGCTGCGGCAACGCCCTCTTTCTCGACGGAGGACGGGCCTCCGGGCTCTATGCGCCGGAGTTGGCGCGCAACGACGCGCCGGGCCACGGCGGCTATGGGCCCATCATCGCGGTAGTTGAATAGGTGAGTTCAGGACCTGCCCTGCCCGCCAAGTCCTGGGACCCGTGTCACTCCGTCCCCAGGAGCGCCAGCGCCAGTTCTTCCCACTCCTCGTCAATACTGGCCGTTGAAGGCGGCACGCCGCACCGGCGGTACCAATAGCCTGCGTTCGATCGATCACCTTCCTTTCGATGCAGATAGGCATGAACGCGCATGCCGGCAGGATCATCACCTTCCTGGGCGCATTCGTGCGCTTTCTCCCAGTCGCCCTTGGCATCCCACCACAGCGCCTGCAGCGCGATGCTCAAACCGCCCTGGCGGTTGGGGTTGGGTGATCGAGCTTCTGAATGACCGTAGATCCAAGCCTTCGCTCCATCGGAAATTCGCTGCGTCGATGATACCCATATCACCGGCCCGATCGAAAGGTTCTGGCAGTCAACCTCGCGACTGCGCATAAGCAGTCTCAGCAACCGGGAGTAATCGGATGTCGCCACAACACCATCGCCGGGGAGGCGGGCCATGATTACCGGCGGCGGCAGCGGGATCGGCGCGGTGACCGGCCGTTTGCTTGCCCGTTATGGGTGGCGCATCGCCATCATCGATCTGGATGGCACATGCGCAGAGCGCACGGCCGCGGAGATCGGCACAGACCAGGCCATCTGGCTCCAGGGCGATGTGACGGATGCAGCGGCAGTGGATGAGGCGATCGGCGCGATGGTCGAGGCCTGGGGCGGAATCGACGATCTGGTCAACAATGCCGGCATCTGGGACCATGCGCCGCTTGTCGAGCTTGCGCTCGAACGCTGGAAGCGCGTTTTCGAAGTCAATCTCTTCGCCGCCATATCGGCCGCCAACGCCGCGGTTCGGCACATGCAGCCCGGCAGCGCCATCGTCAATATCTCTTCCGTGCTCGGCCAGGCCGCAGCGCCAACACGAGGACCTTATTGCGTCTCGAAAGGCGCCCTCATCAGCTTGACGAAGGTCCAGGCGATCGAGTGGGCGGACCGTGGAGTTCGGGTCAATTGCATCGCTCCCGGCTATATCGGCAACCCGACGACGCTGGAATTCGCCGCCAAAGGCGGGGTTGACGTTGCGGCAGTAAATCGGCGAACTCCGATGGGGAGGTTCGGAACGGAAGAGGAGGTCGCCGAAGCAGTCCGCTTTCTCCTGGACCCGGAGCGCGCCGCCTATATCACCGGCCACACGCTCGAAGTGAGCGGCGGGTGGACCGCCTATGGATTCCTGTAGGAGTTGTTATCGGGAGCTCCCATGATAACCGGTTTCAATCACACCAGCTTCACCGTCGCCGACATCGGCAAGTCGGTCGAATTCTGGACGAAGAAACTCGGCTTCGAGGCCGCCTCCGTTTCACCGCGCTCCGGCCGCTGGCAGGAGCAGGTGACCGGCGTACCCGGGGCCTCGCTCATCGTGGCGCATCTCTATGGTCACGGCCAACACATCGAATTCGTTCAGTACGCGGCAGGCTCGATCCCAGGCTCCCCGCCCTCTCCCTCGGCGGCCTCTGCCGCCCATGTCTGCCTGGAGGTCGATGATATCGACCGCACATGGAGTGATCTGCTCGAGGCGGGTGCTGCGCCGCAGGGAGAGGTCACCCTTATCGACCAGGCGCCGGTGAAGAAGTGCAAGGCGGCCTACCTTCGGGATCCGAACGGGATCATCATCGAGCTGCTGGAGCTGATGGCGTAAGGACCGGGGTTGCCGCCGCGTCCGCGTGGCGACGTTCAAGTTCGTCCAGAACAGTGCCCTCGGCGATCGTTCCGCGGAGATGACGCTCGATAAGCTCACCCGCGGCTGCCTGGAAATCCAGATAGCCGCGGTAGCGGGGCCTCGTCCAGCAGCGGTCCATGGTGTCGCGCACGTCGCGGTAGTAGCCACCGAACTGCGCGTTGACCCCTTCGTCGTCCCATGCCGCCTTCAAAGCAGGTTGCCCATGGTGCCGGGCGAAAGCAAATTGCCCCTCCGCCGATGCGGCGAACCGGGCATAGGCATGAGCCGCATCGGGGTTCTTGCGCAGCGCCGAGATGCCCAGGCCAGTTCCGCCGATCGTCGAGCCGGAAGAACCGCCCGGCCCCGGCAGGTCGTGAAAGCGAAGCGGCCGTCCCTCGCCCGTCTCCGCATAGGTCGCATAGCAGTAGACGGCCGGGCAGAAGACGAGATCGTCACGCGCCGCCATGCGCTCGTGGACGTCGATGCTGTTGCAATCCAGACAGTCAGCGGCGCAAAGCGCGACCAGCTCGCGCAACATCGACAGCACCGTGCGTGCTGCATCCGGGTCGGCAAAGGCTTGTCCGGGATCTGTGCCGCAGGGCCTGCCGAGGTTGGCGCACAGGGTGAAGAAGGTCATGAGAGCGTGCACGCCGCGAAGAGCCATGGCGAGGCGCATGTTGTTGCGGACCGCCGAGCGACCAAGCGCTATCATCGAGGACCAGTCGGCGGGAACGGCTGCGTCGAGCTTCGCCATGAGGTCGGGCCGCGAAACCGCGACCTGACAGGCTGCATCGATCGGTACCGCCCAGAGCCGGCCGTCGTAGACGTAGGTTTCGAGCGAAGGCCCGACGAACGATGTGCGCTGCGTCAGGAGCAATAAGATCATCGAGCGGCAGAAGACAGCCGCTCGCAGCGGCATCGCCGACGAACGGGTGATCAAATACGATCAGATCATAGTCCCGCGCGAGATCCTCGATCGGGGCGAATTCGAAGCCAGAGAGCGGACGCGCTGACCAATCAACGGTGATATCCGGACAGCACGATGCAAAGAGGCCAAGGGTCTTCACCAGCGGATCAATCGCCCGCCGGTGCTGCCAGGTAATTCCCCGCAGCTGAATGCCGGGACTTCCGCTCACTCCCGTTTCCTTGACTTGCCCGAGATACTCCGAATACGTTGCCGGGCTATTTTCAGCAACTCCAGTTCACGTTCCGGAGTGCGGAAGCAACTGGGCAGGCAACAGACCAGCCCCAACCAAACCTGGGAGGAATCCATGAAGATCAGCAGTTTACTTTGCGCAGCAGCAACCGGCGGCCTCGCACTTGCCGGCGTCTCGTCAGCAGCTCTTGCGGCGGCCGGTGACGAATGCCTGAAGATCCTTGGTTATGAGTGGAGCGGCGAGAAGCAGTCAATGGATCCCGCCGATATGCACTCGGGCGACGATGCCTACCATACATTTGCTGTCTATAACCGACTGGTCGACATCGATGACAATTTCAACGTGCTGCCCGAGCTTGCAAAGGAATGGTCGGTTTCAGCAGATGGCCTGACCTGGACGTTCAAGCTTCGCGAGGGCGTGAAGTTCCACAGCGGCAAGGACTTCTCCTCGGCCGACGTCGTCTACACGTTCAAGCGGCTGCTCGACGAAAAGACCGGCTCGGGCGCCCGGGCCGTTCTGGAGTTTCTCGACCCGAATGGCATCAAGGCCGTCGATGCCACCACCGTAACCTTCACCACGCCAAAACCGGTGGTGGAGCTTCCCGTCCTGATATCGAACAAGTTCACCAACATCGTTCCGGAAGGAGCGACACAGGAACAGCTTCGCTTGCATGGCGACGGCACCGGGCCCTTCATGCAGGAACAGTTCACCCCGAACGCGCCGGTGCGCATCCTGCGCAAGAACCCGAACTACTGGAACGCCGGGCAGCCCAAGGCCGATTGCCTGCGCATCACCGTTGCACAGGAAGCGGTGGCCGGGGTCTCTGCCCTCAAGGCTGGGCAGGTGGACCTGATGCTCAACGTCGATCCGTCCGTCATCCCGTCGCTGAAAGACGATCCCAACGTCCAGCTCCTCGAGACCGGGGCATCGAACTCGATGACGGTGTCCATGTGGGTCGACACCAAGCCATTCGACGACATCAAGGTCAGACAGGCACTGAAGGCCGTGGTCGATCGCCAGGCCATGGTCGACACGGTGCTTCTGGGCTTCGGAGAAACGGGCGCCGACAGCCCGGTACCGCTCAAGAGCCCGGCGGCGCATGTGGCGGAATCGCCCAAACAGGACGTCGAGCTCGCCAGGAAGCTTCTCGCCGAGGCGGGCCACAAGGACGGCCTCAAGTTCGATCTCTACACCGCCGAGGGCGTGCCGGGCATGGTGCGCATGGCCCAGGTGTTCGCCGAAATGGCCAAACCGGCCGGTTTCGACATCAACGTGATCGTGACCCCGGCCGAGAGCTACTGGGACGATGTCTGGCTCAAGAAGCCGGCTGTCACGTCAGCCTGGTCGATGCGTCCGCCGGGTGAAGGTCTGGCCGTCGCTTATACGCAAAGCGCCAAGTGGAAGGAGACCCATTGGGAGCGGCCGGACTACGATGCCATGCTGCTGAAGGCCAACACAACCGTCAACGCCGCCGAGCGCACGAAGATGTTTCAGCAGACCGGCGAATTGCTCGCCAAGGAAGGCGGTGTCATCGTTCCCATGTTCGTGCATCAGGTCCTGGCCCTGCGCAAAGGCTGTGAGGGCTACACGCCCCGCGCGCAGAACTTCAATCTCAATTTCGAGGACCTGAGCTGCAAGTAGCAGAAAACCCTCTTCCGGACGCAGACGTCTGCGTCCGGAAGACTCTCGCCTTCAAGCGGCGCCGGAAAGATCGGCATTGAACATTGTGAAGCTGGTGGCGGGTCGGATCGGACTGTCGCTGATCACCCTCTTCCTTGTTTCGGCGATCATATTTTCGATTCTGGAGATTCTGCCCGGCGATGTGGCTTCCCGTGTGCTCGGCCGCGACGCCACGCCGGAATCGCTCGCGGTGGTGCGCACCCAGCTGGGACTCGACCGCCCTGCCCTGGTTCGCTATTTCGACTGGTTGACCGGTTTCATAACCGGTGACTTCGGACGATCGCTGGTCAGCAATCGTCCGGTTACCGAGATTCTCGGCATGCGCATCTACAACACGATGCTCCTGTCCGCTTATGCTTTCGCGATCTATCTGCCGCTGACGGTGTTCGCGGCTTCGGTTCAGGCCATCCGACGCGATGGCGCCGCCGATCACCTCCTGTCCGTGTTTACCCTCGTACTTCTGTCGATGCCGGATTTTCTGCTCGCCACCGCCCTCCTGTTCACCTTCGTGGTGCTCATTCCGGTGTTGCCGGCCATGTCGCTGGTCGATGAGAGCTCGAGCGCCCTCGACTACTTTCGGGCGATGACGCTGCCGGCGGTCACGCTGGCAATCGTGATGGCGGTCTATGCCGTGCGTATGCTGCGCGACAACCTGATCGAGGTGCTCGATTCGGACTACATCCGCATGGCCGAGCTCAAGGGCCTTTCGCCGCGGCGCGTGCTCACCCGGCACGCACTCCCGAATGCCCTCGTTCCGACCCTGAACGTAACGGCACTGAATCTCGCCTACCTGGTGGGCGGCGTGGTGGTCGTCGAGCGCGTATTCAGCTACCCGGGCTTCGGCAACCTGCTGGTGGACGCGCTGCAATTGCGCGATCTCCCGGTAATCGAGGCGACGGTGATGATCGCCGCACTCGTGTATGTCGCGGCCAATCTGCTCGCCGACCTTGCGGCGATGCTGCTCAATCCTCGATTGCGGGCTGCCGAGCGATGACCGACGCCGGAATGGCTCCGACCGCGGAGTGGATGCGCCGCCTGCCCGCCCTTCCCTCGCTTTGGCGCCAGACGCCGCTGAGCTTCAGGATCGGCGCCATCGTGCTCCTGGTGCACATCCTGATCGCAGCGAGCGGCCCGTTCTGGGCACCCTACGGCTTTGCCCAGATGGGAACGGGAATCCCGTTGTCGGGCTTCAGTCTCGGGCATCCGTTCGGAGTGGATCAACTCGGACGCGATGTGCTCAGCCGGGTCGTTCATGGCAGCCACATCGTCATTCTGCTGTCGCTTTCCGGAACGTTCCTGGGCCTCGTCATCGGCGCCGTCCTCGGTCTTCTGTCCGGCTATGTGGGAGGATGGTTCGACGAGCTCCTGCAGCGCCTGCTCGAGGCGATCATCAGCATTCCGTTCCTGGTGCTGGCATTGATCGCAGTTGCCTCGGCGGGACCCGAAAACTCCGGCAATCCATGGCTGGTGGTGTTTGTGGTGGCCCTTGTCTACGCCCCGCGCATCGCGCGCATGGCCCGCGCTGCAGCGATCGACATATCGACGCGCGACTTCGTCACCGTGGCCCGGCTGCGCGGCGAAAGCCCGTGGTCGGTGATGCGGCGCGAACTGTTGCCCAATGCAACCAGCGTGCTGCTCGTCGAGTTTGCGCTCAGAGCCGGGTATGCCCCGGTTCTGATCGGCTCCCTGGGATTCCTCGGCTTCGGTCTCAGGCCTCCAACGCCGGAATGGGGCCTCATGATCAGCGAGAACCGGGCCCTGCTGATCGTCTCCCCGATAACCGTTCTGGGGCCGGGCCTCGCTTTGGCGTCGCTGGTGGTCGGCCTCAATCTGTTCACCGAGGGGCTGGCGCGCATGCTGGGCCGCACCGTCAGGCTCGGTGCCCAATGAGCGAGAACGTGCTTCGGGTTGAGAACCTGTCGGTTGCCTATCGCCAGGGAGCACAATGGCTGAGGGTCGTCGATGACGTCAGCTTTACCGTGGCGAGAGGCGAAGTGTTTGGTCTCGTCGGCGAGTCCGGCTGCGGCAAGTCCACTGTCGCTTTGCAGCTTCTGGGGTTTCGCCACCCTGCCATGCGCACCGAGGGCGGAGCGGTCGTATTTGACGGCAACGACCTGACCCTCCTGCCCCGCCGGAGGCTCGATGAACTTCGCGGCAATCGGATCAGCTACGTGCCGCAAAATCCCACGACAGCGCTCAATCCCGGCATCCGCGTCGGCCGGCAGATCGCCGAAGTCCTGGAAGCGCACCTACGGACAGCAAGCCTGGAGAGCGCCGCGGAGCGCACGGCAGGGCTGTTCGCCATGGTCGGACTGCCCGGCGGGCGCGAGTTTCAGCGGCGCTATCCCCACCAGCTTTCCGGCGGCCAGCAGCAACGCGTCTGCATCGCCATGGCCCTGGCGTGCGATCCCGACCTCGTGGTGCTGGACGAGCCGACCACCGGTCTCGACGTAACCACGCAAGAGCAGATCCTGTTGCTGCTCATCGAGCTGCGCAGCCGCCTGCGCATGTCGATGCTCTATGTGACCCATGATCTGGGCCTGCTGGCGCAAATCGCCGATCGCGTCGCGGTCATGTACGCAGGACGGATCGTCGAGGTGGCCCCTTCCGCCGACCTGTTTTCCACGCCGCGGCATCCGTACACGCGGGGCCTGATTGCCTCGATCCCCAGCATCGACGACAATTCCGGCGCACCGCCCCGGCCCATGCGCGGTTTCCTCGAACGCCACAGCCTGCCGCCGGGTTGTCCATTCTCGCCCCGCTGCGATCACAGTTTGCAGACCTGCGTCGACAACCGCCAGGAGCTCGAGCCGGCAGGCCGCAACAGAACAGTTGCCTGCTGGCGCTGGAAGGACATCGAAGATCAGGCCCAAGTCCCGGCCGTCCCCGCCATTCGGCGGCACAGCAAATCGCCCAATGTGCTCAGTCTCGATGGTGTCTCGGTCCGCTACGGCAGAGGTCACAAGGCATACGTTGCCGCCCGCGATATCGGGTTCTCGATCGCCCAGGGGGAGACGTTTGCCCTGGTGGGAGAATCCGGCAGTGGAAAATCGACGATCGCGCGGGCGATCAGCGGCCTGCTGTCTCCCTCCGAAGGAGAGATCCGGCTGCAAGTCGGAGCCGCTGTCCGGATCGGTCAGGCAGCGGACGCGGGAGCAGCGGCAAGCCATCCAGTTCATCTTTCAGAACCCTGACGCCTCGCTGAACCCCCGGGCTCGCATCGGCAGCATCCTGGGCCGGCCGCTCGAGTTCTTTTTTCACCTGCCGCCGGATGAGGTGCGCGCCGGCGTCAAGCGCGCGCTCGACGATGTCCGGCTGGATGGCCGCTATGCAGGAAGGTTTGCCGATGAGCTGTCGGGAGGAGAACGGCAACGTGTGGCCATCGCACGGGCGCTCGTCGCAAAACCGCTCATCCTTCTCTGCGACGAGATTCTCTCAGCGCTCGATGTCTCGGTGCAGGCAAACGTCCTCCGCCTCCTGCAGCGGCTCAAGGCGGAGCACGGCATCGCCATGCTGATCATCTCCCACGATCTGGCGGTGGTGCGCCTGCTCGCCGACCACGTCTGCGTGCTGTTCCGCGGCCAGATCATGGAAATCGGCGCGCGCGAGGAGGTGTTCAAGCCGCCCTTTCATCCGTATACGCACAGTCTTCTGCAATCGGTGCCGGACCCGCACCGGAAAACGCCGGCCAAACCGGCAAGACCGGCAACTGCCGGGCCGGCTCCCCATGCCGCCGGCTGTGTCTATGCCGGACGGTGTGCCTGGCAGGCAGGCAAGATATGCGAGGACGAACAACCGCCCTGGCGCAATGGACCCGGCACGCTGCGCATCCGCTGTCATTTGCAGCCCGAACAGACTTGCAGCCCTCGCCGGAGAGTCGGTGACCGACCAGCCGGCAGAAGCCAGGGCAGTCCCATGAAGATAACGAGGATCGAGTGCTTCGTGCTTCTCGTTCCGGACTTTCGCGCCGATGCCTGCAGCTCTGCCCAGGACGATCTGGTCGTCAAGGTTCACACCGATGAAGGTATTGTCGGGGTTGGCGAGACCGACACCAATCCGTGGGTCGCGCGGGCAATGATCGAGGCGCCCGGTACTCACATCATGGGCCTCGGACTGACCGAGATGCTGATGGGACAGGACCCGCGCGATGTCGAAGGCCTGTGGGAGAAAATGTATGCAGGCTCGGCAATGACCGGCCGCCGCGGTGTGGGCATCTGCGCGATCGGCGCTCTCGACATGGCGCTCTGGGACCTGCGCGGCAAGATCGAGGGCAAGCCATGCTGGCAGTTGCTCGGCGGCAGCGTCAATCCCGCCATCACTCCCTACGCATCGCTGCTTCCGGAAGGGGACGACCTCGAGAGCTACACGCGGGTGCTCGTTGAGCGCGCTGAGACGGCGAAACGGCTTGGCTTTCGGGCGGTGAAGCTCGAGGTGTGCATCAAGGGTCCCTATGCCCACAACTCGCTGCAAATCAGCGATGACCGGGAAATCGCCAAGATCGTGCACGCCTGCCGGATCGCGATCGGTCCGCAAATGACAGTGATGGTCGACGTCGCCTATTGCTGGCGCGACTGGAAAGAAGCCCTGCGGGCCATCGAAATGTTCGCCGACCAGGACATCTATTTTATCGAGACTCCTCTGCCTTCGGACGATGTTGACGGCTATGCCAGGCTCGTCCACGCTTCACCGGTACGGGTGGCTGCCGGGGAGTGGCTAAGCACCCGGTTCGAGTTCCGCGAACTCTGGGAACGCAACGCGCTCGATGTCGTCCAACCCGATGTCGGCCGCGTCGGGGGCCTGACCGAGGCGGTGAGGGTGACGATGGCGGCGCGCGACCGCGGCCTCCTTGTCGTGCCGCACTGCTGGAAATCGGCCATCGGCATTGCGGCCTCTGCCCATCTCGCGGCGGTTTCGCCAAACTGTCCGTTCATCGAATTTCTTCCGCGGCAGCTCGCCGATTCGAAACTCCGGCGCGAGCTGTGCAGCGAGGAGCTACCCGTCGTTGACGGCATCATTCCTCTTCCCTCGAGACCCGGCCTCGGGGTAACCGTCAACGAAGCAGCGCTCCAGGCCTTTCTGGCGCCGCAGGCAAATCTCACCTAGCATCGCCGTTTGCTGCCTTGATCCCAGAGCGGTACCAGATCAGTGATTGAGCATGCTCATCGGTAAGCCGGGCACAGCGACCACGGAAATTTGCCGGGCCGACGCTGGCAGCATCGAAGTCCGGGGGCGCGATCTCTGTCGCGACATCATGGGGCGCCTCACCTTCACCGAATATTTCCACCTGTTGTTGACCGGAAAAGAGGCAACCGACAAACAGCGGTTCTTTCTCGACCTTCTCCTCGTCGCCATCGCGGAACACGGCCTGGTGCCGACTGTTCAGACGGCGCGCATGACCCTGGCGGCCGAACCCGATTCGCTGCAGGGAGCCCTCGCCGCCGGGCTCCTGGGATGCGGGAGCGTCGTGCTTGGCACCGCTGAGCTCTGCGGCCGACTGCTGAACGAAGCCAGCTCCGACGTCGCGAAGGGGATGAACCCCGACACGGTCGTGGACGAACTCGTGCAAAAGATTCGCCGCGACGGCGGCCGGGTGCCGGGCTTCGGTCACCCGCTGCATCGCCCCACGGATCCCAGAGCCGAACGGATTCTCGAGCTTGCCGATGCGCAGCAGGTCGCGGGCAACCATGTCGGCCTCGCCCGGCGTTTTCGGCGAGCCGTCCATGAGTCGTGGCAGAAACCGCTGCCGATGAATGTGTCCATGCCGATCGCGGCGGTCCTGCTCGATCTCGGTTTCCCGGCGGCGATGATCAAGGCAATCCCGCTTCTCGCCCGCACCGGCAGCCTGCTTGCCCATCTCGCCGAGGAACAGAAGCAGCCAATCGGTTTCCTGATGGCTTCCCATGCGGAAAACGCCGTCTCCTACCGCGCCAGCGGCGAAGACGACAGTTCGCAATGATGTGGCAAGCGGAAATTGAAACTCGACCCTGGCGGGAGCAACTCCTCATCGACGATGGGCACTACCGCGAACAGATCGAATATCTTCTGACTCACTCCCGGTTCTACCGCAGCAAGTTGGCGCGCTCGGGATGGGCGACGGCGGCCGGCATCGGTGGTCTCGCCGACATCACCCGCCTGCCGCTGACCGAAAAGAGCGAGCTGCGCGAGACGTGCTGCGAAGCCGATCCCATGGGCACCCACCTGGCCGTTCCGCTCGGCGAGGTCTCGCGCATCTACTCGACGAGCGGCACCACCGGGACGCCGAGCTACATTCCCCTGACCCCGGAAGACCTCGACAACTGGATAACCATCTCGGCGCGCAGCTATTTCGCCTCCGGCGTGGCGCCCGGACAGCGCATTCTTACCACCTACAATGCCGGTCCGTTCGTCGCCGGCGTGGCGCTCGCGGCATTCGATCGGCTGGGCCTGTGCCATATCCCGGTCGGCACGGGAAACACCGAGCGGCTGCTGATCGCTATCGAGCTTCTCAAGCCCGATGCTCTGGCGCTCACTCCCTCCTACGCGCTGCACGTCGCCGAAATGGCTGAAGACCGCGGCCTCGATCTTACAAAAAAGAGCATCAAGCGCCTGCTCGTCGCGGGCGAGCCCGGCGGCGGCGAGCCCGCCATGCGCGCCCGGCTGGAGGAGGCCTGGGGGGCGAAAGTCACCGAGGCGATGGGTATCGGCGACATCGCGGCATCCCTGTGGGGCGAATGCGAGGAGCAGTGTGCAATGCATCTGGGCGGGCGTGGTTTCGTCCACGCCGAGCTTATCGAGCCGGACAGCGAAAAGCCGATAGCCCTCGACGACGGCGCGACGGGAGGACTGGTGCTCACCCATCTGCTCCACCGGGCGGCTCCGCTGCTGCGGTTTCGAACCCGCGACCATGTCACCGTTTGGACGGCGCCGTGCCGGTGCGGGCGCACCGCCCCGAGAGTGCGCTGCATCGGCCGGACCGACGACATGCTGATCGTGCGCGGTGTCAACGTATTTCCCTCGGCGGTGCGCCAGATCGTTGACGAATTCGCGCCCGTGGTTAGCGGTGCTATTCTGGTGAAACCCGCTGCTGCCGGGGTCAGGCAGGAGCCTCCCCTGCCGATCGTCGTCGAGCTGGCGCGCGGTCACGATGGCAACGCTCAATTGGCGGACGGATTGGCAACCGGATTCGGAACGTCCTGGTTGTGGCAGCGCGAGCACATTGCAGCGCAGCGAGTACAAATCCAGGCTCGTGGACCGGCCGCAGCCCGGGCACTGAAAGACCAGATTCGAAAAGCTGCAAAGTCAAGGCGTTCTCGATATAACCGCCCGAACACATGAGTCAGTAACCAGCCAGCGAGGAGCAAGTGCCATGGCCGCGATGACGTTGAACATGCTGAAACCCAGCGTCAATAACATGACCGTGCGCGTCTTCATGCGCGCCGCCGGCCTCGATTGCAGCGAGAACGACGTCTGGGGCCACACCCGATCGGCCCAATATCTGGCGAAGTGTCCGGCTCATCTCACGCCGATGATCGAGACCGAGGAACTGCCCAGGGGCGCGCTGTGGGAGAGCTGTGCGATCATGCAGTATCTGTGCAACCGTCATGGGCTCGAAAAATTCTATCCAACAGACCCTGCGCGCCGCGCCATGGTCGACAGCGCCATGTTCTATCTGGCCGGAACGCTCTACCCGCTGGTAGCGCGAGCCACCTATCCCCGCCTTGGCTTCCCCCAGTATCCGGGCGAGGTCGGAGCAAGCGACGCAGGTGCCGAGCAGAAGGAGGCGGCCCGCAAGTCGGCCGTCGAGGCCATCGCAGAGCCGCTCGAAGTGTTTCGCAGCTTCTTCCTGGGCGACAAGCCGTTCATCGGCGGAACGTCGCCGTCGATCGCCGACATCCGGCTGGCCGCTACGCTCGAGTTCCTCGAGGTAATCGACTATCCGCTGCCGCAGTGGGCGCGCACATTTCTCGGCGCCATGGAAAAGCAACTCGGCAGCGCCTACTCGGAGCCGGCCGCTGACGTGCGTGGCTACGTCGCGCACGTGAAGTCGCAGGCGCGGTGAGCCGGCGCGACGGGCTTGCAACCAGCAAACACGGTTTCGTGACCGTGAATTGAGCAGTTGTGGACTGGCGCTTCCGCGCCTGAGCCGTATTTATGGATGGCTCAATTCACA
Organism: uncultured Alphaproteobacteria bacterium; assembly: GCA_963780765.1. GTDB lineage: Bacteria > Pseudomonadota > Alphaproteobacteria > Rhizobiales > Aestuariivirgaceae > CAWHQZ01. Next base: position 68,414 of record CAWADI010000002.1, on the reverse strand, counting down.
CAGGCGGCACAGGCCCCACACGGATAGACCAAGATGCAGCAGATCGCCACCCTAGCCCTCGGTATGTTTCTGGCTTCCAGCGCGGCCGCCATTGCAGCGACCAAAACGGCTGTGGCGACCTTCGCCGGCGGCTGCTTCTGGTGCGTGGAGGCCGACTTCGACAAGGTCGATGGGGTCATCTCGACGACCTCCGGCTATATCGGCGGAACCCTCGACAATCCAACCTACAAGCAGGTATCGGCCGGCGGCACCGGCCACGCGGAAGCGGTCGAGATCGTCTTCGATCCTGCCCGGGTGAGCTACGAAAAGCTGCTCGACGTGTTCTGGCGCAACATCGACCCCGTCGCCAAAGACCGCCAGTTCTGCGATGAAGGCGACAGCTACCGGAGCGCGATCTTTTTCCATGGCGAAGACCAGCGCCGCCTCGCCGAAGCCTCGAAGCAGATGCTGGAGAGCTCGGGGAAGTTCGGCGAGCCTATTGCGACCGAGATCACCGCGGCCGGCCGCTTTTTCAAGGCGGAAGACTATCATCAGGACTACTACCGTAAGCACCCCGCCAAATACAAATATTACCGCTGGGGTTGCGGCCGCGATCAGCGCCTGGAAGAGCTTTGGGGCAAGAAGAGCAGTTAGGAGGTTGCCATGCCGAACCGTCGTACCGCTGTTGCCGTCGCCACCGGAGCAGTCGCGGCATTTCTGGGTTGGCGCTGGTTTCGGAATGAAGCCGCCCAGGCCGAACAGACGCAGTCCTTCGAGATCGAGAAGACCGCCGAGGAATGGAAACGGCTGCTTACTCCTGAACAATACACCGTTCTGCGCGATCACGGCACGGAGCGAGCCGGCACCAGCCCGCTGAACGATGAGAAACGCAAGGGCATCTACTCCTGCGCCGGTTGCGATCTGCCGCTCTACTCCTCGGAGGCCAAATACGACAGTGGCACCGGTTGGCCGAGCTTCTTCGAACCGCTGTCGAACGCCATCGGAACCTCTGTCGACCGCAAGTTGTTCATCGAACGCACGGAAGTGCACTGCCGGCGCTGCGGCGGACACCTTGGCCACGTCTTCGACGACGGCCCCAAGCCTACCGGCCTCCGCTACTGCATGAATGGCCTGGCTTTGAAGTTCACCCCGGAAGCGAGCACGACCGGCTAGCGCAGATAGCAATTGAATCGTCACGGCGCCGGCACGGCGGTGAAGGTTCGTTTGATTGCATGGGCTGACGATTGGATTTTCTCGCTGCCCCTGCCCTATTGATAGTAGTGGCGGGATGTTTGATCGCTTTCTGCACCCAATAGGCAATCGGCTTTGCGATTGGCTTGCACGCCCGCTGCACGAGCGGGGAGTTGCCGCCGACCAGGTCACGCTTGCGGGCTTCGCCCTGGGCCTGCTTGCTGTGCCGCTCCTGTGGCAGCGCCACTATCTGCTGGCGCTGGCGGCGATCGCTGCCAACCGGATATGCGACGGCCTCGACGGCGCATTGGCCCGCCGCGCTGGCGCAACCGACCGCGGCGCCTTCCTGGACATCGCCCTCGATTTTTTCTTTTACGGCGCCGTGCCCTTCGGTTTTGCGCTGGCCGATCCGGGCGCCAACGCACTGCCGGCCGCGCTCCTGCTTCTGAGCTTCATCGGCACCGGCTCGAGTTTTCTCTGCACCGCGCTCTTCTTCGAGCGGCGAGGGCTCAAGTCCGCGGACTTTCCACACAAGCGCATCTACTACGTCGGCGGTCTGGCGGAAGGCAGCGAGACGATAGCGGCCTTTGCAGCGATGTGCCTGTGGCCTTCATGGTTTCCGGTCATCGCTAGCGTGTTCGCAGCCATCTGCCTGGTAACGGCCGCGCTGCGTTGGACGTGGGCATTCAAGGGTTTGAGCGAATAGCGAAGAGAGTTATGTGAGGGTCCGCCGCACGGCGTCCTTCCAGCCATCATACTTTCGCCTGCGCAACTCGGGATCCATTCGCGGCAGGAACCTTCGGTCGAGCCGCCAGCCTTTCGCAAACTCCGCCGGCGGCGGATAGAAGCCGGCCTGCAAACCGGCAAGATACGCAGCCCCCAAGGCGGTCGTTTCAAGGACCTTCGGTCTGTCCACGGCCGCATCGAGCGTGTCGGCCAGGAACTGCATCGTCCAGTCGGAAGCCACCATTCCGCCGTCGACCCGAAGCACCGTTTTGGCATCCGCCGCGCCATGCCAGTCTCCGCGCATGGCCTCCAGAAGATCGCGGGTCTGATAGGCAACCGACTCGAGTGCTGCGCGAGCCAGTTCCGCTGTCGTCGTAGCGCGCGTGAGGCCGAACATCGCGCCGCGCGCCTCGGCATCCCAGTGGGGCGCACCGAGGCCGACGAAAGCCGGCACCAGATATACGCTCTGCTGCTGATCGGCCCTGGCAGCAAGCGCCGCCGTTTCGGATGCCCGCCTGACCACTTTCAGGCCGTCGCGGAGCCACTGCACCGCGGCACCGGCGATGAAAATCGCACCCTCCAGAGCATAGGTCGGCTCACCCGCCAACCGATAGGCAATGGTGGTGAGCAGACGGTTGCTGGATTTCACGGCCTGGCGACCGGTGTTCAGAAGCGCAAAACAGCCGGTTCCGTACGTCGATTTCATCATCCCTTTCTGGAAGCAGGCCTGGCCGACTGTGGCGGCTTGCTGGTCGCCTGCCACTCCCAGAATGGGAACCGCCCCGCCCAGGTGCCTGGCATCCGAGGCGCCAAAGTCCGCAGCCGAGTCCCTGACCTCCGGCAGTAACGCTTTCGGAACCTGCAGCAACGACAGCAACTCTTCATCCCAGCCGCCGGTATGAATGTTGTAGGCCAGCGTGCGCGAGGCATTGGTGGCGTCGGTGGCGTGAGTTTTCCCACCGGTAAGCCGCCAGATCAGGAAGCTGTTGACGGTGCCGAACGCCAGCTCGCCGCGCTCAGCACGTTCCCGTGCCGAAGGGACGTTGTCGAGTATCCAGCCGATTTTGGTCCCCGAGAAATATGGGTCGAGCAGCAGTCCTGTCTTCGCCGTGAACTTCTCCTCGTGACCCGCCTGCTTCAGGCGTGCGCACGCCTCGGCCGTGCGGCGGTCCTGCCATACGATCGCCCGGTGCACGGCCTTGCCCGTCTTGCGGTCCCAGACGACGGTGGTCTCCCGCTGGTTCGTGATGCCGAGGCCGGCGATTTCCTTTGCCCGCACGCCCGCCTTGCGCAGCACCGACCGGCAGGTGGCGATGGTCGTCCGCCACAGGTCCTCCGGCTCATGTTCGACCCAGCCCGAGCTCGGAAAGTGCTGCGCGAATTCCTGTTGCGCAGTGGCCCTGATCCGACAGCGCTTGTCGAACAAAATGGCGCGCGAGGATGTTGTCCCCTGGTCGATGGCAAGGATGAACGACGGCATGCGAACTCTCCCCTCGAGCATGTTCCGGAAAAGTGTGCACACTTTTCCGATGAGAACATGCTCCAAGTATTTAATCTTGCGCATTTCTCATCGGCGAAGTGATTCCACTTCGCCGGAAATGCTTATAGAGGTTTTTCGCCAATGACCGGCTCTCGGGCAATCGATCAGCGGCGTGCTGCTTCCTTGAGCAGCGCTTCGACGTCGAGTTGGCGCGTATGCATGGCGAGCTTGCCGTCCGGGTTGCGGGGCCAGCTCGACTGCGGCCGGTCCCAGTAGAGCTCGACGCCGTTCTGGTCGGGATCGCGAAGGTAGAGCGCTTCGCTGACGCCGTGGTCGCTGGCGCCATCGAGCGGAATGCCGTGGACGATGAGCCGCTGCAGCGCATCCGCAAGATCGGCGCGGGTGGGGTAGAGTATCGCCAGGTGGTAGAGCCCGGTGGCGCCCGCGGGCGGCGGAGTTCCCCCAGAGCTCTCCCAGGTATTCAGGCCGATGTGATGATGGTAGCCGCCGGCGGAAACGAATGCGGCCTCGGCGCCATAGCGCTGCGTGAGCTCAAAACCAAGAACGCCGCAATAGAACCCAAGCGCCCGGTCGAGATCCGCCACCTTCAAGTGAACATGGCCAATCTTCGTCCCGGCCGGTATCGGGCTTGCTGCTGAGGTCAAGGGAGATCCTCCACCATTATGTAACGCCTATGGTTACATATAATTTGCGAACCCGGAATTGGAATATGGTTTCGATGCTGTCGACAGAATTGAGTTTGGATTTGTCCGCTGGGTCAAGCCCCCCTAGAGTGCGCTTCCGTTCAGGGCGCTCTTTGTGGGGCGAGCCACAGGGCCCTGTGATGTCGTCAAGGATGGGAGGACATGAGATGCCGCGAGGCAACATTGGGAGTGGTTGGTTGGCGGTGAGCCGCCGCGATGTACTGCGCTACGCTGCGTTGGCCGGCGCTTCCGCGACACTCGGTGGATTGCCCGGCCGGGCCTTCGGCCAGGGCGCGATCAAGACCGCAGCGATCTATACGGTTCCCGTCGAGCAGCAATGGGTGAGCCGCATCCACAAGGCGGCGACCACTGCCAAGGACCGCGGCGACATCGAATACACCTTCTCCGAGAAGGTAGCGAACACCGACTACGAGCGCGTGATGCGCGAATACTGCGAGGCCGGTCACCAGCTGATCGTCGGCGAGGCCTTTGCAGTGGAAGATGCCGCGCGCGCCGTCGCCAAGGACTATCCGGATCGCGCCTTTCTCATCGGCTCGAGCTTCAAGCCGGACGATGCGGTGCCGAACTTCGCTGTCTTCGACAACTACATTCAAGATGCCTCGTATCTTACCGGCATGATTGCCGGCGCGATGACCAAGTCCGGCAACATCGGCATGGTGGGCGGGTATCCGATCCCTGAGGTCAACCGGCTCATGAACGCCTTTACCACGGGGGTGAAGGAAACCCGCGGCGATGCCAAATTCCAGGTGGCGTTCATCGGCTCGTGGTTCGATCCCCCGAAGGCCAAGGAAACGGCGTTGGCGCAGATCGATGCCGGCGCTGATCTGCTCTATGCCGAACGCTTCGGCGTTTCCGACGCTGCCAAAGACAAGGGCATACTCGCCGTCGGCAACGTGATCGACACCCAGCCGGACTATCCCGAAACGGTCGTCGTCTCGGCGCTGTGGCACTTCGAGCCGACCCTCGATGCCGCGATAGCGGCGGTGAAGGGCGGGACCTTCAAGGCCGACGACTACGGGCGATACTCCTTCATGAAGGCCGGCGGCTGCTCGCTGTCGCCGCTTGGCACCTTTGAAGGCAAGGTTCCGGCCGATGTGGTAGCCAAGGTCAAGGCTCGCGAAGAGGAGATCAAGTCCGGCGCCTTTACGGTTGCCATCGACGACGGCGAACCCAAGTCCTCCTGATGGGCGAAGACGGGACCGGCCGGCCGGGGACAGTTCTCCGGCTGGCCGGCATCACCAAACGTTTCGGCGCCCTCACTGCCAATGATGCGATTTCACTGGAGCTGAAGTCCGGTGAAATTGTCGGGCTGCTGGGCGAGAACGGCGCCGGCAAGACGACCCTGATGAATATCCTGTTCGGTCACTATGTGGCCGATGCGGGAACGATTGAGGTCGGCGGCAAGACCCTGCCGCCGGGGGCGCCCAGCGCCGCCATCGCTGCCGGCATCGGCATGGTGCACCAGCACTTCACTCTCGCCGACAACCTGACGGTTCTCGACAACATCATGATCGGTACCGAACCTCTGTGGCGATGGCGCTCGGACCGCCAGAACGCGCGCGCCCGCATCGGCAGGCTGAGCGAAACGTTCGGTCTTCGAATCGATTGCGACGCTGCCGTGGCGTTGCTGTCGGTCGGCGAACGTCAACGGGTGGAGCTTCTGAAGGCGCTGTACCGCCGGGCGAACATCCTGATCCTCGATGAACCGACCGCCGTGCTGACCCCGCAGGAAACCTCCTCGCTGTTCGATACCCTGAAGCGTTTCGTCGCCAACGGCCTGTCGATCATCCTGATCTCGCACAAGCTCAACGAAGTTCTGGCCGTCTGTCACCGGGTATCCGTTCTCCGCGCCGGCCGGATGGTGGCCGACCGCGACGTGGGTTCGGTCACCCGTGCAGAACTTGCCGAGTTGATGGTAGGCCGCGCCATTGCGCAGCCGAGGTCTGCTCCCCAGTCCCCGGGCGAGCCGCTGCTAGTACTCGACGCCATCGTGGCGCAGAGCGGGTCTCAGGCCCTCCACGATGTTAATCTTGCGCTGCACGCAGGGGAAATCTGCGGCATCGCCGGCGTGTCCGGCAACGGCCAGACCCTGCTGGCCGAGGTCGCCGGCGGAACACGGCGCCCGCAATCCGGTGCAATTTCCGTACGCGGCCGGCCTGTGGACGCTCCGACGCCGCGCGTCATGATCGCCCATGGCATGGCGCGTATCCCGGAGGACCGGGAGACCGAGGGACTGATCGGCGATATGACGGTGACCGAAAACGCCATATCGGAAACCTACCGGACGCGGTTCAGCAAGAACGGGCTCATCGACACCGGCAGTTCCAGAGCGTTCGCGGAGCGGATCATTTCCGACTACCAGGTGAAGTGTTCCTCCCCCGAGGCGAGGACACGCCTGCTTTCCGGCGGCAACATGCAGAAGCTCATCCTCGGGCGGGTCATGGCGCGCGATCCGGTTCTGGTGCTCGCCAACCAGCCGACCCGCGGGCTCGACGTCGGCGCTGTCAGCTACATTCATGAACAACTGCTCGCCGCGCGCCGGCGCGGAGCGGCCATCCTGCTGATCTCCGAGGATCTCGACGAGCTCCTGTCGCTGTCAGACCGGATCGCCGTGATGTACCGGGGCAGACTGTCGCCGTTTCAGCGGCGCGCCGGGGTCACGACCGCGAGTCTGGGACTTCTGATGGCCGGGCACGGCATGGATGGCGGAGGTGCTCGCGATGCGGCTTGAACCGCGCCAGCAGCGCTCCATTGCCGTCCTCCTTGGATTTCCCGCCGCCGCGCTTCTCCTGGCGGCGTTTTTCGGCGGCGTGCTGGTGGCGCTTGCGGGCGCCTCTCCCTTTTCGGTTCTCTGGCTCATCGCCAAAGGAGCTGCCGGCTCGCAATTTGCGTTCTTCGAAACCCTGACCCGCGCCACGCCCCTGATATTCACCGGCCTTGCCGCCGCCGTCGCCTTCCGCGCCAAGTTGTGGAACATCGGTGGCGAGGCGCAGCTCTATATCGGCGCCGTCATGACGGTGGTGCTGGGTACGGGCCTGCTGCCCCTGCCCGGCGCGCTGCTCATTCCGGTTCTCATGGCTGCGGCGATGGTCGGCGGCGCGCTCGTGCTTGCCGTGCCGACGTTTCTCAAGACCCGGTTCGGCGTCGATGAGGTCGTGACGACGCTTCTTTTCAATTTCATCGTCGTTCTTTTCGTCAGTCTCCTGCTGGAAGGCCCGCTCAAGGACCCCATGGGGCTCGGCTGGCCGCAGTCGAAAAGGGTCGTTGCCGAGGCGCAACTGCCGAAGCTGGTACAGGGCAAGCGCTTGCATTTGGGTTTCGTCATCGCCATCGCTGCCGCGCTCGTCGTGTGGGTCATCGATCGTCGCGCGGCGATCGGCTACGAAATGCGCGCCGTCGGCTACAATCCGCGGGCGTCCCGCTTCGCCGGGATTCCGGTCAACGCCGTGCTCGGCAAGACGGCGCTCATTTCGGGCGGGCTGGCGGGGCTGGCCGGCATGTCGGAGGTGACGGGTCTGAAGGGCAACCTCACCCTCGATCTCTCGCCCGGTTTTGGCTACGCCGGCATCGTGGTCGCGATGCTCGCCCTGTTGCATCCACTGGGCGTCGTCGGGGCGGCAATTTTCGTTGCCGCAGTTTTCGTCGGCTCGGACGCAATGAGCCGCGTTGCCCAGGTGCCGACCTATATCGCACAGGTGATGGTTGCCGCAGCACTTCTCGCCATGGTGACGGCCCTCATGCTGACGCGGTTTCGGGTGCGGTGGGTTTGAGCGGTGGAAGCGCTCGACATCGTTTTCACCGCTTCCCTGTGGGCTGCCGCCATACGTATCGCCTCGCCGTTGATTTTCGCCACGCTCGGTGAGCTGGTGAGCGAGCGCTCCGGCGTCCTGAACCTCGGCATCGAAGGCATCATGACCGCCGGCGCGTTCGCCGGCTGGCTTACCGTCTTTCTCGGCGGCGATCTGTGGCTCGGAGTGCTGATGGCCGCACTTGCGGGCGCCGCCCTGGGTCTCCTGCACGGAGTACTGGTGGTGCCGCTGGGTCTGTCCCAGCACGTGACCGGCATCGGCATCACGCTGCTGGCAACCAGCCTGTCCTACTACTTCTACCGCCTGGCGTTTCCGCAGGTCACTTCGCCGCCGAAAATTGCGCCGTTTTCAGCCTGGAAGGTGCCGGGGCTGTCGGAAATCCCGGTGATCGGCGAAGCCCTGTTCCAGCAAACCCCGCTGACCTACCTGGCATTCCTGACCGTCGCCCTCGTCGCCTGGTTCCTCTACTTCACCCCGGCGGGCCTCGCCGTCCGCACGGTAGGGGAAAACCCGCTCGCCGCCGAAGCGCAGGGAATCGACGTCACCTTCGTGCGCCTGGGTGCAGTGATTGCCGGCAGCGCGCTCATGGGCATCGGCGGCAGCTTCCTGACGCTATCCGCCTTCAATTCGTTCTTCTTCGAGATGATCAACGGGCGCGGCTGGATTTGCATCGCCCTCGTTGTTTTTGGGTCATGGCGGCCCGGCAAGGCGCTGTTGGGCGCGCTTTTGTTCGGCGCCTTCGACGCCTACCAGCTGCGGCTGCAGCAGCTGGCCGGCGCCTTCGTCCCCTATCAGGTGTTTCTCATGCTCCCCTACGTGCTTTCGATTCTCGCCCTGATCGTCATGTCGCGACGGGCCGCCTATCCACGCGCCCTGATGGTTCCCTATCGCAAGGGCGAGCGCTGAACGAAAAACAGGAGACCGCACCGACCCATGGACTTCGACATCATCGTCAAGGGCGGCACGCTGCCCGACGGGCGAACATGCGATATCGGCATCGTCAAGGACCGGATCGCAGCCGTCGAGCCGGAGATTCCCGTCACCCCCGGCGTCACGGTTGACGCCCATGGCTGCCTGGTTTCGCCGCCATTCGTCGACTGCCACTTTCACATGGACGCAACCCTGTCGTACGGAATCCCCCGCATCAACGCCTCGGGGACATTGCTCGAGGGCATCGCGCTGTGGGGTGAGCTCAAGCCGCTTCTCACTCACGAGGCGGTGGCGCGCCGCGCCCTCGCCTATTGCGACTGGGCGGTCGCCATGGGTCTGCTGGCGATCCGCACCCACGTCGATGTCTGCGACGATCGCCTGCTTGCGGTCGAAGCTCTGCTCGACGTGAAAAAGAAAGTCGCCCCCTATCTTGACCTGCAGCTCGTGGCGTTTCCCCAGGATGGCTACTTTCGCAGCGACCACGGCGAACAGAACACGCTGCGCGCCTTGAATCTCGGCGTCGACGTCGTCGGGGGCATCCCGCATTTCGAGCGCACCATGGAGGACGGCCGCGCTTCGGTCCAGGCGCTGTGCGAGCTCGCCGCCGCCCGCGGCCTGCTGGTCAACATGCATTGCGATGAAACCGACGATCCGCTGTCGCGCCACGTCGAAACCCTGGCCCATGAGAGCCTCGCGGCTCGGGTTGGCCGGCCGTGTCGCGGGCTCGCATCTCACTTCCATGCATTCCATGGACAACTACTATGCTTCGAAGCTGTTGCCGCTGATGGCCGAAGCGCAGCTGGCCGCCATCCCCAATCCGCTGATCAACATCGTCATCCAGGGCCGCCACGACACCTATCCGAAACGGCGCGGCATGACGCGGGTGCCGGAGATGCTGGCGCACGGCCTGACCGTCGCCTTCGGCCAGGACTGCGTGCTCGATCCGTGGTATCCGCTGGGTAGTGCCGACATGCTCGATGTGGCGTTCATGGGTCTGCACGTCGCGCAGATGACGAGCCCGGCCCAGATGCGCCAATGCTTCGATCTCGTCACCGTCAACCCCGCCAGGATCATGCATCTTGAAGGCTACGGACTCGACAAGGGCTGCTTCGCCAGCCTGGTAGTTCTGGAAGCCGGCACCTGCATCGAAGCCTTGCGGCTGCGCGCCACCCGTTTGACGGTCATCGCCAAGGGCAGGATCGTAGCCCGCACGCCGCCCCGCTGCGCCGCACTTGCTCTCCCCGGCCGGTCGGCGATCGTCGATCGCCGGCACGCAATCGAGAAGGACTGCTAATCATGGAAGCGAGCGCACCCCATCGCAATGTTACGGTCGTCAACCATCCGCTGGTTCAGCACAAGCTGACCCTGATGCGCGACAAGGGCACGCCTTCGGCGATATTTCGCCAGCTGCTGCGCGAAATCAGCATGCTGCTGGGGTACGAGGTCCTGCGCGACCTCCCGATGTCCACCACGAAGATCGAAACGCCTCTGGCCGAGATGGAAGCCCCGATCCTGAAGGGCAAAAAGGTGGTGTTCGTGTCGATCCTGCGCGCCGGCAACGGATTGCTCGATGGCTTGATCGATCTCGTTCCCTCCGCGCGCATCGGTCACATCGGTCTCTACCGCGACCCGAAAACCCTGCAGCCCATCGAATACTACTTCAAGGTTCCGACCGACGTTTCCGAGCGCCGCGTCATCCTCGTCGACCCGATGCTCGCAACCGGGAACTCGGTAGCCGCCGCGATCAAGCGGCTCAAGGCGGAAGGGGTCAAGGACATCAAGCTCGTGACGCTGCTTGCCGCACCGGAGGGCATTCGGAGCCTCACCCGGTCGCATCCGGACGTTCACATCTTCACCGCCGCCATCGACCACCATCTGAACGACCACGGCTACATCGTCCCCGGTCTCGGCGATGCCGGCGACCGGATGTTCGGCACCAAGTAGCGAAGGGCAGAAGCCGCGGAATTAGCTTCTCGTTAGCCTTCACAAAACGACACCGGCGCCGTTTAGAGAAGTAAACGCCTTGTTCACCGGTCAGGAATACCTTTCGCAAGGGACCGGGGTTACGGACACCGCTTCGGCGTCGGTGAGTGGGAATGAACGGCGTGCCAACCTTGTCAATTGCCGCTGAGCCGCCCCCGGCGCACCCTTCGCGGCTGCTTTGTAACGACGGCACCCGGCCGCGCGTCATATTGGCCGAGGACTCGACCGCCGCCCGCATCCTTACCGCCGTCCTTCTGCGCCGCATGGGCTGCGATGTGGACGCGGCGGAGCACGGCGAAGAGGCGCTGAGCCACCTCCTCGCAAAAACCTACGACGTCGTCATTCTGGATATCGAGATGCCGGTGATGGACGGCGTCACTACCGCCAGGAATATTCGCAATCTGGGAGGTCAAAGAGCTGCGACGCCGCTCGTGGCGTTTTCGGCATTTCTCGCCGACACCCAGGCCGACGTCGTGCGCGGTTTGTTCGACGGCGTCCTTGCCAAACCCGCGGGCCGGTCTGAACTGCGGGCCGTGCTGCAGAAGGTATTGGCGGCACCACCGAAGGGTGGCACTGCCGCCGGCGCTGCGCCCGGCGGCAATGGATCCAGGAGGTTCTGCTCCTGCCGGCCCGGCCCACCTTGCCGGCATCAGATCCGAGTTTCAAAATCATGCCTGGCGCGACTTCCTCGCGACCGCGATGGGCGAGTTCCGGCAGGATCTCGGGGCCGCCTATCGCGCCTTCGCCACCGGCGAGTTCGAACAGTTGCGCTATCGCTGCCACATCATCAAAGGCGTCGCGCGCACGCTTGCCGTCGCTGAGCTCGCCGAGATCGCCGATGCGATCGAAAATCAGATCATTGCCCGGCGGCCCCATGACCTTGGCCATCATGTGGACCGCTTGAAAGCTTGCGCAGAACGCACATTGCGCGGGCCTGTCATCGCTGCGCGCCTCCACCGAAAGCGCTCGTCCTTGAAGGCGCGGGAAGCAGTGATGAGCGATGGCGCCGCCCATGGAACGCAACAGGCGCCATGGTCCCTGATCGGCGACAGCCCCGTGATGCGCGACGTCCACCAGCGTATTCGCGCGGTTGCCCGATCCAAAGCGGCGGTGTTCATTACCGGGGCGACCGGCACGGGCAAGGAGCTGTGTGCCGGGGCCATCCACCGCATGAGCGCCCGCGCCGGAGGGCCGCTGATCGCGGTGAATTGCGGAGCCATCCCCAAAGAGCTGATGGAATCCGAGATTTTCGGCCACCGCAAGGGCTCGTTCACGGGCGCCCTTGCGGACCGCGACGGCGCGGCGAAACTTGCCGATGGCGGAACCCTGTTCCTCGACGAAATCTGCGAGCTGGAGCCCCAGCTGCAGACCAAGCTTCTGCGCTTTCTCGATTCTGGTGTGGTGCAAAGGGTGGGCTCGACCACCCCCGAGCGCCTCGACATCCGCGTCATCTGCGCCACCAACAGGCATCCCGCCGTTGAAGTACGGGAGGGCCGTTTTCGAGAAGACCTCTATTACCGGCTGAACGTGCTGCCGGTGCATATGCCGATGCTCCGCGAGCACCGCGAGGATGTGCCGGGCCTTGCCCGCCACTTCCTGGGCCTGTTTTCCCGGGAGGAAGGCAAGCCCTTGCGGCGTTTGAGCCCGGCGGCGGAATTGCACCTCACCCGGCACGACTGGCCCGGCAACGTGCGTGAGCTTCAGAACATCCTGCGCCGCGCCGTCGTTTTCAACGATGCGGAAACCCTGGAGGCCGACATGCTGGGGCTATCGTCCCCGGAGCCGCCACAGACCGTCGCAGACATCGCTGGCCTGCGGCGGATGCATCAGGCCATGGCCTGTTCGAAGCCCGGCAGAAAACTCCGGCAAATCGAGCGTGAAGCGATCGAGGAGACGATTTCCGCCTGCGGCGACAGCATTCCGCAAGCGGCGCGGGCCCTTGGCGTCAGTCCTTCGACAATCTACCGGAAGCGGGATGCATGGAACTAGCCGCCGGGAAATGCGCTAGCGCCCGGATGCTCCTTCCGGAAGCATGGCTTTCTCGAACGCCTCCAGCATGCTGAGCAGTTCCGACACCTCGGGACTGAGCTGAGGCCGGCGGCGACCCGGAGCTTGCGGCGGGTCGAACTGCGCTTCTGAAGGTGCCTTGTTCATCGAGGTTTGCCGTCAACGAGGTGCCGGTCATCATCGGCGCAACAAGCTAAGGAAGTGATAAGTGCCGATCGTGGAATAGTTGCCTGCCGCTGAACGTATCGGTAACGTATCGAATTACAGTTACTGCACCACCTCGCACAGGCACCGTTACGGGAGAAACATATGAGAAAGCTCGCCTTGTTTGCACTTTCCGGTGTGGCATTGGCTATCGGCGCATCGCTCGGCTCGGCCGGCCCGATCGAGGATCGCCAGAAGGCAATGAAGGATGTCGGCGCCGCCATGAAGGTGCTGGGCGAGATCGCCGAAGGCAAAACCCCGTTCGACGCGGCCCTGGTAAAGACGAACGCCGAAACGATCGCCGCGCGACTGGGCACCGTCAAAGATCTCTTTCCGCCCGGGAGCGATGCCGGACCGCCGGAAACCTGGGCCAAGCCCGAGATTTGGGCTGATCCTGCGACATTCGAGGCTGGCCGTGCCGCCGCCCGGGACGCCGCAGCAACGCTGGCCGCAGTGACCGACCAGGCGCAGTACGGCGAGGCCATTGGCAAGCTCGGCGGCGGCTGCAAGAACTGTCACGAGAAATTCAGAAGGCCAAAAACCTAGAGCATGTTCCGGAAAAGTGTGCACACTTTTCCGACGAGAACATGCTGCAAGTATTTGATGCTGCGCATTTTCTTATCGGCGAAAGCCTGCCCCCGGGCAACGACCCGAGGGTGATTCCACTTCGCCGGAAAATGCTGTAGCCAGCTTGAAAAAGGCGCTGGTCTCGGTTGTTCTCCTCGCGCTTCTCGTCGGCGGGGCCTTTCTTCTTCTGAGTCGCCCCGTGCTGCTTGCGGAAGCGGCCCTGCCCGATCACCAGGCCGACAGCGCTCGTGGCAAACTTCTCTACACGATTGGCGGCTGTCTCTCCTGCCACAAGCCGCCGACGGAGGCAGCCGGTTTCGATGCCGAGCTGCCTTCCGGCGGTCGGCCGCTGGTCACGCCCGTGGGTACGTTCTATCCGCCCAATCTGACACCGGATGAGGAAACGGGGATCGGCGGGTGGCGCGACATCGATTTCGTCAATGCTGTGAGCCGCGGCATTTCCCCCGGCGGTCAACACTATTTCCCTGCCCTGCCCTATGTCTCCTACAGCCGGATGCCCATCGGCGACATCCTCGACATCAAGGCATACCTGGCGACGATGCCGGCCGTTAAGTCATCGGCAAGAACTGCGAACCTTCCCGCAGAGCGGCTGCTCAGGAGGGGCGTGGGGCTGTGGAAGCATCTCGCATTTACGGACGCTCCTCTGGGAAAAAATCCGGCAATGTCCGCGAGCTGGAACCGCGGCGAATACCTCGTCAACGGGCCCGGCCATTGCGGCGAATGCCACACGCCGCGCACCATCTTCATGACCAGCGATAACGACCGGTATATGGCCGGCGGACCGCATCCGGAAGGCGGCAAGGACAAGGTTCCTTCCCTGCGTGACCTCGTCGGACGCGGGCGCTATGCCGATGCTGCCGAACTGGTGTCGGCCATGCGGTTCGGCGAAATGTTGGGGTTCGACAAGATGTCGAGCGGCGGCATGGGCCAAGTCCAGTCCAATCTGGCGAAGCTGCCGGAGGAGGACGTCAAGGCCATTGCCGAATATCTGGTCAGCCTCAAGTGACTACGCAGTGAAATGTCGGCTGCGAGCGTCTGGATAGCTAGTCGACCATTTAGATACCGCGCCGCGAGATGGCGCTTGAAAACGCCGCTGTCCAGTTTCCGGCCAGTTGCCCGTTCGAGAATTTCGTTTGTGCTGAGGCTCGAACCCAGCCGGTGGACGTTTTGCGCCAGCCAGAGGCGCAGCGTGTCGAAACTGCCCTGACCGATCTCGGCCGGGATCGCGGGATGCGCCAGGCAAGCAGCGTTGAACAACTGCGCCGCAGTCATCGCTCCCAGGCTGTAGAAGGGAAAATAGCCGAAGACGCCTTCATACCAATGCGGGTCCTGAAGGCAGCCGTCACGATCGGTTTGGACATCGAGTCCGAGCGACGCCTTCATGCCGTCGTTCCACGCGGCGGGCAGATCCTTCACCACGAGATCACCGGCCAGCAGGGCTCGCTCCAGGCGGTAACGCAGCGCAACGTGGGCGGGATAGGTGACCTCATCCGCGCTGATGCGGATAAAACCGGGCTTCACGCGGCAATAGAGCCGCAACAGATTTTCCGGCGCGAAGGCCTGCTCATTGCCGTGAAAGACATCCAGCAGCAATCTCGACAGGAAGCGACAGAACGGCAGGGTTCTGGCCGCCTGCATTTCGAAGATCAGTGACTGGCTCTCATGCAGAACCAGGCCACGTGCCTTGCCTACGGGCTGAAAGCGCCATTCGGCGGGCAATTGCCGCTCATAGATCGCATGGCCGGTTTCGTGGATCACACCCATCAGGCCGAACGTGGTTTCCTCGTCACGATAGCGAGTGGTTACCCGCACATCTCCTGCCCGGCCTGTGCAGAAGGGATGAAGACTTTCATCGAGCCGCCCATGTTCAAATTGAAAGCCCAGCCGTTCCATGACCTGCCGGGCCACGGCCTTCTGTGTGGCGATCGCGAACGGTCCTCGAGGTGCATGCGGCGCTGGCCGGGAATGCTGCCGCTCCATGACGCGCGCGAGAAATTCAGGCAGGAACGCTGTATAGTCGTCAAAGATAACGTCGATTTCTGCGGTCCGGGCGCCGGGTTCGTAGGCGTCCATCAAGGCTTCATAGGGCGGCACGCCGAGTTTCTCGGCCTTCGCGGTGGCTGCCTGGCTTGTGAGATTCACAGTTTCCGCCAGCAGCGATCTGACGGCGCCAAAATCGTCTTCCCGTTTGGCTTGCCGCCATCCTGCCTCGCAGAGCGTCGCGGCGCGGCTCATTGCTTCGACCAGGTCCGGCGTCAGCGCTGTCGCATGCATATGTTTCCGCCGCATCTCGCGCAAATTTGCAGCCTGCCACGGATCAAGCGCAGCTTCATCCGCCTCGGCTAGCCACTGCTCCGTTTGCGGCGAAGTAATCAGTTCATGCGCGAGAACACTAAGCGCGGCCAACTGCTCGGCGCGTGCCGACCGCCCGCCTTCCGGCATCATCGCCACCTGGTCCCAGTAGAGCATGTCGGCCGCTTCATCGACGGCGATGATGCGGCGGAACCTCTCTTCGAGTTTTCGGTATGATGCGGTTGACAAAGATGCGGCACGCGCCCTGATGAGGCACGAGTCCGTGGACCTTAGTGAGTGTCTACGGGTGTTGACGCCCGCTGAACTTGACCGGCGCGTTGGCAGCCCGCGCTTAGAATTGGCCCTTGGGCGGAAGCACCTGGCGGCCCCTGTAGGTTCCCGTCTTCAGGTCGATGTGATGCGGGCGGTGCAGTTCGCCGGTGTTCTTGTTCTCCACGTAGGTGACCGTTTCCTTGCGGTGTCCCGACCTGCGCTGGCCCCGCTTCATGGGCGTGGTTTTTTTCCTCGGAACCGCCATGTCCAAACTCCAAATTGAGATCGTCGGGATGTCGATCGGTCGGCGCGCCTGCGCCCGATCGGGGCCGTATATAGATGACCGCGATCGGGAAGGCCACAGCATTTTCGGCCACAGCGCGCCGCTATTTCCGGCCTTCAATGCAGTCGAAATGGCTTCCCATGGCCGCCATCCGCCGCAGCACCAGGGCTGCCTTGCGGCGCATCGCTCCCGACGGCTTGCCCGCCTTGCGCTGGATCGGATTGGGCAGCACCGAGGCGAGCAGTGCGGCCTCCTGGCGGCTGAGCGCGGCCGCCGATTTGCCGAAGTGCTTGCGGGCGGCAGCTTCCGCGCCATAGATGCCCGGACCCCACTCGGCGATGTTGACATAGATCTCGATCACCCGCCGCTTGGTCCATACGGAATCGAGCCACAGGGCGAGCGGCGCCTCGAGAAGCTTCCGAACCACTGACCGTCCCTCCCACAGAAAGAGGTTCTTTGCCGTCTGCATGGCGATGGTGCTCGCACCCCTGATCGGCTTCTCGTCCTCATCGAATACGTCCTCGACGACACCCTGCACGGCCAGCCAGTCGATTCCCCGGTGCAGGCAGAAACGTGCATCCTCCGCGGTGATGATTGCCCTCGGCAGCGCGGGCGCGATGTCCTCCAGCGGCCGCCAACGGTAGTCGATGCCATTGCCCTGGACCAGCCGCCACACCATCAGCGCGCTGATGGGCGGCGGCAAGACCGCGTAGTAGAGCGTCAGCAGGAATGGCAGGGTCACAAGAACGGCCGCGGCCAGCGCAAGACGGACTCGCCACGGCGACGCCCGTGGCTCCAGCGCCGCCTCCCTGGGAAGCCTCGCCGCCTTTGCCTTGCGCGCCACGCCGCTCGGCCCCCGGGGCTTCCCCGGCTTGCCGCTCAGTCGGTCCGGGCGCTGTTGTCCGCTGGCTCGCCCCATCGCTTCGCGACGTAGTCTTCGACGATGGTCTTGAACTGCCGGCCGATGTCATCGCCGCGCAGGGTCATGATCTTCTTGCCGTCCATGTAGACGGGTGCGGCAGGCAGCTCCCCGGTTCCGGGCAGCGAGATGCCGATGTCGGCATGCTTCGACTCCCCCGGCCCGTTGACGATGCAGCCCATGACGGCGAGCTGCAGCGATTCGAAGCCGGGGTACGATTTGCGCCAGTCGCTCTGGCGCACGCGGACATAGGCCTGGATATCCTGGGCCAGTTCCTGGAATACGCTCGAGGTCGTGCGCCCGCATCCCGGACAGGCGATGACCATGGGAGCGAACGCACGCAGTCCCATGCTCTGCAGGATCTCCTGGGCGACCAGAACCTCGCGCGTACGGTCGCCTCCGGGTGCAGGTGTGAGAGAGATGCGGATGGTATCCCCGATGCCTTCCTGCAGCAGCACGGCGAGGGCAGCCGTCGAGGCGACGATGCCTTTTGAATCGAGGCCCGCCTCCGTCAAGCCGAGATGAAGGGCATACTTGCAGCGCTTGGCCAGCAGCCGATAGACGGCAATCAGGTCCTGCACTTCCGAACACTTGGCCGAGATCACAATTCGATCGGCGGCAAGTCCGAGCTCCTCCGCCCGCGCCGCCGAAAGAAGCGCCGACTGCACCACCGCATCGTGCATCACGGTGCGGGCATCCTGGGGCTGCGCCGCCTTGGCGTTCTGATCCATGAGCTCGGTCAGCAGCGCCTGGTCGAGCGAACCCCAGTTGACCCCGATGCGCACCGGCTTGCGGTGCTCCAGGGCCTTCTCGATCATCATCGAGAAGTTGCGGTCCTTCTTTTCCCGAAAGCCGACATTGCCCGGGTTGATGCGGTATTTGTCGAGGGCGGCGGCGCATGCCGGATGCTCGGTCAGGAGCACATGCCCGTTGTAGTGAAAATCCCCAACCAGGGGCACCGTCGAGCCCATTGCGCGGACCCGGTCGCGGATTCCGGGAACGGCAGCCGCCGCCTCGTCCTTGTCAACCGTGATGCGAACGAGTTCCGAGCCCGCCCGGGCAAGTTCGACGATCTGGCGGGCCGTCCCCTCGACATCGGCGGTGTCCGTATTGGTCATCGACTGGACGACGATCGGCTTGTCGCCCCCGACCGTGACGGAGCCGATTTTCACCGCGTGTGATGGACGCCGCTGGTTCACGGCCGAGAAGGCCATGACGCACTCCTTCGATTTACCCTGATCCCTGTCTCTAGATCAGTTTCATGGCCAGTTGAAGTAGCCCAAGATGCCGCTACACTCCAGGCATCTTGCAAGGAGGCAACAGTGGCAAAGAAGGCACGAAAAACTCTACCGCGCTCCAGGGCCCGCAAGGCCGGAAAGCCTTTGCGGGCAGCCGTCAAACGGCTCGAAGCCGGCCCGCGCATGAGCCAGGTGGTTGTTCACTCCGGCCGCGCCTTCCTTGCCGGCCAGGTCGCCAACAAGACCAAGGGCCTGTCGGTGACCGAGCAGACCACCGAAATACTGTCGATGATCGACGGGCTTCTGAAACGGGCCGGAACCGACAAGACGCGCGTGCTTTCGGCAAATATCTGGCTTGCCGACATCTCGACGTTCGCGGAAATGAATGCCGTCTGGGACAAATGGGTGGTCGCCGGTTTTACCCCCGCCAGGGCCACGGTCGAGGCAAAGTTGGCTGCTCCGGAATATACGGTCGAGATCATGGTGACCGCTGCCGTTTGAGCGGCGATGGAGCGATTTCATGGCGCTGGCTGCGAAAGAGCATCCCCGGGAGCCGGTACTTCTCGAGCATCTCCCTTTTGCCGTCGATAGCGGCATCGCGGGCCGCGCCCGCATCGGCCTTATCGTGTTGGCGACGGACTACACGATCGAGCACGAATGGCGGCATATCATGGCCGATCTGGACGGCGTCGCGCTCTACCAGAGCCGCATTCTCAACGACAACCGCATCACGCCCGAAACCTTGCGCGCCATGGAGCCGCGGATTGCCGCGGCGACCGGCGTCATCCTGCCCGGTGCTCAACTCGACGTCGTCGCCTATGGCTGCACCTCGGCCGCCATGGCCATCGGCGAGGAGCGTGTGTTCGACCAGAATCCGCTCTGAGCGGCCCGGCGCCAAGTGCACAACGCCCATCACCGCAGCGTTCGCGGCGTTCCGGGCATTTGGCGCCCGGCGTATCGGGGTGCTCACGCCGTACCGGGCCGACGTCAACCGCATTGTCGCCGATTACGTCGCCGCCCGTGGTTTCGAAGTTCCGGTGTTCGGATCGTTCAACGAGGAAAACGATTCCGTCGTTGCGCACATCTCGCCCGCCTCCATCAGGGACGGCATCCTGGCGATATCCCGCCGCGCTGCCATCGACGCCGTGTTCGTTGCCTGCACCAGCGTGCGGCTTGCCGGGCACGCAGCGGCCCTGGAAGCCGCCGTCGGGCTTCCCGTCACCTCCTCGAACCATGCCATGGCCTGGCATGCCCTGAGGTTGGCGGGGATCGACGATCAGCTGCCTCGCTTCGGCAAGCTGTTTACCTTGCCTTGCGGCGGCTAGATTTGTTGCCCGCCGAGCGCCGCTTGCCCACGTCTTCGGCCATGATGCACAAGAGCTCCCACATCACGCTGGCGCCGTTGAAAGCGGTGTAGCCTGTCGGATCGAAGGGCGGTGAGACTTCGACCATGTCGGCGCCGACAATGTTCAGTCCGCGCAACAGCCTCAGCATGGCAATCGCTTCGCGGTTGGTGAACCCCGCCACCTCCGGCGTTCCGGTCCCGGGAGCGTAGGCCGGATCGAGCGCATCGATGTCGAAGCTGACATAGGTTGGACCACTGCCGGCAGTCGCGCGCGCCAGCTTCATCGTCCTCTCGATACCGATCCGCGCGAACTCCTCGATCTCGATGATGCGCACTCCTGATGCGGCTGCGAATTCGCGGTCCTCGTAGTCGTACATCGAGCCGCGAATGCCGATCTGAATGGTGCGCTTTGGGTCGAGCACTCCATCTTCGATCGCCCGCCTGAAGGGCGTGCCATGGGTTATCTTGAACCCGCCGAAATAGCCGTCGAAGAGGTCTGTATGCGCGTCGAAATGCACCATGCCCAGCGGCCTCTGGCGGCCCAGCGCTCTGAGGATCGGATAGGACACCAGATGATCGCCGCCGGCCGACAGTGGTCTGATCCCCAGTGCCGCCAGTTTTCCGTAGTAGCTTTCGATGCGCTTGAGGGAGTCCTTCAGGTCGGCGGGGTTTACGTCGGCGTCCCCGAGATCGGCGATGTTAGCCAGATCATAGGGGCAGAGACGCATCGCCGGGTTCACGCGCCGTATCATCTGCGACATGTCGCGGATTTGCCGCGGCCCGTGCCGCGGGCCGGGCCGGTTCGTCGTGCCGCCGTCGAACGGAACCCCGACGATGCCGATCTCGATGTCCTGCGCCTTGGCGAGCGGTACATGGGGCAGCCGCATGAAAGTGGCGATGCCGGCAAATCGCGGTGTGACCATGCTGGACAACGGCTGATTGAAGGGCAGTGATGTGCGCGTCATTGGTTCCTCTTGTGCGACAGTGCCGGGCTTAGTCTGTCAGGCTTCCGGGCCGATGAAAACCGCATGCCGCAGCGCCGTTCACCGTGGGCCCCGGGGCGCAGTTTCCAAGGTTCGCAAAAACTGCTTAGATGAAGGTCATGCAGCCCGTCCGGGGTGCAACTCAACGTGTATTCCAAAACCAGGGAGGTTGGTTCATGAATCGCTGCAAACTCGTCGCGGCGGCACTCTTCGGCGCTTCGATGCTGGCTGCCGGGGCGGCCAGCGCCAAAACGCTCGTCTATTGCGCCGAAGGCTCGCCGGAGAACTTCAATCCGCAGATCAACACCACCGGCACCAGCCTCGATGCCGCCCGTCCTGCCTACAATCAGCTGGTCCAGTTCGAGCCGGGCTCGACGACCGTATCGCCGGGGCTAGCCGAAAGCTGGTCGGTGTCCGAGGACGGCAAGACCGTCACTTTCAATCTGCGCAAGGGCGTGAAGCTTCATTCCTCGAAGAGCTTCACCCCGACCCGGGATTTCAACGCCGATGATGTGCTGTTCTCATTCAACCGGCAGTGGAAGGCCGACCATCCGTATCACGGTGTGTCGGGGGGTGCCTATGACTACTTCAACGACATGGGCAATCCGGATCTGCTCGAAAGCATCGAAAAGACCGATGACCACACGGTTGTGTTCAAGCTGAAGAATCCCGAGAGCCCGTTCATCGCCAACCTGGCCATGGACTTCGCCTCGATCCTGTCAGCCGAATACGCCGATGCCATGCTGAAGGCGGGGACGCCGGAGAAGGTCGACCAGGAGCCCATTGGAACAGGCCCGTTCACCTTCGTCGCCTACCAGAAAGACGCGGTCATCCGCTACAAGGCGTTTGACGGCTACTGGGGCGGCAAACCGAAGATCGACGATCTCGTGTTCGCCATCACTCCGGATCCGACAGCGCGGTACGCCAAGCTCAAGGCCGGCGAATGCCACGTCATGTTCGGACCGAATCCCGCCGATCTCGAAGCCATGAAAAGCGATCCGGCCGTCAACCTGCTGTCCCAGGCCGGCCTCAACATCGGCTACCTGTCGATGAACGTGACCAAGAAACCCTTTGACGACGTGCGCGTTCGCCAGGCCATCAACATGGCCATCGATCGCGACACCATCCTCAAGGATGTCTATCAGGGCGCCGGTCAGAAGGCGAAGAATCCGATCCCGCCGACCATCTGGTCCTATGACGACGCCACCGAGGACTACGCCTACGACCCGGAGAAGGCGAAGGCCCTGCTCAAGGAAGCGGGCGTCGAAAACTTATCCACCGACCTTTGGTGGATGCCCGTGCAGCGACCCTACAATCCCAACGCCAAGCGCATGGCCGAGATCATGCAGGCGGACCTCGCCAAGGTCGGCATAACCGCCGAGCTCAAGAGCTTCGAATGGGGTGAATACCGCAAGCGCCTGCAGCAGGGCGAGCACCAGATGGGACTACTGGGCTGGACCGGCGACAACGGTGATCCCGACAACTTCTTCTTCCTGCTTGGCTGCGCCGGCGCCCGCGAAGGTGGCCAGAACATCGCCAAGTGGTGCAACCAGGAGTTCGAGGGCAGCCTGCAGAAGGCCAAGCAGATCTCCGACAACGCCGAGCGCACGACGATCTACAAGTCGATGCAGGGTCTGTTCAAGAAAGAGGCGCCGTGGGTGACCATTGCCCACTCCACGGTGTTCGAGCCGATCCGCAAGGAAGTCGAAGGCTACAAGGTTTCGCCCTTCGGCCGGCACGAATTCCACCAGGTCGACATCAAGGAATAAGCCGGCATAAGCAGCAAGACCTCCGCCTCAGGGCGGAGTTCTTGCCGCTTTGAGGACAAGATCATGTTCCGCCAAGTTCGCGCAGTTTGGCGGAACATGCGATAGGGCGCCGAATGTTTCGATTTTTTCTCAGGCGCGCGGCACTGACGCTGCCGACCTTCCTCGCGCTCATGTTCCTGACATTCATGATGGTCCGGCTGGTGCCGGGCGATCCGATCGAGGTTCGCCGCGGCGAACGCGGCATATCGCCCGAACGTCTGGCCGAGTTGCGCCATGAAATGGGTCTCGATCAGCCGGTATGGAAGCAGTTCGCAGACTATGTCTGGGGTCTGCTGAAGGGCGACTTCGGCACCTCGATCATCAGCCACGAAAAAATTCTGGTTGAGTTCACCGCCCTGTTTCCTGCCACCATCGAACTCACCCTTTGCGCCATGCTGTTTGCCATCTGCATCGGAGTTCCGGCCGGTGTATTGGCGGCGGTCAGGCGGGGCAGCGCCTACGATCAGTCGCTCATGGGTCTGGCGCTGACCGGATATTCGATGCCGATATTCTGGTGGGGCCTGCTGCTGATCATGCTCGTTTCGGGGTATCTGGGCCTCACCCCGGTCTCCGGGCGCCTTGACCCCGTCAAATACTATTTCGAGCCCATAACCGGCTTCATGCTGATCGACACGCTTCTCGTCGATCAGAAGGGAGCGTTTCGCGATGCGGTCCGCCACCTGATCCTGCCAACGATCGTTCTCGGCACCATACCGCTCGCCGTAATTGCGCGCATGACGCGTTCCTCAATGCTTGAGGTGCTCGAGGAAGACTACGTCCGCACCGCCCGTGCCAAGGGCCTGTCGCCTTTCCGGGTTGTCGGGCTGCACGCGTTGCGCAACGCACTCATACCGGTCATCACCACCGTAGGCCTCCAGGTTACGACCCTGCTTGCCGGTGCGGTGCTGACGGAAACGATCTTCTCCTGGCCAGGCGTCGGCAAGTGGCTCATCGAATCGATCGGCCGGCGCGACTACCCGGCGCTGCAGGGCGGCATCATGCTTATTTCCGGCACGGTGATCCTGGTCAATCTCGTCATCGATGCTCTGTACGGTCTCATCAACCCGCGCATACGTCATGCCCGCTGACATTGCCCTCCCTGTCGTCCGCGTCGCGCCGCCCGGGCCGCTGCGCGACTTCTGGCGGTCATTCCGGGAAAACCGCGGCGCCGTTCTCGGCCTCGTCATCGTGACCTTCATCGTCCTGGTGGCCGTTTTTGCTGATTTCGTTGCGCCGCATTCGCCAATCGAGCAGTTTCGCACGCATGTCAAGATACCGCCTGCCTGGATCGCCGGCGGCGACTGGTCCTTTCCCCTCGGCACCGACGCCGTCGGACGCGACATCCTGTCCCGCATCATTCATGGTGCTCGCATCTCGCTCTTCATCGGCCTTTCGGTAATGATCGTTTCCGCCGTCATCGGCGTCGCCCTCGGGCTGACGGCGGCCTCCTTCGGCGGCCTCATCGACGTTCTCATCATTCGCCTCATGGACCTGATCGTCGCGATTCCATCGCTGGTGCTGGCCATCCTGATCATCGCGATCATCGGGCCAAATTTGACCAATACGATCGTCGCCGTGACCATCGTCTATCTGCCGCGCTACGTCCGGTTAATACGCGCCTCGGCACTGGCCGAGCTGAGCAAGGACTACGTGACGGCTGCCAGGGTGACCGGCGTCGGCCGTCTGCGTCTCATGCTGGTGAACGTGCTCCCCAACTGCCTGGCGCCGCTCATCGTGCAGGCGGCACTCGGCGTTTCCGACGCCATCCTCGAGGCGGCGGCACTGGGCTTTCTGGGTCTCGGGGCTCAGCCGCCGATACCGGAATGGGGCGCAATGCTGGCCGACGCCCGCGAGTTCATCCTTGCCGCACCCTGGATCGTAACCTTTCCGGGCGTCGCCATACTGATCACCGTTCTCAACATCAATCTGATGGGCGACGGCTTGCGCGACGCGCTTGATCCACGGCTGAAGCGGAGTTGAAGCATGGATCTGGTGGCGGCACTGATCGGTGCGCTGGGGACGATCGTCGCCGCTTTCGTCGGCGTGCTGACATGGTACCTCGCTTCTCGCGCCAACCGCCTTCGCGAGCACAACGAGCGCGACACGGAGCGCCGTGACAGTCTTTCCGAACGTCACCGGCGCGTTCTCGACATTGTCGTCGCCCTGCACTCGGAAATTCTGGCCGGCATTGTCGCCAACCGTCGCCAGCTGACCGCCGAAGAGGCGGACTATGCCCTGAACCAGGAAACGCCCTTCGCCACCGCCGATGACACGGATTTCGTCTTCGAGTCGGTGCGCAGCGATCTGTCGATCCTGCCGGCGGAGGTGATCCATTCCGTCGTGCAGTACTACCGGGCCGCCCGTCAGTCGAACCTGCTGACCCGGGACCTTCGTGATCCCTATTTTCTGACCCAGACGCCGGAGGAAAAACGCCGCATCATCGCTCTGTTGCTGCAGATCGTGGAGCTGCAGAAAGTTCTCGGCGAGGCGGCCATCGCCGACCTTGCCGCCTATGCGGCCCAGTCGGGAGTGGACTTGAGTGCAAACGAGGCTCGCGCCAGCTCGCTGATCGAGCAGGCCCGCAGCGACCTGCCGGCGGTCATCAGGAAATCGGTACGATCGGACCCAACATCGAAACCTCGGGCGCAGGCCAGCCAGTGAAACCCGTGCGCCCAACCAATATAGTATGCCCGCTAAAGAACTGCAAAAATCGATGCCGCTCCTCGAAATCGTCAACCTGACCGTCGAATTCGCCACCGCCCATGGCGCCTTTCGGGCGGTCGACCGGGTTTCCCTGGCGGTGAGCGAGAGGGAGGTTCTGGCGATTGTGGGGAATCCGGCTCCGGGAAGTCGGTGGCCATGCTTGCGGTGATGGGCCTTCTGCCATGGACCGCAACGGTCACCGCCGACCGGCTCCGTTTCGACGGCCGTGATCTACTGTCCCTCGGTGCCCGGGAACGGCGCGAAATCGTCGGCAAGGACATGGCGATGATCTTCCAGGAGCCGATGACGAGCCTCAATCCGTGCTTTCGCGTCGGATTTCAGATCACCGAAGCCCTGACCACCCACCTCGGTCTTTCCGCCGCCGCGGCGCGCCAGCGGGCGATCGAAATCCTCGCCGAGGTCGGTATCCCGGCGCCCGAAAAGCGCATCGAAGCCTACCCCCACCAGCTGTCGGGAGGCATGTGCCAGCGGGTGATGATTGCCATGGCCATCGTCTGCAAGCCGAAGCTTCTGATCGCCGATGAGCCGACGACCGCGCTCGACGTGACAATCCAGGCGCAAATTCTCGACCTGCTCCTGCGCCTGCAGCGGGAAACCGGCATGGCCCTGGTTCTCATCACCCATTCCATGGGCGTGGTGGCGGAGACTGCGGAGCGCGTCAGCGTTCACTATGCCGGCCAGAAGGTCGAGGAGCAGGCGGTACTCGGCCTCTTCAACGATCCCCATCATCCCTACACCGCCGCCCTGCTCGCCGCCCTGCCGGAGCGCGCCCTGGGCAAGCATCTGCCTTCGATACCGGGCGTGGTTCCGGGTCAGTTCGATCGGCCGTCGGGCTGTCTGTTTACGCCACGCTGCGCCTATGCCACCAATCTCTGCCGCTCCACCGCGCCCCCGCCGCAGGAGGGCCAGCTCGGCCATGCGCTGTGCCACTATCCGTTGATCGGCGGCGTACCGCGCGGTCACCCGCAGAAGAACAAGGAGGCTGCGGTCGGATGACGCGACCTGTTCTCGACGCCCGCCAGCTGACCAGATACTACCTCGTGTCGCGCGGCGCCTTTGCCGAGCCCGTGACGCTGAAGGCGCTTGATGGCGTCAGCTTCACTCTTGAGGCCGGGCTAACCCTGGCGGTAGTCGGCGAGTCGGGCTGCGGCAAGTCCACTCTGGCGCGACTTGTCACGATGATCGAGGAGCCCACCGCAGGACAGCTGTCGATCGATGGCCGGGAGGTGATCGGCGCGACGCCGGCGGTGCTGCGCGAATTGCGCCCGAAGGTGCAGATCGTCTTTCAGAATCCCTACGGCTCCCTCAATCCCCGCCACAAGGTCGGCTTCACGCTCGAGGAACCGCTCATCGTCAATACGTCGCTTTCGCGCGCCGAACGGCGCGAGCGCGCGGAAGCCATGATGGCCAGCGTCGGGCTGCGGCCGGAGCACTATGACCGCTATCCGCACATGTTTTCCGGCGGCCAGCGCCAGCGCATTGCGATCGCCCGCGCCCTGATGCTCGATCCGGCCATTCTGGTGCTCGACGAGCCGGTCTCGGCGCTCGACGTGTCGATCCAGGCCCAGGTGCTGAACCTCCTCGCCGACATCAAGCAGCGCCGCAGCCTCGCCTATCTGTTCATCAGCCACGATCTTTCCGTGGTGAAGCACATCGCCGATGAAGTGATGGTGATGTATCTGGGCCGCGTCGTCGAGCACGCCAGCCGTGACGAGCTGTTCGCCAACCCGCGACATCCCTATACCCGCGCCTTGCTCTCGGCGACGCCGGTTCCTTCTCCGGGCCGCAAGAAGGAGCGGATCGTGCTCAAGGGTGAATTGCCCTCG
The DNA here is from genome assembly GCA_963780765.1 of uncultured Alphaproteobacteria bacterium. Lineage (GTDB taxonomy): Bacteria > Pseudomonadota > Alphaproteobacteria > Rhizobiales > Aestuariivirgaceae > CAWHQZ01. The sequence continues at coordinate 41,101 of CAWADI010000002.1, read as the reverse complement.
CCGCTCGCCCCGCCGAGCGGCTGCCACTTCCATCCGCGCTGTCCCTGGGCATTCGACCGCTGCCGGGTCGAATATCCGCAGCTTCTGCCGAAGGGCCCCGCCATGGCGGCATGCCACGCCGTTGACGACAAGATCACGCCCGCCAATCAGCCGGTTCGCCGCAGGTCCGCCGCATGACTTGGCTGGCGCCCGGAGTTCACCATGGCCCGCTCTGAGTTGTCGATCGGCGAGGCGTTGGTCGGCCTGCTCGAGGCCTATGGGGTTGAAACCATCTTCGGCATTCCCGGCGTTCACAACGTCGAGATGTATCGCGCCCTGCCTCGTTCGAAGATCACTCACATCCTCCCGCGCCACGAGCAGGGCGCCGGTTTCATGGCCGATGGTTACGCGCGCGCAACCGGCAGGCCGGGCGTGTGTTTCACCATCACCGGGCCCGGCCTACTCAATATCCTCACTCCCATGGCTCAGGCCTGGTCGGATTCCAGCCCGGTGCTGGTCGTTTCCTCCAGCCTCGACATCGCCCATGGCCCGCAGGGACGCGGACGGTTGCACGAAATGCAGAACCAGCGTCAGGCAGCCGCCAGTGTTGCATCGCGTGCCATCACGGCATTTACCGCCAGGGACGTCACCGATGGCGTCGCTTCGGCATTCGCCGGCTTCGCATGCGAACGGCCACGCCCGGCATATCTCGAGATTCCCCTCGACCTGCTGAGCATGCCGGCGGGCGACGGCTGGAACAGGCGAGCCATGCCGGTTCGCCCGCACGCCAGCGAAGATCAGTGCCGCGAGGCGGCAGCGGTTCTGGCGGCCGCACGTCGGCCTGTGCTTCTGCTGGGCGGCGGCGCGGTCGATGCTGCCGGGCCTGCGCGCGCCATCGCCGAAGCGCTGGGCGCGATGGCGCTGGCCACCATCGCGGGCAAGGGGATTGTGCCGTCAAGCCACCCCTTGTGCCTGGGTGCTCGCATGCCGCAACAGGCAGTCAAGAAACTTCTGAAAGAGGCCGACGTCGTCCTCGTCGCCGGCTCGGAGATATCGGAACCCGACCTTTGGGAACCGGCTTTTGAAATTCCCGGCAAGATCCTCCGCATCGACATCGACCCGGCAAGTCTCGCGCGTCCCCATGCATCGACCGTGGCCATTCTGTCCGATGCAGCCCCTGCGCTCGCCGCCATTGCCCGCCTGCTGCCCACGCTCAATACCGCAAAGCGCCGTGCTGCCAACGATCTGTAATAGCTGCTCTCGCCGACCATGGATCCGACGATCCCCATGCGCCGGCAAATGCGCCCGCTTCTGAGCGCTATTCGCGAGGCTCTGCCCGACGATGCGTCGTTGTCTCCGACATGACCCAGCTCGCCTATGCCGCCAACGAGATGTTTCCCATGACGGTTCCGCGCGCCTGGATTCATCCGACCGGCTTCGGCACATTGGGCTTCGCGCTGCCGGCGGCGATCGGCGCAAAGGTCGGCCTGCCTTCCCGCGCCGTGGCTGTGTCTGGCTGGCGACTATGGCTTCCAGTTCACGGTCAACGAGCTCGGCACGGCGGTGGAGCTGAAGCAGCCGCTGCCGATCCTGTTGTGGAACAACAGTGCGCTGGGCGACATTCGCGACGCGATGATCCACAAGGGAATTCAGCCAAACGCCGTCGCGGCTCGCAATCCGGATTTCCAGGCGCTTGCCCGCGCCTACGGCGCCCACGCCGACAGGCCCGGTTCATTGGCCGAGGTCGGCGCGGCTATTGCGCGCGCCCTCAAGGCCGGTTCCCCGACGTTGATCGAGATGACGCCGCAGTTGCTTCGCTGACGTTGGTGCCCAAACAGTAATGGAAGCACTGTTCGCGTAGCCAATCGTCATGGTCGGGCTTGACCCGGCCAGCTTCTTCCTGCCGATTAGAGCGCAATGCTCAAAGTCGCCGACAAACAAGCGCCGCCGAGCCAGTTCTCGCTGCTCGCGACGCGGCGGTTCCTGCCGCTGTTCATCGCTCAGGCACTTGGCGCCTTCAATGACAATGGCCTGCGCTACGCCATCAGCATTCTGATCATCTACGATCTCGCAGACCGCCTTGGCATCAATGGCGCCTCGTTCATTGCCTTGGGCACGGCGCTCTTCATTGCGCCCTACTTCCTGTTCTCGGCCCTCGCCGGTCAGCTTGCCGACAAATACGACAAGGCGATCCTTGCCAGGCGCATCAAATTTGCCGAAATCGGCATCATGGCCGTGGGCTGGCTCAGCCTCTACCTGGACCAGGTTTGGCTGCACCTTGCCGTCCTGTTCCTGGCGGGCACCCAGGCGGCATTCTTTTCACCGGTCAAATACGGCCTGCTGCCCCAGCATCTGCATGACGACGAGTTGCTCGGCGGCAACGGACTTGTCGAGATGACCACCTTCGTGTCGATTTTGCTGGGCGTGCTGTTCGGAGGATTTCTGGTGCTGCAGGCGGGCGGCAAGGCGATGGTCGGCGCGACGATCACCGGCCTGTCGATCGTCGGCTACCTGATGACGAGGCACATTCCCCCCGCCCCGCCTCCCGCCCCGGACCTCGCGATCAACTGGCGCCTCTATCTCTGCAACCCGCCGCATCATTGGTTTCGCTGCCCGGCGTTCCGATGTTCTGCAGGCGGTCATCGGCATCTCATGGTTCTGGTTCATCGGCGCGCTGATGCTCACCCTCTTTCCGGTGTTCACCAAGGACATTCTGCTGGCCGACGAAAACGTCGCCAATCTTTTCGTGGCCACTTTCACCATCGGCATCGGTCTGGGCTCTCTTCTCGCCAATCGCCTTCTCAGCGCCGAGGTATCGCCGCGTTATGTCCCGGTAGCCGCCGTCCTGATGACCGTGTTCCTGCTCGACCTCTACTTCGCCGCCGGCCCCGCGGCCGCCGATGCTGTGCCTGGCGGGTTGCGCAACATCGCCGACGTTCTGTCCCGCTGGCCCGGCTGGCGCGTGGTAATGGACCTGCTGTTCATCTCGCTCTTCGGAGGGCTGTTCGTGGTGCCGCTCAACGCGCTCATGCAGAGCCGGGCGGCCCCGCCGCGCCGCGCCCGCGTGATCGCGGCCAACAACGTGCTGAACGCCCTCTTCATGACCCTGTCGTCCGTCCTCGCCACCATCGGGTTCCGTGCCGGAATGTCGGCGCCCGACATGTTTCTCCTGCTCGGCCTCGCCAACGCCGTCGCCGCCGCGCTGTGCATCGCCCTTCTTCCACGCGAACTTTTCAAGAGCCGCCAGCCGGTTGGTGCTGCGCATGCTCCACCGCGTTGACGTGATCGGTCTGGAGAACTATCGCGCGGCCGGCGCGCGCGCGGTGATCGTTGCCAACCACCCCTCGGCGATGGATGGGCTGTTGTTGCAGGCATTCATTCCCGATCGCTGCAGCTTTGCCGTCAGTTCGAATTCGGCCCGCAAATGGTGGATCAGGCCGGCGCAACACCTTTCCGACGTGATCACCTTCGACCCCGCCAGCCCCCTCGCCCCGAAGAAACTGGCCGGTGGCCTGGCCAGGGGCCGCAGGCTCGTGATGTTTCCGGAAGGGCGGGTTTCGGTCACCGGCTCGCTCATGAAGATCGATGACGGGCCGGCCATGGTTGCTCATCTGGCGGGCGCCAAAATTCTCCCCGTTCGCATCGAGGGCGCGCAGTATTCGCTCGCCTCGAAGATGCGCGGCCAGTTGCGGCGGCGGCTATTCCCAAAAATCACGGTGACCTTTCTCGAGCCCGTCGTTCTGCGGGTGCCGCGCGGGGCCGACGCAGGCGACTTTCGCGAGCGCCTGGCGCAGAAGCTCTACGAAGTGATGACGGAGGCGCAGTTCAAAACCAGCATCATCGACCAGCACCTCATCGGCGCCCTGCTCGACGCCCGAACGGCCCATGGCGGGAGCACCAGGGTGCTCGAAGACATCACGCGGGTGCCGATCAGCTATTCGCGACTGATCCTGGCAAGCTTCGTTCTCGGTCGGCGTCTCGCCCGACAGACCCGCAACGAGACCACGGTCGGCATCCTGCTGCCCAACGTCAATGGCTGCCTGATCACGTTCTTCGGGCTGCACGCGTTCGGCAAGGTGCCGGCAATGCTCAACTACTCGACGGGCGCCGTGAATATGGCGGCCGCCTGCGTCGCCGCACGCATCGCAACCATCGTCACCTCGCGCCGCTTCATCGAGCAGGCGCAGATGCAGGCGGCGCTGGCGACTCTCGCCGAGAAAGCCCGCATCATCTATCTGGAGGATGTCCGGGCAGAGGTCGGCCTTGCCGACAAGCTCTACGGATTGGTCGCCAGCCGGCTGCCCCGTCTGATCATGAAGTTTGCCGGCGTCGGGCTCGATGCCAACGCTCCGGCAGTGATCCTGTTCACCTCCGGTTCCGAGGGCGTTCCCAAGGGTGTCGTGTTGAGCCATCGCAACATCAACGCCAATCGCCACCAGGCCGCCGCCCGCATTGCCTTCAGTGGCTCCGACATCGCCTTCAACGCGCTGCCCGTATTTCATGCCCTGGGGCTGACGGGCGGCGCCCTGCTGCCGCTGCTCGCCGGGGTACGCACGTTTCTTTATCCATCGCCGCTCCACTACAAGGTCGTGCCGCAGCTCTGCTACGAAAGCGACGCGACGATCCTGTTCGGCACCGATACGTTCCTCATGGGCTACGCCCGCAACGCTCATCCGTATGACTTCTACTCGGTCCGCTACGTCGTCGCCGGCGCCGAACGGGTAAAAGATGAAACGCGGAACCTCTGGATGGACAAATTCGGTCTGCGCATTCTCGAAGGCTACGGCGCCACCGAATGCTCACCGGTGATCTCCGTGAACACGCCCCTGCAGTTCAAGGCGGGCACGACGGGGCGGCTGCTGGACGGTATCAGGCACCGCCTCGAGCCCGTCGAGGGAATCGCGCGCGGCGGCCGGCTGATCGTGCACGGTCCCAACGTGATGCTCGGATATCTGCGCGCCGACAATCCGGGCGTGCTCGAACCGCCGCCCGGCGGCTGGTACGATACCGGCGACATCGTCGATATCGATGAGCTCGGCTATGTCACCATTCTGGGCCGCGCCAAGCGCTTCGCCAAGATTGCCGGCGAGATGATTTCGCTCACCGCCGTGGAAGCTGCGCTGGGACAGGCCTATCCCGACCATGCCCACGCGGTAGTGGCCCAGCCCGACGCGCGCAAGGGCGAACAGCTTGTGATGATCACGACCAAGCCCGGGACCGACCGCCAAGAAGTCGCCGCCGCACTGAAACAGCAGGGCGTTCAGGAGCTGATGATACCCCGCTTCATACTTCACGTAGCGGAGCTGCCGGTTCTGGGATCCGGCAAGACCGACTATGTATCCCTTTCCCGCCTCGCCCGCGATGAAGTCATCCGGTGACGGCACTCGAGCTCGATGACCGGGAACGGGCACTTCTTCGCGGTGCGGAGGGCCCGGCCATGCGGCTCGCCATGCAAGTGCTCGAGCGCGCCGCCAGCATCATGGGCGCCGCGCGGCTCGTTCCGATCTCGTTCGCCCATCATCGATTCATGCTTCTATGCCGGCGAGGCGCATGTCGATTTTGCCCGGTTCCTGGTCGACCATGGTGCCCGGCTTGCGGTGCCGTCGTGGACCAACAGCGGCCTCGTCAGCCTTGCCGATCCCGCGCTGCGCCCCGAAACGTCCGAGGCCGGGATGGCGGCGGGAGGTCGCCGCCTCATGCAGCTCTATGAGGCGCTCGGCTGCAAACCCGTGTGGACCTGTGCGCCCTACCAGCTTCCGGGCCGTCCGAAGTTCGGCGATCATATCGTGGCGGGCGAGTCCAACGCCGTAACGTTCTACAACTCGGTGATCGGCGCGCGCACGAACAAGTATGGCGACTATCTCGATGTCGCGTGCGCGCTTGTCGGCAAGGCGCCATTTGCCGGGCTCCATACCGATGGCGCGCGGCGCGGCACGTTGCTGGTGGACCTGACCGGCATTGCCCCGGAATTTCGGCGCGAGGATATTTTCTATCACCTGCTCGGCCACCACGTCGGCCGCCTCGCCGGCCAGCGAGTTCCGGTCATCGACGGTCTTTCTGCCGAGGCCACGGAGGACAATCTCAAGGCGCTGAGCGCCGCCGCGGCGGCATCCGGGGGCGTTGAGCTGTGGCATGGCGTGGGGCTCACGCCCGAAGCCGCTACGCGCGAGGCAGCACTGGCGGATGGCCCTGTCGAAGCACACGTGATCGTTGCGGATGACCTTTGGCGGGCGCGTTCCGAGCTATCTCCCGGACGTGACGGCCCGCTCGACATGGTGGCGCTCGGCACGCCGCATTTCTCGCTCTCCGAGTTCGCCGCCTTGGCTCGAATTCTTTCAGGCCGGCGGATCAAGCCAGGGCTCGTCTTTCACGTTTCCACCAGCCGCTATGTCCGGGGGCTGGCCGTCGAGCGCGGCTGGCTGGCCGAACTTGAGCGGGCCGGCATTAACGTGGTCGTCGACACCTGCACCTACTTTTCCCCGCCGGTGCGGGGGGCAAGGGGCCGCGTCATGACCAACGCGGCCAAATGGGCCAGGTACGCCCCGGGTTTTCTCGGCGTCGAAGTGGTTTTCGGCAGCCTCAGGGAGTGCGCTGAATCGGCCGTCCGCGGCGAGGTCTGGCGCGATCCGCACCTGTGGAAAGCAGTTGCCTGATGCGCATCGCAGGCCGGGTGCTGAACGAAGGCGCCGCTTCGGGCAGCGTGCTGGCCCTGACCGAGCCATTGAGCTTCTGGGGGGCGTTCGATCCCGCAACCGGCATCGTCATCGACGCCCGGCATCCGCAGCGCAACGCCCGGCTCTCGAACCGGATCGTGCTGCTCCCTGAGACCCGAGGGTCCGGTACGGCGGCGGGAGCCATCGCCGAGGCGATCCGCCTGCACACCGCTCCGGCGGCGATCATCATGTTGCGACCCGACATCAACCTCGCCATCGGCGCACTCATCGCAGCCTCGCTTTACGGCCACGAGTGTCCCGTCCTGACGGTTTCCGCGGAAGATTATGTCGACTTGAGCCGGTCGGCGCACGCAGTAATCGGGCGCGATGGCACTATCGAGACCGGCTAACCCGAAGCTCTTCCGGGCGATGACAAAGCCGTCGCTTGGTGGCAATCTGGGCATGTTTCAGGGGCGGGCAGTCATGTGGGGTGAGTAGGATGATGAGCAGGAAAGCGTGCGGGCTCGCAGCATTTGTGGCGGCCGCGGCCATGACGATTGGCGTTGCGCAGGCGGCCAAGTGCGGCAGCAGTTCTGCGGGCTTCGAAAGCTGGAAGAAGGCATTCGCCGCGGAGGCGAAGGCCAACGGCATCAAGGCCAGAGGCGTCTCTGCCCTGATGAACACCAAGTATTCGGCGGCAACGATAAACGCCGACCGCAGCCAGAAGAGTTTCAAGCTGTCACTCTCCGCGTTCATGGCAAAAAGGGGTGGCGCCTGCAATCGCCGCCAAGGGCAAGGCACTGAAGAAGACCAATGCCAAGCTCTTTGCATCGCTCGAGAAGCGCTATGGAGTGCCGCCGGGGCCGCTCATCGCAATCTGGGGCATGGAGACGGGATTCGGCAGCTTCATGGGCAACCAGAATACCCTGTCCGCGGTCGCAACGCTGGCCTACGACTGCCGCAGGCCCGAATATTTCACCGAGCACCTTTACGCCGCGCTGACGCTCATCGACAGTGGCGCACTTTCAGCCTCGACCAGCGGCGCCATGCACGGCGAGGTGGGCCAGACGCAGTTCCTTCCCAAGAACATCCGGCTTTACGGTGCTGATGGTGACGGCGATGGGCGTGTCAACCTCAAGTCCAGGGCCGATGCGCTGGCGTCCACCGCCCGGTTCCTGAAAGGTCACGGGTGGGTGGCCAATCAGGGCTATCAGCCGGGCCAGCCGAACTTCAGTGCCATCCAGGGCTGGAACGCCGCCAGCGTTTATCAGAAAGCCATCGCCATCATCGGCAAGCAGATTGACGGCAGTTGAGAACCCGGCTCGGGGATTATTGCACATCGCGGAGATCGACATGAACAAGCCGCCGGACCCCTCTTCGCTTCACAATGCGGCGCTCGCCCGCATGCAGCAGTTCATGTCGACCTCGCCGGTGCCGTCGATCTCGACCGAACTGCTGGCAACGGCAGACGGCGAGCTCAACCGCGAGCTGAATCGTTTCCTCTTCGATCCACCGTCGGACCCGCATCTCCTCGAAGGCAAAACCATCGCCATCTGCTGCACCAACGGTGTCGAGGAAGTCGAGATCAACGGCGCCATGCGCTGGCTCGCCGAACATGGCGCCACCGTGCATATCGTTGCGCCCCGTTGCGGACCGTTTCCACCGAGCTTCGGGCTGCGGTTCCCGCCGATCGCAGAAACCCATGTCCTCGCCATCCGGCTGATGGAAAACGCCGGCTGGCTGAAAATCGACGCATACCTGGGTGAAGCCAGGGTCGCGGACTACGACGCCGTCATCGTGCCGGGCGGCTGCTGGAATCCGGACTTCCTGCGCGCCGACACCAACGCGCAGGCCTTCCTGCGCGACATGCATGCTGCCGGCAAACCGACCTGTGCCATCTGCCATGGGCCCTGGGTAATGGTGAGCGCCGGACTGCTCAAGGGCAGGAAGGCGACGGCGGTCTGGAACATCCACGTCGATCTCGCCAACGCCGGAGCGACCGTCATCGATGCCCCGTGTGTCGTGGACGGCAATCTCATCACGGCGCGTTTCCCCTATGACTTGCCGCGCATGATCGACGCTCTGGTCAAGCAACTCGTGCACTAGCCATGCCGTGCAAATACGACGCCGGATGTCGGCGCGACGCCTGACTGCGCGATATCTGGCCGGTGAACGTGCTGCTGTTTAAAGTGACTCGAGCAACTCGCAAACTTCAACAGTGTCCCGCCTGTAGTTTCTTGGCCGCCGAAGCACGTCCAAACAACCTTCTTGAAGCTGGGTGATTTGCGTAGCGGTTAGGCGCGGCCCTTCGTTCGCTCCCTTACAGTCATGTTCATGCTTGCAGCGGATAAGCTGCTTAAGCTTCCTGATCGTGTGCCTGATGGAAGGGTTATTTTGATAGCCGAAAGAAAGGCCCCTGCTCTGCACACCACTGGTTGGGCCGTCTGAGCCACTGAGACTAGCGCTTCCATTTCCGCCGATGCTGGCACCGGCTGCGACGCTTGCCCCCTCCACCGCCCAGGCTCGCTCCGGCACTAACGGCTGCACTTCCACTGCCCACGCCAGCCCCGGCGCCGACGCTGGTTCCACCGCCTACGCTTGCGCCACCACTCACGCTTGCCCCACCACCGCCAACGCTGGCTCCAGCGCTAATGGAAGCTCCGCCAACGCCCGCGCTCGCACCCACGTCCAAAGCGAGGCTGTCCCCTGCTGAAACGGCGCAAAATGCTGCTAGAAATCCATAGATCACCGCAGTCGGTCGCATAGGTCCTCCCAATAGGCTGACACTTAGGAACGTGACTGGTGCGCAGTAGGTTCCCTATGAGGGTAGCTACGCGACTGCCGGCGATAGCTGCCAGCGCGCAATGCCAGTTTTTTCAGATCCGCACGTCATTCGCACCAGGGTAATTCCGTTACCGCCGCACCCCAACAAGCCGAGATAATTGGAAGACCGTAGATGCACGAGGCGCCCGGATTAGGGTCGGCGCATCGAGAACGAGTTGATGATAGCCCGGATCTGCTACGCTCGCTGCAGCGGAAACCTGGAATTGGCATAGAGCGTCCGGATATCCTGGCCCTGAAACCGTTTTCCGTCTACTTCGAGCGCGCAGCTCCGCAAGGCGGCGGATGAAATGTCTTCCATCGCATGGCGAATGGCCTCTGCGGCAGTGGTGAACCGGCGGTAGGTAACAACCCCACGCCGCATGCCTTGGCCCCTCCAGCCATAGAACTCTGCTGGTGCGTCGTAATTGAACTCTGTCACGGTGCTTCCTCCGATTGCAAACCTAGGGGCCCAAGCGGAGGTTTTCTTCCAGCGTGTCCGCCAATTCATCTGGGTCGATCGAAACAGTCTGACCGATGGGGAAGGTCACGAGCTTGCAGCTGCTTCTGGTGTTCATTGGCGCTTATCAAGCGCATCAAGCTGCCATTCCTTTGCAACCCGATCAAAGTTTTCGAGCGAATTTCGAATTCGATACTGAAGATCGGCGCCTTCGACGGGCAGGAGCCTGGTGATCTCAAATGCTCCCGCGGCCCGCAAACGATCGGAATCTGAGGATGAATACTGAACCTGCTGACCGACCGAGAATTTGTGCTGCTGTTTCATTGCATGCCGGGTTGTTTCACGGGCTCCGTTCGCAATGCCACCAGTTTCGCTGGGAGGAAAGGATCCTGGTGAGCGATGCCGTCGGTGGGAAAGTCCGCGCCATTGGACTCGCCTATCGATGGTATCTGGTGATGACAGTTGCGAATTGCAACGACCGGGAGAAGCGGATCGTGGTTGGCTCTTTTCACCCCGCTTTCGCCATCGCCTCGGCCTTGAGCCTGTTCGGGCTTCTTTCCCCCAGCATCGCGCTTTGCATGATCCGCTTCGCAACCTGTTCGCGCGTCAAAGTTCGGTCGAGCACTCGCGGATCGCGATTGTTGACCAGTTCGCGCCAAGCATCGTCGAGCACGCCGGACAGCATGCCAACAACGGTCGGCCCGTAATGGATAGGTACATTCTCGATCATGGCGAGCCTCCTCTGCCGAACAGGCGGGAGTTTTTCGCTCTCTGTCACCGGCGCCTGATGCTCACACCCGGTGATGAGTTACCATGGGCGTTCTTGTGAGTAATAGCTAGTCAATTCGCGCGCTCGGCAGAAGGGTCCAGTGGCTATCCCTTCCATGTCGCGGGCGAAGGTTTCTGCGCGCCGCAGATCCTCCCGGCAGCGAGCAGGTGCAGCTGAACCAGGGCGCGGACTTATTAATTCGCAACCAGATGCGGATCGACGCCAGTTTGATGAAGGCGCGAGTGGCGATACGCCGATACTGATCGGTCTTGTTGAAGAACCGTCGACCAGTTACGGGCACGGTAGAGATAGGGACTGAAGCAGAGGGGATACCTGACGACTCGTCGCTTGCAAGGATCATGATCTTCTGCCGGTGGCGGTCTTCGGCGCGGCAATCCTTACACGTGAAGGTGACACCCGCTCAGGGGTGCTGTGGGTATCTACGCACGTCCCCTTGACGAACCCGAGCGAATCATCCGCCTGATCTGGTAACACTTTCCGGGCGGGCTTGGGTCGGCAGTCGAAGCCCCGGTGGGCAGCGTTGTGTGAGGCCATCGCCATGGATGAGTCACTTGACAAGCCGCTCTATCGTTTGGGCCATATAGCTACGGCGGCCGGTATTCCCCCCGCGACCTTGCGTACCTGGCTTTATCGCAATTTTCTTTGCCATGAGCGCGGCGACGAACGCGGCAAAGGGCCAGGCCACTACGCGCGCTTCACGCTGCGCACGGCCCTGCGAGTTGCATTGACGGCCGAACAGGTTCGATGGGGTGTTCACGCGCAGCTGGCGGGACAGAACGCACGCAAATTCACCGATATGGATCATGGCCGATTGGAATGGATTGATGAACTGGCGGATGATGCGGGACAGCCGTGGCGCAACCCTGGGGAATGCTACCAGCTGGGTTCCACCTGGTTCGTGCTTCAGTCGGCCACGGGCTTTGCTTCGGTGATTCATGTACCAACAGACCGTGATACAAAGGATTTGATTGCTGATCTCATACCGCCGAGCCAGTTCTCGGTATTGATCATCGATCTCAACACGCTCGTATTTCGTGTTCGGTATTGTCTATCGGCCTGCGCCCAGCTCGTCATAGACGCCAAGAAAACCCCGGCGCGGGACAATCGCAGGTGTTATTCGGGCTCATGTGCCGGCGGAACCCGGCGTCGGAACTGCCGGTGACCTGGATGACCTGTCGTGACCTGATGCGGTACCTGAATAACAAGCAGCGTCAGTTGCGGCTGCTTTTCGGGGGGAAAGAGGACAGTTCCGCCGCACCGGCGGCTGCGGAAGTAACGGCAGAAGTGACTCCACAATTGCGATTTGTACGAGCATTCTCGCGTCAATGATTCGCCAGTTGCGCAATTACATCATCTTGCTGTTGGCTGCGATCGCAGTCTGGTTCCTGCAACCTAGCGTCGACGCTTTCTTGCAGCAGCGCGGCTGGAACCTATTCCTCAATCGCGCGGCTCCATTTTGGGTGGGATTTTGGGCGGGCGCCTTTGCTTTCCTCGCAATTTGGGGGACCTTCGAGCTCTACTACGTGTTGCGCAGAAGGCGTGCCCGGAGACTTACGACGATACAGACAGCACTCCTGGAGGGACTGAATTGTGCCTATGTCCATTTCGTGCCTGAAACCGGCGAGATTGTGGATAGCTACAATGTCACGTCAGTAGGCGACGGCGGTCGGGGCGACTTCAAACTGACCCTGGCAAAGCCACTTGATCCGAAGACTTCTGTCAGTTCACTCTGTCGCCGGATCACCGATGCCCGCCGAGTGGTCGCCCTCGCCAGCGGGCGAACTCTATTCAAGTGAAATATAGGACCGAACCCGAAGCGATTCGGCTCCGATTTGATTCCAGCCTTGCGATTGAGCCAGGCTGAAATCGCCGCTACGCTGCAGGAAGCGCACTTTGGTTGGCCGTCACACAGTATAGGACCGCGGAATAATGGCAGGATGCGGCGACCAGCACAAAGCCATGCCAGATCGCATTTTGAAACCGCAAGCTACGCCATACATGAAAGATGACGCCGGCCGAGTAGAGGGCGCCGCCGGACGCAAGAAGCCAGACGCTCAGCGTGGGGATAGCCGCTGCGATCGGCTTGTAAACGACTACACCGCTCCAGCCGAGGAGCAGGTAGATGACAACGGCCACTCGATCGAGGCGACCGGGGAAGAGCAACTTGAGAGTAACGCCGACAGCCGCCGTCAACCAGATACCGATCAGCAGGCCAATCGAAGCAACGTCGCCTTTTGTCTGCGCTATGAACGGCGTGTAGGTTCCGGCAATCATCAGGTAGATGGCAGAGTGATCGAAGCGGCGCAGAAGCCACTTTGCCCGAGAGATTGGCCATAGGTTGTAGGCGGCAGAGAAGCCGAGCATCGACAGCAGGCCGAGCGTGTAAATCACGATGGCCGCCAGGCTGGCAGGACGCGCGGGATTGCTCGCAACGATCATGATCGCCGCTCCAGCCAATCCGAGACCCAAGCCGATCGCATGGATGATGGCGTCAGCGATCAACTCGCCGCGATCATGGTCCCGATTGATGCCCGCTGGCCGGTCATTCGAAATGGTTAAAATAGGATCCGCCTCCACTTGACAGGTACGCACCGGAACCTGGGCCTACGCTCGTTCATCCAGCATATCGGAACCCGATTGGCCGTGCGCCGTTTCATTTGATGATGCCGAGGTTCATCTCGCTACAGCTATTCCCTATCGCTCGTTCTCTTGCTGGCTCTGCCCCTCCTGGGAAATGTAGGCGCAGCCGCAAAGCAACGGCCTGCAGCGTCCAAAATCCTGTGCGATGTCGCCAGGATCGGTTGCGAGAAGTATCGCGCAATGCCGAAAGCGAAGAAACAGACGGCCAGGAAACGGAGTTCACCCGTTGCGGTGAAATCGACAAAGCCGGCGCAACGAAGTGCCGCGCGAGCGAAACACACTGATCCATCCGCGAGGCAGGCCGCATTGCCTGCCGATGCTGCCGCGACGACGGGCATTCCAAAGCCTGTCCCGCGGCCACAATCGCGCCGCACGCTGCCCCATTGCCCAACTCCCCGGCTCCGACTGCGCCGCCGCTTGCCGATGGCGGACCCGCAGCAACCGGACATGAAGAACAGGTGCAGAAGCTCTCTGCTGTCAGCGAGGAAGAAAAATGCCGTTCAGCTCTTTTGGAGCTCGGTTTTGATTTCTCCATGCCTGAGGGCGTGGAAGCCAAGGGTCCGTGCAAAGTCGTCAATGCCGTACAATTGAAATCGATTGCCACGCCTTCCGGCCTAGTCGAGCTGCCGGCGCGACCGATCCTCAGCTGCCCGTTCGCCCGGCAGTTCGGCACCTGGCTTGCCGACGTCGCGGCACCCATCGTTGCGGCGCAGGGCGAAGCCAAGCTCGCGGCGCTGTCCACCGGACCCGGTTATGAATGCCGTGGGCGCAATGGCGACTCGTCGGGAAAGATCAGCGAACATGCCTCCGGCAACGCCGTCGATATCGATGGCATCATGCTTTCCAACCGGAACCGCGTGGAGATCGCTGACATCGCCCATGGGCAGCATCCTCGGGCCCGCATGCTCACGGCGCTGCGCGTCTCAGCTTGCGGCTATTTCACTACGGTGCTCGGGCCTGGTTCCAACGCCGCCCATGCTTCCCACTATCACTTCGACCTCGGGTTGCACGGCAGGAGCCGTAACTACCGCATCTGTGAGTGATCCTTTAGTCTAATGCGCAGGCTGTGCTAGTCGGCGGGGCTGCCAACGGTCGCCAAAGTCCGTTTCATGGTCGTGATGTGTCGATAAGCCTGTTCGACGCGAGTTCGCGGAATCGTCCCGGAGCGGACGGAGCAGAGGATCACGGAGTGGATGCGGGCGCCCAAATCGTCCAGGGGCACAATCCGGTTGGCAAAGAGCAGCAAATCGGTTCCGGCGGCGACAGCGCGGACAATGCGGTCCTCAAAGGAAAAGTGCTCGCGCAACGCTCCCATCTCCATGTCGTCGCTGACGATCACTCCGTTGAATCCGATGTCGTTGCGCAGCGAGCTGATTGCCCGTTCCGACAGGGATGCGGGGATGCCGGGACCGTCGCTGAACTGAGGGTGATAGAGATGCCCGACCATCACCATATCGACATCATTGGCAATATCCGCGAACGGCTTGAGTTCCATCGGGTTCCAGGTCGTCGAAATGTCCGTGAAGGCAACATGGCTGTCGGTGCGGCTGCTGCCATGGCCAGGAAAGTGCTTGGCTGCAGTCAGAATATTGGCGTTTCGATGGGCCAGATTGAAGATTGCCGCATATTTGAGCACCTGACCCGGGTCGGCGCCGAAACTTCGGCCAAGCCTTCCGATGATGGGGCTGTCCGGGTTGGTGTTGAGATCGACGTTGGGTCCGAAGTTCACATTGAACCCGGCAGTCTTCAGTTCGCCGGCCATTTCCGTGTATAGCGAGAGCGCCCGGCCGCCCGGATCGGCGCCGCCGGTCCCGGCAACCTGGGCCGGCGAGGGGAAGGCACCGTGGCCACTCCTCGGGGTCAGGCGTTGTACCGCCCCGCCTTCCTGATCAATCGAGATCAGCGGCGCCGTGCTGCCGCCGGCGCGATGAATACTGGCGTTGAGCGCCTGGACCTGCTCCGGCGATCGCACATTGTGTTCGAACAGCAAGACGCCGCCAATGAGACCGTTCCGGAGTTGCTCGCGCACTGCAACCACGCCCGGATCGTTGCTATCAGTGCCAACGAAGCCGACGACGATCATCTGGCCGATCATGCGCTCGAGCGAGACCTTGGGCATAGGTGCCGGCTGCCTGACATCTTCGTCACGCGATTCCGCCGGAATGCTGCCGTGAGAGTCGACCGCAGAGCTTCCACATTGACTCGCTGCGGTCTCGGTGGCTGGGAACTCACTGTCGGAGCGCAGGGACCAATACGCTCCCGCGCCGATCGCGCAGACGAGAAGGCCAAGGGAGAACCCGAGCCATAGGCCTTTACTCATCGGTATCCGGCCGCCTGCAGTTCGAACAGTTCGGCATAGCGGCCATCCTGTTCGAGCAATTCCCGGTGCGTGCCGATCGCCTCGATCTGCCCTTCGTTCAGCACCAGGATCCGGTCGGCCATGCGCACGCTGGAGAAGCGGTGCGAGATCAGGACGGCGGTCTTCCCGGCGCTCAGATCCTTGAAGCGCTGAAAGACCTCGAATTCCGCGCGCGCGTCCAGTGCCGCGGTCGGTTCATCGAGGATGAGCACTTGCGCCTCGCGCATGTATGCGCGCGCGATCGCCACTTTCTGCCACTCCCCGCCCGACAGGTCGACGCCGGTGCCGAACCGCTTGCCGATCACCTGGTCGTAGCCCTTGGGCAGTCGGGCGATGACCTCATCGGCGAGACTGCGGCGGGCGGCTGCGGCGATCCGCGCCTGATCTTCGCGCGCCTCGATGTCGCCGAGCGCGATGTTCTCCGCTGCCGTCAGGTGATAGCGCACGAAATCCTGGAAGATGACGCTGAAGTTGCTGCGCAATACCTCCAGATCGTATTGGCGCAGATCGATGCCATCGAGCAGGATGCGGCCCTCGTCGGGGTCGTAAAGGCGCGCCATCAGCTTGACCAGCGTGGTCTTGCCCGGCGCCGTTCTCGCCGACGAGTGCCAGGACCTCGTTTGCCTCGAGCGTGAAACTCAGGTGGCGCACCGCCCAGCGCTCCGACTCCGGATAACGGAACCCTACGTCTTCAAACCGGAACCCTCGCCGGATCGGACGCGGAAACGGCACCGGAGCCGGAGGCGAGTTGATCTCGGACTTGATCTCGAAGAAGGAAAGCAGGTCATCGAGATAGAGCGCCTGACCCGCCACCTCCGAGAAGTCCGGTCAGCAAACCCTCGAGGAGAGTCCTGAGCCGCAGGAAGGAACCGGCAAGAAACGTCAGATCACCGATGGTGAACTCGCCGCTGCACCGTGCGCCAGGCGATGTAGGCGTAGGCAGCATAGTAGCTGAGGGTGCCGAGGGCGGTGAGCGCGCTCCCCCAGGCGGCGCGGCTTATGGCGAGCTTCCTGTTGGCGAGGTGGAACGCGGTGGCCAGCGCGCGGTAGCGATCGATCAGGAACCGGCTGATGCCGAAAATCTTGATCTCCTTGGCAGCCTCGATGCCGACCGCCGTTTGCCGGGCGTATTCGAGCTCGCGCCGTTCCGGCGTCCAGGCGAAATTGAGCGAGTAGTTCAGCGAGTTGAAGTAGACCTCGCCGAGGAACGCCGGAACGAGCGCAATCGCCAGCAGCACGATCAGCCACGGCGCATAGACCACGAGACCGGCCGCGAAGGTCAGGATGGTGAGAACGCTCTGGGCCAGTCCGAACAGCTGGTTTATCGGCGTCATGCGGCCCATCGTCAGGCGCCGCGCCCGATCGAGCATGTCCTGAACCTCGCTGTCCTCGAAGTCTTCGAGGTCAAGCGTTGCGGCATGCTCCATCAGCCTGACACTCGCATCGTTGTTGAATCGCTCCGACAGAAGTGCATCGATGAGCGCCACGACGCGGCCCAGCACGTCGGAGAGGACGGCGAGGACGAACTCCAGCCCCAGCAGCCAGATCAGGACCGTGAGCTCGCCGCTCCGATACCACTCGCCGATCCGGGTCAGCTCGAGATTGAGCCCGACGAGCCGCACTGCCTCATCGATGATCAGCTTGCCGACGTAGAGGGTCATGATCGGCAGGAAGGCGCGCATGACGCGAAGGCCCAGGCTTGCCGTGGTCAACGCCGGGCTCGTGGCCCAAATCTGCTTGAGGAACGGCAGCAGGTTGCCCAGCGCCCCGACTCGTTCGCGGAAACTCCGCGCCGGATCCGGCGCTTTTCGTTGCGCGGCCGCCATGGCGAGTCGCTACGGCGCCATTCCCTTCAGCAGTTCCCTGCGGCGCGCCATGTGCGCTCTCAGCGCCTCGTCGACTGCTTCATCCATCGCCGGCTCCTGATATTCGCCGATGAGCCGCTTGTAGATTTCGTGGGCGCGCCGGGTTGCGTCCTTGGCGCCGTCTTCCCGCCAGGTCTCGAAGTTTCTCCAGTCCGAGACCATCGGCTGGTAGAACGCGCGCTCAAAGCGTTCGAGGGTATGGACGGTACCGAAGAAATGCCCACCGGGGTTGACGGACAGGATGGCATCGACTGCCAGCGCCGCATCGCCGGTATCGATGGGTTTCAGCGTGTCAGCCCAGGCGCGGATCATTTCCGCGTCGATCACCGTCTTCTCGAAAGATGCCGTCAGCCCGCCTTCGAGCCAGCCCAACCCGTGGTGAACCATGTGGGCGTGCCCGAGAATGCACGCCATCAGCGACATGCCGCTTTCATAGGTGGACTGCGCATCGACCGCGTTCGAGGCGTTCACGTTCGAGGACCGGTACGGCAGTTTGAACCGCCGGGCGATCTGCCCGCCGGCCAGCGTCGCCTTCACGTATTCGGGCGTGCCGAAGGCAGGCGCACCCGACTTCATATCGACATTCGAGGTGAAGCCGCCGAACATCACCGGCGCGCCTTTCCGTACCATCTGGGTGAAGGCGATGACCGCCAGCGCCTCTGCCGTCTGTTCGACAAGGGCGCCGGCGACCGTGATCGGCGCCATGGCCCCCGCCAGGGTGAAGGGGGTGACCACGTTCACCTGGCCCGCCTCGGCAAAACACATCAGGCCGTCGAGCAGCTCCTCGTCCACGCGCCGGGGCGAGTTGACATTGAACGAGGTGAGAACGGACGGCTCGGCCTTCATATCCTCGAGCGAGCGGCCGCGCGCGATCGCCGCCATGGCGATGGCGTCCTCGGCCCGGAAACGGCTCACCGCCCGGGCGATGATCGGCCGGTCGGTGTAGCGCAACGTCGCATAGACGTTGTCGAGGTGACGCGTCGGCACCGGCAGGTCGAGCGGCTCGACGACGGCGCCGCCGACCAGATGGATGACGCCGAGCGCGTGGTTGAGCTTTATGAGATCGCACAGATCCTTGTAGGTACCCGGCCGGCGCCCGCGTTCGATATCCGATACGTTGGGCGGGCTGCCGACGGTGTTGAAGTTGATGGAGCTCTCGCCCATCACGGTGTCACGGGAAGGATCGCGCGCAAACAGTTTGAAGCGGCTGGGCGCCTCATTCACGAACTGCTGCACCAGATGGCGATCAAACCGCACCATCTGCGAGGACTCATCGACTTCGGCGCCGGCGCTCTTGAGAATGCGCAGGGCCCGCGGCGAACGGAACTCCAGTCCGGCATTTTCCAGAATGGTATATGCCGCATCGATGATGCGCTCGAGCTGGTCGGGCTGCAGAATGTCATAGGGTGGATACGGGTTGTCGACGGGCGCCAGCGCCGCATAGCGCGCCCGCGGCCCCCGTGCTGAGCGATCGGATCGCTGGCGCCGCTGCGGGCGTTCCTGGATAGCCATCGTCCGACACTACAATTTCACGAAGGTCCGGAATAGCCGTGCGAGACTGCGACTGCCTGGCCGCCGCCTCGACGCGGCCTCCCCGATTGGCTACAAGGCACGGGGTCACTTTGAAGAGTCCTCGCAATGCGCTTTTCCTCGATGACCGAACGCCTGCAGGGGCTGGGTTCGGACAAGTGGCGGGTCCACATGGATGGCGCAAGACGCCGGGCCCGCGGGGAAGACGTCATCATGCTGTCGATCGGCGAACCGGACTTCGCTCCGCCCGCCGCGATCATGGACATGGTGGCGAACCGCATGCGCGCCGGACGCACCCACTATTCGAACGGGCGCGGCGAGCCGGAGGTCCTGGCAGCGATCGCGCGCAAGTATTCGCGGCGCACCGGACGAACGATCGCCACCGACCAGGTCGTCTTTTTGCCAGGGGCGCAGACAGCGCTTTTTGCGGTCTTCATGACGCTGGTCGAAAAGGGCGATGAGGTCCTCATTCCGGATCCCTACTACGCGACCTATGAAGCGGTCGTCGCGGCCCCGGGCGCTCGGGTCGTTCCGGTGCCGCTCGATCCGGACGCCGGCTTCCATCTCACCGTCGCCGACCTTGATCGGGCGGTGACGCCCAATACGCGCGCGCTGCTGCTGAATACGCCCAGCAATCCGACGGGTGCAGTGCTCTCCCCGCAAGCCATTGCGGCCATCGGCGAGTTCTGCACCAGGCACGGCCTGTGGATCGTGAGCGATGAGGTCTATTCCGATCTGGTCTACCACGGTGCGTTCGCTTCCCCCTTCGACGATGAACGCTTCAGTGACCGCACGGTCGTCGTTTCGTCCGTGTCGAAGTCGCACGCCATGACGGGATTCCGCTGCGGCTGGGCGGTTGGGTCGCGGGAGTTCACCGATCGCCTGCTGCCGCTTTCCGAAACCATGCTGTTCGGCTCGCAGCCCTTTCTCCAGGACGCAACGGCCTTTGCCCTCGACAACGACTTCGCCGAATGTACCGCCATGCGCGAGGCCTACCTTCGCCGCGCCCGGCTCGTGGTGGAGATCCTGAGCGATGCGCCGGGTGTCAGGGCGTTGATGCCCGAGGCGGGGATGTTCATCATGGCCGATGTCCGGCGCAAGCGGGCTTTCGGGCGACGAGTTCGCAAGCCGGCTCCTGGAAGAAGAGCGGGTCGCCGCCATGCCGGGCGAAAGTTTCGGCACTGCCGCCCGGCGTCATGTGCGCATTTCGCTCACCGCCGCCGACGAGGACATGGCCGAGGCATGCCGGCGGATCGTCCGCTTCTCAAAGCGTCTGGAACAAGGCCGAAGAACCGTCATCCCCGCGCCAAGAGCAGGTGAAACATCCATTGCGAAAAAGCCAATCGTCATCCCCGCTAAAGCGGGGACCCAATAGAGCGGCCCGGCATCCTCAACGATGCCTGAGTTTCCAATTTGGCGGGCTTGAAGGAAATCCGACAACGGCGATGTGCTGCGCCGCTTGATTGGATCCCCTCTTTCGAGGGGATGACAACTCCGCCGCAAAAAACCAATCGGCGCGCAGTAGTAATTGTTTTGGCGATTGGTGGGACTATTCGACTTCGTACCCGAACTCCTGCGCCTGTTCGGTGAGCCACTCCCAGAAGCTTTCGGAGAAGCCGCGGAACATCGACAGCTCGTAGACCTCCTCGGCGATGCGCGCCGCGTGCACGCCGACATGGGCCATCTGTGTCACCGCCGCCGCCCCGACCGGGAATGCCCGCGGGTGCCAGTCGACCGGCGAGCCTTTTGCCAGCACCTGGCGAGCCTTCGGCCCCGCGATGCGCAACATCACCCGGCCGTGGCTCTGGTCGCTGACCGAGGCGATGCCATCGAGCGCCATCCTGAGCTCGCCGTAGAGCGCCCCGTCGCTCAGCCCCTCGGCGATTGCATAATACTGCTCGTGGCCGCACCAGTGGAAGGCAACGCCCCTGCCGGAGCTCCACCGGCCAGGCGGCGCAAGGGGCGCGCCGTAGTTCTTTTCGACAGCCGCCGCCAGCGCCTCGCCCCTGCCTCGGCCGGGCAATGATGGTCACGATCGACAGCGGATGGCGCAGAGAGAGCCGCACCGGGGGCTCGCCCTCGTAAGGCGCGCCGTGACGGCCGGGTTTCAGCCGGGCCGCGAGCGGCAGTTGGCGCTCGAGCGCTGCGCTAGGCATGGAGTTTGACGTTCTCCTTGTCGTAGTGCACGGGCTCGCAGATCAGCGCCTCGATGCGGCGGGGCCCGCGCAGATCGTCGAACACCTGCACGATTTCGCCCATGCCGTTCGCGCCCGCGCTTCACGAGCGCCAGCCCGATCCACTGCTCCAGCATCGGCGAAAAGGCGACGGATGTGACATAGCCCTGATCGTTCGCCATCGAAGGCCGGTTGCCGGCGCTCAGGAGATGCGAGCCGGCCAGCAGCCGGTGATGCTTGTCGACCGGCCGGATGCCGACCACCACCTCGCGATCCCGGTGGGTCAGGCCTTCGCGCCCCGCCATCATCCTGCCGATGTAGTCTTTCTTGGCTGACATCATGCGCCCGAGGCCGAGGTCGGCCGCCGTGGTCGTGCCGTTGAGCTCGCCGCCTGCGACATGACCCTTTTCGATGCGCATGACCGAAAGAGCTTCGACGCCGTAGGGCGTGATGCCGTATTCCTCGCCGGCCCGCATGAGGGCGCGGGCTACCGCGTTGCCGTAGTCGGCCGGCACCGAAAGCTCATAGGCGTGCTCGCCCGAAAACGAGATGCGGAAAAGACGCGCCGTGAGGCCGCCGAGCACCGATATCTCCCTCGCCGCGAGATAGGGAAAATTGTCGTCGTTGAGCTCGACGCCGTCGATGATCTTCTGCAGGGTCGGCCTGGCCTTTGGGCCGGCGACCGCCATCTGCGCCCACTGCTCGGTGACCGAAACGTACTGGACATCGAGCTCCGGCCACAGCGCCTGATGGCAGAACTCGATGTGCGACATGACCCGCGCCGCGTTCGCGGTGGTGGTCGTCATGAAGAAATGTTCGGCGGCGAGCCTCGAGGTCGTTCCGTCGTCGAACACGATGCCGTCTTCGCGCAGCATCAGCCCGTAGCGCGCCTTGCCGACCTCCAGCGTGTTCCAGCCGTTGCAGTAGAGACGATTGAGGAGTTCCGCCGCATCGGGCCCCTGCACGTCGATCTTGCCCAGGGTCGATACATCGCAAAGGCCGACCGCGCTCGCGCACCGCCCGGACCTCGCGCTTGACGCTTGTCAGCCAGTCGCGTTCGCCGGCTTTCGGAAACCACGACGAGCGCATCCACAATCCGGTCTCGACGAAAACCGCGCCGTGTTCTTCCGCCCACTGATGAAGCGGCGTCTTGCGGACCGGCTGAAAATGATGGCCGGTGAACGGCCCCGCCAGCGCGCCGAAGGATACCGGCGTGTAATAAGGCCTGAATGTCGTGGTGCCGACTTCGGCGATGCTCCCTGCCGGTCGCCTCGGCCAGGATCGCGCTGCCGAGACACGCCGAAAGCTTGCCCTGATCGGTCGCCATGCCCAGGCGTCGTGTAACGCTTCAGGAGCTCGACGTCGCGATAGCCCTCGCGCGGCCGTCAGCAGGACGTCCTTGGCGGTGACGTCGTTCTGGTAAGTCGACAAAGGCCTTGCCGCTCGATTCCTTGACCCACCACAAGGGCGTGATGGCGTAGGCTTCGCTGCGCACCCTGGGCAGGTCCAACGGTTCCGGCTTCGAAGCCCAGGTCCGCGGCGGCCTGCGCGCCCTGTTCGCGCCCCGTCGGCAAGGCAGGCGGCGAGTTCCATGCGGCCGGCGGCAGCCCCGGCGGCCATGAGCTGCCCGCCGTGCCGGGGCGGCAGAAAGGCCGCCAGCTCCTCGTTCCACAAAGGCTTCGCGCCGCGATGGCAGGCAAGATGGACGACGGGATTGAAGCCTCCCGACACCGCCACGAAATCGCACGGTATTTGCTCCTGGCCGCCGCCGCTGCGCACCGCCACGGAAGTGACGCCGGTGCTCCCCGATACGCCGGCCACGACCGCGCCACCGATCACCCGCGCTCCTCCCGCATCCGGCTTGCCGGCATCGTTGCGGCTGTCGATGACCGCCGCCACGTGAACTCCCCTGGCGGCGAGATCGCGCGCCGTGCGGTAGCCCGAAATCGTTGTTGGTGAAGACCACGCCGACTTTTCCCCGGCGCGGCCGCATAGCGGTTGACATAGGTTCTGCACCGCCGAGGCCAGCATCACGCCCGGCCGATCGTTGCCGCCGAACGCGATCGGCCGTTCTTCCGCGCCGGTGGCCATCACCGCGCGCTTGGCGAAAATGCGCCAGTAGCGCTGCCGCGGCTCGTGCTCGCGAAGGCTCGCGCTTGTGATCGGCAACCCGTTCGACGGCGCCGAACGATATTGCCGTCGTACCAGCCGAAGATGGTGGTGCGCGGGAGCACGACCGACGTCGGGAGAGGCAGCAAGCTCCGAGCGACGACCTTGTCCGCCCATTCGGCGCCGCTTGCGCCGTCGAGTCTCCTCATTTTCGCCGAGCAGCGAGCCGCCGAGCGCTCGAACCTTCGTCGGCGATGACCACGCGGGCGCCCGAACGCGCCGCCGCGAGCGCCGCCATCAGGCCTGCGGGACCGGCGCCGATCACCAGCACGTCGCAATGGAGATAGGCCTTTTCGTAGCGGTCGGGATCGGCCTCGTAGGTCGGCTTGCCGAGGCCCGCGGCGCGCCGGATGAGCGGCTCGTAGACCCATTCCCAGAACGCCGCCGGCCACATGAAGGTCTTGTAGTAGAAGCCCGCCACCAGCACCGGCGAGAAGAGCTGGTTGAGGGCGCCGATGTCGAAGCGCAAGCGAGGGCCAGCGGTTTTGGCTCCGCGCCACCAGCCCGTCGTAGAGCTCGATCATCGTGGCCCGCGTGTTGGGTTCGAGGCGCCCGCCCTCGCGCAGCTCGACCAGAACGTTGGGCTCGGAGGCGCCCGCCGAAACGAGCCCGCGCGGCCGGTGATATTTGAACGACCGCGCCAGCAAGCTCGCCGCCGCTCGCCATCAGCGCCGAGGCCAGCGTGTCGCCGGCGAAGCCCTGGAAGGCCTTGCCGTCGAAGGTGAAACTGAGCGGGGTCCGGCGATCGATGAGACCGCCCTGTTCGAGACGGAAGCCGGTCATCTGAATCCTTTCCCCTCCCCCTTGTGGGGAGGGACAGGGGTGGGGGTTT
The DNA here is from genome assembly GCA_963780765.1 of uncultured Alphaproteobacteria bacterium. Taxonomy (GTDB): domain Bacteria; phylum Pseudomonadota; class Alphaproteobacteria; order Rhizobiales; family Aestuariivirgaceae; genus CAWHQZ01. The sequence goes on along the minus strand of CAWADI010000002.1, from coordinate 16,830 downwards.
CAGTGGGATCTGCCGTCGCCATCCCTCACCCCCACCCTTCATCCCTCCCCACAAGGGGGAGGGGAAGACGGTTGGCCTCATCGCCCAGTCGCGCGCCGTGACGACCGAGAAGATCTCGTGGCTCTCCGTGTCGCGCTCAACCACCAGCCATGCCCGGCAGCCGCCGGAATGATGCCAATATTCGGCGAAGCGGCCCTTGGGATTGTCGCGCAGGTACACGTAGTCGAACCACTGCTCCATCGGCGCCGGCGGATCGCTCTGCGGCCGCCGCGGTGTTGCATCACCGAGGCAGGTGAACTCTTCCGACGGCCTCTTGCCGCAGTGCGGACACTCGATGAGCATGGTATCCCGGTTCCTCAGTGAAGGTTCGGCGTGGCGCCCTGGCCCTTTTCGTCGATCATGTAACCGCGCCGGAAGCGGTCGAGACGGAAGGCGGCGTTGAGCTCGTGCGGCGCGGTCGTTGGCGATGGTGTGGGCGAAGCACCAGCCGGAGGCCGGAGTCGCCTTGAAGCCGCCGTAGCACCAGCCGCAATTGAGATAGAGGCCGTCGATGTGCGGTCTTGTCGATGATCGGCGAGCCGTCCATCGACATGTCCATGATGCCGCCCCACGAGCGCAGCACCCGCAGCCGCGAAATCCCGGGGATCATGGCGACGCCGGCCTCGATCACATGCTCGACCATCGGCAGGTTGCCGCGCCGGGCGTAGGAATTGTAGCCGTCGAGATCGCCGCCGAAGATCAGCCCGCCCTTGTCGGACTGCGACACATAGAAGTGGCCGGCGCCGAAGGTCACCACCAGGTCGATGAAGGGCTTGATGCCTTCCGACACGAAGGCCTGCAGGACATGGCTTTCGAGCGGCAGCTTCAGGCCGGCCAGGCGCGCGACCTCGGACGAATTGCCGGCCGCGGCGAGACCGAGCTTCCTGCATTTGATGTACCCCTTGCTGGTTTCGACGCCGACTACGCCGCCGCCGTCGGTCCTGATTGCCAGCACCTCGCAGTTCTGGATGATGTCGGCGCCGCGCATGTCGGCGCCGCGCGCATAGCCCCAGGCGACCGCGTCGTGACGCACCGTTCCGCCGCGCCGCTGCAGGAGCCCGCCGTGAATGGGGAAGCGCGCATTGTCGAAATCGAGGAACGGCACGAGTTTCCTGCACCTCGTCGCGGTCGAGCAGTTCGCCGTCGACGCCATGCATGTGCATGGCGTTGCCGCGCCGGGCGAAGGCGTCGCGCTGGGGATCGGTGTGGTGGAGATTGAGCACCCCGCGCTGGGTCACCATGGCATTGAAGTTGAAGTCGCGCTCGAGCCTCTCCCACAGCTTCAGCGACCATTCGTAGAACGGCTCGTTGCCGGGCAGCATGTAGTTCGAGCGGATGATGGTGGTGTTGCGGCCGACGTTGCCGGAGCCGAGCCAGCTTTTCTCCAGCACGGCGACCCTGCTGATGCCGTGCTCCTTGGCGAGGTAATAGGCGGTCGCCAGTCCGTGCCCGCCGCCGCCGACGATGACGACGTCGTATTCCTGCTTGGGCTCGGGCTCCCGCCACGCCGGCTGCCAGCGCCGGTGGCCGGTGACAGGCGTTTACGAGCAGGGACAGCGCGGAATATTTCATTTCCCCTCCCCCTTGTGGGGAGGGGCAGGGGTGGGGGTTTCATGCGCGCCGCCGGAACGACCCCCACCCTCGGTCCCTCCCCACAAGGGGGAGGGAGGATCCGCCTCGATCGAGGCCGAGCACGCTTCTGATACTGGCCATGCCAATCGGAATTGTCCAGCATCAAGCCGTCCGCAGCTTTGCTCGGAGAAGCGATGCTTCGGCAGCGGATCAGTCTCCATCGGATCTCCGCCGCGAGATGCGACTGGCAGCACGGGACGCAGGGTCATACCCTCTGATCGCGAGGGTTGGTCATCAGCAATCGAGCGTGGTTTCGCGCTCCCACTGGGTGAGGTGGCGGCAATAGCGGTTCCATTCGTTGTGCTTGAGCTTGAGATAGGCGGCCATCACTTCCTCGCCGAGCGCCTCGCGCAGATATTTGTCGTCCTCGAAATTGCGCAGCGCATCGAGCAGGTTGAGCGGCAGCTTCTTGGCATCCTTGACCGTGTGGCCTTCGGCATACATGTCGATGTCGAGCCGCTTGCCCGGGATCCATCTTCGCCTCGACGCCGTGGACGCCGGCGGCCAGAATGCCGGCCATCATCAGATAGGGATTGGCGGCGCCGTCGGGCAGGCGGAATTCGGTTCGTCCCTCGTCGGGAATGCGCACCATGTGGGTGCGGTTGTTGCCGCCGAAGGTGACCGTGTTGGGCGACCAGGTGGCGCCCGACAGGGTGACCGGCGCGTTGATGCGCTTGTAGGAGTTGACCGTCGGATTGGTGATCGCCACCAGCGCTTCCGCATGATGCATGAGCCCGCCCAGGAAATGGTAGGCGAGCTTCGACAGGCCCATCTCGCCCTTCGGATCGTGGAACAGGTTCTTCTCGCCGCTCGCGTCCCACACCGACAGATGCACGTGGCAGCCGTTGCCGGTGAGATTGATGAACGGCTTCGGCATGAAGGTGGCGCGCAGGCCGTGCTTCTCGGCGATCGACTTCACCATGAACTTGAAGAAGCACAGCTGGTCGGCGGTGGTCAGCGCGTCGTTGTAGTTCCAGTTGATCTCGAACTGGCCGTTGGCGTCCTCGTGATCGTTCTGATAGGGCCCCCAGCCGAGCCCGGTCATCGTCGAGCAGATCTCGCTGATCACGTCGAAGCGCCGCATGATCGCCGACTGGTCGTAGCAGGGCTTTTCCTGCGTATCGCGATGATCGGAAATCGCCGAGCCGTCGGCGTTGATCAGATGAAACTCCGGCTCGACGCCGGCCATCAGCTTGAGGTTCTTCTTCGCATTCCTTTTCGATCATCCGGCGCAGCACCACGCGCGGCGCCTGGGCCAGCGGCTTGCCGTTCCATCCACGGATCGCCCGCCACCCATGCGACCTCGGGCCGCCACGGCAGCGGAATGACCGATGCGGCATCCGGCATGACCAGGAGGTCGGGATGGGCCGGCGTCTGGTCGAGCCAGGTGGCGAAGCCGGCGAACCCGGCGCCCGACTTCTGCATCCTGCCGGCCGCTTCCGCCGGCACCAGCTTGGCGCGCTGGGTGCCGAACAGGTCGGTGAAGTTGAACAGGAAGAACTTGATCCCGTTGTCCTTGGCGTACTTTGCGAGGTCCCCCGCCATGACTTTCTCAACTCCCGCTTATTCGCTTTGAGGTCTCGAATTCACTGGGCTCGCGATCGCGACCGCCGCACCGCCCATGGCCGCGCGCTCGTCCGGTTGGCGATGCGCATCGCCGCCGGGCTTCTGAGCAGGCGCCGTGTCTGCGCCGCCAGCCGCGACCCAGGCGAGATCGACGGCGATCAGCACCAGCATCATGGTGGCGGTGAGCGAGGCCCAGCCGGATGGCGATCTCCGCTCAGATCCACGATCGACGGCAGCAACGCCAGGTAGAACACCATGATCTTCGGATTGCCGAGCGTGATCGCCATGCCGGTGAGGAACAGCCGCAGCGGACGAACCGCGCGGCAGACTTCCTTCCCGCAGGTTGCCCGCCGCCGTCCACATCTTCCAGGCGAGGTAGAGCAGATAGGCAGACGCCCAGATATTTGAGGATCGCGAAAACCCCGTGGAAGGCCTGGGCGATGTAGGCAAGCCCGAAGACCGCCATCGACAGCCACACGGCCTCGCCGATCCACATGGCGGCGAGGAACGGCAGCACGCTTCTCGCACCGCGGCTCAATACCCGCGCCACCAGCGCCGCGATGCTCGGGCCCGGCGAGCCGGCGCTGACGACAAGCGCGCCGGCGAAGATGGCTAGTGCCGAGAGTCCATGGATTCCCCTAAAGTTGTGCGTTCCTAAATTAGGTAAAAATAGGCGCCATTCCACCTGAGTTGCTGTCTCGCATCAGTGTTCCTCGTTTGTTCCATTGGTCGTTCTAGCACAGCAAAGTCGGTTGTGGCTACGACCATTTTATTGTACCGGCTCACGCCGCACCCTTGCCCGGAATCCAGTCTGGTGCCGGCGAGCGGCACCTGCGCCATGGCCGCCGCCTCGACGGTCAGGGCGACGAGGTCCTCCGGCTCGAGATTGTGCACGTGGGACTTGCCGTTGGCGCGCGCGATGGTCTGGGCCTCGAGCGTCATCACCTTGAGATAGTTGGCGAGCCGGCGGCCGGCGAGAACCGGGATCGAGCCGCTTGGCCAGTTCCGGATCCTGCGTGGTGATGCCGGCCGGATCGCGGCCCTCGTGCCAGTCGTCATAGGCGCCCGCCGTGGTGCCGAGCTTCTGATACTCCGCCTCCAGATGCGGATCGTTGTCGCCGAGCGCCACCAGCGCCGCCGTGCCGATCGACACCGCATCGGCGCCGAGCGCCAGCGCCTTGGCCACGTCGGCGCCGTTGCGGATGCCGCCCGAGACGATGAGCTGCACCTTGCGGTGCATGCCCAGTTCCTGCAGCGCCTGCACCGCCGGCCGGATGCAGGCGAGCGTCGGCTGGCCGACATGCTCGATGAACACCTCCTGGGTTGCCGCGGTGCCGCCCTGCATGCCGTCGACGACGATCACGTCGGCGCCGGACTTCACCGCCAGCGCGGTATCGAAATAGGGCCTGGCGCCCCCGACCTTCACGAACACCGGCTTTTCCCAGTCGGTGATTTCCCGCAGCTCATGGATCTTGATCTCGAGATCGTCGGGCCCGGTCCAGTCGGGATGCCGGCAGGCCGAGCGCTGGTCGATGCCCTTGGGCAGGCAGCGCATCTCGGCCACCCGGTCGGAGATCTTCTGGCCGAGCAGCATGCCGCCGCCGCCGGGCTTCGCCCCCTGCCCGACCACCACTTCGATGGCGTCGGCCTTCCTGAGATCGTCGGGGTTCATGCCGTAGCGGGAAGGCAGATACTGATAGACGAGGGTCTTCGAATGCCCGCGCTCTTCCGGCGTCATGCCGCCGTCGCCGGTGGTCGTCGAGGTTCCGGCGATCGATAGCCCCGCGCCCCAGCGCCTCCTTGGCCTGCGCTGAAAGCGAGCCGAAGCTCATGCCGGCGATGGTGATCGGGATCTTCAGCTCGATCGGCTTTTTGGCAAATCGCGTGCCGAGCACGACGTCGGTGCCGCATTTCTCGCGATAGCCTTCCAGCGGATAGCGCGAGATGGAAGCGCCGAGAAACAAGAGATCGTCGAAATGCGGAAGCTTGCGCTTGGCCCCGGCGCCGCGGATGTCATAGATGCCGGTGGTCGCGGCGCGCCGGATTTCCGACAGGGTGTAGTCGTCGAAGGTATGGCTCTTGCGCGGCGTGGTGCGGGGGATGTTGGGGTCCATGGGCCTAACCTCCCTGCCGCTTGTCTGGTTACGTACTTTCCCTCCCCCTTGTGGGGAGGGATCAATCATGCGCGGGCTTGACCCGACGCATCACCAAGGGCATCGCCGGTACGCCCCTTGCTCTTGGCGATGGCGCGGGGTCAGCCCCGGCAGGGTGGGGGACGCAGCTGAGCGTCTTCACTCAGACCCCCACCCCTAACCCCTCCCCGCAAGGGGGAGGGGAAATGCCTCGCAGGTGCGCCCTGCCCTTGGGGAAACAACTCTGCGATCAATACGCATCGGCGTGATCGATGTTGAAGTTGTAGAGCTTGCGCGCCGAGCCGTAGCGGCGGAAAGTCGCTTGGGCTCGGCGTCGATCCTGGCGCGGGCGAGCAGAGCGCCAAGCTCCTCGAGGTGTTCGCCGCGCATTTCCTTTTCGATGCAGTCCGCGCCGAGGTTGGCGACCCGGCCTTTGACATAGAGGCGCGCCTCATAGATGGAATCGCCCAGCGCCTCGCCGGCGTCGCCGCACACCACCAGATTGCCGCGCTGCGCCATGAACGCCGACATGTGGCCGACCGAGCCGCCGACCACGATGTCGATGCCCTTCATGGAGATGCCGCAGCGGCTGGAGGCGTCGCCTTCGATGACCAGAAGCCCGCCGTTGCCGGTCGCCCCGGCCGATTCCGACGTGTTGCCCTTGATCCACACCGTGCCCGACATCATGTTTTCCGCCGTGCCGACGCCGGCATGGCCATTGACGACGATCTCGGCCTCCTTGTTCATGCCGCCGCAGTAGAAGCCGACATGGCCGTCGATCTCCACCAGCAGCGGACCGTCGAGGCCGCAGGCGATGGCGTGCTGGCCCATCGGATTGTTGATTTTCCAGTGCCGCTCGTTGGTGTTCTTCGGCAGCCCGTGCAGGCGTGCGTTGATGCCGCGCACCCCCTCTTTCGCAAGATCGAGCTCGATCACGCCTGGCCGCCCCAGGTGTAGACCGTGGTCGGCTCAGGCTCCCAGATTTTCGCCTTATCGGCGCCCGGCAGATGCGCGATGGCGCGATATTCGGTCGCCATGGCGACCCAGTCGTCGGTCTCGGCGAGGACCGCGTGCTTGCAGGCGATGGGATCGCGCACGACCGCGAAACCGTCCGCCGTGCCGACGAGAAACGTGTAGAAGCCGTCGAGGTCGCGTGATCCCGTCCTCGAGCGCCTGGCGGAGCGAAACGCCCTTGCGCAGCTTGGCCGTCATGTAGGCTGCGGCCACCTCGGTATCGTTGTCGGTCTGGAACTCCATGCCTTCGCGCTTCAGGTTCTCGCGCAGCCGGTTGTGGTTCGAGAGCGACCCGTTGTGGACGAGGCAGAGGTCGGCGCCGGTGGCGAAGGGATGCGAGCCCGCCGTGGTGACCGCACTTTCGGTCGCCATGCGCGTGTGGCCGATGATGTGCGTTCCCTTCGCCTCGTCGAGTTCGAACTTGTCGTAGACGGCGGCCGGCAGGCCCACTTCCTTGAAGATTTCGATCGCCTGGCCGGAGCCGACGATGCGCACCTTCGGGATGCTGCGACTTCAGCCACTCGACGACGCGGTCTTCCTTCGCGGCGGTGACCAGAATGCAGTGGTTGCCGATCTGCTCGACCCTGGCTTCGCGCTTCAGGGCTTTCTTGAGGCCCCTGCCCAGGGCCTTCCAGTCGTAGCTCGGGTCATCGTGGGCGAGCGAGAACTTGGTCTCGTTCTTCTTCACCGGATCGCGATAGATCGCCACCCCGGCCGAGTCGGGCCCGCGGTGGGTCATCTCGATGAGCATCGGCTTGAACATCGCGCCGAGCTTGGCGCGCAGCTTGGGGTTCTTGAGATAGAGACCGACGATGCCGCACATGGTGGGAGACCTGGAGCGCGGAAGGGGTGACACTGAGATAACAGCCGTGCCGGCGCGCGTTCAACTGTCAGGAATAAATAATTCCTCGCAGGAACAATCGACTTCCGTCCATTACGAGGATTGGGCGGTGAATTTGCGCTCAAATCCCAGTCCGCGTGTGGTCATTCGAAGGTCCTAGTACCTGGCTGTGCAACCCGGAAACTAACAACCTGCCCCATTCAGCGACACTCTCGCTCGCAGGTCAGGCGGAAATCGATGATCTCCTTCTTGCCATCGGGCCGGAGCCCGAGGGCCACCAAAACCGGCGCCTGAGCGCGCCGGCACCGGTCTTGCGGGCGAGCACGACGCCATCCAGCATGAGCGCCTTGTAGCGGTCCTGAAGCGCCGGCGGTGGAAGGCGGCGACCGTCGTATCGAGCGTCTTGGCCACTGGCTCACCGTGGTGGCACTGACCTTGCGCCCGAGGATCGCAGCAGCGTCTCGCCGACCTTGCGCGTGGATAGCCCGAGCACGAAGCCGGCCAGGATGACGCGATCGATCTCCGCCTCCCGCCGGGCATAGGCGCGAAGGACCGGGTCGGGCTGTAGCGCCGGGTGCGCGGCACGCCGAGCTCAATATCGCCAAGCGTGGTCAATAGATGACGCTGGTAGTGACCGTTGCGGCGATCCGGCTCATCCTCAATGCCAGTTGGTCGAGATAGCGGTCGACCGCTGCCGCCATCTGTTCCTCGATGATCTCAGCCAGGGCCTGGCGGCCGAGCGGGCGATAGTCTTCGCCCCACTCCAGGCCGTCCCCTTGCATCGCCTTCACCATCGCGAAGGCCACTGGTAAACTCTCGATCGTCGCAGCTCGCTGTGACATGGGGGTGCTCCTTTGCTGGGCTTTGGTCAGCCACAGGGAGTACCCGCTTCTCGCTCCTGACACACAGATTGTTACGTCACCGGTCAAGGATGCGCCCTTGAAATTTTCCTTGATCGCGAGTACGCTCTCCTCATGAGCAAGATCACCGGCAAGTTCCAGATCACGCTGCCCAAGCGACTGGTTGACCAGTACGGCATCAAGGTCGGCGATGAAGTCGAGTTGACCGCCGCGGGCGAGGCGATCGCTCTCGTGCCGGCGCGCACGTATCGGCCCGGAGCACCAGCCCTGAGCAGCGGGCCCATCATTTCGATCTCGCAACCCGACGGCAGCGCGCACGCGAGCGAACGAGGCCTCTGCCTCCTGCCAGGCGTCGCGGATGGAAACGGGAGGATCTTTACATCCGTGGCCGGACTGATTGACACGAACATTCTGGTCTATCGCTTCGATCCCCGCTTTCCGGCCAAGCAGGCGCGCGCAACGCAACTGCTGCGCCAGGGCATCCTCGACCGGTCGATCGTAGTACCGCATCAAGCGCTGATCGAGTTCGTGGCCGCAGTCACCCGGCCAATCGCCGGCAAGCAACCGCTGCTGCCCATCGAGGAGGCGCACCGCGAGGTCGAGGACATGCTTGTCCAGTTTCCGGTGATCTACCCGACCGAAGGTACCTTGCGAACGGCGCTGCGAGGTGCGGCCCTCTATCGGCTGTCCTGGTTCGACGCTCACCTGTGGGCATACGCGGACGAGCGCGGCCTCGACACGCTCTGGTCGGAAGATTTCGAGCACGGGCGGCTGTACGGCCGTGTGAAGGCGGTTGATCCGTTCGCCCGATCCGTGCATCAGGGCGCGGAAGGCTAGACGATCGGGGTGCACTGCCCGCACAGCGCGCGCCACGCGGTATGCCAGCACCGCACTCAAGAGTCGAGGTTGCCGGCATTGACAGCCCGCAAGCGTCATAATACCCACCACCGCTCGCAATAACGAACGGCTCCGACCATGCGCGCGCCCGCCGCCCAGCGCCGGCTCACCCATCTCGAACGCCTGGAAGCGGAGAGCATCCACATCATCCGCGAGGTGGCGGCCGAATGCGCCAAGCCGGTGATGCTCTATTCGATCGGCAAGGATTCCGCCGTGATGCTGCACCTGGCGCGCAAGGCCTTCTATCCCGCCCCGCTGCCCTTTCCGCTCCTGCACGTCGATACCCGCTGGAAGTTCCGCCAGATGATCGAGTTCCGCGACCGCATGGCGAAGACCCTCGGCTTCGAGCTGCTCGTCCACATCAATCCCGACGGCATCGCCCAGAACATCGGCCCCTTCACCCACGGCTCCGCGCTGCACACCCAGATCATGAAGACCGAGGCCCTGAAGCAGGCGCTCGACAAATACGGCTTCGATGCCGCGTTCGGCGGCGCCCGGCGCGACGAGGAAAAATCGCGCGCCAAGGAGCGCATCTTCTCCTTCCGCGACGCGCGCCACCGCTGGGACCCCAAGAACCAGCGCCCCGAACTGTGGAACCTCTACAGCACGCGCATCAACAAGGGCGAGTCGATCCGCGTGTTCCCGCTGTCGAACTGGACCGAGCTCGACGTCTGGCAATACATCCATCAGCAGCGGCATCGAGATCGTGCCGCTCTACTTCGCCCAGGAGCGGCCGGTGGTCATCCGCGACGGCCAGATCATCATGGTCGATGACGAGCGCCTGCCGCTCGTGCCCGGCGAGCAGCAGCAGATGCGCAAGATCCGCTTCCGCACGCTCGGCTGCTATCCCCTGACCGGCGCCATCGACAGCAACGCCACGACGCTTCTCGACATCATCGAGGAAATGCTCGTCGCCACGTCCTCGGAACGCCAGGGCCGGGTCATCGACCACGACCAGGCGGCCTCGATGGAGAAGAAGAAGCAGGAGGGATATTTCTGATGTCCCGCGCCGTCGACTTCCTCGCCGACCGACGTCGAAGCCTATCTGCTGGCGCAGGAAAGCAAGGACCTGCTGCGCTTCATCACCTGCGGCAGCGTCGATGACGGCAAGTCCACGCTGATCGGCCGGCTGCTCTATGAAGCCAAGCTGCTGTTCGACGACCAGCTCACGGCGCTCGAGCGCGATTCGCGGAAGTTCGGCACCCAGGGCGGCGATCTCGATTTCGCGCTGCTGGTCGACGGGCTGGCGGCCGAGCGCGAGCAGGGCATCACCATCGATGTCGCCTATCGCAACTTCACCACCGACAAGCGCAAATTCATCGTCGCCGACACGCCGGGCCATGAGCAATACACCCGCAACATGGCGACCGGCGCCTCGACCGCCGATCTCGCCGTCATCCTCATCGACGCCCGCAAGGGCGTGCTGACCCAGACCCGCCGCCATTCGTTCATCGTCTCGCTTCTGGGCATCCGCGACGTCGTGCTCGCGGTCAACAAGATGGATCTGGTCGGCTATGACCGGTCGGTCTTTCAGCGGATCGAAGCCGACTATCGGCAGTTCGCCGGCGAACCTCGCGTATCGAGCGCATCGTGTGCATTCCCATCTCGGCCCTCAAGGGCGACAATGTCGTCGAGCCCGGCTCGCAGCGATGCCCTGGTATCACGGCCCGACGCTGCTCCGCCATCTGGAGACGGTGCCGATCGGCGAAGACGGATCTGGCGAGCCCGTTCCGCATGCCGGTGCAGCTGGTGAGCCGCCCCAACCAGCAGTTCCGCGGCTTTGCCGGAACGCTCGCCGCGGGCGCGCTCCGTCCCGGCGATGCCGTGAAGGTCATGCCGTCGGGCCGGACCTCGCGGGTCGACCGCATCGTCACGCTCGACCGCGATCTCACCGAAGCGGTCGCGGGCCAGGCGGTCACCGTCACCCTCGACGATGAAATCGACGTCTCCCGCGGCGATGTCCTGTGCGCTCCCGGATGCGGCCGCTGATGGTCGCCGACCAGTTCGAGGCCCACGTGCTGTGGATGGATGCCTCGCCGATGCTTCCCGGCCGGCCCTATGTCATCAAGCTCGGCGCGCAAGTCGATCGGCGGCGCCCTCGAGCATCCGAAATACAAGATCAACGTCAACACCCTCGAGCATACGGCCGCCAAGACGCTCGAGCTCAACGAGATCGGCGTGTGCAATCTCGACCTCGGCCAGCCGGTGCCGTTCGCGCCCTACCGCGAAAGCCGCGAGCTCGGCGGCTTCATCATCATCGACCGCTTCACCAACAACACGGTCGGCATGGGCGTCATCAACTTCGCGCTGCGCCGCGCGACCAACGTCCACTGGCAGGCGCTCGACGTGAACAAGGAAGCGCGCGCCGGCCTCGCCCACCAGAAGCCGTGCGTGCTGTGGTTCACCGGCCTGTCGGGCGCCGGCAAATCGACCATCGCCAATCTGGTCGAGAAGAAGCTGCACGCCAAGGGCCACATGACCTATCTGCTCGACGGCGACAATGTCCGCCACGGCCTCAACAAGGACCTGGGCTTCACCTACGCCGACCGGGTGGAGAACATCCGCCGCGTCGCCGAGGTATCCAAGCTCATGGTCGATGCCGGGCTGATCGTGCTGGCCTCGTTCATCTCGCCCTTCCGCTCCGAGCGCCTGATGGCGCGCGAACAGCTGCAAGCAGGGCGAGTTCATCGAGATCTTCGTCGACACGCCGCTCGCGGTCGCCGAGAAGCGCGACGCCAAGGGCCTCTATGCCAAGGCGCGGCGCGGCGAGATCAAGAACTTCACCGGCATCGACAGCGCCTATGAAGTTCCGCGAGAAGCCGGAAATCATCGTCGAGACCACGCGCCAGTCGGCCGATCTGCTGGCCGAGGAGATCGTCGCCTATCTGCACAAGGCCGGCCGTCTCCTGTCCCGGGAAGCTGAGGCCGAAATTCGCTGGCGGATTTGATACTTCCAAGCATCATTCAAGACGAAGCTCGGTGACCTTGCCTTTGCGTACCAAATTTGGTACATCACCGTGAGAAAGCTCGTGAAGCGACTTCCCGCTGCCTTCTATCGCGTTACCGTCCGGGCGGGAGCCGGTTCGCGAATGGCTGAAGGAGCTTGAGCGATGCCGACAGGAAGATCGTCGGTGAAGACATCAAGGACGTGGAGTTCTCTTGGCCGATCGGTATGCCGCTCTGTCGCGCGATCGGAAACGGAATTTGGGAAGTTCGCAGCCAGCTGACACAGGGGCGCATCGCCCGCGTGCTGTTCTGCGTCAACCACAACCGGATGGTCCTTCTGCACGCCTTCATCAAGAAGTCGCAGAAGACACCGGACCGTGAGCTGAATTTGGCCATGAAACGAAAAAAGGAGGTCACATGAAGGTGCACGAAAAAGGGTCACATCGGTTCTTCCTTCGACGACTATTTGAAGGAAGAAGGCGTTTATGAGGAAGTGACTGCGGGCGCCATCAAGCGCGTGATCGCACGCCAACTGGATGCCCTCATGCGGGACGAGGGCCTTACCAAATCAACACTCGCCAGGCGCATGAAGACAAGCCGCGCACAACTTGACCGGCTTCTCGATCCCGACAACGAATCCGTGACACTCAGTACGCTCACGCGTGCAGCGAAGGCGGTGGGGCGTCACTCTGCGGATGGAGCTGGTATGACGCGCCCGTAGGCGTCGGTAATGGCATCACCATCGCCAACCTGGTCGAGAAGAAGCTGCACGCCAAAGGCCAAATGACCTACCTGCTCGACAGCGAAAGGCGCCACGGCCTAACAAAAGACCTGGGATTCACCTCCGCCGACCAGGTAATAGCGCGGCTAACTGTTGAAAATCAGAGAATGAAGTAATACCTTGCACGAGGAAAGTATTACAAAGGGTTCAAATGAGCACGACCGTAACCGCCAAAGGCCAAGTGACCATTCCAAAGCCTGTGCGCGATCTTTTGGGGATCGTGCCGGGTAGCAAGGTCGATTTTCGCCGCGCCGCCGACGGCAGCGTGGTGCTTACACGTGCAGATCGGAAGCGGCCGGAGAGTCGTTTCAGCAAGCTCAAAGGTCACGCCGGCAATTGCCTCGATACCGACGCGATCATGGCGCTGACACGCGGCGAAGCGTGACGCTGGTTGACACCAATGTCCTTCTCGACCTCGTCACCAACGATCGGAATTGGGTGCATTGGTCGATTGCGCAGCTTGAGGCGGCATTCCTGCTTGGGCCGCTGCTGATCAATGATGCGGTCTATGCCGAACTTGCAGTTCGCTATGATCGCTTTGAGGATCTCGAAACCTTTCTCGGTGAAGCCCGCCTTGAGGTTGTCCCCATACCACGGGCGGCGCTTTTCCTGGCCGGCAAGGTGTTCACTCGGTACCGCAAAGCGGGCGGCTTACGCACCGGTGTCCTTCCCGACTTCTTCATCGGGGCGCATGCGGCGGTCAGCGAACTGCCGTTGCTCACCCGCGACGCCAGCCGGTACCGAACGTACTTTCCGTCGCTTACGCTGATCACACCCGAGTCCTGAGCCGCAAGCAGCGCGATGCCTCGGGCCATCGGCGGAGCGCCGCACGCGTCGCTGCGGCGCCCATGGGCTTCGGTGATGGCATTACCTTCGCGCGATGGGTATTAATGTGTTCACGCCAAAGTTTCTTTTCATCCTAGTCGCCCACCGCTCGGCCGGTGATGGACTTCTCATGGCGGCTGGCTGTCAGCGCTAAAACGCAACGCAGATCTTGCCGAAGTGCTTTCGCGACTCCTGGTAGCGAAAGGCATCGGCAAGCGCCTCGATGCCGAACGTGCGGTCGATGACGGGCTTGATCCCCGCAGCGTCGATGGCGCGAACCATGTCCTGCTGCTGGCGGCGGTTGCCGACGATCAGCCCCTGCAGCCGCACCTGCTTGATCATCATCGCGGCCGTCGGTACCTCACCGCTCAATCCGGTGACGGTCCCGATCAGCGAGATATGGCCGCCGATCCGCGCCGCCGCGATCGATTGCGCAAGCGTACCCGGCCCGCCAAGCTCGATGACCTGATCGACACCGCGCCCATCGGTCAAACGCCTTACTGCATCCCCCCATTGGGGCTCGGACTTGTAGTTGATGGTGTGATCCGCACCCAGCGCACGAATCCGCTCCAGTTTCTCGTCCGACGACGATGTCGCGATTACGGTCGCCCCCATCGCCTTGGCGAACTGGACGGCGAAGGCCGAAACACCGCCGGTGCCGAGCACGAGTATGGTGTCACCCGCCTTGAGCGCGCCATCCGACACCAGCGCGCGCCAGGCCGTAAGTCCGGCGGTCGTAAGCGTCGCCGCTTGCGCGTGGCTGAAGCCGCGCGGCGCGCGCGTGAACCAGTTCGCCGGCCGCACGACGCTCTCGCGCGCATAGCCGTCCACTCCGTCGCCCGGCACCGTGGCGAAGTCACCGAACGCAGGCGGACCATCCAGCCATAGCGGGAAGAAGCAGGATACGACATGGTCGCCGGCCGCGAACTCGGTGACCCCCTCGCCCACCGCCTCGACCACGCCGGCACCGTCAGCCATCGGAATGCGGCCAACCTTCTTCGGATTTGTGCCGCTGACCACGCGATAGTCATGGTAGTTGAGTGAACTCCCATGCAGGCGGACGCGGATTTCGCCGGCGACGGGATCGTCCGGCTCGCCCATTTCGGCAAGTTCGAGACCATCGAGCCCGCCGCGGGCGCCAAGCTTGACGGCTTTCATTGTGTTGTCCCTGGTGCTGCCGATGGAGCCGACAACTTCATACAAGATACGACGATACAGGGTACCATTTGGCAGTGTGCGAGGAGAAAGCCTATCGCCTGAGCCTCGGTCTACTGCTGGTCAGGGCAAGGGTTCCCCTCACCGCCGCATTCCGCCGCAGGCTGAGCAGCAGCTGCATCGTCCGCAGGCGGTTCGGCCTCCTGCTCTTCGCCCGGGGCGGCAGTTTCTTCAGCCGGTGATGCCTGTTCCTCAGCAGGTGCTTCGGCTGCAGGCTCCTCGGCGGGTGCTGCAGCTTCTTCCGCAGGCGCTACGGCTGCAGGCTCTTCAACTGCGGGTGCGGTTTCTTCTGCAGGCGCTTCCGCCGCCGGTTCCTCGGCGGGGGCCGCGGTTTCTTCAGGGGTGCTTCGGTTGTTGTTTCCTCCGCGGGAGCGGCTGGTTCTTGCGTTACCTGCTGTTCGGTTTGTGCAGCAGGTTCTTCTGCAGCCGGCTGCTCGGCCGATGTTTCAGCTGCCGGCTGTTCGGCGGCAGGTTCCTCCGCGGCGGGCTGCTCAGCAGTGGTCGCAGCGGCCGGTTGTTCGGCGACGGGCTCTTCTGCCGCAGGCTGATCCTGCGCCGGAGCTTCCGGATCCGGCTGGATGGCTCGGCGGTGGCCGCCGGTATCTGCAGCCGGCTGCTGCGCCTCGACTGCAGGTTCCTCGCTTACCGGTGCATCCTGCTTGGTTGCTGCAGCTTCAGGCCCGGCCGCCGCGGGCTCCGCCGTGGCGATCGCCTTGATCGCCTGGGGATCCGATACAACACCGTTGGCAACTGGCTCGATCTTGGCCTTCGTCAGCTCCTCGGCCGGCAGCGCTTCATAGGCAACCGCAGCTTCATTGGTGACGTTGATGATCTGCGTGTAGTTGATCTCTTGATACTGGATGATGACCGGATCGGGCTGCAGCACCACGACTTGCGGAACGGCATAGTCCTCCTCGTACCACGCATCATCGCGGCCATCGTAGTAGCCGTCGTAGTAGCCGTCCCAGTAGGCATCGGCGAGGTTATACTCCTCGGGATCGTAGCGGAGGTCGTCATAGTACTCAGGATAGTAGTGCTGCGAAGAGACGGAGAGGGCCTCGAACGCACCGTCAATGAAGGCGAGAGTGATCAGGAGGCCCGCGTAATCCTCTTCATCCTCATAGTCATATCCTTCGTAGTCGAGGCGCTCGCGGACCCGGATCACTTCCCGGTTCAAGGCTTCGTTGTTGCGTGTACGCTTCTCGAGCTCATCGACGCGGGTCCCAAGCTTGAGCACCCGCTTCTTCAACTTCTTCGTCTCGGCGGCACTCTGGGCAACCTTGCGGTCGGTCTGCACCATGTAGCGCGCAGCATAGGCGTTCCAGTTGTTGCTGAGCGTCTTCATGCCGGTTTCGGCACGCTTCGGCTTGGTGGCGGCAAGGGCGTAGTTCGTCTGCAGCTTGCCGATGGAGCGGGTCGCGTTCTTGCTCGACCCCGAAATCTTCTTGGTATCTTTCGACTTGATGGCGCCATCCAGCGTCGTTGAGCGCCGTCGCGGTTTCCTTTGTCGAGGCGAGGACGAGACCCCCGCTCTGATGGGCGTCGGGCTTCTTCACTTCATCGGCATAGCTTTCGGCAATGAGGCCGAGGGAGGCGCGCATGTTGTTCAAGAGCTTGCCCGCATCGGTGACCTGCGCGCTGCTGGCGGTGGTCACCTGCTTCGCCGCTGTCGTTGCATTGCCATTCTGGTCGACGGAGACGCTGACCTGAACGGGCTGCGCCTTGTCCGGCGCATATGCATGGGCCAATCATCTGGTAGGCTGCGATGGCCAGACCGCCAAGGGCCCCTACGCTCGAAGCGATCATCTGAAAATTATTGAGTTTCAAGGTTTTCCCCCTTCAAATCGTTTGGGTGCTCATATGGGGAGCAATCTGGGCAGCCATGTGGCCTCAAGGGCGCGATTTCTCGAAAAATTTGGCAGATAAGTCCCCATTGCGTCGCGTGCTGCGGCAGAAGTGGTCACGCGGGCAGGTACAAACACGGGCTGGCCAGCCGCCGTCCTGCCTGATCGGCTTTGAGAGCCTGTGTCGGCGCGCGTCATCTGAGTGGCAGGCTCCTTTCCCGTCAGGTCGAACAGCGAG
>CAWADI010000001.1:0-65071 GCA_963780765.1 uncultured Alphaproteobacteria bacterium | reverse complement strand
TAAGCGCCTTCGCCTCGCTCTCGAAACCTTTCATGACAAGGACCGATTGGTCACCAGGGCGGTGCCAATTATCTGACTGAGCTTCGCGAACAACGGGCGACACGCCGACTTGCTCGGAAACTTCCTTGGCGGCGCGCTTGATAGCCTTGGCCTTGACCTCGATATCGCCGATGAACCGTTGACGGTGCGCCCGCTTTTGCGGCGCTCAATACTGTAGATGTTTCCAGATTTTCATTCGACTCAACTCACTCGATCGGCCGGGAAGTTTTTCGTCTGCTGTTACCCTCATCGTTACCCTGAACCTATTTCCATCCAATTTTGTTTAGTCAGTTTTTGACTTAAGTTATTGAAAAATTTGGTGCGCCGAGCAGGACTTGAACCCGCGACCCCCAGATTCGAAGTCTGGTGCTCTATCCATCTGAGCTATCGGCGCGCCATTGCGCTTGCCTATAGCACCGGTGCTGCATGAAATTGAAGAGCACGACAACCGGGCTGCGATACTTCGCATAGCCCTGGCCGCCTGTCGCCATTGCAGCTCCCAATCCGCCACGCATAATCTGCGGCGTGCGCATCAGCAATGGAATCACCCTGCTCAGCGCCTCCGACCTCGTCGGCCACCTGAGCTGCCGCTATCTCACGGCCGTCGATGCCGCGGTGGCGCGCGGCGAGTTGAAGGCGCCCAGGAACTGGGACCCGAACCTCCAGGTGCTGCGCCAGCGCGGCGCTGCCCATGAACAGCGCTACGTCGAGCATCTCGCGGCAGCCGGCCGTCAGGTCGTCCGCATCGGCGGCGTCGGTATCGATCAGGCGCAGGTCGATGCAACACTCGCCGCCATGCGCTCCGGCGCGGAAATCATCGTGCAGGGAGCACTGTCCGATGAACACTGGGTAGGCCGCGCCGATATTTTGCGGCGCGTCGAGGGTGAAAGCCGGCTGGGAGGGTGGCACTACGAGGTTATCGACACCAAGCTCGCGCGCGAGACGAGCGGCGGAACCGTCCTCCAGCTGTGCCTCTATTCCGACCTGCTCTCGAGGCTTCAGGGGGTCGCGCCCGAGTATATGTACGTGGTGGCACCCTGGTCGAAGTTCGAGCCCGAACGGTTCCGGACCCATGACTATGCCGCCTATTACCGGCTGGTGCGCGCGAGCCTGGAGGCGGCGGTTGGGGAGCAGGGGGCGGGCGGCTATCCCGACCCCAAGGAGCACTGCGAGATATGCCGGTGGCGGTGGCAATGCGACGCCAGGCGCCGCGCCGACGATCATCCTTGCCTGGTCGCCGGTATATCAAGGCTGCAGATCACCGAGCTTGCCCGGCGCGGCGTGGAGACCACCGGCGCGCTCGCCCAGGTCAACCTTCCATTGCCGTGGAAACCCGACCGCGGCGCCGCCGAGACGTATGTTCGCGTCCGCGAGCAGGCCCGCGTCCAGGTGGCGGGCAGGGCGACAGGCCGGCCCGTCTACGAGGTCCTGGATCCGCAGCCGGGCTACGGGCTCGCCCGGCTGCCCGAGCCGTCGCCGGGCGACATTTTCTTCGACATCGAGGGCGATCCGTTCGTGGGCGAGGGCGGCCTCGAATACCTGTTCGGCTATCTCTATTACGGGAAATCGGGGGATCAGGAATATGTGGGCGAGTGGGCGCTGTCGCGCGACGAGGAGCGGCGCGCCTTCGAGCGCTTCATCGACTTCGTAACCGCACGCCAGCTCGAGTATCCCGACCTTCACATCTACCACTTTGCACCGTATGAGCCGGGCGCCCTCAAGCGCCTGATGGGGCGGTATGCGACGCGTGAGGAAGCGCTCGACCGGATGTTGCGGGCGTTGCTGTTCGTCGACCTCTACGCGGTCGTCCGGCACGGCATCAGGGCGAGCGTCGAGAGCTACTCGATCAAGGAGCTCGAAGCCTTCTACGGGTTTCAGCGCTCGCTCGCCTTGCCGGAAGCCAACCGGGCGCTGGCCGCGGTGCAGGCCTGCCTGGAGCTCGCCGACCCGGCAAGCATCACCGGCGAGCACAAGGCAGTCGTTGAAAGCTACAATCGCGATGACTGCGCGTCGGCCCTTCGCTTACGGAACTGGCTGGAATCGATTCGAGAGGGCATGCTCCGCAACGGCTCGGTAATTGCGCGGCCTGCACCCGCTGAAGGCGCTCCGAGCGAAGCTGTCGGCGAGTGGCAGCAAAAGATCGACCGGCTTGCCGCGCGCCTGACCGCTGACATTCCCGCCGATGTTGCCGGGCGAGTTCCGGAACAGCAAGCCCGATGGCTGCTCGCCAATGTGCTCGACTGGCACCGCCGCGAAGACAAGGCGGTATGGTGGGAATACTTCCGGCTCAAGGAACTGCCCGCCGAGGAGCTTCTGGACGAGCGTTCCGCCGATTTCCGGCCTCGCCTTCCTTGAGGCGGTAGAGGACTGCCGTTCGAGGACGCCCGTTCACCGGTACAGCTTTCCGCCGCAGGAGACGCAGCTGCGCGGCGGCGAGGAGTTGCGATGCCTAGGCGGAGACCGGTTTGGAACGGTGAACGCGATATCTTTCGAGGATCTCACCGTCGACATAAAGAAACGGAAAGACAGCGCCGACTTTCATCCCGCGGCGGTTTTCGCCCACGACGTCGATCAAGACCAAGGTGCTTGCCCGATCGCTCTTTGGGCTGGGCGAGCACGTGGCCGAACACGGCATTGCCGGCAATGGTGAATACGAGGCAGCGCGCGATCTTCTGATGCGGCTGCCGCCGCGCGTCGGAGGCAATCCGCTGCGCACGAGCCGGGGAGTCGCCGCTTGAAGCGGCGCTGCGGCTCGCGCCGACTCTCGAAGGGCGGCGTCCTGCCCGTGCAGGGCCCGCCCGGCGCCGGCAAGACCTACACCGGAGCGCGGCTGATCTGCGAGCTCGTGGCCCAGGGGGCAAAGATCGGCATCACCGCCGCCAGCCACAAGGTCATCGGCAATCTGCTTGAGCTGAAGTTGTCACGGCCGCCGGCGAGCGGCACATGCCGGTCTCCTGCATCCAGAAGATAAGGGAGACGGAGGAGCCGGAGAAAGATCTCGCCGGGCATCACGCTCACCACCGAGAACGAGGAGCTTTTCGACTGCCTTGCGTTCCTCTTTTCAGGTCGGCGCCGGCACCGCCTGGCTGTGGGCGCGGCCGGAGGCCAGAGGCTCTCTCGACGTGTTGTTCGTCGACGAGGCGGCGCAGATGTCGCTCGCCAACGTGCTGGCGATTTCTCCGGCAGCGAAAAGCCTCGTGCTGCTCGGCGATCCGCAGCAGCTGGAGCAGCCCATGCAGGGCAGCCATCCCGATGGCGCCGGCGTGTCCGCCCTGGACCACATCCTGGGTGGCCACAAGACCATCGCTGCCGACCGCGGCCTCTTTCTGGACGAGACCTGGCGTCTGCATCCGGACATCTGCAAATTCACTTCCGAGCTGTTCTACGAAAGCAAGTTGAGATCGAAACCGGGCCTGGAGCAGCAACGGGTCATTTCTTCCGGCCCCATCGGCGGCAGCGGCCTGCGCTATATGCCGGTCACTCATGACGGCAACCAGAGTTCCTCTCCCGAGGAGGCCGATCGCGTTCAGGTGCTTGTGAACGGGCTGGTCGCGGGCGGTTGCTCATGGGTGAACGGGAAGGGGGAGGAACGCGCGATCGGTCTCAACGACATACTGCTGATCGCGCCCTACAACGCCCAGGTATTCGAATTGCGCCGCCGCCTCCCCGGTGCGCGCATCGGCACGGTGGACAAGTTTCAGGGCCAGGAAGCGGCGGTGGTCATCTACTCGATGACGACTTCGACACCGGCCGAAGCGCCGCACGGCATGGAGTTCCTGTACAGCCTGAACCGGCTCAACGTCGCCACCTCGCGGGCGCGCTGCGTATGCGTTCTGGTGGGAGCGCCGAGTCTTTTCGAACCCGAATGCCGGACACCGCGACAGATGCAACTGGCCAACGCGTTGTGCCGCTATCGCGAAATGGCCGACGAGATACGGATATGAGTGCCGGCTCTTCAGTGAGAAAGTGGGTAGAGATTCCAACCCATCGCGCCTGGCTGCTGGCGCGGGCCAACGAACTGCTCGACTTCTTCGAGGGCTCGAAGCATCGATCCTGCCGGCGGCTTCTTCGATCTGGACGACGCCGGCCGGCCGCTGCCGGCCGACGTTCAACCCGGAATCCTCGCGAGCCCGCCAAATCCATGCCACGACGCGAATGGTCCACTGCTACGCCATCGCCCAACTGATGGGCCGGCCGGGTGCGGACGCCATGATCGACCACGGCATGGACTACCTGTGGACCCGCCACCGCGACCCCGCCAACGGCGGCTACTTCTGGGCCGCCGGTGACGAGGGGCCCGCCGATGACGCCAAGCAGGCCTATGGCCACGCTTTCGTGCTGCTCGCCGCAGCTTCCGCCAAGGTCGCTGGCCATCCGGACGCCGACCGGCTGTTCGCCGATGTCGCCAGTGTCATCGAGGATCGCTTTTGGGAACAGGAGCACGGCGCAGCGGCGGAAGAGTTCACTCGCGACTGGCGGCGGTTCAGCCGCTATCGCGGCCAGAACTCGAACATGCACCTGGCGGAGGCCTGCATGGCGGCGTTCGAGGCAAGCGCCGATCGCGCCTGGCTCGCCAAGGCCGAAAGCATCGCCACGTTGCTGATCGGCTCCATCGCCGCGAACAACGGCTGGAGGTTGCCGGAGCACTTCGATGACCGATTGGCAGATCGACCGCGAATATGCCGGCAGCGACGTTTTTCGCCCCTACGGAACGACGCCGGGCCACTGGCTGGAGTGGTCGCGGCTGCTCGTGCAGCTTTGGGAATTGGGCGGCCGGAAGGCGGACTGGCTGCCGGATGCTTCGCGGGCCCTGTTTCGCCAGGCCGTCGGTGAAGGCTGGGATGCGGAGAAGGGCGGCTTCTACTACACCCTTGACTGGGAAGGCAGGCCGCACCGCCGGGACCGCTACTGGTGGCCGTGCATGGAAGGCATCGGCGCGGCCGCCGTGCTCAACGCCGTCGACGGCGATGCCTTCCATGAACAGTGGTATCGCCGTATCTGGAACTGGGTCGCGACACACCTGCTCGACCGCGAGCACGGCGGTTTCCGGCCGCAGCTGAATGAGGCGCTGCAGCCGGCGAGCGGGCCCTTCTACGGCAAGCCCGACATCTACCACGCACTGCAGGCCTGCCTCATCCCATTGCTGCCCACCTCGGGCAGCGTAACGCGGGGCCTGACGACTGCCGGCTTGCCCGAATAGGATATGTGCCAAAGATGGAGAACCCTGTGCAAACAACCGCTGCAAACTCTCGTTCCGATCTTTCGGCAATCCCGTTCGACGTGCCGGCTTCTCGACGATCTCATGGATCGGGCAGGCATCGATGCCTTGCTCGTCACCTCGAAGCACAACATCCAGTATCTGCTCGGCGGTTATCGTTTCTTCTTCTTCGGCTACATGGACGCGATCGGCATCAGCCGCTACCTGCCCATCTTCGTCTATCTGAAGGGTGACCCGGGCCGCTCCCTTTATGTCGGCAACCCGATGGAATCATACGAGCGCGACCTCGGCCGGTTCTGGATGCCGGGTGTCGAACCGCGCGCCTGGGGCACGCTCGATGCGATGGAGCTGGCGGTTGATCACTTGCGGCGCGTGCGGCCGGACATCAGGAGGATCGGCGTGGAAATCGGTTTCCTGCCCGCCGATGCGTATCTTGCGCTGAAGAAAGCGCTGCCGAATTGCGATGTCGTCGATGCCCTCGTGGTTCTGGAGCGGCTGCGGGCGCGCAAAACTCCGGAAGAGCTTCGCCTTTTACGCGAGGCCTCCGAGCGGGTCGTGGAATCGATGCTCGCGGTGATGTCCGGCCACGGACCAGGCACGACCAAGCGGCAGCTCGTCGATGCCTTGAAGCGGGAGGAGGTCGCGCGAGGGATGGTCTTCGAATATTGCCTCATCACCACCGGCGCCAGCCAAAACCGCGCGCCGTCGGAGGATCGGTGGGAAGAGGGCCAGATCCTCTCGCTCGATTCCGGCGGCAACTACGGCGGCTATATCGGGGACCTCTGCCGGATGGCGATTTTGGGCGAGCCGGACGGCGAGCTTCAGGACCTGCTTGCCGAGATCGACGATGTCCAGCAGGCCGCGCGCAAGCCGATTCGTCCTGGAGGCACGGGAACGGAAATTTTCGCCGCGGCAAAGGCCGCGCTGGCAGATTCGCCGCACCGGAATTTCACGGGCTTCATGGTCCACGGCATGGGCCTCGTCGCCCACGAGGCGCCGCGCCTGACCAGCACCGGACCGGTGCCCTATCCGGGAGATGACGCGGCAAGCCCGCTGGCGCCCGGGATGGTTCTTTCCATCGAGACGACGATGCATCATCCAGTGCGCGGTTTCATCAAGCTGGAAGACACGGTCGCCGTGACGGAAACGGGATGCGAAGGTTATGGCGATCGCGGACGCGGCTGGAATCGCGGGGCGCAAATCTGAGCGGCCGCAAGATCGCTCTCCGGCTGCCAAATGCCTCCTCGAACGATCAGTCCGGCAACCCTGCCTTGCGCAGCGCGTCGAACAGGTGATCGAAGTCCGCCTGGTCCCTGTATTCCATGGCGCCGTGCCAATAGGCCTCCCAATCCTTCAGTCGGCGTCCCGGGAACACCGCCATGTCGGTCTCTGCAACCTTGAGGAACTCATCGAGCGCTGCCCGCGCTTCCGGGATCTTTCCGGCGTGGGCGCAGCTTGCGGCAAGCCAGCCCCGGACTTCATTGATCGGGTTGTGCGCCTGACGGAGTGCGGCGACGGCTTCCTCGTAGCGTCGCGCCGAGAAATATACGATCCCCATGTTCCACGGTACCCAGCGCCGATCGAACGGATTGAGGCGGCGTCCCAGGGCGATCTGCTCGATCCCTTCTTCCGCCCTGCCCGTTGCCGCGAGGAAGATGGCGTAGAAACGCCGGGCCAGGAAGTCACTGGGATTGAGCGCGAGGCTCTCGAGCATCTCCTGCCGCGCCTGCTCGTACTCGCGGCGAAAGAAATGGGCAATTCCCAGGACCCCGTGGGCAAAGCTGTCGGTCTCGTCGAGGGCAACGGCGCGCCGGGCAAGCTCGTAGGACCGGTCGAGCGATGCACGCGGGTTTTCCCGCCAGCACGCCATGTAGTCGTAGAAGTGGCACCATGCCGAATGCGCCGCCGCCCGGGCGCTTGATGGATCGAGTTCCAGCGCCCGCTCGGCGCACGCCAGCGCTTGCGCATTGTCGGCGCGCCGATAGTTCAGCGTGAAAGCTTTGGCTCGTAGAACGAGATCATAGGCCCGCAGGGCCGCCGGGCTGAGGCGCCCGGCGCGGTCGCGGCTGGCCGCCTCGACCCGTCCGCTTACCGCTGCTGCGACCGAGCGTGCCACATCGTCCTGCACCGAAAAAGTATCCACGAGCTCGCGATCATACCGTTCCGCCCACAACTGATTTCCGGTAGCCGCGTCCACGAGCTGGGCATTGACGCGCACCCGGTCGCCGGCCCTGCGAACACTTCCTTCCACCGCATAGGCCACGCCCAGCTCCCGGGCGATATCCTGGACCTTGATCGGCTTTCCCCGGAAGGCGAACGATGACTGCCGCGCGATCACCAGCAGCGACCGGAACCGCGAAAGTTCGGTAATGATGTCGTCGGTAATGCCGTCACTGAAATATTGCTGGTCCGGATCGCCGCCCAGATTGTCGAACGGCAGGATGGCGATCGAGGGTTTTTCGGAAAGCGACGCTTCGGTCTGCGCTGCCGCCTGCCGGCCTTCCGTCGAAAGAGCCTCAGCGGTCGGCGCCGCGGCAGACACCCGCCGCTGCCGGATCTCATCGTAAAGCCGGGAGGTTTCCGGCTCAGGCGCCACTGCCATGCTGTTCACGCAGCCGCGCGCAGAGTTCGTCATAGAGTTTCAGCGCCTGAACGGTCTGGCCCCGGCTGGCATGAAATTGCATCAGCGACCGGCACGCCGTCTCCTGCAGTGGATCGCGCCCGAGCAGCAGCCGCGCCGCATCGGCGGCGGCATCGGAAAGCCGGCTTTGGTCGACTCGTCGATCAGCCGGCTCAAAGCCGCTTCGTACCTGTGCCGGAGCCGCTGGCGCTCGACCAGAAGCCAGTCCTCGAACGGCGCGCTGCGGATTGTGAAACCGTCCAACAGGTCGCCCTGGTACACGGCGACTGCCTGATGGAGCGATTGCAGAGTTCCGCTGCGCAAGAGCTGATCGAAAAGCACGGCATCGACGGCTCAAGGCCGCCGGATCGAGCCTTACGACTTGCCGGTCGGCAAAGATTGCCGGCACGCCTGTCGGCTCGAGCTTCTGGCGAAGCCGGGTTAACGCGTGTTTCAGGCTGTCGCGGGCCTGGGCATCGCCGTGGTCACCCCACAACAGGTTCGACAGCTTGTCGCGCGCCTGGCCCGTTCCGGCGGAGATGGCCAGGAAAGCAAGCAGCGCCCGGTCTTTCTGACCCGGTAGGTCGATCACCTCGCCGTCGGCGAGGCGCAGCTCAAAGCCTCCGAGGAGAGTCAGTTTCACGACCGATTGTACCATGCATCCGCGGAGCTTCGGCGCGCGGCGCCGCCCTGCGCCATCTGGAATAACGCACATTTCCCGGTCGGCACAACGTTTGCGTTTCGAATTCCCGCGCCCATCCCGCGACGGTCCACTGCTGTTTCCCGTGGTGGAAGTATCAAGGGCTCCGCAAGACGGAGTTCGACGATCGTGACAAATGCTGCGGCATCCCCATCGTTACCCTCTCAACTGGTCATCAAGCCCAGAGCGGCCCGGTTATCGGCCAGAGCGCTTGGCACCTGGCTGGTAATTATATCGACGTTCGCCATTGCGGTGGTCCCGAGTTTCGCCAGGCTCGCCTATGACGGCGGCAGCAACACGCTGACTGTGATCACGGCGCGCAGTGTCGTGACCGTACTGCTGACCTGGCTGCTGATCGCACTGCGCGGCCAGTCGCTGCGCATCGGTACAAAGCCGATGCTGATCTCGCTGGCTTGCGGGGTCTGCTACGCGGTCATGCTCTATGGATTTCTCGGAGCGGTCGAGTTCATTCCCGTCAATACGGTCATTCTCATCTTCTTCATCCACCCCCTGCTGGTGGGGCTCTTCGCCGCCCGCCTCGGAGACGAGGCGATATCCATGAGGATGATGCTGGTTCTGCTGGCCGCCTTGGGCGGACTGGCCCTGGCGGTTGGCGCGTCCTTTGACCAGCTGAACGTGACCGGCGTCGTGCTGGCGGCAATTGCAGCCATAACCGGTGCCCTGGTCATCATCGGCAATGGTCGCGCCGCCAAAGAGGCCGGTAGCCTCGCCGTCGTCTTCTACATGGCCCTCTCGGCGGCCATTACGCTCGTCATCGCGTTCGTGTTCTGCGGCGATCTGGAACTGCCAGCGACCGCGACGGGTTGGCTTGGGTTTGCCGGCGTCGCCCTCGGCTCGACGGTCGGCACACTGGCGTTCTTCTGCGCGGTGCCGATGATCGGCGCCGTCCGGGCCACCATGATCAGCAACATCGAACCGCTGCTTGGCATCCTTTTTGCGGTCGTGCTTCTGGGGGAAACGTTGTCCGCGCTCCAGATGGCAGGCATTGCCACAGTGCTGGCGTCGATCGTCGCCATGGAGCTGCTAAAGTAAGCCCGTCGACTGGGACCGCCGCGTTAGCCTGCGAGCCAGCTTCAGCTGGGCGATGAGATTTGCAGACAGCAGCCACTCCATTACCTTCCGGGCGAAAAGTGTTATCCATATCTCCGAAGCGAACGGCAAGCTTTGATGGAGGAAGCCATGGCAATCTCATTGGATGAAGCCGCCGAGGCCTTTCGCGAGGCAATGCGGCAGACCGTAAAGCAGTATTCACTTTGGTACCTGGTACAGGGCGTGCTGCTGGTCGCGGCCGGGATTCTGGCCGTGATCTATCCAGTGATTTCCTCAGCGGCGGTGATCGTCATGTTGGGGTGGCTGCTGATCATCAGCGGCGTTTTGCAAGGCATCGGCCTGTTCGGCGCCGGCCAGGTGCCGCATTTCTGGCTGCAGCTCATCTCCGTCATCCTTGCCGTGCTGATCGGATTTCTCTTTCTCCGCGACCCCGAACAGGGGCTGGTGTCGATCACCCTGCTGCTGATCGTATTCTTCATGATCGAGGGCATGTCCAAGGTTGTCTTCGCGCTGACCATCCGGCCCTTCCCCAACTGGGGCTGGATCCTCGCGAGCGGGCTGGTCGGGATACTCCTCTCCGTGATCCTGTGGGCCAGCCTGCCCGGTACGGCGGCGTGGCTGATCGGTCTCCTGCTCGGCATCCAGCTGATCAGCGTCGGCGCGGCGATTGCATACCTCGCCTGGCAGGTCCGGCGGAGTTGAGTTCGCGCCATTCCGGCGTTCAGATGACCCTGACCTCGAGATCGCCGACATTATCGACGTGGCCATGGAGAAGGTCGCCGCGCCTGACGGCGCCGACGCCGGCCGGCGTTCCCGAAAAGATGATGTCGCCGGGCATCAGGGTGAACAGGCCGGACAGATAGCTGATCATTTCCGGAACCTTCCAGATCATCTGTTCGAGATCGCCGGTCTGTCGGCGCGCGCCGTTGACGTCAAGCCAGATCGCGCCTTCGGCCGGGTGACCGATCAGGCTCGCCGGCACCAGCGGCGCGCACGGCGCGGAGGCCTCGAACGCCTTGCCGGCTTCCCACGGACGGCCCATGTCCTTGGCCTTTCCCTGCAGGTCGCGGCGCGTCATGTCCAGGCCCACGCCGTAGCCGTAGACGCAATCGAGCGCCTCCTTCAGCGCAATGTCGCGACCGCCGGCTTTCAGCGCGACCACCATTTCGATCTCGTGGTGGACATCGTTCGAGGCGGGCGGATAGGGAAACCTCCCGCTCGCATCGAGGTTGTCCGGGTTCTTCTGGAAGAAGAACGGCGGCTCCCGTTCGGGATCGTGCCCCATCTCGACGGCATGGGCGGCATAGTTCCGGCCAACGCAGTAGACCCGGTGCACCGGGAACAACAGGGCGGATCCGGCCACCGGAACGGCCGGAACGGCGGCAGGTTCGATGACATAGCGGGACGTTGTATCCTGGATGTTCACGATCTTGCTCCTGCGTAATATTCGACCTTCGATTCCGCCCATTCGATCAGCTGCGAAACCAGCATGGCGAAGGCGAACAGAATGATGGTGAGCGCCCAGAACTGGGCCATGCGGAAATTGCGCGAGAAGGTTTCGAACAGCGCGCCATAGCCGACGATGGCGACCAGCAACTGGCCGATGACCACGCCCTTGACCCCGCGGATGAGGCCAAGCCGGATGCCGGCGAGGATTTCGGGGAGCGCTGCCCAGACGATGATCTTGCCATAGAGGGCGAAGCCCGACGCACCGTACGAGCGGGCCATCTCGATGAGCGACGGGGAGACGTGACGAACGCCCGGCGCGGGTATCGAGCACGATAATCCAGATCGCGAACAGCAATACCGCGGCGATGATCGTGTTCTCGCCAAAGCCGAACAGGATCATGAGCACCGGCACGATCGCCGACAGGGGAGCGCTGGAGAAGATGTTGACCCACATGCCGAGGAGATCGTCGGCGATCCTGACCCGGCCCATGAGCATCCCCAAGGGGATGCCGGCGGCGATCGCCAGCGCCATGCCGATGGCGAAGGCCCGCAACGTCGTGACCGTCGCGCTTTGCCACGAGGGGAGTTGCACCAGATCGGCGGCGGCGGCCAGCACAACGGTGAAGGGCGGAAGGAGAAAGACCAGGTCGAGCCGGCCGACGATCTCCCAGAGCACGCACCACACCAGGAGCGAAGCCATCATCGGCACCCGCCAGCCGAACAGGGTCATGAGAGCTCAGTCCACATATTGCTTCAGGCCTTGCCATATTTCCTCGACCGTATCGAGATAGCGCCTGTCGCGATGGATGCTCTCCGGATCGCCCGAGCGGTCGATTTCGGGCTCGAGGATGCGGGCAACGCGACCTGGCCGCGGCGACAGGAGCACGATGCGGTCGGAAATATAAACGGCCTCCTCGATCGAGTGGGTGACGAAGATGAAGGTCTTCTTCTGACCGGCGCGGAGCCGGATCAGGTCTTCCTGGAACTTGCGCCGGTTCTGCTCGTCGACCGCCGAGAACGGCTCATCGAGGAGCAGCACGTCGGCGTCCACCGAAAGCGCCCGCGCCAGCCCGACGCGCTGGCGCATGCCGCCCGACAGCTCGTGCGGATACTTGTCCTCGAAGCCGGTGAGGCCGACATCGGCCACGTAACGACGGGCGATCCTGTCGCGCGCCGGCCTGGCCACCCCCCGCAGCTCGAGACCGAACCCGACATTGCGCAGCACCGTCGACCACGGCAGCAAGGCAAAATCCTGGAACACGAAGGCGCGCTCGGGACCCGGCGAGCTTACGGGCCTGCCGTCGACCCTGACCGTCCCGGCGTCTGCCGCGATCAGGCCGGCGATAATTTTCAGGAGCGTGGTCTTGCCGCATCCGCTGGGACCCAGAAGGCTGGTCAGCTTGCCGCGCGGAAAATCGAGATCGACCTCGCGCAGCGCTTCGACGCCGGGATAGGTCTTTGATACGCCGCGGACCTCCACGGCGGCTTCGAGCGGAGCTTGCATCGGCGAGGTCGTTCTCAGACCCCGCGCTTTTCCGGCCTGAAACCACGGATCTCGAGCCACTGCAGGGCGACGAGCGTGAGACTCGAGAGGGCGATGATCGAGGCAATGGTTGCATACATCGCCGCGTAGTTGGCGCGCGACCGGTGAAAGGTGATGAGATCGCCGATGCCGGTGGGCGTAATCAGCAGTTCGGCCAGCACGACGCCGACAAAGCCGGCCGCGACCCCGAGGCGCAGTCCGGCGAATATGACGGGGCTCGCATCGGGAAGGATGATCCTGCGCCACCTGCTGCCATCGGGTGCCCAGGAACGACCGGCACATCTCGATCAGCGAAACGTTGACGTTGCGAACCGCCTTGTAGGTATTGAGCACGATGACGGGCAGGGCAAGGATCATGACGGCAAGCGTCTTCGCCGTCATGCCGATGCCATAGACGAAAGTAACCATCGGGATGAAGGCGGCGACGGGTGCGGCCTGCAGCACGATGAACACCGGGATCAGCAGCCACTCCCCGGCGCGCCAGAGACCGCACAGCGTGCCGAGACCGACGCCGAGCAATGCCGACAGCACTACCCCGAGCAGAAGGGGCTGCAGCGTCGACACATAGGCAATCGGCAGACTGCCATCCGCCACCAGCCCCACGAAGGCCATGACCGTCGCCGAAAAAGTCGGGAACGCGAAGCTCACCGGGATCAGTCCGGCGACCTCCCAGATCCCGGCGAACAACGCGACCGAAAGCAGCCGGAGCACCACCGGCCGCTCGAACCACCGGACTGCCTCCTCGCGTCCTGCAAGAGGCGCCAGGTCGACATCCTCACCTCCAAACCCAAGGCCTGTCGTCATCAGCCGCGCTGCAGGCGCTGCTCTACTTCTTGCCGAGCTTGGCGAGCACGCGGTCGAGCGCGCTCGTATCCCAGAAATCCTCGACCTTGAGCGTCGCGGGATCGCCTTCGATCTGGCCGGCGAGGGTGAAGAAGGCGAAATCGTCGGCCGCGGCCTTGGCGCCGCCGCCGTTTAGGGGCAGGCTTCCGGCCTCGGCGACCTCCTTGTAGTAGGCGGTGATTTCCGCATCGGCCTCGGCTCCGAGGTCCGGCAGCAGCTTGTACTTGTTGCGGAACTCGACCGCGACCGCCGGATTTTCAGTGATCTCGCGCGCCGTCTTGATCAATTCCTCCACCAGGATATCGACGTCGGCGGCATTGTTCTTGAGATAATCGGCGGTAGCGAATACCGCCTCGTCGGTGGCGCTCAGGTTTTCGACGGGCAGCACGATGAACTTGCCCGGAGCCTCCGCTTCGAGCGCCCGGCGATTGGCGGCATCGACGATCGAGGCCTTGATGGTTCCCTGGATGAGCGCATTGCGGCGGACTTCCGAACCCGGAACGTAACTGATGTTGCCGTAGGTTATTCCATGGTTCTTCGCCATCAGCAGCATGACCGCCTCGGTGCCCGAGCCGCGCGCCTGGACCGCTATTTCCTGGCCATCGAGATCCTTCCAGGTCTTGTAGGACTCGCTGTTGACCACCGGGAAAAAGCGCAGCGTCGAAATCTGCGCGAAGAGGCGGATCGGAACGCCTGCCTTCTGGACCAGCGTGTACGGGGTGCCGATGCCGACATCGGCCTGCCCGCCGACGATGGCCTGGGCGGCAAGATCCTCCTCGTTGAGGATGATCAGTTCGACGGCGACCCCGCGCTCTTTCGCGCGCTCGATTGCGGCAAGCGTCTGGATGGACTCGATTCCGGGAAGATCGCCGAAAGCGATCCGCATTTGACCCGCGCTGGCGGTCGGCGGTGGCAGCGCGGCCGCCATGGCCGCGGCGAGGGCAGCTGCTAGGATGGTGCGTCTGTCAAAGCTGGTCATATCGTTCCTCCCGTTTGCAAGCGATACACTGGTTCGTTTACCAGCCGAGTGTACCGCCTGTTTTCCGACACGGCCATCCGGCAATGTTGCGGGATGGGTGGCATGCGCCCGCTGCAAAAGCTACAGCGGCCGGGCGTAGCGCTTCTGAAGGGACTCCCCCTCATGCATCTTCCCGTGCAGCCGCCGGTCCTGCCCATGCTCGCCAAGCCGGTAAGTGAGCTGCCCGACGGCGCGGAGTGGATCTTCGAGCCCAAGTGGGACGGGTTTCGCGCGCTCGTATTCCGTGACGGTGCCGAGGTGTTCCTGCAGAGCCGCGATGGTAAGCCGCTCGCCCGCTACTACCCCGAGCTGATCGCACCTCTCCTGGAACAGCTCCCAGCAGCGCTGCGTGCTCGATGGGGAGATCGTCATCGTCAGCGCCCAGGGCCTCGACTTCGAAGCGCTCCAGTTACGCCTGCACCCGGCAGCATCGCGCGTGAAGACGCTGTCGAAAGAGATACCCGCATCGCTCGTGTTTTTCGATCTCCTGTGTGAGGGCGATCGCGACCTGCGGGCGGCGCCGTTCGCGAAACGGCGCGCGGCGCTCGAGTCCGTGCTGGCCCGGGCGGCGCCGCCGCTGCATCTGACGCCCGCGACGCGCGACCGGGCCACCGCCGGCGACTGGTTCCGCCGTTTCGAGGGCGCCGGCCTGGACGGCGTGATGGCGAAGCAGGAGTCCGGCGTCTACGAGCCCGGCAGGCGCGTGATGCTGAAGGTCAAGCATGCGCGGCAATGCGATTGCGTCGTTGCCGGCTTCCGCTGGCACAAGCGCGGCGAGCGCAGCGCCGTCGGATCGCTCCTGCTTGGTCTCTTCGACGACCAGGACCAGCTGCAGCATGTGGGCGTCAGCGCCAGCTTCACGGACGCCCGGCGCCGGGAGCTCGTGGACTACCTCGCGCCCTACCGCACGGCCACGCTCGACGGCCATCCGTGGCGGGACTGGGCGGTCACGGAGGCGGACGCGGCGAGCGCGCAGCGGCGGCCCGGCGCAGCAAGCCGCTGGAGCCAGGGCAAGGACCTGTCCTGGGTGCCGCTGCGGCCGGAGCTTGTAGCCGAGGTCGCCTACGATCACATGCAGGGCAGCCGCTTCCGGCATACCGCACAGTTTCGCCGCTGGCGCCCCGACAAACGCCCGCTCGATTGCACCTTTGCACAGCTCGAGGTCGTGGTGCCTCAGGAACTGGAGGCGATCTTTTCAGAGGGACGCTGAATTCGACGATCAGTCCCGATCGGTCTGCTGGAGCGCCGCCACTTCCTTACCTTGGGCATTCTGCAACGAGAGTCTGGCGCTCTCCCTCAGAAAGGTGGTCGCGGACTCCAGCGCTGCGATGAACGCCGCCTCGAGCTTCATGATTTCAGGCGGGCAGGCCATGCGTGTCGACCCGAGCGGGCCGATCGCGATTGCTCTGCCCGTCGTCCGGAACGAGCCGAAAAATCGGTTGCAGCCGCCGTGCCCGGCAAGTTTCCCTTCTCCTCGGAATTGCACGAAGAGGTCTGCGTTCTGAGAAACAGGCGAGCCGCCGAGCCGGTTGGGCCGCCACTCACTGCCTGCGAGGACGCCGTTTTCCGCCGTGGGCCACAGACGCCGCCCATAGTGCGAGGACCAACGCTCCAGCACTGCCGCGGGCAGCAAGCCAAAGCGGTGTAGTTGGGGATGGCATGACATTTCTCCTTTTGATGTAGCGAATGAATTTCAGCCGCGCGACGTTGTCTTGCGCACGCTCTCTCGCCAGGCGCGGGTTGGATCGTCGTCCGGGTCGGGCCGGCCCTGGGTCCGGCCGGATCGCCTCGGGAACATGGCGAAGGTTCACGCGAATCCGCGTCCAGGTCGACGATCGTCCGCGCATGGAATCGACCAGCACGTCGTCGACCGCGAGGTGCTGCGCCGCCGCGGGATGCCGTTCCTTCCATCGCTCGAGGCCGGCAAGCGCCGCTTCCCGGTCCGGCGAGTTGGCGACGACGATGAGCGGCATCCGGACCCGGGGCCGCTTGGCCAGACCCTTCGCCCGTGACGGCGCCACCCGCGCAGCCTTCTCCTTCCACCTTGCGGAAGTGGGGCGGCCAGGGAGCATCCGCCAGACCCGCCGCTTCGTCCCTGGCGGCGCGCTCGAGCAGGCCCTCGAGCGTGCCCGCGGCGTCATCCATCCCGGCGTGCAGATCGCCGATTTCTGCGAAGCGCTTCGGCATCGTCAGCACGGTGAAGTCGGCAGGCTCGCAGGCGGGGACCTCGTCCCAGGCGAGCGGTGCGGACACCCGCGCGTCGGGAAGCGGACGCACCGAATAGGCCGAACAGGTCGTTCGGTCCTTGGCGTTCTGGTTGTAGTCGAGAAAGACTCCCCGACGTTCCTCCTTCCACCACCTGGACGTGGCGAGCGCCGGCATCCGCCGCTCGATCTCCCGCGACAGCGCCAGCGCGGCCCGCCTCACCTCGGTGAAGGTCCATCGCTGCCGGATGCGGACGTTGACGTGCATGCCGCGCGAGCCGCTGGTCTTCGGCCAGCCCCGCAGTCCGACCTCTTCGAGGAAGGCCTTCACCTCCATCGCAACGCGGCGAACATCGTCCCAGGCGACACCGGGAGTTGGGTCGAGGTCGATGCGAAGCTCATCCGGATGATCGAGATCGCCGGCCCGCACCGGATGGGGGTGGAGCTCGATGCAGCCGAGGTTCACGACCCAGGCGAGGCCCGCTGCATCGTCGACGACCACCTCTTCCGCCGTGCGCCCCGAGGGAAAGGAAAGGGAGACGGTCCGCAACCATGCCGGCCGGCTGGCGGGGGCGCGCTTCTGATAGAACGGCTGGCCCTCGGCGCCGTCCACGAAACGCTTGAGCACCAGCGGACGATCGCGGATGCCGGCCAGCGCTCCCGGCGCCACCGAGAGGAAGTAGCGCACGAGGTCGAGCTTCGAAAGCCGCACCTCTCGCGAGAAGTAGGGCTTGTCGGGATGGGTGATGGGGACCTCGCGGCCGTCGATCGCGAGCACCTCTGCTTCCGGTTCTCTGGCCATGGCTCTGCGACGCTACACGATGGCGCCTGCCGATCAACGGCCCGCGGCGGCCAGGGTCTGCCCTTCAGGGTGACGCTTTGCTGCCATCCTTCACAGCGGCCACCACGCTCACGAGTGCAGATCCTTTGATCGAGCTCGGACCTGCCATAGATGTTCCAGCCGGTGAAGACCGCGATTAAGTCGAGCTCCGGCACAACTATCAGGCTCTGGCCGCCATATCCGCGCGCCGCGTACGCGTCGTGCGTACCCGGAGCCCCTTCGTGGGAGCAACCACCATTGGAAGCCGTAGCCTGTACCCCGGCGTTCACCTGCCGCTGGGTGGACTGCGTTATCCAGTCACCGGGCACGATCTGCCTGCCGTCCCAAACGCCGCCCTTGAGATACAGGTAACCGATCTTCGCGAGATCGCGGGGCAGCAGGTACAGTCCGCCTTCGGTATCGGCAAGCCCTTTCGGCGTGCGCTTCCAGTAGTAGTTCTCGATGCCGAGCGGGTTGAAGAGATGCTCCTTCGCGTAATCGTCCGCTTCTTTGCCCGTTGCCTTCTTGAGGATGTATGAGAGGAGCTGGGTCGCGCCGCTGTTATAGACGAACCCGCTACCGGGCTCGTTTATCATCGGCTGATCGAGGACGTACTGGACCCAGTCGTCGGTAGCTTCCATCGCGGCGCAGTTGTTCGTCATCGGGTCGGTGTAGGACGAGTTCTCGTCCCACCTAATGCCGGTCCTCATGTTCAGCACGTCGCGCAGCCGCATGCGGTCGCGGCGTGGATCTGGCTTCACCTTGAACGCGGAGAAATATGGCATCACGAGGGTGTCCACGCCTGGTATCTCGCCACGGGCAATTGCAATCCCGATGAGGGCAGACGTGACGCTCTTCGTCACGGACTGCATCGTGTGCAGGGACGTCCGGTTGTAGAATGGGTGCCACGCCGGGTCGTAGTAATTGTAGATATGCGGGGCGACCCTTTCCGACGAAGAGCCGATCGTAGTCATGGGAGTACGCCCGCTCGAACGCGATCCGCCCGTGCCGGATTACCAGCATGCTGTCGACGTAGCCGTGATCGCCGCTGGCGAACTCGCGATCGAGCGCTTCGAGCTCGCCAGAGGCCGAATCCCGAGCTCTTCCGGAGACGATGTTGCCCAGCCTCGCGTGGGCCATCCCGAAGGTGTCTGCGACGCGGCGTGACCCGATGCCGCTGTGACACCGATGACTGACTGCCAACACAAACCGCCGAAACCACGTCATGGCTCGCTCCTTTGGAAGGACGTCGATGGGTCTGGCCGCTGAGCCTAGTTCATCGCTGCGTCAATAACTATATAATGTGCCCCAAAGTCGCGTTTTCGAGCAACCAGGGAGCCATCGATGGTCGCCGCAGTCGAAGAATTTCGCAGTCAACCCGCTCTTTCGTACCGCAACCAGGCCTTCATCAACGGCCGCTACGTGCCTGCCGCGTCCGGCAAGAGCTTCGACAAGATAAGTCCGATCAACGGCAAGGTGCTCACGCAAGTCGCCGAATGCGACAAGGAGGACGTGGAGCGTGCCGTCAAGGCGGCACGCGCTGCCTTCGACAAGGGCGTGTGGGCGAAAGCCTTTCCGAAAAAGCGCAAGACGGTGCTTGTCAAGCTCGCCGAGCTCATGATGAGGCACAGGGACGAGCTGGCGCTGCTCGAAACGCTGGACATGGGCAAGCCCATCGCCAACTCGACTGCGAGCGATATTCCGGCCTCTGCCCACACGATCCAGTGGTATGGCGAGGCCTGCGACAAGGTCTATGACGAGCTTGCGCCGCAGCGGCCGGACTCGATTTCCCTCATCACGCGCGAACCTGTGGGAGTTGTAGCGGCCGTCGTGCCGTGGAATTTTCCCTTGCTCATGGCGTGCTGGAAGATCGGACCGGCGCTCGCGGCCGGCAACTCCGTTATCCTCAAACCCGCCGAGCAGTCGCCGCTCACGGCCATCCGCATTGCCGAACTTGCGGCGGAAGCCGGCCTGCCGGAGGGCGTTCTCAATGTGCTGCCGGGCTTTGGAGAAACAGCCGGACAGGCGCTCGGCCGTCACATGGATGTCGACATGGTGGCCTTCACCGGTTCGACCGAGGTCGGAAAGTTTTTCCTGAAGTACTCCGGCGAGTCCAACATGAAGCACATCTCGCTCGAGTGCGGCGGCAAGTCGCCGAACATCGTGTTCGGCGATGTGCCCGACCTGAAGGAAGTCGCCAAAAAGGCGGCGGCGGGCGTGTTCTACAATTCGGGTCAGGTCTGTACCGCGGCAACCAGGCTGATTGTCCAGGAGAAGATCAAGGACGAGATCGTCGATCTGGTCGGCAAATACGCCAGGGACTGGACGCCCGGCGATCCGCTCGATCCAAAGACCACCATGGGCTCGATGGTCGACAAGACCCAGATGGAGCGGGTTCTCGGCTACATCGACATCGGACGCCAGGAGGGCGCCAGGCTGGCGACCGGCGGTTCCCAGGCACGCAAGTCAACCGGCGGCTATTACGTGGAACCGACCGTCTTCGAGGCGCCAAGCAACAAGCTGCGCATCGCCCAGGAGGAGATCTTCGGCCCCGTGCTGACGACATTGAGCTTCAAGGATGACGAGGAGGCCGTGAAGATCGCCAATGATACGATCTACGGCCTGCAGGCGAACCTGTGGACCCGCGATATTACCCGCGCCCACCGGGTGGCGCGCGCGCTGAAGGCCGGCACAGTCAACATCAATGCCACCGACGGCGGCGATGTAACCGCACCCTTCGGCGGCTACAAGCAATCGGGCATCGGCCGCGACAAGTCGCTTCATGCATTCGATAAGTACACGCAGCTGAAGCACACGTTCGTGCAGCTCTGAAAGAACGCCGCGGCGGCGGCGTTCCACTTGTATCTCGCGCCCTCGCTTGATGACGAGAGGTGAACACGAAATAACTCATTCCGCATTTTCCCCTTCCAACGTCGCCGTGATCACGGGCGGCGCGTCCGGCATCGGGCTTGCTGCGGCCAAGCGCTTTGCCGGCATGAATCTGAGGGTATGCATCGTCGATATTGACAAGGAGAACCTGGCGAACGCAGCCGATGCGCTCGTCGCGATTGCCGGCGGCAAATCGTCCGGTATCCTTCCGATTTCGGCTGACGTTGGTCGGCTGGACGAAGTGCAAAGAGTTGCGAGTTCGGTGCAGGACCGCTTCGGCCGCGTGGATGTCCTGATGAACAATGCCGGCGTTCAGCCGGGAAGCAGCATTTACGGGCCGACGGAGAACTGGGACAAGGTGGTGCGGGTAAATCTCTGGGGGGTCATCCACGGCACCCAGGTCTTCGCCCCGCAAATGATCGCCCAGAAAACTCCCGGTCTCATCATCAACACCGGCTCCAAACAGGGAATTACCACGCCGCCCGGCGATCCCGCCTATAACGTAAGCAAGGCGGGCGTGAAGGTTTTTACGGAAGCATTGCAGCACGAGCTGCGGTCACGTTCCGATTGCCGGGTCTCGGCGCATTTGCTCATCCCGGGTTTTGTCTTCACGGCGCTGACGGCCAATGGCCGCCGGGAGAAGCCGGCAGCTGCCTGGACGCCCGAGCAAACGGTTTCCTTCATGCTGAAGCGGCTGGAAGCCGGTGATTTCTACATTCTGTGCCCCGACAACGAGGTGACGCGCGCGATCGACGAAAAACGCATTCGCTGGGCGGCCGAAGACCTGATTGCAAACCGCCCGCCGCTGTCGCGATGGCACGCCGATTATGCCGCCAGGTTCAAATCGTTCCTCGATGGCGATTGAACCGTTTCAAGACGCGCCCAGGGACATGACGATCAGGCGCCTGTGCCTTGGCCACGCCTTAACATAGCTTGGACGCTCAATCCTGGGGCTCCAGTTCTTTGCCGTCACGATCAAAAACAATTTCTATGATCTCATCCTTGCGTTTTACTTGAAGTTCGTAGGTCACCGATAAGTCGCGAGTCAGCTTTTCGGCGAGAGTGATCTTGCCGTTCGGAAATTTTTTGTGGAAGGCGTTCTGGACCGGCTTGGGTAGACTGCCGGTGGCGATCGTCTCCTCGACGACGATCAACTTGCCGTCCTCATAGTAGAGCACGTCGCGGTCGGCCTTGACCTCCGTGCTCGAGATTTCATAGGCGGTCTTGCCGTTTTCGACTTCCCTGGCGCAGCCTTTGATCGTTGCCTTTGGAAACGCCTCAGCAAAAGCCGACGTGACCGCCGCGGGCACTTCCTTGCACTGAATATTCTGCTCCTCATCCTGGGCAGATGCCGTCGTGCCTTCACCCAACAAGAACGCAAGCGCTCCGCATACAATCATGTGAGCAGGGAATTGCATGGCATCTCCCGTTTAATGTCTCGCCCTCTGCGATCGGGCACGTCCAGGACAGCTCTCGCATCGCTCGCCGCCATGTGGTTTGAGAGCGGCCATCTTGTCTGTCAGGAATGCAAAATTATGTGCAAGTCAAGAGGACGAGAGCTGCGTGCGGTGGGGAATCCCACAGACAGTAGCGTCACATGCCAGTAAGGCCAGAGTGAGATACTGGCTTGGGCCTTCGGACACTCCGTCGTCAGGGGCCCGGATTGGAGGACCCCTATGGACGCCCTCAGCGCGGACGCCCGCTTTCTGAAACGCATCCTGATGATCCTGATTGCCGCCACGATCGCGACCGGGGCCGCGGCCGGCGTCGCCACGTTCAGGGCGGAGTTGGCTAACCGGGTCGCCACCGTCGCGCCCGCATCGATTGAAGCACCCAATCGGCATTTTGCCTGACAGCCACGCGCACTGGACGGTCATTCCAACAGGACGGCCTTTTGCATTTCACGTTATCTCAAGTCATCCGCATCGGGATGGCGCCGAGGAAGTCACGCTTCCCGATCTCGACGCCGCAGTGACGGAGGATGTCGTAGGCGGTGGTGAGGTGAAAGTAGAAGTTTGGCAGTGCGAAGTGGTTGAGATAGTCGACACCTCTCATGTGACCCTTGTTATTCGGGCCGAGCGGAAAAGTGATTTCCCGGTCGGCAGCCATGTCAATTCTCTCGGGGTCGAGTGTCTTCACGAAAGCGACCGTCTTGGCAATGCGATCCCTGAGCTCGGCAATACTCTTCTCGTTGTCCTGATACCTGGGCGGCTCGATGCCGGCGAGTCGTGCACAACCGTTCTTGGCCTGGTCGCAAGCGATCTGCACCTGACGGGAGAATGCGAACATGTCGGGGAAGAGGCGTGTGTTGAGAAGCGCAGTGGGATCGATGCCCTTTGCATCTGCATAGGACTCAGCCTTGTCGAGGAGCGCCGAAAGAGTATTGAGACCGATCTCGAATACCGGAATTGATGCCTTGGACATCGACATGATGGGAACCTCGCTCTGTTGGTTCGGACCTGATGAAACTGGCAGGTCAACCGGCGTGGCTGCGGTGAGATGTTCGGTTTGACGCCGCCAAGCGGTCCGGGAGCGTCGTCAGCAAGCACAGCAGCTCCTGCATCAAGCGCTCTTTGGTCTCTTCTGAGAGCGGAGAGGGCGAGCAGCAGCTCGCACCGACCTGTTTAGTGCCACAGCGGCGCGAATGAGCGCCTTCAACGCCTTTTCATCAATCTTGTCGCCCTCATGGAAATCGATGGCGCGCCTGGCATTGCCTTCGAGGCTGGAGTTGAAGAGGCCTGAAGGGTCCTCCAACGAGGCGCCCTTGGCGAAGGTCATCTTCACGATATTCTTGTACGTCTCACCGGTGCAGATCATTCCGGCGTGCGACCACACCGGAACCCCTCTCCACTTCCACTCCTCGACCACTTCGGGGTCGGCCTGCTTGATGAGAATTCGGACCCGAGCCAGCATCTCGCCCCGCCAATCACTCAGCTCCTTGATTCGCGCATCTATCAGCTGAGAGGGAGAGTCTCCTCCTTTTCCTTCCTTCGCGCCGCTCTTCCTCTTCTTCATGGTTGTTGTCGCTTTCTTCCTGGTTGTTGTCGCTCGCCCGCCACTTGAGTATCGCTAGTCGGCACTTGGTACCATCGCATCTCGTTTCCGTCGGGGTCTTCGATGTCGAACCAGCTTATCATGTTGGGTCTCGATTTCGGGTACATCGACCCCGGGCACGCCGTACCAGGCTACGGCCTCACCACCGCTCACATTCGTTCGCCGGGCAATTGGCTGGCTTGCTTCACCCAGGCGGCGAGCTGAGCTTCGTCGAGCTGGTCGTCCTCATGGATGTCGAGGTAGCGCGTGTCCTTGCTCCTGGACTCGCCGGGTGGGACAGGACGCAGCGACGTGCCGCGGAAGAAAGCCATTTTGACGTACTTCGTGAAGCAATGAAAGCTGAGGAACCAGCCTTGGCCCTCGATGCCATAGAAGGGCGAGTTCCACTTGACTGCCTTGCGTACGCCGGGGACGGTGCGCACGATGAGCGCGTCGAGCCGGCGCCTGACGTCGCTTTTCCAGCCCGGCATGGCCGCGATGTAGGCCTGCACGGGGGCGTCACCGTAGGCCTTCGCGATCTGGGGGTTGCCGCCTGATAGGAGGACCGGCTTCGCAGCGACCCGCTTGGCGGCGGCCCTCTTTGCGACCTTCGCCGACTTCTTGGACTTCTTGGACGCTTTGTTGGCCATTGCGTTCACTCCTATCCGCCGGTGCTTCGCATGTTCGGCTCGGCACAAGCCAATGTTTGAGAATAAAGTCGCAATATCGCTCCGACGAACGACTGGTTTCTGTGACTACAAGCTTGCCGAAGTTGTCGCCTTTCGGAAGCCCGATGAAAAGCCGCTGGCACTTTCTCCAGAGTGGCAATCGACTTGCGAAGCCATGGAGTTGGCCGCAATAACTATCGGGGCAAACCAAGGTTCAAGCTCGATGTCGGAAACGGATCTCGTCCAGGATGTGGGTGATCTTCACCAGTTGCCAATGAGGGTCCGGCGATCGGGCTATGAACTCCTCAACGATCCGCTCCTGAACAAGGGCGTTGCCTTCCCTGAGCCCGAACGGGATGCCTTCGAGTTGCACGGGCTGTTGCCGCCGCACGTCGGATCGCTCGACGAGCAGGTGGCGCGTCGCCTCGAGGCAATGCGCGGCATGGAGACGAGCCTCGAGCAGTACGACTTTTTGCGCGACATGCAGGACAACAATGAGACGGCGTTCTACAGCCTCTTGACGCAACACCTCGAGGAAGTGTTGCCAATCGTCTACACCCCGACTGTCGGCGTCGGCTGCCAGCAGTTCAGCCATATCTACCGCAAGCCGCGCGGCCTGTTCCTCAGCTTGCCGAACAAGGGCCGTGTGCCGAGTATCTTGGCTCATCCTCGGTTCGATATGGTGGCGGCGATCGTCGTCACTGACGGCGAGCGGATCCTCGGGCTCGGCGATCTGGGTGCCGGCGGCATGGGGATCCCGGTAGGCAAGCTGTCGCTCTACACGGCTTGCGGCGGATTGCACCCTTCGACCACGCTGCCGATCCTGCTCGATGTCGGGACCGATCGCCGGGACCTTCTCGACGACCCGCTCTACCTGGGGTGGCGCCACGAACGGGTGCGCGGGCACGAGTACGATGACTTCGTCGAGACGTTCGTCGCGGCGGTGGCCGTACGCTGGCCGCACGTCCTGCTGCAATGGGAGGATTTCGCCCGAGACAACGCGACGCGCCTGCTGGAGCGCTATCGGAATCGGTTGTGCACGTTCAATGACGACATCCAGGGCACGGCCGCGGTCGCTGTCGGCACGCTGCTCGCCGCCGTCAGGGTCACGGGCATGCCGCTCGTCGAGCAGCGCATCGTAATCGTCGGTGCAGGTTCCGCCGGATGCGGCATCGCAACTCTGCTGCGCGCCGCCATGCTCGAGATGGGGCTGACCAAGAGCGCGGCACGATCCGCGATTTACATGGTCGATGCGTCCGGTCTGCTCGTCGAGGGCATGCCCGGCATCCTGCCATTCCAGGCTTCTTTCGTGCAGCCCCGGGGCGCAGTTGCGAATTGGCGGCTCGAGCGGCCCGCTGAGATCGGGCTCATCGATGTCGTTCGCAACGTGCAGCCGACCGCGCTGATCGGTGTCTGCGGCCGGGCCGACGTCTTCACCGAAACGGTAGTGCGCGCGATGACTGAGCACGTTGACAGGCCGATGATCTTCCCGCTGTCGAACCCGACCTCGCACAGCGAGGCGAAGCCGGCTGACGTGCTGGCGTGGACGAACGGACGGGCCGTGATCGGCACCGGCAGTCCATTCCCCGTTACGCTCTGGAACGGCAGGGCGTACAGGATCGCGCAGACGAACAACGCCTATGTCTTTCCCGGCGTAGGCCTTGGAGTTATTGGCTCCCGGGCCCGCCGGGTGACTGACGGGATGTTCATGGCGGCCGCCAAGGCTTTGGCGGAAGCGTCATCGGCGCGGTCCGATTCAAGCGAAACGCTGCTGCCGCCGGTCAGTGCTCTGCGGGACGTTGCCGTACGCGTGGCTCTGGCGGTGGGAGAGCAGGCCAGCCGCGAAGGGGTTGCCGATCCGGCGGGGGGTCACGTTGCGGCAGCAATCCGCCGACGGATGTGGGTGCCGCAATACCGGCCCTATGTCCGCGATCGAGGAGTGGAGGCGGGTTGACCTGCAGCTGCAACTCGGATTTGCAAGCGCCGGCTCCGCGCCACGCGACGAGGGGTAGAGCAAGCATTGGCTATAGCATTTTCCGGCGAAGTGGAATCACTTCGCCGATAAGAAAATGCGCAGCATCAAATACTTGGAGCATGTTCTTGCCGGAAAAGTGTGCACACTTTTCCGGAACATGCTTCTGTAACGGGCCCTCGACTGTCAATCCCTTGAGTGATGATCCTGCCGCCGGGGTCTTGCTTCTGTACGGGGTCGGCGCAAGGCCGCCACCTGATGGGGTCGGATGAGGATCGGGCCTGCCAATCTAATTGCGCGTAGTGTCTGGTGACCTACAGAGCATGTTGCGGCTTCGCCCGGATCCATCGTCCCGGCGACGGGACTTCACTCGGCGGGGTGGTGTTAGTCTCAGACCCTGCCGAAACTCTTGCTTTCTCCTCGATGCCCTTTTCTATTTCTCCTCGCTGCCCCTTCTATGCCGCCCGCGGTGCCGCGGCTTCCGGGTTAAATGGCGTTCCATCGGCGAGCATTCGGTGCAGGATGACGGCGAGCCGGCGCGCCAGCGCCACCTTGGCCTTGCGCATTCCGGCCCGCCTGGCCACCCGCATCGCCCAGCTCTTGAGATGGGAGGCCCGGACCGGTCGCGTCAGGATGACGTGCGCCGCCTCATAGAGCACGGTGCGCACCTGCTGGTCGCCGGTCTTCGATATTCGTCCGCTGATGTCGATCTCACCTGACTGATATCGTTTGGGCGTCAATCCGAACAAGGCGCCGGCGCTCTTCGATGACTTGAGTCTCGACGTCTGGTCGATCGCCGAGACATAGGTCACCGCCACGATCGCGCCGACCCCCGGCGTCGTCATCAGCAGGCGCGCCCGGGCATCGCTGCGTGCCGTGCGGCGTACACGCCGGTCCAGCTCCGCGTATTGCCGAACCAGTACCGCATGCGCCGAAAGCAACGCCTTTGCCACGATCTCGAGCGTCTCATGCCCGGCCACCAGCGCCCGGATCCGCGCCGGGAAGGTCCGGCTGGTGGTCTTGCCCACTTTCAGCCCGAAGCCGCGCAATATCCCCCGCAGGCTCATCTCCATATCGTAGAGCTTGCTTTGCAACAGCCGGCGGGCGGCAAGTACCGCTCGCACCTCCTGGGCCGAGGCGGATTTGCAGTGCACAGGCTTGAACCAGCCCAGCCGCATCAACTGGGCGATCGCCTGCGCATCCTTGCGGTCCGTCTTCACCGCCATCGCCCGGAACGCGTCGCGCACATGTCGCGTCTCGATCAGCTCGGCCGGCAAGCCGGCCGCCTTCAATCCCGCATAAAGCCACTGTGACAGCGGCCCGGCTTCAAGCCCAACTCGAGATAGTCCCATACCCGGCTTTGTCAGCCATCCGATCAACGGCTCGGGCTCGCTTGCCACTACCCCTTCCCGAACGATCTTGCCCTTCGCATCCACCACGCAAACCCTGGCGCTTTCCAACGACACGTCGATTCCTGCATACTGTTCCATGGTCGTTCCTCGATGATGCTTGGAGCAGGCACCACGCCCGACTCCGTTAACACCATCACTCTAGGGACGACCGCCTATCCGTTAAGCTGGCCCGTTACCCCATCTAGTTGCTGAGGAGGAGAGACCCATGTTCGGATTCGATGGGAAGGTTGTGCTCATCACTGGCGCGGCCCAGGGATTTGGCCGAGTGTGTGCGCG
The DNA here is from genome assembly GCA_963780765.1 of uncultured Alphaproteobacteria bacterium. GTDB lineage: Bacteria > Pseudomonadota > Alphaproteobacteria > Rhizobiales > Aestuariivirgaceae > CAWHQZ01. The sequence continues at coordinate 37,296 of CAWADI010000001.1, read as the reverse complement.
TGCCTTCGCGGAGCGTGGCGCACGACTTGCCATGTGCGACATCAATAATGAGGGTGGTCGTGAGACCCTTGCTTTGGTGACTGCTGGCGGCGCGGACGGCCTTTACCTTCACGCTGATGTGTCGCGCGAGGCAGATGTCGAACGGCTCGTTTCGGCGACGGTTCAACAAGTATGGCCGTCTTGATATTGCGGTTAACAACGCGGCAAAAGAGATCTCGGGACCAACGCTTGATCTGCCTTCAGCCTCCTTCGACGAACTGATCGACACCAATCTGAGGGGCGCTTACTACTGCATGAAACACCAGGTCGCACAGATGCGGAAGAATGGCGGTGGGGCAATTGTGAATCAGGCTTCGGTAACCAGCAGCATCACCGGCGTTGCCGACAATGGTCTCTATGCTGCGACCAAGGGCGGAGTGATCGGCTTGACGAAATCTGCCGCTCTCCAGGTTGCAGCGAACAACATAAGCATCAATGCGCTGGCAACCGCAGGTTTCGACATTCCCAACGATGTATTCGTTCGCTGGCTCGACACACATGGCACTTCTCGCGAGGAAGCGGCCAGCTGGTTTCCGGTTGGCCGGCTTGGGCGGCCGGAGGAAATTGCGGCAGCGGTCCTCTACCTTGCCTCGGATGAGGCGCGATTTGTCACCGGGACGGTCCTGACAGTTGATGGGGGATTTACGGCTCGCTAGTCGTGCTGGAGCCGAAAAATCGCAGGTCTCTCGGCTCGGTGTTCCGGAAGCGCGCTCCGGCACAATCCGCACGGCATCGAGAATGGCCGTCTTGCCGGCACTGTTCCGGCCGATGAAAACCGTACTGTCGCCCAGCTCGACGTGAGATGCGGACGCAGCGGAAGTTCTCGATATGGGATCGCGTGATGCGCACGATCCGGCGCCCCGCCGGGCCGGCGCCGTTCACGCGCGCGCCCCCGCTGCCGCCCACAACTGCTGCCACGCCGCGAATTCGGAGGGCCGGATGCGGTAGCGCGCGAAATTCCCTTCGTGCAGGCCGAGCAGCTCCCGCTCCGCGAGTTCGCGGAAGCGCTCGCGCTCTGGAGTCTCAATATTCTCCGTCACCCAGGCCGCGATGTATGCAGGCGTGGCCTTGCGGTCCATGCGCCCCTGTACGATCTGTGCGATGAGCTCGCGCAGCGCCGCGCGGTGACGCAGGCGGAAGGGGTCGGGTTCGCCGAGCGATTGCTTGACGGCGGCATAGCGCGCGGCCGAGCGCTCATAGGCCCAGATGAAGACGTCCTTGAGCAGATCGACGCGGTTCAGCTCATAGACGCCGAGCACCGCGTCGGTGTACGCGCTGCGCGGCACGTCGGTGAAGGACAGCGGCGAGAGGTTGCGCTTGATGAGCGGGATGTTGGCCGCAAGGCGCGAGACGCGCTTGTTCACATCATCGAAGGGCTGCAGGTAAGGCAGCTGCACCATCGCGAAGAACGACTGCTCGACAGGATCCTTGATCGCGGCCGCCGTCGCCAGGATCTGATCGAAGCACTCCTCGATCAGCGCCGGGATTTCGAGCGGATGGAAGGCGGATCGCTCGATGCCGACGGCGATGCGCCGCAGGCGCCCCGCCGCCGCTTCGTCGGCGAGCAGGTTGTTCGCGAGCATCGCGTGGAGATTTAGGACCGTATAGCGGTTGAAGCCGATATCCTCGGCGGAACCCACAAGGAACTCGATCGCATCCTTGTGATTCAGGATCATCTGTGCTTCGAGCCGCTCCTTGCCTTCCGCCTCTTCGCCGAAGTCGATGAGCCGCTTCGTGTCGAGCAGCGAATAGGTGTTCCCTTCAAGGCGGCTTGAATTCCACGACAGGTCGATCAGCAGGCGGTTCAGGATCTGCTTCGCGTAGGTGCCGGCGGGCTGGTCTCCGGCTTCGGCGGTGCCGACTCTCAGAAGATGCGCGCGCTCTTTGTCATCGAGATAGGTGCTGACATTGGGCCGGTAGGAATCAAGGAACGCCCGGGCGTAGCCGACCGGCTTGCGTTTCTCGACGGGCTGCCGGACATAGGCCTGCACTTCGGCCCCGCCCTTTGAGAGCGGGATGCCAACCTCCACCTGCGCCTCAGGACGCGCATCGCCAGCCTTCAGATCGGCGGTGGCGATGATGGGCGGCAGGCGGTATTTCGCCCAGCGCCGCTCCCCTTCCCGGATCAGCCGGCCGCTGTCAGTCAGAGACTTGAGCCGATGCTGGAGCGTGCGCTGGGGAATCTCCGCCTTCAGCGCGGCCGTGATCTCCGCAAGCGTCATGCCGCCGGGATAAGCGCACACCACGGCTTCGATGGCTGCGAGTTCCTGTTCCGGCCGGGGCTTGGCCATGACAAATCCTTTGTTGCGTATAGCTTTCTATGCGCCATTAAGGCACATGTATGCGCAATTATCGAGCCTATACGCCATTATTTTGGCGTTTAGGTGCCCCGCGCAAACGCTCATCGGCGAATGGGCCTGCGCTGAAGGCGCAGAGTCCGCCCTTACGAATACAGGCTAAAGTTGATTTCAACCACGAGGCGGTATTTTCGCCGCCCCGGTTTCACAACCCCAATCCGCTCCACTCCAGATCGACCATGCGGACGATCATCGCCCGGCGCGGGTCGAAGGGCAGGTCTACAAAGCCCCAGCGCGCGTAGAAGGCGCGCGCGGCGTCGTCGAGAGGATGTGTGAAGACGCCGAGGCTTCCCACGTCGTGGGACGACCGGAGCGCGGCGCGCAGGGCGAACAGAAGCAGCGATCGGGCGTAGCCCTTTCCCGGATGATCTTTGTGGATAGCAAGCTGGCCGAGCAGGGTCGCCGGCACAGGGTCGGGCTTGTTGCGCTGGAGCGGCTTGGGCAATGCTGCCCGCTCGATCTGGCCGGCGCTCAGGGTGACATAGCCGACGATTTGGCCCGTCGCCGCATCGCAAACGACGTTGGCGCGGGAAAGGCCGGCGGCATGATTGGCCCAGCCGTGACGCCCAAACCACTGGTTCATCGATTCCCGGCCGCAGTCGAAGCCGCTGCGGTCGTCGGTTTCGGCGAGCGGCCGCGGCGGCGCTATTTCCGCCATGCGGGATCGGTGCCCGCCAGCACCTCAAGTGCCGCGACCTTTTGGGGTGGACGATTGGCCCACGCCTCGAACGCCTCCCAATCCTTGGCCGGGATGGTGACGACCGGACGCTCCAGCATGTCCATCTCAGCGGCTTCGAGCGCCTTGCGACGGACGAAGTCGCTGAGGCTGGTGCGCGCCTGATCAGAGGCCGCCTCTAAGAGGGCGCGCTCCTCTTCGCTGACGCGCACGCTCAGTACAGACGTTGTCATAGCGCGATGGTTCCTGCGACTCGTTAAAGATGTATGACAATAGCATACAAAAAACTCGGCCAGCAACGGGCGGACGAGCATCTTTTGCGATCGAGATTAGCGCTCAGATCGGCGACCCGGCACTTCGGAACAACGAACTTCACGAGCGCCGAAAACCGCCTTGCCTTCAACCGCACTCAAAAGAAGCTCCCAAGCTTGGAATACGGCGGAGATTGGCTCCTTAATAGAGCGGCGCAGAGGTTCTGGGACCGCATCCTTCATGGTGCCACTAGCAATTGAACGCCGGTTCTCAGTCTCGTCCAGCCTCGAAGGCAACACCAGGCGTGCCATCGATTTCCATGAGGGCGACAAGATTGACGAAAAGGCGTTGAAGGCGCTCATTCGCGCCGCCGTGGCATTGAACACGTCGGTTCGAGCTACCGCTCGCCCCGTCGGCTCTCAGAAGAGACCAAAGAGCGCTCGAGGAGCGTCGTGAAACCGGCTAAATATCCAGAAACCACCATCATCGACCAGAACCTGGCGCGCGGCTCGCGGCGGTCCGACACGGCGACCTATACCGGCATTCGCGATAATGTGCGCAAGGCCTTCGCCAAGGCCAACGCGGTCGATGCGGCGCTGTTATCGGCCAATTCCAAGGGGGCGTGCCCGGACTGCAACGGGCTGGGCGTCATCTATACCCACCTCGCCCATCCCGGGGCCACCTCTGAATACCGTCGTCTCTTCGTCATCGGGGATCGTCGTTCTCATGTCGCGATCCACCTTAACCGGCTGTCCGAGATTCAGGGGCCACCTCTCCTATCCGCCTCGACTTCGCCGCCCCTGTGGAAAGCCGAGCCACTGACGGCACGAATTGTCTATGAATACGCATGTTGGAACGTTCGATGAGAGCTGTGCCGTTCCTAGTTGAGTACGGCATTTTCCTCGCTGGCCTCGGCTGTGTCGGCAAGACTACTGTCGGCGCTCAACTGGCTGGCCTCCTAGAGTGTCGCTTTTTTGATCTGGATGTTGAGACCGAGCGTTTCTTCGAAACGTCGATTGAGCGGCTTCGAAACTGCCACCTGACGTCGCACGATTTCCGGCTGGCGGCATCACAAGCCTTGAAACACGTTCTCTCTCGGGGGGACAGTTACAATTGTGTCATTGCGTTGCCGCCGAGCGGTCTACTGGGTGGTTACTGGAAAGTTGTCAACGAGACGCGAGACGCCACCGTTGTCGTGCTTCGGGATACGCCGGAGAATATCCTCAAGAGGATCACATTTTACGACATCGACTCCCGCCCGGTGCGAATGACTTTGACGGATCGTGAGAAGGGCCTCTACCTCCGTGAAATAAGACGGGACATCGCCTACTTCAGCCGCTCCTTCCGCAGAGCGCATGTGTCCGTTGACATATCCGGCTGTCGCCCCAACGAGGCGTTGCGCAAGGTCAGGGACGCATTGACGCCGGCTCCGTTGAAGAACCAAAGCGAAGCGTCAGAACGACGCTCTGCAAGGATGAATACACCGATCAAGCTTGGATAGTGGAACGATGGCGCGCACGAGGGATGAAATACGCGAACAACGAATTACTATGGAGGCCATCGTCGATGCTTACGATTCCAGCGAACGTGCGATGGGCTGGTATTGCTACCTCGACGGCAAGATGACGGTTCCATTCAAGGCGCGCTGTAGGTCCGCGCGGCCCATCTCCATCCTCGAGGTTAAAGAAGAAGTGGAAGTTCTCGGCATGGCACCGGAAGAGGAGTGCGAGAGTGAAATGTTTGTGTGGGTTAAGCGGGCCGGGGAGCAAATGGCCGTCCCTTTGGCGCAATTGCAACCATTGTCGAAAGATCAAGAGACCCAGGAGGCCGTCGGTGATTGGCTTTACTGGGTGGACCGTGGGTACGAGCTGTGAGCGCCGACCATCCAGCCGATGCCGACATCCAGCCGATTAAGCCTACGCGTGGTCATGCGGTCGCTGTCTGCTTTCTAAGGACCTGGGCGTTCGATCGCGAAACCGGCGAGTTCCCCGGCATCCAGCGACCCATCGGTTTGGTAGACGTACTCCGCCCAATCCGTTGGCTTAACCGACTCTGGTTCAGGGATTTGACTAACGCCTTAAGCGATCGTCGCATCGCCCCCCGATCTCCTCGGCGTCTTCGACGGACCGGTCCAGCTCGAATTCAAAGCCTTTCCGAAGGCCGTCGTCGTCACGCAACGTTTCCTTGATCTGGACCTTTCTTGAGATCAGGAGCGTCGATAGAAGGCCGCTTCCGAATTTTCCGAGCTGGTCCGGGTTCGATTGCTTCGTCGAGCCATGGAAGATAAGGCTCAGGATTTCCTCTTCCGTAAAATCGCGACCGTTGTGCGCGAAGGTAATTTGTTTCGGCGAAACGGTGACGCGAATCGTCATCGACCGCGACTTGTCGGGAAAGTCCCGCGCGTTCTGAATAAGCTCCCACAGCCATCGCGTCGCGAATTCCGCCCGGTGTTCTTCGAGGTTCGCGAGCTTCATACTTCAGGATGAGGACGGAGGCAGCAACGAAACCGACATCGATCTTGTCGCGCTGAGACTACCGTATGGCGCAGAAGCGCTTCGAGGTCTTGGCGGCGAACGGATGGAGGATGATCGCCATTTTGCTGAAGTTGATATACCGTTCGCTGTTTTCGTCGAAGTGGTGATTGGTGAATGCAAGCTCAATGGACCCTGGACGAACAGAAAACGTGGAAATTTGCCCGGCGAGGAATATTGTCGGTCCAGAGTATACGGTCAGCAATAGGATCAGCCTCGGATCCTCATCCAACAGCCGATGCGGGTGCTTTCGGATTCTGTTGGCCGATTTCCTAATAGATCGCGAAAATTCGTAGGAGCCATGCCAGAGCCGCAAGTCTTTATTCCTGATGAATGGCTCACCTCTATCGAGCGTGGAACATTATTCTATCCATCGGCTGGCGGCGACACGAACGAAGTTCTGTCTGTATTCGCTCCATTCGTTGATGAAGTTGTGTTTTGCGATCTGCACTATCCCAAGGGTCTTGATCTTGAACCGGCCATAGGGTCTGGAGGGGGTTACAAACTCATAGGTTCATCAATCACGGGCGATCCGAACTCCCGACTGCACGAGAAAGATGGTCATTTGGAGATCGAGCCCAGCACCCTCATAGAAATCTATGAAGGCGAATCCGCCGACCGCCTTCTAGTTGTAAAGCGTCGTCGGGGATTTGGTCAGTATGCCTTGTTGGAGGTGAAGCCGAAGTCAATGACGGTGTTCATGCATCGAGGGGACAGCCCCGGTGAAGGCGGGTCGAATGTCTACTATCTTGCGGACTGTAAATCTCGGCATGAGCCGTGCGGTCGCTTATTGACTAAACTCACTGATCGTCTAGCAGACCGTGCCATCATTTTATCAGATGGTTCCAATACTCGTGTGCCTCAGCTAAGACGATGCCACGGAGATCCTATGCGCAGTGCGGAGGCGTTCGCAAAAATTCGTGGTAACTGTTTCAGCCGAAATGGCTTCCGTTGGACGTGTGTGGGATATCTCAGCAACAGGAGATATGGCCCAACACTTGCCTGGGGTCTTGAACGCGAAAACAACACAGAAGAGAAGGAGACGGGGATATGCTGATTATCAGTTTTGCCTTAAGCAAAGCAATGTAAAGGACACAAACCCAACGCGATTTCTATTCGTAGTTCTATGCCGGTATTGCCGGGATTCATGCATCACAGAGTTAAGTTTCTTCGATGCTGTACAGTATCCCGATGCAGTCTTCTAAAAAACTCGCTCACAGCCTTCGCGCGTCACGCGTCAAGTCTCTTTGATGCTGTGCAGTATTGCTCCTTTGCCGCTGGAATATAGCGGTACAACGTTGAGAGCGACACAGACAAGCGATACGTCACCTCAAGTGCTGTTATACTTTGGTCACTCAACATCGCTTTAGCGGCGTGAATATCGCGATCTGTTAGTGCCCTGGGTTGCCCTCCGCGACGGCCGGCTTGCCTTGCTGCTATCAACCCCGCTTGGGTTCGTTCGCGAATGATAGCCCGCTCAAACTCAGCCAATGCGCCAAAGATATGAAATACGAGCCGACCTCCCGGCGTCGTCGTGTCCACGCTCTCCGTGAGGGAACAAAGGCCGATTTCCATTCTCTCAAAAGTATCAACCGTCTCAATCAAGTGGCGAATTGAACGCGGGGCTTATATTAGTTCGAGAGCTACAGCCGATGTAGTTAGGATGTAGGGCATGACCGGCGAAGATGCGAAGATACGGATAACTTATTGAAAAATATGGCGCGCCCGAAGAGATTCGAACTCCTGACCCCCAAATTCGTAGTCTGAAATATTACGTTTCCCATCGTTTCCGGATATTGGCTCACGTTGCACAACTGATTGATATTGAACGATCTTTGTGTCTTCTGATTGCCCGCCAATGGTGGTAGTTTTCTTCCGAGGTGGACGCCATATGGACGCCATTTTTGTGCTAGGCGGCGTAAAGAAGAGAGTGTTGAGGCACCGATCATGAAAATCTCGAAGCGAACCGTTGACCTGCTGGCGCCGAAGGGCGCGCGCTACTTCGTCTGGGACTCCGAAGTCCCCGGTTTCGGGTTACGTGTTGAGGCAAGTGGTCGAAAGACATTCATCTGTCGCTATCGGAGAGGTGGTATCAGACGACAGTACACCCTTGGCCGTTCTAGTGTCATTACTGCTGAGCAGGCCCGCATCGAAGCGCGCCGCGTTCTTGGTTCGGCTGTTCTTGGCGACGATCCATCTGGCACTCGCCGGGAGCAGCGAGCGGCTATTCTCGTTCGTGAACTTGTTGACGAGTTCCTTGCCGGCCATGGACCCAAGCTCAAAGCGCGAACGCGAGCAGATTACAAAAGCGCATTGCGCAGGCATGTGGTTCCTGCGCTCGGACACCTGCGGGCCGAGACCGTCATGGCCCGCGATCTCAACCGGATCCACCTGAAACTGACCGATCATCCCTACCGGGCCAATCGGGTTATAACCTATGCCTCCAGCGTCTACTCGTGGGGTATCCGGAACGGGTACCTCCCTAAGGGATGCAATCCAGCGCGGGATGTTAAGCGGTTTCGGGAGGAGGGGCGGGAACGATATCTCAGCGCTAGTGAACTTGACCGCCTGGGCGCCGTGTTGCGGCAAGCGGAAACCCAGGGCCTCCCTTGGATGATCAAGACCTCAGGTGTCGCTGCGAAGCACATCCCCAAGGCGGCAGCGCACGTTGAGGTTTATCCTCGCCACGTGACTGGTGCCATTCGCCTTCTCCTGTTAACCGGTTGCCGACTGCGAGAGATCCTCAACCTGCGTTGGGACGAGGTTGATCTTGAGCGAGGGGTGCTGTTGCTTCCCAACTCAAAGACTGGAAGAAAGCCGGTAATTCTGAACGGCGCCGCTTGCTCGGTACTATCGTCGCTGAAACGTCTTGGGCGATTTGTGATTCCAGGAGCCGACCCGGAGCGGCCGCGCCACGATCTCAAGCGCCCTTGGGATCACATCCGTTCGGCTGCCAGCATCGATGATGTCCGCATCCACGATCTGCGCCACACACACGCGAGTATAGGTGCTGGTGAAGGTTTCGGGCTTCCCATCATCGGACGGCTCCTCGGGCATGCGTCGCCAATGACCACGCAGCGCTATACCCATTTGGCCGATGATCCGGTCCGTCGGGCTTCTGAGGTAATCGGCAATCATTTAAGCCATGCGCTTGACGGCACACCAACGCCGCAAAACCGATTGGCTCGTGTGAAATAACGGGCAAACGATGCTGGACGACTGAGGTTCGCTTCGAACCAGATTCGTATGAGGGCTCCAGCGGCACTGATTGCCGGTCTTGCGCGCCAACGTCCGCAATTGGATCCATTGCTGAAATCGATACTGACGCGCCAAAGAGCCGTGAGCCACGGGGCGGTGCTTGGTGCCGTGGATTCTGGCATACCGGATCACGGCGAGCGCGCCAGCCCGACCCAGGCGGAGAAGTCCCGTGCTGAGCGGAAAGCAGCGGGTGGCGGCCATCGCGTCTGATGACCGTCTCCCTAAACGATGCCGGCGTCGAGCTGCCCTTCCTTGGTCAAGTGCCGCAAAACGTTTGGTGCACGACTTGATCGGGCCGCGGAGGATCGGCGTAGTGGCCGAAGGCCGGTTGATCCTCGTAAGGCATGGAGAGCACCGTCAGCAGAACTCTCGAAGGGCGAGAAATCCCCATTGTTCGCGGCTGCGGAGATCGCCTCCTCCACCAGATAGTTGCGCGGGATGAAAGCAGGGTTAGCCGCACGCATCGCCGCCCGGCGCTCGTTCGGCTCTCCACCCTCCTCGGCAAGTCGATGGCGCCATCTCGCCGCCCAATCGTCGAAGGCGCTCGGATCGGTAAACAGGCTGCGCACAGCCGCGTCGCCGTCGGGGCTGGCAGCCGCGTCGCACAGCCGGCGGAAGGTCAAGGTGAAATCGGCGCCGCTGCGGGCCATGCGCTCGAGGAGGTCCTGTGCCAGGGACAGATCGTCCGGCCGCGGTTGGAACAGGCCGAGCTTGCGACTGAGGCCCGCGGCGTAGGCCGTCTCGAAGCGGGTGGCGAATGCGTTGATTGCCTCTTGCGCCTCTTTGACGGCGGCGTCCTTGTCCTCTGCAAGCAGCGGCAAGAGCGTCTCCGCCAGACGGGCGAGGTTCCACTGGGCGATGCGTGGCTGGTTGCCGTAAGCGTAGCGGCCCATGTTATCGATGGAGCTGTAGACCGTCGCCGGGTGATAGACGTCGATGAAGGCGCAGGGGCCGTAGTCGATGGTCTCGCCCGCCATCGACATGTTGTCGGTGTTCATGACGCCGTGAATGAAGCCGGCGAGCAGCCACTTCGCAACCAGCTCTGCCTGGCGCGAGATCACCAAGTCGAGGAGGGTGCGGTACCGGTTCGCGGCGTCAACTGCTTCTGGGTAATGCCGCGCGATGACGTGATCGGCGAGGCGCCGGATCGCATCCACATCCCCGCGCGCCGCGAAGAACTGGAAGGTGCCGACACGGATGTGGCTCGACGCGACGCGGGTCAGTACCGCGCCGGGCAAAGGCGTCTCGCGCCAAACCGTCTCGCCGGTCGTCACAGCGGCGAGCGCTCGGGTCGTCGGGATCCCGAGCGCCGCCATCGCTTCGCTGACGATGTATTCGCGCAGGACCGGCCCGAGCGCCGCGCGTCCGTCGCCCTGCCGGGAAAATGGCGTTGGGCCAGACCCCTTGAGCTGCATGTCGCGGCGCACGCCGTCGCGATCGATAACCTCGCCGAGAAGAATGGCACGTCCGTCACCGAGTTGAGGTACGAAAGTCCCGAACTGGTGGCCGGCATAAGCCATGGCGAGCGGCTCGCCTCTCTTGGGCACCCGGTTGCCCGCGAGGATCTCCACACCCTCCGGTGTGGCAAGCTTCCCCGGATCGAGCTCGAGATGCCAGGCGAGCTTCTCGTTCAGCCGAACTAGACGAGGCGCAGCGACGGGAGTGGGCCGAAGCCGCGCGAAGAATCGGTCCGGCAGGCGCGCGTAGCTGTTGTCGAATGCAAAGAGATCGACTGCTTCGGTTTGTGCCGTCATGACAGTTCCAGCGCGTGGCGTTTGAGATCGGCAAGATCGACACCATCGAGAGCCGCCTCGTGCGTCAATTGGAGGGTGACGGGAGGCGCGATGCCCACTTCGGGAGCTTCTTTCCAGCGCGAGACGCACATCCTGCACGCGTGCTCGGCGGTAAAGCCACTCACCCTGACCTAGCCTCCTGTCACGCTCATATGGCGAGCCACCGCCGGCTTCTTGGTGCGCCGGTCGATGACGAAGTCGTGGCCCTTGGGTTTGCGCGAGATCGCTTCGTCGATGGCCTGGGAGAGAAGCGTGTCATCGCTGTTCGTGCGCAGCGGAGTTCTCAGGTCTGCCGCGTCGTCTTGGCCGAGGCACATGTAGAGCGTGCCCGTGCACGTGAGCCGCACGCGGTTGCAGCTTTCGCAGAAATTGTGGGTCATGGGCGTGATGAAGCCCAGGCGCCCGCCCGTCTCCTTGACCTTGACGTAACGCGCGGGGCCACCCGAGCGGTAGGGGATGTCTTGAAGCGTCCAGCGGTTCATGAGGCGCGCGCGCACAATCGAGAGCGGCAGGTACTGGTCGGTGCGATCGCCATCGATCTCGCCCATCGGCATGGTCTCGATCAGCGTCAGGTCCATGCCACGGCCGTGGGCGAAGCGGATGAGGTCGTCGAACTCGTCCTCGTTCACGCCTTTGAGCGCGACCGCGTTGAGCTTGATCTTGAGCCCTGCCTTCTCGGCCGCCTCGATGCCGCCCATGACCTGTCTGAAGTCGCCCCAGCGGGTGATGGCCTTGAAGCGGTCGGCGTTCAACGTGTCGAGCGAGATGTTGATGCGTCGCACGCCAAGGTCGGTGAGTTGCTGCGCATACTTCGGCAACTGGCTGCCATTGGTCGTCAGCGAGAGCTCTTCGAGCGCGCCCGATTTCAAGTGTCGCGAAAGCGCCCAGAACAACCAGATGATGTTCTTGCGCACGAGCGGCTCGCCGCCCGTGATGCGGAGCTTCTTGACGCCCTTGGCGACGAAGGCCGAGCAGAGCCGGTCGAGCTCCTCGAGTGTCAGAAGGTCCTTCTTCGGCAGAAACGTCATGTGCTCTGACATGCAGTAGACGCAGCGGAAGTCGCAGCGGTCGGTCACCGACACACGCAGGTACGACACCGTGCGGCCGAAGGGATCGACCATGGGAGACTGGGGTGGGTGCGACACGATTTGAGCCAACATGGGCTGCGCAACTCCAAGAGGCGGTAACACCACTTCAACAAACCTGATCGACGTAATTGCCCGTTTCTCCAAGAGACGAACATCTGACGTTCACCGTCGCGGCGAGGTCCTCCGCCATGAATGTCATGACGCCTTGCTCAAAAGATGCACCAGACTCGCTCGATCCCTGGTGGCTGGCGATCCCTTGGTGCTCTCGTAGGGGGTCTCGATCAGCGTGCCATCCGGCTCGACCACCACGGTCCACGAGCGGGTGCGGTAGCGGAAGGTGAGGCGCGTGCGCCCCGCGTCCTCGGCGATCCCCTGTTCGCCCAGACTATAGATGTAGCCGCGGCGCATCTCCGCTTTCAGCGCCTCGACGGACAGCCCCAGCTTTTGCGCAAGCAGGTGCGCCGCAATGGTGATCTCTCCGTCTTCGATGGTGACGGCGGACGATGACAGGGCGCTCATTTCTGCCCTCCTTCGGCAAAGGCGCGCTTCATCGCCGAGTTCCGGCCCGGCGCGAAATTAATGCAGAGCTGTTGGAGCTCCGCCTCAGCCAGCGGCTCGCCGAGGCAGCCGCAGCGATAAGGCGGCTTCCCTTCCCCTTCTAGATGCTCACAGGACGTGCAACTGCCAAACGGCCGTTTGCTGCGCTCCCGAGCGACGTGACCGAGCATGCGCTCCAACGCGTTTGCTAGCTGGCCGCGGGCGCCGGGAGGAAGAGCGCCCGCCGCCCGCACCAGGGCCTCGAACGGATCGTCCGCGAGGATGGCTCTGGCCCTATCCGTGAGGTCGAGCCGGGTGCTACGGCCGTCAGCCTCCGACCGGGTTCGGACGAGGTAGCCCCGAGCGACCAGGCTCTCGTTGGTCTGCGAAGCCGTGCCGCGGGTCGTGGCATGGAACTCCGCGAAGGCGGAGGGTGTCCGCGAGAAACGGTTGGCCGACGCGAAGTAGCGCAGCGCCGTCCATTGTGCCGGCGTCAGCCCGGCAGCGAAGCCGTCGCCGTGGGCGATGCGGCCGAGATGAGCGATCAGTTCGGCCACCGCTCGTTCACTCATTTCCGTCTCCTGCTTGTCGATGGATAGTAGCTTTCCTAAACTAATTGACAAGGGGCGACCAGAAAATTAGATTGGTTTCGCTATCAATGCTGCCTCCCGAACTCGACATCGGAACTGGAGCAGAGGCCAGGGCTGCCGACGACGTGGTGTCCCCTGTCGCAGATGAGCTGCAAGACCCATGACGCTCGAGAACATCATCGCGGACTTCCAGCTCCTGGATGATTGGGAGGACCGCTATCGTTATGTGATCGAGCTCGGCCGGAGCCTGCCTCCGCTGGCGGAAGCGGCGCGCACGGAGGCGAACAAGGTGCGGGGATGCGCCAGTCAGGTCTGGCTCGCGACTGCCTGCGATGCCGGCGGCGCCGGGTTGCCCCCGCGACTCAGCTTCGAGGGCGACAGCGACGCCCATATCGTGCGGGGGCTGATTGCCATCCTGTTTGCGATCTACTCGGGCAGATGTGCGGACGAGATTCTCCGGATCGATGCGCAGAGCGTGTTCCGGCGTCTCGGGTTGGCCGAGAATCTGACGCCGCAGCGCTCGAACGGATTTGCCTCGATGGTCGAGCGCATCTGCACCGACGCCCGTCGCGCCATGAGCAGAGAGGCGAGGGCGGCCTGAGCCGCGCGGCGCATCAACAAACAACGATCCAGTGACTCTGTTCAATCTTGTGAGGGAGGCGCCATGACATTCATAGCAGAGGACCTCGCCGTAACGACGAGCAGCGATGGGAACCGCCTTGAGACGATCGCTTCACGGCTTCGGGAGCACCTTCAAAAGATCGCCGAGCGGTGGGTCCGCCGGCGCAACGGGCTGTCGCACGTTACGGCGTCGCGTCGAGGTCGAGTTGTAGGAGCAGCCACCGAGCGCGGTCAGAAAGAAAGGAATCGAGGTATGCAGACGACCAACCCGCACGACGGCAACCAGCACGCGCCTGGCGCGTCGTCCCAGGCATCTGCCGGCCCAGAGAAGCTACCCGGGATCCGCCACGTCATCGCGGTGGGAAGCGGCAAGGGCGGCGTGGGCAAGTCCACGGTCAGCGTGAATCTCGCGGTCGCGCTGCAACAGATCGGGGGCCGGATCGGGCTCGTGGATGCGGACATTCTCGGCCCGAGTATCCCTGGCATGCTGGCTCTTCCGGCCGGTCAGCCGCCCACGACCACCCCGGATGGCAAGATCGTCCCCGCCGATCGCCACAACCTGAAAGTGATTTCGATGGGCATGCTGACCGGGGACGACAACCCGGCCATCTTGCGCGGACCGATGGTGGGCAAGTACTTGACCATGTTCATCGGCTCCGTCAAATGGGGACACCTCGACTACCTGCTTCTCGATCTCCCGCCCGGAACCGGCGACACCCAGCTGACGCTGGCGCAGAGCTACCCTTTGTCGGGTGCGATCATCGTGACGACGCCGCAGGACGTGAGCCTGAAGATCGCCCGCCGCAGTTTGAGGATGTTCGAGACGGTGCACGTCCCCATCCTCGGCATCATTGAGAACATGAGCACCTTCACGTGTCCTCACTGCGGAAAGGGCACAGACGTGTTCCGCAGTGGCGGCGGTGAGCGGATGAGCAGCGAACTCGGCGTTCCGTTCCTGGGCGCAATACCCTTGGATGCAGACATCGTCATGGGCGGCGATAAAGGCCGCCCGATTGTCCTGGAGAAGCCGAACTCAGTGGCTGCTATGGCTTACCTGGCAATCGCCACGGAACTGGCTGGCCGCCTCCAGGGACTCCCAACCACGGGCCTGAAGCCGTTCGCGTGGACCTGGGACACCGGAAAGGGCGAGCCCGCCTGGGTCGAGAGTGCCATCCGGCCATCGGGCTCGCGAACGACGGCGATTGGCTTCCGCCGGCGTGATGCTCGCACGCTGTCCGTGCTCTGGGAGGACGGCCAGCGGAATGACTTCGACGTCCGGGACCTCCGATTGGCGTGCCGATGCGCCCACTGTGTCGAAGAGATGAGCGGGCGCCCGCTCCTGGATCCTAAGAGCGTGCGACCGGACGTGACCCCGCGCACGATCACCAGCGTGGGAAACTACGCCATTCAGGTCAGCTGGAGCGACGGTCACAGCACCGGGATCTACTCGTTCGAGCCCCTGCGGGCCTTCGGTGAACACGGCGCATCCAGGGTCGTGGAAGATGTCTGAAGTCCTACCGTTCGACCCGACGATCACGATCCGCGCCGAGACATCGCAGGCCGACCCCGACACGTGCAAGTTCACGGTCAGCCGGACGGTGCATCCGGGTGGCCCGTTCTTTTTCGACAGCAAGGATCGGGCATCCGGCTCGCCCCTCGTCGAGCGGCTCTTCGCCCTTCCGGGCGTTTCCCATGTGCTCATGGCCGAGACCGTGGTGACGATTGGAAAGGACCCGGGTGTCGCGTGGTCGGCGCTGAAATCGGCAATCGGCGCGGCCATCCGGACGCAGCTGCTCACAGGCGTGCCCGCGATCTTCGAGGCTCCTCGCAACGCAGGCGCGCGGGGCCGAACCGACGGCGAGATTCGTGCGTGCGTTCAGGAACTCCTGGACCGCGAAGTGAATCGTTCCATCGCAAGCCATGGCGGGAAGATCTCAATCGTCGACGTTCGGCACGGCAACCTCTTCATTGCGATGAGCGGAGGCTGCCAGGGTTGCGCTGCCTCTTCCGTAACCTTGCGACAGGGATTCGAGGTCATGGTGCGCAGGGTGGCACCGGAGATTGTCGACATCGTGGACACGACGGACCACGCGGCCGGCGAGAAACCCTTCTACCAGCGCACGGTCTAGGAGACGTCGATGGCAGACCGCTGCCCGACCTCTCTCGTCAGATGGAGTGGATTCACAGCCACTACCAATGCCCTCGCTGCGGCTAGCGAGAACTCGTGTTGCATGTGAGAGGAGCAAGCGAACGATGCCAAACACACCGGAGCCCACCCGCGAGCGCTGCAGCACGTGACGAAGACGTCGATGGTGCTAGGTCGCCTGCCTCTCTACGGTGAACCGGAGGTTTCGCCGGACCACTCGCAAGCGAGCAGCCTGTCTGCAGAGGAACTCGTGGTCGCCTATCACGAACGGACGAAGCACCACTTCCACCGCTTCGCCGCGTCGGTTGGCTACATGGATTGGGCTACGCAGCCAGATCCGTTCCGTCGCTACGAGGGAGCGTCGCTGGTTCGCCTCCCTCTCCCTGAGATGGGGCAAGCACTTCCATACTGGCAGCTCTACGTCGCCGACAGCATGGAGCCAGCCCCGCTTTCGATTGACTCCGTCTCGCTGTTCTTCCGCTATGCCCTCTCGCTGACCGCGTGGAAACGGTTCCACGAAACGACGTGGTCTCTTCGCGCCAACCCCTCGAGCGGAAACCTGCACCCGACGGAGGGATATGCGCTCCTGCCTGCCGTTGGCGCCGTCCACGACCGTCCCGGCGTCTACCACTACGCACCGAAGGAACACGGTCTCGAGCGTCGAGCCGATGTTGACCCGTCGGACTGGACTGCCCTGATGGCCGCGTTTCCGGAGGATTCATTCCTTGTGGGGCTCTCGTCCATTCATTGGCGAGAGGCCTGGAAGTATGGCGAGCGCGCGTTCCGGTACTGCCAACATGACGTGGGTCATGCCCTTGGGACTCTGCGCTTCGCGGCTGCCGCCCTGGGCTGGAAACTCTTCCTCCTCGACCGTGTAGACGCAATGTCACAGCTTCTCGGACTCAACCGCGACGCCGACTACGCCGACGCGGAGCGAGAACATTCCGAACTCTTGGCAGTTGTCGTCCGGGAGAACTGGGCCAGTGACCGGGGCCTCTGCTTATCCAAAGAGGTCGCATCCCAGGGGGCCGCTTCACGATGGTATGGCACGGCCGACGTGCTGAGTTCCGAGCACAGCGTCGACTGGCCGGTGATCGACGAGGTTGCTGCTGCCACTACGAATCCGACGACTGCGATCGACGAAGATTTCTCCGGGTTTCCTTCGGAGGGGGAACTCTTCGAGCCGCCAGTTCGATCCGGTGCGTTCACCGCGAAGAAAGTCATTCTGGGCCGCAGAAGCGCCGTGAGCATGGACGCATCCACCGCAATTTCCGCGGCGACGTTCTTCCGGATGCTCGCTCGTCTCGTGCCCACCCGAGACGGGCGATCCGTGCCGTGGGACGCTATTCCCTGGCGCCCACGCATCCACCTGGGCCTCTTCGTGCACCGCGTGAACGACCTTTCTCCTGGTCTCTACACGCTTGCTCGCGATCCGGAGAAGGTCGAGCCGCTCCAGCAAGCGATGCGGCGCGAGTTCCTGTGGCGGCGCCCTCCGTCGTGCCCGCGTGGGCTCCCGCTGTACCTGCTCAAAGAAGGGGACTGCCGCGCTCTGGCCGCGAGCGTCTCCTGCGGTCAGGACATCGCGGGAGATGGGGCCTTCAGCCTAGGGATGATCGCCGACTACATGGACAGCTTGGTTACCTACGGCGCTGCGTTCTATCGAAATCTCTTCTGGGAGGCCGGTCTCGTAGGCCAGGTGCTGTACCTCGAAGCTGAAGAGGCGAGCATTCGTTCTACCGGGATCGGCTGCTACTTCGATGATCCCGTTCACGAGGTGTTCGGCATCTCTTCGCGCGACTGGCAGAGCTTCTACCACTTCACGGTGGGTGGCCCCGTCGAGGACAAACGGCTCACGACGTTACCAGCGTACAAGTTGGAGGATGAACGATGAGCCCCCTGACATCCGTCTCAGCAAGTCGGATAGAACAGCTATCCGCATAACCTTCACAGCATTGCCGATCACGTCTGTCGTTCGCCGTTCGCCTTTTGCTCCTTTGGGCATAACTTATCGAACCTTATCGAACTTGAGCCAAACGTCATCATCAAGCAGCGATACTTCCGGGTGCTGCCGATGGAACTCCTTCAAAGCCATCTTAGAGTATTCGGCGAAACTTAATCCCACTTCCGTATAATACTCAGCTCGAAAAATTGACCTGCCGTTTCGCTCAACGCGCATCTCAATCCGCATACCGCGCCTCATGCTTTGTGCAATACATATAGGAGGCAGCCGCTGGACTCGATAGGCTGTCAGCCGTCAAGTTTCATACCCGTTGAGCCACGCGCGGGTTTTTGCATTTTCAGGAAACGGAGGCATCGCGTAGCTTCGCGCTACGGCACCGGGACCCGGAGCTTTGCCTTTTTGCTATCGCCCGAGTGAAAGGAGCTTTGATGACTCTGTCCCCACCGATCACTGTGCTGGCCATCGTGATTGCTGCGATGGCCGGCACGGCTTTGCTTGCTCCACCGCCCAACAAGAAGCTTACTCAAGTATGCGTGGAAGTACCGACCGGCAGCTACGAGAAGCTCGCTCTTCGAACCCGGGACAAGGTCCGCACGGACGGCAGCCCGCAGACGGTGCGAGGCCTTATCGAAGAACTCGTGACCAATCTTGAATAGAAGGACCCGCCCGCGCATAGGGTTCTGAAGCGTGCGCGTCTCTGGCGATGTCATCAGGGGCTGCTTCTCTTACACCGCACATCTCGGATCAGACGTCGCTCATGAAAAACGAAAGCGCCCCAAAACCTGGGGCGCTCCCTTAATTTCGCCGGGCAGGAGCCTCAGGCAGCGACCTTTGTCGGCTTGACCTCGAGGACCTTACGAGTGCTCATGATCGGGATCACCCGTGGTTTCATCACCTCCGGGATCTCGCGCACGAGGTCGACGTGCAGGAGTCCGTTCTCCAAGCTCGCACCCATGACTTCAACATGGTCTGCCAGCTGAAAGCTGCGCTCGAAGTTCCGCGCGGCGGCGATGCCCCGGTAGAGCAAGTCGCCGGTCGTCTCCTCGTCGTTCGTCTGCTTCTCGCCGCGGATTGTCAGCGTGCTCTCCTTCGCCTCGATTGAGAGATCAGCGTCGGTGAAGCCGGCGACAGCGACCCAGATGCGATAGGCGTTCTCGCCGGTTCGCTCGATATCGTATGGGGGATAGCTCGGCGCCGGGCCTTCCATGCCCACGAACTGCTGGTCGAGTGCGGAGAACAGTCGGTCAAAGCCGACGGTTGAACGGTAGAAGGGAGCAAAGTCGAATGTATGCATAGCATGACTTCCTTATTGGCCAAGCCGGAGCTGTCCACTTTCAGGACCAGTCTCGGGTTCGATCTGAGTAGATGATGAAGAATGGGGCGGTTGGGTTTTGATTATTCTTGTCCGCCTACAATAGGTGGGCCTCAAGAGCTGGGGCACAAGGGGTAACGCCGGGATGAAGAAAATAAACTCGTCCAAAACCTGAAAATGCAGGATCCAAACATCGGGGAAGAGCTTTCAAGGTGAGTGCGGAGTATTGCACTAAGAGAGAGCAGTGCGGAGTATTGAATGAGCACTCTGTTGATTGTCGTCCAGATGGTTCGGCAGCGGCGGTACTATGGCTATAACCGATACAGCGGACGCGGGCTTAGCGGGGTTCTTGGGGGTACTGATCATTCCCCTGGTGCTGTGGTTCCCAGGACCATCAGACAGAATTGAACAGCGAACGGAAAACGACAACTCCCAGGTTTGCAGCTGAACGGCAAAGGCGCCAAGGTCCCTTGCGACAAGCATGCAATCAGGGATGCGGGTTGTGATCAATTTTGACCAGCGCCATTGAAAGCGATTGGCTACCATCACATCTGCCCCAAAATCCCGATCACACTCCCTGTAGTCAACGGCGTAATCCATAGCAGAAAGTGGACGGCACCGAGGGCAACGGAGGGACTCAAATGAACTCATTAGGCAAGCATTGCCATGCCTATTATCCCCAGGATTTACGAACAATGGGTTGGGCGTTCGACACAGCGTTCGATGCTCTTCCAGCAGATTACAAGAGTCTGCAAGGCGCACGTCAGGAATTGGCGCTTCTGATCATCCGGTTTTTCGACGAGGGAGTGACCGATCCTGCGCACCTTTGCAAAAGATCGTTGGAAATGTGCGCACCGACAAATCGACTAGTATCAAGGTTCGAGAAAGTCACGCTTTTGCCTGATCCTGGATATCGATTTTCAACGCGCGAATATGAGGAACAAATGATCCGCTGGCGGCCTGAAATGCAGAGCGCTCCGGCGATGCCTTAGCACACGCTATCTACGATGAGCCGTCACTTCTTCAATCGCAGCACGAGAAAAAGCTCAACCCCGTTCTTGCATGAAGAGCAGATCGGCGATTTGGTGTTCGAGGCATACCGTCGAATCGGCACCACAATCTATCTGCCGCCACGGGCGGGCGCCTATGGTGTGGGCAGGATTGTCTCCCTTGATCCGGTTGAATTGTCGGATGCTTTGAAAAAAGCGTCTGCTTAGGGGTGGCCGCGCAAGTCCGTGGAAGGTCCGCTCAACCTTCGACTTCTGCCCAAGCGTTGCACCGCAGCAAAACGACGAGACGTGCCAATTGAACGTAAGACGGTGCTATTTTTTGGATTTTGAACGATGGCGCTGGCCCAGCGTCACGAGGGGGTCCAGACCGAAACTTATCTCTCATCGATTCCAGTTTCTTAGAATGCCAACGATGCTATAATTTTGGCCCATGTTCCTCAGTGTAAATGGAGGTCAAGCAAAGAGGTCCTGCTATGAACAAAGCAAAGCCACCGTTCGATCCCAAGGTCTTTCTTGCCAAGGCAGACGGGGGGAGGACCATCGCCAAATATCCAGTGAATCAAATCGTGTTCTCACAAGGAGATCTGGCAGATTCTGTCTTCTACATTCAGGACGGCAAGGTCAAAGTCACCGTCATTTCCGAGCAAGGGAAGGAAGCGGTCGTCGCTATCCTGGGGCTGGATGAATTCTGCGGCGAAGGTTGCCTGGCCGGCCAGCCGCGACGCATGGCGACAGCTACGGCAATAACGGAATGCGAGATTATGCGGCTGGAGAAGGCGGCCATTATCCGCGTCCTCCATGACGAGCCAGCATTTTCCGAGATGTTCCTATCGCATCTTTTGGCTCGGACCATCCGCGTCGAAGAGGACTTGGTCGATCAACTGTTCAATTCGAGTGAGAAGCGCCTGGCACGGGCTCTTCTGTTACTAGCTAATTTTGGCAAGGAAGGCAGACCCGAGCCGATCATTGCGAAGGTCAGCCAAGAGACGCTCGCGGACATGATCGGCACCACGCGGTCCCGTGTGAGCTATTTCATGAACAGTTTCGGCAATTGGGCTTTATCGATTACAACGGCCACCTGAATGTTCACAGTTCCTTGCTGAGCGTCGTTCTGCACGATCAACCGCAGATCAGAAGGTGAATGTGAGCAATTTTGAGCAAGCCATAGTTGGTAGCTTGTTACTTTGACAATTAGCGGCTCCGATTGTGCGATTGGTGTGATCGATCGTCTTCTCGCTGAATCCCCGCGATTCAGGACTGCGGCAGGCTCGACGTGCTGTTTTGCACAGCCGAGCACTCTTTCGTCACGTATACTTGCAGCCCAGGTTGGAGAAACCTCTTTCCCCATCGCATCGAAAGGCAATAATCGTGGATATCCAGAGCAAGTTGAAGCTGGCCCTGCGTGGCGCGGCTTGTGGCTGTGGCGCGATCGCAGTCGCGTTCAGGAGGCGTTGGGCCGAACTGAAAGCTAAAGCTACCAGCAAAGGTAGTGAAAGGCCGAAACCGAAGATTGCGAGCGTAACGAAGCCGTAACCCACGCTGCCGGCGCCGGCTCGACGTGGCGCGGGATTTCGATTTTCTGGCCCCGCGCCTTCCTCTTGACGAGCTCGCGGAGCGGTGAGGTTGTCCGGGGATTCTGGAGATTCCAAGAGGCATTGATAACCCGCATTAGCTCGTTCAGACGTCGCTTATTCAGACTCGCTTATCAAGTTCAGAGAAACGAAAGCGCCCCGAAAATTGGGGCGCTCCCCGAGGTGCGGGGCACGATGCTGGAGCCCTGCTCAGGTGTGACCGTTGGTACGTGATCGAGAGCACCGCCGAGCGAGCCTCGCCGAGTGTGACAACTACGACTTCTTCGCGAGAAGCTTTTGAATGTCACCGGCTACATAGTAAAGTCGGCCGAAGGACCGTAGCCAGCTGTCAATGAACGCGTCAAAATCCGCTAGCGTCATCCTTCTTGGTGCCACCCTGGTGCTGCTCTATTCATCGGTTTTCATCGTTGATGAACGAGAGAAGGCGCTTGTTGTACGGCTTGGCGAAATCCGGCGTGAAATCAGTGAGCCCGGACTCTATTTCAAACTTCCGTTCGTCGAGAAACGCATCCTGATCGAAGATCGGGTCATGTTCTTCGCGAGCCCGGACAGGACCGTGCAGGTGGCCGATGGAAGGCGCTATGAGGTTGGCGCCATCACCATGATGCGGGTCGTCAATTCGCGAGCGTTCCGGGAAAGGGTCGGCGCCTCGCTGGCACGCGCGCAAGAGCGCATCGAAACCCGACTGGATGCAGCGCTGCGGCAGACCTATGGCCGTCGCACTTTCGACGCTGCGTTGAGCCTCGATCGCCCGATCATGATGCGGGAGATCCGCGATCAGGTGCGTGCGGAGGCGATATCGCTGGGCGTCGAGGTGATTGACGTACGAATCCAGCGGACCGATCTTCTGTCCGGGGTGTTGCAGGACACTTACGATCGTATGGCGGCCGAGCGCCTTGCCGAGGCGGCCAAACTTCGTGCTATCGGTGAATCTCAAAGCATCAAGATTTCGCGCCGAGGCTGATCGCGCACTGGTTGAGCTCGTCTCCAAGGCAAGCCGTGAATCAGAAATCATTCGGGGTCGCGGCGATGCCGAGCGGAACAGGGTGTTTGCCGACGCGTTCGTCAGAGATCCAGAATTCTTTTCGTTCTATCGTTCGATGCAGGCCTACGCGAAAAGCTTGCGTGGTGCGAACACGACGCTGGTCCTCGATGCGAATTCGGAATTCTTCAAGTACTTCAGCCGAGCAACGCCTGTTGAGTCCCAGTCGCCGCCCAGCGGACGTTGAAACACTTTCTGCACGACCCGCAGTCAAATCGAATGTGAGCTGACTGCGAACAGCGCACGTCCTTCTCGCCGTTTCGAAGACAACGTCGTCTGGAAGGCGCAATCTCGGACAGCTTAAGATCGAAGCGCAGTTCCGATCGACTGGATCGCCGCGAAATCAGCACCGCTCGGGCCGGCCCTGCTGGGTGCGGCTGGCGAGCTCGACGTGGAGCAACATTAATTCGTACTTGACCGTCATAATTTGGGTGGCTCGCGGGCTCATACTTTCACGATCGGTTCCTCGCTGGGAGGAGCCTTCATAAAAGGATGGGCATCATGTGCGACTATTCGTTGGAAGCCTATCGCTTCCGGCCCGCCTGGGAAGGCGAGCAGTATGTGACGAGCCGCTTTACGAGCGGCAGCGTCGGGTTCATCGCGCCCGACGATGCGAAGACGGCCATTTGCATGGCCTATGACACGCGCCTCAAACTCGAGAATATTCCGCAAGCGATCCAGAGCGCTCTCGATGTGAAGGCCACGGAGCTCGTGACCTTCGCGCGTCTCGAGAGCGATTTCTTTCACGACGGCGTGCGCTTTGCCAATGGCGCGCAAGTGACGCTGCAGCGACTGGGTCCCGGAGTGAAGGCATCGGTCGAAGATGCGCTGCTTGCTCCGCAGAAGGTCCGGAAAACCGTCTTCGCGATGTGAGGGGCGACTAAGCCTGAAGGAGGGCGTGTTCGTCGAACACAGAGCGCGCCCTCCCTTCCCCGCCAAGGGGAAATGGAATGATTGCCACCGGCCCTCAGCGGCAACATGACCGGGCCAAGGTGGGAAAGCAGCACTGAAACGATTGGCACGCTCAATATTCGTTGCCTGCTCTATGGCGGCATCAATGGACGATCGGCATGGCAGACAAGAACCGCAATCGGGATGAGGGCCAGACGGGGGTCATCACCAAGACGGCGCCCAAGACAAAGAAGCCCTCGCTTTACAAAGTGCTCCTGCTCAACGACGATTTCACGCCGATGGAGTTCGTTGTCCATGTGCTCGAGCGCTTTTTCAACAAGGGCAGGGAGGAGGCGACCCGCATCATGCTGCATGTCCACCAGAAGGGTATAGGCGTGTGCGGCGTCTACACTTTCGAAGTGGCGGAAACAAAAATCGGACAGGTCATGGACTTTGCCCGCCAGCACCAGCATCCGCTGCAATGCACCATGGAAAAGGACTAGAGATCACGTGCCGACATTCTCCCGCAGTCTCGAACAAGCCTTGCACCGTGCGCTGTCGCTCGCCAGTGAGATGCTCGATAGCGTTCGCGCGCTCTCCAAGAAAGTGCTGAGCGTCTACCCAGCCGTGCACGTACTCACTAACAATGCGGGGACGCTGCACGAGGTCTGGCGGAGAACAACTGACGGGTTCGAGGCCACTTGGCAGGTCAACCACCTGGCTCCGTTTCTCCTCACCAACCTGCTCCTCGACCGGCTCATCGCGAGTGCCCCCGCGCGGGTCGTCACAGTCGCCTCGGCTGCGCACGAGGGCGCCCGCATCGATTTCGAGAACCTCGATGCGCGCGAAGGCTATTCCATGCTGAAAGCCTATGGCCAGTCAAAGCTCGCCAGTATTGTGTTCGCCTTCGAGCTCGCACGTCGCTGGAGGGACGGGGCGTTACCTCTAACTGTCTGCATCCAGGCATGGTGGCGACGCAAATCGGTAATCTGGGCGGGCTCATCGGTCTCGCATGGGCGCTCATGAAGCCGGTCCTGCTCACCCCGGCGCAGGGTGCCGAAACGACGCTTTATCTTGCTGGCTCGCCCGAGGTCGCGGACACCACCGGCACTTACTTCGTCGATAAGAGAATAACGCGGCCCGATCCAATCGCTCTGAACCGCGCCCTCCAGGCGCGGTTGTGGAAGGTCAGCGCCGACATGACCGGCCTCGCTCCTGCTCCTCCACGACCGTGATCAACCTCACAGCTTGTGCGCCGCGCTTACGGTCAAGATCAACGGCGGCCCTGTTCTTTTTGTCGGCTGGCAAATCCTCAGTTTCCTCGCCGGTAACTTTCCGCATAACCTTCACGGCATTGCCGATCACGTCTGCCCGTCGCCGTTCGCCTTTTGCTTTGGGCATGACTTATCGAACCTTATCGAACTTGAGCCAAACGTCATCATCAAGCAGCGATACTTCCGGGTGCTGCCGATGGAACTCCTTCAAAGCCATCTTAGAGTATTCGGCAAAACTTAACCCCACTTCCGTAAAATACTCAGTTCGAAAAATTGACCTGCCGTTTCGCTCAACGCGCATCTCAATCCGCATACCGCGCCTCCTGCTTTGCGCAAAACATATTAGGAGGCAGCTGCTGGATTCGATAGGCTGTCAGCCGTCAAGTTCCAACCTGAGACACTACCCGCCGGCTTTGGCAGTTGGATCGGCCGTGAATGCAACAACGCCATTCCATGAGCAAAATTCGCCCCATCGACGCGAGCAGCGTGCCTTTGTACCCGCCGCGAGTGACGCCACCACCGAAGCCTCTGAATCTGCCACAGTCCTTCGTAAAATTTCTCCGCAATCCGCTGCTGACCATACCCGAGTCCGTCTATCACGAGCCCCTCGTCGTCTTGCGCGGCCCCCCTGCCATCGTCTGGGTGACGGATCCGGCCCTAGTTAAGATCGTATTGGTCGACCACTGCGACCACTTCCCCCAGGACCCGCTCCTGCGGCGGGTGCTAGGCGGCTTATTCGGCAACAGTATTCTGACGTCGGAAGGGCGGGACTGGCGCTGGCAACACCAGACAGTGGCGCCTCTCTTTCGACATGGCGAGATCGTCCGATACGTGCCCGCCATGGTTGCGGGTGCGGAATCGGCGATCAAGGCATGGCGTGCTGCACCGCCAGGCTCAACCCACGCCATTGATGCCGACATGCTGCGCGCGACGTACCATGTCATCTCCAACACATTGCTGCCAGGCAGCGGCGCCCTCATTGGCGAAACGATGAAACAGGGAACTGCCGACTATGTGGAGGGGCTCTCCTGGTCAACCGCCTTTGCGGTGCTCAACTTGCCAGTCTGGCTGCCGCGCCCGGGTCGCCGCCGCATGCGCTATTGGGAGACCCGTCTTAGGGCCGTCGTTGCCGACATGATTCAAGCACGCCATACTTCGCCCGACGATCGCGACGATCTCTTCACCCGGCTGCTCGGCGCGGTCGACCCGGAGACTGGCCAGACGATGCCGGAAGAGCGGCTCGTCGACAATCTTCTGACGTTCCTTCTGGCCGGCCACCACACCATCGCCATGACGCTGACCTGGACGCTTTACCTCCTGTCACGTGCCCCGGAGTGGGAAGCCCGTGTCCTGGAGGAAATCCGGCAGGTCGTGCCCTCCGGCCCCGTCACCGGCGAGCACATTGACAGGCTGGTGACTGTGCAGCAGGTATTGAAGGAGTCAATGCGGCTCTATCCGCCGCTGCCGGCGATGACGCGCTACACTGCAAAGGATGTCGAGCTAGCCAGCGAGCACATCAAGGCCGGCACGCTTATTGGCTTGCCGATCTACGTGATCCACCGCCACCGCAAACTGTGGGATGACCCGGATCGGTTCGATCCGTCCCGTTTCGCGCCAGAGCGTGAGGCCAGTTATTCGCGCTTATCAGTTCATGCCGTTTGGTGCCGGCCCCAGGATCTGCATCGGTGCTGCCTTTGCGCTCGTCGAGGCAACAGCCATGCTGGCCACACTAGTCCGCGCCGCTCGGTTCGAAAACCCGCCTGTACAAGAACCCATACCGGTCTGGCGGGTGGTGCTGCTCCCGAAGGATGGCATGCCGCTACAGGTAACCATGCGCGGTAGAGTCGAACACTAGGGAGTCGTCCGATAAAGGGCAGCTATTGGGTAAAGCTCAACATTATTGCCAAGGTTGGCGATTCCAAGAGGGCCGAGAGTCCGGTTCGGGTCGTGTGTCACGAGCGCCGATGCGAGTTAACAGCGGCGCGCAACTGTACGAGAGATGAAGGAGGGCCATTCGGGTTTCGGCAATCAGGTGCTGATCTCAAGCCACCGCAAGGGAAAACTCCGCATGATCTTTGCCAGCCCTCGACGAGCGTGTTTCCCGCGATGGTAACAATCGTCGCAAATACGGCCTATGATGCCCGAAATGACCATCCATTTTCCTAATCACAGCCGCTGTTATGATCCAGCACGCCAGTGTGTGCGTTTCAGTGGGCATGATTCAGTATTCGAGATCCTGTTTTTCGTCGAGGACGAGGCGCTCTCCCGGATGAGTCCGGGCACGTCTAGGGATGAAGCCGGATTTCTGAGCGCATTCGATGCAAATCGTGACCGTATCCTCGAGGTGGCCGGCAAACTCTATTCAGGACGCCACGGGGCTCCTTACGTTCTTGGCACTGCGAACTTGCCGAGCTAGGCGTTTGTCCAACAGGTTCGCCTGCATGCAATGACATCTTGGATAACTAACTGAGGAGAAGATCAATGGCCAAAGGTCAACAAAGACGCAATCGCGAGCATAAGAAGCCGAAACAGCCGAAAGCGAAACCGGCTGGCCGCGGTATCGTCATTTTCGATCATGCAGCCGAGGCCGCTCCCTCTCCACCCGGCAAGAAAAAGTAGCGGATGAGGCCCCGAGATTTCAGCACTGAGCCAGCGCGAGCCGATTTATTAACTCGCCAAGCCGGCTAATTGAGCGCAGTGTCGATAATCATCGGCCCCATATCCGGCATTCCGCTGACTGAGAGAGGAGTCGGCTCCGCCAGAAGTGGACGAGTGTGGCAATGAACAGGTATCTCAGCCCTCATCTTCGGGCGTTTGATCCTGCTACCATTCAGATTTTGACCGTCGCTTTTGACAATGCTTGGCTGGCAGTTCGGGACAGCGGAGCTTCCTACGCGACAGAGGACCGTGCGGAATTGGCTCGCGCGGAACTTGCAAAGTATATCATTGACAAGGCCGCGATTGGCGAACGCGATCCGCGTGAGCTGTGTGACGGCGCGATAAGTCACTTGGCAGGGGCAGTGAAGGCCTACTAATTTCTGTTACACCCAGGCACTCGCCCCCAGCGGCCGGGCATCGGGTCGGCAGTGGTTCGGATACCAGACAGCTGTGTTTCGGGCACGTACCTTGAGCACCTGAGCCGGCGCGCCAAGGTTGGCACCGGATCATCATCGCGGAACGGGAACACCTCGGGGGCCCTCGTAGAGATGGCGATGGCAGTCGCTGCACTCAAGCTTGAGTAGTTTGCCTTGAGACCGCGCCCTTGGTCAGTTTGGAGCCTGAGAAACCTGTGGCCGAAACCGCACAGCTCGAAGTTATTCACGGCGACGCCACTTATCTCGTTGGGGTGTGACTCTGGCGTGTGCAAGTTTTGTACGTCGGCAGAATGATCTGCCCACTGAAGGGACAACGCCATGACCACGAGACGTCAAGTACGGGCCGACCACGTACGCAGCGCGATCAAATGCCTGACGGAGCTATCAAGCCACCTGGGACAGGAAAGAAGCCCGTTCCAAAGCAGTTTTAGCGGTGAGTGCGAGCTCGCGGTCCTTCGACATGTCGCCGGGCACATCGCGCACGCCCGGAGAAAGCTCGCCAATGAACTGATCGACGATAGGGTACCCTTACAGCTGCCCTCGCGCCGACCTTGCAGGCAGCCGATCTCGAGCCGCTTGCCGTCGCGGATCAGGTCGCCGATGGTGAGCGCTCTTTCGAGGGGCGGTCCGCCCGGGCCGACATTTGCCGCACGCTCTACCACCGTGCTTAAGCTGCTATTCCTTCCGCCGGCAACGGCCGTTTCTCGATTACCTTGTCCACCAGGCCGAAATCGCGGGCTCCCTCCGCTGTCAAGAACGTATCGCGTTCCAACGCCTGCTCGATCTTGTCGAGGGATTGACCTGTATGCCTGACGTAGATCTGGTTCAGCCGGGCCCGCAATTCGAGGATCTCCCTGGCGTGCCGCTCGATGTCGGAGGCCTGGCCCTGAAAACCTCCGGAAGGCTGGTGTACCATCACACGGGCGTTCTTGAGCGCATAACGCATGCCCTTCTCGCCGGCGCACAACAACAGCGAGCCCATCGACGCGGCCTGACCGACCACCGTTGTGGACACCGCCGGGCGAATGAATTGCATGGTGTCGTATATCGACATACCGGAAGTAACGACGCCGCCCGGCGAATTGATGTACATCGAGATTTCTTTTTTGGGGTTCTCGGCTTCG
This sequence comes from uncultured Alphaproteobacteria bacterium, assembly GCA_963780765.1. Taxonomy (GTDB): domain Bacteria; phylum Pseudomonadota; class Alphaproteobacteria; order Rhizobiales; family Aestuariivirgaceae; genus CAWHQZ01. Next base: position 8,108 of record CAWADI010000001.1, on the reverse strand, counting down.
AGAAACAAAAGTTGCGCCACAACGAGGGTGGCCACGGTGTCTTCGACCGGGCCGGAGACAAAAATGATCCGCTCCTTCAGCAAGCGGGAAAAAATGTCGTAGGCGCGCTCGCCACGGCTCGTCTGCTCGACGACCATGGGCACCAGCGTATTCATGTAAGTATCAATGGGATCGCGCATGTTGTCCCTGCAGAAATCAAGTCGCCCGATCACCATACATAGTCGCTGAAAGGCGGGTGTAAAGGCGGTGGAAGTTCGAGCTGGAGCAACCTACTCCACCTCGCTTCGACTTTTCTCAGATCTGGATGAGGAAGAAACATCGATGCCGATCGCCACTGGCGGTATAAAAAGATCACCATCCCGCGCTACACTGAGGCCATGATCGACGCAAAGAAGGTTCCGAGAAGCCTTTATGATCTCGCCAAGGCCCTCGGTCGTTGGGAGAGCAATGGCGGAGCTACGGAACCGCCACAAGGGTCGGGACTCGGACAAGACATCGCGCTTCAGGCGGCCGAAGAGCGTATTTTGCGGTGTCTGGGCGCTGCGGTTATCCTTCAGTGGAACGATCTCCCCACCGAAATCCAGCGGGACCTGTTTGAGGACGCTGCATCCATGAGCGACCCCGAGCGGCGATTCCGTTTGAAACAGCAGATTGCTCGATTTCTGCATGAACATAAGGATGACACTTAAGTGAATTCGACATCATTGTATTGTCGCTTCAGCTAGCCAGTGACCTCGCGAGATCGCGCTGCTGCGGGATAGCCACGATTACAAGCGCAATGGCATCTCAACGCTGTTCGCCGCCTTCGAGGTGGCCACCGGCAGGGTGACGACGCTCATGCACAGCGTCGCCGGCGCGTCGAGTTTCTCGACATCATGAACGACATCGTCGCCGCCCATGCCGGCAAGGACATCGACGTCGTTCTCGACAACCTCAATACCCACAAGCCCAAGAATGACCGCTGGCTCAAGCGTCACGCCAATGTCCATTTCCACTTCACACCGACACGGGCCTCGTGGCTCACCCAAGTCGAGATCTGGTTTTCAATCCTGGAAGGCAAGTCCTTGCGCGGTGCTTCCTTCACCTCCGTTACCGAACTGCGCGAGCACATCGACGCCTTCATCGAGGCCTACATTGAAAACGCCAAGCCGTTCGTCTGGACCAAAACCAAGGTGCATCAGCGCCGCTTCAAAGGCCGCCGGTGTCAGCCAACTATGATTCAGGTACTAGAAGCAGCCACAAATGGCGCCGCGTTACTTCGCATCCGTGCCAAACTCAGACAGCGACAACTTGCTACGCCTTGCAAGACCTGATTACCGACCTTGTTGCCAGGAGGCGCAAAACGCGCTGATGCTATCTTCCGACTTAAAAATGGAAGGACCTAGCCAACATATTCGCCAATACATCGGAGGAAGGTATGCCCGTCGCCGTTAGATTTACCCTGGATGATAATCTTGGCTTTCTCGATTGGCGCAGCCGTAACGGGAAGCCAGACCTATCGCTTGAAGAAGCGAACGTTATCGCTGCCGCTGAGACAGCGGCGGCCTTGCGTTCAATTGCGGCAGCTATTTCCGAGCTAAGCGAAGGAATCAGGAACAAGAAGGTCTTCAAACACGACTAATCTAACTAGCCAAGGGCTTCGCCCTTGATATCCCAAAGCGCGCGACAACAGCCTCAAACGAGAACAAAATTCTCGTTACGGCCACCATAACGGTTTAGACGCTCGCCCTCCGATTAGGACAACACCGAGCTGCCGTCTGCTTTATGGCGGCGGAAGTCGAGGCACTCTGGACCGCGCTCAGGTCATAGTGCTCGTGGCGCCGCCTCAAATCCAGGATATATATTTTCGTATTCGCGGCATTTCCCATTGTGGTTTGACTTTTGATCCGTATCTAACATAGGCGGATCAGACCAAAATAAGAATACAAGTCGTCTCGCATCTTTCAGTAAGTTGGTACTCATCGAACCTGCGAATTGGTCCCGAATACGGACAAATGTGCCCGCCAGGTAATCCGTGTGGCCAAATCGCGGTTTAACCAAAACTCAGGTTCGGTTTCTTGAGGAGCGCGCGGTGTGTGCTGTTCTGTACAGCAGCATGCTCCGTTGCGCTGTAGATTTGGGATTCGGATTAGGGAAATCTTTCCCTCCCCTCTCCTCGAAAGGAAAAGTCATGAAAATCTCTCCGAACGTCAAGCCAGCTGCGTGGGGCGCGGTCGGCGGAGCAGTTGCTCTCGCCATCATCGGATTCAGCTGGGGCGGCTGGGTCACCGGTTCCTCGGCAACCACCCTAGCGGATAAACACGCCACCACCGAAGTGGCGAAGGCTCTGGCGCCCATTTGTTTCCTGCAGTTCAACCAGCAGTCAGGTGCGGAAGCCAAATTGGCTGAGCTGAAGGGCATCACGAGCCCCTATCAGCAGGCTTCCTTCATGGAAAAAAACGGCGCGGCGATCATGCCCGGCAGCGACAAGGTGGTTAAGGGTGTCAGCCTGGCATGTGCCGAACTGCTCCTCAAAGCCACAGCGAACTGATTGTCAGCTACCTGGTTGCGGCGACCAGCTGCCGCCTTGCTCGCCAGGCGCGCAAGGCAAAGCATTGCTGCACCATGGCATTGATTTTCGTGAAGTCTAAAGACCACTACCTGTCGCGCCGGATGATCCCGTAGAGAAGGTCAAAACGCGCCAAACCGATATCCTTTAGCGAATGGTCGCTCAGCAGGGCGCCGCGTTCCGGAGATTGCCGGGGGCGCTGCAGCCATTTGCTGACATTGACAAATGAGGTTCCGAGCTTTCCGATTGCCCAATTCATCGCGCCTTTCCAGAACTACTCTGGCGAGTATCTTGATTGGTTGCAGCATGAACCGGTGGTTCACCGGCTTGGCTGTCTGTTTTTGTGAAGTAGCCTGTCCCGAAGACACTCGGGGCCGCCCACGGCGGCCCCGGATCGATGCCAATTCGGCAGCGCCGCCTTAGATCCGGCGGTCCTTCATCAAAGCGTCAACATCGCGCTGAGCTTGGCCTTTTTCAAGACTGATACTTCGCGACGACCTGGCTAATGAGGTCGTCTTTGCTCTTCAGAGCAGACAACTCGTCGGCGGAGAACTTGTTGGTCCACTTTGCGCCGATTTCCTTGAGCAGCATCTGTTCTTGGTTCTGTACTCGGTGAACTGGTATTCGAGCTAACATTGGTCATATGGGTTTAACTCCAATTGAGTAAAAAATAATCTGAATGAGCATCACTCAAACTACATCATGCATATAGCCTCCATCTTCGTCCCTACAAGATGACCCGACTGATTGTTCTGCTCGTTAGACCGTGCGCGGCGGGACGCTACTGCCATCTAGCCTAACTGCGAACTCTCAGGAGTCGCCAAGACGTCAATGATTTACCGGAAGTCGGCGGGCTGTGCGCCTCCTTTTTGAAGCGGGCAGGCGATTTGCCGGGATCGCTAAAGTAGATTTGCGCAAATGCATTTTGGTCCCAGACAAAGAAATCTCCAATCAGATCCACGGGTCCCGCCAGTGGAGGGCGAGAACGTCATCGCTATCGACTTCGCCGGTACCGCTGTCTGGCTTCGCCACACGAGCTTCGAGCTCGCCGATGCTGGGCGAGGTTTGGTTCTTATGTATGACCGTTACCCGCGATGACACCGCTCTGATGCCTTCCAAATTTTGCAATTTGCGGCCGATAATCTGTGCCGTGATCAGGGTCACTGCTGTCAGCAAAATGACAAGAAGGTTAGCGCATTGGTCTTCCTTGCTGGGCAGAACCCCTCGGTCGAGCTTAGTGCGGATCGTTCTCTGATCCAGCGTCCTGCAGAGCGGGAGCAACCGAAGAAGGCAACGCAGCGCTTGCTTTATGTGAAGCATCGAACTCATCAAGGGTGGCTCGTTTGAGCTGAGCGACGTCCAAAGGATTCATCGTTGACGTGCTTGACGACGAGAATGGCAATCCGTTCGCGATTGGCCTGCGCGTAGGGGAACATGTACTTGCTCCGACTTTTCTCTAGATCAAGCCATAAGGGATCAAAATTTCCTGCAGTACGCTCAATTGCTCTGGCATGCACCAGTCCGCATGGATTGACATCGATAAGCCTCCCTGACCTCAACAGATGATCCAAGAATCCGTTTACGTTCGGTTCGTACCGTTCAAGCTCTACGCGGCGAGGCTCGCTGCAGGGGAAACTTGGAGTTCGTGTAGAGCGTCCGGATCTCTCTGCCCTGAATCCGTTCTCCGTCTACCTCGAGTGCGCAGCTACCCAAGGCGGCAGATGAAACGTCTTCTATCGCATGGCGAATAGCTTCTGCGGCGGTGGTGAACCGGCGGTAGGTAACAGCCCCCCGTCGCATGCCTTGGCCTCTCCAGCCATAGAACTCTGCTGGAGCATCGTAGTTGAAGTCTGTCACGTTGATTCCTCCGGATTGCAAACCTGGGAGCCTAAGCGGAGGTTTTCTTCAGTGTGTCCGCCAATTCATCTGGGTCGATCGAAATGATCTGACCGATTCCATAATCGCCCGGCCGTGCGGGCACATAGATGCTGGTGGAGATGCGGCGGTAGGCCTCGTACACAAAGTCGCCGATCGGCTCCTCCTCCGTTGTCACCTCGTAAGTGCCGGCAGGCAGCATTTTGTCCATGCCGGTCAACTGAAAAGACTGGGGGAAAGTCACGAGCTTGCAACTCCTTCTGGTGTTCATTGGCGCTCATCAATCACGTCGAGCTGCCATTCTTTTGCAACCCTATCAAACTTTTCCAGCGAATTTCGAATTCGATACTGAAGATCGGAGCCTTCGCTGGGCAGGAGCCCGGTGATCTCAAATGTTCCCGAGGCCCGAAAACGATCAGGATCTGACGATGAATACTGTACCTGCTGACCGACCGAGAATTTGTGCTGCTGTTTCATTGGGACGGGCTCCGTTCGCAATAACCCGCAATAACGCACAATTTGCGCCGGAGGTGAGGATCGCTACCGGCGACACCGTGCGCGCCCCCAGATAACTATACGATAGTGCTGCTAAAGTTGTCCGGGACGAATAGCAACCGCACGTCCTGCACACAGAATTTCGTAGGGATAAACCACGCGATAGGGACTCGCGTATTGGTTGTAAGTGGTGATGAACTTGCGAATTACAATACTGCTCTTCTTACTGAATTCGTTTCTCACTAATTCGTTCGGCGCCCTCAAGCCGCACTATTATTTCGACTTCTGTTCCATTTCCCCTTGCTGATGGGAAATGACGCACCATGTGTGTAATAGCGCGTTAGCACTCACGCCCATCGAGTGCGAGTGCAGTTCTCACAGCAAAAACATTTCGCACATCTGCGCGGTGACCGCAGAAGCGCGGCTTCTGCCAATGACGCTCAACCAAAGGAGTCTAAACATGAAATTCCGCCCGCTGCATGACCGTGTGGTCGTGCGTCGCGTTGAAGAAGACACCAAAACCAAAGGCGGCATCATCATCCCGGATACTGCCCAGGAAAAACCCATGCAGGGCGAGATCATCGCCGTCGGCCCGGGCGGCCGGGACGAAGCCGGCAAGCTCATCCCGATCGACGTGAGGGTCGGCGACGATGGTGCTGTTCGGCAAGTGGTCCGGCACTGAAGTCAAGATCGACGGCGAAGAACTCCTGATCATGAAAGAGTCCGACATCATGGGCGTGGTTGAGGGCAAGGCGACTGTCAAGAAAGCCGCCTGATCGACGCTTCGGCCGCATCACAAATTCAACCAAAAGGAAATTCCAACATGCCTGCTAAAGACATAAAGTTTGGCGCCGATGCGCGCGAGCGCATGCTGCGCGGAGTCGATATTCTCGCCAACGCGGTGAAGGTGACACTTGGACCGAAGGGTCGCAACGTGGTCATCGACAAGTCCTATGGCGCGCCGCGCACGACCAAGGACGGTGTGGGTGTAGCGAAAGAAATCGAGCTTGATGACAGGTTCGAGAACATGGGCGCCCAGATGCTCCGCGAGGTTGCTTCCAAGACCAGCGACATCGCCGGCGACGGTACAACGACAGCCACCGTTCTGGCTCAGTCAATCATTCGAGAAGGTGCCAAGGCGGTTGCCGCCGGCATGAATCCGATGGACCTCAGACGTGGGGTGGAGATGGCTGTAGCAACCACCGTTGAGGACCTGCAGAAAAGGTCAAAGAAGATCAAATCCTCAGATGAAATTGCCCAAGTCGGCACAATCTCGGCCAACGGCGAGGCCGAAATCGGCCAGATGATCGCCAAAGCGATGGAGAAGGTCGGCAACCAGGGCGTCATCACGGTCGAGGAAGCCAAGGGTATGGAAACCGAACTCGACGTTGTCGAGGGCATGCAGTTCGATCGTGGATATCTCTCGCCCTACTTCATCACCAATGTCGACAAGATGACTGTCGAGCTTGAAGATCCGCACATCCTGCTGCACGAGAAGAAGCTCACGAATCTGCAGGCTCTGCTGCCGATCCTCGAAGCCGTTGTTCAGTCCGCTCGACCTCTCCTTGTCATCTCCGAGGATGTGGAGGGCGAGGCCTTGGCGACACTGGTTGTCAACAAACTGCGTGGCGGGCTCAAAGTTGCCGCTGTGAAGGCGCCTGGCTTCGGCGATCGTCGCAAGGCCATGCTGGAAGACATCGCTGCTCTTACAGGCGGCCAGATGATCTCCGAAGATCTCGGCATCAAGCTGGAGAACGTAACGCTTGACATGCTCGGCCGTGCCAAGCGCGTGCGTGTCGACAAGGACAACACCACCATCATCGATGGCGCCGGCAAGAAGTCCGACATCCAGGCTCGTATCGGCCAGATCAAATCGCAGATCGAGGAGACGACCTCGGACTACGACAAGGAAAAGCTGCAGGAGCGGCTTGCCAAGCTCGCCGGCGGCGTTGCCGTGATCAAGGTCGGCGGCTCGACGGAAGTCGAGGTGAAGGAGCGCAAGGACCGCGTCGATGACGCGCTGAACGCTACCCGCGCCGCGGTCGAGGAAGGCGTCGTTGCAGGCGGCGGTGTCGCCCTGCTGAGAGCCAAGAAGGCGGTGGAAGCGCTCACCTCCAAAAACGCCGACATTGCCGCCGGCATCAACATCGTGGCGAAGGCGCTCGAAGCGCCAGTTCGCCAGATCGTCGAGAACGCGGGCGTCGAAGGCTCGATCGTGGTCGGCAAGCTCCTGGAGAAGTCGGGCAACTATGGGTTCGACGCGCAGGAGGAAGAATACTGCGATATGGTCGCGGCCGGCATTATCGACCCGACCAAGGTGGTGCGCGTGGCATTGCAGGATGCGGCGTCCGTTGCCTCAGCCCTGATCGCCACCGAAGCCATGATCGCCGAGAAGCCCAAGGACAAGGCCCCGGCCATGCCCGGTGGCGGAATGGGAATGGGTGGGAGGCATGGACTACTGATTTCTTCGAGGCGAGATTTAATGGTGGGCGCGAATTTGGTTCGCGCCCGCTTCACTTGATCGGTCCATGCATTCGCATCCGAAATTCCCAAGGGAAGTTCCCGCCTGTTTGCCATTGGTGTTGGACGTCTCCAAGCTCCCAGACTCGACCCGCAGCGGATCGAATCTTTCGAAAGGACAGAAGATGAAGACGAGGGCTAAGTGGGCCGTTCTACTCTCTGCGACGCTGCTCGCGTTGACGATGGAAGTTGCCGCGCAAGATGATCTGCCCGTATTGGGACAAGGTAACCTTTCCTGCAGTTCGTGGTCTGAACGTCGAGCTGGCGATGCGGTCGACGCCGCTACCATGATCGCATGGGTGCTCGGCTATATGACTGCGTATAACCACTATGGTGCGGACCACGAGGGGGATGTGTCCGGCGGACAGCGTACGGAGGATCTGGCGAAGTGGATCGACGATTACTGCCGCACGAACCCGACCGACAGCTTCTACAATGCTTCCGCCGCCCTCATTCGCAAATTCCGGGAAGTTGCCAGCCCGTGATTCGCGAGCCCAAAAGCTCGCGGCGAGCGCCATCCTACATTGGTGGAATGTCCGGTTAGGGGGTCATGAGCGTCGACTCGACTATGTCCGTGGATGGTCCGCTCAACCTTCGACTTCTGCCCAAGCGTTGCACCGCAGCAAAACGACGAGGCGTGCCAATTGAACGTAAGACGGTGCTATTTTTT